>NZ_OY764015.1:502500-1900000 GCF_963667775.1 uncultured Trichococcus sp. | reverse complement strand
CGTCCACCGAATAACTAAGGTTTCCTGGGGAAGGCTCGTCCTCCCAGGGTTAGTCGGGACCTAAGCTGAGGCCGATAGGCGTAGGCGATGGACAACAGGTTGATATTCCTGTACCAGTTGCTTTTGTTTGAGCGATGGAGGGACGCAGGAGGCTAAGGAATGCACACGATCGGAAATGTGTGTCCAAGCAGCAAGTCTGAGAACGAGTGAAATGCTTTTTCTCTCAAGGACAAGCTGTGATGGGGAGCGAAATTTAGTAGCGAAGTTCCTGATGTCACACTGCCAAGAAAAGCTTCTAGTGAGAAAGTAACTGCCCGTACCGCAAACCGACACAGGTAGTTGAGGAGAGAATCCTAAGGTGTGCGAGAGAACTCTCGTTAAGGAACTCGGCAAAATGACCCCGTAACTTCGGGAGAAGGGGTGCTGACCGCAAGGTCAGCCGCAGTGAATAGGCCCAAGCGACTGTTTATCAAAAACACAGGTCTCTGCAAAATCGAAAGATGACGTATAGGGGCTGACGCCTGCCCGGTGCTGGAAGGTTAAGAGGAGAGGTTAGCGCAAGCGAAGCTTTGAATTGAAGCCCCAGTAAACGGCGGCCGTAACTATAACGGTCCTAAGGTAGCGAAATTCCTTGTCGGGTAAGTTCCGACCCGCACGAAAGGCGTAACGATTTGGGCACTGTCTCAACGAGAGACTCGGTGAAATTATAGTACCAGTGAAGATGCTGGTTACCCGCGACAGGACGGAAAGACCCCATGGAGCTTTACTGCAGTTTGATATTGCGTGTTTGTATCACATGTACAGGATAGGTAGGAGCCGAAGATACCGGGACGCCAGTCTCGGAGGAGGCAACGGTGGGATACTACCCTTGTGATATGACCACTCTAACCCGCTGCTCTTAGCGAGCAGGGAGACAGTGTCAGACGGGCAGTTTGACTGGGGCGGTCGCCTCCAAAAATGTAACGGAGGCGCCCAAAGGTTCCCTCAGAATGGTTGGAAATCATTCGTAGAGTGTAAAGGCAGAAGGGAGCTTGACTGCGAGACCTACAAGTCGAGCAGGGACGAAAGTCGGGCTTAGTGATCCGGTGGTTCCGCATGGAAGGGCCATCGCTCAACGGATAAAAGCTACCCTGGGGATAACAGGCTTATCTCCCCCAAGAGTTCACATCGACGGGGAGGTTTGGCACCTCGATGTCGGCTCATCGCATCCTGGGGCTGTAGTCGGTCCCAAGGGTTGGGCTGTTCGCCCATTAAAGCGGTACGCGAGCTGGGTTCAGAACGTCGTGAGACAGTTCGGTCCCTATCCGTCGCGGGCGTTGGAAATTTGAGAGGAGCTGTCCTTAGTACGAGAGGACCGGGATGGACACACCGCTGGTGTACCAGTTGTTCTGCCAAGAGCATCGCTGGGTAGCTATGTGTGGACGGGATAAACGCTGAAAGCATCTAAGCGTGAAGCCCCCCTCAAGATGAGATTTCCCATCACTTTAAGTGAGTAAGACCCCTGAGAGATGATCAGGTAGATAGGTTGGGAGTGGAAGTACAGCGATGTATGGAGCGGACCAATACTAATCGGTCGAGGACTTAACCAATTTTTAAAAAGAAGAAAACTCAAGCGGTGTTTTCGGCTTCCCTTTACTTTTGTAGATTCAGTTTTGAGAGAACAACGTTCTCTAATTAAAAATGTGCGGTGACGATGGCAAGAAGGTCACACCTGTTCCCATCTCGAACACAGAAGTTAAGCTTCTTAGCGCCGATTGTAGTGAAGGGTTTCCCTTTGTGAGAGTAGGACGTTGCCGCGCAAATGAAAAGCAAGCATGCAGGATATTCCTGATGCTTGCTTTTTTTTGCATTGATTCCGATTATTGATTTTGCTTCCCAAACAGTTGTACGGCATACAGAAATTCTCCGTCATAATGGACACCGATACCTACCTCGCGGAAATCGGGATGAATCATATTGGCGTAATGGCCTTCGCTGTCCACCCATCCATCGAACAAAAATTCGGCCATACCTTCCTCGTCCTTGAAATACGTAGCCATTGCCAGATTTTCTCCGACAGTTTGATAGGGATACCAGTAAGCATCGGTCAGGATGATCGTGTAGAAATCGGTTCCGTCCGGCCTGGTGTGCGAAAACGATGTCTGGGTTTCGATGGCCCGGAAATCGGCTGCCGCTTTAAGCGTTTCGTTCTTCGCGAGGGGAAGCAAGCCTTGCTCCAAGCGAAGCTCATTCAGAAAAACCATGATTTTATCTTCCACTAGGGTATAGTCGATCTCATCAGGTCGGGTGAAGGGCGCTATGAGCAGGTCGACGCCTTCCGGGCTTGTCAGCACTTGGATTTTCTCAGCCACATCCGTTTGGACTACTTGCTCGAGAAACGGAAATTTTTCGTTCAAAGTATTACGGTTTATTCCGTATCCGACCAACAACGCTGCTATGCCAGTGAACAGCAAGCCTCTAATGATTCGCATCCGCACCGCTCCTTTCTGATTTTCGGATAGTTTATTGCTGGAAAATATCGAGTAGATTAAAGTATGTTTCCATTATAGCCATTTCTCCGCTGGATGTCCTGAGGGAAGTCCGGAATTCGTTTTTTATAGGTTAATTTGATAAAATGAGGATAAGAATCGGAAGTCAGCAACCTATTGCGGGCTGATTGCTGGAAGGAGAATTCCTATGAAAAAAAAGTTAGGATTGTTGTTCGTTCTCTGTGCCGGTGTCTTTGCGGCATGCCAAAATGAGACTGAAAGTTCAACCTTGGATTCTGTGGTGAGCGAAAAGTCATCTTCTGTTGCTGTCGAGGCTGAGGAAAGTGCCGCTAAAACGATCACTTTTTCAAGCGGCGTAAAGGACGGGATCACTCGAGGGGATAAGTATAACTATTTTGCGTTAGAAGGTGCGGCCGAAGGTTATGATCAAGTGACGGCCATCATTGAGGGAACGGCTGTCGACTACCGCGAAACGAACAACGTGTGGGAGTTCGATTATCCTTATCAAGGTCCTAGTGTAGAAACGGAAATTACCTTCACGACGGATACATCCGTCATCTATGGGGATACCGGTATCGAACTGGATGATTTGGCTCCTGAAAGTTATGTCACCATCACTTTTCTACCGAATGAGAAGCCAACGATAACTCCGCCTGCTTTTACAGTCAATGAGGGTGAAGCGCAAAACTTTTTGAGCGAAGGTTCCGGAATAAATGAACTGGTGACGGTAATGGATATCAAGGAAATGGATGCCTTGGAGGCACTCAAACCGCTTGGGGAAAAACTGTTGGAAGTGGAAATACACTATGTCAATAATGGTAGCATCACTACCTATATCGCACCCAACTACTTTTCGGCGCTGGATGGCGAGGGGAAAACCCTGCCATTACGCTATACCCACTTCTGGTTAAATGCAGTTGCCCCCGGAGAGTCATTCACAGACACGATTTATTTTGACATCACCAGCGAAGGGCCGTACGCCATTCAATTTTTTGATGGAGCCTGGATCGACATGGAAGAAGCGGGCGGTACGATCAATGATATCTAGCCGACTGCGGGATATCGAATACATGCAAGAATGTGTTCCCAACTGCATAGTGCATAAAAGGAAACAGCCTTGTGCAGCGAAAGCTGGACAGGGCTGTTCTTACGTTTTCTGAGGTACGGCTGCAAAAATTGTGCGCTACTTTTAGGTACGGACAACCAAAACATCACACGGTGCATGACGGACCACATAGTTAGAGACCGATCCAACAAAAGCCCTAGTGATCGCACCTTTGCCGGTCGCTCCGATGACAATAAGGTCGATGTTGTATTCTTTCGGAAATGCTTCAGCGATGAGCGTCATTGGATTGCCGTTGGTTACAGACTTCTTGACTTCAATCCCTTCATTTAGGGCGAATGTCATCATTTCATCGAGGAATTCATATTCCATGTCCTTGTATGCTTCCGTCAATCTGGATTCATATTCAGGGCTAAGAGGAACATTTCTTGTGTCCTTGACGTAGATAAGATGCAACGCGGCGTGATTGCGTTTGGCAATGGCAACAGCTTTTTTGAACGAATCTTCTGACTGACCTGAACCGTCAACGGGAACCAAAATATTTTTGTATTCTGCTAACATTTCTACCCGCTCCTTTTTGATTTTATTCAGAAAACGCTTCCTAAGTTAATTTTACAACAACACTGTTTGAAAGGAAAGCGGGGTACACGGGAAAAACATGTGAAAAACACGTGAAAAGGACGAGAATTGTTTGGTTGGCAGAACTATTAAAAATAAATGAAGCATGCTAAAATGAGTTTACGAAAAAGAAAGGAATGAAGGCGGATATGACGGAAGCGAACCAAGAACGGGAGATCAGATATTGCAGGCAGACGAAGGTGATTCAGACACACCATGTCTTTCCGTTCGATTCAAATTACCACGGTACTTTGTTCGGCGGCAAACTGATGAGCATGATCGATGATTGTGCGGCAATTTCTGGAGAACGTTTCGGTCGTACGACCAATGTGACCGCATCGGTGGACACATTGAACTTCATTAAGCCGCTTCCGACCGGCCACTCGGTCTGCATCGATACATTTGTATCCGGAGCAGGGAAGACGTCCATGGAAATCTTCACAAAAGTAACCGGGGAGAACCTTCGGACGGGTGAACGTTACTTGGCAGCGACTTGCTTTCTGACCTTTGTGGCGCTTCCTGATGAAAATGGGCAAAAAGTCAGCCTTCCGAAAATCGTACCGGAAACGGTGGAGGAAAAATTCATCAACAGCGGATATGAAGAAAGACGTCAAAAGCGTAGAGCCGATCTGGACTACCAAAAGGATCTGCATGAGCATCTCACGATTGAAATACCTTGGGCAGATTAGCGTTAGCAGGCAGAAATAGCGCGGAAAGCCTAGATTTGAAAATACATACAAATGATGGAGCAGGAGTGTGTCAACGTGTCGAAAACTAACGGAAAAGAATTATTGAGTCAGCCATTTTTGAATAAAGGAACTGCATTCACTTTGGAAGAACGGGCAACATTGGGATTGGAAGGTCTCTTGCCGACCGCAGTCCGTACACTGGAAGAACAGGGAGAGATTGTCTATGCGCAACTGGGCCAACTGACAGATGCCTATTCCAAACAGAAGCATCTGATGAATATCTACGCCCAGAATCGCGTACTTTTTTACCATGTCATCGGGAAACACGTTACGGAGTTGTTGCCGGTCATCTATACGCCGACCATCGCCGATACAGTCATGAATTATTCGCGGGATTACCAAATTCCTCAGGATGCGGTCTACTTGGATGTGAACCGTCCGGAAGCTATCCGCACCGCTTTGCTGAACGGCAGCAAAGGTATGGATGAAGAAATCAAAATGATGGTCATCACGGATGGCGAAGGGGTGCTGGGCATCGGCGATTGGGGCATCCAGGGCATCGCGATTTCGATCGGGAAACTGGCCGTCTACACCGTCGCTTCGGGATTGAATCCGCAACAGGTGTTGCCGATTGTGATCGATGCGGGCACAAACAACGAAGCGCTGTTGGAGGATCCGTTCTATCTCGGCAACAAGCACAAACGCGTGACAGGAGAGGCGTATTACCCATTCATCGAAAGGTTCGTTGAAGAGGCGTCTGCGCTGTTCCCGGATGTGTTGTTCCACTGGGAAGACTTCGGCCGCGACAATGCCGCCAATATACTGGAGCAGTACCGCGATAAAATCTGTACGTTCAATGATGATATCCAAGGGACCGGCGTGATGATGTCAGCTGCCATGGATTCGGTGGTCCGGATCACCGATAAGCCGATCACGGAACACAAAATCCTTGTTTTCGGTGGCGGAACTGCCGGTGTCGGCGTCTCCGACCAAATCCTCATGGAGATGCTGCTGCAAGGGGCCGACAGTGAGGAAGCCCGCAAACAGTTCTACATGGTCGACCGCTACGGTCTGGTCACTGATGACATGGCGGACCTGACGCCAGGCCAGCAAAAATATGCGCGCGCTGCGGCTGAATTTTCTGCACCACTGACCGATTTGGCTGAAATCATCGATGCGGTCAAACCGACTGTATTGATCGGTACATCAGGCCAAACCGGTGCCTTTACGCAAGCGGTCATCGAAAAGATGGCAGCATACAATGAACGTCCGGCCATCATGCCGATCTCGAATCCGACCAGATTATGCGAAGCGAAGGCTTCGGATGTCATCGCTTGGTCCGAGGGGAGAGCGCTGGTCGTTACCGGCAGCCCATCCGATCCGATCGCATACAATGGCGTGAATTATAAAATCGGTCAAGCGAATAATGCCTTATTGTACCCAGGTTTAGGTTTCGGGATCGTCATCGCAAAAGCCAAGACAGTGACAGACAGAATGCTGTCTGCTGCCGCGCATGGCATCACTTCCCTGCAGAACCTGGAGGAAGCGGGAGCAGCAATTTTGCCGCCGGTTTCCCAGTTGCGCGAAGCCTCGAAATTGGTTGCGGCAGCCGTCATCCAAGCAGCCATCGAAGACGGCGTAAATGGTATTGAAATAACGGACCCGATGGCAGCTGTCGAAGCCGCCATCTGGAAAGCGGAATATTAGGACAAAAAACACGTCCAAAAACGGAAGAACCGACAGGAAGGAACGGGATGAATGGAATATCGGATTGAACATGACTCATTAGGGGAAGTAAAAGTAGCAGCGGATAAATTATGGGGTGCACAGACGCAACGCAGTCTGGAAAACTTCAAGATCGGAATCGAAAAAATTCCGATGGAAGTCATCTATGCATTGGTCGAAATCAAGCGGGCTGCCGCGGCATCAAACCATGAAGTCGGCTTGTTGGATGAGACCGTTACAAAAGGCATCCTGCTGGCGGCTGATGAAGTGCTTGAAGGCAAGTGGGACGATCAATTTCCGTTGTCCGTATGGCAGACCGGAAGCGGCACGCAATCCAATATGAACGTGAACGAAGTGCTGGCGAACCGGGGCAACCAACTTGTTGACGGCGGTATCCATCCCAACGACCACGTGAACAAGGGCCAGAGCTCAAATGACACATTCCCGGCAGCCATGCACATCGCCGGCGTACTCTACATAAAAAACAAACTGTATCCGGCGATTGAGCAGTTGATCGGCACGCTGACCCGTTTGGAGCAGGAAAATGCAGCGATCGTCAAATTGGGCCGTACCCATCTGCAGGATGCGACGCCATTGACATTAGGCCAGGAAATCAGCGCATGGCGCGTCATGCTGGAGGAAACCAAGTCCATGATCGAGGATTCCTTGAAATACATGCGGCAAGTGGCCTTAGGCGGGACAGCGGTCGGAACTGGGCTGAATGCCGATCCGGTTTTCATCCAAAAAACGATCGAAAAGGTTGCGGAGCGCACGGGCGAGGCATTCGTCGGAGCAGAGAATAAATTCCATGCGCTGACCAGCAAGGATGCTTTCGTGCACACGCACGGGGCAATCAAAGCATTGGCGGCCAATTTCTACAAAATCGCCAATGATGTCCGTTGGTTGGCGAGTGGTCCGAGAAGCGGCATCGGCGAAATCAGCATTCCGATGAATGAGCCGGGAAGTTCGATCATGCCCGGAAAAGTCAATCCGACGCAATCCGAAGCGGTAACGATGGCCTGCATCCAAGTGATGGGCAACGATAGCGCCATCGGGTTTGCGGCTTCGCAAGGGTCTTTCCAGCTGAACACTTATATGCCGCTTATCGTCAACAGTTTCATGCAATCTGTCCGCCTGCTAGCGGATGCGCTGATCAGCTTTGACGAAAACTGTGCGAGCGGAATCAAGGCGGAACAAGACAAAATCAACCATAACCTGACCAATTCCTTGATGCTGGTGACTGCATTGAACCCGTACATTGGCTATGAGAAAGCAGCCAAAATCGCCCAGAAGGCTTTCGTGGACGGCACTTCCTTGAAAGAGGCGGCTGTCGCGATGGGGCATGTCACTGCTGAAGAGTTCGATCAGTACGTCGATCCGATGAAGATGGTATAATATTTTCCGATGAAGTGCGGATCGACTGGCAAATCCGGTCGATCCGCCTTTGTTGTCTATTGTTTTGAAACAGATCAAACACAGGAGGCCCTAAATATGGATATAACCTTGGAATTGATGAAGCACAGCACCCTGGAAGGTGAACGGATTTTGCTGCGTCCAGTCGGGATGGCGGATGCTCCGGATATGTTCGAGTATGCTTCCGATGAGGAAACGACCCGGTTTGTCTTCGAAACGCATCGTGATCGGGCGATGACGGAAGAGGCCATCGCGAATTACTTTCTGGCGGCGCCGGCAGGAAAGTATGCAATTGTATTGAAAGACACCAAAAAGATGATCGGAACGATCGATATCCGTCCGAATCCGACTGACCGTATCGCGGAAATCGGCTACACCTTAAACAAGGGGTACTGCGGGAACGGCTATATGACGGAAGCGGGAAAGCTCATCACAGCGCTGGCTTTTGAAGTTTTGGAACTGGAAAAAGTCTTTGCGATGCATGATATCCTGAACCCGGCTTCGGGCGAAGTGATGAAGCGGATCGGGATGCAATCGGAAGGGATATTGCGCAGACACAAAGTCTTCAAAGGGCGCAGCTGCGACATGGCTTATTATGGAATTTTGAAGGAAGAATATTTCCAACAAGCGAGGGAAGTCTGAACCGTAAAAAAGCATTGCTATTTCGGAGCTTTTCTCATACAATAATTAGTGATTGAATGTAAGGAACAGTAAATGGATGATGGGTAAAGAGAGTCTTTCCTAGGCTGGAAGAGGGACCCCCACTGATCCGTTGAACCTACCTGACAGTATGCCATAGAAATATGGCCGGTTTTCTGCCGTTACCAGATGTTGAGTTGGGCTTTCGCAAATAATGAAGGCCAATGAAGGTGGTACCGCGGAAATACATCAAGAAAGTATATTTCGTCCTTGTTAAGGATGGATTATGCTTATTTTTTTGCAATCAAATAAAAAAATTAAAAATCAGGAGGAAAAACATGAGTACTTTACAAAAAGAAGATTTTTCGGCATGGTATATCCAAACCATCAAACAAGCTGATCTGATGGATTATTCACCTGTACGCGGCTGCATGATCTTCAAACCGGACGGCTATGAAATTTGGGAACATATCCAGGAAGAATTCAACGCACGTTTCAAAGAGGAAGGCATCCGTAACGCTTACTTCCCGATGCTGATCCCGGAATCATTCTTCACAAAAGAAAAAGACCATATCGAAGGCTTCAGCCCGGAATTGCCATGGGTAACGGAAGCTGCAGGCGAAAAATTGGAAGAACGCTTGGCATTGCGTCCGACGTCGGAAACGATGATCGGTACGGCTTTCGGTGACTGGATCAATTCTTACCGCGATCTGCCGATGGAAATCAACCAATGGGCGAACGTGTTCCGTTGGGAAAAGAAAACCTTGCCGTTCTTGCGCACTTCCGAGTTCCTTTGGCAAGAAGGACATACTGCCCATGCCGATGAAGAAGATGCGCGTCGTCGCACCATGCGCATGCTGCAAGTCTACAAAGAAGTCATCGAAGGCTTGTTGGCAGTGCCTGTCTACGAAGGGCAAAAAACGCCTTCAGAACGTTTCGCAGGTGCGGTGGATACCTACTCCGTAGAAGCGATGATGAAAGACGGAAAAGCGGTTCAGGCCGGGACTTCCCACTATATGGGCACGAAATTCGCGGAAGCATTCGACATCAAATACTTGAACCGCGATAACGAGCACGTTTATGCGCATACTACTTCTTGGGGCGTCTCCACACGTTTGATCGGTGCGCTGATCATGGTTCATGGCGATGACCAAGGATTGGTTTTGCCTCCTAAGGTCGCAGCAAAGCAAGTTGTCTTGATGCCGGTTGGCCCATGGAAGAAGAAACCTGAAATCGTGGAACGTCTGGAAGTATTGCAAAAGGATTTGAAGGCTGCCGGTATCCGCGTTCTCTTGGACGACAGCGATAACTCACCTGGCTTCAAATTCAACGAGTGGGAACTGAAGGGCGTGCCGATGCGCATCGAATTCGGGCCACGCGATATGGAAAACAACCAAGTCATGGTGAAAATGCGTGACCTTTCCGACAAAGTGGCGGTATCCTTGGATGAGATCATGGACTTCGTGCCGAAAGCATTGGATGACATGCAAGTCCGTCTCTTGGAAACAGCCCGCGAAAACCGCAAAGCCAATGAATACACGAACATCGATACATTGGATGAACTGAAAGCCCATATCGAATCCAAGCGAGCAGCTGGCGAAGTGCCTGGTTTCGTATTGGCAGGATGGGACGGCGAGCTTGAAACGGAAGCGAAAATCAAGGAAGAAACTGGTTTCACGACCCGCAACATGCCTTTCAATCCACCAGTCGAAAAAACAACCTGCATCGTATCCGGTAAACCAGCCAAACACACAGTCTGGTTAGCAAGAGCATATTAAAGGATACGATGAATTGCGTTTAGAACGGAATCACTGGAGCACCCAAGGATAAAATCTGTGTTTTTCAGATTTAATACTTGGGTGTGAAGTGGACGTCCGTTCTGCAATTCAGAGTTCAACTTAGAGCGTGATGATTCGCGTTTACAAAAGGATACGATGAATCCCGCACCAAAAAACAGGACCCACTCCATCAACGCGAGAGTGGGTCCTGTTTGTCTTTTCGGCTTTACTTTTTATCGGCATCCTCTGGGTGCAGGTGCACGACGTTTTTCCCGCCTAAAATGTTTTTCACATCAGTCCGGCGTTTATCTTTTTGGGCTTCCACCAATTTCTTAGGTGTAATGTCATTTCCTTTGGGATCGACAACTTTTGAATTCAAAAGAATTTCATCAAAAGAACTGCGGAACGATTTGATGTAAGTTTGACGCAGTTGCTGCTGCTCGATTTTTTCGGTTTCGGTCAGACCATCCGCCGTTTTGGCTTTGCGGGCCAATTCATTGATTCTGTTCAATAATTTTTCCATTTATGTTTCTCCTCTCATGTGGAAGGAGATATCAGAAGTGTTTGTTGTACCAAGCTTTCGCTGCAACAACCTCTTCATTCGTCAGTGAGTGTCCAGCATTTCCCCAATAAATGGATACATCACTGCCGGCTCCTTCTAGTGTCGCCATCAATTCCGTGCTTTCTTCCGGTGCGCAAAGCGGATCATTTGTGCCCGCACCGATAAAGACAGGAAGGGAATGCAGATCAGGCAATTGACGATTGCGGAACGGCACCATCGGATGATGAAGGATGGCCCCTTTGACCGCATCTTTGAAAGAGTATATCATACTCCCGGCGATATTTGCACCATTTGAGTATCCGATCGCTACGATGTTGTTCCGGGCAAAGCCGTACTCCTTGGATGCGTCATCCAGGAACGCAATCAATTCTTTTGTGCGGTATTCCAGGTCATTTTCGTCGAATACGCCTTCTGCCAAACGGCGGAAATAGCGGTTCATGCCGGATTCGGTCACGTTTCCGCGCACGCCCAGCAGAGAAGCGTCCGGATCGATCGCCTCTCCGAGGAAGAATAGATCGTGTTCGGTTCCGCCTGTGCCATGCAATAACAGCAACAAAGGCTTTTCCGGATTCCCTTGTTTGAAAATATGTTGATGATTCATCAATATCAATCCTCTCTGTTTATACGTTGCGGACTTCGAACGGGATGAGCCCTGCCGTCAAGGCCTCACGTCTGTCTTCGTACTGCGGCGGCAGCATCAATTTTTGGCCCATTGTTTCGCGGGGCTCATCGATGGCGAATCCCGGCGAGTCCGAAGCGATTTCGAAAAGGATGCCGCCTTTTTCCCTGAAGTAAAGGGCTTTAAAATAATTGCGGTCCCGGACAGGAGTGGCCTGCTGTCCAAGGGCGGTGACATGCTTCAGCCAATCGAGATGATCGGCTTCATCTTTGGCGCGCCATGCGATATGATGGACGGTTCCGACACCCATGACACCGGCGCCGACGGAGGTCATTTTGATGTCGACGGTATTGCCGAGAGCAGCTTCGGAACGGAAACGCATCAGATCATCTTCCTGCCCGATGCATTCCAAGCCCATTACCTTTTCGACGACAGCCGAAGTGTCCTCGGGCGCTCCCGTCAACAGGACAACTCCCGCAAAGCCTTTGATCGCGTGTTCTGAAGGGACACCGTTGAAGGAATAGGGATTACATTTTCCGTCGGCACGTTCCACCAATTCCAGATGCAGACCATGGGGATCATCAAAGTCCAGATACGTTTCCCCGAAACGGGTCGATTTATCGAACGGAACGTTGTAATCGGACAGGCGTTTTTCCCAGAATGACAGTGATCCAGCGGGAACTGCATAAGCGGTGATGCCGACCTGTCCATCGCCGATGCTGCCTTGGCGGGAATTGGCCCACGGGAAGAAGGTGATGACGGTCCCGGGATCGCCGTCCGCGTTGCCGAAGTAAAGATGATACGTTTCCGGATCGTCGAAGTTGACGGTCTGTTTGATCATGCGCATTCCGAGCACGCCGGCATAAAAATCGACGTTCTCTTGCGGGTGACCCACGATGGCTGTGATATGATGGATTCCTGCGGTTTTCTTCATTATTAAAGACGCTCCTTTTGATTGATTTTGGGTTCAGTAATCATAATGTCTCGAATTCGAAGTAATGATAACACGAGGAAATCATGCTGTCAAATAGTAAGCGTAGAGGAATCGGTAAATAAAAAGTTAAGATAGCAGTAAAATTTACCGGAGCGCATATGCTATAATTAAACCTACAACAACAGAGGAATGAGGGGTAAATTTGCAAGATAGCAGCATCGATCAAGTCATACGGGATTTTGTCAGTAAAGGCATTGCGGCCCATCGCATCCATAGCTTGGATGAGCGATACGCCATCAACCAACTATTGGGGCTGTTAAGGATAGACGCTTATGATGTTCAAAAAATACCTTCCATTCCTTTGCCCGAGTTACTGGACTCATTGGATCGGATGATCGCCTACGCGATTAAAAAACATCTGATTGCTGATGTTCCCGAAGAAATCGAAATCTTGGAAGCGCAAGTCATGGAACTGGTCACTCCTTTGCCTTCGGAAGTGAATAAGCGTTTCTGGATGCATTATGAAGAAGCGCCGATGCGGGCAACCGATGAGTTCTATCGTTTGAGCCAGGATAATGACTATATCAAGACTAGGAAAATCGCAAAAAATAAACGATTTTCGATCGATTCCAAGTACGGTAAGATTGAGATCACGATAAACCTTTCCAAACCTGAGAAAACGCGCCAACAGATGGAAGCTGCCCGTGAAACGGAAGGCGGCAACTATCCTGTTTGCCCGATCTGTATGGAAAATGAAGGATACAGAGGGAGAGCCGATGCGGCTGCAAGAAGCAACCATCGGATTGTGCGTCTGCCTTTGTTTGGGGAAAATTGGGGCTTTCAGTATTCGCCTTATTCCTACTACAACGAGCACTGCATCATCCTTTCCGAAGAGCATGTGCCCATGAACGTCACGGAAGATACGATTGCGAACCTGTTGGAGATCGTGACGGTCTTCCCGCATTATTTCATCGGTTCCAACGCGGGTTTGCCGATAGTCGGGGGTTCCATCCTTAGCCATGAACATTACCAAGGCGGGCGCCACCATTTTCCGATGGAAACTGCCAAAATTCTCCGGAACTTGACGTTGGACGATTTTCCGGAAGTCGAAGCGGAAATACTCTTTTGGCCGCTCTCGGTCATTCGTCTCCGTTCAGAGTATCGGAATGAGGTCGCCGCAGCAGCAGGCGCCATCATGGAAGCATGGCAAAACTACAGCGATCCACAAGCAGATATCTTATCAGAAACGACAGGCATGCGCCATAACGCGGTGACGCTCATTGCGCGGCGTGTCGAAGAAGCCTACGAGTTGGATGTGGTGTTGCGGAATAACCGGACAACCGAAGCATTCCCTGACGGCATCTTCCATCCGCATCCTGATGTGCAGCACATCAAAAAAGAAAATATCGGTTTGATCGAAGTGCTAGGCCTGGCCATCCTGCCACCGCGATTGGATACGGAACTCGGTGAAGTAGCCGATTATCTGCTGGGAAAAACCGCTGCTGTGGCATCTTGCCATCGGGAGTGGGCCGCAGAACTGAAGCAGCAAGGACCTTTCGAAGCAGAATCCATCATGGAAATGATCCATGAGGCAGTCGGTGAAAAATTCCTGCGCGTGATCGAGGATGCTGGGGTGTATAAGCAAACACCTGAAGGACAAGCTGCCTTCGATCGCTTTTTGAGCACGTTTGAAAATCAAGAATGAAAATGCATAGAAGAACCATGGAGGTGAAGTAGAATGGCGACCATGAAGGATATCGCCGAAAGGGCAGGAGTCTCGACTGCGACAGTTTCGCGCGTGCTGAACCACGATGAGACGCTTTCTGTCGGAAAAGAAACGAAAGATCGGATCTTTGCAGCCGCAAAAGAGCTGAATTACACCAAAACGAAAAAAAAGAAAAGCAGGGAAAAAATTCTGTTGCTGCAATGGTACACCCAGGAGGAAGAGTTGGATGACCTCTACTATCAAGGCATTCGTTTAGGGGCCGAAGAACGCGCCGAAGCCGAAGGGTACGATGTCGTGCGCGTCTTCCATGATGTGGACTTTGATATCGAAAAGGACGTCATCGGCATCGTGGCAATCGGAAAGTTTGGGGAACGGCAGGTGCAGAGGCTGATGGATTTCGGGAAACCGTTGTGCTTCATCGACTCGGATCAGTTCAAGTGGAAACAGGATTGCGTCATTGTCGATTTTGCATCGGCAATGGAACAAGTCATTGCCGAAATGGACAGAGGCGAACATACCAAAATCGGCTTTTTGGAAGGCAAGGAGCTGACGAACGACAAAGAGATGTTGGTCCGCGATCTGCGATCGGAGCTGTTTCTGGCCGAACTGCGCAAGCGGGGCTGGTACCGGGACAAGTATCACCGCAGTGGGAGTTTCAGCACTTCTTCGGGATACGAGATGATGAATCAGCTGCTCCATGATAATCCGGAGCAATTGCCGACATTCCTGTTTGCCGAAAACGATGCGATTGCCATAGGGGCATTGCGGGCGCTGCAGGAAGCGGATATTGCGGTACCGGATCAAATTTCGGTAGTCGGATTCAACGACAGTAAGGTCGCCAAATACGTCTATCCGCCGTTATCGACCATCCGTGTCGATACGCGCGAGATGGGCAACACAGGCGTATCCTTGTTGCTGGACCGCATCGCCTACCCGCGGAAAATTGCCAAGAAAATCAGCTTATCCACTGAATGGATCAAGCGCGCATCGACAAAGTGATTTTGTTAAAGACAGTGTCTTAAAAAAAGAAGAAGCCGCCCAACAACCCTTTATGGCTTGCTGGGACGGCTTCTTTTCACATCAAAAATGAGTCTTATTTTTTCCACTCATCGATTTTATCATTTGCCTTGTCGGCTAACTCATCGACTTTTTCGCTGATGTCTTCTTTGATGTCGCCCGCTTTTTCGACTGCTTCACCACGTGCTTGCTGGAGTTTTCCTTCGAGTTCTTTTTCTGGGTCATCCACTAGGTCGCCGTATTCCTCTTTGATTTTGCCGACAACTTTGTCCTTCATGCCTTTTAATTTATCGCCCATACCTGAATCCATGATGTCTCCTCCTTTTGATGTCGCCCTTATTGGCAGCGCTTTCTATAACCTATTTTAACGTATCTAATATCAGAATCAAGCAATAGCCCTCGAGGATGGAAGCATCATTCGTCTAAGCGAATGCGTAGGTGGGGGTAGTTCAACGCTCTGATTAAATGCTATAATGGATAAGCAGAATAATTAGTGAAAGGAGGCTACCTAGATGAAAATATTAGCCATTGAATCCTCAAACCAGACCATGAGCGCGGCTGTATGCGAAAATGGACGCTTGCTCGCAGAGGTCACCACCAACGGAAATCTTCAGCACAGTACCCAATTGATGCCAGCAGTGGACCATGTCATGCAACTTGCCGGATGGAAGCCTGCCGATTTGGAACGCATCGCAGTCGCTAAGGGGCCGGGATCTTACACAGGGGTCAGGATCGGAGCGACCATCGCGAAAACATTGGCATGGACATTGGCGATTCCTTTAGTGCCGATTTCCAGCCTGAAGGTCATCGCCGGCAATTGTGAAGGGGCAGCGCACAAAATCGTGCCTTTGATTGACGCGCGCCGGGGCAACTGTTACACAGCTGTTTATCAGTTCGAGGACAACTTGCTGGTGGAACGGATTGCCGACACACATACAGCCAGTGAAGAGTGGTTCCAGCGCTTGTTGGCGGAAGAGGGCACCTATCTGTTCGTGGGAGAGGATGTCAACAAATACCGCGAGCGCATCAGTGAATTGTTCAAGGAACGCGCGCTGTTTACGGGAGAATCACAGGCTTTGCCGCGGGCGAGCGTTCTGGCTACACTTTCGGAATCCGGAATAGCGGAGGATCCACACACCTTTGTGCCGGCCTATTTGAAAAACCCGGAAGCTGAAGAAAAATGGGAAGAAAAGCATCACAGTAATCGGAGGGAAGACTACGTTGAAAGAGTGGATTCATCGATTTAAATCCGTTTGCAAGGAAATTCAGGCTGATGTTCTGGCTAACTTCCTTTCAAAGAGCGTTCGCTCCGATGAGGAAACCTATCTGCTGCGTAATCAGCTGCCAGTCAGATTGATCGTCGGCAGGAAACAGCATATTCCCGATATTCTCTATATCGAGCGGATGAGCTATGATGGCGCGACCCCTTGGGGAAGGACGGCATTGGAGAATGATATGCTGCACAATCCCAAGTCGCTGTATTACGTGTTGTATGAAGGGCATTCGCCCATTGCTTTTTTGGGTGCCAGATTGGATGGCAAAGATATCCATATCACTAATGTGGCGGTTGTGCCCGAATTTCAGCAGATCGGGGCGGCGACTTTGTTATTGCGGGTTTTGGAAGGTTTTGCGGATGAAAAAGGAGCCACCAGCATCAGCCTGGAAGTGCGGATTTCGAACCACAGAGCGAAGGCCTTGTACGCGAAAATGGGTTTTCTGCCGGAGCGGGTCAAGCAGCACTATTATCACGGCGATGGTGAAGACGCTTTAGAGATGGTATGGCCCTTAGCGGGAAAACAATTGGAAGAAAAGGAAGATGTTCATGCAACGCACGTTTGAAATCTGCGACCTGAAGGCGGACGCAGGCAAGTTGGAGCAACATGCACAGGCTTTGTACGAACTTACATTGCTGGCCAATGAGGGGCATTCCAGTTGGAAAGCCTCCTCGTTCCTATCTGAATTGAAGGACAAACATTCCCTTTATGCAGGCTTCATGGAAGAAAATAAATTGGTTGGCTATATTTGCTGCATGGCGGTTGTCGATGAGGCATCGGTCAATAATTTTGCGGTAGCGCCTGATCAGCAAGGGAAAGGCATCGGAACAAAATTGTTGCAGGAGATGATTGCTGTGCTACAAACTAAGGGCATGGAGCGTCTTTGGCTTGAAGTCCGTGTCTCTAACGAAGTTGCCTATAACCTGTATAAAAAAATAGGCTTTACGGAAATATTCCGGAGAAAAGAGTATTACCAGAATCCGATCGAGGATGCCTACATCATGGAATTGGCGCTGACATCGGAAAATGAAGAGGAGGCGGAAGGCTGATGACGGAAACAGATGTGACGATACTCGCGATTGAGAGCAGTTGTGATGAAACGAGTGTAGCTGTGGTGAAAAACGGAAATATGGTCCTTTCGAATGTTGTCGCTTCCCAGATCAAAAGCCATATGCGCTTTGGCGGGGTCGTGCCGGAAGTGGCGAGCCGTCATCATGTCGAACAGATCACTCAAATCGTGGAAGCCGCACTGAATGAGGCCAAAGTCACTTTCGATGCCATTGATGCTGTTGCGGTAACGCATGGTCCGGGCTTGGTAGGGTCTTTGCTGATCGGCGTCAGTGCGGCGAAAGCTCTGGCTTTTGCGCATCAGAAACCGCTCATTCCCGTCAATCATATGGCCGGCCATATTTATGCGAACCAGTTGGTGACGCCGATGCGCTACCCATTGCTGTCCCTGGTCGTCAGCGGAGGGCATACGGAATTGGTGTATATGGAAAAGGACGGATCTTTTGAGATCATCGGCGAAACGCGGGATGATGCCGCGGGGGAAGCTTACGACAAAATCGGACGCATTTTGGGCTTGCCTTATCCTGGTGGAAAGAAAATGGATGAAATGGCTCATGAAGGTAAGGAAACGATGCATTTTCCGCGTGCTATGATCAAGGAAGACAATTACGATTTCAGCTTCAGCGGATTGAAAAGTTCTGTCATCAATACCGTCCACAATGCGCGCCAAAAAGGCGATGACATCAATCCCTATGATTTGGCCGCCAGTTTCCAGGCGAGTGTCGTCGAGGTTCTGGTGCATAAGACGTTGCGCGCAGCCAAGGAAAAGAACATCAAGCAGCTGCTGCTGGCTGGCGGAGTCGCCGCCAACAGAGGCTTGCGTGAAGCTTTATCGGAAAAAATGGCATTGGAGCTTCCCGAAGTCGAGGTCGTCATTCCGCCGTTGTCGCTTTGCGGGGATAATGCGGCGATGATCGGGGCTGCAGCCTACACCGAATACCGACAAAAACATTTTGCCGGATACGATCTGAATGCACATCCCGGATTGGTGCTGGGAGAATAAAAAGAAAAGCGGAACGGGTTCGTTTGGCCCTAAATTTCCAAAGGGCTAACCTGTGAAGCTAGCCATCATTTTGGATGCATAAAATATTAATGAACGAAGAAGGGGCTGCCTCCTGGAGGCAACCCCTTCTTCGTTTGTGCTTTTTAATCGATCAGCGCCTTGCAGTAATCAGCATCGAGATCCGAGAAATCGGTGACGATGACGGTTGCCAAAGATAAATCCTGCGGCGGGAACGCCAGATTGCGGAAACCGATGCATTTGCAGCCGGCCGCATGTGCAGATGCAACCCCGTTTCGGGAGTCCTCAATGACGACGCAGTTTTTCGGGTTTGCTTTCAGGTTTTCAGCGGCATCCAGGAAGATATCGGGTGCGGGCTTGGAGTGCGCAACGCTCTCTCCCGAAACAAAATAGCTGAAATATTTTTCGATGTCCAATGCTTGTACAGCCTTATGGATATCCGTCAACGGAGAGGAGGAGGCGATCGCTAGAGGAACACCGGCTTCATGCAGACGTGCAATGAAGGGAATCACGCCCGGTATCGGCTGCAGGCCATCTTCTTCCATCAAGCGGTTCCGGATGACGTTCGCCCGCTCCACCAATTCTCCGACCGGGGCATCCAGATTAAATTCATTTTTCATTGTTTCCCACATATACTCATGTGTCGTTCCTTGATAGCGGAAATGGTACTCCAGCTCGGTGTCCACTCCAAATTCCTTCAATAACATACTTTCTGATCGCAAAAAGAACGGTTCCGTATCGATGATGACACCATCCATATCAAATAAAACGGCTTCCAACATATTCGTACCTCCATATTCATATTGTGCGTACTTGTTCCAGTGCAACTTAACAAAAGTTCCGGCATTGCTCAACTAAGACAGGAAACGCTTATCGGCTTCACTATTCGCTCAGTTCCTCCAGCGCAGTTGTCTGTTCTTCCCAATCCTGCATCAGTTCATCCTGCCGCGCCTGAAGTGCGAGCAACTGCTGGTTGAACTGTTGGACTTTTTCATGATCACCATAGACTTCAGGTTCCGTCAATTGCAGTTCGATTGCAGCGATGGCCTCCTCGACGGTCGCCAATTCATTCTCCAAAGCCTCGACTTGCCGTGCCAGTTTTCTTTCCAATTTCAGCTTTTCCTTGGAGGAAACATAATCCCCTTTGGCTTTCGAAAGAGGCTCGACGGCAGTGTTTGTTTCCATGGCGTTTTCGGCCTGCTGCAAAGCTGCCAGAGCCGCTTCCTGTTGTTTCTTTTCAATATAGTAATCGTAGTCACCGAGATACAATTTGCTGCCCTCAGCGGAGAGTTCGACAATGCTCGTCGCGATCCGGTTGATGAAATAACGGTCGTGGGAAACGAAAAGAAGGGTGCCATCATAATCGATTAAGGCATTTTCGAGCACTTCCTTGCTGTCGATGTCCAAATGGTTCGTGGGTTCATCGAGGACTAGGAAGTTCTTTTGGTCCAATGCCAATTTGCAGAGTGAAAGCCGTGCTTTTTCGCCGCCGCTCAATGCCGGAATCGTTTTCTCGACATCTGCGCCGGAGAACAGGAAGCTCCCCAGAATACTGCGCACATCTTTTTCGTTCAACGTAGGATGAAGATCCCAGATTTCGGCGAGAACGCTTTTGTTTTTGGAAAGGTTGCCCAATTCTTGGTCATAGTAACCGAGATCCACATTGGCGCCGAGCTGGACGCTGCCTTTCAGAAGCGGAATCTCGGAAATGATCGACTTCAGTAAAGTGGACTTACCGATCCCGTTCGGCCCAACAATCGCGATCGCCTGCTGTTTGCGGATATCAAGATTGATCGGGTCAGCCAAGATCGTATCGGCATAGCCGACAGCCCCGTTTTCAAGGGTCAAGACGACGTTTCCGCTCTCTTTTGCGATCTCGAAGGAGAAGCGTGCAGACCGTTCATCACCTTTCGGCTTGTCCATCCGGTCCATTTTTTCAAGGCGTTTGCGGCGACTTTGTGCCATCTTGGTAGTGGAGGCGCGCGCCAGATTACGGGCGACATAATCCTCCAATTTGGAGATTTCATCCTGTTGCTTCTCGTATGCTTTCAATTCCTGTTCCAGGCGGGCAGCTTTTTCGGTCAAATAATAGGAATAGTTGCCTTTGTAATGTTGGATTTTGTGGCGGCTGATTTCATAGACTTCAGTGGCGACTTTATCCAGGAAATAGCGGTCATGGGAAACGATCAAAAGCGAGCCGTTGTAACCGATCAGATAATTTTCAAGCCAAGCCAACGTGTCGATGTCCAGATGGTTGGTAGGCTCATCCAAAATCAGCAGATCGTTCTTCTCCAGCAGGATTTTGGCCAAAGCGAGCCTTGTTTTCTGGCCGCCGGATAATTGGGAAATCGGGCGATCGTAATCTTCTTCGTAGAACTGGAACCCGTGCAGCACCGAGCGGATCTCGGATTCATAGCCGTACGCGTTCTTTTCATGCAAGGTGTGCTGAAGATGGTCATAGCGTTCCAGCGCTTTTTGGTAGGCTTCTTCATCCTCGAGCAGGTCCGGGTCCCCCAAAGCGACGGCGGCTTGCTCAGCTTCCTTACTTAATTGGATGAGCGGGGCAAAGATGGTCAACATTTCCTGCCAAATCGTGTTGGAGGAATCGACCGCGCTATGCTGATCCAAGTAGCCGATCGTAACATCCTTGCTTTTGGAAACAGAGCCGGCATCCGTCGCTTCGATGCCGGCCAAAATCTTCAGCAGGGTTGATTTGCCTGCTCCGTTTCGGCCGACAAGCGCAATGCGCGAATGGTCTTGTACGGTAATTTGAATATTGTCGAATAAGACGGTCGCCCCAAAAAGGCGCGCCAAATTTTGTCCTTGCAGTAAAATCATGTGTAGTGTCCTCTTTCTAAGCAAATGCTGGCATTTATCCTTTCCATTTTATCACAGCAAGTACTGATTCGGTAGGGACAAGCAAAGTTATGGCTATATTCACGAGTTTGGACATGTGAAAAATAACGGTGACTCCGCTTACGATTAGTATTGTGTTTCACATATCGTTCAAAAAAGGCTTCACAATCAAGTCCAGTTTCGAACAAATTAGTAGATTTTTCACAATCAGATGATATAATAGTCAGTATGAAATGAGAGCTTAAGTATGGGAACATACTTTTTTTTAAGTTTGTCCGAATCGCACAAACAATATGAGGTACGAAATGAATGAGGAAAGAAGAGGAGAAATAATGTCGACGAATGATATTCCAAAAGCCACGGCAAGGAGGTTGCCGATTTACCACCGCTATTTGCGCTTTTTGCACAACGCTGGTAAAAAACGTGTTTCATCCACTGAATTGAGTGAAGCAGTAAAAGTGGACAGTGCAACTATCCGCAGGGATTTTTCATATTTTGGCGCACTAGGTAAAAGAGGTTATGGCTATGATGTCGAGTATTTGTTGGATTTCTTCAGCAAAACCCTGAACCAGGACCGTCTGACGAATGTTGCTTTGATCGGTGTGGGTAATTTGGGTCATGCCTTGTTGAACTACAATTTCCATGTAAGCAATAATGTGCGCATCAGTGCCGCATTTGATGTCAATGAAGACATTGTCGGCAAAATCCTTAGCGGTGTACCGGTGTACCCGATGTCGGATATGGTGGAGCAATTACGCATCCAACAGATTGATGTAGCCATTCTGACTGTTCCCCAAGAAGTGGCGCAAGATGCCACCAACCGTTTGACCGAGGCGGGCGTTCGCGGCATCATGAACTTTACCCCGATCCGTCTTTCCGTTCCGGAAAATGTCCGGGTTCAGAATGTGGACTTGACGAATGAGTTGCAGACATTGATCTATTTCCTGGACAATGATATCGGTTGAAAAAAGCCGATAGCGGATGATAAGAAAACGCAAAAAGAAGGATGAGGCGGCCTCATCCTTCTTTTTCCATATTCAGAGCTGAACGAATCCGTTCAGCTTTTCTTAGTTTTTATCGATGCTGTCTTTGATCTTCAGGTAGGCATTGAACATGCGTACGCCTTTCACGACATCGCTTGTTGCGAACAGCACACTGATGAAGGCCATGAAGCCCCAGCCTGCCGTATTCACGGCATCGACTGCCAGCGAGATGAAGAGGATTGCGAAAACGAAGCGGATGATTACTTGAATTAATAGATTTTTTAAAGTCATGTTATTCCTTTCTTTTTCCTAAATAGCGGACTTCACGTGCCTTACGAAATGAGTTGGGACAGGACCGGCAAAGCGGACATGGCATTCATCAACGCATGCGCAATCATCGGAGTGGCTATGTTTCTTGTCCTGTAATAAAGGAAAGAAAACCATAGTCCCAGAGAGCCGTAAACCAAATAGTGCCCATCATTATGCGCAAAAGCAAAAAGCAAAGCGCTGATAGTGGCAGCTCCGACCATCCCGATTGCGTCGACCAGATGTGTGACAATCGCTTTACGGAATACAAATTCTTCCATCACAGGCGCAAAGATGATAATGTTAAAAATAAAGAACGGGTAGCGGTTTGTCAAGTCCAGCAACACTTCCGTATTTTCGGAAATGACGGGCATCCTGAACACAAGATACTCCACATTCATTGCGATTATCTGAATCAGGATTGCTCCGATGAAACCGAAGAATCCGGTCGCGAGCGTTTTGCCGATTGGGGCAGCCGATTGATCCGTAAGACTGTTTTGTGGTGTCCATTTTTTTCTGCTATTCCATGCTACCATAAGGGCAGTTCCGAGGAAAGCGAAGAATAGCGAGAGATTCATGGCAGCCGCGATGCGATCTGCTTCCGGAATGATAAAAAGCATGAAAACCGGCAGAAGCTGAGAAGCGAGATAGATGAGGATGATCTGAATGGCCAACGTTAATCTGGGACGTATTTTTTTATTCATATATAGTACCTTTCTGAGAGAACTGACGTTTTACACTTGATAAACAGTATAGCATAGTAGCGCAAAAAAATAGAATCAGAAAAAATCGGCTTCCCTCTTGCAAATTAATTGGAGATTGATTAATATAGAAATGTAACTTAGCACTCTAAGTTGATGAGTGCTAAAATGAACTTATTTTTGGAGGGATCATCTTGTTAAAACCATTAGGAAACCGTGTTATTGTAGAAGTTGCCAAAGAAGAGGAAAAATCTGTAGGCGGCATCGTATTACCGTCATCCGCTAAAGAAAAATCCCAAACCGGCACCGTTATTGCTGTGGGCGCGGGACGCGTGACGGATAACGGCGTAACCATCGAAATGACCGTTAAGGCAGGGGATACTGTCCTTTTCGAAAAATATGCAGGCACAGAAGTTAAATACGCGGGAACAGAATACTTAGTGATCAAAGAAAGCGACATCGTAGCAATTCTGGACTAAAAATATAATTCATGAGGTGAATCGATAAATGGCAAAAGACATTAAATTTTCAGAAGACGCAAGAGCAGCAATGCTTCGTGGTGTGGATATCTTAGCAGATACCGTAAAAGTGACTTTAGGACCTAAAGGCCGCAACGTTGTTTTAGAAAAAGCGTACGGTTCTCCGTTGATCACGAATGACGGTGTGACAATCGCCAAAGAAATCGAATTGGAAGACCGTTTCGAAAACATGGGAGCGAAATTGGTTTCCGAAGTTGCTTCCAAAACAAACGACATTGCCGGTGACGGTACAACGACTGCTACTGTTTTGACACAAGCGATCGTTCGTGAAGGTTTGAAGAACGTTACAGCAGGCGCAAATCCGGTAGGTATCCGTCGCGGTATCGAATTGGCTACACAAGCAGCCGTAAAAGGCTTGGCAGAAATTTCCCAAACTGTAAATTCAAAAGAATCGATCGCACAGGTAGCTGCCGTATCATCCGGATCGAAAGAAATCGGCGAATTGATTGCGGAAGCGATGGAGAAAGTCGGCAACGACGGAGTCATCACTATCGAAGAATCAAAAGGGATCGAAACCGAGTTGGATGTTGTTGAAGGGATGCAATTCGACCGCGGTTACCTATCGCAATACATGGTCACCAACAACGACAAGATGGAAGCAGAATTGGAAGCACCTTATATCCTGATTACGGATCGCAAATTGTCCAATATCCAAGACATCTTGCCTTTATTGGAACAGATCCTGCAACAAGGACGCCCGTTGTTGATCGTTGCTGATGATGTTGACGGCGAAGCGTTGCCTACATTAGTATTGAACAAATTGCGCGGAACATTCAATGTAGCGGCAGTCAAAGCACCTGGTTTCGGTGACCGCCGTAAAGAAATGCTGCAGGACATCGCAATCCTGACAGGTGGTACGGTCATTGCTGAGGATCTAGGCTTGGAATTGAAGGATACCACCGTAGAACATTTGGGTCGTGCAGGTAAAGTTGTCGTAACCAAAGATTCCACAACCATCGTTGAAGGAGCCGGCGAAAAAGCAGCCATCGAACAGCGTGTCGCGGTCATCCGTGCACAATCAGCTGAGACAACTTCAGAGTTTGACCGTGAAAAATTACAGGAACGTCTTGCAAAATTATCCGGTGGCGTAGGCGTCATCAAAGTCGGTGCTGCTACCGAAACTGAATTGAAAGAACGCAAACTGCGTATCGAAGATGCTTTGAATGCAACCCGCGCCGCTGTTGAAGAAGGTATCGTATCCGGTGGTGGTACAGCCTTGATCAATGTTCAAAAACGCGTTGAAGCGTTGGAACTGACAGGCGACGAAGCGACAGGCGCGCGCATCGTGGCCCGTTCATTAGAAGAGCCAGTGAGACAAATCGCTGAAAATGCAGGAAAAGAAGGCTCCGTTGTAGCCGATAAGATCAAAGGCCTTGAAGTTGGCATGGGTTATAACGCCGCAACTGACGAATGGGTAAACATGATCGAAGCAGGAATCGTCGATCCTACGAAAGTGACACGTTCCGCTTTACAAAACGCAGCCAGCGTAGCTGCCCTGATCCTATCGACAGAAGCGATCGTAGCCGACCATCCTGCACCAGCCACAGCCCCAGCCATGGACCCAAGCATGGGCATGATGTAATCAGGATACGATGAATCCCACTCTAGAAATCGAGCACTAAGAGGAAATACCCACCACGACCCGGTTTTGGTCGAGGTGGGTATTTCAGCTTAGGCGGAGATTTCTGGGATTCAGAGTTCAACTAAAACAGGATGTGATGATTCGCGTTTAGATACCCGGACGTTGGAGTGAACAGTTGCTGTCCACCTCTTTTGTGGACAACAACTGTTTGCGAAACGGGAGCGGTATCTGCGAATCAGAACTCAACTAAAGGATACGATGAATTGCGTTTAGAGGGTGAGCACTAAGAGGATAACCACAAAGCGGACGTTTTTTGGCCGTGTGTGGTTATCAACTTAGGCGGAACCCTCTGCAATTCAGAGTTCGACTAAAACAGGATAACATGAATCCCGCTCTAGAAATCGAGTACTAAGAGGATAACGGAAAATTTTCAAGGCATCAAATTCAGCAACAAAAAAATAAGTACGGCCGTCAATTCAAACAGAATTGACGGCCGTATTTATTTTTATATCGAAATGAATCTATAATCATCCAATTTATTGATGAAAACATATCCAAATAAGTTCAGTGCATCCCAGTCTGGATGCTTTTGAATGAAAGTTGATGTTTTTGAAGGAAAATGGTTGATTTATTTGCGCGTTGGTGGTATATTTTTGTTCGAGAGGTGATGGAAAGTGCTTACAGAAGAGCGGCATAAAATCATTCTAGACACTTTAGCCAAAGACAATATCGTCAAACTGCAGGACCTTGTTGACCAGACGGGCAGTTCCGAATCAACGATAAGGCGGGATTTGAGCGCTCTTGAAGAGGCCGGTTTCCTGATTCGTGTCCATGGCGGAGCAAAGAGAAACTATACTGTTTCCGCTGAAGACAGGATGGAAGATAAAACATCCAAAAACGTTCAGGATAAACAACGCATCGCTGAAAAAGCAGCCCAACTGGTGAGTGATGAAGATATCATCTTTTTGGATGCCGGATCGACCACCTATGAGATGATTCCCTTCCTGAAAGGCAAGAGCATCCTGATCGTCACAAACGGCGTCCCGCATGCCAGTTTATTATCGGATCTGCAACTTGAGACGATTCTTATCGGCGGCAAAATCAAGATGGAGACAAAAGCAGTCATTGGACCGGTCAGCCAAATGCAAATGAGGAATTACCGTTTCAGCAAAGCTTTTCTCGGCATCAACGGCATCGATAAGCAGTACGGCTTCACGACGCCGGACACCGAAGAAGCGGCAATCAAACGGATTGCCATCGAGAATGCCGCACAAAGCTATGTCGTAGCGGATGCTTCGAAGTTCAAACAAGTCAGTTTTGTGAAGGTCTGCGATATTGAGGATTGCGGCATCATCAGCCACAATGTCCCTTCGGAAATCAAACGTAACCTGAAAGACAGTACAACTATTTGGGAGGCTGAATAATGATATATACAGTAACATTAAATCCATCCATCGATTACATCGTCCATTTACCCGCTATCCAGTTGGGTGAAGTGAACCGTATCCAACAGGATTTCAAACTGCCGGGAGGCAAAGGCATCAATGTTTCCCGCATCCTCAATGAACTGGAAGTGGAAAACACCGCTTTAGGGTTCCTGGGGGGGTTCACCGGGAAATACATCGAAGACTGGTTGGAAGCGGAAAACAGCAAAACACATTTTACGCATGTGGATGAAGCGACCCGCATCAATGTCAAGATCAAGTCAGGGATGGAGACGGAAATGAACGGTCCGGGCCCGAATATCGAGCCTGCAGTTGCCGAGGAATTCCTGAAACAATTCGATACGCTTGACCCGGAAAACGACATCGTAGTCTTGGCAGGAAGCAAACCTACAAGCCTGCCGGATGATTATTATCAGACCATCATCCGCAGACTGACGGACAAAGGCATCACGTTCCTGATCGATACGACCGGAGAGGAATTGAAAAATGCCTTGCCGTACCATCCGTTATTGGTAAAACCAAACCATCACGAGTTGGCTGAGTTATTCGAAACTACTTTCGAAACCGATGAGGATATCCTCCCGTACGGGAAGAAGCTGCTTGAAGCGGGAGCGCAGTACGCGATCATCTCGATGGCTGCCAAAGGAGCAATCCTTTTCACTCCGGAAGGTGTTTACCATGGGACTGTACCGAAAGGGATACTTAAAAATTCAGTCGGATCCGGAGATTCAATGATCGCCGGTTTTGTCGGGACATACACGAAGACGCACGACCCGTTGGAATCATTCAAAGTCAGTATCGCTTGCGGAAGCGCGACCGCTTTTGCCGACGATTTAGCCAAACGTGAAGAAATTGATGCTCTAGTCAAACAAGTCACTATCAGTCAGCTATAGGGAGGAGAACTTATTAATATGAAAATCAATGATATCTTACTAAAAGAATTGATGATTATGGATTTGCAAGGAACGACCAAAGAGGGCGTCATCGATGAAATGATCGCTAGTCTTTCCGCTAACGGCATCATCAATGACGTTGCGGTTTACAAAGAAGGCATCATGAAGCGCGAATCACAAACTTCAACTGGTTTGGGCGACGGAATCGCAATGCCGCATGCCAAAAACAAAGCGGTCATCAAGCCAGCTGTCGTTTTTGCAAAAAGTGCAGCCGGTGTCGACTATGCTTCATTGGATGGTCAACCTGCAAATCTGTTCTTCATGATCGCAGCTCCGGAAGGCGCAAATAATGTTCACTTGGAAGTTTTGGCGTCATTATCCCGTCTACTCATCAATCCTGACTTCACTGCATCATTGAAAAAAGCTCAGACTCCAGAAGAAGTGCAGACTTTGATTGCAGCTGCAGAAGCTGAACGTGAAGCCAAAGAGCAAGCCGAAGCAGCAGCGAAGGCAGCTCCAGTAGCGGCAACCGAAACCAAGAGACCTTTCGTCATTGCAGTAACGGCTTGCCCTACAGGGATCGCCCACACGTATATGGCCGAAGATTCATTGAAGCAAATGGCTGAAAAAATGGGCGTCGATATCCGCGTAGAAACGAACGGCTCGGACGGCGTCAAGAACCCATTGACTGCAGACGAAATTCGCCGTGCCGATGGCGTCATCGTGGCAGCTGACAAAAAAGTTGAAATGGCGCGATTCAACGGCAAGCACGTTTTGCAAAGACCGGTAAGCGATGGCATCAACAAAGCTGAAGAACTGATCACAAAAGCAATGCGTCAAGAAGCGCCGATCCTGAATGTTGAAGGCGATACCTTCTCAGCCAGCGAAAGCGACGAAAAACAATCCATCATCGGAAAAGTCTACAAAGACTTGATGAACGGTATTTCACACATGTTGCCGTTTGTTGTCGGCGGCGGTATCCTGATTGCGATTTCCTTCCTGTTCGAAACGTCATTCGGTGCTGACAGTGAGTTGTTCATCTCCTTCATGGCAATCGGTGGAGCGGCATTCAGCTTCCTGATTCCGATTTTGGCCGGTTACATCGCACAGAGTATCGCGGATCGTCCGGGATTGCTTCCGGGTATGGCAGGCGGTTACTTGGCTGTGCAAGCAAATGCTGGTTTCTTGGGTGGTCTGATTGCTGGTTTCATGGCCGGTTACATCATGGTCTATCTGAAGAAAGCCTTTAAAGGTTTGCCGCGCACATTGGATGGCATGAAGACAATTCTCTTGTACCCTGTGTTCGGTCTATTGATCACTGGCTTGTTGATGTATTTCTTGGTAGGTCCTGTTTTCTCCACAATCAATACAGCTATGATCACCTTCCTGGAAAACTTGGGTACCGGTAATGCCGTGCTGTTGGGTGCTGTTCTTGGCGGCATGATGGCAATCGACATGGGTGGCCCATTCAACAAAGCAGCCTATGCCTTCTCGATCGGTGTCTTCACAGACACTCAGGATGGCAGCTTGATGGCGGCTGTAATGGCCGGCGGGATGATTCCTCCATTGGCTATCGGTATCGCAACCTTGCTTTTCAAAAACAAATTTACGGATATCGAACAAAAATCCGGACTTTCCAACATCCTGTTGGGTCTATCCTTCATCACTGAAGGTGCGATTCCGTTCGCTGCAGCAGATCCGATGCGCGTTATCGGTTCATCCATCGTTGGTTCAGCGATTGCGGGTGGTTTGACGCAGCTATGGGCCGTTTCGATCCCTGCACCACATGGTGGCTTGTTCGTGATCACATTGGCTAACCGCCCGTTGATGTTCTTGCTGGCATTGTTGATCGGTACAGCCGTTTCAGCATTGATGTTAGGTTTTTGGAAACAAGATAAGACACAAGCAGTCGCAAAATAAATTGAAACATCCATTGAGAGAACAGACGGGGAACTCCTTTCTGTTCTCTTTTTTTGCAGTTCCGAACACATAGCGCGCATAATGAAAACAGTATGGCAGATAAATGAGAATAATGTAAAAAAATGGGATGATTTTCATGGCAGATATGCTATAATGCATATTGTTGAATAAACGAAAATGTAGATATCAGTTCATGCATAAAAGCAACGGATATTGAAATCTGTATAAGGAGGTAAAAGCATGGCAGCAAAGGAATCAATCAAAAAAGTGGTTTTGGCTTACTCAGGTGGATTGGATACGTCCGTCATCATCCCTTGGCTAAAAGAGAATTACAACAACTGTGAAGTAATCGCCGTAGTAGGAGACGTAGGACAAGGTGATGACTACAGCCGATTGGAAGAAAAAGCGATCAACTGTGGCGCGTCGAAGTTGTATGTTGCAGACTTGAAGAAAGAATTCGTAGAAGAATTCATTTGGCCGACATTGCAAGCAGGCGCTAAGTACGAAGGACAATATTTATTGGGGACTTCTTTCGCCCGTCCGATCATTGCCAAAAGAATGGTAGAGATCGCGCACTTGGAAAATGCTGATGCAATCGTTCACGGTGCAACAGGGAAAGGGAACGACCAAGTCCGTTTTGAAGTCGGCATCAGAGAATTCGATCCGAACATCACGATCATCGCCCCTTGGAGAGAATGGGAACTGACTTCCAGAGAAGATGAATTTGCGTATGCTGCTGCACATAACGTGCCGCTTCCGATTACGTTGGAAACAAACTACTCAAAAGATAAAAACTTGTGGCATCTGTCCCATGAGGGCCTTGATCTGGAAATGACAGCCAACGAGCCTGACTACGATAAGATCCTGGAGATGTGCGTCACGCCTGAGAAAGCTCCGGACGAAGCGACCTATGTCACGTTGGAATTCAAAAAAGGCATCCCTGTCAGCCTGAACGGTGAAGCAATGGATGGCATCACCATGATCGAAAAATTGAACGTGATTGCAGGCGCGAACGGCGTCGGCATCATCGATATCGTGGAGAACCGCTTGGTAGGCATGAAATCAAGAGGCGTTTATGAAACGCCAGCCGGAACTGTGCTGTACCATGCCCATGACAAACTGGAACAACTTTGCTTGGACAAAGATACTTACCAATACAAACAATTGCTGGCCAACAAATATGCGGAGCTTGTTTACAACGGCTTGTGGTACACGCCATTGCGCAAAGCGTTGGGCGCGTTTGTGGACGAAACCCAACAGAATGTTGAAGGCTTCGTAAAAATGAAACTTTATAAAGGCAACATCACCGATGCTGGCGTAGTCAGCGCGAAATCGTTGTACAGCGAAAGCTTTGCGACCTTCGAAAGCGACGATGTATACAACCATACCGACGCAGCCGGCTTTATCCGTCTGTTCGGATTGCCTACATCGATCCGCGTCATGAAAGAGCAAGCTGAAGGGCAAGCGACACATGAAGAATTGAAAGACCTATTAAAATAAACAACCGGTATTAGTGTTTGTCGACAGCTGATCCGCTCCGGAACGTCCTCATCAGGCAATAGAAGCTGATGGGGACGTTCTTTTTCAGCTGTTTGATAATCCCCCCTTAATCATACGCTCACAGGCGAATGGAGGGGAATTGCTTGACCAAACTTTCATATCGCAAAAGAATAAACTATGATAAAATGAATGCATTCATATCAAGCAAGTCTAAGGAGGAGGAGATTAAGCGTGAATCAAACAGGTGAATGGAATAAAGCCCGCAAAATTATCATCGGCATCATCGATATGCTGTTGTTCATCGGATCATTGCTGCTATCTTTTTATTTAAAATTCGGAACCAATATACCATGGGTAAACTTCGATGCCTTTCAGGGAAGCATTGCCTACGTCTCGGTGATCTTCATCATCGTCAATATCCTGTTCGGTACGTATATCTTTTATAACAAATCGATCAGTGACTTCTTGTTCATCACGGTCATCGGGCAGTTTGTCCTTTCGTTGATCATTATGGCGCTGACTTTTGCCGGGCGCTGGTTGGCATTCCCGCGGTCAGTCATTCTGATCAACTTTTTTGTGGGAACAATCGTGCTGTTCCTGTTCCGCGTCATGGTGTTCAAAATGTACCAACGCATGAGCGGAAGCAAACGGGTCATGATCGTCGGGATGGAAAAGGAAGTATTTGCGGCAGTCGATAACTTCACCAATACAAAAAGCATCCGCCATGTGGTGACGCATGTCGTGCTGTCGGATTATTACGAAAATATCCTGCGGCATCTGGAAGAAATCGACATCGTCTACTTAGCGAGTCAGATCGAAGAATCCGAAAAACTGAAGATATATGATCTGTTGACGAGCAGAGAGAAAAAAATGTTCCTGAATACCAGTTTTGAGAACCTGATCATGGTCAATCCGAATATGATGAATATCGAGGATGAGAGCATCATCGAAGTTTCGCCATTCCGTATCTCGGCAGAAGATGGTCTGATGAAACGGATCATCGATATCACGGTTGCGCTCATCGGCATCGTCATCACCTCGCCGATCATGGCCGTTACGGCCATCTTGGTGAAGAGAAGCTCAGAGGGTCCCGTGTTCTACAAGCAGACACGCATCACCAAAGATGGCAAAGAATTCGAAATTCTGAAGTTCCGCAGCATGGGTGTGACCGCCGAGAAAGAGTCAGGCCCGGTTTTGGCAACAAGCAATGATGTGCGCGTAACGAAAGTCGGCAAATATCTGCGCTCCCTGCGCATCGATGAGCTGCCGCAGTTGTTCAATGTGTTGCTGGGCGATATGTCTTTGGTCGGTCCCCGTCCGGAGCGTCCCTTCTTCGTGGATCAATTCAAGGAACTGAACCCGCATTATTATCTGCGCCACAACGTACGTGCCGGAATTACCGGATATGCGCAAGTTTATGGGAAATACGCTTCCGATTTCAACAGCAAGCTGAACTTCGATCTGATCTACATCAAGAAGTATTCCTTGATACTGGATCTGAAGATCATGCTGCAGACCGTCAAAATTTTGTTCGATAAAGTATCCTCCCGCGGAGTCGATGAAAGCGAACGGGCAATCTTGTCCGAGCAAGAAATTGAAGCACGCGGTATCAGAGTCATTTATTAAACAGAAAAGCGGTACAAGCATGCATTGCCTCGAAAGAAATTTAGGAAATCGTGCCACGCAACGTTCCCTACGGTCACCTTGTACTGGGACTCTAAGGGATGAATCCCTAAGAGTCCCATGCAACTGAGCATCGTAGAGCGCAATATGCTGAGAGACTTCCTGCGTCAGCAGGTTAGTCGAATAGTATCCTTGGCTCGCAGAGACAAGGGGTTCCTTTATCCTTTCCGAGAGGCAGGCTTGGACCGCTAGCCATCATTTGGGATAGCAAAGTTTTAATATTGCATCAAAACCATCCTGGCGGGCGTTTTTTCGCCCGCCAGGATGGTTTTTTGTTTACGCAGAAATGCCAGTTGTATTTGCCGGAATGCGGGCCGATCACTATAATCAATCTGATGGATTTTGGACAAAAAAGCGGAAATGTAAAGGGAATTGCGTTACAATAGGTAAATAGAGCACTTCCTTCTGCGGTACCGTGACAGAATGCGGAGGCGTACGATCAAAGATGAAATGAGTGAGTTGGATGAGTTTTGATTATAACGATGATAGTTTAGCTTTGCATACTGATTTGTACCAAATTAACATGATGAAGACTTATTGGGATGAAGGCATTACCGAAAAACATGCAATTTTTGAACTGTACTTCCGGAAATATCCTTTCAATAATGGCTATGCAGTCTATGCGGGGCTTGAACGCTTCGTATCCTACCTTCAGAACCTGCGCTTTACGGACACCGACATCGCCTATTTGCGTGAACATGTCGGTTACGAGGAAGGTTTTTTGGAGTATCTGAAAAATTTCCGCTTCTCGGGCACGATCCGTTCCGCCTTGGAGGGTGATCTTGTATTCGCGAATGAACCGATCGTCCAGGTGGAAGGTCCATTAGCGGAATGCCAATTGATCGAAACAGCTTTATTGAATATCGTAAATTTCCAGACGCTGATAGCGACAAAAGCCGCCCGACTGCGCTATGTCTGTAACGATGAGCCATTGATGGAGTTTGGTTCCAGAAGAGCGCAAGAAATGGATGCCGCCATTTGGGGCACCCGTGCAGCCTATATCGCCGGCTTCAATGCAACGAGCAATGTCCGGGCTGCTAAAATGTTCGGTATTCCCGCCTCAGGTACCCATGCGCATTCGATGGTGCAGGTCTACCGCAATGATTATGATGCCTTCATGGCTTATGCGCATTCCCACAAGGATTGTGTCTTCCTTGTGGATACCTACGATACGTTGAAATCAGGCGTGCCAAATGCCATCAAAGTGGCGAAGGAAATGGGCGATAAGATCAATTTCCTCGGCGTGCGCCTAGACAGCGGAGACATGGCCTACATTTCAAAAAAAGTCCGCCAACAATTGGATGAGGCAGGCTTTACCGATGCAAAAATATACGCATCGAACGACCTGGATGAACTGACAATCTTGAACCTGAAGATGCAAGGCGCAAAAATAGATGTCTGGGGTGTCGGCACCAAACTGATCACCGCTTATGACCAACCTGCGCTTGGAGCGGTCTATAAATTAGTCTCGATCGCGGATGAGAACGGCCAAATGGTGGATACGATGAAAATATCCAGCAATGCCGAAAAAGTCTCCACACCGGGCAAGAAACAAGTATGGCGGATCACCCGCAAGCGCGACGGTAAGTCGGAAGGAGACTACATTGCGCTTTGGGAAGAACAACCTGATCAAGAATCGGAACTGTATATGTTCCATCCGGTCTTCACTTACATCAACAAAACCATCACCGACTTTGAAGCGCGCCCTATTCTGCAGGATATCATCGTAGAAGGTAAACTCGTATATGAATTGCCGTCGCTCCAAGAAGTAAAAGCATTCTCGGAAGCGCAGATGAGCGGCTTGTGGGATGAATACAAACGTATCCTGAATCCGGAAGACTATCCGGTCGACTTGTCACAGAAGACGTACGATCATAAGATGGCTACCATCAAAACCATCAAGAAGCAGATCAAGGAAGAAGCCGCATTATTGGAAAGCACTAAATAACCGATCGGATCAAACTAAGGGGGAATAGGTATGCGTCCATTACAAAAAGAAATTATTGCCGCATTAAGAGTGAAACCGGTAATCGATCCAAAAGAGGAAATCCGCATCAGCATCGATTTCATGAAAGATTATTTGGCGGCACACCCATTTTTGAAGTCTTTCGTTTTAGGCATCAGCGGAGGCCAAGACTCCACTTTGACGGGGCGATTAGCCCAGTTGGCGATCCAGGAAATGCGCGACGAGACTGGTGACAACAGTTACCAGTTCATTGCTGTGCGCCTTCCGTACGGTATTCAATTTGACGAACATGATGCCCAAGCTGCACTTGACTTCATCTCTCCGGATCAGAAATTGGTCGTCAACATCAAAGAAATGGCTGATGCTGCGCTCAATGCGCTTGAAGAAGCCGGCCTTACCATCACCGACTTCAATAAAGGCAACATCAAAGCACGTCAGCGTATGATTGTTCAGTTCGCGATAGCGGGCGACAGCAGCGGGGCTGTTCTAGGGACTGACCATGCGGCAGAATCGGTGACCGGTTTCTTCACAAAATTTGGAGACGGCGCAGCCGACTTATTGCCGATTTGGCGTTTGAATAAACGTCAAGGCCGCCAACTATTACAGGAATTGGGTGCGCCGGAAAATCTCTATGAAAAAGTACCGACAGCGGACTTGGAAGAAAATCGTCCCGCTTTGCCTGACGAGGTAGCTTTGGGCGTGACATACGAGATGATCGATGCGTATCTGGAAGGAAAGGAAATACCGGAAAAGGACGCTGAAGTCATCGAAGGCTGGTACACGAAGACAGAACATAAACGTCATTTGCCGATAACAGTCTACGATAGTTTTTGGAAAGAAGCCTAATCTGCTCAGATAGTGGGGGTTTGCAGTGAAAATAAGCAAACGACTTAAAATGATGAAAGAAAAGCAAAAGCTGCAGTGCAAAAGCAGGGGGAATATCCTGCTCTTGCACTGCTTCAGCTTGTTGGCGACCGTATTCGTTGTCCATCTCTTTCTGCAATGGACTCAAAATGATTTGGATGCCGGACTGGTCGTGAATTTTGTATTTGCTTGGCATACCGAGAAGTTCTTGATCAGTACGGGCGTATTGGTGACGCTGGGTCTATGGATTTGGGCGCTGGTAGGGAACATACGCTGGGCGAACGCCTTGCTGGTGCTGTCGGGAGGAATCCTCGGGATGGCGACCTATGAGAAGATGCTGCAGCGCAACGAGCCCGTTTATCCGAGCGACTTGAAGATGCTGACGGAGGCCACCTTCCTTTTGGAGATGCTGAACGGACGGACGTTGGCGGCATTGAGCCTGGTGTTCCTGCTGTTTCTGGCATTTGTGCTTTATTCCTTGCGTCAGGCCAAGTCCAAGAAAACCGTAAAATTGGGATGGAAATCGCGCGTGCTGATTCTGATAACAACAAGCATGGCGCTCGGCTATGCCGGCCAGTTCCAGCAGGAAGGCAACCTGCTGAAGAAAGCCTATGACCGGACGGCTTATTGGATTCCGTACAGCCAACAAATGAATTACTACAACACCGGTTTTGTGGCCGGCTTCCTCTACAATCTTTCGGCCGCACCGATGGAGCTGCCGAGGGACTATTCGCAGGAAAAAATCGATGAGTTGAAAGCAACCTATCAGCAACTTGCTGACGAAATCAATACAAATAGAACGGTAGCTTTGCCTGAAACGAATGTCATCTATATCATGAATGAAAGTTTTGCGGACCCACTTGAGTTGGTGGGCTTGGATCTGCAAACTGATCCCATTCCGTTCACAAGAGCTTTGATGGACACGAGCTACAGCGGAGAGTTGTTGTCCCAAGGCTATGGCGGCGGAACCGCCAATATCGAATTTGAGGCTTTGACGGGCTTTTCGATGGAGCCATTCGCCGCGAACATCACCACGCCGTATACGCAATTCCTGTCCTCACAGGACGATTTTCCTTCTGTTGTGTCCCGTCTGCGAGAAGCCGGCTTCCGTACCACAGCCATCCATCCCTACAATACGACCATGTATAAGCGGTTGGAGAACTATGAGACTTTGGGATTCGATTCTTTCCTCTACGAGGACACGATGACGAATAGGGGAAAGTTGGATACCAATCCGTATATTTCGGATGCAGCCGCGTACGCTGAAATAACGGCTATTCTGAAAGCCAGCGAGGAAAAAGATTTTATCCATTTGGTGACGATGCAGAACCATACCCCGTACCAAGACAAATATACAGTCATCCCTTCTGCTGAGGAAACAGGCATAGCCAGCCAGTCGGTCCGGAACTATCTGCAGGATCTTCAGTACAGCGATCAAGCATTGGCGGAACTTTTGGCCGCTCTCCAGCAGTGGGACGAACCGACCATCGTCGTATTCTGGGGGGATCATTGGCCCAGTGTTTTCGGGGAGGAACTTTATGCGCTGAATACGGTCCAAAATATGCATGAAACGCCTATGTTCATCTACAGCAACACAGAAGAAGTCAAAAAAGATTTGGGGATCACCAGCCCCATCTATTTCTTTCCGGAAGTGCTGGAACTGAGCAACAGCCGCGTCACAGCTTTTGAAGCCCTGTTGATGGCGTTGCAGGAACAGGTGCCTGCTTTCGAAAAGGCGCTGTATGTGGATGGTGCTGCCGGTGAATATGTTTCGAGCCGAGAAGGACTGTCCGAGCAGGCGAAAAGCCTGTTGGCGGATTATGATCTGATCCAGTACGATACGACCACCGGAAACCGGTACGCGGAAGCAAACGGGTTCTTCCGAATGGACGATTGAAACAAATAGCCGGATTCTTGCGATTGATTTGAGAGTTGATTTGCATGTAGGTCCGGAATCGCCTATGATTAAGTCAATAAAGGTGAAAGGAGGGGTCCGGTGAGTTTCTTTATACATTTTATGCTTCTTTTCGGTGCGACGATCCTGGCGAGTATGCTGTTCACCTATCTTTTTCGTGCGGTAGCGAGACGGTTCCGTTGGACGGATAAGCCATCCGAAGCGAAAGTGCATGCAAATGAGATGCCGACGATGGGAGGCGTAGCCATATTCGTGGCTTATTGGGGCGCCTTTTTCATTGGGGTTCCTTTGAGTAACCGTTCTGGGTTTGCAGGCATCATGTTTTTGAGCTCGTTGATCATCCTCTTGACGGGTATCATCGATGACACTTATGATTTGAGGCCCTGGCAGAAAATGATCGGTATCCTTACCGCGGCGAATATTCTCTATTTCTTTACGGGCATTAAAATAGACAGTCTGACGCTGGATTATTTTGGAACGATCGAATTCCATGAAGCGGGTTACTTGGTGATGATGCTGTGGATTGTGGTCATCACGAATGCGGTGAATCTGATGGACGGTCTGGACGGTTTGGCGACGGGGACCTCGATCATCTCCCTCTCGACGATGGGCTTCGTCAGCTACTTCTTCACCGATTATATGGATGTGGCTACTGTCGTCATGATATTCCTTTTGGTTGCGAGTTTGTTGGGGTTTTTGCCTTTCAACTTCTATCCTGCTTCCATTTTCTTGGGGGATACAGGATCATTATTCGTAGGCTTTATGATTGCAGTGCTGTCCTTGTATGGCCTGAAACATGCCACATTCGTATCATTGCTGATACCGGTGGCCATTCTAGGGGTTCCCTTGACGGACACGATTGCAGCCGTCCTTCGTCGGACTTTGCACAAGCGTTCCATCAGTGCGAAGGATAAAAGCCACCTGCACCATCGGTTGCTGCGGTTAGGATTTACTCACCGTCAGACCGTTTTGGTAATCTATGCATTGGCGATCATCTTTTCCTTGACTGCCATCCTGTTCCCGATTTCTTCTTTCTGGGGAACTATCGTTTTGGGAGTCGGTCTGATTTTCGGCGTGGTGCTCTTCATCGCCTCTTTCAATTTGTTGGACAGTAACCGCTCCAAATTGCGCAAAAGCTTGTATCGCCTTCTGAGGGAAAAGAACCAAAAAAACAAATGAACAAGCCATGAGAGCGAAACTTGCTATCATGCGCTTGTTCATTTGTTTTTTCAGGATCTATTCGATTTCCTCTTCATCAGCTTCATCATGAGCGATGGAAACCGGACTCTCCACGTAATCCTCCTCACCGATTTCAAAGGCGACACGGCCATTCATGACATCCGTAACGGTGCTCTGGAAATGGTTGATGTCTTCCGTGGGGATGCCGCACAAGAAACAAACCTGATCGGTGTATTGGGCCTCAATCAGCGTGTATGGCGATTGGGCCAAATAATTCTCCAATTTTCCGGATGCGGAATAGGAAACGATGCAGCCGACTTTAGTCTGGAGGCTGCGGACAACGATGCCAATGTCCTTCAGTGCAGTCGATACCGATCGGCTATAGGCACGGATCAATCCGCCTGCCCCCAATTTTGTCCCGCCGAAGTAACGGGTGACGACGGCAGCGACGTAACGTAAATCATTTTTCTTGAGCACTTCCAGCATCGGGACACCGGCTGTTCCGGAAGGCTCGCCGTCGTCATGGGCGCGTTGGATTTCGTTCTGATCGCCGATCAGGTACGCGGAACAGTTATGCGTCGCTTTCCAATGCTCTTTTTTGACGGCTTGGATGAATGCTTTGGCCTCGTCCTCGGATTGGACACGTTTGAGGCTGCAGATGAAGCGGGAACCCTTGATGATGATTTCGGAAACGCCGCTTTCTGCGATAGTGTGATAGGTTGTCAGCATAGCCTTTATCCTCCAATATGTTATTCTTTCCCATTTTACCACAGGGGCGCTAGAATGACAGGCCATGAACAAGGAAAGGGACTTTCCGAACATTTCCATTTGTGGTATTGTTAGATGGAATAGACCAAACGGCCATAGGGGTCGATGGAAAGGTGATCTGCGTGAAAGCTACAGATTTAATCGACGTACTCAAAATGAAAAAAGTTATCGGGAGCTTGGATCCCGATTTAAATATTGGAAAAATTAGTCAGGATTCCCGCGATATCCAATCGGGGGATCTGTTTATCTGCATCGATGGAATGCAAGTGGATGGCCACAACTATGTAGCGAAGGCGATCGCCAATGGTGCGGGCCTGATTGTTGCCCATAAGGATATCCAAAAAGTGGCAACGACTGTCCCGGTGGTGTATGTTCCCGATACGGGTAAAGCGATGAGTCTGCTCGCAAATCGCTTTTATGGCTATCCGAGTGAGGCGATGAAAGTCATCGGCGTCACTGGGACAAACGGAAAGACGACGGTAACGTACCTGGTGGAAGCCATCCTTAAGGCGATGGGCAAAAAAACCGGATTGATGGGCACCATCGAAATGCATATCGGCGACGAAGTGCACAAAACGAAAAATACGACGCCTGACAGCATCACGATGCAAAAATCCCTGCAGCTGATGATTGAGAAGGAAACGGAATATTTCACTCTGGAGCTGTCTTCGATCGCTTTGGAGATGGGCAGGGCATGGGGGCTTGATCTCGATGTCGCCATCATGACGAATCTAACGCATGAGCATATGGAGTTCCATCACACGATGGAAGCCTATGCCGAAGCGAAAAAGCTGCTTTTCTCCCAACTGGGGAATGGGCGCAAAAACGGACGGACGAAAGTAGCAGTACTGAATGCGGATGATGAAACAATCCACAGTTACCGTATCGCTACGGCGGCGGAAGTCATTTCCTACAGCGTGAAAGATGAAACGGCAGATTTCTTCGCAGCGGACATCACATACAGCCGCACGCAGACTCGTTTCGATCTGGTCGTAAATGGGGAACGCTATCCGGTTGTGACGAATCTGGTGGGGCTTTATAATGTCTCCAATGCGTTGGCGGCGCTGGCAGCTGTCTATGCTGTGGGCATTCCGTTGGCGGATGCAACAAAAGCGGTGACGTCACTGGCTGGTGTCACCGGCAGACTGGAGATCGTTCCCGGCGCGACCGATATCGGCGTCTATGTCGATTTTGCCCATTCACCCGATGCAATGGAAAAAGTATTGAGTGTGGTGCGCGAGTTCACTCAAGGGAAAATCATTTCCGTTTTCGGCGGTGCCGGGGAACGGGAGCATGAAAAACGCCCGATCATGGCCCGTATCGGTACGGAGCTTTCCGATTATGTGGTCCTGACGACGGATGACACCGGGAAAGAACCGCAAGAACAGATCATCGCGATGATGATCGCCGGTATCGAAAAGGATAACTATGAATACATCGAAAACCGCAAGGAAGCCATCCAACATGCCATCGCCATTGCTGATCCGGGAGATACGGTCATTCTTTTGGGGCGTGGACATGAGGCTGAATATAACGACAGAGGCAAAATGATCCGCCTGTTGGACAGTGAAGTGGCATCTGAAGCGATTGCATTGCGTAACAAGCGGTTTGTTGACTAATTCTAAAAGACAATATAGAGTGGCTAAGCTAAATTACGAGCAGAAAGTTTGAGGGTTCCCATGAAAATTGCAGTAGTTACGGACAGTACCGCTTATCTGACGGCTGAAATACGCCAGCGGCATCATATTCATATGCTGCCGTTAGTCGTGAATATCGGAGCAAAATCGTATCAGGAAGAAATAGATTTGGTTGCGGAGGACTTCTATGACTTGATGAAATCATCTGAGGATTTCCCGAAAAGCTCCCAACCGGCAGTGGGTGCCATGCACCAATTGTATGAAGAATTGGCGAAGGAACATGATGCGATCATCAGCATCCATCTCTCGAGCGGCATCAGCGGCACATACCAGAATGCTGCGGCTTTAAGCAGGGAGTATCCTGAGTTCAACATCCATCCATTCGATTCGGAAATCAGCTGCTATGTGCAGGCCCGCTTTGTCTTGGAGGCTGCAAGGTTGGCTGCCGCAGGTATCGAACCGGAGCAGATCATTGCACGATTGGACCATATGAAAAAACGTTCCTGCGCTTACTTTATGGTGGACGATCTCATGAACCTGCAGCGCGGCGGCAGACTATCGGGCGGGGCGGCTGTCATCGGTTCCATCATGAAGATCAAACCGGTCTTGCATTTTTCGGACAAAAAGATAGTCGTTTTCGAAAAAATCAGAACGAATGCAAGGGCGTTGCGACGGATCGAAGAACTTTTGGGTCAGGCAGCTTCAAAGGCGGATTACCCGATTATCGCAACCGTCATCCATGGTAACATTCCCGAAAAAGGGCAAGCTTGGTTGGAACATCTTCAACAAGTGTTTCCGGACATCCGGTTCGAATTGAGCTATTTCGGCCCAGTCATCGGGACGCATTTGGGTGAAGGTGCGCTGGGGCTGACCTGGACGGAAGACACCGAATTGAGCTATCCAATATAAGCAACAAATGTTTGCGGCAATCATACATTCATTCGGGAGGAAGAGCCATCGGGGCTCTGTCCTTCCTGTTTTTTTGGATAAATGAAAACCATGGGCTAGGCCCATGGTTCCGGAGAGCTTCCAGCGGTGTATTAAAAAATCCTCGCTAAGTGCTAGAATATATTTGGTTCGCCAACCAATATTCATGACTTAGGAGGATTCTTTATATGTCTCAAGACAAAAATAGTTTAGCACATACCACTTGGAATTGTAAGTATCACATAGTTTTTGCGCCCAAATACCGGAGGCAAGCAATCTACGGAAAGATAAAACAAGATATAGGAGTCATACTAAGGCAGTTATGCGAAAGAAAAGGTGTAGAAATAATCGAAGCCACTGCTTGTGTGGATCATATACACATGTTGGTAAGCATACCGCCCAAGATAAGTGTCTCATCGTTTGTCGGCTATCTAAAAGGTAAAAGTAGCCTCATGATATTTGATAGACACTCCAACCTGAAATATCGCTATGGGAATCGCAAATTCTGGTGCACAGGATATTATGTCGATACAGTCGGAAGAAACAAGAAGGCAATTCAAGAATATATACGCAACCAAATTCAAGATGATATAGTGGCAGAACAATTAAGCCTATTAGAGTACACGGATCCATTTACAGGCGAAGAAGTTCGTAAGAGTAAAAAGAAAAAATAAGAGCCAGACCTTTAGGTCTAGCCCGTGGCAGTAGTACAATTGGCGAACCATTCAGAGCCCCTTTAGGGGTTGGTTAGTAACAAAGGCTTTCAGCCGCAGAGCAAACCACCCGTTCACACGGGTGGTTTTGATTCCGTGGATTTTTTTTTGACTGTCAGCATATGAAACGGATTGAGGAGGTCGCGGTCATGAGGGTGTTTATCGGCATCAGATTGCCTGAAGCCATTAAAGGACAGCTGGTTGCCGTTCAGGAAGAAGTGAAGCGTGCCAGCTTGAAAGGGTCATTCACAGATCCGGAAAACTTCCATTTGACGATGCGTTTTATTGGAGAAGTGGACTTGAATCAGCAACATGCGCTCGAGACTGCGCTGGCCCGTTGTGCCGAAAAACAGGCGCCCTTCCAGATCGAAACGGTTGGATTGGGTTATTTTTCCAAAAAAAACAAGTGGATCATCTGGATGGGCATAAAAGAAAATATACAGCTCCGGCGACTGTATGATCAGCTTAATGCGTCTTTGTCGAGGGGCGAAATCAGGTTGGTTGCTGAGGTGGATTTTATCCCGCACCTCACGCTCGGTAGGGGAATCGTGCTGTCGCAGGAGTGGGAAGTTCTAAGCAAAGTGCCGCTGCCGCAGGCTCAACAGATCCCGGTCACCGCGCTTACGTTGTTCGAAAGTGTGCAGGTAGACGGGAAACTGGTTTATCGCCCGATTGCTGATTTTCCGTTCAAGGATCAGACCATCAAGCCGGCATCCAGCAAAAAAACAAATCCATGACCGGAAACAGAAAGGCGCCACTCTTCGCAAATTCAGCGGAAGAGCGGCGGCTTTTTTTGCGTATGCTATCTGAGGAAGGGAAAGGGAGGCTGGCATGGACGGGAAGGAATTGTACGGCAGGGAGTTGACGAGGAGCGAGTGCCTCAGCGTAGAAGATGTGCTGTTGGCTCTGGCTGAAAAACGACCCGGTTTGGACAATGTGAACGGGAAGCTGGCATGTAATCGGTGCGGGAATCAGGACCGGAAAAAAATGCAGGCAACGCCGTGCTCCTGCGGAACGGATTGCTTTTATTGCTTAAGTTGCCTGAACATGGGAAAAATAAAAAGCTGCACGGTGCTCCATCATCTGCCGGAAACCAATGCTTTCGAACGGCACCATGAGCCGATTCTGCAATGGAAGGGTCAGTTATCATCGGAACAGCAACGTGCGTCGGAAGAAATCGTGGAAACGGTCCAGGCTCAAGAGACACGCCTGATCTGGGCCGTCGCTGGTGCCGGAAAGACCGAGATGATTTTTGAAGGGATTGCAGCCTGCTTGCGCAAAGGCGGGAGAGTCTGCCTGGCCTCACCGCGCGTGGACGTATGTCTGGAACTGGCCCCCCGGATCAAACTGGCATTTCCGGATGTCTCGCTGGCCCTGCTGTACGGAGGAAGTGAAGAGGGCTACTGCTATACGCCGCTCGTCATCGCCACGACCCATCAGTTGTTGCGTTTCCGGGAAGCATTCGATTTCCTGATCATTGATGAAATCGACTCTTTCCCTTACCATAACGATGCGAGCCTGCAGTTTGGGGCACAAAAATCCAGGAAAAAAGCGAGTGCGCTCATCTATTTGACGGCGACGCCTTCAAGGTTGATGCAAAATGACATCAAGCGCGGCCGATTGGCAGCTACGGTGTTGCCGGCCCGTTATCATGGCTTTGCGTTGCCTGAACCGGAGTGTCTGTGGATAGGAAATTGGCGAAAGGCCGTCAACAACAAAAAGAGGTCCCGATTCCTTGCGCTGATCCGAAGGGAGTTCCAACAGCAACGGCGTTTTTTGCTTTTTTTGCCGCATATCCAGCTGATGGAAGCGTTGGATGCATGGTTGAAGGAGCTTTTTCCGGACAAGCAGTTCACCTGCGTTTCGGCGAGCGATCCTGATCGCGAAGAGAAAGTAAAAAGGATGCGTGCGGAGGAATATGATTTTCTGATGACGACTACCATATTGGAGCGCGGCGTAACATTCAGGGACATCGATGTCATCGTGCTTGGCGCGGAGGATCGGGTCTTCACGGAAGCGTCGCTTGTGCAGATAGCCGGCAGGGTAGGCAGGCACAAAGATTTTCCGACAGGTTGGGTCTGTTTTGCCCATGAAGGTGAAACAAAAGCCATCCAGGGAGCGGTCCGGCAGATCCGCTCGATGAACCGGCAGGCGGGAAGAAAGGGGCTGCTGAATGGGTCAGTGTCTGTTTTGCCAAAATGAGATCCGCGAAATTTTGACTCTGCAGGAACTTTTCGGTTTCGGGAAAAAGCACTGTGGAACAGTTTGTCGAGCTTGCGAGGAGAAGTTGCCGCGTTTGGCCGGCCAAACTTGTTGCCCGGGATGCATGCGGCCGCAAGACTCCCAGAGATTGTGCGAGGATTGCCGCAGGTGGAGCAGTCGTTATCCGGAGCTGACGGTTGCTCATCAAGCCTGCTATGCTTATACGGGTGTCGTAAAGGACTGGCTGCAGCGCTACAAATTCCAAGGCGATTACCGTCTTGCCGCTGCCTTCACGGATGATCTGCGCGCTTTCCAAAGAGCGTATCCCAAAGCATTGTTCCTCCCGCTGCCAATATCAAATGCCAGCTACGAGGAACGGGGCTTCAACCAATGCGAAGAGATGCTGAAACAAGCAGGGATCCGCTGCGTGCAATTACTGGGAAATCAGCATGACGGAGAAAAACAATCGGAAAAAAACAGACAGCAACGGCTTCTGACGACGCAACCATTTTCGTTGTTGGTCGGGTACGAAAAATATGCTCAGCAGGAAATTATTTTGTTTGATGACGTCTACACAACCGGAAGAACGCTCTATCACGCGAAAGCTCTCCTGTACAAGCAAGGATTCCGATCGATTCACTCCGTCACTATCGCAAGATAATCAATCATAAACATTGAAATGTTAAGGCGCTTACATTATAATGAAGTTAAAGAAACCCCCTATGAGTGGTCCATAGGTGAGGGTTGTCTTTATCTGACGATGCGTCAGACGAAAGGAGAGAGTGCTATGTTTAAGTATAATGTCCGAGGAGAAAATATTGAGGTTACAGAACCGATCCGCAGCTATGCCGAGAAAAAATTAGGCAGACTGGAAAAATACTTTGGGAACGTGCCTGAAACAACAGCGCATGTCAACTTGAAAGTATATCCATTCCCAGCCGAAAAATCTGCTAAGGTGGAAGTTACGGTTCCGCTACCTTTCCTGGTTTTAAGAGCCGAGGAGACTTCCAGTGATCTATACGGAAGCATCGATTTGGTCGTGGACAAACTTGAACGCCAAGTCCGTAAGTACAAGACGAAGATTCACCGCAAATCCAGAGAGAGAGGATTTGATATCGGTAACGAGCCGAATCTGATCGAAGAAAAAATGGAAGACGATGAGAATCCGCTTGAAATCGTCCGCACTAAACGTCTTTCCCTCAAACCGATGGACAGTGAAGAAGCTGTATTGCAGATGAATATGCTTGGACACAACTTCTTTATCTTCGAAGATGCTGAAACAAACGGTACAAGTATCGTATACCGCCGAAAAGACGGCAAATTCGGTCTGATCGAAACTGACTAATCCGAAAACAACGTCCCCCGCCCAGAAACGGCGGGGGACTTTTTTTGAACTTTTAGGCCGGTGGGGTCATATTATCTTACCTGTCCTTCTCTTAACGCAAAACCATCAATCGGCAACCAATGCAAGCTTTTGTTGGTGGTGAGTAGTTCACATTAATTAAAAGTAATGATAGAATAGTAGAGATATAAGAATTATTTTTGCAGCAGCAACAAACGACATATACACGAATGCATACCCAGTGAAAATGATTGCTGGAATGAAATCAGACAGCAAGAGGAGATATAGAATGGCCAACTTTTTAAAGAAACTCATTGAGAATGATAAGAAAGAGCTGCGTTCCTTAGAGGGTGTAGCGGATAAGGTCATCTCCTACGCGGATCGAATGGCCGCTTTGGATGATGAAGAATTGCGGGAACTGACCGAATCCTACAAAGAACGCTATCAAAAAGGGGAGTCTTTGGATGATCTGCTTCCGGAAGCTTTTGCGGTAGTCCGCGAAGGCGCAAAACGCGTCCTGGGTCTGTATCCCTACAAGGTGCAGATTATGGGTGGGGTCACCCTGCATAAAGGGAATATCGCCGAAATGAAGACCGGTGAAGGTAAAACCTTGACTGCGACGATGCCGGTTTACCTGAATGCCTTATCGGGTGAAGGAGTTCACGTTGTAACCGTCAACGAGTATCTGGCAAGCCGCGATGCTGTTGAGATGGGTGAATTGTACCGCTTCCTGGGCTTGACGGTAGGTTTGAACACAAACGGCAAATCTTCGGAAGAAAAACGGGAAGCCTATAACTGTGACATCACTTACAGCACCAACAATGAATTGGGCTTTGATTATTTGCGTGACAACATGGTCGTCTACAAAAACCAAATGGTGCAACGCCCGTTGAACTTTGCGGTCGTCGATGAGGTCGACTCGATCCTGATCGATGAAGCCCGCACGCCGTTGATCATTTCCGGACAAGCCGAAAAATCGACAGCGCTCTATAACCGAGCCGATTTCTTCATCAAAGGTTTGAAGGAGAATGAAGACTATACGATCGATTTGACATCCAAATCGATCGCGTTGACGGACGACGGCATCGAGAAAGCTGAAAAAACATTCCATCTGCCGAACTTGTACGATGTGGATAACACGCGTTTGGTGCACCATTTGGATCAAGCTTTGCGCGCGAACTACATCATGCTTGTCGATATCGATTACGTAGTGGAAGACGGAAAAGTAAAAATCGTTGACCAATTTACGGGCCGGATCATGGAAGGCCGCCGTTACTCGGACGGACTTCACCAAGCCATCGAAGCGAAAGAGAACGTCGAAATCGAAAATGAATCGAAAACGATGGCCACCATCACTTTCCAGAATTATTTCCGTATGTACAAAAAACTGTCCGGTATGACCGGTACGGCGAAAACGGAAGAAGAAGAGTTCCGGGAAATCTATAACATGAACGTCATCGCGATCCCTACAAACAGACCGATCGTCCGTCATGACTATCCGGATTTGTTGTACCCATCCTTGAAGAGTAAATTCAGGGCAGTCGTCGGCGACATCAAAGAGCGTCATGCCAAGGGGCAGCCGATCCTGGTCGGTACCGTGGCCGTGGAAACATCCGAACTGCTTTCGAATATGCTGCGTCAAGAAAACATTCCGCATCAAGTCTTGAATGCCAAAAATCATTTCCGGGAAGCGGAAATCATCATCGGAGCCGGTCAACCCGGAGCCGTCACGATCGCCACCAACATGGCCGGTCGTGGTACCGACATCAAGTTGGGTAAAGGCGTCAAGGAACTAGGCGGTCTCTGTGTCATCGGGACAGAACGTCATGAATCACGCCGGATCGACAACCAATTGCGTGGACGTTCCGGACGTCAAGGGGATCCCGGTGAAACGCAATTTTACCTTTCATTGGAAGACGACTTGATGAGACGTTTCGGATCGGAACGCATCCAGCAAGTTTGGAGCAAATTGAATTTGGATGATGAAGCAGAAGATGTGGTCATCCAAAGCAAAATGCTGTCCAAACAAGTGGAGTCCGCCCAGAAACGAGTGGAAGGCAATAACTACGATACCCGTAAAAATGTATTGGAATACGATGAAGTCATGCGCGAACAGCGTGAAATCATTTATGGTCAACGTCTGGAAGTCATCAATGAAACCGAATCATTGAAATATGTCGTGACAGCGATGATCAAACGCGCGATTGAGCGTATGGTCGAAACGCATACCATCGGTGAAAAGGCGACTTGGAACCTGCAAGGGATCCGCGACTTTGCCGGGGCTGCCCTCGTGCATCCCGACAGCATCAGTTTGGCTGATCTGGAAGGCAAAACGGCGCACGAAATCGAGGAATACTTGGTGGAACGTGCAATGGAAGTTTACAAGACAAAAGAGTCGCAATTGAGTCCGGAACAAATATTGGAATTTGAAAAAGTCGTCATTCTGCGTGTTGTGGACAACAAGTGGACCGACCACATCGATAATATGGATGAGTTGCGCCAAGGGATCGGTCTGCGTTCCTACGCACAGAACAATCCGTTGACCGAATACCAAACCGAGGGCTATGATCGTTTCCAGGAAATGATCGCCACCATCGATTATGAGGTTACCCGGATCGTGATGAAATCGGAAATCCGTCAAAACCTGCAACGACAGTCCGTAGGCCAAGGTTCGAACATCATGCCGACGCGTGAGACAGTCGCTTCCCAAACGGAGCAACAGGAACAAGCGCGCAGAGCACAGATCGCCGCAATGAGGATGCAAAAACTGATGGAAATCCAAAAAGCCAAACTAGCGGCTGAAGCGGCCGAAAAACAGGAATCGCCTACCGAAGAATAACCGGTAGCGCATCAGCAAGTCGCATTTCAATCAGAAAAATCGAGTCACACACTAATCGGATACAGCGCCAATCGGGGAGGGTCGGGATAAAAAACAGTAGCTTGTTTTTGTCCCGACCCATCCTTCTTTTGTCGAATCTAGGAGGAAATCAAATGGAATTAAGCGAAATAAAAGCAATATTGGAAAGTTCAGAAACAAAAATCTCAAGCTTCAGGAGGTCTCTTTGACTTAGATGCCCTGGAAACGGATATCGCGGAATTCGACGATCGCATGTTGGATCCTGAGTTCTGGAACAATGCCGAAGCGGCGCAGGAAGTCATCAATCAATCGAACCAACTGAAAGCAGTCTACAATACATTCAAGAGTCTGGAAGCGCAGTATGAAGACCTTGAAGTCCTGTATGAAATGGTGAAAGAGGAAGAAGATCCGGATTACCTGGAAGAATTGAACGAAAAAACGACAGAATTTACCGAAGCGCTGGAAAAATATGAATTGACGATGCTGTTGAACGGACCGCACGACAAGTCCAACGCCATTTTGGAAATCCATCCAGGTGCCGGCGGAACGGAATCCCAGGATTGGGGGAGCATGCTTTTCCGCATGTATACGCGTTGGGCTGATAAAAAAGGCTTTGAAGTGGAGACATTGGATTATCAAAGCGGGGATGAAGCAGGCATCAAAAGCGTAACGATCCTGATCAAAGGGATGAATGCCTATGGATACCTGCGTTCGGAAAGGGGCGTGCACCGTTTGGTCCGTATCTCTCCGTTCGACTCTGCCGGAAGAAGACATACCTCTTTTTGCTCGATTGACGTGATGCCGGAGATCGCTGCGGACGATACGGAGATAGAAGTGAATCCGGATGACATCCGTGTGGACACCTACCGCGCCAGTGGAGCGGGCGGACAGCACATCAACAAAACATCCTCAGCCATCCGGATTACGCACATCCCGACCGGCGTTGTTGTGGCGAGTCAGGCGCAACGTTCCCAATTCCAGAATAGGGATACCGCTATGGGGATGCTGAAGGCAAAATTGTATCAACTGCAAGAGGAAGAGCGCGAAAAAGAGCTGGCAGCCATCCGCGGAGAGCAAAAAGAAATCGGTTGGGGTTCCCAGATCCGGTCCTACGTGTTCCATCCTTACTCGATGGTCAAGGATCATCGAAGCAACTACGAAACGGGTAACGTACAGGCCGTCATGGATGGGGATCTGGATGCCTTCATCGATGCTTATCTGAAAATGACGATGGATCAGGAAGAACTCTAAGAGCCGCAACGAAATGAAAAAAAGACCTTGCTTGAGCAGGCATAAATGAGAATTCAGCTGAATCTCTGAGAAACTATTGACACATACTTGTAAAGAAACTAAAACAGACATAGTTGCCCAACGTGCTATAATAGGGAAGCATTCTTGCAGCCTCTGGAGTATTCAGAGGCTGCAAGGAAAAAAAGAAAAGACAGGTGATAAAATGATTGAAATGCTGAATGTCTCTAAGAAGTACAACAACGGCATTACGGCGGTCAATAATCTGAGCGTGAAAATCGATCAAGGCGAATTTGTGTATATTGTGGGTCCCAGTGGAGCCGGCAAATCAACCTTCATCAAAATGATGTATCGCGAAGTAAAACCAACCTCAGGAACTGTTCAAGTAGGTAAATATAATCTAACGACCATGAAGGAAAAAGAAGTTCCATTGCTGCGTCGTTTTGTGGGTGTGGTCTTCCAGGATTTTAAACTATTACCTAAACTGACCGTATACGAAAATATCGCTTATGCGATGGAAGTAGTCGAAAAAAGTCCCAAAGTCATCCAGAAGCGCGTATTGGAAGTGCTTGATTTGGTAGGGCTGAAGCATAAAGTGCGGATGTTTCCGAATGAACTTTCCGGCGGGGAACAGCAGCGGATCGCGATTGCGCGTGCGATTGCGAATATGCCCGGCGTCCTGATCGCTGATGAGCCGACAGGTAACTTGGATCCGGATACGTCGATGGAGATCATGCGCATTCTGGAAGAAATCAACAACCAGGGAACGACGATTCTGATGGCAACCCATAACAGCCAAATCGTCAATGACATCAAACATCGTGTATTAGCAATAGAGAATGGCCGTATTGTCCGAGATCAACAAGAAGGAGAATATGGATATGAAATTTAGAACATTTATGAGACACATAAGAGATGCGTTCAAAAGCCTGTTCCGTAATGGCTGGATGTCGATAGCTTCGATCAGTGCAGTGGCACTGACGTTGCTGCTTGTGGGTTCCTTCACCGGAATTCTCTTGAACGTGAACAAATTGGCTTCCGACGTAGAAAATGATGTGAGCGTAAAAGTCTACATCGATTTGGCGGCTGATCCGGCTGCCCAGGAAGCGTTGAAGACGGAACTGGAGAACATCGCTAATGTGGAATCCATCAGTTTCTCAAGCCGGGACGAAGAATTGGATAAAATCATCGGCAGCTACGGTGATGAGTTCGATCTTTTCGGTGGGGATGCCAACCCATTGTATGATGCCTATGTCTTGAATACGACGGCTCCGGAGCAGACGAAAGCGGTAGCTGAAGCTGCATCCGCTATGCAGTATGTCGCTCAAGTCGAATACGGCGGTGCCACAGCGGATAAATTGTTCGAAACGATAGCGACAATCCGTACAATCGGACTCGTCATCATCATCGGCTTACTGTTGGTTGCCGTATTCCTGATTTCCAATACAATCCGCATCACCATCTTCTCCCGCAGCACGGAAATCGAAATTATGCGTTTGGTGGGCGCGAAAAACAGTTTCATCAGATGGCCGTTCCTGATCGAAGGAGCCATCATCGGATTGATAGGGGCATTGATTCCCATGACTTTCCTCGTGTTCCTTTACCGCTTCATCTTTGATGTGAGCGGGGACTACTTGGCCGGCACAAACTTCGGTCTTTTGACTCCGAACCCATTCCTTATCTACATCAGTCTTTTGATGGTGGGCATCGGTATCTTTATCGGAGCATTCGGGTCCGTATTCTCGATGCGCCGCTTCCTGAAAGTTTAATATTTTACTACCCATCGAAAGATTCCAGTCTTACATTGCGTATGGCTGGGATCTTTTTTGTTGTGCAAGCGGGCGGCTGCAGCATAAGAAACCGGCAAGATGCGCTGATTATTTTTGTACGCAGAAATCGTTCGTTAAGCGGATACAATGTTTATGCAGCACGATTTTATAGAATCCCCCCGGATGGATATCCCATACCGTCAGCTGAAATCTGAATTGCCGTTTTTTAACATTTCTAGTATGCTAAAACAGAAAGAGAGTCGTTCATTATGCTGAGGCTCTCAGAATATGGATACTCGTAAAATACAGGGGATGGCATTCTCCATCCCGGACCCCAATCGGTCAGAGGAGGAAACATGAAAAAGGTTTTGCTAGTGGATGATGAACCATCTATCGTTACATTGTTGGCTTTCAACTTGGAAAAAGACGGCTATGAGGTGACAACTGCCACCGACGGAGCGGAAGGCTACCGTTTGGCCATCTCGAATCCTTTTGACTTCATCATTTTGGACCTGATGCTGCCGTCGATGGACGGAATGGACATCTGCAAACGTCTGAGACAGGAGAAATTTGATACACCAATCATGATTCTGACAGCGAAGGATGATGAATTGGAAAAAATCATCGGCCTTGAATTGGGGGCGGATGACTATATGACGAAGCCATTCAGCCCGCGCGAAGTGTTGGCCAGGATGAAAGCTATCCTGAGACGGACAAACAAGGCTGTTCCGGCTGAACCGGTTGTGCCTGCCCAACAGGAAGCGATGGAGGACGAAACCGAAAAAATCGAAGTGGGCGAAATCACCATTTTCCCGCAGCTGTATGAGGTTCATGTAGCGGGAGAACTGATTGAAGTGACCCCGAAAGAATTTGAATTGCTGCTTTACATGGCGAAGCGCGCCAATCGTATCCTGAGCCGGGAACAGCTGTTGAACGCCATCTGGAATTTTGATTATGCGGGAGAAACCCGTATTGTCGATGTGCACATCAGCCATCTCCGCGAAAAAATCGAAAAAGACACCAAAAATCCGCAATACATCCGTACGGTCCGGGGCTTCGGGTATAAATTCGAGGTAGCCAAGACATGAAGCAACTCCAATTGCGGATGCTTGCCACTTTTGGGTTGATCTTCGCACTTTTCAGTGTGGCGTTCGGGATATTCCTGGAGACGGTGCTGGGGAATTACACGCGGAGCCTGCACAGCGAGCTGCTTGTTGAACAGACCCAGATAGTGGGCACACTGCTCCAAAACAGTACGGATGGCAATGATTGGATTTTTATTGAAGAAGAACTGGATAAAATTGACGCTTTTACGGAAGACAGGATCACTTTGGTCGATACTGATGGGGTCGTGCTGTATGATTCGCAGATCACTACGGCCAGTCTGGAAAATCATCTGCGACGGGAAGAAATCCAGGAAGTTATTTCCGGAGCGCCCTATGGAACGGGGCAACGGAAGAGCGAAAGCACCAATCAAGAACTGTATTATGTAGCTGTACCCATCTACGATGAGGCAGGCGCCATCGTTGCCGTTATCCGGCTATCCAGACCGCTGAGTGCCTTGACGATCAGCCAACGCATTGAACAGTCGCTTTATGTGTTTATCCTATTGGCTTTAGTTGTAGCGTTCATACTCACCTATGCTTTGACGAAGCGCATCGGTAGACCGATTGATGCCGTGATGGATGTCGCAAAAAAACTGTCCGATCATCAGTATGATGCGCGTTATAAAGGCAAAGGCTTTGGCGATTTCCAAAAATTGGGCGAAACCATCAATGAACTTGCCGAGAGCTTGGATAATCAAATGAATGAAATCAAGCAAAATGATGAACGGCTTACCGGCTTGATCAATCATCTGGTCATCGGAGTGATGCTTTTGGATGAAAATAAGGAAATCACAATGGTCAATGCCGTCATGCAGGAAATATTGAGCGAAAGCGAAGAATCATTGATCGGCCAATCCTATGTTGAGGCAGTCAGCAGTTATGGGCTCAGCCATATGATCGAGCGAGCTTACACGTACAGAGAACCGCAGAATGACGAAATCTATTTTTACTATCCAAAAGACAGGGTCGTCGATGTCAATATCGTCCCGATCACAAGCAAGAAACCAGGTGAAATGAACCTGATCGTCCTGCTCTACGATATAAGCGAAATCCGGCGACTGGAGAAAGTCCGTACCGACTTTGTCGCCAATGCCTCCCATGAACTGCGGACGCCCGTCACAGCCTTAAAAGGGTTCGCAGAAACATTGTTGGACGGTGCGATGGAAGATCCCGTCATCCTGAAACAATTTTTGGAAATCATCCTTGCTGAAAGTACCCGTTTGGATCTTTTGGTTAATGATATATTGGAACTATCGAAGTTGGAACAGCGGCAAGTCCCGCTTGCTCTTCAGGAAGTGAATATTTCCGAAGCGGTGCTGGCGACATTCCAGTTGGTCGATCAGAAAGTGAAAGAGAAGAACATGACGCTTGAATTAGTGGAGAATGACTTCGTCACCTTACAAACAGATCCGAACCGTTTGAAGCAAATACTGGCCAATCTGATCAACAATGCCGTCGTCTATACGCAAGCCGGAGGGCATATTACGGTCACTGTCGAGCGGACGGCGGATCAAGTCCATCTGCACGTTGCCGATAACGGAATCGGGATACCGGAAGCCGATCTGGGAAGAGTTTTCGAGCGTTTTTATCGCGTCGACAGAGCCCGGAGCCGCAACTCCGGAGGCACTGGGTTAGGATTATCGATCGTGAAGTACTTGGTTGAAAACATGAACGGAACGGTTACTGTGGCGAGCCAACAGGGGAAAGGGACTACATTCACGGTAACGCTGCCCATATAAGAGAATGAATTCAAATACACAAGCTTTACAGGCGAAAAACGCGTCTGTAGGGCTTTTTTCCTTTTATTCGGAAGACCCGTTTACAAAAAGTTTACAAAAAAAGGATAACTCAACGAAAACTTTACATGAAACCGCAAGGAAATTAACAAACGAACGTTAGTATAAGAGATGTGAACAGGCAATGACGTTCAAATAACCTCAACATAAAGGATGGTAAAAAATGAACTTTGGCAAATTATCTAAATTCGCAATGGCTTTAACTATCGGCGCTACCTTGGCGGCTTGTGGCAACGGAGACGGCACAACTGCAGAGAGCGGTGCAGAAACGGGAAGCACGACTGCAACCGGAAGCGGCACAGTTTTAGTCGATGGATCTTCTACCGTATTCCCGATCATGGAGGGTGTAGCGGAAGAATTTTCAATCGCTAATCCGGACGTAAAAGCGACTATCGGTGTATCCGGTACGGGTGGCGGATTTGAGAAATTCATCGCAGGCGAAACAGACATCAGTAATGCTTCACGTCCGATCAAAGAAGAAGAAATCGCATTGTTGGAAGAAGCCGGCATTGAATATACAGAGTTCCAACTTGCCTTGGACGGTTTGACAGTAGTTGTGAACGGAGATAACGATTGGGTGGATCAGTTGACTATCGAAGAATTGGCAATGATCTGGACAGAAGGGACCGGCGTAGAAACATGGGCGGATGTCCGTGAAGGTTGGCCGGAAGAAAAAATTGAGTTGTTCAGCCCGGGTACCGACTCAGGAACGTACGATTACTTTGATGAAGTAATCTTGGACGGCGAACAAATCAACAAAGCAGCTTCCTTATCCGAAGATGACAATGTCTTGGTGCAAGGTGTTTCCGGATCCGCAAATGCTATCGGCTACTTCGGTTATGCATACTTCCTGGAAAACAGTGATATCGTAAAAGCTGTTCCGATCGTAAACGGTGAGGGCGTTGCAGTAACACCTAACGATGTGACCGTTCAAGATGGATCGTATGAGCCGCTTTCCCGCCCATTGTTCATCTACGTGAAGAACGAGGCATTGAAAAACGAGAGTGTCTATGAATTCACAAAATACACGTTGGAAATGGCAGCCGAAATGGCAGCTGAAGTCGGCTATGTAGCACTACCGGCTGAAACGTACGAAGAAGCTTTGACAACATTGGAAGGCTTGAAATAAACAAAACTAAACAAATGACTAAGGGATGTAAGGAAAGCGGGCGTTTTGCTTTCCTTGCATCTCATCTTTATTAGAGGAGAATCAATATGTCCAAATCTGTCAAAGACTTGATGAATGAAAAAAGTTCACGACAAAAATCTTTGCGCTTTACAGAAAAGGCAATGCCGCTTTTTTTTCTGGTCTGTGCGATCGTTTCGATACTGACGACATTCGGAATTGTGTTCACGCTGGCGAAAGAAACGATTACGTTTTTCAGTGCTGTCCCGATTCTGGAGTTCCTGACAGGCAAAGAGTGGTATCCTTTCTTCAAAAATGATCCCAGTTTTGGGATTTTGCCGCTATTGAGTGGAACATTCTTAATAGCCGGCGTTGCGATGCTCGTTGCCGTACCGCTCGGTCTGGGCTCCGCCATCTACTTGAGCGAATATGCAACCGAACGGACGAGGAAAATCGTTAAGCCTGTTCTGGAGGTTTTGGCCGGTGTTCCTACGGTAGTGTACGGGCTGTTCGCCTTGACGTTCGTTACGCCTTTGCTGCAGACATTTATCCCGAATTTGCCGATATTCAACGCGCTTAGCCCGGGTATTGTCGTGGGGATCATGATCATCCCGCAAATCACGTCCTTATCGGAAGAAGCGATGGGCGCGGTGCCGAACGCGATGCGTGAAGGGGCTTTGGCTTTAGGGGCTACCCGTTTGGAAGTGGCGCTGAAAGTCATTTTGCCAGGATCCTTGTCGGGGATCATCTCATCGATTGTGTTGGGAATCTCGCGTGCGGTGGGCGAAACGATGATCGTTTCAACAGCCGCAGGATCCACCCCTAAATTTACGCTTGATGTAACGGAATCCATCCAGACAATGACTTCCTACATCGTTCAGGTCAGCATGGGCGATGCCACATATGGTTCAACGATTTACTACAGCATCTACGCGGTAGGGATGACCTTGTTCCTCTTTACCCTATTGATGAACCTGTTGGCGAATTATGTGTCGCGTCGTTTTAGGGAGGAATATTGATGAAATTAGTAGAGAAGAACAATAAACGGATCAATAATCGATTGATGCTGAACAACCTATTCAAGGGACTTTTTTTTCTGGCCACCTTTTTTGGTATCGTTACATTGGCTGTCCTGGTCATCCGGATCGTCTCGCAAGGAGCCGGTTATCTTGATTGGGAGTTCTTGACCAACTATGCCTCAAGAAGACCGGAAGATGCCGGCATCAAGGCTGCCATCTACGGGACCATGTGGATCATGGCCATCACCGCTCCGTTATCGTTGGTTTTAGGCGTCGGAACGGCGATTTATCTGGAGGAGTATGCTCCCGATAACAAATTTACCCACTTCATCGAGTTGAACATTTCTAACCTTTCCGGCGTACCTTCGATCGTCTTCGGACTCTTGGGACTGACTGTCTTCGTCCGCTTATTGGAAATGGGCCGGAGTGTCCTGGCGGGAGGATTTACGATGAGCTTGATGATTTTGCCGGTAATCGTTGTTTCCAGCCAAGAGGCCATTCGTGCTATCCCAAAGGAACAGTACGAAGCTTCTTATGCGATGGGCGCCACGAAATGGCAGACAATCCGGACAGTCGTGCTTCCGGCAGCAGTGCCCGGCATCCTGACCGGTTCGATATTGTCCCTTTCCAGGGCGGTTGGGGAAACTGCACCGCTGTTGATGATCGGAGCGATGACCTTCATCGCCTATATCCCGGAAAACATCTGGTCAGGTTTCACGGCAATGCCGATCCAAATCTTCAACTGGGCAGGACGTCCACAGGAAGAATTCCAAGCAGTAGCTGCAGCAGGAAGTATTGTCCTGATGCTTATGTTGGTCATCATGAACTCATTGGCGATCTACATCCGCAACAAGTTTTCGAAGCGTTATTAAATTAGGAGGTTACTCATTTGAACCCAGAAGTGAGCTTACAAGATAAAAAAATGATCTACAGTGTGAAAGATTTCAACTTATGGTACGGAAATACACACGCTCTAAAGGACATCCAACTTGAAATCCCAACAAAGGAAATAACGGCAATCATCGGGCCATCAGGTTGCGGAAAGTCTACGTTCATCAAAACCTTGAACCGGATGGTTGAATTGGTTCCAAGCGTGAAAATGACGGGATCGATCAGTTACGACGGACAGAACATTTTTGACCCGAAGTACAAAGTGGAACAACTGCGCACGGATGTAGGGATGGTCTTCCAAAAACCGAATCCTTTCCCAAAATCGATCTACGAAAATATCGCTTACGGGCCTAAAATCCATGGCATCAAAGATAAAACCATTTTGGACGAGATTGTTGAAAAAAGTTTGAAGGGTGCAGCTCTTTGGGATGAAGTAAAAGACCGTCTGAAAGAAAATGCTTTCGGGTTATCCGGTGGGCAACAACAACGCTTGTGCATCGCCAGAAGTCTTGCGGTTGAGCCGGAAGTGCTCCTGATGGATGAACCGACTTCGGCGTTGGATCCGATTTCGACATCCAAGGTAGAAGAGCTTGTCCAAACTTTGAAAAAAGATTACAGCATCATCATCGTGACGCATAATATGCAACAGGCAGCCCGGATTTCGGACCAAACGGCCTTCTTTTTAAATGGAGAAGTGGTAGAATATGATAAGACAGAAATCATTTACTCCAATCCGAACGACAAGCGCACAGATGATTATATCTCTGGCAAATTCGGCTAAGACTGGGCTATAATGGGATAAGAGATGCACTGTGATGCATAATGACATGTAACAGGGGGCGAAAAGATGAGAAAAATTTTTGAAGAAGAATTGCAGGATTTGCACGTACTTTTCTCTGAAATGGGAAAAATGGTGAACGAAGCAATCTACATATCTGTTAAAGGTTTTGTGAATCATGATAAAGAGCTTGCTGCAGAAGTGATTGCGCACGATGTCGCCATCAACCAGAGAGAAGCGGAAATCGAGAAAAGATGCTTTGAATTGATTGCGTTGCATCAACCGGTCACCGGCAACCTCCGCAGAATCGTCACCATCATGAAGGCATGCGCGGATTTGGAGCGTATGGCAGACCACGCTGTGAGTATTGCGAAGTCGACCATCCGCGTTAAAGGCAACAAGCGCAATTCCGATATCGAAACAGCGATAGCCGGGCAATCAGAAAAAGTTAAAGTCATGGTGGAGGAAGTACTTGCCGCCTACATCAAAACGGACATTGAAAAAGCTAAAGAAGTTGCCCTGAGCGACAAAATGGTCGATCAAGATGCCGAACATATCTACGGACGCGCCATCGAAGAGATGAAGCTGGATCCGGAACTTGTTTTGGGGGCGACCGATTACATCATGGTAGCCGGTTATCTGGAACGAATCGGCGATTACGTAACGAATATCTGTGAATGGATCATCTATTTGGGTACAGGGAAAATCATCGAATTGAACACAAACAACAAGTTTGAAGATTGACAGATTTATGGATGCGGGATGAGAAAATAAAAGCCAGGAAGAACGTGCAATCGGAACCGATTGCGCGGCACCTTCCTGGCTTTTTTTGTACTTTTCAGTAACAACGGCCAAAAGGGGCTGATTGAAAACACTCATGAAAATGTAATATATATTTCTGGACGATATGTAAGACAAGCGTTCCGCCGATTTGTTATAATATGGATAATCATGGAGTAAGTTTACAGAAAAATAACGTAAAATCAACGTTACAATGTTCCATCAATAAAATAAATGGTGGATTTACATAAAATTTACAAAAGAGATACGAAACATTTACAAACATTCGTTACGATGGATAAGTATGTGTTCAGCTTAAATACATGGGAGGTAAACAAAACAATGAAACTAAGATATGTTTCAGCCATAGTCAGTCTTGCCGCCGTTTTCTCGCTGTCCGCCTGCGGTCCTGTAGTCGAGGAGGAATCGATCACAGCAGTCGGATCTTCTGCGCTGCAACCGTTAGTGGAGGCCGCAGGGGAACAATTCAGTTCGGAAAATATCGGGAAATTTATCAACGTCCAAGGCGGCGGTACCGGAACAGGTTTGAGCCAGATTGCCGCGGGTGCTGTCGACATCGGCAATTCGGACATTTTTGCCGAAGAGCGGGAAGGCATCGATGCCAGCAAACTTGTGGACCATCGTGTCGCCATCGTCGGGATTACGCCGATCGTGACGCCAGGCGTCGGTGTAAGCGACATTTCCATGGAAGAGTTGCGCGGCATCTTTACCGGAAAATACAGCAATTGGTCCGAATTGGGTGGCAAGGATCTGCCTATCGTCGTATTGAACCGTGCGAAGGGCAGCGGAACCCGAGCAACATTCGATAAATGGGTTCTGGCCGGAGAAGAAAGCATCATCACCCAAGAGCAGGAATCCAACGGAACCGTCCGTCAGATTGTTGCTTCAACACCTGGAACCATAAGCTATGTATCGTTCTCGTACATCAATGAAGATGTCGAGGCACTTTCCATTGATGGCGTGAAGCCGACGCCTGAGAACGTTACAACTAACGCATGGATCATCTGGGCATATGAGCATATGTATACGAATGGCGAACCAACGGGGTTGACGAAAGAATTCCTGGATTACATGCTATCTGAGGATGTCCAAGGAAATCTGATCGAAGCGCTGGGATACATTCCTTCCGCTGATATGAAGGTATACAGGGACCTTGAAGGGAATGTCACACCGGTCGAATAGCAAGCAATCGAAATATGTTTGTGGTGAAAAGCTGCCGCCTTTTGGAGAGGACGCTTTTCATTGCGGCTCAAAGTTTAAGAGGAGGGTTTCTCTTGGAAATGACACCAGGAAACTTAATGAAAAAGTCAAGTAAACGCAGATTGGAATCATTTGGACGCACCATCAGTCTGATCAGCACGACAGTCATCGTCTTCATCGTGCTGTCCATACTATATTTTGTCACCAGCAAAGGGATTTCCACTTTTGTTACGGATGGCGTATCATTGGGGGATTTTTTGACTAAAAGCATCTGGAACCCCGGTACCGTCGCTGATGACGGTACACCACTGGTCGGAGCCTTGCCGATGATTGCAGGTTCATTTTTGGTCACTTTGATTTCCGCAGCCTTGGCGACTCCGTTTGCCGTAGCTGCCGCTTTGTTCATGACAGAAATTTCACCAAAATCCGGGAAAAAAATCCTGCAGCCGGTCATCGAACTGCTTGTCGGTATCCCGTCTGTCGTATACGGCTTCATCGGCTTGACGGTCGTTGTGCCATTTGTCCGATCTTTGTTCGGAGGTACCGGATTCGGTATTCTTTCTTCCACCTTGGTCCTGTTCGTCATGATTTTGCCGACCGTGACCAGCATGTCGGTGGATGCTTTGAACGCTGTTCCACGTCATTACCGGGAAGCTTCACTCGCTATGGGGGGAACGCGTTGGCAGACCATCTATAAGGTGGTTTTGCGGGCGGCGACACCGGGGCTCCTGACCGCAGTCGTCTTCGGGATGGCGCGTGCATTCGGGGAAGCCTTGGCGGTTCAGATGGTCATCGGAAATGCTACCTTGATGCCGAATAGCCTGGTGACGCCGGCTTCGACATTGACAAGTATTTTGACGATGAGTATGGGGAACACCGTGATGGGAACCTTGGAAAACAATGTCCTCTGGTCATTGGCGACCATCCTCCTGTTGATGGCTCTATTCTTCAATATTTTGACACGTTACATCGGTAAGAAAGGAGCCGTTAAAAAATGAACATGAATCCCAAAAAAGTAGACAAATTTATGGTCGGCCTGATCTATCTGTTTTCCGGAACGATCATCCTGATTTTGGCAAGTCTGCTGCTCTTTATCTTATGGCGCGGACTGCCCCAGTTTTCATGGGAATTTTTGACGGCACCGGCAAAATCCTTCCAGATAGGCGGCGGAATCGGAGTGCAATTATTCAACTCCTTCTACCTGTTGGTGCTGACCTTGCTGATCAGTACGCCACTAGCGCTGGGAGCGGCGATTTACCTTTCGGAATATGCACCGCAAAATTGGTTCACTGATATCATCCGTACAGCTATCGAAGTTTTGAGTTCTTTACCGTCCGTTGTCGTAGGTCTTTTCGGATTCCTGATTTTCGTCATCCAGTATGGTTTTGGCTTCTCGATCCTTTCGGGAGCCTTGTCCCTGACCATCTTCAATCTGCCGCTTTTGACGCGCACAATCGAAGATTCTTTGCGGGCGATTCCGTCTTCCCAGCGTGAAGCAGGATTGGCGTTGGGCCTTTCCCGCTGGGAGACAGTGACGCTGATCATTCTGCCGGCTGCTTTGCCGGGTATTTTGACCGGGATGATTTTGGCTGCGGGCCGTATTTTTGGTGAAGCTGCCGCCTTGATCTACACAGCCGGGCAGAGCGCGCCGGCATTGGATTTCACGAACTGGAATCCGCAATCCATCACAAGTCCTTTAAATATTTTCCGACCTGCCGAAACATTGGCTGTGCACATCTGGAAGATCAATAGTGAAGGCGTGAAACCGGATGGAGCCGAAGTATCAGCTGGTGCCTCAGCAGTGCTGGTGTTGGCTGTCCTTATCTTCAATCTGGCTGCAAGAAGTTTGGGCAGAAGATTGCAGAAAAAGGCTACTTCAGCATAGAACCGGAAACTTGACTTGAAGGAGGGACCCTTGATGGGAAATGAAAAGACACTGGCAACGAATATCATCCAGATGCGTCCAGAGGCTGAAGTTGCCCTTAAAACAAATGATCTGCATGTTCATTATGGCGATTTTGAAGCAATCAAAGGCGTGACCATGGAATTTGAAAAGAATAAAATCACCTCGCTGATCGGACCGAGCGGGTGCGGGAAATCCACTTATCTTCGTTCGCTGAACCGGATGAACGACACGGTTCCCGGAGCAAAAGTTACAGGGGAAATCATTTACCAAGGCATCGATGTGAACGTGCCTGAAGTTGATGTGTTCGAGATGCGAAAAAATATCGGGATGGTATTCCAAAGACCGAATCCTTTCAGCAAATCGATTTATGAGAACATCGCTTTTGCTCTGAAAAGGCATGGCCTGAAGGACAAAGCGACATTGGACGAAATCGTCGAAACCAGCCTGAAACAAGCTGCCCTTTGGGACCAGGTGAAGGATCAGTTGAATAAGAGCGCCTTGGCGCTTTCCGGTGGTCAACAGCAACGTCTCTGCATCGCAAGGGCAATCGCATTGAAGCCGGATATTCTGCTTTTGGATGAACCGGCCAGCGCGTTGGACCCGATATCGACTTCCCAAGTCGAAGAAACACTGCTGGAGTTGAAGGAAAAGTATACGATCATCATTGTTACGCACAATATGCAACAAGCATCCCGGATCAGTGACTATACAGCGTTCTTCTATTTGGGCAATGTCATTGAATATGATGAGACCAGAAAAATCTTTACCCGTCCGAAGATACAACAGACGGAAGATTATGTTTCTGGGCATTTCGGCTAGGAGGAAAGCAACGTGAACAGCACAAAACCCATTATTGAAACGCGTGATGTACATTTATATTACGGAAAAAACGAAGCGTTGAAGGGCATTTCGCTTGATTTCCATAAAAAGGAAATCACAGCTTTGATCGGTCCGAGCGGATGCGGGAAGTCCACTTACTTAAGGACCTTGAATCGCATGAACGATTTGATTCCGGATGTGACGGTCACGGGGAAAATCAACTTCAATGGCCAAGACATCTACAGCCCGCAAATGGACACCGTAGAGTTGAGAAAAAAAGTCGGTATGGTTTTCCAACAGCCGAATCCGTTTCCCTTTTCGGTATTCGACAACGTGGCGTATGGCTTGCGCATCGCTGGGATGAAGGATAAGGAAAAAATCGCCCAAATTGTGGAAGAAAGCCTGAAAAAAGCAGCCGTATGGGATGATGTAAAAGATAAATTGGATCAGAGCGCCTTGTCTTTATCGGGTGGCCAGCAACAACGTGTCTGCATCGCACGGGTCTTGGCGATCGAGCCGGAAGTCATTTTGTTGGATGAACCGACGAGCGCGTTGGATCCGATTTCCAGTGCCCAGATCGAACGGATGCTGATGGAGTTGAAAGAAGATTACACGATGATCATTGTTACGCATAATATGCAACAAGCATCGCGGATTTCTGACAACACAGCCTTTTTCTTGAACGGTGAATTGATCGAGTTCGGGGAAACCAGCCAAATTTTCACGAATCCAAAAGAGAAACAAACGGAAGATTATATTTCTGGACGTTTTGGCTGATCCGTTGCATAATGAAAGATATTTACAAAGGGGTTGGTTTGTGATGAGACGAGTGTTTGAAGAGGAATTAGAGAGTTTGCATGCTCACTTTTTGAAGATGGGTGTGTTGGTCAATGCTGCGATCCATAAGTCAATCGATGCTTTTGTCACGCACGATAAGGAACTGGCGCAGCAAGTCATAGATGAAGATGCGGCCATCAATAAGCTCGAGAACGATCTGGAAATTGAATGCTTCGAGCTGATTGCTTTGCAGCAGCCTGTGACAACGGACTTGCGCAAAATCGTCACTGTGATGAAAGCAAGCGCAGACTTGGAACGGATCGGCGACCATGCAGTCAGTATCGCAAAATCGACGATCAAAGTGAAGGGCAAAAAGCATGATGCCGATATCGAAACGGCCATCGCGGAGACAGCTTTGAAGGTCATGGACATGGTCAAGGAAGTCTTGGATGCCTATGTCGTCCTCGATGCCGAACGCGCGCGGGAAATTGCGGCGCGGGATACGGAAATCGATGCTGCCGCCAAAAGCATCTATGAAAGCTGCATCGAACAAATGAAACAAGATCCGGAGATTGTTTTGGGCGGAACAAACTATATGCGCATCTCCACTTATTTGGAAAGAATCGGAGACTACGTAACAAATATTTCCGAATGGATCATTTACTTGGATTCCGGAAAAGTCGTGGAATTGAATGTCCATCATACAATTTAATGAGAGCAACGTTGCGATGCCCAAAAGGTGTCGCAACGTTTTTTTGTTTCTTTGCATCATTTCGTTAGCAAACCCAAGATAGTTCCTTTGCAGTTGATTGCCTTTGACAGCAAGTGCAATAGCTTTCACAGAACGGCTGAATTTGCTAGAATAAGGGTTGAATAAGGAATAGGGGATTGAGTGAGAGGATGTCAGAATTGAATACAGAAACGATACAGGCAGTTACGAAAATATTCAAATTGATCGGAGATCCGACCCGTTTTTTGATCCTCCATGTACTGGAAAACCGGGAACTGAACGTTAATGCCATTGCAGAGGAACTTGATTTGGAGCAATCAGCGGTGTCGCATCAGCTGAAGAAGCTGCGCGAAGCGAAGTTGGTGAAGAGCAGAAGAAGCGGCAAAAATATTCTGTACAGCCAAGATGACCAGCATGTATACGCAATCCTGCACTTGGCAACCGAACATGCGGAGCATGGCAGAGAAGAGGAGCATGAGGAGTCAGACACACGCTCCGCCGGTAAGAAACAGTTTTGAACAAGAGTGCGAACTAGTGTTCTTTTTGGTTCTGGATATGGTATACTACAGACAAACAGGAAGCAAACGAAAACCAAAGAATAAGTCAAAGAAGGATCTGAAATTATGGCAAAAGACCAAATCATCGTACGGGGAGCCCGTTCGCACAATTTGAAGAATATAGATGTCACCATCCCAAGGGATAAGCTTGTCGTCATGACCGGTCTTTCCGGATCGGGCAAGAGCTCATTGGCTTTCGATACGCTTTATGCGGAAGGTCAAAGACGCTATGTGGAGAGCCTCTCCGCCTATGCCCGCCAGTTTTTGGGTCAAATGGATAAACCGGATGTGGACAGTATTGATGGCTTGAGTCCGGCGATTGCGATCGATCAAAAGACGACGAACCGCAATCCCCGTTCGACTGTCGGCACGGTTACAGAAGTCAATGATTTCCTGCGCCTCCTTTTTGCGCGTGTGGGGCATCCGATTTGTCCGAATGATGGCACACCGATCAGCAGCCAATCGCCCGAGCAGATGGTGAATCAAGTTCTTGAGCTGCCGGAACGCACGAAACTGCAGATACTGGCACCAATCGTCAAAGGGAAAAAAGGGCAGCACAAAAAAGTATTCGAGGACATCAAAAAGCAAGGCTATGTCCGCGTCCGCGTCGATGGGGAATTGTTTGATGTTTCTGAAGACATCGAACTGGAGAAGAACAAAAAACATGACATCGCGATCGTTGTGGATCGGGTGGTCATCAAAGAAGGCATCCGTTCGCGTATCTTCGATTCGATCGAAGCTGCTTTGCATCTGGCCGATGGATATGCCATTGTTGATGTCATTGGCAGTGAAGAACTTTTGTTCAGCGAACATCATGCTTGCCCTTATTGCGGATTTACGATAGGCGAAATCGAACCGCGCCTGTTTTCTTTCAACGCGCCTTACGGAGCCTGTTCCGAATGTGACGGGTTGGGGATGAAGCTGGAAGTCGATCCCGACCTGATCGTTCCGGATAAGCAGCTTTCTTTGAATGAAGGGGCTTTGGTACCGTGGAATCCGATCAGTTCGAACTACTATCCGGAAATGTTGCGCCAATTTTGTGGACAGAACGGGATCGATATGGACCTTCCGTTTGCCGAACTGAGCACCGATACCCAGCAAAAACTGCTCTATGGTGCTGGAGGCGACCTGTTCCATTTCCATTACCAGAATGAATTCGGTGGTGTCCGCGATGTCGATATCCCCTTTGAAGGGGTCATCACCAACGTCAATCGGCGCTACAAAGAAACGTCGAGCGATTTTACGCGCGAAGCGATGCGCCAGTACATGACCGAACTAGCTTGCCACACTTGCCATGGCTATCGTCTTAACGAGCAAGCCTTGTCTGTGAAAGTTGCCGAACACGATATCGGGCAAGTCACGGAATTTTCCATCGAAAATGCTGTCGCCTTCTTCGAGAATATTGCTCTTTCGGAACAGGAGCAGCAGATTGCGGCGCCTATCCTGAAGGAAATATTGTCACGCCTGATCTTCCTGAAAAATGTCGGGCTCGACTACTTGACGCTGAGCCGGACGGCGGGCACGCTCTCCGGTGGTGAAGCGCAGCGCATCCGCTTGGCGACGCAAATAGGCTCCAACCTGTCCGGCGTCCTCTACATCTTGGATGAGCCGTCGATCGGGTTGCATCAACGCGACAACAACCGCCTGATCGAATCGATGAAAAGCATGCGCGACCTCGGCAACACGCTGATCGTTGTGGAGCATGATGAAGACACGATGATGCAGGCGGATTATCTGATCGATATCGGACCGGGTGCGGGTGAACTCGGCGGTGAAATTGTGGCTGCCGGTACGCCTGAACAGGTCATGAAAAACAGGAAATCGCTGACCGGAAAATATCTGTCAGGGAAATTGTTCATCCCGGTCCCGGAGAAGCGGAGAACCGAAGACAGAGGTGCCGTCAAAGTGACCGGTGCCACTGAAAATAACCTGAAGAATGTGGATGCTGCCTTTCCTTTAGGGAAAATCGTGGCAGTGACAGGCGTGTCCGGTTCGGGAAAAAGTTCCTTGGTCAACAATGTCCTGAAGACGGCCCTTGCCAAAGAACTAACCCGAACAAAAGAGAAGCCAGGCAAGTTCAAGACGATCAGCGGTTTCGAAGGTCTGGAGAAAGTCATCGATATCGATCAAAGTCCGATCGGGCGGACGCCACGAAGCAATCCGGCCACGTACACCAGTGTCTTCGATGATATGCGCGACCTTTTTGCCAGCACTAACGAAGCCAAAATCCGCGGATACAAAAAAGGCCGCTTCAGCTTCAACGTAAAGGGTGGACGTTGCGAAGCCTGCCGTGGCGACGGCATTCTGAAGATCGAGATGCATTTCCTGCCGGATGTCTACGTGCCTTGCGAAGTCTGCCATGGCACGCGCTACAATTCCGAAACGTTGGAAGTGCAATACAAAGGCAAGAATATCGCCCAAGTGCTGGATATGACGATCGAGGAAGCTTTGGCTTATTTTGAAGCCATCCCTAAAATCAGGCGCAAGCTGCAGACCATCGTAGATGTCGGCCTTGGTTATGTGCGATTGGGACAGCCGGCCACGACTTTATCCGGCGGTGAAGCCCAGCGGATGAAATTGGCCAGTGAACTGCAGCGGGTATCAAGCGGAAAGACCTTCTATATACTGGATGAACCGACCACAGGGTTGCACACGCACGATATCGCCAGATTGTTGCAGGTTTTGGATCGTTTGGTGGAAGCCGGTAACACGATTGTGGTGATCGAACACAATCTCGATGTGATCAAAACGGCCGATTATATCATCGATATGGGCCCTGAAGGTGGTGCCGGCGGGGGGACTGTCCTCGCAACCGGCACTCCGGAAGAAATCGCCGAAGTGAAGGGCAGCTATACCGGCCAATTCCTGAAACCTATCCTTGAACGGGACAAAGCAAGGACCACAAAAGAATAATTGCCGATAGAGGCCAGCCGATTCCGGTTGGCCTTTTTCCAATTAGCTAGTCATTTCTGCTGAAGGGAAAATCAATCTAAAGACCTATGACAAACGAAAGGAAATTGGGCATAATAAGGACATAAGCAACAGTTAATCAGAAAAGGCAAACTGTACCCTGTCAGTGAATAGATAGATAACCACAAGGAGGAACCACCATGAATGAAAGAGACCGAATTTTGACGTTGGTAAGAGAAGGCATCATCACTACTGAAGAAGCTTTGGTACTTTTGGAGAATTTAGCCAAGCGCGAAGGAAAAGATGCAGTGAAATTGAATCAACAACAAGATTTCACCGATGCACCCGATAATTCATCAGCCGCCGCAGCGCAAAAGGAACAAGTATCGGTTCAAGAACGTGAAGACCGCAAAAATTTGGAAAAGATTTTGGATGAGTTGGCCAGTGAGATTTCCTACTTCTCCTCTCAGATAGATGCAAAAGGCGAAGCGCTCCAAATGCTGAAGAAACAAATCAACGACAAAACTGAGAAAAGGCAAGAATTGGCGACAGCCGATGAACTGGGCGATTTGACGGGAGAACAGGAAATCACCTTGATACGCCTGGACGAAGAGCTGGAGGGTCTCCGTGGACAAGCAGTCGCATTGGAAGCTGAAAAAGTCGAGATGGAACAAAAAATGCGCAGCCTCAAAAAAGAGCATGTGGAAAACAGTGTGAAATCCTTCGGCGAGAAACTGGGCAAAAAAGAGGAATGGAAAGACACAGCCACCAATTTCACGGAACGTCTCACCAAAGCGGGCGCACAATTAAGCAAGTTTTTGACCGATACGGTGCAAACGGTCGCAGAGAATGTCGATTGGAAAGATACTGATTTCAATATCAAGATTCCAGGATTGATCACCAGCAAATTCCAGCATGAATTCACATTCGATCAAAACACAGCGACGATCCTGGATTTTCAGTTGGCAAACGGCAATGTGACGTTGCAGAGCTGGGATAACGAAACCATTTCGGTCGCCGCGGATGTGAAGATTTACGGGAAAACCGAAGAAGCGACAGCGAAGGAAGCATTCGACGCGCGCAGCACGCTGGTGATGGATGAGGATAAATTCACTTTCCGCGTTCCGAACAAACGGGTGAAGTGCGATATTGTCGTCTCCCTACCGAAACGCGAATACGATTACGTCGCAATCAAAATGTTGAACGGGCATGCGACTCTGAAAAACATCGAAGGAAAAGATTTCTACATCAAATCCACGAACGGCAATATGGTGATCTCAGGGCTCAAAGCCATCATGTTGGAGACGGACGGCGTCAATGGAAACCTGGATGTCTCAGAAAGCACGATTGTTGATGTGCTGGCGAAGACCATCAACGGCAGTCTGACGATCAAGAGCGATGTCATCAGCGCAACGGTTTCCGTTGTGAACGGCGACGTGAAACTGTCTTATCCGGGAATCAATGCCAAACAGATACAAGCCAGCTCCGTCAATGGTTCCGTCAAGCTGTCTTTGCCGGCTGCCAAAAGTGCAGAAGTGAAAGCCAGCAGTTCCTTAGGGAAAATCATGAACCGGATGGAGAACATCGAAATCATCCGTCAAAAAAATGAGCACACCAACAAGTATCTGGAATTCAGACGAATGGACGAGGAATCGCCGGTTATGGTAGAATTAAAGACAACAACAGGAAACATATTCTTAAAAAATAACTAAAAATAACGATAATAAAGGTCATAAATAAGGAGAGAATGAACATGAAAAAATTAACCAAATCTGCTACAGACAGACAAGTCAGCGGTGTTCTGGGAGGCATTGCCGAATACTTCGGCATCGACTCGACGATTGTGCGTGTGATCTTTCTGATTGCCGTCTTTGCGGGAGTCGGATCGCCCGTATTGCTGTATATCCTGATGGCGATACTGATGCCTGAACCGGGTCAAAGCGGCAACGGACAATCATTCGGCGGAACCTACGGGTCTTCATCCTCCCGCCGCAGTTCTGACGCTTCAAGACCAGTAAAGGAAGCAAAACCAGTGGATAAAAAAGAAGAGGACGACTGGAGTGATTTCTGATGGGATTCTGGAAGAAAGCGGCCGTCAATTCGCTAGTGTTCATCGCTTTGGCTTATTTCATGGCACCGTCATTCTATGTGCATAGCCTATGGACGGCATTTTGGGCCAGCATTGTCTTAGGTATCGTCAATTTTCTGATCAAACCGGTGCTTTCGATCCTCTCGTTCCCGATCACGATTCTTACGTTCGGCTTGTTCAGCCTGGTCATCAATGGCTTCATGCTGTATCTGACTTCTTGGTTGGTGGGACCCGGATTCCACTTCACGAGCTACGGCACGGCATTCCTTGTGGCTCTGATCATGTCGGTCGTGCATATGTTCCTGAGCAGGGAAGACGCGCATTAACCTGTCTGAATCAGCAAGTGCAATCAGCACCAAATAACTTAAAATAAGGCAGTTGAAACGATTGTTTCAGCTGCCTTTTGTTCTTTCGTATGAGTGGATAAAATGTTATGATGGATAGGAATACAATAAACCACAAGCGAGCCAATCATTGTTTGCGGTGAGATGGAAATTAAAAGAAAATCCTGCCTGGTCGGGGTAAGGAAATTAAATGATAGAGCGAGGGATAAGAATGGCGAATACAGTCACTGTAAAGGAATTAGTGGATTCTTCAGGTTATATTGTACTGAGCGGAGAAGAATTTTTGGGCAACAAGATCACGACCAGCGAAATCTCCAGACCCGGTGTTGAGTTGACCGGTTTCTTTAATTTTTACCCGTCGGCCCGCATTCAGTTGTTGGGGAAAACGGAACTGACTTTTATCGAGCGGATGACCGCCGAAGAGCGCCTGATCGTCATGAGACGCCTTTGCAGCAAAGAAACGCCTTGCTTCGTTATCGGACGCAAACTGCAGGCGCCCGCAGAATTGACGAAAGCCGCACAGGAAGCCGGTATACCGATTCTTTCGGCGCAATCCAGAACGACAAGAGTTTCCAGTAACATCACCAATTTTCTTGAGGGCAAGTTGGCGGAACGGGTTTCGATGCACGGGGTTTTCGTGGATGTTTTTGGAATGGGCGTCATGATCACAGGGGACAGCGGTGTCGGGAAGTCGGAAACGGCTTTGGAATTGATCCAAAAAGGCCACCGTCTGGTCGCTGACGATCGTGTCGACTTGTATCAGCACGATGAGAATACGCTGATCGGTGAGGCGCCGGGTATCCTTCGCCATTTGATCGAAATCCGCGGAATCGGCATCATTGATGTGATGACGCTGTTCGGGGCCGGTGCGGTCAAGCAGGCGAACGAAGTCAATCTGATCGTTAACCTGGAACTTTGGGGCAAAGACAAAAAGTTTGAACGTCTGGGCAGCACAGAAGAGATTGTGGATATTCTGGATGTCGGCATTCCTAAAATCACTATTCCGGTGAAAACCGGGCGAAACCTGGCCATCATCATCGAAGTGGCGGCCATGAATTTCCGTGCGAAAACAATGGGTTATAATGCTGCTGAAACTTTCGAAAGAAATTTGGAAACTTTGATAAAAGAGAATACCCAAAAAGATGAATAAGTATGAATAAAGGAGAATGAAATGAATAATTTTATAGCCGCATTGAACCCCGTCGCATTTTCGTTCGGCGGGTTGGAAATCCGTTGGTACGGTGTCATCATCGCGGCAGGCATCCTTATTGCCATGACATTGGCTACGAAAGAGGCCGACAAAAAAGGTCTCGATCCGGATTTCATTGTTGATATGATGTTCTGGACGATACCGATCGGGATTATCGGTGCCCGCATTTACTATGTATTGTTTGAATTGGATTATTATTTGCAGAACCCAGGTGAAATCATTCAGGTCTGGAATGGTGGCATCGCCATTTACGGGGCGTTGATCGCCGGTATTTTGACGATCTATTGGTACACAAAACGAAAAGGGATTTCCTTTGCGTTGACGATGGATATTTTGGCACCCGCAGTCCTGATTGCGCAATCCATCGGCAGATGGGGGAATTTCATGAACCAGGAAGCGCATGGTGAGGAAGTCAGCCGCGCCTTTTTGGAGAGCTTGTTCCTGCCGGAATTCATCGTTGAACAGATGAATATCAATGGGGTGTACTACCACCCGACCTTCTTGTACGAATCACTTTGGTCGTTGGCCGGCTTTTTGCTGATCCTGTTTCTGCGCAGAAAAGAACAGCTGTTGCGGGTCGGTGAAGTGATGTTCACTTACGTCATGTGGTACTCGTTCGGTCGCTTCTTCATTGAAGGCATGCGCACGGACAGCCTGTATCTTTTCGGTCCGATCAGGGTGTCACAGGCTCTGTCCATCCTGCTTTTCCTCGGAGCGATGATGTTCTGGGCTTACAGACGCAGAAATAATTACCCACCCGATCCCTATTACACGAACATCACCAGAAAGGAAGCATAGTAAAGGAATGAATTTTAAAACGGTTTTATTTGATTTTGACGGCACAATCGCCGACACGAACCAGCTCATCAGTGAAAGTCACTTTGTCGTCATGGAGGAAAATTTTCCTGGCCGGTTCAAAAAAGAGGAAATGGCCCAATTCAACGGTCCCAGTTTAGAGGAAATATACGGGAATCTTGATCCAGTTCGACAGGATGAACTGGTTTCCCGCTACAGGGAGGTCATGTTGGAGAAGCATGATGATATGATAGGACTGTTCCCGGGTATCAAAGAAGTGCTGGAGAACCTCAAGCAAGAGGGGCTCCGTTTGGGTGTCGTTTCGACGAAGCGCAGCGATGTGCTGAAACGCGGAGTAGCGATCCTGGGAATCACGGATTACTTTGACACCATTATCGGATCAGGTGATTTTTCGCATCCGAAACCCGATCCGGAATCACTTTTCTTGGGGATGGAACATCTGGATGCCGAGCAGGAAACAACCGCAATGGTCGGCGACAATCACCACGACATAGTCGCAGGCAATAATGCGGGCGTCACAAGCATTTTCGTGGGTTGGTCCGAAAAAACGACAGCCTTCATCCAGCCATATCGGCCAACAAAAATAGTCAAGGATCCACAGGAACTGGAAGAATACATTCTTTCCGGCGTGAGAGTTTAATGGAGGGGAAGCGAGCAAAATGAGACAAAAAGTCGCCGTATTGGGGGCAGGGTCTTGGGGAACAGCCTTATCCATGGTATTGGATGAAAATGGCCATGAAGTCCGCCTTTGGGGGAACGACCCGCAGCAAATCAAAGAAATCAATGAACAGCATACGAATGAGCATTACTTACCTGGTGCCAAGCTGAGTGAAGCGATTGTGGGCTATACAAATTTGAAGGCCGCTATAGAAGACGCTGATGCGCTCTTGTTCGTTCTTCCGACAAAAGCGATCCGTTTGGTCGCAAAAGAAGTTGCATCGCTATTGGACGGCCAGACGAGGCCGCATCTGATCCATGCCAGCAAAGGTTTGGAACAGGATACTCATAAACGGATTTCCGTCATCATCCAGGAAGAGATTCCGGCAGAAAAATACGAAAGCCTGGTCGTCCTTTCCGGACCAAGTCATGCGGAGGAAGTTGCGAAAAAGGACATCACAACGATCACTGCTGCATCCGAGAACGAAGAGGATGCAGGTTATGTGCAAAAACTGTTCATGAATCCCTATTTCCGGGTATACCGGAACACGGATGTCATCGGGGTTGAGTTGGGTGCTGCTTTGAAAAACATTATTGCGGTGGGTGCAGGAGCGCTCCACGGATTGGGCTATGGCGATAATGCGAAAGCGGCTCTGATGACACGCGGGTTGGCGGAAATAAGTCGACTCGGTACAGCCTTTGGAGCCGATCCAATGACCTTCTTCGGTTTGAGCGGAGTAGGCGATCTGATCGTGACCGGCACCAGCCGTCATTCGCGGAACTGGCGAGCGGGGGATCTGATCGGGAAAGGCCATGACTTGGATGAAGTACTGAACAATATGGGAATGGTCGTTGAAGGCGTAGCGACAACAAAAGCGGCTTACGAATTGGCGCAAGAAAAAGGCATCGAAATGCCGATCACGGAAGCCATCTATAAAGTGTTGTACGAGAAAGTCGATGTCAAACAAGCAATCGAGGAATTGATGCTGCGCGAAGGCAAAGCAGAGCAATCTTCTCAAAATGTGGAAAAGGGGAGCCAGTCAATATGAAGAAAGTCAGAAAAGCAGTGATTCCTGCTGCGGGATTCGGAACGCGTTTTTTACCGGCAACGAAAGCGATGGCAAAAGAAATGTTGCCGATCGTCGATAAACCTACCATACAATTCATCGTTGAAGAAGCGATCGCATCAGGAATCGAAGATATCCTGATCGTAACCGGGAAAAGCAAACGTCCAATCGAAGACCATTTTGATTCAAATATCGAGTTGGAAGCGAATCTGCGTGAAAAAGGCAAAAATGAATTGCTTGAATTGGTTCAGGAAACGACCGGTTTACGCATCCATTTCGTCCGTCAGTCTTATCCATTGGGATTGGGCCATGCGGTTCTGCAGGCAAAAGCTTTTGTCGGGGATGAGCCCTTCGTGGTCATGCTTGGGGATGATCTGATGGAAGATGAAGTTCCCTTGACCAAGCAGTTGATGGACGCTTATGAGCGCACCCATGCTTCGAATATTGCTGTCATGGAAGTGCCGCACGAAGAAACATCCAAATACGGCATCATCGATCCGGATCAAGAACTGGAACCTGGCTTGTTCAACGTCCGCAGGTTCGTCGAAAAACCGAATCCGGAAGATGCACCGAGCAATTTGGCGATCATCGGCCGCTACTTGCTGACTCCGGAAATTTTCGAAATTTTGGAAAATCAGAATCCGGGTGCCGGCGGGGAAATCCAATTGACCGATGCCATCGATACGTTGAACCAAACACAGCGCGTCTTCGCAAAACGCTTCGACGGCAAGCGCTTTGACGTCGGAGACAAATTCGGATTCCTGACGACAAGCATTTCCTACGGCTTGACCCATCCGGAAATAAAGGATAAATTGAAAAATTACCTTGTGGAGCTGGGTGAAAAGTTGGCTACCGAGGATGAAGGCAAATAGCCGTTTGGAAGTTGATTGCTGAATAAAAAAAACAGAAGCTGAGCCATCAATCGTTCTGCGATTCATGGCTCGGTTTTTTCTGTATGGATTCGTCATCCTGAGCAGAATTGTGGCACAAAAAATAAAGTCAGAGTAAACTGTATAAGAACCAGATTCCGGCACTAGTCCGGAACAGACTTAACACCAGAAGGAGATATACTAAACATGGAACAAACTGAAAAGATTTATGATGTCATCGTCATCGGAGCGGGGCCAGGAGGGATGACAGCAGCCCTTTACGCATCGCGATCCAATCTGAGTACCTTGATGCTGGAACGCGGCATCCCGGGCGGAGAGATGAACAATACTGCCGAGGTGGAAAATTATCCTGGCTTCAAATCGATATTGGGTCCGGAGTTGTCTGAAAGGATGTACGAAAGCTCCATGCAATTTGGGGCCGAGCATGCATATGGAGATGTGAAGCGCATCATCGTGGATGGGGATTACCGCATCGTCGAAGCAGGCAAAAAATCCTACAAAACACGCGCCGTCATAATCGCGACCGGTTCCCACCACCGAAAATTGGGCATTCCCGGAGAGGATCAGTACAACGGACGCGGCGTTTCCTATTGTGCCGTCTGTGATGGGGCATTCTTCAAAGGCAAAAAACTGGCAGTGGTCGGCGGTGGAGATTCTGCGGTGGAGGAAGGAATCTACTTGACGCAGTTTGCGGATGTTAATATCGTCCACAGACGTGATGAATTCCGTGCCCAAAAAATCATTCAGAACCGAGCCTTCAAGAACGAAAAAATCAGCATCACCTGGGATTCCGTTGTGGAAGAAATCAAAGGCGACGGACAAAAAGTCACGGGTGTCGTGATCCGCAATAAGAATACCAATGAAATCCAAGAAAAAGCTGTCGATGGGGTCTTCATCTACGTAGGCATCTTGCCGCAATCGGATGCTTTCCTTGATTTGGGGATCACGGATGAAGAAGGTTGGATCATCACGAATGAGCACATGGAAACGGCCATACCGGGTATCTTTGCCATCGGGGATGTGCGCCAGAAGCTTCTGCGCCAAATCACGACCGCAGTTGGTGATGGTGGTGAAGCCGGGAACCGTGCTTTTGCCTACATCGAAGATCTGCATGACCGCTTGGCAGCTGCTGAAGCGGCTGCCGAGACTGTGGATTGAAAATATTTTCCACACAACAGCAACTTTATTGCCTAGTTCATTAATACCACTACAGTTCACGCCCTGAAATCAGAGCGTGAACTTTTTTTGTAGATTCCATCTTTTTGCTCAATTGGCATGCAAATAATGTTATAATATGGCTAAACTAATATGGGAAGGATGATGAAAATGTCTTATCAAGAAACCATCGAACAATGGAATAATTTTGCCTTATTAGAACCTAAATTAAAAGAAGAATTAAAGTCTTTGGAGGGAAAGGAAGAAGCGCTTAAAGATGCTTTTTTTGCTCCGCTGGAATTCGGTACTGCCGGGATGCGGGGTATCCTGGGAGTCGGCATCAACCGGATGAACATTTATACAGTGCGCCAAGCGACCGAAGGCTTGGCTCGTTTGATGGAAGCAAAAGGTGAGGAAGAGAAGAAACGCGGCGTTGCAATCGCCTATGATTCCAGACACCAATCTCCGGAGTTCGCCATGGAGGCAGCCAAGACATTGGGTGCGCACGGCATTCCGGCCTTCGTTTTTGAAAGTCTGCGCCCAACGCCCGAGTTGTCCTTTGCGGTAAGACATTTGAATGCGCTAACGGGCATCATGATCACAGCGAGCCATAACCCCGCTGATTACAACGGCTACAAAGTCTACGGGGATGATGGCGGCCAGATGCCTCCTGCCGATGCGGACGCTTTGACCGATTATGTAAGAGCGATCGAAAATCCGCTGACTATCCAAGTGGGCGACGAAGCAGAGTTGAAAGCAGCCGGCTTGATCAAGATGCTTGGGGAAGAAGTCGACGCGGCTTACCTTGAACTTGTCAAAACAGTGACTGTCGATCCCGCCCTTGTCCACGAAATGAGTAAAGAGATGAAATTGGTCTTCACGCCGTTGCATGGGACTGGCCAGATGCTGGGCGAGCGCGCCTTGAAGAATGCTGGTTTTGAAGGCATCCATCTTGTTCCGGAACAGGCTGTAGCCGATCCGAACTTCTCCACCGTAAAATCACCGAATCCGGAAGAAGCGGGCGCATTCGAATACGCCATCAAACTGGGGACGGAACTGGATGCCGACATTTTGGTCGCGACCGATCCTGATGCTGACCGCTTGGGTGCAGCCGTCCGCAAAGCAAAAGGCGAGTATGTTGTCCTTACCGGTAACCAGATCGCTTCATTGATGCTGGATTACTTGTTGCGCGCCAAAAAAGCGGCAGGCACATTGCCTGCAAACGGTACAGCCCTTAAATCGATCGTATCCAGCGAGTTGCCGACAGCAATCGCGAAATCTTACGGTGCGGATATGGTGGATGTCCTGACCGGATTCAAATTCATCGCAGAAAAAATCAAGCAATACGAAGAAGACCACAGCAAGGAATTCTTGTTTGGCTTTGAGGAAAGCTACGGTTATCTGGCAAAACCGTTCGTACGCGATAAAGACGCTATCCAGGCCCTCGTGTTGATTGCTGAAGTAGCGGCTTACTACAAGAAAAAAGGCCAAACGCTGTACGACGGCCTGGTCGAAATTTTCGAAACGCACGGCTATTATAAGGAACAGACGATTTCCGTCACGATGTCCGGCATCACCGGAGCAGAAAAAATCAAAGCGCTGATGGCTAAATTCCGTGCGGAAGCACCGGCGGACTTCGCGGGCATTGCCGTATCGATCACGGAAGACTTCGGCAACTCTACGAAGACATTCCCTGATGGTTCCACTGAAATCATCGATATGCCGAGTTCGAATGTGCTGAAATACTTCCTGGAAGACGGCAGCTGGATCGCCATCCGTCCAAGCGGAACAGAACCAAAAATCAAATTCTACATTGGTGCGAAGGCTGAAAGCCAAAGTGCAGTCGATGAAAAAGTCGCTGCTTTCGAGGCAAGCATCCGTAGCCTGACTGCAGAGTAATCCGATAAAACCAAAAAAACAAAAAAGAAGCCCACGGGCTTCTTTTTTGACATACAGGAATTTATAAAATTTTTTCAACTCAAAAGTGCATCACCGTAGGTGTTTCACAAGTGTGCAAAATGTTTCATGCATCTAAAATAATGTCCAGCTTCACGGGTTAGCCCTTCGGAAAAGTGATAAAGGAACCTCTTGTCTCTACGAGCCAAGACATACTGTTCGACTAACCTGCTGACGCAGGAAGTCTCTCAGCAATTGCGCTCTTCGATGCTCAGTTGCATGGGACTCTTAGGGATTCATCCCTTAGAGCCCCAGTACAAGGTGACCGTAGGGAACGTTGCAAGGACAGATTTCCTAAATTGTCATGACTCTTGCGATTTCAATCGCTTGATCCTGTCATCAGGCCATCCAAATGGTCTCGCAGTAAGGCCCTCTGATGTCGCACTGTGACATCAGAGTACTTGACCGATTAGGTCACAGTGTTTCCTTAATCAGGGCTGAACGAACCCGTTCAGCTTTTCTTATTTGGCGGACAGATCAGAAATTTTTGGCCAATTGTTTGGCTTTTTCGATCGCTTCGGCAACGATTTCATCGGCACGGTCCGGGTAAGTGTCCATGCCTTCGACGAACAGTTGTGAGATTTCTTCGACTCCAAGGAAGCGGAAAATGCTCTTGATGTACTGGCTGGCAGGATCACGTCCGTCGAAGATGCCGCCGTTCGCTTGGATATGCAGCAACTTTTTATCCGGGACCATTCCGACTGCTCCGGATTCCGTGTAACGGAACGTCTGTCCGGCGACCGTGATGGTATCGATCCACGTCTTCAGGCGACCCGGCACGTGCATATTCCACAAAGGATTCGCGATGATGATTTTATCCATGGACAAAAAATCATCGGTGTAGTGGTTGAAGAGCGTCACTTTTTCTTGCTGACGGGAAGTCAACTGATCAAAAAGCACGCCTTTCGACAATTCCTTCCAGGCAGTCAAAAGATCTCGATCGATTTCAGGGATGGCGACTTCATAAAGATTCATGTCCTTGATGCGATCAGAAGGATTCAACGCTGTGTATTCCTCCAGAAAAGCATCCAAAACTTTCATGGAACGGGAAACGCTGCTGTCGAAAGGATGTGCGCGCACAACTAAAACTCTGGCCATAGAAAAACCTTCTTTCCAATATTTTATAGTTACATGATACCATTTACGCCCAAGGATGAGAAAGCATAACCACTGCCGGCACACGACCGAAGCGGTCAAGAACAAAAACAGAGAGTGACCCTTTGCGGGCAACTCTCTGTTTTTGTTCGATCGTTGATTTAAGCGACAAATGCATCCGCAGACAGAGGCGTCTCATCGATGAAGAAACGTTTGTACCAAACAAGGAAGATGTAGGCTGTCCAAATCTGACGGCCGTAATCCAACTTCTTCGTATAGTTGTCGTCGAGGATCTGTACGAGCTTAGCAGTGTCGAAAAATTCAGCCGCATAGTCGGAAGCGAAAGCTTTTCTGACTTCGTTGTAGAATTCTTCTTCGCGCAGCCAGTGACGGATCGGAGTCGGGAAGCCCAACTTCGGACGTTTCGCCCATTCTTCAGGCAGGACATCGGCAGCCGCTCTGCGCAGCACGTATTTTGTATCGATCTCGTTGACACGGTAATCGGAAGGGATGCGTTTCGCCAATTCCATGACTTCTTTGTCCAGGAAAGGCACGCGCAGCTCCAACGAGTGGGCCATGCTCATCTTGTCGGCTTTCAACAGGATATCCCCAGGCATCCAAAGGTTCAGATCGAGATACTGCATCTTCGTCACATCATCCTGGCCTTTGACTTCGTCATAGATCGGTTTGGTGATCGAACGGATATCCGGACCGTTTTTGTAGGCCGGCTTCAGGATGTCCACAGCTTCTTCCTCGTCCCAGACGATGGCCTGACCGATGAAGCGTTCCTCCACTTTTTGGCCGCCTTTTACCAGGAAAGTCGTCAGCGTATTCTTCGGCATTTTATGGGCCAATTTGCCGATGCCTCTTCTCAGGCTGTAAGGGATCTTTTCGTAAGTCTCCATTTTCTTGGATGGTTCATACCAAGAGTAGCCGCCGAAAATTTCATCCGCGCCTTCACCAGAAAGCACGACCGTCACATCTTTCTTCGCCAATTCGGCCAAGAAGTACAAGGGAACGGAAGACGGATTCGACTGCGGTTCATCCATATGGTATTGGATGGTAGGCAGGGCATGGAAAGCCTCTTCCGGCGAGATGTACTTGCGGACATTTTCGATGCCCAGGATTTCCGAAAGATCGGCAGCCTGGTTGGTTTCGTTGAACATTTTTTCATATTCGGAGAAGCCGACCGAGAAGGATTTTTCCGGTTTCATCAAAGCTGTGACCAAGCTGGAATCGACGCCACCGGACAAGAAAGCGCCGGTCTTCACATCACTGATTTTGTGGGCACGGACGGAGTCAGCCATCGTTGCTTTGACTTCTTCCACGAAGCTTTCCAAAGTGCCGTTTTCGGCATGGAATTTTTTGTCCCAATATTCGACCGTATGGATATCGTTGCCTTTCAGCACCATATAATGCGCCGGCTTCAATTTGTGGACGCCTTTGAAGAAGGTTTCGCCCATCGAAGAGTATTGCAGCGTCAAGTAGGGACGCAAAGCATCCTTGTTCACTTCTTTGATGAAAGCGGGGTGAGCCAAAAATGACTTGATTTCAGAACCGAAAAGCAGGCTGCCGTCGGTTGTGTTTGTCGTGTAGTACAACGGTTTGATGCCGAAGCCATCGCGGGCGATGAACATCGTATCGTTCACTTTATCCCAAATCGCGAACGCGAACATGCCGCGCAGTTGCTTCACAAAGTCATAACCGTATTCTTTGTAGCCGTAGATCAAAACTTCACTGTCCGTTTTGGAATGGAAGATGTGTCCTTTTTGCTTCAGATCTTCGCGCAACTCCTGGAAGTTGAAGATTTCGCCGTTGAAAACCAATACCAAATTTCCGTCTGCACTGTACATCGGTTGCTTTCCGTTATCGGAAAGATCGATGATGCTCAAGCGGCGGAAGCCTAACGTTACCTTGCCATCAGAATACATGCCGCCACTGTCTGGTCCGCGGTGGACGATCCTGTTCATCATACCTTCAATCACAGTCTGATGGTTCCATGCAGTCGATCCATGGATATATCCAACAAAACCACACATTTATACCACTCCTTAAGTATCTCTTGCTAGATCAGAATGTCTGTCCGTCTAGAGTCCAATCTATTCTATCACAAATGGAAAATCATTAAAAGAAATTATCCGACAGCAAAGCTTGGCGGAATCCCCAAAAAGAAAAAACAAGACAATCCACGTTTTGTGGGAGTGCCTTGTCCTTTCGATTTCACTGCGTATTTTGTTCACTCAATGTTTACGGGTCACTTTGCTGGATGGATCCAATCGTTTTTCCAAAAGACCCAGCAACCAATCGGCCAGTACTGCCATCAAGGCTGTCGGGATAGCGCCGGCCAGGATGATGGCTGTCCCGTTCGTCGCATTCACACCGCGGGAAATGATATCCCCCAAACCGCCGGCGCCGATGAAGGTACCAATGGCGGTGATACCGATCGCAACGACCAAAGCATTACGCAAGCCGGCCATGATGACGGAAAGGGACAACGGCAATTCGACCATATAGGTCAATTGCATCCGCGTCATCCCCATGCCTTTACCGGTATCCAACAGCGCGGCATCGACATTCCGCACACCCGTATAGGTGTTTTTGATGATCGGTAGCAGCGAATACAGGAAGACTGTCGCAATGACGGTGTCCGATCCGAGTCCGAGTCCCAGCATCAGAATGGACAACAGCGCCAATGAAGGGATCGTCTGGATGACATTGGCGGCACCGATGATCCAATCAGCCAGTTTTTTATGGCGTGCGATCCAAAAACCGAGCGGGATCGCCACAATCGCCGCGAACAGCACACCGTAAATGGAGATCAGAAAATGGCGGGTGAATTGTTCGAATACATAGCCGGCGTTTTCTCTATAATAGTAGAGCAACTGTTGGAGCGTATTCATTTCACTTAAGTTCATCATTCTTCCTCCTTCAAGGGTGTGACTTCTTTATCTTCGAAATAGTTGTTCTCTTCCAAGAAATTTTGCGCGACCGTTTGGGCTTCCACCAAATCGTTATCGACTTCATAGTTCATTGCCTGCATCATCTCATCCGTCACGGTGCCCTCCAATTTCAGCAGGATGGTCTCCAGTTCGGGATAAGCCTCAAGAATCTCTTTAGTGGCAACCGGACTGGCGTCGTATGGCGGGAACAGTTGCAGGTCGTCTTCAAGAACGACCAGGCCGTAGCTTGCGATCCGGCCGTCCGTGGAGTAGCCCAAAACGATATCCATTTCGTCCGCCTGCAGGGCATCATAAACGAGGCCGACCTGCATCGGGTAGACACGCTGGAAATCAAAACCGTATGTTTCTTTGAAGGCTTCATAACCGTCGCCTTCCCGCTCCATCCAGGAGTTGTCCACGCCGGCCCGCAGATTCGGTGCCAACGCCGCGAGGTCGCTGACAGTCTCCAAATTGTTTTCTTCGGCGAATTCACGTGTCACCAAAAAGGCGTAGGTATTGGCAAAACCGTAGGATGGGAACCAAACCTGATCGAATCTTTCGTCGAAGCCCTTTACGACCGTTTCGAAAGCCAATACGGGATCGGTGATAGGGTCCATGCCCAACTCGCCGGTCAAGGATGTCCCTGTATAGCGTGCAGCCGATACATTCGCATCCCCGCCCATCATCGCTTGGTGATTCAGCGTCGAGGAGCCAAGGTTGTTGACCATATCCACGGAAGCATCCGGCAGATAGTGTTCGACCATCCCCCTGACCATATAGCTCAATATTTGCATTTCGGTCGTTGTCCCACCGGTGATGACGATGCCGTCATTGTTTACGGAGGCACCAAGACCAGGCAAGGAACAAGCCGCCAATAAAAGGACCGTCAGCGGAAACAGCAACCATTTCTTCATGCGTTTCTTCATCATCAGTTCCCTCCTTTTGTCGATGTTGTCTGTGGAGAAACGAATCGCTCAAGCTTTCCAAGGAGGAAATCAGCCAATAAAGCCAATAAGGTTACCGGTAAAGTTCCCCAAATGATCATTTCCTGATCGTATACATTCAATCCGTTAAAAATATAATCCCCTAAACCGCCGGCTCCGATATACGAAGCAAGCGTGGCCCATGCGATAACATAGACACCGGCCAACCGGATGCCGGACATGATGACAGGAGCAGCCAAAGGCAATTTCACCTGCAGGATGATCTGGTTCTCGGTCATTCCCATTCCTTTTGCGGAATCGACAATATTGCTGTCCACATTTGAGATGCCGATGAACGTATTTCGGAGAATCGGCAGCAGGGAATAGATGAACAGGGCAACAATCGCGGGAAGTTTTCCGATCCCGAAGAGAGGGATCATCAGGGCCAGCAAAGCCAAGGAAGGGACGGTCTGGAGAATCGAAACAAAACTGATGATGAAACCGGAATAGCGCTTGAAGCGTGTCAAAACGATGCCCAGAGGAACCGCGGCCAGAACGCCAAGCAGCAGGGCCAAGGCAGAAATGTAGAAATGCTCACCTGTTTTAAAGAGCAGCTCGGAACCGTTCGTTGTCAAAAAGTCCATTGTTCATCACCCCTTAACCGTTTCGATATCTGCAGTCGTCTCGATGACCTCTTCAGCCGGCATCTCGGGTTCCATGTCTCCCCAGATTGTATCATAGACCATGTCGACAATGGAGGTGCGCGTGATCAAACCGATCAGATGGTTCTTTTCATCAACTACAGGGATATTCTTGTAACCCAATTTCAGGATACGCTGCAAAGCATCCCGGACGAGCGTACCTTCGCGGACAAAGGAAACTTCACTCATGACCTCGCCGACAGTGACCGGTCTGCGCCGGTTGTGGTCGATCGCTTCGACACTGAGCATGCCCAAAAGCACATCATTGGCGTCAGTGACGAATAAGCTGTCGACCCGACGCGTGCGCATCAGTTTGATCGCTTCGGACAAATTTTGATCAGCCGAAACGGATACAGGACCGCGGATCATGATCTGCTCAACTGTGCGGAAATTCGTGCGCGCTTGGCTCAGGCGATCTTCACCGAGGAAGTTTTCGACGAATTCATTCGCCGGATTCATCAGGATATTGTCAGGCGTGTCGAATTGGACGACTTTTCCGTCCTGCATAATGACGATCCGGTCTGCCAGTTTCAAAGCTTCATCCATATCATGCGTGACGAAGACAACCGTTTTGCCTAATTCGCGCTGCAGTTCTTTGAGGGTTTCCTGCAGGGAGTCGCGGGTGATCGGATCCAATGCTCCGAATGGTTCATCCATCAAAATGATATCCTGGTCGGCTGCCAAGGCCCGGATGACACCGATGCGCTGTTGTTGGCCGCCGGACAGTTCGGATGGATAGCGTTCCAGAAAATCCAACGGAAGATCGACTTTTTGGATCAGCTCTTCTGCAATTTTCCTTTGTTTTTCGACAGGCCATTTCAATAGTTTTGGAACCATAACGATGTTTTCGAAGATAGTCATGTGGGGCATCAGACCGATTTGCTGGATGACGTAGCCGATTTGGCGTCTCAGTTCCACCGCATTCATGTCCTTGATGTTTTTTCCGTCGATCAAAATCTCGCCGGAGGAAGGTTCGATCATGCGGTTGATCATCCGCATAGAGGTTGTTTTGCCGCTGCCGCTCGTCCCGATGAAGACAATAAATTCGCCATCGTTGAACGTCAGATTAAGGGAGTCCACTGCGATTTTTCCACCTGGAAACTTTTTGGTTAAGTTTTTGAATTCTATCATGGGTTTCACCTCATATTTAATTTTTATTTCACAAATATCTAACTCTACCTTACCGCGAAAGGAAGCGTTTTTGCAAATGAAAAGGTTGCGATCTTGTGAAAACAACCTATTTTTGGTAGGGTTTTCATCTTTGGGGTAACGGTATATTTCGGACAATTTTCTATATTTAAAAATTCTTGTCTTTTGGGTGTTATAAAATTGATAAAAGGTTTTCAATATAATTATTTAAAAATTCCCGAATCAGGCTGGTATCAAGTAAAAATAATTGGGATTCATGAAAAATAATGCTAGGATATCAGCAAAGGCAAATGCGCAGATATGCGAATAAATGAGAGCGTTTTCTAGTTTGTGGACAACAAATTTTAAAGCAGGAAAGAGGATTACAAGTGGAAAAAAAATACATCATGTCGATAGATCAAGGAACAACAAGCACACGGGCAATCATCTGGGACAAGAAAGGCACAATCATCTCTGCTTCGCAAAGGGAATTGCTGCAATATTATCCTGAGCCGGGTTGGGTGGAACATGATGCGAATGAAATTTGGATCAGTGTCCAGTCTGTCATAGCGGATGCCTTGATCAGAGGGGCCATCCGTCCTGAGGAAATTGCAGCAATAGGGGTAACGAATCAGCGCGAGACAACGGTTGTGTGGGACCGCGCTACCGGAATGCCGATCCATCATGCAATCGTTTGGCAATCCCGCCAGACTTCGGAAATCGCCGACAAACTGAAGCAGGAAGGCCATAGTGACTTCATCCATGATAAAACCGGACTGATCATCGATTCTTATTTTTCGGCCACAAAAATAAAATGGTTGCTCGATCATATCCCGAATGCTCGTGAGCGTGCGGAAAAGGGGGAACTGCTCTTCGGGACCATCGATACGTGGATCGTCTGGAAACTGACCGGGAAGAAGGTGCACGTAACGGATGTTTCCAATGCCAGCCGGACGATGCTGTTCAATATTTATGATCTGAAGTGGGACGAGGGAATCTTGGATTTGCTGGAAATTCCGCGCACGTTGCTGCCTGAAGTCCGTTCTTCATCGGAAATATACGGGTATACGGAGGAAAACGATTTTTATGGGTCGCGCATTCCGATTGCCGGTATCGCCGGCGACCAGCAAGCCGCCCTCTTTGGGCAGACCGGTTTTGAACAGGGGATGGTGAAGAATACATACGGAACCGGTGCGTTCATCGTCATGAACACCGGTATGACACCGGTAAAATCACGAAACGGTTTGCTGACCACCATCGCTTACGGCCTGAACGGTGAGGTGAATTATGCCCTAGAAGGGAGCATCTTTGTGGCCGGATCCGCTCTGCAGTGGCTGCGGGATGAAGCCCAATTGATCCGGACAGCTGCAGAATCCGAGGAATATGCCGAATTGGTCGAATCGAACGAGAACGTCTATATGGTTCCGGCGTTTGTCGGCCTGGGGGCACCTTATTGGGATCAGGACGTGCGCGGCGCGTTCTTCGGATTGACGAGAGGAACCTCAAAAGCGCATCTGATCCGTGCGACGCTCGAATCGTTGGCCTACCAAACGAAAGACGTCGTGGACACGATGCAGAAGGACTCCGGACTGGTCATCACGAATATGCGCGTCGATGGAGGAGCAGCACACAACAACTTTTTGATGCAATTCCAAAGCGATATTCTGAACACAACCTTGACCAGGTCGAAAGTGATGGAGACGACTGCACTGGGGGCCGCCTACTTGGCAGGTTTGGCGGTAGGATTCTGGAAGGATACCGATGACATCATCAAAAACTGGGAACCTGATCGCGAGTTCCATCCGCAAATGTCATCAGAAAAACGCGAAGACCTCTATGCCGGCTGGCAAAATGCAGTAGCCGCCGCCCGCCACTTCAAACACAAACCAAAAAGAGCGTGATGAATCCCGGGTAGAAATCGAGCACTAAGAGGACTAACACTAAGCGGACGTTTTTTGTCCGTGTGTGGTAGTCAGCTTAGGCACAGATTTCTGGGATTCAGAACGCGTTTAAAAGAGCCATGACAAATCCCGAGTAGAAATCGAGCACTAAGAGGCTATTACGAGAACGGCCGCCTTTTGGCCGAACACCCGAACAAAACTTAAGAATCACTAAAATATTCAGAAACAGACAAATGATACACCCGGTATGTTATAATGGGTGTATCTATTTTTTGACTGGAGGAATTAATATGGCGGACACTCTCGAATTGGTAGTCATAACGGGGATGAGCGGTGCCGGAAAAACGGTAGCGTTGCAGACATTTGAAGATTTAGGCTATTTCTGTATAGATAATATGCCCCCAAGTTTGTTACCAAAATTTTGGGAGCTTGTAAAGGAATCGGGTAAAATAAGCAGAATCTGCTTAGTGATCGATCTGCGCTCCCGTGCTTTCTTTGACGAAATCATGTCTGCTGTGGACAGTTTGGACAATACTTCTTTCATCACGACCAAAGTCATCTTCCTCGATTCGAAAGATGATGTGCTGGTTTCCCGATACAAAGAAACAAGAAGAAGTCATCCCCTGACCCAATCAGGCGGAACGGTGCTGGAAGGAATCCGCAAAGAGCGGGAATTGCTTGAAGATATCCGCAACCGTTCGCAGTTGGTCATCGATACGAGCGAGACAACACCGCGACAGTTAAGGGAACGCCTTCTCGATACTTTCAAAGTCGACGATAAGGATGTTTTTCATGTCGAAGTCGTCTCTTTCGGTTTCAAATACGGGTTGCCGATCGATGCTGACATCGTCATGGATGTCCGCTTTTTGCCCAACCCGCATTACGTAGATGAACTGCGTCCGTTGACGGGGCTGGATAAGCCAGTCTATGATTATGTCATGAAGCAACCGGAGACGGAAATCTTTTACAAGAAATTCATCGATTTGCTGGAATACATCATTCCTGGTTATAAGAAAGAAGGCAAGACCAGCGTAAATATCGCCATCGGCTGCACAGGCGGGCAACACCGCTCGGTTGCTTTGGCGGAACGGACAAGCCTGCAATTGAAGAGCGCTGGCTATCAAGTGAATACGACCCACCGTGATCGGAATAAACGCAAAGAGACGGTGAATCGGTCATGAGTCAAAATCCGAGCAGAACGAAGAAAATCGTCGTAATCGGCGGCGGAACGGGCCTGCCGGTCATTCTGCAAGAACTGAAGAATCACAATACAGACATCACAGCTATTGTCACAGTCGCGGATGACGGCGGCAGCAGCGGCATCATCCGTGACCACGTCAATATTGTGCCTCCCGGGGATATCCGCAACTGTATGATCGCGCTCTCCGATATGCCGAAACTGGAAAAGGATATTTTCCAGTACCGTTTCCATTCGAAGGATTCCTTCTTTTCCGGGCACGCCATCGGCAACCTCATCATTGTGGCCCTGACTGAAATGAAAGGGAGCATTTTCGATGCCATTCGTTTGTTGTCCGTCATGATGGGCGTCAAAGGCAAAATCTATGCCGCAGCTGACGAGCCGCTCTCACTCTATGCAGAGTTCAAGGATGGCACGGTCATCAAGGGCGAATCGAAAATCGCAAAAGGCCGCAAAAAAATCGAACGCGTGTATGTCAAACCATTGGATGAGACAAGGGAGGCCGTCGCTTCCCGTCACGTCATCAACAGTATCCTGGAGGCGGATATGGTCGTTATCGGACCGGGAAGTCTGTATACGAGCATTTTGCCTAACCTGATGATCCACGACCTCGGCCAAGCGGTCATCGGTACCAAAGCCGAGAAAGTCTATATCTGCAACATCATGACGCAATTGGGCGAAACAGAGGGCTTCACTGATGCTGAGCATATCAAGGTATTGCATGATCATCTGAAAGCGAAATTCATCGACACCGTCCTGGTGAACACTGAAAAAGTTCCGGATGAATACCTCAATCAGCAAGCTGACGAAGAATATTTGCTGCAGGTCCGCCATGACTTCAAAGGATTGCGCGAAGAAAACTGCCGGGTCATTTCTGCCGATTTTCTGGATATGAAGAACGGCGGCGTATACCACGACGGCAAAAAAGTCGTTTCGGAACTGATCAATCTCATTTCCAATATCAAAACTATCTGTTGACCTTTTTTCTGATCGAAAGAAGCTGTCGGAAAGGAGGCGTATATGTCTTTTGCATCTGAAGTAAAAAAAGAATTGACGACCTTGGAAGTGCACCGCGAGCATGCGAAAGCCGAATTGACCGCGTTGATCCGGATGAGCGGATCGGTCAGTATCTATAATCAGGCCTTTGTGCTGAACGTCCAGACGGAAAATGCGGCAATCGCCAGACGGATGTATGTTCTCCTGAAGGATCACTATTCATTCGAAAGCGAATTGCTGGTCCGCCGGAAAATGAAGCTGAAGAAAAATAACGTCTATATTGTGCGCCTGAAGCAAGGCGTCCGGGAGCTTTTGAGCGACCTGAACATTTTCGATGGGCTGTCCTTCAAAACGCAGGTCTCCGAAGATATCATGAACAATAACCAGAAGGAACGCTCCTACCTGCGCGGTGCCTTCATGGCCGGGGGGTCGGTGAACAGCCCGGAAACGAGCCGTTATCATTTGGAAATCTATTCTAATTATGAAGACCACAATCAGGACATCTGCGATATGATGAATCATTTCGATCTGAATGCGCGGACGATCGAGCGCCGCAACGGCTTCATCACGTATCTGAAGGAAGCCGAGAAGATCGCCGATTTTCTGGCGTTGATCGGTGCCCACAATGCGATGATGAAATTCGAGGACGTCCGGATCATCCGTGACATGCGCAATTCCGTCAATCGTCTGGTGAATTGCGAGAACGCCAACATGAACAAGACGATCGATGCGGCCGCAAAGCAAGTCGCCAACATCGAATTCATCGAGGCGACAGTAGGTCTGGAAAAATTGCCGGAAAAGCTGAAGGAAATCGCCGTGATCCGCTTGGAGAATCCCGACATCAGCCTTAAAGAACTCGGCGAAATGATACCGAGCGGAGCCATCTCAAAATCCGGAATCAATCACCGTTTGCGGAAAATCAACGATTTTGCGGACTCGCTGCGGATGGGGAAAGCCATCCGTTGATACAGAAAAATAAACTTGGAGATAAGAAAGTCTTCGGGTTTATTTTTTTTGATTAAAATGAATCCTTTTTTTTTTGCGGATATTACAGACAGTAAGTCAAGCTTAAGGAGGAATGAAAGGATGAATCAAGTATCATTGATCGGGCGACTGGTGCGGCCCATCCAAGTGCAACAGGTGAACGGCGAAAGGCAAGTCTGCAACAATACACTGGCGGTGCAGCGTCTCAGGAAAGCGGATGAAGGCCAACCGCAGGCGGATTTCATACCTGTCGTTTTTTGGGGAGCAACCGCAAATCTGGTCGAACAGTATTGCGCCAAAGGCAACCAGATCGGCGTCAACGGCCATTTGGTTTCGCGTTCCTATGTCAATAAGCAAGAGCAGCACGTCTATGTCATCGAATTGGTCGTGGAAGAATTGTATTTTGTCGAAGCGAAAAGAGAACAGGAAGCGGTCTGATGCTCTCTCCCGCCCCTAAGCCCCGGATTCCGGGGCTTTTTCTGTTGGAAACGCCGTTTTCCCCATTTTTTCACAGAAACTTCAAAGGTATGTGGTATCGTAGACTGGAAATGATGCCGCTTATGCGAAAAAAAGATATAATGTAGGAAATGAAAGGGAGAGTCGCTATGGAAATTTTGATGATAGAAGACAATGAAGCCGTCTGCGAAATGATGGCGATGTTTTTCGAGAATGAGGGCTGGCAAGCTGTATTCGAACATGATGGAAAAGAGGGGCTGGAGGCGTTCGCGGCAGCAGACAGAAAATGGGATATGATCATCCTCGATCTGAATCTGCCGAGCATGGATGGGATGCAGGTCTGCCGTGAAATAAGGAAAATTTCCCAGTTTGTACCGATCATCATGCTGACGGCGCGCGATTCTGAAAGCGACCAGGTCATCGGTCTGGAAATCGGGGCGGATGAATACGTCACGAAGCCGTTCAGCCCGTTGACCTTGATAGCCCGCATCAAAGCGATGCACCGCCGCGCTAAGGTCGATCACGCGCAGGCGCGGGCTACAGATGATTTCGATGTGCTCACTGATCACGTCAAAATCAGCACGATCACGCGCGAAGCCTACCTTGACGGGAAACAGATCGAAAGCTTGACTCCGAAAGAATTCGAACTGTTCGCCTTGCTGGCCGAACACCCGAAACAAGTATTTTCGAGGGAACATCTGTTGACCCGGATCTGGGAAGACCCTTACTACGGGGATGAGCGCACAATCGATGCCCACATCAAGAAGTTGCGGCAAAAAATAGAAGCGGTCGGACCGCAAGTGATCCAAACGGTTTGGGGAGTCGGCTACAAATTCGACGACAGCGGAGTAGAGGATAAATGAAGTACGTTTATCAACAAATACTGGCTTTTTTCACCTTGATTCTGATAACCGTCAGTACGACCGGAATCCTGATCATCCAATACGTCACCAGCAATGTCTACGCCGAGAAAGAGGCGCAGCTTTACGGATATGCCGAATCGATCATCGATCAGAACATGACGATCCAGCAACTGGAAAGCGGATCTTCATTAGTGTCCAACCAGGATGTTTCGTTCGCCATCTTTGATGCCGAAGACCAAATGGTTTATCCGCAAGCGACGGATCTGTATACGAGCGGAATCAGTTCGGAGGATTTTGAAAGGCTCTCGGAAGGGGAGCGGATTTCCTTGACGGAGCGGGATCGTGGCTTCCTGAACGAAAAGAAGCGCTTCTTGACGGTTTATCTTCCGCTGTTTAATGCGACTACAGCCGAGTTCACAGGCTTCATAGCGGTCGGCTCGCCGGTGAAAGGGATCGAGGATGAAATCAATGAGATTGAACACAACTTGCTTGTGGCTGTGCTGACTTCCGGAGGGATTGCGATCGTCTTGAGTGTCGGGATCGCCAATTACCTGACAAGACGCATCAAACGCATGCGCAGGGCAACACATGAGATTGCGTCAGGTAATTTCGACATTTCGCTGGAGAATCATCACAAAGATGAATTTGATGAGCTTTCAGAGGATTTCAACCAAATGGCAAGGTCTTTGAAAGCCTCCAACGAGGAAGTCGAACGCCAAGAGAACTTGAGGCGCCAGTTCATGATGGATGTGGCCCATGAGATGCGCACGCCACTCACGACGATCAACGGCATCCTGGAAGGGATCCAGCACCACATGATTCCCGAAGGAAGCCGGGAACGGAGCATGCAGCTGATGCAGAAAGAAACCAAAAGGCTGATCCGACTGGTGAACGAAAACCTGGATTATGAAAAGATCCGCTCCAATCAGATCGTTCTAGTGAAGCAGGAATTTTCCGCCAAGGAAGCATTGGAGCATGTGGCGGAGCAGATGCGAACAAAAGCGCAGGAGAAAAATGACTTGATCATCGTCCAAGTGGATGCCGCGGACCGGATCTACGCGGACTATGACCGTTTTATCCAGATCATGGTCAATCTCACCCAAAACGCTATCCAGTTCACGAAAAAAGGCACCATCACCTTATCATCGTTCCGGGATGGCGAGCAGCAAATCATCCAGGTCAAGGACACGGGCATCGGCATCGAGAAGAAGGATATCACGAGCATCTGGGAGAGATTCTATAAGGTGGATGTTTCCAGAAAGAATACAAAATTCGGTGAGTCCGGAATCGGATTGGCGGTAGTGCAATCCTTAGTGATGAACCATCAAGGGACTGTCGACGTGGAGAGCGATCCAGGCGAGGGAACAACCTTCACGATAGCTTTGCCCACCAAAGCAGGATTAGAAGAAAACAGTTAAAAAAGAGCTTCCGGAATTTTTAAATTCCGGAAGCTCTTTTGCTTATTCAACTGGTTCTGTCTGTCCTTCTGCTGGGGCTTCCTCAGCAACGGGTTGCTCTTGCGTTACATTTTCTTCAGCAATGACTTGGTTGCCCGGGAACTCAGGGGCATCCGTCTGGTAAAGCGGAACGCTTGAAACGCCGTTGTTCGTGTAGTACAAAGAAGTGTTCAGATTGCCCAATTCCGCGATGTCCTCTGCCAATCTGGCAGGCGAATCCACATAGTTGTGCAGGCTTTTATCGACTGGGGTGAAGCCATCAGGCGTGTAGAAACGCAGCAAATCCCCGTTGATGATCTGATCTGAGATGGCAAGCTGAAGCTCAGCTTGCGCTCGGATTTCAGCAACTTTTTGGACCACTTCTTCGGTCTGATAAGCAAGCGTACCTGTTTGGGTATGATAAACAGCATTTCCTAGAATAGTATAGTCACTCGTCACGATGCTTCCGTTACGGAAAACAACGATTCCCTCATTTTGCGCCGACAACAGATCCTGTCCAAGTTGGACATAGGCTGAAGTATCGACACCCAGAAGATGCATCACAGTGGGCAAGATATCGATCTGGCCGCCGTAAACGTCGCTGATCTGGCCGGTACCGGAACCAGGGTTATGAATGATGAACGGGATTTTTTGCATCATGGCGTTATCATAGGCATCCCATAAATCTGCATCCGCTCCGATGACGGGAGCCAATGTTTGGTTTCGTGAACTTGAAATTCCGAAATGGTCGCCGTACAATACGAAAATCGTGTTATCGTAAAGGCCTGCATCTTTCATATATTGGAAGAATTCAGCCAATGCCTCGTCGGCATAATGAACAGTATTAAAATAACCGTTAATCGTTTCGTCACCGGTATCCAAAGCGAAGGTGCTGTTCATCTCATCCGCTGGGAAAGGGAAGTGATTCGAAACGGTAATGAATTTCGCGTAGAACGGCTGTGGCAATTGCTCCAAGTACTGAGCCGATTCCTGGAAGAACAATTTGTCCTTCAGACCGTACTCGACTGAATTCTCATCGGTCAGTGTGTAGCTGCTGTCGGCATCAAAGAAATAGTCATAGTCAAACGATTTGTAAACATTGTCGCGATCCCAGAAGGAGCCGACATTGCCGTGGAAAACGGCTGATGTGTAGCCATAGGTTTCGCTCAAAATGGCCGGAGCCGATTGGAATGTGTTGTCGGCGCCAATCTGTGTGAAGGCTGAGCCTTGAGATAGCCCAAACAAAGAATTATCCAGCATCAATTCAGCATCACTGGTTTTTCCTTGTCCGGTCTGGTGGAAAATGTTGCTGAAACTGTAGGAATCATCGCTGTGATACAAGCTGTTCAGGAATGGTGTCACTTCTGCAGTTGTACCTGTTTCATCAGTCAGTGAAAAATCAATCAGGAACTGCTGCATACTTTCCAAATGGATGTAGACGACGTTTTTGCCTTCTGCTTGTCCGAAGGTTGTTTCGTTGGGTTCGGCGTAATGCGCACCCAAGTAATCGAGGACAGTAGCCATATCCGAGCTGTCCGCGCTTGCCCGTACTTGGTTGGCTTGTGCAGTCTTGATTCCGTCATAGAGCGTATAGACATTGATGCCCAAGTATTTGACGATATAGTTACGGTCAAAAGTTCTCGTCAGCAACTGCGGGCGGCTGATTTCAGCCAAGCCTAAGTTAGCGGCGAAGAGGGCAATCGATGCGGCAATTGTCGCAAAGGCCCATCTTTTCTTGAAGATGCGTTCGTCGCGGTTCTTGCTGACGAATTTCTTATAGACATAGACGAGCACGAAAGCATCGATCCAATAGAACAGGTCGATCGGCTGCATCATGGCGATGACGCCGGAACCCAAATTTTTGGTCGCGTTGGCTGAACCAAAAATAGTTTTGATCGTCAGGAAATCCGTAAATTCGCGGTAATAGACGATGTTGGCGAACAACAGGATCGAATTCAGCATATACAGGGCAATCAGGCTTCTGTAACCTTTTTTTGGATCTTTCACGAAAAGGGAGATCCCCAAAATCAAGAAAGTCGTGGCGAGCGGATTGATGAATAAAATCAGTTGTTGAAACCAACCGTCCACGCCTAAAGAGAAGGCCGTGTGGTAAGCGAAATAGGTCTTCAGCCAGAAAAGGACGACAGCGAACAGGAAAAATCCGAATCGCGTCTGCAACTGTTCAGTAAATTTTTGTTTCAAAAAAGAGACCTCCTATAATATCTTGTGGAACACATGTAAAGTTCATGTAAAATTTTTAAGCCGTTGTGTGTTGTTTGTGAATTTTGTGTAAAATGAGCTAGTGTCATTATATTCTGAATGCTTTTGATAGTCAATTGAAGCACCGTAAAGATTTTCCTAAGTTTTTCTCAAGAACGGTTGCTTTTTTTAGGATTTTTCGAGAAAATGAATCTTTCAATGTATCTGATCAAAGGAACAAAACTGACAAAGGTGAGCATAGCTTATGATATTTTTACAAGGGCCGTATGAGTGGGTGGCTGCTTCGTTGGAATCATCCGTCAACCATTTTCCGCTCATACAATTAGTTTTCAACAGCGTGGACAAGACCATTCTGTATTATTTGATTTGGCTGATCCTAAGGGCAGCCTATTTGCTGGATAGACATCGCAAGACGGGCAAAAAAATCCCCTTATATAAGGAAGGATTGCTGCATGCTTTGTTCATCTACATCGTTCTGCTGCTTCAACTGACCGTTTTTCGCAACGAAGAGACATTCTGGACTGTCGAGTATCATCAGATCGATTGGTCCGCGATCCACTGGCTGCCTTTGGTGGATACGGTCAAACTTTTTTATGGGGACTCGGGATTTTCGGCCTGGTATAATTCATGGGGGAACGTTGTCTGGTTTATCCCGCTTGGCTACATGGGTCCGTATCTTTTCAGGAAGAAATGCAGTTTTCTTAAAGTGACGGCAATCGGTTTTCTTTTTTCCGGCATGATCGAGTTCCTCCAGCTCATCTTTCAAACGGGCGTGACGCATATCGATGATGTCCTCTTCAATACCTTGGGTACGGCAATCGGCTACGGTATCTGGGCATCATCAAAAACACACAGCAGTGCAGAACGGATAATCGACTATAAAGGAAGTAAACAATGAAAAAAATTACAATTACGCAAATAAGCGAAAAAAAAATCAAGGCAGGGAATCCCTTGCTCCAGATGGAAGATTTTCCGAACGGACTTAGCTTCGCTGAGGGCGAGGTCGTCGAGCTGGTCGATTCCCGCCAAACGTTCGTCGCAAAAGCCTATTTGGCCAAACAGAACAAAGGCGTCGGTTGGGTATTTTCATTGGACAGCGCGGATAGTTTCAATGAACCTTTCTTCAAAGTCAAGTTCGAAAAAGCCAAACGCAAGCGTGCCGACCTGCAGTCGGACCCGGAAACGACTACCTATCGGCTTTTCAATGCGGAGGGGGACGGCATCCCCGGTGTCACCATCGATCATTACGACGGTTTTGCGGTAGTATCCTGGTACAGTGAAGGGATATTCCACTACCAAGCCGCCATCATTGCTGCCTTTCAAGCAATCTTTCCGGAAACGAAGGGGATTTATGAAAAATTCCGTTACCAACGGAAGGATGGCCTGATCAGCCGTTTTGTCACGGGCGAAGAAGCCCCCGTGCCTCTGATCGTCAAGGAGAACGGCATCAACTATGCGACGTATCTGGACGATGGGCTGATGACGGGCATTTTCCTGGATCAGCGCGAGGTGCGCGGCGCTCTGACGGAGCGGTATGCGGCAGGAAAGCGGGTGCTGAACACGTTCAGCTACACGGGTGCTTTCTCGGTGGCAGCAGCCATGGGCGGGGCGATCGAAACGACGAGTGTCGATGTCGCGAACCGCTCGTTGGAACGGACCAAGGAACAATTCGCCGTCAACAACCTGGACGGCGAGAAGCAGAAAATCTATGTCATGGATGTCTTCGATTTCATCCGCTACGCGATCCGCAAGGAATTGCAGTATGACGTGACCATCATCGACCCGCCGAGCTTTGCCCGCACCAAAAAGCGGACCTTCTCGGTCACGAAGGATTACACGCAGTTGTTGGAGGAACTGATTCAGATCACCGCACCGGATGGCACGCTGATCGTGTCCTCCAACGCCGCCAACTACAAGGAAAAGAACTTCAAACAGGATATCGCCCAAGCCTTCAAGAACAGCCATTGCGATTATCGCATCCTGGAAACGTTCCATCTGCCGGGTGATTTCGCTGTTCCGGCAGGCAGCCAAACCAGCGATTACCTGAAAGTCTTCATCATCAAAAAACTGGTGAAATAAGAAAAGCTGAACGGATTCGTTCAGCCCTGAAAGAAATTTATATTTTTCATATGAAAACAACTTCTAAAAAAAGAGAACGGAGCCGCCTCAGTGGGAGGTGATCCCGTTCTCTTTGCGTATATGGATATTTTTATTCGTTCACATCCGCAGCAGCGTGCTGGCCGGCTGTGTGCCCCGTAACAAAGGCGCCAGTGATGTTGTAACCGCCTGTATAGCCGTTGTAGTCGATCAGTTCACCGCAGAAATAAAGACCCCGAGTCAACTTGCTTTCCATCGTCTTAGGATTGATTTCCTTCGTGGAGACGCCCCCGCCGGTGACAAATGCTTTATCCAAAGGATGCGTGCCGTTCACTTCGAAGGTGAAATTTTTGCAGAAGTCGGCGAAAGCTTTGATTTCTTTCGGAGTCAATTCCTTCAATGACTTCTGCGGATCGATGGCGGCCCGGCTGCAGCCGAACAACAGGTAGCGTTCCGGCATCAGGTCTTTCCAGCCGTTTTTGATGCTTTTTTCCGGTTGATCCTTGATGAGCTTTTGCAACTGGTGCTCTACGGCACCCAATGAAAGTTCCGGAAGGACATCCAGGGACATCGTGATGGAATCTGTTTTATCACGCTTCATTGTTTGGTGGACAAACATCGAACAACGCAAAGCAGCGGGTCCGGACACGCCGAAGTGGGTGAAAATCATGTCCATTTGGTGGGATACAACCGTTTTGCCTTTTTTGTTTTTGATGCTGAGGGCAACATTGCGCAAGGACAGGCCCTTCAATTCGTTTGAGCGGATGAAATCCGCATCGGATGTGATCGGTGCTTCTGTCGGGTACAGTTCCGTGATGGTGTGCCCAGCGACCTTGGCGAACTTATAGCCGTCGCCTTTGGATCCTGTGCGCGGCAGGGCCTTCCCGCCGGTAGCCAAAATGATCCGATCGCCCGTGAGGATTTCGCCATCCTCCAAACGGACACCGTGAACCTGTCCGTTTTCGATCAGGATGCGTTCCACTTTGATGTTGGTCCGGATCTGGACCTGCAGCCGCTTCAGTTCTTCAATGAATGCCTCCAGGATGGTCCTGGCTTTGTCCGTGACGGGGAACATCCGGCCGTGGTCCTCTTCTTTCAGGGCAACTCCGCGTTCGATAAAGAAGGTCATAATATCGTATTGACTGAATTGGGTGAAGCTGCTGTGCAGGAATTTTCCGTTTCCAGGAATGTGCCGGATGATTTCCTCTTCAGGCCGGTTGTTGGTGACGTTGCAACGTCCGCCGCCCGTCAAAAGCAATTTTTTTCCGAGACTGGGATTTTGTTCGAGGAGCGTCACTTCGGCCCCTGCTTCGGCAGCCGTGCAAGCTGCCATCAGACCGCTTGAACCTCCACCGACAATGATGATGCGTTTTTTCATAGTGTATATTTTCTCCGTTCTTTTGCTGCACTTACTTTATCACAGATATGTCCATCTGAAAACGGCTTTCTTCCTGGAATGGTCACGAAAAAACAGTCTTTCCATTCTATTTTTCTATCCGAAAGGGTATAATAGCCTTAGAGTACAGTTATTTTTGAAGAAGTGAGGGAAATGAAATGGATTTTATGAAAGTCATGCATACGAGACAAACAACACGCAGCTTCCAAAAGTTCGCGCTGTCACAGGGGCAAGTAGAGCTCATGCTGCAAGCCGGGCAAAATGCGCCGATCAGCCGCGGTCGTTTTGAGGATTACCATATCACGGTCATAAAAAATCCGGAAATATTGGCAGCGATTACATCCGCGGCGGAGGAAGTGACCGGCAATCCGGACAAAGATCCATTGTACGGAGCACCTGTCTTTTTCGTTGTTTCCGCCAAGGAACCGACTAAACCGGGCAGCATCGCAAGCGCAGCCGCAATCGTCGAAAATATGCACCTGCAGGCAACCGCAGAACTTTTGGGCAGTTGCTTCCTGATGGGAATCTTGGCGAACGGCACGTTGGATGCTGAAGGGATCCGTGAAAAAATGCAGATTCCCGACGGTTTTACGCCTGTCGCCGGAATGGTGGCGGGCTATCCGCACGGCTATCTGCATGACAGACAGCGTACACTGGAAAAAATCGCCAGCAACATCGTTGAATAAGACGGGTTAGGCACGGAAAACGACCTCAGGAGAAACGTTCAGGTTTCCCGGGTCGTTTTTTGCATACCTGTCCGGGTCGGTCTTATCCAGAGGTGGAGGTGCCGATTGCATATCCGCGAGCTTTTGTATAGGATAGGTAAGTGCATTGCGGATAAGTTTTCCTGGATGCTTCAAAATAAAAATCAATCAAGAAATGAAGGGATACAAAATGGCGTACATTTCCTTAAAGAATGTCAGCAAATTCTATCAGATGGGCGAAACTCGGATCACAGCCAACGACAAGATCAGCTTCGACATCAACGAAGGGGAGTTTGTAGTGATATTGGGGCCCAGTGGAGCCGGAAAATCCACCGTTCTGAACATCCTCGGGGGGATGGATGATGCCGATGAAGGTCATATCAGCATCGACGGGGTGGATATCTCCCAGTTCACTTCAAAAGCGTTGACGACCTACAGAAGGCGGGATGTCGGTTTTGTTTTCCAATTCTATAATCTGGTGCCTAACCTGACCGCTAAGGAGAACGTGGAGCTTGCCTCGCAAATATCCCCGCATGCCCGCGACGCTGCCGAAGTCATGCGGGAAGTAGGCTTGGGCGAGCGCATGGACAACTTCCCGGCGCAGCTTTCCGGAGGCGAACAGCAACGCGTCGCCATCGCCCGTGCCTTGGCAAAACAGCCTAAGTTGCTCCTTTGCGATGAGCCGACTGGGGCGTTGGATTACGAAACGGGCAAACAGGTGCTGAAGCTGCTGCAGGACACGTGCCTCGAAACCGGAACGACAGTCATCGTCATCACCCACAACCAAGCAATCGCAGCCATGGCGAACCGGATCATCGAAATCAATAATGCCAAAGTAAGGGCAATCCATGAAAATCCAGATCCTAAACCAGTATCAGAAATCGAATGGTAAGAGGGGGGAGACGATGATGAAGAAGAAGGCGCTATGGAAAGACATTTGGATAGAGATAGGCAAAAGTAAGGCGCGTTTCCTGGCGTTATTGGCCATCATCACGTTGGGCGTGGCTTTCTTTGCCGGCATCAAAGCGGCGGGCCCGGATATGCTGGATACCGCCAACCGATATTATGAAGACACTAACTTGTATGATCTGAAAGTTTTGTCTACCTACGGATTGGAAGAAGCAGACATCGCCATTTTGGAGGAAACGGCCGATCTGGCTGTCCATCCGATGCGTACGGTGGATATCGAAATGGACGGCAGTGACTTTCTCGTAAAAGTTTTCCCGTTGCAGAGCGGTGCGGATCCGGTCAATCAATATGCGGTAGTCGACGGCAGGCTGCCGGAAACAAGCGGCGAAATCGCCTTGGATGCCAAACAGAATCTGCTGGATACTTATCAGATCGGGGATACAATCAGCTTCCGCCATAAGTCTGATGAAGACCTCGCCGATGAAGAAAAAGAAAATCGCATTTCCTTGAAAGATCAGGAATACACGGTAGTGGGCTTTGTTGACTCGCCTATGTACATCGAAACGATGATGCGCGGCTCCACCAACGTCGGAAAAGGCAGCCTGGATGCTTTCGTTGTCGTGCCCGAATCGGACATACTCGGCAGCATTTATACCGAAGCTTATCTGGCCATCGCCCCCGAAGCGGCGGAAACCGGTTATACGGACAGCTATGATGAGCAAGTGGACAACTTGGCCGATGAAGTGGAGCTTGCCTTGAACGGGAGACCGTTGGAGCGCATCAACGAAATCCGCGCAGAAGGCCAGCGGGAAATCAGAGATGCGGAAGATGAACTACAGGAGGGTAAAGACAAACTTGCGGAAGCCGAGCAGGAACTCCAGGATGCCCGGCAACAATTGGATGACGGCACAGCAGCCTATGAAGAAAACCGCCAGTTGTTTCTGGACGAAATCGCCCGCGCCGAGAATACCTTAACCGCCAGCCAAGCAGAAATCGACGCGGGTATGGCCGAATACCGCGCCGGTCTGGCGACCTATCTGGAAAACAAAGCGCTCTACGACCAGGCAAAAGCAGATTGGGAGGCGCAGAAGGCAGCGCTGCAAGGGCAGACCGGTGAGGGTGCATCGTTGGATGTGCTGCTGGCGAGCCTGCCGGACACGCCGGAAGGCCGCGAAATCGCTGACTTGGCTCAGTCTTTAGTGGATGGCCAAGCCGAAGTTGAAGCGACCCAAGCTTCGCTGGAAACGAAAGCTTTGGAGTTACAGGAACGGGCAGCGGCCTTAGCGATCAAAGGCGAACAGCTTTTAGCGGAGCAGACGAGTCTGGAGGCGGCTGCGGCAGCCTACCAGGATGAGTTGGCCATTTTCACCGTTGACATGTCAGCTTTCCAAACGGAAAAAGCAATCAAGCAAGCGGAATTCTCCACACGACAAGCCGCTATCGATGCAGAAAGGGCAGCCTTGGAAGGACTGGATCCGGAGACGGACCCGAGCGTGGCGGAACGTTTGGCGGCAGTGGCTGAGCAGCAGGCAGCTTTGGATGCGGAGCAGACTGCCTTGGCGCAAGCTGAAGCGGATTTGGCGAGCCGCCAAAGTCAGTTGGAGCAACAAGGCGCCGACTTATCGATCCGGCAAGAAGCTTTGACCGCTGCAGCTGCCGCTTTCCAGGCAGAACGGGCCAGTGAAGAGGCCGCCCTCCTGGAAGAACAACGCCTCCTGGAGTCGGCCGGCACCGAACTGGCTGCCCGAGGGGAAGAATTGCTCGAGCAGCAGCAACTGCTGGAAGAACAGATTGCGGCATTCATGGCGGATGCCGAAGCCCAAATCGCAGCCGCTGATGCCCAATTCGCTGAACAAGGTGCAGCGTTGGAGAACGGCCGATTGGAATTGGCGTCGGCCTTCTCACAACTGGAGGACGGACAGGCACAGATCAACAACGGCTGGACCGAGTTGGAAAGTCAACGCGTGAACGGTGAACAGGCCCTTGCGGAAGCTTGGCAGGAAATCCAGCAAGGAGAAGCGGAGTATCAGGAAGGCTTGGCCATTTTCACAGTCGAACGCGCCGATGCAGAAATCGAGATAGCCGATGGGGAACGTCAGGTCGCAGAAGCGAAGCAAGCCTTGGCCGATCTGATTGAGCCGGTCTACTACGTGACGGATCGGTCCGGGAACCCTGGTTATCAGGAATACCGCGACAATGCCGACCGCATCTCGGCCATCGCAGAGATTTTCCCGGTGTTTTTCTTCCTGATTGCGGCTTTGGTGAGCTTCACGACGATGGCCCGGATGGTGGATGAGCAACGCCAACAGATGGGGACGTTGAAAGGACTCGGTTACAGCGATTTCGACATCGCCAAAAAATATTTGATCTATGCGGCGATCGCCTGCATCGTGGGGACATCCCTCGGTCTGGTGGCCGGATACAATATTTTCCCCGCGGTCATCTTTGATGCCTATGGGTCCATGTACAGCCTGCCTTCTGTAAAAATCACCTATTACTTGTCCTACGCTCTGATTTCCATAGCTATCGCAATGCTTTGCACAATCGGACCGGCAGCTTGGGCTGCCCACACGTCGCTCCGGGAAAATCCAGCTATGATGATGCGCCCGAAAGCGCCGAAAAACGGCAAGCGTGTGCTTGTGGAACGGGTGACGTTCATTTGGGATCGCCTAAGCTTCAATTCAAAGATAACGGTCCGCAACTTGCTGCGCTACAAAGCGCGCAATATGATGACGATACTGGGAGTCGCCGGCTGCACCGCCCTGATTTTGACCGGATACGGCATCAAAAATTCCATTTCCGGATTGGCGGACACACAGTTTAACGATGTGATGCGCTACAACGCAATCACGGCGATGCGTCCGGAAGCGAGCAAGGAAGAAATCGCCTCCTATGATGAACTGATCGCGGCAACCTCTGAAATAACAGGCCATCTCAAAGTGGTCCAGGAGAGCTACAAGCTGGATAAAAAAGGTGTGAATCTGCAGAACGTCACGGTCTTTGCGCCGCTGGAAACCGAAAATCTCCCGGATTTCGTCAGCCTGCGTGACCGCAAAACCCAGGAACCGATTACATTGACGGATAAGGGAGCCGTCATTTCCGAAAAATTAGCGAATTTGGCAGGCATCGGACCCGGGGACAGCATCGAAATCCGCAATGACGAGATGCAGACTTACCAAGTTCCGATCCAGGCTGTCACCGAGAACTACGTCAACCATTACATTTACTTGACGCCGGAGCTTTACGAAGAGATCTTCCTCCAAAATGCGGAACCGACAACCGATCTATTGCTGTTTGACGAACCGGAAAGTTGGGAGCGGGGCTTCGGATCCGAAGCGATGGGAGAAAAGGCGGTCGCGTTGGTGACGTTCATCAATTCCGTCGACCGCAGTTTCGCTGAAACCTTGGGGAGCCTGGATATCGTCACCTTGGTGTTGATCGTGTCGGCAGCGGCATTGGCTTTTGTTGTCCTGTACAGTTTGACGAACATCAACGTTTCGGAGCGTATCAGGGAGCTATCGACAATCAAAGTATTGGGGTTCTATGATGCGGAAGTGAGTATGTACATCTACAGGGAGTCCTTAATATTAACCTTATTGGGTATTTTATCCGGATTCGTGCTCGGAAAAATTTTGAGTACCGTTGTTCTTAAAATGGTGGAAATCGACTTCATGATGTTCCCGCCGACCATCATGCCGATCAGTTACCTGTATTCAGGTTTGCTGTCGTTGTTGTTCTCAAGCGTCGTTATGCTGATCATGCATAGGAAGCTGAAACAAGTGGACATGATCGAAGCGCTCAAATCAGTCGAATAAGTCGAAAATGATAAAAATGGAAAAAACGCGCAAGAGCCATCAATTGGCCGCTTGCGCGTTTTTTTCTGCAGATTCTCAGCAGTTTTCGGCTGGTGTTTGAGGTGAACCAGGCAACAGGTAGTTGACCCCGATGGCGATGGAAGTGCCGATGACTGTGTCCAGTACCCTTTGGATGGCATAGGTGATCTTTTCAGTATCGTCTATATTGTAGAAAACGACAAGGAAGGTCGCGGTAGCACCAACGATAGCTGTGGACATGTCCATAATGTTGCAGACCGTGATCAGGATGATGATGGCGATGATTGTACCGAAGAAATCCACAGAAAAATCCAATCCCAGCAAATCTTTGACAGCAATCAAGGTTATCCCTAGGATACCGGCGACGGTATTGCCTCCGACACGACGGATACCATGGTGGAGTGACTGCGAGCAATCTTCACGCAAAGCAAAGACTGCCGCCAAACCGGCCAGCATAGGAGAACCTCGGTCCAATAATTTGAACAGCAGGACACAAAAACCGACAGCAACGCCGGATTTGGTCGTACGCATGCCTACGCGGAACTTCTCCTTATCCAAATGAATCATAGCAAGTACGGCACTTCCTCTCGAAATCAAATAATATCTCAATCATAAGCATTTTTGAAATTTTATCAAGTCATTTTCGCATCATTGTGCAAATAATACACCCGTATTTGCAGTATTGTTCAGAGTAGCTTTCCGGAAAATGAGAAAAGAGAATGGCTATTTTTGGACGAAAAATGTCCGCTGCCTGTCAAGTGGTTTATAGGACTTGTTGCAACGGCGGCTTTTTCAGGTAGGGTAAAAAAAGAACATTCGCTTTTTGCCAAAAAAGGCCAAAATTTGGTTGCTTAAATTGTCAGAATATTCTATACTAATGACATTAAATTTTAAGGAGAAGGATGAGGGCCTTTTCTTTGGATTTGCAACAAATTATTAACATATAGTGAGATGGGGAGGATTATTTAGATGAAAAAGAAATTATTGATGGGCTTGGCATCTGTATTCGTACTTGCAGCATGCGGCAATGGCGCGACAGAAGAGAGCGATACGATCAAATTGGGTGGTAACTTCGAATTATCAGGCGGTGCGAGCGCATACGGCACGCTGATGGACCAAGGGATCAAAATGGCTGTTGCAGAGCAGAACGCTGCAGATGGCTTATTGGGCAAAGAGATTGAATACATATCTTACGATAATAAATCCGAGCCTTCAGAATCCACATCGGTTGCGACTCGTTTAGCTACCGAAGATAATGTTGTCGCAATCTTGGGACCTGCTACAACGGGTGCAGCAAATGCACAATCTCCAGCAGTCACAAGAGCAAAAGTACCAGCGATCCTTCCTGCTGCTACAGGCGATGGCGTAACAATGGATGGCGATTCCGTTCTGGAATACGTATTCCGCGTATGTTTCCAGGATTCTTTCCAAGGTAAAGCCTTGGCTGAATTCGCCCAAACAGACTTGCAAGCCACAAAAGCTGTCATCTTAGTGGATAATTCGACTGACTACGCGATCGGCTTGGCTGATGCGTTCAAAGAAACGTTCACTGGAGAAATCGTAGCGGAAGAAAACTTCACAGATGGCGACACAGACTTCAAAGCAATCCTTACCAATGTTTCTCGTTTGGACTATGATGTTATTTTCTTGCCTGGTTATTATGAAGAAGCAGGACTGATCATCAAGCAAGCCCGCGAAATGGGGATTGTACAACCTATTTTAGGACCGGATGGTTTCGCTAACTCAACCTTGGTTGAATTGGCAGGTGCCGATAACATGGATAATGTATTCTACGCCAGCCACTTCACTCCGAACAGTGAAGAGCCCAAAGTACAGGAATTCTTGGCTGCTTTTGAAGCAGAGTACGGCAAACCGGCAGATTCATTCGCAGCCTTGGCTTACGATGCAGCGCAATTGGTATTCGATGCAATCGCGAATGCTGACAGCACAGATCCTCAAGCAATCACAGATGCTTTAGCTGCAACTGAAGATTTCGAAGGCGTAACGGGTACCTTCTCATTTGATGAGAACCACAACCCTATCAAATCCGCTTTCGTCATCGAATTACAAGATGGTGTAGAAGTCGGCAACTCTGTTGTTGAACCAGCTAAATAGAAGACGCTGGTGCACACAATTGCGGCATTGAAACCTGAATAGACCGTTTGATTCCAAAGTAACACAATGAGGTGCTGGCAGAATTTGCTTAGCACCTTTCTTTATGTTTTTCCTCATCAAAAGTTAATCCCTCATCGTGCGTGAATAATAGTGAACTATAGCCGAACAATACAGTATAATGAAAGAAAGACTTCTGTACAGCAGAAGAAAAGAGAGGTGTAAAATGGAAAATTTAGTTCAACAACTGATAAACGGTATATCGTTGGGAAGTATCTACGCTTTGATTGCGCTAGGGTACACCATGGTATACGGTGTCATCAAATTGATTAACTTTGCCCACGGGGACATTTATATGGTGGGCGCGTACCTTGGATATGCTTTGATCCAAAACGTCGGCCTCGGTCTTTTCCCATCCATTCTGATTTCAATGATTTTTTGTGCCATTTTAGGGGTGGTCATCGAGAAGATCGCCTACAAACCATTGCGGGGCGCGACCAGGGTAGCAACGCTGATTACAGCCATCGGGGTTTCTTATTTATTGCAAAATGTGATGATCTATATAATGGGACCTGAAGTAAAGGCCTTCCCGACCGCTTTGGTCATCCGGAATTGGACATTCGGCGGGGTGACCATCAACTCGCAGCAGATTCTGATTTTCCTGACGACGGTAATTCTGATGGTCGCTTTGCAGGTCATCGTAAAGTACACAAAAATGGGGAAAGCGATGCGGGCGGTGAGTACCGATCCTGAAGCGGCGCAATTGATGGGTATCAACGTCGATAACATTATTTCCTTCACGTTCGTCCTGGGTTCTTCCTTAGCCGGAGCGGCAGGCGTATTGGTCGGAATCTACTATAATTCGATTTCGCCATTGATGGGTGTGACGCCGGGTCTGAAAGCCTTCGTTGCGGCAGTGTTCGGCGGCATCGGCATCATCCCCGGAGCAATGGTCGGAGGCTACGTGATCGGCATCATCGAGACTCTGGTCAGCGCTTATGGCGGATCGATGTTCAAAGACGCGGTTGTGTACCTGATTCTGATCATCATTCTGATCGTTAAACCTTCCGGAATCTTCGGAAAAAATACAAAAGAGAAAGTGTAGGTGATAATGATGAAACAATTGAACAAAACAAATCTAGGTTGGCTCATTCTTATCGCTTTGATGGTTGTCGTTCTGTTTGTCGGCGTCAGCTCAAATGTCATTTCTCCCTTCTATCAAATTACGTTAGTGACAATTCTGATCAATGTCATCCTTGCGATCGGATTGAATCTGGTCATCGGATTCTCTGGTCAGTTCTCTCTGGGACATGCCGGTTTTATGGCAATCGGAGCCTATAGCGGCGCCATCATCGGTGATAAGATCGAAGGCTTGCCAGGTTTTTTTACCGGGTTATTCGTGGGGATGTTCATTTCCATCGTTGTGGCGCTGATCGTCGGCATTCCGACACTCCGTCTGAAAGGTGATTATTTAGCTATCGCGACTCTGGGAGTGGCGGAAATCATCCGTATCCTGATTCTGAACATGGGCGATCTTACGAACGGCGCACGCGGAATCAGCGGCATCTCTTTCCCGTTTGAATCAAATATGAGTTTTATTATGGTCCTGTTCCTTATTGTGGTCGTAACGAGCATCATCACCATCAACTACATCCACAGCAGTCCGGGACGTGCGACCATTGCCATCCGTGAAGATGAGATTGCGGCCGAATCGATGGGTGTCAACGCAACGACTTACAAAGTCATCGCCTTTATGATCGGTGCGGCAACTGCCAGCATCGCAGGTTCTTTGTACGGCACATACTTCAGCGTAATCACGCCTGGCGATTTCACTTTCCAGAAATCAATCGATGTGCTGATCATCGTCGTGTTCGGCGGTATCGGCAGCGTAACAGGCACAGTCGTCGCTGCTGTTGCACTGGGTGTCCTGAATACGTATCTGCAATCGTTCGGTGAACTGCGCATGATTTTCTATGCGCTGGCCATCATCGGCATCATGGTATTCCGTCCAGGCGGATTGTTGGGCAACCGTGAATTCACGATGTCCGCTTTGTTGAAACGCTTTGCCAAAAAAGATTCTGCTAAGAAGGAGGTCCAATAATGAGCCTATTAGAAGTAAAAGAGTTGACCAAAAACTTCGGCGGTTTGGCCGCGGTATCCAATGTCGATTTTGCGATCGAAGAAAATGAATTGGTCGGCTTGATCGGTCCCAATGGCGCTGGTAAAACGACCTTCTTCAACTTGCTGACGGGCGTTTACGTTCCGACAGAAGGCACAATCGAATTGGAGATCGACAACAAGAAAGTGCTGTTGAACGGAAAGGCGCCTTACAAAATTACGGATCTCGGCTTGGCGCGTACATTCCAGAACATCCGCCTTTTCAAGGAACTGACGGTGCTCGACAATGTACTGATTGCGATGCACAGCACGCAAGGCGAGAGCACTTTCCACAGCTTGCTGCGCACGCCGACTTATTACCGCAAGGAAGCCGAAATGCGTGAGAAAGCCTTGGAACTGTTGGCCATTTTCGAATTGGAAAAGAAATATGACGTTTTGGCGAAAAATCTGCCTTACGGGGAGCAACGCCGTCTGGAAATCGTCCGTGCTTTGGCGACAAATCCGAAGATCCTCTTCCTCGATGAGCCTGCAGCCGGTATGAATCCACAAGAGACTGCCGAATTGACAGCTTTGATCCGTAAAATTCAGAAAGATTTCAAAATAACTGTCGTTCTGATCGAGCATGATATGTCCTTGGTCATGAATGTGTGCGAAAGAATCTATGTGTTGGAATACGGCCGTCTGCTTGCCAAAGGAACGCCGGAAGAAATCCAAAAAAATCCAGCCGTAATCAAGGCTTATCTAGGAGGCGACTAACGTGCTGAAAGTAAAAAATCTATCTGTACATTATGGCATGATCCAAGCCATCAAAGATATCAGCTTTGAAGTGAATGAAGGCGAAATCGTGACGTTGATCGGAGCCAACGGAGCAGGGAAGTCCACCATTTTGCGGACGATTTCCGGGCTGGTGAAGCCATCTTCAGGCGAAATCGAATATTTGGGGAAACCGATCCATAATGTGGCGACCCGAAAAATCGTTGAACAAGGGATCGCCCAAGTTCCGGAAGGCCGCCATGTCTTCAAAGGCTTGACGGTTCAGGAAAATCTAGATTTGGGTAGCTTCACCCGCAAAGATAAACAGAACCTTGCAGGTGATCTGGAAGCGGTATTCGAACGTTTCCCGATTCTGCGCGAAAGAAAAAATCAGGATGCAGCCACGTTGTCCGGCGGGGAACAACAGATGCTGGCGATGGGCCGCGCGTTGATGACGAAGCCGAAGCTGCTGCTTTTGGATGAGCCTTCGATGGGATTGGCGCCGATTTTCATCAAGGAAATTTTCCACATCATCCAGGATATCCAGAAACAAGGAACGACTATCCTTTTGATCGAGCAAAACGCTAACGTCGCATTGAAGATTGCGAATCGCGGATATGTATTGGAGACGGGAAATATCGTATTGACCGGAACCGGGGAAGAATTATTAGCAAGTGACGAAGTTCAGAAAGCTTACTTAGGAGGCTAAACAATGGATGTACAAAGCTATATGTCAACGGATTTAGTAACGATTCAACCTTCAACAAAAATCATCGAAGCTTTGGATTTGATGAAAGAGCACAAGATCCACCGCCTGCCGGTCGTTCAAGGCGAGACCATCGTAGGCTTGATCACGGAGGGCATCATCGAACGCAACACGCCTTCCAGCATGACCAGCCTGGATATGCATGAAGTCAACTATCTGTTGAACAAAACGACAGTGGCCGACATCATGGAAAAACGCGTTGTGACCATCAATAAGGAAGCACTTTTGGAAGAAGCGGCCGTAACGATGCGCGAAAATGGCATCAGTGTTCTGCCCGTAGTCGAGCCAGGCAACCGTCTGATCGGCATCATCACCGAAAAGGATATCTTCTCTGCCTTCATCGATGTGCTGGGCTATTATACACCTGGTGTCCGCGTTGTCGTCAATATCCATGAAGACAAAAAAGGCGTCCTCGAAGACCTGACGGATATCTTCTCCGAAGAAAACATCAACATCCAACAGATCGCCACGTACCGCAAAATGGGCTTTGTCCAAGTCGTCGTCCAGCTGGAAAGCAAGGACGTCGAAGGCGTCCGCGCCAGACTCGAAGAACACGGCTACGAAATCGGATCCATCATCTACAAACCAGAAAGAGTGTAGGATGTGATGAATCCCGCTCTAGAAATCAAGCACTAAGAAGAAATCCACCTCGCGACCCGGTCTTGGTTGAGAGGTGGATTTCAGCTTAGGCGGAGATTTCTGGGATTCAGAACTCAACTAATAGGATGTGATGAATCCCGCTCTAGAAATCTTTGGCCATTTAAGTACTGAACCTATTGAGGCACGTTCTGCTTGGGATTCAGAACCGTTCTAAAAGGATCCGAATATCCCCGTTCAGCAAGCAAAACCATCCAAATAATCAAGCCGTCCACTCCTACCAAAATGGAGTGGGCGTTTTTTTTCAGGCAAATGATTTCTTTTATCACGTAATAAGTGTATAATAAGAGCATGAAAGATTGGAGGTTACATAAATGAATAATGCACTTATAACAATTGTCTTGTATACGATCAAAGAGCAATATGTCAGTGAAAAAGCTTTTTATGCCAATCAATTAGGGATCTCGCCGCAAAGTTGGGATCGCTGGAAAAAAGGAGAGCATGGTTTAAGACCAGAGAACATGCAGATCATTTCCAAGTTGTTCACCGATTATGAATGGATGCTTGTCCAGAAAGTATGCCGCAATGCCGAAATTCTTCCCGAGGTGGCAGAGAACCCTGTAAGAGAATATCAATTCCTGAAGTATCAAGTCGCCAAAAAGTGGATCGCGACGGATTTGGCCGATTTCAAATGGTACACCACCGATGAAACTGTCCATGATTCAGAAATCCATAAACCGGCAATCACCACACTCCGGCTCGAGTGCAACTATGATTTCTGGAGTTACAAAGATATCATCGATCTGCGCTTGCCGAGCATCATCCGTCATCAGATCGATTCGGAAAAAATCAATCTGCTTGAATGGTTCAATGAAAATACACCGGATACCATCACCAAAATTACTGAATAATTGAATATAAACTGGAAAGCCGAGATGATATTATCTTGGCTTTTCGTGTGGATTCGAGCCTAGGCTTATTTTTTGGGTGTGGATTGATGGACAGGTGTGCTAAAATAGGCATAGCAAAAAATTACATACCAGAAGAGGTCAGAAGATGGAACCGAAAAAAAAATACTCCCATATACCTGAGCGGTACGCACAAAGACTGCGTTTCCTTGCGGGACTCTTGCTGGCGCTGCTCTTTTTCACAGGATGCACAACCGATGATGATGAACCGTCAAACAGTCAGCTGGATTCGACGATAAGCAATCGTTCCGGAGAATCGCAGTCCTCTTCCGAAACTGCTGTTGTAGAAGCCGATTCCAAAGTGATCGTGACACCAGCAGCTTCATCAGCTGATTGGAATCTGGTATTGGTGAATCGAGAAAATCAACTTGCTGAAGAAATCCCAATGGAGTTTTACCTGACCGAAAGCGGCTATCAGATCGACAACAGAATCCAGGAACCTTATTCGCAACTGATGGAAGCCGGGAAAGCCGCCGGAATGGATCTCACGATGGTTTCGGGTTACCGATCCATCGAACAACAGCAAGCAAACTATGATGTCAACTATCAAAATTTTCTGGCTTCGGGTTTGTCGGAAGAAGAGGCGCGCACGAAAACAGAAGAATATATCGCCTTGCCGCATGCCAGTGAACACACAACCGGACTTGCAGTGGACATCACGTCGACTGCCCTAGCCAACCAAGAAGGAAACTCGGGTTTATTACCGGATCTGGAGAATTATCCTGAAGGGCTGTGGCTGAAAGAAAATGCGCCCAAATTCGGCTTCATCCTGCGTTATCCAAAAGCGAAAGAAGCCATCACCGGCATCAATTTTGAACCTTGGCATTTTCGCTATGTAGGCGTCGAGAACGCCATTTATATGACCGAAAATGATCTGACGTTGGAAGAATATGTAGCGATCCTGAAGCAAAACGAAGCGCTGGGCAACAATAATCAATAGCAACTAAAGCAGCCCAACAAAATAGACGGAGGAACATATGGTACGAAAAAGAAAGCGGACCGGAAAACAACCGCAATCTGCACCCGCTAAAGCCGTCAAGATATTATTTTTCTTGCTGATCAGTTTTATGGCCAGTCTGTCGCTGATCGGTGATTTTTCTCCGGTCGGGGTGGATATCCCTGAGTACGGCAATAACCAAGGATCTGGTTTCATCGACAATATCGCACCTGCCGCGCAACAGATGCAAGCAACTTATGGTGTCCATGCCAGCATCAGCATCGCTCAAGCGATTCTTGAATCGGATTGGGGAGAGAGTGAACTGTCTGCCGTCTACAACAACCTGTATGGCATGAAGGGCGATAATCCCGAAAATACGATTCTCTTGACTACCAATGAGTACTACAACGGCGACTGGCTCACCATTCAAGCGAACTTCAGGGTCTACGGCAGCTGGGCAGAATCTGTCCAGGATCATGCAATGCTGTTCGTCAACGGTACTACTTGGAATCCGAATCAATACGCGCCGGTCCTGCAGGCAACCACCTATCAGGAAGCGGCCCAGGCTCTCCAGGATTGCGGCTATGCGACAGATCCGGATTATGCCGCCAAATTGATAGCGGTCATCGAGCAGAACGCACTTTATGAATATGATAATTGAAGGATACAAACCAAAATGCGCGTACAGGCCAGCCCTTTGTAGGGAGCACAACCTGTCTGCGCTTTTTCTTATTCCTGAGGGAATTTCGACAAAAGGGCAGTTTTTGCATGGCGACATTCGTCGAATATAGTGATAAAATGATTTGGTAAAGACTTTTTTTAACGAATTCTAATGAAAAATCCAAGAGAGTAGTGTGATCACATGCCGAATCAAATTTTACCCGGGAAAACAATCGGTATTATTGGCGGAGGACATGTCGCCCGTATGATTGCTTTGGAAGCCAAAAAAATGGGTTACCAAATAGGCATCTTGGATGCCGATGCGGCTTGTCCTGCTGGGCAAATAGCTGATTGGCAGATAACCAAGAAATATACGGACTTCGATGCGCTGACGGATTTTGCGGCAAAATCGGACGTGCTGACATTTGAGTCGGAGGCCGTGGATACGATGTTGCTGACGCAAATCAATCCTTATATCGCCATACCGCAGGATCCGGACAGTCTTTCGATCACCCAAGATCGGTTGATCGAAAAAGCGTTTTTGGAATCTTTGAATATAAATGTGACACCTTACGCGACGATAACTGCCATCGAAGATATGGAAGAGGCGGTCAAAAGCATCGGCTTCCCGTGTATTCTGAAGCCGATCCGTGTTGAAGCGGCCACGCCGGTGCAACATCTTTTTTACAGTGAAGAGGACTTTGGAAGGGCGGCAGCCTTGCTGAAAAAAGGAACGTGCATTTTGGAGGCTTGGATCCCATTTGAGATGGAGTTGGCCATCACAGTCGCGCAGGATGCGAACAATGTCTTCACGTCGTTTCCCGTCACGGAAACGATCTACCAGGAACAAAGACTTGTGAAGACTATCACACCTGCACGCGTAGGCGGAAATATCCAGAAAGAAATGGAACATATCGGCAAGCTGGCTGCGAAGGCCATGAACCTGACCGGAATTTTGACGATCGAGACATTCATGACTTCATCAGGAACGCTGTATGTGAACCGTTTGGTCGTCAGGCCTCATCATTCCTGCAATTATTCGCTGGATGGCTGCAGCACCTCACAGTATGAAGTCCTGGTCCGCTGCATCTGTGGGTTACCCATTCCGGAAATCCAGCTTTACGATACAAGCGTGACGTTCAATATCATGGAAGAAAAACTTGATGAAGCGCTGATCCTCTTGCTGACCAAACCGGATTGGCATTTCCATTTTTACGGAAAAAAAGAACACCGCGCAAAACGGAAAATGGGCCACGTCACCTTATTAGGTGACAGCCCGGATATTCTCATCAATGAACTGGAAGAGCACGGCTTGTTAGAATCGACAGAGTAACGGCATCTGGTTGCCGCTCTCTGATATGAAGGAAGGGTTTGACGATGGAGGATAGACTATTCAATAAAGCATACGACTACATAAAAGATAAAATCGACAGCAATTGCTGGCCGCCGGGAACCAAAATAACCGAACAACTCATATCGGAAGCTTTGTTCATGAGCCGGACCCCGATCCGTACCGCGTTGCTTTTGTTGGAGCAAGAAGGACTGGTGAAATCCATCCCCTACAAGGGTTATATCGTGGCCGAAAAGAAAATTTCGAATGATGGTTTGTTGGAACGCCTGGAACTGATTGCGGGATTGATCATGAATTACCTGCAATATCTGAAGGATAACGATATCGCCTTGGACCACCAGGCTTTTGATGAGATACTCGAAAAGCAGGTGGCGTACTTGAATTACCGTGATACGACGGGCTATTTTAAAAATGAGTACAGGCTATTCGAGACATTTATCGCCCAAAGCGAGAACCAATTCTTGAAAAAAGTGATTTTGACGACAGCCCGCGACATCCACGGCACTTATTCCGATAACAGTGACCTGATGGATGAAGATCGCTATCAGAACGAAGCCAAGTTGCTCGCCCTCTATCAAGAAGTGAGCATCTGCATACGCGACAAGGATTACGACAAGATGGGCGAATACCTCAGCTTCTTCTTCGAAATGTTGAAAGACTCAAACGACATACTGGCACAATAGACCGAAATAGAAAGAAAGTCCTGCCACTGAATCAAGCAAATGATTCAGCGACAGGATTTTTATTTTGGATGGCATAATGGGGTGAAAAGAACCTGAACCGCACATAGGCGAACAAGGGTTAAAAACTATCTAAAATATCAGGGGATTCATTGATAGCCACGCTCTAAAATGATAGACTAAACCATGATGCAAATCAGAATCGATAAGGCTGAACCATCGCCTTGAAACTAACGAAAAAAGAAAATACCCATACACACTCCGAAACAAAGGCAACAAAAGAAAGGATGGCAATTGTGCAACAAAAACACGACCTTATAAAAGGAATGAACCCAAGGCAAGCGGAAGCCGTTTTGGCGACGGAAGGTCCTCTATTGATCATGGCGGGGGCAGGCAGCGGCAAAACGCGTGTGCTGACTCACCGAATGGCCTATCTGTTGGAAGAAAAATCAGTCAACCCTTGGAACATCTTAGCCATCACCTTTACGAACAAAGCGGCAAAAGAAATGAAAGAGCGGGTTATCCGCTTGGTCGGAACTGTCGGCAATGACATGTGGGTATCCACTTTCCACTCCATGTGCGTACGGATCCTCAGAAGAGAGAGCGAACAGCTCGGCTATGCGCGTTCCTTCACCATCTGCGACCAAAGCGAAACGGAAACATTGATGAAACGCATCATCCGCGAAAAAAATCTGGATTCCAAAAAATTCGATCATCGCATGATTTTGGGGCGGATCAGCCAAGCGAAAAACGAACTGCAGACACCGAAGGAATTCGGCAATCTGGCCGGCGGATATATCGATAATATCGTCTATGAATGCTACAAAGATTACCAAAAAGCGCTCGAAAACAGCCAATCGATGGATTTTGACGACCTGATCATGCTGACGGTCAAACTGTTCCAGGAATATCCAGAAACGTTGTCCTACTACCAAAATAAATTCCATTACATCCATGTGGACGAGTACCAGGATACCAACTACGCCCAATACCAATTGGTGCAGCTATTGGCCAACAAATTCAAAAACATCTGCGTCGTCGGCGATGCGGACCAAAGTATCTACGGTTGGCGCGGTGCCGACATGGAGAACATCCTCAACTTCGAAAAGGACTATCCGGATGCAAAAGTGGTCTTGCTGGAGCAGAACTACCGCTCCACCAAAAAAATACTGCGCGCAGCCAATGACGTCATCCAAAACAACGTCAACCGGAAAGAAAAAGAGTTGTGGACAGACAATCCGGAAGGCGACAATATCGTCTACTTCCGGGGCCAATCCGAACACGACGAAGCGCGCTATGTCATCTCGAAGATGCTCCAGGAGGTCCGCGAAAACAAGCGCCAGTACGGGGATTTTGCAGTGCTCTACCGGACGAACGCGCAGTCGCGTGTCATCGAGGAAAACCTCCTGAAATCGAATATCCCTTACAAGATGGTCGGCGGGCGCAAGTTCTACGACCGCAAAGAAATCAAAGACATCTTGGCTTATCTGCGCCTGATCGTGAACCCGTCCGATGACTTGAGCTTCGGCCGCATCGTGAACGTGCCGAAACGCGGAATCGGTGATACAAGCGTCGAAAAACTGCGCGAATTCGCCAATATGCATGACCTGACCTTGCTGCAGGCGGCCCATGACGTGGCGCTGTCCAGTGTATCCGGAAAAGCGGCTAAGGAACTGAAGAAATTTGCGACCGTCATGGATAACTTGCACAAAATGCAGGAATTCCTGCCGATCACAGAATTGGTTCAGGAAATGCTTTCCCAGACGACGTATCTGGAAGCCCTCGAAATGGAAAAGACGCTGGAGTCGGAAGCCCGGATCGAAAACATCAACGAATTTCTGTCGGTAACCCAGGAATTCGATAAAATGAACCAAGAAGACTTTGATCTGACAGCATTCCTGACCGATTTGGCCTTGGTTTCCGATCTGGATCAGATTGAAGAGGAACCGCAGAGCGAAGTGACGCTGATGACGATGCACGCAGCCAAAGGTTTGGAATTCCCGATCGTCTTCATCATCGGGATGGAAGACGGCATCTTCCCGTCGTCCCGATCCTTCATGGATGAGGACCAGATGGAGGAAGAACGGCGCTTGGCCTATGTTGGCATCACGCGGGCAGAACAGAAACTGTTCCTGACGAATGCGTATTCCCGCATGCTTTATGGACGTACGATGTCCAACCCGGCTTCACGCTTCCTCGATGAATTGGACGGTTCCGTGCTGGACCGCGAGGACAGTTCCGGGGCAACAACAAACACGTATGCCTCAAAACCGGCAAGTTCAAGTGGCCGTTGGAAAACAGCAAGCGATACCCGTCAAGAGAAAGCCTTCAGTCAGCCGTTTTCGGCCGCTCCGCGTGAAAAAACGACGCAGTCCGTCCAGCAAACCGGAAACAGCGGTGCGGACAGGCTGGGCTGGGCAGTCGGGGACAAAGCCAGCCACAAGAAATGGGGCACAGGCGTTGTCGTTCAGACAAGCGGAGAAGGAGACGGTCTGACGTTGGATATCGCCTTCAAGAACATCGGCATCAAACGCTTGCTGGCATCCTTTGCACCGATCGAAAAAGAATAATCAAGGAGGGGAAGCATTCATGGCGAAAGAAAGTCTGACCGAAGCCCAAGAGCGCATCGAGACGTTGAAGAAGCTTCTCAACCGCTATAGTCACGAGTATTATGTGCTGGACAAACCCAGTATTTCAGATAAAGAATATGATCAACAGTATCATGAATTGGAAAAGTTGGAAAAAGCCCATCCCGAGTTGATTACGACTGATTCACCGACGCAACGCATCGGCGGCACTATCCTGCCGGGCTTTAAAAAGGTCCAGCACGATTCGCCGATGTTGAGCTTGGGGAATGCCTTCAATCAAGAAGACTTGCTGCAGTTCCATCAACGGATCAGCAAACTGACCGACCAGCCTTTACAGTACATGTGCGAACTGAAAATCGATGGACTGGCCGTGTCATTGAAATACGAAAACGGCCTGTTCAGCCAGGGAGCGACGCGTGGGGACGGAAACATCGGTGAAGACATCACGCAGAACCTGCGGACAGTCAAAGCCATTCCGTTGCGTTTGAATGAACCGTTGACTTTCGAAGTCCGCGGGGAATGCTACATGCCGAAAGCCTCCTTTGTTCAATTGAATGCGGACCGCGATGAAAAAGGTCTGGAGATCTTTGCGAATCCGCGCAATGCAGCAGCCGGCAGTCTGCGCCAACTGGATCCCAGCATTGCAGCCAGCCGCAACCTGAGCATCTATCTTTACAGCGCCACCAACTTCGAACAATTGGCTGTGGAGACGCAGGATGCACTGCTGCTGAGATTGGCTCAGGTTGGTTTGCGGACCAATCCGGAACGCAGACTCTTCGATTCGATCGAAGAAGTCTGGGCATTCACGGAAGAAATCGCAGCGAAAAGGAAGGACTTGCCTTACGAAATCGACGGCATCGTCATCAAAGTCAATGGCTTCGCTGCCCAAGAAGAAATCGGCTACACGGTAAAAGCGCCGCGGTGGGCAATCGCCTATAAATTCAAGGCGGAAGAAGCCGAGACAATCGTGCGCGACATCGAGTGGACAGTCGGCCGTACCGGCGTCGTGACGCCGACCGCCGTGATGGATCCCGTCTTCTTGGCCGGATCCACGGTGCAGCGTGCCAGCCTGCATAACGTCGACCTCGTCCGCGAGAAGGATGTGCGCATCGGCGATACGGTCGTGATCCACAAGGCCGGCGACATCATCCCGGAAATTCAGCATGTCCTCATCGACCGCAGAGACCCGGATAGTGAAGCTTATGTCATCCCGGAGACGTGCCCTGCCTGCGCCAGCCATCTGGTGCATCTGGAGGATGAGGTGGCTCTGCGCTGCATCAATCCGAAATGCCCGGCACAGATCAAAGAAGGCCTATCCCACTTCGTGTCGCGCAATGCGATGAACATCAGCGGGCTGGGCGTTCGTGTCGTCAGTCAGATGTTCGAAAAAGGGCTCGTCAAGGACGTAGCCGATCTGTATAAACTGACGGAAGAAGACCTTTACCAGTTGGATAAAATCAAAGAAAAGTCCGCCAACAACATTGTGACGGCCATCGATCAGAGCCGAGGGAACTCCTGCGAACGCCTGCTGTTCGGCTTGGGTATCCGTCATGTCGGAGCGAAGGCGGCAGCCAGTCTGGCAGCGGAATTCGAAACCATCGATCGGCTGATGCAGGCGACGAAAGAAGAAATCATGACCGTCGAAGGCATGGGTGACATCATCGCGGACAGCGTCGTGGCCTACTTCCAATTGCCTGAAGTGAAGGACCTGATCGAAGAATTCCGGGCGAATGGTGTGAATCTGACCTACCTCGGCAAGAAAAAGGCCGAGGTGGCTGCAGTCGATTCCATCTGGAACGGCAAAACGGTTGTGTTGACGGGTAAATTGACCCACTACAACCGGATCGAAGCGACGGAAATGATCGAGGCACTCGGCGGAAAAGTGACCGGCAGTGTCTCCAAAAAGACCGACTGGATTGTCGCCGGGGAAGATGCCGGCAGCAAATTGGCAAAGGCCGAATCTTTGGGTATCCCTGTTTGGACTGAAGAAGATATGGTGAAAAACTTGGAAAGAAGTGACAGCGGTGAATAAAGGAAAAAAAATCATTCTCATGACTGTCTCTGGAGCAGTGCTGTTCCTTTTGGCTGGCTGCGGTCAGTTGACTGAAACCCAAACGACGAATAAAACGACCAATAATGGTCCTGAGAAGGTAACCGTCCAAACGACACAGAATCAGTTGTCAACCGATTATTACCCAGCCTTGATTGTCGACGGCAAGTATCAATTCAGCCAGAATCGCGGCGTCAGCCTTTCGTTGAATTCGACAGCCAACATCAAGGACTTTGAGGCCGATCTGTTGGATGTTGCGAAAAATGTTTTTCCGACTGACCAATACTATTTTCAGGAAGGCCAAGTCATTGATTATGATACGACAAGATTATGGTTGGGGCGTTACAGTGAGTCAAATCCGGATGGGCTGAATCCGGCCGATAATGGAAGTACAGATCCGGCTACGAGGGAGCCCTATTATCTGGAGCAAATTTTGGAACAGGACTATATGATCCAAAATGAGAATGGCTTCGAATTGGCCGGGATGGCCATTGGTCTGGCGATGAATTCGGTCGACTATTACAAGGCGAACGATGTGCTGCTGGAACAGGCCATTTCCCGTGACAAATTGGAAGAACAGGCAAAAGCCTATGCAAATACGATCATTTCCCGTTTGCGCCAGACCGAGGGATTGGAAAGCATCCCGATCGTAATCGGTATTTATGAACAAACGGCGCAGGACAGCCCGATCGGCGGTGTTTATCTGTTCGAAGGCGTCTCAACGGAAGGTACAGCAGTCAGCGAATGGATCACCCGCAATGAAAGCAAGGTGGTCTTCCCGCTGCAGAGCGGAACCCAGACGGAAGAATCTTCCAACTTTGATAATTTCAAAAATGAAGTGCAGGATTTCTTTCCGAATCTGAACGGGATCGTCGGGGAAGGCAAATACATCGACGGACAGCTGATGTCGCTCGAAATCGACATCACGACGCAGTTCTATGGGGAAACGGAAATCATCGCCTTCACCCAGCACGTAACGGATGCGGCAGGGCGTTTCCTTCCCCAAAACATTCCCGTTGAGATCACGATCGAATCCATCAACGGCATCGAATCGTTCCTGACAAGAGAGACCAATAGTCAGGGCTTCAATTATCATATCTTTGATTAGGGCACGGTGTGTCCTCAAAAAAGGGCTGAACGAACCCGTTCAGCTCTCATTTGTTTTCAGAAAGTACGGGAAACGTGCGAAAACTCCCACAAACCGATGATTTTTATGCTAAAATAAACAGGTATGTAAAAAAACGAAACCTACACAAAACGACAGAAAGAAGGGTATTACATGGCAATCACTGAAGAGCAAGTGCGTCACGTAGCAAAACTGGCCAAGCTGGAATTCGCTCCTCACGAAATCAAACATTTTACAGAACAATTGGGCGACATCATCGACATGGTGGAACAATTGGAAGCCGTCGATACAACCGATGTACCCGTGACTTCCCATGGCTATGCATTGAAGAATGTCATGCGCGAAGATGTAGCGGAACCAGGTACGGATCGCGACCTCTTATTCAAAAACGTCAAGACAGCCGAAGACGGCATGATCCAAGTGCCCGCAATTTTAGATAACGAGGTGGAAGGCGCATGAGTATTTTCAATGAAACGCTAACGAGCCTGCATGAAGGTTTAGTCAACAAAGAATTCTCTTCCGTGGAACTGACACAAGCAGCCTTCAAACGCATCGCTGAAACAGATGGAAAAGTGGAAGCATTCTTGGCTTTGAACGAAGAAGGCGCCTTGAAACAAGCGCAAGCTGCTGACGAAAAAGGCTACGCTGACGGCAATGTCCTGAACGGTATTCCTTTAGGGATCAAAGACAACATCGTCACAGAGGGCGTGACAACGACAGCGGCGAGCCGTATGTTGGGTGACTTTATGCCGATCTATGACGCAACAGTCGTCACCAAATTGAAGGAAGCCGGCGCCGTCAACGTCGGAAAACTGAACATGGACGAATTTGCCATGGGCGGAAGTACGGAAAACTCCTACTACAAAAAAACCAAAAATGCTTGGGATCTGACTAAAGTTCCCGGTGGTTCATCCGGTGGCTCCGCTGCTGCGGTTGCCAGCGGTGAAGTTGTCGCTTCCCTGGGTTCCGACACAGGCGGAAGTATCCGTCAACCGGCCGCCTTCAACGGCATCGTCGGCATGAAACCGACATACGGCCGCGTATCCCGTTACGGCTTGATCGCATTTGCATCCAGCCTTGACCAAATCGGCCCAATGACACGCAACGTAACCGACAACGCTTTGTTGTTGGAAGCCATCAGTGGCTATGATAAGAGAGACTCCACAAGCTTAAACATGGAAGTGCCGAAATTCAGCGCGAACCTGAACGGAAAAGTTGCGGGCATGAAGATTGCCTTGCCGAAGGAATATTTCCAGGAAGGCGTATCCGCTGAAATCCAAGCGGCTGTCAGAAAAGCAGCTGCCCAATTCGAAGAAATGGGCGCTACCGTGGAAGAAGTCAGCATGCCGACTTTGGCTTACGGAATCCCTGCTTACTACATCATCGCTTCTTCGGAAGCTTCATCAAATCTGCAACGTTTTGACGGTGTGCGTTACGGCTACCGTGCAGAAAATGTGAATTCATTGGAAGAATTGTACATCAAGAGCCGTTCCGAAGGTTTCGGGATGGAAGTGAAACGCCGCATCATGTTGGGATCCTTCTCATTGAGTGCCGGTTTCTATGATGCTTACTTCAAAAAGGCTGGGCAGGTCCGCACGCTGATCAAACGTGACTTCGCGAACATCTTCGCAGGCTATGATCTGATTCTGGGACCAACCACTACTACAACCGCCTTTGGAATCGGCGAAAAGAACGACGATCCATTGGCTATGTACATGGACGACTTGTTGACCGTAACGATCAACTTGGCTGGCGTTCCGGCTATTTCCGTTCCTGGCGGTTTCTCGGCTGACGGCATGCCGATCGGTATCCAATTGATCGGTAACTACTTCGAAGAAGCGAAGATTTATCAAGCCGCTTTTGCATTGGAACAAGCGAACGACTATCTTGACCAACACCCAAACCTGTAGGAGGAAAACATTATGAATTATGAAACAGTCATCGGACTGGAAGTCCATGTGGAATTGAAAACTGAATCAAAAATGTTCTCCCCATCTCCAGCACACTTTGGGGCGGAACCGAACACAAACACAAACGTCATCGACTGGGGCTACCCGGGCGTCTTGCCTGTCATCAACAAAAGAGCTATCGAATTCTGCATGAAGGCCGCTTTGGCTTTGAACTGCGAAATCTCGACGGAAACACATTTCGACCGCAAAAACTACTTCTACCCGGACAATCCGAAAGCTTACCAAATTTCGCAATTGGATAACCCGATCGGCCATGACGGCTGGGTTGAAATCGAAGTGGAAGGCGTTAAGAAAAAGATCCGCATCGAGCGCGTCCATCTTGAAGAAGATGCCGGCAAAAACATGCACGGATCGGACGGCTATTCCTATGTCGATTTGAACCGTCAAGGAACGCCATTGATCGAAATCGTATCGGAAGCGGATATGCGCTCTCCTGAAGAGGCTTATGCTTATCTGGATGCCGTACGCCAAATCATCATGTACACAGATGTATCCGATGTGAAGATGGAAGAAGGCTCCATGCGTTGCGATGCCAACATTTCCATCCGCCCATTCGGCCAAGAAAAATTCGGCACGAAGACGGAATTGAAGAACCTGAACTCCTTCAACTTCGTCCGCAGAGGCTTGGCTCATGAAGAAAAACGCCAAGCGCAAGTATTGAACGCTGGCGGGGTCATCCAACAGGAAACACGCCGTTTCGATGAAACAAATGGCGAAACGATCCTGATGCGCGTCAAAGAAGGCGAAAGTGATTACCGTTACTTCCCGGAACCGGATCTGCCGGGCTTGACCGTTTCCCAAGAATGGATCGACCGCGTAAAAGCCAGCATTCCGGAAATGCCTGCAAAACGCCGTGAAAGATACATTTCTGAATACGACCTGCCTGAGTACGATGCAATGGTATTGACACTTTCGAAAGAAATGTCCGACTTCTTTGAAGGTACCCTTGCTGCCGGTGCGGATGCCAAATTGGCTTCCAACTGGTTGATGGGCGAAGTATCAGCCTACCTGAACAGCGAAAAAGTGGAACTGGCCGACACGAAACTGACGCCAGCAAACCTTGCCGGCATGATCACATTGATCGAAGACGGCACCATCAGCACGAAGATCGCCAAGAAAGTCTTCCGCCTGTTGGCAACAAAAGGCGGCGACGCAAAAGCAGTCGTCGAATCAGAAGGCCTGATCCAAATGAGCGATCCGTCGCAACTATTGCCGATCATCAACGCCGTTTTGGACAACAGCCAACAATCCGTTGACGACTTCAAAGCCGGAAAAGACCGCGCCAAAGGCTTCCTGGTAGGCCAAATCATGAAACAAACCAAAGGCCAAGCCAACCCAGGCATGGTCAACCAACTACTCGCGCAGGAGTTAGAAAAAAGATAGGATACGATGAATTGCGGGTAGGGGGCGAGTACTAACGAGATTTAGGAACAACCAGCCCGGGTTTGGCTGGATGGGCCTAAATAGCGTTAGACGGAACCCCCTGCAATTCAGAGTTCGACTAATAGGATGTGATGATTCGCGGGTAGAGTTCGAGCACTAAGAGGACAAACACAAAGCGGACGTTTTTTGTCCGCGTGTGGTTGTCAACTTAGGCGGAGAACTCTGCGAATCAGAACTCAACTGAGATAGAGCGAGATGAAAAGCGTTTAGATACCCGGACGTTGGAGCAAATAACGAAGTGAACCTCTTTTGTTCACTACGTTATTTGCGAAACGGGAGCGGTATCTGCTTTTCAGAACGCGTTTGCGATAGGATACGATGAATTGCGGTTAGGTGGAACCCCCTGCAATTCAGAGTTCGACTAATAGGATGTGACAATTCGCGTCTGCGTTGAACGCATTCCAGCCAACTTCCTTCCGGAGGTTGGCTTTTTTTCACCTCCAATCAAAATGGAGCTCGCCGGGAAATCGGCAAGAAATATGCTTCGAATTCCCGGCGAGACAGTGTTCACCGATAAATCAACAAGAAAATGCCCAGTATTCCCGATGAGACCATCCACACCGGGAAATCGATCCTTTGTATCTGCTTAATCTTCTGCGAAAAGTTCCCGGTTCTGCGCAAAACACAATATAGGCTTTTTTTCTGAATAAATTAACTCTCAAAAAAACCGCAACAAAGTTATCTTTTTCCAGTTCAAGAATTAGTATTATTATGATTTAGGTGATATAATCAGTAATTGAACGGTTTGACAAAGAAAAGATGACTTGTGACCTATATAAGTTGAATTGAATTATTTCACCTCCTATTACCTTCGCAGTATAATAACCTTAAAGAAGCTGACTCGCGAAGGAGCGGAGAAAAATGAATGCAATACACCAAGATGCTGTTTCTACTTTGTTTACGTTGATGAAGAATACGCACGACAAACGAATGTACCAACGCTATCAAGCCGTGTATCTTTTCTTGCAAGATTATTCTGCCGAGAAAATAGCCATAATCATTGGTCGGTCTGAAAAAACCGTCTATAATTATGTGAATTCCTATAATGAGCACGGAATAGAAGGCTTAAAACCTGGAAAAGCACATGGTGCTTCTTATAAATTAACACCGCAACAGCGAGCAGAGTTAGTTCAGGTCATTGTGGAACAACTTCCAACTGACGTAGGTTTTTCGGCAAAATTTAATTGGACGTTGGCAATCATCGTTGCTTACATTGAACGGGAATGGAACGTAACTTATACGCAACGGGGTGTATCCAAACTTCTGCATGCATTAGGACTAAGCTACACACGTCCTACTTACGTGTTGGCGAAGGCAGATCCAATAAAACAGAAAGAATTCAGAGAAAAGACCTTTCCATACTTAAAAAAAACTGCTGAATGAGGAGATTGACTACCTTCTGTTTCAAGACGAAACCATGATTCGTGATTATCAAGCCATTCAATGTACCTGGTTTTTAAGAGGGCAACAAAGAATTATCCCCACTTATGGAAAACATCAGGGTGTCAAACTGATCGGCGTATTGAATTATGAAAACGGTGAAACCTTCTGTGTAGAGGAAGAACAGTATGATGCTGAAGCTTTTCTGCGTTTCCTTCAAAAAATATTGGAGCATTATCCCGACGGGAAAATCACCATGATTTTGGATAATGCGAGGATTCATCATGCGAAGCTCATCCAACCGTTCTTAAGCGAAAACAAGCGACTGACATTAGTCTTTTTGCCACCATATAGTCCAAACCTGAATCTAATCGAAGGCTTGTGGAAATGGTTGAAGTCAGATGTAATAGCTAACGTATTTTATTCGTCAGTCGCAGAAATCCGCAAAAATGTTCAGGTATTCCTTGTAGGTGTCAATCAAATGCTGGATGTAGTGATTGACCGTTTATGCATCAAAATGTAAACCATCAATTCAACTTATATATATAATAGATGAGCCCAGAAAGATGAGGAAAAGAATGAGAGCAAGAGTAATTTACAATCCTACTTCCGGAAGAGAAATGCTGAAAAAAAGCATGATTGACATCCTTCAAATATTGGAAGAAGCAGGCTATGAGGCCAGTGCTTATGCCACGACACCCGAACCCCTTTCCGCAACAAAAGAAGCCGAACGGTCCGCTTTGGCCGGTTTCGATCTGATCGTTGCGGCAGGCGGAGACGGTACCGTAAACGAAGTCATCAACGGCATCGCCGGATTGGACCATAGACCGACAGTCGGCATCATACCTGCGGGGACCACAAATGACTATGCCCGTGCTTTGAAGATTCCGCGCTCAAATCTATTGGATGCAGCCCGCGTGATTGCGGCTGGCAATGCCATCCCGATGGATATCGGTCAATCAAATGATACTTATTTCATTAACATCGCAGCAGGCGGCTATCTGACGGATCTAACCTACGACGTTCCGGCAAAGCTGAAGACCATTTTCGGCTACCTTGCCTATCTGGTGAAAGGTGCTGAAAAAATCCCGCAGCTCAAACCGATGCATATGCGCATCGAATACGAAGGCGGCGTTTACGACGGTATGGCTTCCATGTTCTTCGTGGCCTTGACCAATTCGGTCGGCGGTTTTGAAACGATCGATCCGAACATCGTTTTGGGGGACGGCAAGTTCACGCTGTTTGTCGTGAAGACAGCGAATATCTTCGAAATCCTGCAACTGTTGGCCCAAGTGTTGAACGGCGGCAGACATCTGGAAAATACGAACGTCCTCTACACACATACCAACTTTGTGAAAGCAGAATCCATGGACGGGTCCCGCTTGATGATCAACTTGGATGGCGAGTACGGTGGCGATGCACCGACTTTGTTCACGAACCACCAGCAACACATCAAGATCATCGGCAATACTTCCGATTACGCTGATCCGATTGAAGAAGCCGATGGGAACATTCTTGAAGGGGCCGGCACAGGCTTCATGAAGGAAGTTGAAACCTTGCACCCGGATGAGGTGAACGACAAACGGTTGCCTTACGATGGCAAGAACTAAAGATTGAAAACAGAAAGAATGGGCTGCCCCCAAAACAACGGAGCAGCCCATTCTTTTTAATTCCATACTAATTGCCAAGTAACACCGAATTGATCAGTGACCCAAGCTACCGCGCGTAATTCGCCGACCGCTTCAGGGCCCATCATCACGACGCCATCCGTTGATAAGGAGTCAAAGTAGTTGTCGAAGCTGGCTTCATCTTCGCAGTCCACATAGAGGGAGGTGGCCCAAGTCATATCCGGCATAAAATCCTCCTCCATGTCCATCGCCATGAAGTCCTGTCCGTTCAGCACAAACTGCGCATTGACCACACGGCCGCCTTCCCCACGCTCATCTTCATCGATTTTGGTGAGGGAGGTCACGCTGGAATTCGGAAAAATGGAAACATAAAAGTGCATCGCTTCTTCTGCAGTCCCCGGTAACGTCAAAAAGGGAACAATCCGTTGTCCGCTCATTTTGTCATCCTCGCTTTCTTCCTGTACCCGTCACTGACTGCTCCCCATGGATAAATCCAGGGGGTTCCAAGGGCTGTTGGGACGTCACGGACCGTACTGGCTATATTTCCAAAAAAGTGGAGATGTCGTTTTTCTATTTCCGTTCTATTCCCAAAAGCCCTTAGACTTTCTCAACAAGGCGCCCGATGGCACCATTCGCGTTGAAGGCTCACAGCTGAACCTTTTGGTTGCTCTTTACATTTGTTAAGCTAATTGAAAATCTCGCAGTCCGAAATTGCAGGACTGGCGTCCAGTTGATTGGCAGAGCGTCTGGATGCAGGTGTCGTGGTGCGCCAGGAAGGTAGCAAACGTCGCGCTACATTTTGTGCGGTCAGTCTCGTTGCGTGTCGGTTGGCTGTTTTTCAGGAGGAATGCACTGTACAGATCCCGTTGGACAAGCTGCCCGGCAACAAAGGTCGTACGTTCATCACGTGTCTTTTTGATATACGTATCGTTTACGTGGTTATACTGGCTGGCACGGAATTTAAAGGTATCCACCTCGTATAGCGCACCCCCTTCTTGGGGTGCTTTTTGCTTCACGATGCCGACCAACATAGCCGGCGCATGATAACCGATGGACTTGCCATAGCGCCCCTTACGATTGAATCGCCCGTCCTTATTGACAGTGGTCTCTTTGGCCCGCTTCATCAATGCGCGGAAATCCATGGCCTCCACATAAACCTGATTCCCCAGTGCCAGGATGGCATTGGCGGTTTTGTTGTGGGCTTCTTTTAATGCCACCGCCCGACGACGGTAGAGGTCCTTCAAGCGAAACCTTATTTTCATGTAGTTCTTGCTCCGTACCCAAGTCAACTTGACACCCTGCTTGACGGTACCGTCGACAGTAAAGTTGGCGGGGTTGGTTGCGCGGCGACTCCGGTCCAGTTTTCGTTGCAACAGATGAATCGCGTGGTCATAGGACGCTCCTTCTGGAAATAATTCCTTCAAGATGACGCCGTCATCACCTGCCACCGCCACCGTAGAGGTGCCGATGTCGATGCCCACTTCCGCATTCGGAGCGGGTTGTCGGCGGGGCATCCCCGTATTATTGTTGCGTTTCACTGGCGGGTTACCTTCCAGCACCAGTTGCAAGAAGTACTGATTACCGCCCTTGAACGCCTTGCGTACGATGCGGCAATATTTCACCCGGTGCAAGGAAAGGGATTCCTGAACAAATAGGTCGTTGGTACGGATAGTGACGGGCAGAATCAGCCCGTTCCACTCCAAACGGTCGCCTTTGAAGCGCATGCCTGTAGCGTTCGACTTGCCCTCCAATGATTCCAGCTGGCCGAACTTTTTGAAACGTACCTTTTTGCCTTTGCCATACAGAAGGGAGGACACACTTGTCCAGACCGCAGAAGCGATTTTTTGTGCGGTGAAGCTGTCGATATGCTTCTTGTACGCCTCGCGCATCCGTCCGATGTAAGCATGCAAAGCGTATTCCGTCATACCGAAGGTCTTTTGGATCGTTTGCAATTCCTTGTTGCACGCCGTCACACGATTCTTGTCGTTTGCTTTGATGGACAAGCGGCGTTCTGCCAGCACGTCTTGGTATCGATGGTTCTTATACAACTCTGTTAGCTGCGTCTGCGCATGGTACAAGACCTTGTTATACAGTTTTTCAGCAATTTTGAAACGCTTATCCAGCACTGCTTGTTCATTTTGATGTGTAACAAGTCCCAGCTCTACGACAAATGAAGCTGTTTTGCTTTTAGCCATACGTGTTCCTCCTTTCCTGAGAATCCCTTTGCATTTACTGGCGTTGTGAGGTCTTTTGGCTTTGGATGTATTGCTTCATCATTTCAAGCGGTGCCCCTCCCACTGTGGAAACGAAATAGCTATTCGACCAAAGCGTGGGTAGCTTCGTCGTCAGTTCCTTAAACTCCTGTCTCAGCACGCGGGAAGACATTCCCTTGATGCGTTTGACTACTTTGTGAACCCCGAATTGTGGATCTATATCCAATATTAGGTGAACGTGGTCTGGCATGATCTCCATTTCCTGAATTTCGACGGATAGAGCGGTGCACGTTTCTACAATGAGCTCCTTTAAGCGTGCTGCTACTGGTCCGACAAGGACCTTTCGCCGATATTTTGGACACCAGACAACATGGTAGGTACAATAATAAATGATGTTATGATTTGATTTATATTTTTTATTTTCCACACATTGATTATACAGCGAATTCCCACATAACACAACTGAGTGCACGTCTTATATCCCCATAGCTAAAGCAAGGGGATATAAGACGCTCTTTCAGTAACTGGTCTATACACTTCTATTATACTGAACGCGGGCGAAACTTCCTATCGATAAGACGCGCCGTAGCCGGCGATATTATGAGAATGTACTTATTTTTTCCAAACAAATGGGGTTGCTGTATCGGGTGTCCTTCTTTTTTGGTATAATGAACCCGAATGAAAAATTATGAACTGAGGAGTAACTATGAAAAAACAATACACGGTAGCACCGGTAATAAAAAATGAGAAGATGACTGTAACATTTGAGGACTTAACGTCAGAAGGTATGGGTGTCGCAAAAGTTGAGGGTTATCCATTATTTGTAGCGGATGGACTACCGGGCGAACGGGCCAACATCAAAGTGACGAAAGTCGGCAAATCTTTTGGATTCGCCCGCATTGAGGAAAGACTGAGCAGTTCTCCTGACCGTATCCCGACACGTGATGTTAAAGGAACACGCGTTGGTACGATGCCATTGCAGAATCTGCGCTACTCTGCCCAATTGGCATTCAAACAGAACAACGTGGAACAAGTGATGAAACGCATCGCCAAAATGCCTGAAGTCGAAGTCAAACCTACAATCGGAATGGAAAATCCATGGGGATACCGCAACAAAGCACAGATCCCGGTGCGTCAAAAAGACGGTAAATTGGTTACCGGATTCTTCCGCACCAACACACATGAATTGATCCCGATGGAAAACTTCCAGATCCAGGATCCAAAAATCGACGAAGCCATCGTAAAAGTCCGTGACATTCTGCAAGAATTCAACGTGAAAGCATACGACGAGAAGAAACACACCGGAAATATCCGTCACATCATGATCCGCCGTGGTTATTACACAGGTGAAATGATGGTTGTCCTGGTGACGCGTACGGCGAAACTGTTCCCGCAAAGCAAAATCATTCCGGCTATTTTGGAAGCTTTACCGGAAGTGGTCAGCATCGTCCAAAACGTGAATCCGAAACAAAATAATGTCATTCTGGGTGACGAAACGATTGTATTGCACGGTGAAGATGTCTACCACGACAAATTGATGGGCCACACATTCGCCATCTCTTCGCGCTCATTCTATCAAGTGAATCCGGTCCAGACCGAAAAACTTTATAAATTGGCGATCGAAGCTGCACAATTGACCGGCGAAGAAACCGTCATCGATGCTTATTGCGGAATCGGAACGATCTCCCTGTCATTGGCTGAAAAAGCGAAACACGTTTATGCGATGGAAGTTGTTCCGGATGCCGTGAAAATGGCCGAAATGAATGCCGCAGCAAACAATATCGAAAACATTACCTTCGAAATCGGCGCTGCCGAAGAAGTGATGCCGAAATGGGCTGCTGAAGGCGTCAAAGCCGATGTCTTGGTTGTCGATCCGCCACGCAAAGGCTTGGAACCGGCCTTCATCGAAGCTGCATTGGAAATTGCTCCTGAGCGCATCGTCTACGTAAGCTGCAACCCAGCTACAATGGCACGCGACCTGAAACTGTTCCACGAAGGCGGCTACAGCGTAGGCAGCATCCAACCAGTGGATCTGTTCCCGCAGACGCTGCATGTTGAGAGCGTAGTGGCTTTGACGCGCAACAAATAAATGTATAAGCCCTTTGAGAATGGCGTATTTACGTTATTCTCAGGGGTTTGTTTTTTTTCGTGCGGTTAAAGTGATGGCTTTTGGATGTATTTTAAAATGAGAAAATAGCGTGCATTTTGCTGTAACGATAAATCTGAACAAGAGGTGATCAAGCTGGAAATAAATTTGAAGGGGTTTCAGACACTCATAAGTCAATTAATAACGTTTGATAAAATGTATGAACAGGTAAGGATTGTAGATCCTGTTAACAAGGCAGTCTTATTTGTTAAGAATAAAAATCAAGAAGAACTCATGCCGGTTCGGGAAGCCTGTTTTGGCATTTGGGGGAAAGGTGAGGTATGCAAGAATTGTATTTCTATGAGAGCCTACAATGAAAATGACACCTTTATCAAAATAGAAACTTCTCCTGATAAGATCATTATGGTTACAGCAATACCGGTAAAAATTGAAGATGAAGTGGTTATTGTTGAACTTCTAAAAAACGTTACAAAAAGCATGATTCTAGGTGACAGAGAGTTAACTGAAAGTATGGAAATCAAAAGACTGCTGGACCAGGCCAATGCAGCAGCAGTCACAGATGAGCTGACAAAAATCTATAACAAGAGATATATCATTGAAAGACTACCTGTAGATATGGTCAAATCTCATCTGGAAAATCAACCGATCTCACTCCTGATGGCAGATATTGACCATTTCAAAAAAATCAACGATACCTACGGTCATTTGGCAGGGGATTATATCTTAAAAGAAGTTGCGGGAATTCTTGGGAAAAAGACAAGACAAGATACGGATTGGATTGCCAGATTTGGTGGTGAAGAGTTCATGGTCTGTTTAACAAATACAGATAAAGAAATCGCAATGGCTATCGCTGATGGAATGAGAAAAGCCATAGAAGATACAGTTTTCAGCTATAATGGAGAAAAAATCAGGCTAACTTCCAGTTTTGGACTTCATACTTTAACAGGCGAAGAAATGATTGACTATGAGACGCTGATTCACTGTTCAGACAAAAAATTATATGAAGCTAAAAAGACCGGAAGGAACAAAGTGATTGCTTAGCAGAAGAAATGGGATAGAGCGGCTGCAGAGATCCAGAATATCAGATCCCCGCAGTGCATTGACAATCTTTCTCCAAAAAATTATAATCAAATGATATCAATCAAATAGATAACCCTCTTTTTGCCACCGGGCAGGAAGTTCAAGGTGTTCAGAAACATTCCGTAGGTCTTTGAAGGAGTGTTTCCGGGACACCTTTTTTATTTTGGAAGGAGACAGCAGCATGGAAAAATCACTATTGAAGGACTTTTCGAAGTACGTCAGCCTGAATATTTTAGGGATGATCGGTGTATCCTTCTACATTTTGGGCGACACGTACTATATCGCAAAAGCACTGGGTGCCACCGGAATCGCGGCATTGAATTTCGCCATTCCGGTTTACAGCCTTATTCACGGTATCGGCTTGATGATCGGTATCGGTGGGGCCGCTCGTTTCGGCATCTTGAAATCCCGAAACAAAGATAACGAAGCGGAAGGGGTCTTTGTGGGGGCGCTCAAACTCGGCGTTGTGGTAGGCCTGCTGCTGATTGTACTTGGCTTATTCGGGTCACGCAAGCTGTCATTGGCTTTGGGGGCGGACGCGGTCACTTTGCCTTTGACCCAGGTATATATGGCTACGATTTTGACGTTCGCACCATTTTTCATCCTGAACAACATCGTGCTTTCTTTCGTCCGTAATGACAACAATCCGAAACTAGCCATGGTGGCGATGTTGATCGGTAGTTTTTCGAATGTGCTTCTGGATTATATTTTTCTCTTTCCGTTCAGGATGGGCATGTTCGGCGCGGCCTTCGCGACGAGTCTTTCGCCGATAATCAGTTTGACCATCCTCTCTGCACACTTCGTAGCGAAGAAACAAAGGCCAGCCTTTCTGAAGCATAAAATGACTCGGCCGGCGGTTATGGATATCCTTAATCTGGGCTCTGCAACGTTCATCGCGGAAGTGTCCTCCGCGGTCGTGCTGACGACTTTCAATCTGCTGATCTTAGGACTCGAGGGGAATAGGGGGGTCGCCGCGTATGGCATTGTCGCGAACCTTGCCTTTGTGGCGGTCGCGATTTTCACAGGATTGGGACAAGGTGTACAGCCCCTCATCAGTAAATACTACGGAATGAAAAAGTGGGAATTAGTCAAAAAAGTCAAACGTTATGCCTTGCTGACGGCAATGTCCATCGCACTATTGATTTACGTAGGTACATTTGCGTATGCAGACACACTCATCAGCCTGTTCAACAATGAAAATGATCTTGCAATCGTGCAGCTGGCTGATAAGGGGATAAAAATCTATTTCCTGGGCTTTTTCTTCGTCGGGATAAATATCGTCACGGCAATGTTCCTGAGCGCCACTGAAAAGGCACGCGCCGCCTTCATCATCTCCATCCTGAGAGGATTGGTTGTCATCGTGCCGCTTGCGATTGTATTCAGCAATATGTGGCAGATGACTGGCATCTGGTCGGCATTTGTGCTTTCTGAGTTGATTGTTTCCGGATTTGCGCTTTACGTAGCGAATGCTATTGAAAAAGAGAATCTTGCTTATGGAAATCTTGAGTGAACGCTGCAAAAAAAATGAAATGTGTAATTGTTATCGTATGCAAGGGGAATATCAAGAAAACAAGCGCAAGAATCGTGAAAGGTCGTCAGTTATATAACAATTAATACAGATTCGCAACTGGTTATATAACAGAAATAACCCTATTTGACGGCTTTTTTGCCTTTTTTATTTTTTTTAAGTATAACTGTTATCAAATCGTTCGTTATAGTGTATAATGTGAATATAAAAACAAACTTCTAAAATAATGGAGGAATTCGTTTATGAATAATGCGTGGCGTGGTTTTAAAGGTTCTAAGTGGCAAGAAGGTATTGACGTCCAAGAATTCATCAAAGACAACTACACAGAATATGTTGGCGATGACAGTTTCCTTGAAGGTCCTACAGAAGGGACAAATGAGTTATGGCAAGCGATTGTAGAACTTAAAAAACAAGAAATCGCTAACGGTGGGGTTTTGGATGCAGACACTTCTGTTGTCAGTACAATAACTTCTCATCCGGCTGGTTATATCAACAAAGATTTAGAAAAAATCGTTGGTCTACAGACAGAAAAACCATTGAAACGTGGCTTGAACGTTTATGGTGGTATCCGTATGGCAGAAACAGCATTAAAATCTTACGGTTACGAAATTGACCCTGAATTGGATGAGTTTTATACAGAACACCGTAAAACCCATAACCAAGGTGTCTTTGATGCTTACGACGATGACATTCGTATTGCTAGACGCAACAAGATCGTTACGGGATTACCGGATGCTTACGGTCGTGGACGAATCATTCCTGACTTCAGACGTATCGCATTGTATGGTGTGGATTACTTGAAGAAACAAAAACTGAACGATTGGAACGCATTGCAAGCAAAAACGTATACGGAAGAAGACATTCGTTTGCGCGAAGAAGTTTCAACGCAATATCGTGCCTTAGGCAAATTGATTGAATTAGGCAAAATTTATGGTTTCGATATCAGCAGACCGGCAGCAACTGCACAAGAAGCAGTGCAATGGGTTTACCTAGGATTCTTGGCTATGGTTAAAGAAGATAACGGTGCTGCACAAGGTTTAGGACGTATTGCAGAATTCCTGGATATTTATATTGAGCGTGATCTCCAAGAAGGCACTTTGACTGAAAAAGAAGCGCAAGAATTGATCGACCACTTGGTAATGAAAGTTCGTATCGTTCGTCAACTAAGAACACCAGAATACGAAGCTTTGTTTGCAGGAGACCCAACTTGGGCAACCTTGACATTTGCAGGTATGCTTGATGACAACAATTCATTGGTAACAAAAAATACATTCAGATTCTTGCAAACACTCTATAATATGGGTAACGCACCAGAACCTAACATGACTTTGATGTGGAATGAGAAGCTGCCTAAAGGATTCAAGGATTTCTGTGCAAAAGTAAGTATCGATACAAGTGCCATCCAATATGAGAATGACGACGTTATGCGTCACTATTATGGAAGTAATGACGTTTCGATCGCTTGTTGCGTAAGCCCGACAGCAGGAGATACGGGTAGTTCTATCCAATTCTTCGGTGCAAGAGCTTCCCTTCCTAAAATCCTGACGTATGCCGTTACAGGTGGTTACGATGAGAAAAACAGAAGTAAAGTTATCGATGGACTGGAACCGATCACAGATGAATACTTGGACTATGACACTTTGATGGAAAAAATCGATGTTGTTATGGATTGGGTAGCGACAACTTATGTCAGAGCATTGAACATCATCCACTACATGCACGATAAATATGCATACGAAGCTGTTCAATTTGGTTTGTTGGATACAAAACTCCACAGAATGATGGCTACGGGTATTGCGGGTATCGGATTGGCGACTGACTCAATGAGTGCTGTCAAGTATTCTAAGGTCCGTGTCGTTCGTGACGAAGATGGCTTCCCGATTGACTATGTCGTTGAAGGCGATCAGTTCCCGACATTCGGTAACAACGAAAAAGCAGCAGACGAAATTGCTGACATGCTGATCAAGAAATTTGTCGGCAAGTTGAAAGCTCAACCTACTTACCGTAATGCTGAAATTACAACTTCTATTTTGACAATTACTTCAAATATCGTTTACGGAAAAGCAACAGGTGCTCTATTCAGTGGACAAGATGCGAAGTACAAAGGCTACAGAGAGGCGTTCACTCCATTGTCTCCAGGGGCTAACCCAAGTTACAGCAGCCCTTACAAGGGTGCTCTGGCAGCATTGAAATCAGTTAGTACGATCGATTTTGAAGATGTTAAAGATGGTTCTTCCTATACATGGGCAGTGCATCCTAAAGCATTAGGAAAAGATCGTGACGTTCAAGTAGAGAACTTATCGACGCTATTGGACGGATACTTTGGAAAAGACGGTGGACATCACTTAAACGTAAACGTATTTTCTAAAGAAGGACTGGAAGAAATGTTGAGAAATCCAGAGAATTATCCACAGGCTACCATTCGTGTATCCGGGTATGCGCTGGAATTATCAAAAGCAACGAAAGAACAAATTTCCGACTTGCTGGAGCGCGTTATCCATGGAGTATTCTAAATAAACACAACAAGGTTAGAGGCTTATGCCTCTAACCTTTTTTGTCGCCTTAAATCATGAATCGAACTTTTTTGTTTCCAGAGAGAAACGCTCGCTTTGGATGGGAAAAATCATTTCCCACTATGTGGATGCGGGCGACAAAAAGCGGTCTGAAATCAATTTAACGGCTTGAGATGATCAAAAATTATAATTTGCATTCCTCAGATGGCATCATTAGAAAGAGATTAATTTCACAAAAAAAATAAAATATTCGTAAAATAACTTACAAATAGTGATATACTATTTCTGTTGAAAAGGAGACTCCTTGTTTTTAAAGGAATTTAACTTTAAAAATAGAAAGCAGAACCTTGTGATAAAATTCTCTGCAGGTAATCGGTGATTCACATCAACCGGAATTCTGGTGAAAATTTGTTAAAGGTATAAGTCTCTTTATCAACAAAAAATTTATCATTTGGAGGAAATTATGAAAAAGGGAGAAACAATTTTAGGGTTTATTGCTATCATACTTCTTTTGGCGCTGGGCAAGACTCAGTTGGCATCGGATATGCTGTTTTTCCGATTGGTCATCGGAGCGGGTCTCGGATATGCGCTTTCCAGAGCTTATACAGGCTTTGCGGGCAGCGTGAACCGCGCTTACAAGACCGGATCGACTAAACTTATGCGAGCGTTGATGTTCATGTTTTTCATCTCATCTGTCGTTACCGCAGCTTTGCTTTTCAAGGGTGATGTGACGACTTTCGGACTTTGGATCAATCCAATCAACCTCGGTCTGATTTTGGGAGGTCTTCTTTTCGGATTCGGCATGAGCTTCTCATCCTGTTGTGCATCGGGTGTGCTGACTGATCTCATCACGGGTCTGCCAAGAGCTTTTGTCACGTTGATATTCTTCGGCATGGGTGTATTTTTGGGCTTCCCGTTGCAAAATACTGCAAGCATCGTCAAGGAGTCTTGGTTCACTTCGGCTACCGGAGCGAACTTCAGCCAAGGCGTCTTTTTACCGGATCTTTTCCAATGGGACGGCTTGGGCGGTTATTTGGGTGCTGTGGTCCTGACAGGGATTTTTGCGCTCATCGTTATTGCCATTTCTTACAAATTTGAGCAAAAGAGAAAGAACGAAAATACTTACGTTGGGGTTTCAGCAGAAAAAATGCAGGAAGAAGAGGCTTCCTTCGATTCCAAGGACTTCGCGCTGCTCAGCGAAGCCACATACGACAGAATGTTCGTGAAACCATGGACACTTACGCAAGGCGCTGTGGCCATCACGTTGCTGTATACCCTGCTTATGGGTGTCACACGTTCCGGATGGGGCGCATCAACACCTTACGGTCTCTGGTTCGGTAAGTTCCTGATGATGTTTGGCGTTTCTGCGGAGTCCCTGGCATCCTTTGCCAAAATGAAACCGGACGGCTTCATCCAACCTTTCTTCGAGAATCCTGTATCCGTACAAAACTTTGGGATACTGCTTGGTACAATCATCTACCTTTTGACAGCAGGCAAGTTTGTCCAAACTTTCATGTCAGAATTGAAGATCAGTTTCAAAGAAGTGTTGCTTTTCGCCATGGGCGGATTGGCGATGGGGATCGGAACCCGATTGGCCAACGGCTGTAATGTGGGCGCCCTTTACACACCAATCGCGAACTTTTCTCTGTCCGGTTGGATCTTCCTTATCGTCATGGTCATCGGCGGTTGGATCGGAAATACGCTAGGCAAGAAAATCAACAGCTAAGTCAAGCTATAGAAATATTTTAATCGACTGAAACAAGAAGGACTGTTCAATAAACCCCAAAAGAGAATTTGTCTCTTTTGGGGTTTATTTTTTTGAACTGTGCGAGAAGATACTGCTGATGCCAAGGTATTTCAAAATGGAAATCTGATTTGTTGAGTATCTGATTATAGCCGTGCATCCTCTCTTGCATCATTGGGAGCAGATGGTTGGTTAATGCATTCAAATAATGCTATATTACTTCTATAGCCGCTATGCCAAATCAGATATCTACCAAGCCTTTTGCAGGTGGGCATGCGCCGGCAAAAGAAACGAAAGGGTGACTTCATGCTCGATTATCGCTACCAGACCTTCTTGGTTTTGGCTGATCATTTAAACTACACGAAAGCGGCAGCAGTTCTTTCCCTGTCGCAGCCGACCGTTACAAAACATATCCAGTATCTGGAGAACGATCTGGGGATTAAACTATTCCAATATCAGGACCGTAATCTGGAATTGACGAGAAAAGGAGAACTTCTGCGGGACCGATTGATCTTGATCAATCGGCAGATCAATGACTTATTGCGCACGTTGACTACTCACTCGGAGCAGCCGGACTTTACTATCGGCGTCAGCCGAACAATTGGGGAGTACTATTTACCCAATCATACATCTTTGTTCGGAAAGGAACAAAATATCCGATTGCACCTCTTGGTGGAAAATACGGAACAGTTGTCCGCATTTCTTTATCAGAAAAAAATAGATTTCGCACTTATATCCGGTCCTGTGAAAAGTAACGATTTTGAGAAGCTTCCGTTTTTTGAAGATGAAATCCTGCTCATTTGTGCACCGGAACATCCTTTGAGCGGAAAGACTGTGGACTATGGCCAACTCAGTGAGCAACACTTGTTGTTGCGTGAACAAGGTTCAGGGGTAAGTGATACGGTAGAAAAATATCTGTATCAAGAGAATCATTCCCTGGATACATTCCATAAAGTCAGCCGCATCGGCAATATCCAACTTATGAAGAGTTACATAAAAAACAATGACGGTATCGGATTTTTGTACCGTTTATCGGTCGAAGAGGAATTAAAGGAAGGCTCCTTGTCCATAATCACACTCAAAAATTTCAGCATGAAGCAAGCTTATTATCTTACGTACTTGAAGCAGAGTAAAAAGCAAAGGGATATTGATGCTGTTTTGACTACGTTTTTTGCCACAAGCTAATCGATTCCAAAATATTCAATTACTGCACGGGACTGAACGGTTGGAAACGGTAAGTATGACCGTTTCCGGCGGAGGTTAATGTGCTTTTATAACATTGTGAATCTATTCATTTTCGTAATACTGGTATTCCTTATCTTCATTTCACAATTCCGCTAAATGACTATATAATAAATAGTGTAAGAAATGTTGTGTTTTGTATATTGAACGGATCGTCTTTTTTTTGCAATAAAATGTGAAAGGATGCACGACTGGATATATAAAATGACGTATGCAGCCATTCCCGGTTTCTCTTTCTCAGGATATATTTTCTTGATTTCGATGGTAATCGGCGGTATCATCAATAGGAAAGCGTTTTCTGTAAAAAGTGTATTCTTTCACAAATAATCGGAAAGAAATAAGCAATACTGGATTTTGGCAGGTAACGTGAACCATGGATGAAACATAAAAAAATATTAGGGGGCCTTTTCTATGGGTAAAAAAGTATTAATTGTCGGAGGCGTTGCTGGAGGCGCTTCAGTCGCAGCACGGGTAAGACGTTTGGATGAATCAGCTGAGATCGTGATGTTCGAAAGAGGGCCGTACGTTTCTTTCTCGAACTGTTGCATTCCGTTCCACATCAGTGGGGATATCGAGAAATCGGAAAGTCTGGTGTTGATGACACCTCCGGAATTCGATAAGCAATACAACATCGATGCACGTGTCTACAATGAAGTCGTGGCAATCAACAAAGAAGAAAAAACAGTGTCCGTAAAGAATGTGCAGACAGGCGAAACGTATGAAGAGGCGTACGATGTCTTGTTCTTGGCGCCGGGTGCGAATGCCGTTCGTCCGCGTTCCATCGCAGGGATCGATTCCAAGCATGTATTCGTCATGAAGACGGTGCCGGATGTAGCTGCTCTTACGGCCTATACCAAGGCTAACGAAGTCAAAGATGTGGCGGTCGTGGGCGGCGGCTATATCGGTCTTGAAGTCGCTGAGAACCTGAAAATGGCGGGCTACAATGTTTCCTTGATCGAAGCGCAAGACCAAATCATGGCGCCATTGGATTATGATATGGTCCAAATCATCAATCGCGAAATCATGAAAAATGGCGTAGATCTGATTTTGAAAGACAGCGTCCAAGCGATTGGTTCGGACGAAGTGACATTGGCTTCCGGCCGTACCGTCAAAGCGCAAGCCGTCGTGATGGCCATCGGAGTGTCGCCGGAAAATGCGTTGGCGAAACAGGCTGGTCTGGAATTGGGTGTCGCTGGTTCCATCAAAGTGAACCATCACTATCAAACAAGTAATCCACATATTTATGCCGTTGGGGATGCAATCGAAACGACTTGCTTCTTTACAGGTCAAAAAACGCAACTGACACTTGCCGGTCCCGCGCAACGTCAAGCACGCGCCGCTGCTGATCACGTATACGGCCGAACTTATCTTAACACAGGCGTCATCGGTTCTTCGAGCGTGAAAATGTTCGGTTTGAATTCTGCGAACACTGGCTTGAATGAGAAGCAATGCCAAGCACGCGGTATCGCCTACGATTTTGCTTACATCATCCCGAAAGATAAGGTCAGCATCATGCCTGGTGCGGAGAACTTGTTCTTCAAATTGATCTTTGCTGTGCCATCAGGAAAAATTTTGGGGGCACAAGCAGTCGGACGCGGAAATGTCGATAAACGGATCGATGTCATCGCTACGGCAATCATGTTGAACGCCAATCTTGAGGACTTGAAAGAGTTGGAATTGACCTACTCCCCGCACTTCTCCACAGCCAAGGATGTCGTGAACCATGCCGTTCTTGTCGGGTTGAATATTTTGAATGGCGAATTCAAAAAAGTGCCGGTAACCAAAGTGCGTGAATTGGTTGAGAGCGGTGCGATGATCATCGATGCGCGCGAAGAACATGAACACAAAAAGAGTCATGTCAAAGGCGCAGTCAATATTCCATTGAGTCAATTCCGCGGAAGGTTGGATGAGATTCCTAAAGATCAGCCGGTTTATGTTCACTGCCGTTCCAGCCAACGCAGCTACAATATGGTACGTGCGCTTGGACAATTAGGTTTTGAGAACATCTACAACATAGACGGTTCCTTCCTGGGTATTTCTGAATACGAGTACTTCAATGACGTTACTTTGAATCGCGACCCAATCGTGACAGAATATAACTTCAATTAATACAAATAAGACAGCAACGGTCTGTTAATTTAATAGTCAGGATCAAGCGAGGAGAAAACTATTTCTGCTCGCTTGATTGTTATTATCTGGAATAAAGTTTATTATAAATGAATAAAGGGGGGATGTTTATGAATGCGAAAAAAAACAAAAATCGCTTCGAAGTTACATTAACATTCGTCACATGGTTCGCTATTTTTCTGGTGTGGTTTTTGGTTACAAATCTACGTGAGGTATCATCTTTGATTCTTCCGTCGCCACAGGAAGTGTGGGAAACGTTCATCGCCATTGTCCGAAATGGATACAACAACATCAGTATATGGCAACATTTGAGTGACAGTTTTGTGCGGTTGTTTTGGGCTGTGGCCGTCGCTTTTGTGACGGCGGTTCCGCTTGGATTGCTGAGTGGTTATTTCGGGAAATTCCGGGCCGTCATCGATTCGATTGTGCAGTTCTATCGGCCGATCCCGCCATTAGCCTACTATGCGTTGTTGATTTTATGGATGGGCATCGATGATGCCTCAAAAGTCACGTTGCTTTATCTGGCTGCGTTTGCTCCAATCTACATTGCCTGCGTTGCGGCAGTGAACAGCGTGAATCAGGACTATATTCTGAGCTCCCGTTCTTTGGGTGCGAGCCAAAAGGATGTCTTTCTCAAAATCGTCCTTCCGGCTTGTATGCCGGATATTTTCACGGGATTGCGCACCGCGATGGGGTTTGCCTACACCACTTTGGTGGCTGCCGAAATGACTGCGGCGACTTCCGGAATCGGTTGGATGGTTATCGATGCCTCCCGGTATCTGAAATCGGATGTGATGTTCGTCGGCATCATCATAATGGGCATCACGGGCATTCTGATGGACAGCGGGTTACTCTATTTGGAAAATAAATTTATATTCTGGAAAGGGAAGGATTAATATGAAAAGAAGAAAACTGTTTGGATGGATGCTGACTTTTTTGGCATCCAGTACATTAGCGGCCTGTGGAGGATCCGGGGATACAACATCAGACCTTCCGGAAGAAATCAATATCGGTTATTTGCGTGTGCCGAACGATGAAAAAATCGCCAAGACAGAAGCCTTGTTCGATGAATATTTTGCGGATAAAGGCATCGAAACGAACTTCCTGGTTTTCGATTCAGGTGTGGAAGCGAACCAAGCGTTTGCATCAGGGAGCATCGATTTTGCATCGATGGGCAACACTAACGGCATCATCGCCTTATCAAGAGGGCTGGATGTAGAGCTGATTTGGCTGCATGAAATTCTGGGTGAAATCGAAGCTTTGGCCGTGCGTAAAGACAGCGGAATCGAAAAAGTCGAAGATTTGGCCGGAAAGAGCATTGCAACAACGTTTGCCTCCACTTCGCACTATAGTTTGCTGCAGGTTCTTAACGAGGCCGGTATCGCCGACCAAGTTCAACTGTTGGATATGCAGACTGTTGACATCGTTGCTGCATGGGAACGAGGGGACATCGATGCCGCCTATACGTGGCAGCCTTCTTTAGGTAGTCTGCTGGAAAACGGTGACATGTTGGTTTCCTCTGAACAGGTTGCTGCGATGGGCCACCAGACGGCGAATGTGCTGCTGGCAAGAAAAGGATTCACGGAACAGCATCCTGAGCTCACGGCGGATTTCATTGCGGCGCTTATCGCAGGCGGCAATCTTTACCGGGAAAATCCGGAACAGGCAGCCGCAATTGTTGCGGTACCGCTTGGAATAACGGCGGAAAATGCGTTGGGCCAGATGCAGGGATCGATTTGGCTGACGCCGGAAGAAGAAATTTCTGAGGCGTACATGGGTACCAGCGAAACTGCAGGCGATTTTTCGAAAGTCATGAAAGCGACAGCTGATTTCTTGTTGGAGCAAGGATCAATCACGGAATCTCCATCGCAAGAGGAATTCGATGCTTTCATCAATCCAAAGTACATCGAAATGTACTTGGAAAGATAAGGATGTTTTGATATGAATACACAATCACCGTTAATCGAACTCCGCAATGTCAGTATGGATTACGGCAGTGGCAAAGACCAGATGTTGGCTCTTGAAGAAATCGATCTGACGATTGCTCCCCAAGACTTTGTCTGTGTGCTGGGGCCTTCCGGTTGCGGAAAAAGCACGCTGCTGAAAATCATTGCCGGTTATCAACAACCGACAACCGGAGAAGCGATTTTTCAAGGCGAACCGATTCAGGGGCCGGACTGGCATCGGGGAGTGGTCTTCCAGTCGCCAACGTTATATCCATGGCTGAATGTAAAAGATAATGTCGGTTTCGGTCCGAACATCAGAGGGTTGGACAAAAAGGAAGTTGATCGGATCAGCGATCATTTCCTTGAACAAATCGGAATGCTGAAGGATAAAGATAAAGCCGTTTTTGAACTTTCCGGCGGCATGCGCCAACGTGTGGCGTTGGCACGTGTTCTCGCCAATCGGCCGGAAATGATTCTGATGGATGAGCCGTTAGGGGCATTGGATGCATTGACGCGCCTGAATATGCAGACATTGATCCGTGATTTATGGCAAGAAAATAAAAATACGGTTCTTATGATCACGCATGATGTCGATGAAGCAATGTCGCTGGGCAACCGTCTCATCGTGATGTCGAAGCAACCAGGGAAAATCATTAAGACTTATGACTTGGATTACACGTATCAGGCGTTGAAAACAAATAATCACCGGGTCAACATAGATAGTACTTATCTGGAGATCAAGAACGAAATCCTCGACCTGATCAACACGGACTTGAACAGCCCTGCTTCTATCGAGATAAGCAAAAAATAAGAAACAAAGACAGTCCTCGGGTAATCCGGGTCCCATTTCAAGAATAATCAAAAAAGAGGAAAATCAGCTGAAAACCGCGAAAACGGTATTCTCAGCTGGTTTTTCTTTTGCGGACCCTCAAAATCGGGAAGAGTTCGTCACTAGGGATGTTGGCAACAATATGCTAAAATAACAGTAAATAGAGAATTCAAAATATGCAGAAAGAGATGATGTATATGGAAGAATTTAAGACGGAAAGAGAGTTCAGGCTCACGCTGGAACTTGTAAAAGAACTCTGGTCAAAAACCTATAATACCAATGGAAAACCTGATTGGTCCCACATCTTACCTTATTATGACGATAATATTTATTTTAAAGATACAATACAGGAGATCAGAGGTATTGCGGAATTCAAGGAAATGACGGATAGACTGACAGAACGCTCAAAGGATTTGAATATGAAATTGGTTAAAGTTGTGCAACAGGGGGATGATATATTCATCGAATGGGAGATGACGATCAGCTATAAGAAATATCCCAGTTCCATCTTATACGGTCTTTCAAGATTAACCATAAATGAGCAGGGCAGAATTATTGAGCAACGAGATTATTATGATCTGTGGGGAGATATATTTGATAACATTCCGTCATTCGGTAAAAGATACAGAAAATTCATGAAGAAAAAATTTGGGTGACAACATGAAAAATAATGGGATAAAATTCGGGAAATATTTTAAAGAATATCGTTTGTCCAATGTGTGGGCCATGATAAAAAACAACTCCAAAAGCCCATTGATTTGTTCGGATGATTGCAAGGACAAGCTGGTTGTCATAACTGGGGCTACTTCCGGGATCGGCTATGCCGTTGCTAAGAAGTTCGCCTCAAAAGGTGCTGATTTGATTTGCATCAACCGAAACAAAGAGCGCTCAGAAGCTTTGAAGCATGAAATTGAGAGTGAGTACAAAGTAAAGTGTGATTATATTTTAGCTGATTTCAGCAGCATGGATGATACACATCAAGCTGCTCAGAGTTTGCTGGAAATTGAGAAACCAATTGATATCATTATTCATAATGCTGGCATTTATCTTACAAAGCGACAAATCACTTCAACTGGAATCGAGAAAGTCTTTATGGTCAACTACCTTTCTTCTTTCATCATGAACTACATCTTAAAAGAGAAACTAAAATCCCAGGGGAAATGTCGCATCATATTGGTAAACTCAGAAGGACACCGCTTTGCGGCTTGGGGGATGCGTTTTGACGATCTGGATTGGTCAAAAAGGCGTTATTCCGGTTTGAAAAGCTACGGTACGGCCAAACTCGCTGAACTCTTAGCGATGATAAGATTTGACGAGTATTTCCGAGGATCGGGTGTAACCATCAATGCGATGCATCCCGGAGCTGTAAAAACAGCCACAGGACAGGATAATGGTCCATTATACAAGTGGTTCAAGAGGAATGTATTAGACAAAACGTTAAACCCTGTTTCGGTTGCAGCAGAAGCGATATACTATTTAGGGGTTTCTGAAGATCTGGAAACATGCAGTGGTGAATTTTTCAATCTGACAACGCTTGAAGAACCTGCTCCACCAGCTCTGGATGTTGAAAATGCAAGAGTTCTGTGGGAAATAAGTTTGAAAATGGGGAATTTGAATGAACAATGCGGAACAAAAAAGATATGAGGCCATAATTGTAGGTGGAGGACTTGCCGGGCTTACGTCTGCGGTGTTTCTTTCTCAAGCAGGCAAGAAAATTTTGCTTATAGAAAAAAATGCCGAATTTGGTGGATTAGTAAACTCATTTGAAAGGGATGGTTTCGTTTTTGATGCTGGAGCCAGAGCCATTTTAGGAGTCGTTTTGGCGATGCTGAAAGACTTGAATCTTGATATTGAGGTTGTCTCAAGCAAGGTTTCCCTGGGCGTTGAGGATAAAATCATCGGCATCGAAGGCCCAAATTCTGTTGGCGAATACAGAGATTTGTTGGTGAGCCTCTATCCCGATAGCGTAGAGGATATCGATAAATTCATAGAAGTCATGATCAGAATAATGAAGCTGATCGATATCATCTATGGCATCGATAATCCATTATTTAAAGATATCAAGCGGGATAAAGCGTATTTTTTAAAAGAACTTTTGCCATGGTTGCCGAAGTTTATGTTCGCAATGAGCAGGATTGAAAGGCTTTCCAAACCCTGCGAGGAGGATCTCAAGGAGCTTATTAAAGATCCGTCCCTTATCGATATCATTTCACAACATTTTTTCAAAGGCACACCAACATTTTTTGCATTGAGTTATTTCACGTTGTACAGCAGCTATGTGTACCCAAAAGGGGGTACAGGCAAGCTTGCCGAAGCATTGGTGGAAAAAATACAAGCATTCAATGGTGACATACTCCCGAATACGGTTGTAAAAAAAATCCATGCCGACCAACAGGTAATTGTCGATGAAAACAACAACGAATACTATTATGAAGACCTTGTTTGGGCTGCAGACCTAAAAACTTTTTACAATATTACTGATCCGGGTAACCTGGCCCCAAAAATAAGGGAAAAGTTTGAAACAACAAAGGCATTGATGGCAAAAGGCAGGCCTAGCGAATCTGTCTTCTCGCTCTATTTGGAAGTCGATTTGCCGGTGTCCTATTTTAAGGAGTCCTTCAATGGGCATCTGTTTTACACACCATCCAGAAAAGGTTTGGGTAACATCAATAAAAGTGAGCTCAAGGGAATGCTGGAAAAATGGGGAGAGACGGATAAAGAAGAAGTTCTTTCCTGGCTGGATCGTTTCCTGGAATACAACACTTATGAAATAGCCATCCCGGCTATGAGAGATTCTGACTTGGCCCCGGAAGGTAAAACGGGTTTGATAGTCAGTCTGCTTATGGAGGCAGAATTATTCTATAAAGTCGAAGAATCCGGCTGGTATGAGGCGTTCAGAAGGGAAATTGAAAATAAAATAATCAGTGTGCTTTCTGAAAGTTTATGCCCTGAGTTAAAAGATAAAGTGGAGAAACAATTTTCCTTTACACCTTTAAGTGTTGAAAACCGAGTCGGGAGCACGGGTGGGGCAATCGTGGGCTGGTCTTTTGAAGCCCCGATCCCGGTTATTTATAAAATGCAGCAAGTCAACAAATCAGTACTTACGCCTATTCCGAACATTTATCAAGTAGGGCAATGGGCATACAATCCAGCCGGAACACCCACTTGTATCATTACAGGGAAATTAGCCGCTGACAGGATAACCAAAAAAAACAAGTGAGCTCCAAATGATTCAACTTTCTAATACCAGTTCTGGGGTAAATGGAAACCTATTTGAAAAAGTAATTGCAACAAAATGAATAGAAACTAAACTCCTAAAAATAACAGTTTTCTAGGAGTTTTTTGTTTGTAGTGCATTCGCGATAGTAAAGATTTTATTTCTTAACTTTATATAACTAAAGGTTTAGTGATATAATCAGGATGAGGTGATTGTATGGCGATCCAGTATACTAAATTATTTAAACTCCTTGAGGAGCGAGACATCCTAAGAACTGAATTACAAAAGGGGATAGGGATTTCCTCGGCAACGATGGCAAAGCTGACCAAGAATGAGCCGGTTTCCTTAAAAGTCATCGAGGACATCTGCAAATTTCTGCATTGCCAGCCGGGAGATATCATGGCGATGGAACAGCGGTCGGAACGGCCATTGCTGAAGCTTTTGAGGGAAGAAAAAGAAATGAAGTTGAAGGGCGGACTGTATCATCAGACCCAAATCAAACTTGCCTATAACTCAAATCGGATAGAAGGAAGCATCCTATCGGAAGAGCAGACGCGCTATATTTACGAAACGAATACAATTGCAATGCCGAAGGAAGAAGCTACTCCTGTCGATGACATCATCGAAACAATCAACCATTTCCAATGCTTTGATTATATGATTGACGTGGCGGATCAGGAATTGACGGAGAATATGATCAAAGCCTTCCATCGCTTGCTCAAATCGAACACTTCCGACAGCAGAAAGGAATGGTTCAAAGTTGGGGATTATAAAGCAAAACCGAATATGGTCGGCGACAACCGAACCGTCTCCCTATCAAAAGTGAAGGGTGAGATGGCCAAGTTGCTGGCAGATTATGCCTCTCTGGAAACCGTACAATTCGAGGACATCATTGCATTTCATCATCAGTTCGAATCGATCCATCCATTTCAGGACGGCAATGGCAGAGTTGGACGGATCATTCTGTTCAAGGAATGTTTGCGCTGGGGAATTGTGCCTTTTGTCATCGATGAACGTCACAAACTGTTTTATTACCGCGGCCTGAAGCAATTCGAAACTGCAAAAGGGTATTTGATGGATACGTGCTACTCAGCGCAGGATGAATACAAAAAGCTGGTTGATTATTTTATGGAGGAATAGTCTCAATGAGCCATGTTTTGTTGTGCCATTTCCCGCACATCCAAATTATTTTTGAAAAAACATTTGACTTCACGTTAAGGTTAAGTCGTAGAATCAACTTAAGCGCACTGCTTAGAGATTAAACGACCATAATCATGAATAATTTGGAGGAAATGATATGACAGAGCATACTTACAGAACTTTTATACTCAGCGACAAGGTAACGGTTGAGCAAGTCACTTTTAAAAACCGCTACGGCATAACCGTTGCAGCGGATTTATACTTATCTAAGGACATCGACACATCCCAAAAATATCCTGCACTTATCGTCGGCACCCCTTATGGCGGCGTCAAGGAGCAAGGTGCAGGGATTTATGCGCAGAATATGGCGGAACGCGGATTTGTTGCGATCGCATTCGATGAATCATATAACGGTGAAAGCAGCGGCGCGCCAAGACACGTATCGTCTCCGGACATCTTTGCCGAAGACTTCAGCGCTGCCGTCGATTACATCGGCACGCGTCCATTTGTGGAAAGGGACAAAATCGGTGTGATTGGCATCTGCGGCAGCGGCGGGTTTGCAGTGACAGCGGCGCAGGTCGACACGCGGATCAAAGCAGTTGCGACAGTGAGCATGTACGATATGAGCCGGGTGATGCGCTACGGTTGGGCAGACAGCATGACGGATGAGCAACGCACACAGCTTTTTGACCAACTGGGTGAGCAACGTTGGAAAGATTTCCAGGGCAATGAACCGGAATTGACGCCTACTTTCCCAAGCGAGCCTGTGGATTCTATCCCTGAAGGAATGGATCCGATCAGCAGTGAATTCTTCGGCTATTATGCGATGAAACGCGGATTCCACCCGAATTCGATCGGCGCGTTCACGAAGACGAGCGCCATGGATTTCATGAACTTCCCGTTGATGAACTACATCCAGACGATTTCTCCTAGACCGATCCTGTTCATCATCGGTGAGCATGCGCATTCGAGATATTTCAGCGAGGATGCCTACAAAATGGCGGCCGAACCGAAGGAACTGTTTGAAATTGCCGGTGCTGGTCACGTGGATCTGTACGACAGAACGGATCTGATTCCGTTCGATAAACTGGAGTCGTTCTTTACGGGGAATCTGTAAAAAAGATGCGGTTCAGATGAAAAATCCTAAACAAGTTGAGTTTATTTTTTTATTCGCATTTTGTGCGGTTTTGCTGGTTGGCTGCACCAATAGGCCATCGTCTGAAGAGGCTTCATTCCCGTCCTCTTCAGAAAGAGCAGATGCTTCCTCGCTGTCTGAAAAGGGAGACGCCGGACTTGTAGCAGAAACAGACCAAACGCTCACCGAATCCAGTCCACAAGAAAGGGATGACTCCATGCCAAGGATGATGATTCAAGTCGGAAACACCCGCTATACTGTGTCGCTGAATGACAATGCGACCACGCAGGCATTGACCCAAAAGTTGCCGATGACTCTAAAAATGGATGAACTGAATGGGAATGAAAAATTTCATTATCTTTCGGAGGCTTTGCCAACGGACTCCCAACGAGTCGGCAGCATCAAAGCCGGGGATGTGATGTTGTACGGTTCCGACTGTCTGGTGATTTTCTACAAAGATTTTTCGACCTCCTACAGCTACACTCCGATCGGACAGATTAAAAATACAGCCGGGCTTGTGCAAGCCCTTGGCCGCGGAAGCGCAGAGATCACATTCAGTAACTGATAACCGAATCAAGCGAGAGATGGGTTAAACCATTTTTCGCTTTTTACTTTGTTGAGCTGGAATTCCACCAACTGTTCATTACCTATCATTCCGATATCGGAATGATATTGCTTTTCAACACTAGGAAGCATAAAATGGAATTGAGGTGAGTGAATATGGCATACATCAGCACAAAAGAAGCAAGCAACAATTGGGACATAAGCGAACGCAGGATTCGGGGACTTTGCCAAGAAGGTCGGATTGAAGGGGCAGTCAAAATCGGTCGTAACTGGGCGATCCCTGTTGATGCGCACAAACCTGTGGATGCAAGGCAAAGCGAACAAAAAAAGTATCTCGGCTTGGGATACGATTTCAGTCAAATCGATACGGCGATGGATACCATCAATAGACACAGACCGTTTTCAAAGGGATTGGCGGATTCCCTCCATGAAAAACTGATTGTTGAGTGGACGTACAATAGCAATGCGATTGAAGGGAACACACTGACCATGTCAGAAACGAAAGTCGTTCTCGAAGGGATAACGATAGGCGGAAAAAGCCTGGTCGAACATCTGGAAATCATCAATCACCGCGACGCCATTCTTTTCATCGAACAACTTGTTTCTGAAAAAGAACCGCTCTCCGAATGGAACATCAAGAACATCCATGCGCTGGTTCTGAAGCAAATTGATAATCAAAATGCGGGGAAATATCGGAGCGAGAATGTGGTAATCAGTGGTGCAAAGCATATTCCGCCGAAACATTATCAAATAAGCGAATATATGCAAAAATTGATTGCCGAATATCAGATCGACTGGCTTGGGTATCACCCCGTTGTGCGGGCGACTTTACTGCATGGCGAATTCGTGAAAATTCACCCGTTCATTGACGGAAACGGTAGGACATCACGGTTGTTGTTGAACTTTGAACTTATGAAATCCGGCTATCCACCAATCATCATCAAAAACGAAAACCGTGCTGACTATTATAAGGTGCTTGATCACGCCCACACGACCATGGATTACGGACCTTTCATAAAATTGGTAGCGGAACTCGTGATTGAGTCGGAAAAATTGTGGTTAATGGTTCTGGAATGATAGAGCGGTTTTATTCGAAAGGAAGTGAATGAAATGCCTGACAAATTAACGAATCTGGGATTCACGGCCAGGTTCGCGCAGGAGGCGACCCTTTATCCGGACTTGCATCCGGCAAGAGTCATCGCGCAGTATAAGGAATTGTACCGTGTTGCGACCGCTGAATCGGAGCTGTTGGCGGAAATATCCGGGAAAATGCGCCATGCTGCAGTCGATATGTCGGACTATCCGGCAGTCGGCGATTTTGTGATGATCGACCGGAACGAGGGGAGCCAGGGCCATGCCATCATCCACCAAACACTGACGAGGAAAAGCGTCTTTATCCGGAAAGCAGCCGGAAAAGCGCATGACGTCCAGGTTGTGGCGGCGAACATCGATATTGTCTTCATTTGTATGTCGCTCAACAATGATTTCAATCTGCGGAGGCTCGAACGCTACCTTGCGATCGCATGGGACAGCGGGGCAACTCCGGTGATTGTGCTGACGAAAGCGGATCTGTGCGCGGATATCCCGGAAAAGTTGCGTGAAATCGAGACGATCGCTTTCGGGGTCGATGTGCTGGTCACGTCGAGCCTGAGCGAGGACGGATACACGGCCGTCCTGAAATACATCACCCTGGGCCAGACCGTTGTCTTCATCGGCTCATCCGGTGTCGGAAAGTCAACCTTGATAAACCGGATACTTGGGGAAGACCTCAACGAAACGCGGGAAATCAGAAGAGACGACAAAGGCCGGCACGCCACCACAAACCGGGAACTGTTCCTCATTCCGACAGGCGGCTGCATCATCGATACGCCGGGCATGCGCGAACTCGGTTTGGAGAGCGCAAACTTGGCGAGGACGTTTGTCGACATCGATGAATTGGCAGCACAATGCAAATTCAAGGATTGCAAGCACGAAAACGAGCCAGGCTGCATGGTCAGGAAGGCCATAAAGGATGGCACCCTGACCGAAGAACGGCTGCAGAGCTACCTAAAGCTCAAGAAGGAAGCCAAGTATGAGGGCATGAATTCCAAACAGATCGAAAAAGAGAAGATCAGCACCATGTTTTCCGACTTCGGAGGCATCAAGAACGCGAGGAAATTCGCTAAGTCAAAAAATAAGGAAAAATAAAAGTTGGAGGAATTGCAATGAAATTAGGAATCATCATCGAAACAAAGGAATACGAAAAATCTTGGAACGCCATGAGGTTCGCCGTGACCGCGAAGAAGACCGGACATGAAGTGAAAGTATTCCTGATGGGCGAAGCCGTCGAAATCGAAAACATGACCCACGAAAAATACGATGTGGCCGCGCAAGTGCAAGCTTTTGACGAGCTGGATGGCGAGATATTGGCTTGCGGCACATGCCTGAAGTCACGCAACATGGAAGGCTCGGAAGTTTGCCCGATCAGTACCATGATCGATTGCGTCCAGATGGTCGAGTGGGCGGACAAGGTTGTAACTTTCTGAAAAATGAGTAGAATCCAAGTGCTTCTGCATATTTTGTACCTCTAAATGTGCAGAAGCATAATCTTTTTGGCAGAAAGAGGAGGGAGATACTATGAATATCAGCAACTTCCAAAAATACATCAATGATACCATCTTGGGTAGAGGCTATGATTACTATGTGGGCGGCCAAGTGGATGAGGAGTATGTCCGCAAAGGCGATACCTACATTTTTCGGGTGGAAGGAAGAGAAACGTACGAGGTTTCAGTGGAGCTTGATGACTCGGGAGAGCTCATCCATGCCGAATGCGATTGTCCTTATGACCTAGGTCCCATCTGCAAACACGAAGCAGCGGTGTTTTTTCAGCTCGCCGAAATCATCAACGACGGGGACGTCAAATGGGACATTAAGGAAGCGCAGACTGAGCAACCGGGAATCAAAGAGGTTCTGAATAAACTGCCTAAAGAGGAACTGATCAGGATCATAATGGAAATCGTCCCTAAAAACGACACTTTGGAAGAGAGTCTGATTCTAAGATACTCTGATGGGAACAAAGAACAGGAAATTAAACAGGTTGCCAAGCTTATCCGACGTATCGTGAATAAGTATGCCGGCAGAGGTGGGTTTATAGCCTACGGAGAAATCAGCGATTATGTGGAAGAGATGGTCGGTATTTTGGAAAAAGCCAGGCATACAGCGGATCGCTTACTGGCCTTGGAAATCATTATCCTGGTCCTGCATGAGGCAATGGAAGCTTTCCAATACGCTGACGATTCCGATGGAGAAATCGGTGGTTTGGCTTTGGACTGCATTGAGTTGATGGAAGATCTTGTCCTCGTGGAAAAATTTTCCGACAGTTCCTTAAAGCGAAAGTTGTTCAATAGACTGCTGGAAGACAGCAATGACCACGCCTATGATGATTGGCAAGAATACACAATCGATATTCTCAGAGTGTGCGCGGAAGTCGCGGATACAGAAGCGTTGCGAGTACTGCTCAGAGCGAGGGTAATGGCCTATCTGGACAAATCTGAAACTGATGGCTTCAGCACCTATTATGCAGCGCCCTTGCTGCAAATCCTGCACAGGTTGATTGTCCTCTATGGAACGGATGCTGAGGCGTTACAATTCGAGGAGGAGAACAGCACACACGCATCCTTCCGGGAAATGTTGATCGAGAGAGCCAAAAAGGAAAACAACTTCGAAAAAGTCATAAAATTGGCAATGGATGGGGAAAAACAAGATGATTACTATGCGGGCAGAAAGCCAAAATGGAAAGAAATCCGCTATGATGCCTACAAAAAATTATCCTTAAAGGCTGAACAGGCGCGTTTAGCTAAGGAACTGCTCTTTGACGGCCAGTTTGAATACTATCAGGAACTCAAGGATCTGAACACTGGGGACGAAAAAGAATTTTATGATGAGTTGAAGACAAAATTGAAAAAGGATAACCGTTGGCAAGCGAAGAAAATGTATGTAAATCTCATTGAACAGGAAGAAGACACGGAGGAAATCATGGCGTACGTCAGGGAGAATCCTCATTACATCGTAAGGTATGCAGAGCTTTTGAAAGACAATTATGCGGATGAAGTGGATGTGCTCTATTCGAATCACATAAGATCCGCTGCCCATTCATCCTCAAAAAGGAGTGCCTACCAAGATGTCTGCGGTCTCATCAGACGATACAAAAACATCATCGGCAAAGACAATGCCGCAGAATTGGTGAACGAATTGCTCGTCCTCTATAAGAAAAAGCGGGCTTTTGTGGATGAACTGAGCAAGTTGGATTAATTTGTTCTGAATCCAAGCTATTTCCACCAGCAACTTTTTAGAAAAAGATCGAACTCCCCTAACTCTCCAAGAACTATTTAGGAGAGTTTTTTTGATTCGGAAAGTGGTAAAATGAAGTCAGATAATGAAAGGGGTTACTTTGCGACGGATGATTTTTAACTCTGATGGAATAGCCGAATGGAGGGAACCTAATGAAAACCAGCATTTTTTCCAGAAATAAACTGTTCAAGTGGGGTACGATCATCGGTTTGGCAATCCTCGTAGTAGTAGCTGTCATGTTTGTTTTGTCTGCACTCGGGATCACTTCTGACTTCAAGGTGAAGGAAACATTGACGATGGAAGAGGCGGGTGTGCTTGAAAACGGAGTTCTGAACAACGGCTGGGTTGCGGAAACCCAAGAGTATATCTTTTATATCGACCCCGGCGCCGGTGAAATGTCCCCGGGTTCTCCGGTAGGCAGTCTGATCAGAAGGAACCGGGATTGGAGCGGCCGCGTCGAACTGACGGATACTCCTGTCAGCTATCTATCGGTAACGGAAGACTGGGTCTACTATTCGGATAGAGCCGACAATAGTCATCTTTACCGGATGAAGGCGGACGGAACCGAAAAAAGCTTGGTTATCTCCGAGACGGTATATTCCTGCGCGCTTGCAGACGATGCGATCTATTACACTACCCTCGAGGGGCTGTTCCGAAGCGATTTGGATGGTGCAACGCAAACTCAACTTCAGACAGAAGGTGTAGTTCCTACCATTGTCGGTGATTGGGTCTATTATGCCGAGGACAAACAGTCCTTATCACGCATCAAGACGGACGGCAGCATGAATCAGCAGCTGCTGTCGGATTATGAGGATTACTACTTGAATGAAGAGAGCATCTATTACATCATGTTGACCGAAACAAAAGACGAGAGCCTATTCACTTTGGCGCTGAATCAAATGAAAGATGCTGATATTGAATCAACGGAAATTTTGGTTGTAGATGATGTGGTGACGGCGCAATTGGATGGCGGCTACCTGTATTATCAGCTGGGAAAAGAGGAAGGCAGACTGGAAAAAGGCCTGTACCGCGTCAATTTGGACGGTTCGGGAACCGAAAGGGTGAACGACATCACGATCTGGCAACTGGACCATATCTTGGGCGATTGGATGTACATTCTCCAATACAGCGGTGAACACTACCGCATCAAGCTGGATGGCTCGGCGGCTGTATTGTTTGAATGACAACTCGAAGGCGCCAACGCGCTTCGGGTTGAAAAGGGCACGGAGAATTTTTCAAGGACTTAAAGATTAGTCTGAGCTAAGCTGAAACTTTTGAGGATTCTGGCGTGATTTCAAAAAGGGGTGATTTCGTATGTTGGGCGCAATCATCGGGGACATTATCGGCTCCCGTTTCGAGTGGCATAATCACAGGGACAAGCATTTTGAACGGTTCACGGAAGCGTGCCGGATGACGGACGACAGCATCATGACACTAGTGGTAGCCAAGGCGCTGATGGAAACGAAGAAAACCTGCCAGATGCAGCATTCTATCTTTCAGAAGAATAAGGAGGAAATAATCATGAAAATGCAGTTTTGGTCCAAAACGACAACCGGGAAATGGGCAGCGGGTTTGACTTTAGCATTCATCGTGCTGATGGCCATCAAAATGGTCGGGCTTGGTGCTGCAATCAGATTGCCTCTGCCGACACCTGCTCTTGCGTTGATGGGACTGGTCGGCTTCATCATGGGGCTGATAGCCATTATCAAATACAAGGACAGAGCCTTGCTGACGTTGTTGTCTATTCCGGTCGGACTTGTGATCATTTTATGGACACTCGCTGAAATTGCTTTCCCGCACTGACGCATCGTTGCCCGAACATCAACTGTGTAAAGACGTCCTTAGTCAGGGCGTCTTCTTTATTTGCCATTTGCATTGTCTTGCGTAGGGTATCTACGCGGTATTCGCGTTATAATGAGGTTGGGAAATAGCGGTTACAAAAAGGGCGTAGTTGGCTCTGTCAATTTGCGGGATACTTAATCAGGGAATGAGGTGGAGTTTTTGGACTCAATAAATGAATATATAAAGGAATATGCTGCGCAGCTAAGCAAAGGGCGGATTCAGAAAGCCTACAAAGGGATCCTGACATTTATGTCAGAACTTCGCTCCTATCTGGAAAGAAGGTACCCGGATTACACTGTTGGTAGTTTGTATTTTGGCTACATGGATATGACGTACTTTGCTTTCACACCTGCTGATTTGAAAAATAAGAAGCTGAAGATTGCCGTAGTTTATTTGCACGAAAAAGGCGTGTTCGAAGTATGGTTGGCTGGGAATAACAGAAAAATTCAGGCTGAGTATATCGCATCGATGAGTAGTGAGAACATCGGTAAATATAAATTGTCACAGGTTATTCCGGGAGTCGATTCCATTATTGAATCAATTCTGGTTGAGAAGCCGGATTTTGACCATCCAGACGAACTCAAGAAGCAGATTGAAAAAAAGACGATGGCATTCGTCAAGGATATTCTGTCTATTCTGGATGAAACTCAAGGATAGGAGCTGGATGACATATGAGCAAAAAGTCTGGCATTATTAAGGAAGGGATGATTGTTACAATAGCTAGCTTGCTTACTTTGGCAGTTGCCTTTATGCTTTATTTCCTGATCTTCATGGTTTTTGAATCCTTTGCAAATCAGGATGGTTCCTATGGATTTGTTTCACCATTGCGCGTTGGATATGGGATTATTATGCTTGGCCTGTGTTTGATCGCATACCGTACGACGATATACGATTGGCTTAAAGCCAGCGTGCTGACTGCCTCACTTGCCACTTTTATGATCGGAATTGGTGTGCAATTGTACGAAAGTCCCATTGTAGTGGGGTTGGTCCTGTTTTTGGCTGCTGCAACAAGTGCATTTCTGCTTCATAAAATGAAGCAGAAATGGTATCACTACTATGCTGTTGCAATTTCCATCATTGCCGCATTATTTTATTTATAACCTATTAGAACTATAATTTTGTTCCGCTTTGTTTAGCCGATTCAACTAAGGGAGGACTAAGGAAATGTAAAATATGATGAAAACAGCGGAGGCGGGCATGATTTCCGTTTCCGCTGTCTTTTTTGCGTGACGAATCAGTGCAACACTTGCAAAAAAGGATTCCTTGTAATAAAATACATGCATGCGCATGCAATTTGAGGTTCCGAGCGTTTTGTTTGGGAATTTCCGGCAGGCTCGATAGAATGAAATAAAGCGATCAAAAAGGAGAGAACAATATGTCAACAATGAACAGCAAACTGACTTTCAAACGCGGCCTGGAACTGAAGAACCGCATCATGATGGCACCGATGACGACGAAAATGAGTTTCTATGACGGGGTCGTGACATCCGACGAAATCAATTACTACGCGCTGCGTTCCGGTGAAATCGGCGCGGTCATCACAGGCGCGGCTAATGTTCAGAACGACGGCAAAGGCTGGGAAGGCGAATTGAGCGTCGCTTCCGATGTGTTCATTCCGGGTTTGAGCAAATTGGCTGCGGCCATCAAGAAAAACGGAACCAAAGCCATCCTGCAGATTTTCCATGGCGGACGCATGACCGATTCAAGCGTTCTGCGGGGCGTTCAGCCGGTTGCACCGAGTGCGGTTGCTGCCGAAAGACCGAATGCTGAAACGCCGAGAGCATTGGCCGAAGACGAGATATTGGATCTGATTGAAAACTTCAAAGCCGCGACTCGCCGCGCGATTGAAGCCGGGTTTGACGGTGTGGAACTGCACGGTGCCAACACTTATTTGTTGCAGCAATTCTTCTCGCCGCACTCGAACCGCAGGGACGACGAATGGGGCGGCACCCTGGAAAAACGGTTCCGTTTCATCGACAAGTTGGTTGATGAAGTGACGGCAACGGTGGATGAATCGGGCGCCGAGAACTTTATCGTCGGTTACCGCTTTTCACCAGAGGAGTACGAAAACCCTGGTATCCGTTTTTCGGATACGCTCTTCCTTGTGGACCAACTGGCCGATAAAGGCTTGGATTATCTGCATATTTCCTTGAGGGACCGTCAACTGGTTTCCGTTTCTGAGAATCATAAAGAGAAAAGCATGATGGCGTACATCCATGAGCAAATCAACGGACGTGTGCCGTTGGTCGGTGTCGGCGATGTCCGCACGAGCGAAGATGCGGAGAACGTATTGGAAAATGCGGAGCTTGTTGCCGTTGGACGTGCGTTGCTGATCGATCCGCATTGGGGCGCGAAAGCCCTCGCTAAAAAGGATGAATTGATCCGACAAGAAATATCCAATTACGATCGCGAAGAACTGTTCCTCGCGAACGGCGTCTGGGGCTTCATGGAGTTCATGATGCCGGACCGTTTGGGGAAATAATACCAAACATATCATGGCAATTTTGTTGTCATGTTCATAGTTATGGTTTGAACTGACAATACACAGCAAAAGAGACCTTATGCACTACCTTGAAAAAGGTGAGTCAGTATAAGGTCTTTTGTTTTGCAGGAAATTCTGTTATTACAATGGAACCCTGTGGCTGAAAATGATAAAGTGGGTGGATACCTTGATTCTTGTACCTATGCAAAATGCAGTTATTGCAATAATTTAGCCTGCTTCGGTCCAACGTTTCCACTAATTGAATCATTCGGTAGCTGCATGCATTTAGTGAAAATTTAAGAATTGTCGTATCTATTTGCCTAGGTCACTCGGAATTAGGGAATTGACAAGATATGCGGTTTAATGTAACTTAGAAATATATGCACAAACAGCGAAAGGGATTGACAAAAATGGAAGATGAACCTGGAGAAAGTCCGAATACCAAATTTTTTGGAAGTTTATTTGTAATGCCCAAGAATAGTCAGAGAAAAATGAATATGTCATTAAACTATTTTAGACCATGATACAGCCTATTTATGCTGTTTTTATAGTCTATTTTTTTTTCGGATTAAAAGGCGTTGCAATAAGAAAGCCAGTTGACTACTTGTTTGTTCAATCTCTAAGAATGCTTTTTTTCAAAAAATTGCTAAATCATAATCGAATGGATTGGAGACACCATGGAATCTCAGTACAATAACAAGAAACGATTCATCGTAAACACAATTTATTTTTTCCTGATTGCTCTCATTGTGTATGTCTTTTTAAACTATGCAATCAATTTGATAAGTCCTTTTATTTTTGCATTTTTGATTGCATACATGCTTCAAAAGCCAACCAAATCATTAGCGGTAATGTTGAAAATTCCGCCTAAAATGGTATCGATTGTCCTTGTCTTGCTTTTTTATAGTACGATCGGACTTCTCTTTTCATTGATCGGTATAAAGTTAATATCAGTGGTTACAGCGCTCATTTCTGGGCTTCCGCTGGTATACGAAACGCAACTGGAACCATTTCTTCTAAATACGTTTGACGTCGTGGAGCAAGCAGTTTATCGCTTGGATCCCGCCTTGGTTGAAGTTCTGAACGAAGGATTTAATCAGTTTGTAAATTCACTGGGTGAGGATGTCAAAAATGTTTCTTTGTCACTGGTGGGTTCTTTATCAAGCATAGCGTCTTCGTTGCCTGAATTTTTGATAAAAATTGTATTGATGATTATTTCAACTTTCTTCATCGCAATGGATTATGACACATTAGCACAATTTATATCGAGGCAATTCACAAAAAGAAATAATGAGATAATCCAAAAGATCAAACAATATATATCGCATACTCTGTTCGTGGTGGTTCGCTCATATTTATTGATTATGGGTATTACTTTCATTGAACTTTCCGTAGGACTCTCTGTCATTGGGATTCCGAATGCAGTATTGATCGCGTTTATGATCGCGATATTCGACATACTGCCTGTGCTGGGGACGGGCGGAATAATGATTCCCTGGGTACTCATCACGTTACTCCAAGGGAACTATCAGATTTCAATCGGGATACTGATTGTGTATGTTTTCGTCACGATTGTAAGGAATATTCTGGAACCGAAAATTGTTGGCGGACAGTTGGGGCTGCATCCTGTTGTCGCGCTAATGAGTATGTTTATAGGTGCTAACCTAATTGGCGTGATCGGCTTGTTCGGATTTCCTATTACGTTATCCTTGCTGAAGCATCTGAGTGATACTGGAACAATCAAGCTTTTTAAATGAGGGATTATGCTGTTGAACGCATTACGAAAGGGAGTTTGGTAAATTATGGAAGTTGGCGATACGTGGCAGTTAATCGTTCTGGTGGCGCTCTTGGCATTGTCAAGTTTGTTTTCTGCATCAGAAACTGCGCTAATGTCATTGAGCAAAATACGGATACGGAACATGGTGGATGAGAACATTCCAGGTTCCAAAAAAATACAAAAATTGATTGAAGACCCACATAAAATGTTGAGTGCAATTCTTGTGGGCAACAATGTAGTGAATATTGGAGCTTCTTCTTTAGCAACATCGTTGGCCATAAAAAATTTCGGCAGCACGGGAGTAGGTTTGGCAACGGGAATCATGACGCTGTTGGTCCTGATTTTTGCTGAGATTACGCCTAAATCATTGGCGGCGCAGAATTCCGAGAAGATGGCTTTGAAAGTTGCACCTTTCATTGCTGTTGTTGTTATCCTATTAAAGCCGTTTAACATAATCCTGAGTTTCCTGACCAACAGCATCATTAAGGTTCTTGGCGGGGAAGCTGATGCTCGTACGCCCTTTATTACGGAAGCGGAGCTGAAAACCATGATCAATGTGAGCCATGAAGAAGGGATGCTGGAAAGCGAAGAAAAAGAGATGATCCACAATGTGTTTGAATTCAAGGAATCCAGGGTCACAGAGGTAATGACCCCAAGGACCTATATGGTCGCAGTCAGCCTGGATTCTTCATATGACAAAATAGTGGAAGTATTCAAAAATCAACAGTTTTCCCGTATTCCTGTATATGAGGATGGAATAGATAATGTGGTGGGTATACTGTATCTTAAGGACCTTGTTTTTTTTGATGCCTCTAAAGAAACCTTTGAAATGACCAAGTATATGAGAGAACCTTACTTCACGTTCGAATTCAAGTTGATTACGGAATTGTTCAGTGAAATGAGAGATAAAAGCATACAGGTGGCCATTGTTATCGATGAGTATGGGGGGACGGCTGGCATGATAACAATGGAGGATTTGGTGGAAGAGATTGTGGGAGATATTCGAGATGAATCCGATGAGCTTTTCAATGAAATAAAAGTCCTGAAGGAAGATGAATATCTTGTGCGTGGCAGCGCGGAAATCGATCTTATAAATGAAATGCTGGGAGTTAAAATTGAATCTGAAGACTTTGATACGATTGGCGGTTTCGTGACGGGACTATTTGGCAGATTGCCAGAAATAGGAGAGCAGATAGAATTTAATAACATGAAGTTTGTTGTGGAACACGTTCAGAAATACAGGATTGAAAAACTAAGAATATTTACATACTAATACCCTTACAAAACAGTAAAAGTACAGAAGGCCATATGGATCATCCTTGAAGCGGGAGTGTTCTGTAGGGTCTTTTTTGTGTTGTATCAGGTGAAGCTGCACGAGGTTCCGAGGCGGGTGATGTGTTATAATGAGGTCGAAAAATAGCGGTTACAAAATACGCTGTTTAATCGATTGTCTTCCTTTGTCATCAGTTTTTTTAGTCCAAGGAGGGACTTCAGATGATCAAAAACAAAAAACGCCAGTGTAAGTTTTTCTTCATCATGACCCTAGTGTTGTTTACCTTTTCGGGCTGCGGTTCATCGAGCGACAACGCTGGCTCATCTTCGGATCCGGAAGCGATCAGGATGAGCCAAATCAGCGAACTGGAAAACAGCGATCTGATCGGTAATGTGGATGCGTATGCGGCTATCCAAGGGGTGCTAGCGGAAGGCGCAGTGCCGACTCCGGCCAAAGTGTTCATCATCGAAAACGATGAATCCGTTGACGAAGGGGCCGGAGAAAAGTACGTGTATTCACCGCACTATATCGATTTGCCGGAAGAATTGCAGGCAAAGTCGGACGCCGAAATGAATGTTTTGGTGAAGCTGCGCAGCTATTACATAGAAACCGGAACCTATTCAAATGAAGGGATTGCCTATACGCGCTATGTCCAAATAACTATCCTGGACAGGGTTGCCGGCACCATCCTCCATCAGGAAACTCTGATCGGATCAGCGCCTTTCAGCATCAGTGAAGATCAATCCGCAGGGTATGGTTATGTACCAGATTACCAAGTGCTGAAGAAAATTTTGGCGTATTTTGGTTATTCGGAAGAATGATACTTTTAAGGAATGGATGAGTCAGGGAGTGAAGTTATGTTTACAGACAGCACATTCTATTTCGTTGCGTTATTTGCCCTAAGTGCCATGGTCGTGAACAGCATCGGGATTTGGGTCATCTATAAAAATAAACAGTGGGTCGACCGGAACATCGAGTATTTCATGTGTTTCGCGGCCGGCGTTCTGATCGCCTCCCCGTTGATCATCGCTTTTCCTGAGGCGCTTGAGAAAAATACGGATGCCGGTCTGGCGGCTTTGGTGGGGTTCATCTTCATGTTCTTCAGCAACAAATTCATCAAATACAAGACGCAGCAACACGAGTTGGCTTTTGGCATTGTTGCTCTTGAAGGAATTGGTATCCACTCGTTTGTGGACGGCATCATTTATGTCGTTGCCTTCAGCATCAGTACAGCTACCGGCGTGATGGCGGGGATCGGCTTGGTTGTGCACGAGTTTGCAGAGGGCGCAATCACTTTCTCGGCGTTGGTGAAAGCAGGGGTGGACGGTAAAAAGGCTATACTCTATGCGTTTCTGGTCGCCGCTTTGACGACCCCAATCGGAGCTTTCCTTGCGTATCCATTTGTGGCTGGACTGAACGATGCCTTTCTCGGACTTGCCCTTGGTTTTGCGGTCGGGGTTTTGATTTACGTTTCCGCAGCGCACCTGTTGCCGGAAGCGGAGGAGCATGAAAAGGAGCACTCCTACTTGGCGTTCCTGTGCGGTATCGCTTTAGCGTTGTTCATCATGTTCAGCGAGAGATAATCCAAATGGAAAGGAAGTAGGAATGATGGCAGTTTTTAATAATATCGCAACAGAGTATGACGAATGGTACAGTCAAAAGAAAGGTGCATTCGTAGACAGAGTCGAGACCGATTTGGCATTCAGCCTGCTCAAGCTGGAGACGGGAATGAAAGTGTTGGATGTGGGCTGCGGCACTGGAATTTTCAGCATGAAATTGGCCGAAAAAGGATGCATCGTCACTGGAATTGATGTTTCGGAAGGAATGTTGGCAGTCGCCCGCGAAAAAGCCGCCGAAAAGAAACTGCCCATTTCTTATCTTCAGATGGATGCGACCGCGTTGGAATTCGATGATGGCGCATTCGATGCCGTCCTCGCGATGGCTGCCGTAGAATTCATCGAAGACACAGCCCGAGCAGTGGAAGAGATGTTCCGGGTCGTCAAGAACGGCGGACAGGTCCTGATAGGCACCATCAACGCGGACAGCGATTGGGGCGAGTATTACCAAACCAAAAAATTGCAGGAAGATTCGATCTATCGCTACGCCGCTTTCAAAACTATCGACGATTTGAAGGCGTGGAATCCGAAGAAATTAGTCGGAACAGGGGCGTGCCTTTTTATCCCGCCGTTTGCGGATGAGCAAGAGTTTACCGTAGAGAGGGAAAGGGAGCTTTCCGGAAAAAGAAGGGGGGGCTACGTATGTGCGCTGTGGAGAAAATGACATCGGGTCAGTTTTCATTCATACCGATCGGAAGCGGGGACTATATGCAAGAAATACGTCAGGTGCTGGAGATCATAGAAAAGTCCGGTTTGGAGAATGAGGTGGGCCTGCTGTCGACTACTGTCAAAGGGAAACCGGAAAAAGTGCTGAAACTTATCAGTGAAATCTACGAGGCGATGGATGGACGCTGCGATTTCACGTTGGACGTGAAACTTTCCAACTTATGCGGGTGCAAATGAAAAAGTGTAGCGAATGATGATGAACAGTTGAGGCAAGGTGTGAAAGAGGAGGGGAAGGGATGAAACGAAATGTCTGGCTTTATCTGCTGGTGTCCTTCGGCTGGACATGGGCTTGTTGGATAGGAGGAGCCTTCCTCATTCAGCTGAACGGTTATGCTTTGGACACAGATGCCACGCTATTCGAAGTGATCGGAGCGGTCGGAAGTGAGAAATCCGCCTTTCCGCAGCTGTTGTTTGCTTTGGGGGTATTTGGACCGCTTTTGGGAAGTGTGGTTGCGGGGAAACCGTTTAAAGACTTTTTTTCTTTAAAGGAGCGTTCTTTCATCATCTATGCCTGGGTGATTCCGTTAGTGATTGTGATCCCAACGTTGATCATGAGCATCTTGTTCAGTGAAGTGCCGGAAGGAAAGGTGACTTTTGGCAGCGCGGCAAGCACAATCGGTCTGTATTTTCTGTCGAACCTGCTGACGAGCGGGACGGAGGAATTTGGCTGGCGTGGCTTTCTTTATCCCTATTTGCGGAAACGGGAAAAAAGTGTCTGGAAGGCTACTTGGAAGGGTGGATTCATCTGGGCGGTTTGGCATTATCCACTCTTAATTTTGATGTATACAGGCCAAGGCATGGCCGTCCTGCTGTTGTCTTTGGTAGGATTCACTGCGGGTATCATTGCGATGAACTATCTGACCAATTTCGTATTTGAGAAGACCGAGTCGATCCCGACCGTGATGGCCATGCATGCGCTAAATAACACCACCAACTATGCGGTGCTGCTGTTCTTTCCGGGCACGCCATTCCTGATTCTGGTGCATCTGACAACTTGGGTCATGGTCGGTTATGTGGAAAAGAAGCACCACTTGAATTGAGTAGAGATCCAGTGTGTTCACATTTTGTACGCAATACTGTTGGATTATGGACAAAATGTAGGCGCTTAAAAGTGCTATAATGAACCGGAAGTATATTTCTAGGAGGTCTGTGTTGATGAAAGATGAAAATTGCGCCTATTGCATGGAAGGCGAAATGGTGTTGGCATTCGGTTACCCTTGCTGCGAATTGCCATACAGCAAAGTCTACGTTTTTAAAGAACAAAGCCACAAAGGCCGTGTGATTGTTGCCTATAAAGACCATGTGAGCGAATTGGTGGACATCACGGATGAGGAGCGCAATGGCTACTTCGCGGATATCGCTACAGTCGCAAACGCTTTGCACAGAGCCTTCAGCCCTGAAAAGGTCAACTACGGTGCTTATGGCGATACCGGCAAACACCTGCATTTCCACTTGGTGCCTAAATACAAAGATGATGCCTTCGAATGGGGTTCGACTTTCGAAATGAATCCAGGCCGCGTGACCTTGACGGATGATGCGTACGAAGCATTGGCTGAAGAAATCCGCATCAATCTATAAGGAAATGTAAAAATTCTCTTTCTAAGAAGCTGATTCCAAAAACGGAATCAGCTTTTTTGCGCGGACTCGTCGACTGTTGAGGGCAGGATATTTGCGGAATAGCCGACAAGCGCTTCAGGCGTCGACTGTTGCGGAAAAAGTGAATGCGGAACAGTCAACATAAGCTGCGGCCGTCGACTATTGTCGGAAAAATGAAGGACGAACAGTCAACGGGTGCTCACTTCGTCGGCTGATCTCTAGGGAGCGGATGCGGAACAGCCGACAAGAGGTATAGAAAACGCATAAACAGCCGACGGAACGCCCCATCGGCTGTTTGTGCGTTTCAGCATTTTTTCTGCAGACTATATTGTTTGTTCCGCTCAAAAAGGGCACCGTTTCAGTTTGATTTGATTCGTAAAATTAGTAGGAGCCGGAGCAATGTTCTATAATAAGAATAACAACAAACGCTCACAAATTGGGGGGATAAGATGATACTGGAAGAAAGAATCAAACAACTGAACGAAAAGAAAATAGCGCCGGAGAAGCCGTATGTCGTCTGCTGGATGCAGAGTTCGCAGCGGGCGGAGTACAACCATGCCTTGGAGTACGCCATCCGCCAGGCCAATCGGCTCGCGAAGCCGCTGGTCGTCTACTTCGGGATCACGGATGGTTTTCCGGAAGCCAATGAGCGCCACTATGCCTTCATGCTGGAAGGGCTGAAGGAAACGAAGGCCGCCTTGGAGCAACGCGGTATCCAAATGCTGATCCGGAAAATATCGCCGGAACAAGGAGCATTGGAAATTTCCGGATTGGCGGCCCTACTGGTGGTGGACCGCGGCTATCTGCGGATCGAACGGCAATGGCGCGCTGCCTTGGCCGAGGGTGCCGAATGCGCCGTCGTCCAGGTCGAAAGCAACGTTGTTGTCCCGGTCGAATTGGCTTCTCCGAAAGAGGAATATTCCGCTGCGACTTTGCGCTCCAAACTGAAGAAAATCCTGCCGCATTGTTTGGCGCCATTGGAGGAGACCGTCTGCCAACATCCATCACTCGCATTCGAGTTTCCGTTCGAGGCCTATGATGTTTCGGATACCGAAAAGGCTTTGGCCGGTTTGGCTATCGACCGCAGTGTCCCTCGCGTTTCGGACTATATCGGCGGAACTGGGGAAGCCAAACGCTTGTTGGAGGATTTCATCGAAAATAAATTGGCCGGATACAGCGAACGGAAGAACCGTCCCGGCGAGTCCTTCACCTCCAACCTGAGTCCTTATCTCCATTTCGGCCAGATTTCACCGCTCTATATCTACCGCAGACTGATGGGGATGGACAGCGAAAGTCAGCAGAGTTTCCTCGAGGAACTGGTCGTCAGGCGGGAACTGGCCGTAAATTTCGTTTACTACAATGACCAATACGATTCCTATGCAGCCGTGCCGGATTGGGCCAAGAAGACACTGGACAAGCACTTGGCGGATGAACGCGAATATCTGTATTCTTTGGAGGAATTGGAAGCGGCCAAGACCCACGACGACTATTGGAACACCGCGCAGCTGGAGATGAACCTGACCGGTAAAATGCATGGGTACATGCGGATGTACTGGGCCAAGAAAATTCTTGAGTGGAGCAGCACACCGGAGGAAGCTTATCGCAAAGCGATTTATCTGAACAACAAGTATTTGTTGGACGGCCGCGATCCGAACGGGTTTGCCGGAGTGAGCTGGTGCTTCGGAAAACACGACCGGCCGTGGGGAGAACGTGCCATCTTCGGCAATGTCCGTTTCATGAACGACAAAGGCCTGAAGCGCAAGTTTGATATGCAGCTGTATCTGGATCAGGTTGCGGAACGGGCACGCAAACGCAACTAAAAGGGGGCGGAACGGATGGTGGGAAACGGCAAAAAGGCAGAACCTTTGCATACGGCCCTTTTGGTTCTTTTCATCATCGCGTACATTGTTTCGGCCATCCAACCGTTGGATAGGCTGGCTTGGACAGGACAGATGACGCCAGCAATACTGCTCGTAGCGTTGCTGGTAGGGACGTACCGGAAATTCCGTTTCAGCACCTTCGTCTACGTGATGGCTTTTCTGCATGTCTTGTTGTTGCTGTACGGCGCGCACTACACTTACTCCCAGAATCCGTTGTTCAATCAATTGAAGGAACAGTTCGCTTGGGAGCGCAATTACTTCGACAGGGTGGGGCACTTCGCCCAAGGGTTCGTGCCAGCTTTTATGGCCAAGGAATTTTTGTTGCGGGGCGGCTACGTCAAGAAAGGCAAACTGCTGATGCTTATCGTCATTCTGTCCTGCCTCGGCTTCAGCGCAGCCTACGAACTGAGCGAATTTGCGATCATCAACATCATGGATGTGCCTCCCGATGATGTGATGGGGACGCAGGGGGATGCCTTCGACAGCCTTTGGGATATGATTTGGGCCTTGATCGGTGCGAGCCTGGCGGTGTTCGTGTTCGGCCCCTTTCACGACAACCAAATGGAACAGATGGGGGATGGTTAAAGGCATTCCGATTGAAGAACAGTTTGATTCAACGAATGAGAACGGTCAATTGGCATTATTTTCCAGTCATTTTAGAAAGGTAGGTATATCATCATGAAAGAGATCACGACAGAAAAACTACGGCGCTTCAATCTGATCATGGGTGGACTCCACCTGATCCAAGCAGTCGCAATGCTGTTTTTGGCAACAAATGTCATCCAGAAAATCGGCGAGTTCAGTCCTGAAATCAGCCAATTCTATTTGGCCTTCAATCCCGAAACGCGCTCGTTGGAGACTGCCTCGCGTGTCCTTTTTGAGTTGCCGTTTGGATTCATGGTAGCTTCGTTTCTTTTCATTTCCGCCTTCGCGCATGCCTTGGTTTCTATTCCGAAAAAGCTTAATGAAATCTATAATGCTGATTTGGCGAAGGGCATCAATAAATTTCGCTGGTTCGAGTATGCGCTCAGCTCGTCGATCATGATTGTCCTGATTGCGACGCTGTTCGGCATCTACGATATCGCTTCGCTGATTCTGATCTTCATCGTCAACGCCACCATGAATCTTTTCGGGCTTGTGATGGAACAGTTGAATGTGGGCCGCTCAAAAGACAACATTGAGTGGGGACCGTTCATTTGGGGCTCGATTGCCGGTGTTGCGCCATGGATCGCTATCCTGCTCTACATGTTCGGGACCGGCAATTTCGGCGAAGTGCCTTGGTTTGTCTGGGCAATCGTCGGCACTTATTTCGTTGCTTTCAACACTTTCCCGATCAACATGATTCTGCAGTACAAGAAAGTCGGGAAATGGGCGGATTACCTCTACGGGGAGCGGGTCTATATCGTGCTCAGTCTGGTTGCGAAATCGATCCTTGCCTGGCTTGTGCTTTTCGGGGCGATGCAGCCATAATGAAGCTTATCTTTAGGGGCCTTCCTTTACAAAAATAATACACTATTTTTCGCTACAGTTTACAAAAGAAGCGTATATTGAAAGTGTAGAGGGAAGGCGACTGGTTTCTGTGTTGCCCGCACTCGAATGATCATGCTACAGCCGGACAGGTTGGGCGTCCACCAGAAAGCTTCTGATGGATGCCCAACCTGTCCGTTTTTTGCGTCGTCAGCCAAGAATGCCATTATTGGCAATCGCCGGCGACAAGGAATACAATGATGCTGAAGAATAATGAAGCAAAGCGAGGGGAAATCAGATGAAAGAACTGCAGCAAATTCCCGGCATAGGGCCGAAGATGGCGGCAACGTTGAGACAGTTGGGCATAAATAAAATCGCTGACTTGCGCGACAAGGATCCGCAGGAACTCTATGAGCGATTGAACATCATAACCGGTCAGCGGCAAGATCCCTGCGTACTGTACACGTTCCGCTGCGCCGTCTATTATGCGACCGAACCGAATCCAGATCCGGAAAAATTGAAGTGGTGGAACTGGAAGAATGGATAGGTCAGCCAAATTGGATTCTTTACTATTTATACCTATGGGGGTATAATGGGTTTGGTAAATCTGGCGAATAAGTACAGAATAAAGGAGATAACCATGGCACAAGAATTCTACAAGAAAATATACTCGGTGCGGGAATTTTATACGATACTGTACGAGGGAATCCGCACAATGAAATACATGATCAAGGCCAAAAAGAAAAAAGAATTGAGTCCGGAATTCATCGAAAGGATCATGCTTGGCGTGACGGAAGTCAACGGCTGCGAAGTCTGTTCCTATGCCCACACGAAGATGGCACTCGAGCAAGGGATGGCTGCGGAAGAAATCAAGCAATTGTTGGCCGGATCCGCTGACGAAATCCCTGTCGAGGAAATGCCGGCGTATCTTTTCGCCCAACATTATGCCGACCGGAGAGGCTATCCGACCGAAGAATCCTGGGATCGGATCGTCGCTCTTTATGGAGAAGACAAGGCCAAAGGGATTTTGGGTGCCATCCGGGCCATCATGGTCGGCAATGCGCATGGGATCGCAATCAGTGCCTTCGCTAGCCGATTGAAAGGCAAACCGGTCAAAAAGAGCAGTCTGTTGTATGAAATTACGATGATGCTGAGCATCATCGTCTATCTGCCGCTGACTTTGCTTCATGCTCTGATCGACGGCCTGTTCAAGAAACCGATCATCAGTTTCTGAAAATGTCACTGGACTCAAAATCATTTTGTTTATGGATAACGAAAAAAATAAGCTGTGGAAAACCATTATTAATGGCTTTTCCACAGCTTATCTGCGTTTTATTGGGAATAACTTTCCGTCAGATCCGTTCCAAGTTCTTCAACGACAGATCAAGAATCGCGGAAGAGTGGGTCAGGGCGCCTGATGAAAGGTAATCCACTCCGGTATCGCGCAAAGCAGCGATATTCTCAGCAGTGAGGTTGCCGGAGCACTCCACCAAGGCGCGCCCGTCAATCAAACGGACGGCTTCTTTCATATCCGCCGGGGTCATATTGTCCAGCATGATGATGTCAGCTCTCGCCTCGAGCGCTTCTTTGACCATATCCAGGTTTTCCACTTCGACTTCGATTTTATGCACAAAAGAGGCATATTCCCGCGCCAAAGCGACCGCCTGTTTGATGCCGCCTGCCGCAGCGATGTGATTGTCCTTCAGCATAACACCGTCGGACAGGCTGAAGCGGTGATTACGGCCGCCGCCGACCTTCACGGCATACTTCTCGAAAATCCGATTGTTCGGTGTCGTTTTGCGCGTGTCCAGCAGCGTGATGCCGCTACCTTCAAGCAAGTCTACGATTTTGCGGGTATGCGTGGCGATGCCGCTCATGCGCTGGAGATAATTCAGGGCGGTGCGTTCACCGGTCAGGATGACACGGATATCACCAACCACCTCGGCCAAAAGTTCTCCGCTTTGGACATAATCGCCGTCCTGGCAATGGAAAAACACTTCGGTCTTATCATCGAGGAGGGCGAAGGTCCTGGCAAAAACATCCAGCCCCGCAATGATGCCGTCCTGTTTGCACAACAGCTCGGCCCGGCCTTTCGTGTAACTTGTGATGATGGCGTTGATTGAGATATCCTCAGTAGGGATATCTTCCTGCAGCGCCGCCAAAAGCAGACGATCGCTATTACTTTGCATGAGCTTCCTCCTCGAGTCCGATTTCTTCCAATAGTTTTCTGCGTGCTTCCTTTAGACCGGCGTCGATGGAACGGGTATCCGGTTCGGGAAAAACATAAGCAAGCGTGCGCTGGAAGGCAGCTTCGATTGCTTTAGCGGCACGCTTGCTGAACACCAAGCTTTCCAACAGCGAATTGCTCGCCAAACGGTTCTTCCCGTGGACGCCGTTGCAGCTCGTTTCCCCGGCTGCGTATAGGTTCGCCAACGAAGTTTTACTCTGCAGGTCCACTTCGATGCCCCCCATGAAGTAATGCTGGGCCGGCACGACCGGGATGTAGTCCTCGGTCAAATCATAGCCTTCCTGCAGGCAGTGGGCATGGATGCCCGGGAACCTTTCGGCGATTGATCCCTCCACGTGGCCTTTCAGGAGCATCCGGACATAGGGCAAGCGGTCCTTTTCCATTTGTGCGTATATCGCTTTCGTAAGCAAGTCGCGCGGCAAAAGTTCATCAGCGAAACGCTGACCCTCCTTATCGACGAGGATGGCGCCTTCCCCCCGCAGCGATTCCGACATCAGGAAAGCTTTCCCTGGCCGTCCGGTGTAGAGCGAAGTTGGGTGGATCTGGACATAATTCAAGTCCTTGACACGGATGCCGTGCTTCAGCGCGATAGCGATGGCATCGCCTGTCAAATGCGCGAAGTTGGTTGTTTTGCTGAACAGTCCACCGATTCCGCCGGTGGCGAGCAGGGTGGACTGTGCATAAACGTTGGATAACTTTCCGGACTGATCGCGGAGCACCGCGCCGTGGCAACAATTACCGGCAACCAAAAGATCGACTAGCGTGCTGTTTTCCAGGATGCTCACATTTTTCAGCTCTTTCACCCGAGCGATCAGTTTGCTGTTGATTTCCTTGCCGGTCATATCTTTGCAGTGCAGAATCCGGGCTCGGGAGTGGGCGCCTTCTTTGGTGTAGGAGAAGCCGTCTCCCTTTTGGTCGAAGGCAACGCCCAAATCGATCAGATCGTCAATGATTTCTTGTGATTGATTGATCATGATTGCGACTGCCGCTTCGTTGTTTTCGTAATGGCCGGCACGCAACGTGTCCTCCATAAAAGGCTCAAAATCCGTCTCGTCGCGCTGAACACAGATGCCGCCTTGGGCAAGGAATGAATCATTCTCTTCCCAATTTCCTTTGGTGACGATCAGAATGTTTTTATTACTGTCGAGATTGAGCGCCGCAAAAAGTCCGGCTACACCCGTTCCGATGATAAGAACATCATAGTTTTGCATGGGTCTTCACCTCGGCCAATTTCATCATCCGTTCCAGCGGCTGCAGTCCATTGAAACGCAATGATTCATCCATTTCCACGGCAGGTTCGAACGTTTCCAGAGCGTTGATGATCTTCTCCACGGTGTTCAGCTTCATGTCGGGGCAGACCTGGCCAACGGAAGGGGCATGGAATCTCTTGTCCGGCGAACGTTTTTCCATGTCATGGATGACGCCGACTTCCGTGCAGATGATGAAATCTTCGGATGGGCTCTTTTCGGCGTAAGCGACGAGGTCCGATGTGCTGCCGACGAAGTCCGCTAAATCAAGGATCTCCTCTTTGCATTCCGGATGCGCCAAGATTTCGGCTTGCGGAAGGTCGTGTTTCATCTTCAGGACATCGACAACGCGGATGCTGGTGTGGATCGGGCAGTAGCCGTCATTGAAGAGGAACGTTTTCTCGGGAAGCTGATGGGAAATATGTCTGCCCAGGTGCTCGTCGGGAATGAAATAGATATGACGATTGGGAAGGGCGGCGATGACATTTTTCGCATTCGACGAAGTGACACAGACATCGGCATGGGCTTTGATTTCAGCAGTGGAGTTGATGTAGCAGACGACAGCCACGTCTTCGTAAGTTTCACGGATTTTCTGGATGTCGCGGATCTTGACCATGTGTGCCATCGGACAATCCGCCTTCAGATCGGGCATCAGGACGACTTTATCCGGATTCAGCATCTTCGCGCTTTCGCCCATGAAGGCGACGCCGCAGAAAACAATCACTTTTTCCGTGACCTGTGCTGCAATTTTGCTCAAATAGTACGAATCCCCGATAAAATCTGCGATATCTTGAACGTCTCCAGGAACGTAGTAGTGTGCGAGAATGACGGCATCTTTTTCTGCTTTCAGCTGCAATATTCTTTCCGTAAGTTCATCCATAGTTGCTTCCCCTTTTTTGTGATAGTTTAATGAAAATGACTATATCACGTAACTTTACAGGTGTCAAGACACCTATTAGATGTGGAAAGACGCCTAACTCCGGTGAACGAAGGCTTCGCCGGAGTTCGGGGACCATTCCTGTTGCGTACTCCGATGAGTGCAGCTTCGTCGTAGTTGCAGTCGAAGGTTACCGATGTCCTCCGGTGAGCGTACCCGTCACCGGAGCTGTGCAATGTTTTTCCATTTTCTTCCGGACGGAGAGCACCACGTTCGTATGCACAACGAAGAAGAGGCTGCCTCTGGAGGCAGCCTCTTCTTGGATGAGTATTGCTTATCAATATTTTTCTAGGCTCTTTCGGAACGCCTGCAGATGTCCCTCAGAAGCGTTACGCAAAGCCGTAAAGGTTGCACGGACGTCATCTGGGATGTCCTGTTCGAGGAATTTGTTGTACATCGCGATATTGTCCACTTCTCCTGCGACACAAGTCTCAAGGGCTTCCTTGACATCCGCTACCGGATGAAGATGATCGGCCGATTCGTCGGCAGGAACCGTCAGTCCATATTTCTCGAACAGAACAGTCATTTCGGCAATGTGCTGGGCTTCCGAGGAGACGATATTATTGAACGGGGCTTGGTCTCCGAAACTCGCCAATGTGTAGGCGTATTCTCCGTGGGCCAAGTGTTCATCCTGGATGGCGTACGTGAACATCTCTTCCATCGTCAGATCATTGTCCGCCAAGGCGCCGACTGCACCATAGCCATTCACTGTTGAGGCAGCTTCAGATTCCGCAATGTCACTTTCTTGTATCTCTCCGGTAAGGGATTCAGATTCTTCCATGCTGGTTGCTTCTGAACTGCTTTCGACCATTTCGGATGATCTGACCGCTGAAGAGTCGCTTGAAGCGGTATCGTCATCCGCCGCACAACCGACCAACAGCAACAGACTCAATAAGGTGACCGAAGCGTATAGTTTATTTTTACTGTTCATTTTTTTCTTCCTTTCATACAAACGCTGCACAATTGAATGGGCCAGGGATTCGGAATGGTGATTGACGTTTTTGAATGATGAATGGTAAGGATGAACGAAGAACTTGTCACCTTTAAGGTACGCCTCACTCGAAAAAATGTCAAAAAATTGGATCTGTTCGGAAGAAAAAATATCCTCTCCCACGACATCGCAATATTTGCATAGGTACATCATTTTGGGTATTATTGACTTAGAACAATAATTTATTTATAGTGTAAAATTTTGTACATCAGACTATCCACAGGCAATTATTATTTAACTCGGTGACGAAGAAAGAGGAGGAAATGAAGATGGAAACAAAGATGGAAACAAAGATGGAAACGAAACAACTGGAGACACCCATCAAAATCACAGTTGCCGTGACTTATCTGATCATGATTGTCGTCAATGCTTTGGCAAACATCCTGCCGATCAACGGAATCGACACGGGTGCAGTATCGGATTCCTATCCGAACCTGTTTGCGCCCGCCGGCTTGACATTTTCGATTTGGGGCGTCATCTATTTGCTGTTGGTGGGCTACACGCTTTACCAATTCGGTTTTTTCCAAGGGGATAAGAGCAAGGTGAAGACGGAATTGTTGCGGAAAGTCGGCATCGTCTTTTCGGCCAGTTCAGTAGTGAACGCAGCATGGATCTTCAGTTGGCATTACGGTATGATCGGCTTATCGGTGGTCCTGATGCTGGTGCTTCTGCTGAGCCTGATCTACATCAACCAGTTGATCCTGAAAGAAAAACTCGATCAGAAGGAAAAACTGTTCATCCGGCTGCCGTTCAGCGTCTATTTCGGCTGGATCACAGTGGCGACGATCGCAAACATCACGACGCTGCTGGTCGACATCGACTGGAATGGCTTCGGAATCTCCGAGTCAGTCTGGACAATACTCATCATCGTAATCGGGCTTGCGATCGGAGCCGTCACGATGATCCGCAACCACGATATCGCCTACGGACTCGTGATCATTTGGGCTTATGCGGGCATTCTGATCAAACACATGTCCCAGGACGGCTTTGCCGGTCAATACTCGGGCATCATCACGACCGTCATTGCCTGCATCGTGCTGATGGGCGTGGCGATCGGCTACGTGCTCTTCGCTAAGAAGCAAGCCCCGTCCATACCGAAATGACTGCTGACTCAACAATAATGCAGTTTAAGTGATTGGAAACAGGTCTTGGTACCAATTCTGTTGAATTGATATCGAGACCTGTTTTTGCACGTTTTTACTCACTTTCCGGCGGCCATCGTATTGATGGTCCTGTGGTTGCGGAAGTGATAAAATAAACATGAGACAATAGGCTTCAGAAAAGGAGACGTGGAGAAAATGAGCTTTTTGATCGAGATGGTGGAAACGCAGGAACAACCGACGCTGGTATTGAAAGCGGTTACTCCTGTGAGCGAGTTGCCGAAAATATTGGGCAAGGCCTTCATGGACATCGTCACGCATATCATGGAATTGGGCGAACAGCCGGTTGGACCGGCATTCGTCGGTTATTTCAACATGGATATGGAAAGGCTTGAACTGGAAATCGGTTTTCCTGTTTCCAAATCACTGCCGGGAAAAGGCGATATCCTAGCCGGACACATCCCGGCCGGAAAACAAGTCACTTGCATGTACAAAGGGCCCTATATGGAGATGCCGCCCGCTTATGAGGAAATCCAAAAATGGATAGAGGATAATGGCTACAAGCCGCTTGGTCCGGTTTATGAACATTACTACAATTCCCCAGAAGAGGTTCCCGAAAGCGAACTGCTGACGAAAATCGTATTCCTTGTGGAGTAACGATGAGTCGCACTTTAAGAAAACAAGAATGAGGCGATTAAAATGACGGACGTAATGACCAACAAAGAAAAAGAGGCATTTTTTGCCGATAAACCGGAAACCAGAGAGCTCTTCATGGCTGTGGAAAGGAAAATCCGGGCAATCGGACCCGCCATCATCACGGTGAGCAAGACCCAGATTTCTTTTGCCACGCGGACACAATTCGCTTGGGTATGGCTACCGTTGCCGAAAGATGGAAAAAGGCCGCTGCACAGCTTGGTCTTGAGCTTCGGCTGCGGGCGCCGGATAGTGCATGAACAGATTGTCGAAGCCATCGAACCTTATCCCGGCCGATGGACGCACCATGTCATCATTGCGGAGGAAGCGGATCTGACGGCTGCCGTCGATGCCTGGTTGCGGGAAGCATACCGGTTCTCGGAAACGCGGGGGCGACAGCAATCTTCAAAGATATAGGTAACTGAAAAGCAACCGCTGTGGATCGATTCTGTCGACAAAGTAAGTGAAGTTGATCGAACGGACACTGCCGGAGCAGGTTGAAAAAGGAAGGGCCGATGGAAATGAACAGGGAGGAAATCATCGCGTGGCTTCTGGAAGGCGATCCAGCCATCCAATATCAGACAAGACGCGATCTGTTGCATGAGGATCCTGCGGTATTGTCCGACTTGAAAAACAGGATAACCGATGCAGGCTGGGGCCGTGCTTTTCTGAAACGACAACAGCCTGACGGGCATTGGGGCCGCGCGTTCTATCAACCGAAATGGACGAGCAGCCATTATACCTTGCTGGATTTGCGCAACCTCTGCATCCCGGCAACACCGGAAATCAAGAAGGTGTTGGCGCTCATCCTTGCCACTTCAATCGGGCCTGACGGTGGCATTAATCCATCAAAGGACATCGAGCAGAGTGATGTCTGCATCAACGGGATGTTCCTGAACTATGCCTGTTATTTCGGGACGGATGAGGAAAAGCTCAGGTCGGTGGTCGATTTCATCATTAGCCAGCAGCTGGCCGATGGCGGCTTCAATTGTCGCCTGAACCGATCCGGTGCCCGTCACAGTTCGATGCATTCCACGCTCAGCGTCCTGGAGGGCATCCGGGAATATATTGTTGCCGGTTATGCCTACCGAGCGGATGAGTTGAAGCGGATGGAAAGAGAGGCTCAGGAATTTCTTCTGCGGCACCGGCTGTATAGATCCGACCATACCGGCGCGGTCATCCATCTAAGCTTTTTGAAATTGGTCTACCCGCCGCGTTGGCGCTATGATATTTTGCGAGCGCTCGATTATTTCCAAAGTGCCGGTTATCCGTATGATGAAAGGCTGCAGGATGCTTTGGACGTTCTGAGGGAAAAACGCCAGGATGACGGACGCTGGAACACGCAGGCCCATCATCCTGGCGAGGTGCATTTTCAGATGGAACAGGCCGGAAAGCCAAGCCGCTGGAATACGCTCAGATGCCTGCGGGTATTGGATTTTTATCATCAAGCTGAAACAGCAAATGGAATTCGGGGATGATTTGGATGGAACAAAAAGAAAAGGACAAACTGCTCGAAAAGATTCAAGGAAAAACCGATCTGGAGGCATTCGTCAGGGAGGTACTGCAGCAACCGGAATACATACCCGTGTTGTTTGCAATCATCAAGAATGATCCGGGCAGCGCAAAATTTTATTGCGAGAAGGTCATACGCATCGTGAGCGAGAGGCACCCCGAGCTCGTCTATCCGTATTTCGAGGAAGTGGCAGAGTTGATCGAGTGCCCGAACAGCTTCATCAAATGGGGAGCGATCATCACGCTGTCGAATCTGGCGGCTGTGGATACAGAAAATAAATTTGCATCCGTCTATGAAAAGTATTTCGATTTGATTACTGCAGATGCGATGGTGACGGCGGCGAACGTCGTTGGAAACGCCTGGAAAATCATCCTGAGCAAGCTGGAATACGAACAGGATATTACACGGCGGCTGATGCGCATTCCTGAAAACATCTATCTGCACAAAGGGGAACCGTCCCCGGAATGCAGGAACATCCTTTGCGGGCACGCAATCGATTGTTTCGACAAATACTTCGAGTTGGCCCATGACAAAAACGGCATCTTGGCCTTTGCCTCTGCGCTAACGCACAATCCACGAAAGCAAGTAGCCAAAAAGGCTACGGCTTTTCTGAAAAAGCATATGCAACAGATCAACGTGTAAGGAGGGGGGGCGATGTCCGAATCGAAAATACCCGAATTCTGGCTCAATCGCCGAAACATTGGGACGGGCAAAAGCCCAAAAAAACCATCCCCGTGAAGAGGATGGCTGAGCTTGATGCGCAAGCTATTTAAAGCAGTTCCTGCGCCAACAAGGAATAGGTTTTGAGCCGCGCCTTTTGGGAATGCGGCATGCTGATGATCATAGCTTCGTCGAAACCGTACTGTTCCTGCAGATTCAGCAATGTTTCAGCTGCCTCTGTTGAGGTCCCGAGAATATGCGTCTTGCGGATGTCGTTGATAAGCTGCTTCTCGATTTCCGTAAGCGGGTAAGCAGCGGCTTGTTCCGGGGTCATCAGGTGGTTGCGCATCATCCCGCGGAAGAGCTGCATCTTGAAAATCGCATACGGCAACTCTTCGTAGAGTGCTTCTTCGCGCGTGTCCGCCACGATAGCATGGAAAGCGACACTGATCTGTTTTTCGGGCATGGCGGCGGACGGAACAAAATGCTGCTTATAGAGATCGAAAATACTTTTATCAAGCGTCCCGGTGAAGAACTGCGCGAAGGAATAGCCGACGCCCATTCTACCGGCCTGGACGGCACTGTTTCCGCTCGAACCCAATAACCAGGTCTGCGGAACGGTCACGTCTACAGGCGCCGCAGGAGTGTCCCGGTAAAGTGGGTCCTGGGGTTTCCGGTCTTCCAAAAGATCCAATATCGTCTGCAGTTTTTCGTAGTGATTCTCCAATTGCGGCGGGTTGCCTTGCGCCAATGCGAGCATTGATTGGCGATCGCCTCCGGGGGCCCGGCCCACACCCAGGTCGATTCGTCCGGGCGCAAAGCCGGATAACGTTTTGAACACTTCCGCGATTTTCAAAGGGGAGTAGTGCATCATCATGACGCCACCGGTACCGACACGGATCCGATCCGTCGCGGCTGCGATGAAGGCAGCGATGATTTCAGGTGCCGCGCTTGCCATCAGTTGGCTGCCGTGATGCTCGGCGAACCAAATACGTTCGTACCCAAGAGTGTCGCCTAAACGGGCGAGTTCTTTGGCGTTCTGCAGGGACTGCTCGGCGGTTCCGCCTGCTGTGATGTGGACTTGGTCCAAGATGCTGAGTTTCATAATTTCCTCCGATTTTTTATTCTGAATAATTTGTGCAAATGATCTTTAAATTATTGATAGCTTGACTATAACAAACCCAGTCGCTTGGGACAAAGAATCAGCTTCTAATAGGTAAGCTGGATAAGGTGGTCACAAAAGAAAAGGAGTGGGAATATGAGCCTCATTCATCATATCGAAATCAATGTCAGCGATCTGACGGCCAGCAAGCAATTTTGGTCGTGGCTGTTGGAAAAGCTGGGCTTCAACAAATACCAGGAATGGAATCGGGGCTTCAGCTACAGGGAAGACGATACGTACATCGTTTTCGTACAGACAGACGAACGTTTCCTGGACGGGTCTTATCACCGCAGCCGGACGGGACTGAATCATCTCGCTTTTGCTGTCGACACAAAGCATCAAGTGGACGAATTGTATACCGAACTGCAAAGTCGCGGCATCCCGTTGTTGTATCCCGAAAGGCATCCTTTTGCAGGCGGAAAAGAACACTACGCCGTCTTTTTTGAAGACCCCGATCGGATCAAAGTCGAGGTTGCAGCAAGATCCCCATTCGGACAAACGAAACACATCCATTAATGGCGAAAATTTAAATAACAGAAAGTGGGAAAGGCTATGGAAATCGGGATCATTGTCCACTCCTTGACGGGAAACACGTTGTCGGTAGCAGAGCGGCTGCAGGAAAGGCTGGCGGCAGACGGGCACGACGTGGACATCGAACAGCTCAAGACCATCGGAGAGGAAAATCTTAGCGAAACAAAGATTGAAAATTTTGAATTGAAAGGCTACCCTGATCCGCAGGCGTACGATCTGCTGATCATAGCCGGACCGGTCAGAGGAGCTTCGGCTTCCCCTGTACTGAAGCACTATCTTTCGAAAATCGGACAATTTGAGAATAAACCAATGTTCCTGTTTGTCACCATGTTTTTCCCTTTTCAATGGATGGGCGGCAAGCGAGCTTTGAATCAGATGACGGCGCTATGCGAGGAACGCGGAGCCGAAGTCATCGGCAGCGGCGTCATCAACTGGAAGAATCCACGCCGCGAAAGGCAGATCACGGATTTGCTTCAGCAGTTCAGCGAGTTGGCGTCGCAGATCGATCAAAAAATAAAATAGAAAACTGCGCAAACAAATCGGAAAGGGGCATCAATCAGATGATTACCATATTCAATCCCGAGGAACAGAAGTGGCCGATCAAAGTCTGGCTGGAGAATGAGGAACAGATCGGTGAGGATTGTCTGCAGCAAGCGAAGAACCTGTCTAATCTGTCGTTTCTGCATCAATGGGTCGTGTTGATGCCGGATACGCATTCCGGCTACGGCATGCCGATCGGGGGCGTCATCGCAGCAGAAAAGGTCATCATTCCGAATGCCGTCGGGGTGGATATAGGATGCGGGATGAGCTTCGTCCAGACGAACATCCCGGTCGAACGGCTGATCGAAATCGAGACGCCGAACGGGAAACTGGCCCAGGCAATCGCGGGCGACATCCTGCGGAATATCCCGACCGGTTTCGAGCACCATAAGAAAAAACAGAAATGCGAATCGGTCGCCCGGTTCCTTGAGGCGCTGACACCCGAGGAAAAGGAAACGATGCCGCAGGAATTGATGAAGGAACTGGATGACGCTGCCTATCAAGTCGGCACGCTCGGCAGCGGCAACCACTTCATCGAACTGCAGACGGACGACCAAGGAAAGCTTGGCATCATGCTGCATTCCGGATCGCGCAATCTGGGCTTCAAGATTTGCCACTATTTCAACGATCTGGCCAAGGAAGTGAACAAAAAAGACCAGTCTCCGGTCCCTCTCGAGTGGGATCTGGCCTATTTTTCAACGGAAAGTGAACTCGGGAAGCTGTACCTCCGCTGGATGAATTTGGCGATGGATTTCGCCGAGGAAAACCGCAACCAGATGATGGAGAAGGTGCTCGAAATCGTCCGACTCTGGGTGAAAAAGTACGCCGGCATCAACCATGTCAACTTGTCGGATGCCGTCCACTGCCACCACAATTATGCCGCATTGGAAGAACATTACGGCAAAGCGGTCTGGGTCCACCGCAAAGGCGCCATCCGCGCCGGGGAGGGCGAAATGGGCATCATCCCGGGTGCGATGGGGACGTATTCCTATCTGGTCAAAGGCAAAGGCAATCCGGAAAGTTTCCTTTCCTGTTCGCACGGGGCGGGCAGACGTATGAGCCGCTTGGATGCCAGGGAACAGTTCAGTGTCCAGGACACCATCCTGGACTTGAAAGAATTGGGCGTCTTTCTTGCGAAAGCCAAACGGACCGATGTCGGCACGGAATCGCGTTTCGCCTACAAGGCCATCGACTTTGTGCTCTCCCAGGAACTGGATCTGGTCGAACCGGTACGCCGCCTCAAGACCGTCGCTGTAGTCAAAGGCTGAAAAGAAACGAGGGAAAAAAATGGAACTACAGGAAAGGTATATCACGGCCGGCCTGAAACATATCCCGCCGGCCGAAAAAGCTGAAGTGGAAAAAGCCATGCGCCGCATCATCGCGGAGCGGCTGCAGGAACGCGGCGATGCTTCCGAAGAGACGGAACGCGAAGTGTTGAGGGGGCTGGGGAATCCGCGGATATTGGCTGAAAAGCAATTGAGGGAAGCGCCTCATCTGATCGGGCCGGAGCTGTACGGCACCTACATGTTGATCGTGAAGATCGTCATGACGGTGGCGGTCATCGGCACACTGATCGGGAATACCGTCGATTTCATCGTCAATGATGTGGAATTGCTGCGTTATTTTGCCATAAGTTTCGCGACGGCCATCAGCGCGGCAATCGGGGCCTTCGGATGGGTGACGCTCGTGTTCGCCATCATGGAAAAGACCGCAAAACAGAAAATCCTGACGGAAATCCAGGAAGACTGGAGTCTGGCTGATCTGCCAGAGAAAGAAGCGCCCCAGAAACCGTTCAGCAGAGTCGGTGTCATCGTCGGCATCATCTTTACGGTGCTGTTCATCATCCTCGTCAACCAATACAGTCATCTGGTGGGATTCTACTATACGATGGACGGCAGCAGGGAAATGATCCCGATGTTGAATCAGGAAGTGTTCCGCAGTTACTTGCCTTACATCAACGGCATGCTGGTGCTGCAATTGCTGTTCTCCGCCAGCAAGCTCGTTTTCAGGAAGTGGACTTATCCGGTTGCGACAGCCAATCTGATTTTGAATGTGCTTTCGTTTGCGTTGCTGTGGTTCATCCTCCAAGATACGGCCATTCTGAATCCGGAGCTCGTCACGGAAATCGCCGAAGCCACGGATGGACAACGGGTACTCAATACTGCATTCAACGCGATCAAGGCTTTCTTCCTGTTCATCTTCCTGTTGGACTCATTCGAAGGGTTCCATGATGCCTACAAAAACAGCAAAAAGCCGGCTTGAACCGGCAAACAATTGCTGCGGGTATGTGAAAAGCGGAGCGGATGGTCTATAATGGGAATGCAAATCGGTATTTTGGGAGGGAATAACTGAATCATGGAACAAACAACAGCTAAAGAATATATCCTTTACAACGAAGTCACGAACGAATACCTGACGCGCGTCACCTTCATGGGCAGCACCGTCTACAAGACGACGACGCTCGACTTGGCGCTGCGTTTCTCTGAACAGGACAAGGAGAGCCTGGAAGCGATGGGAGCCGGCAATCCGGAAAAGGTGCTGAACAACATCGAAGCGACGGCGTTCGGAAACGACAGCGATGTGAAGGAAACATACAGACTGTCCAATCTGAGCTTCCTGTCGATCAACGACTTGACGCCGGAGGAAAGGGCTGCCTTCGATCAGGAAATCGAAGAAGGCAAAAAGAAAGCAGCTCGGATCCATTGCTGCCGTATCGTCAGCAGATAAACCGCCAAGACGGAACAAGCAGTAATCAATCAAATCAGTCATTATTCAGGACAGAGCAGTAGGCAAATTTTCAGGTCAGGTTGCACAAGCCAGCCCCGTAAAAAGGTTGCTGCTGACTTCGAATGACACTCCTCGGCTATTGGTCGGGGAACGCCACCGAAAAAGCAAAAAAACGGGGCTGTATCAAACCAGAATAGTACTTTCTGGTCTGATACAGCCCCTTCTATTTGGGAAATGAATGAATACTCAAAAATAACCCGCCAAAAGCGGTTTAGGCGGGGAAAATCAACTCAAATCCCAGTCAGATAACCCGCCAAAACCACCTTGGCGGGGAAAAATGTCCACGGACAACACGATATTCCCCGTCAAAACCATTTTGGCGGGGAATATCGGTCACAATCATAGACTCGAACCAAGACCAGACAATCATACCAGCGAACCAGAAAGAAGAAGCTGACTCATTTTCGAGACAGCCCCTTTTAATTTGATTCAGTCGTTTATTTGCTTGTTGCTACTTCGACTTTTGCTGTTTTCTTGACAGTCGTCACATTGCCCAATGGCAGGACTTCTTCGCCGTAGACTTCGTTCAGAACTTGTGCCAAAGCGCCGTAGATTGCTGAGAAGCCGCAGAAGATGCCTTCGTAACCCGCGATGGTCGCAATCATTTCATTGCCCGTGAAGTCTCCCAAAGCAAGCAGGAAGAAAAGCAATGTCAAAGAACCGAAGACGATCTGCAGGTTTTTGCTGATGCGCAATGTTCCGACGAACATGCCCAATGTGAACAGTCCCCACATGAACAGGTAAGCAGCCATCGCTTGAGCCGAAGCCGCTTCGCCCATGCCCAGACCAGGCATAACGATCGTTCCGACTAGGGAAAGCCAGAAGAAGCCGTAAGAAGTGAAGGCAGTTGCGCCGAAAGTGTTGTTTTTCTTGAATTCCATGATGCCGGCAATGACTTGCGCCATGCCACCGAAGAAAATGCCCATAGCCAAAATCATCGTATTCATCGGGAAGTAACCTGCATTGTGGATGTTCAACAGGACTGTCGTCATTCCGAAGCCCAATAAGCCAAGCGGTGCTGGATTAGCAGTGAATTCCTTCAAGCTGACGATCGTGTTGTTCTGTGTGTTTGATGCGTTTTTCATTTATTGTCCATTCTCCTTTGATTTCAAATCTGAAAATAATGCCAGAGTGATTATATCCATATTGCTTGCTGTCGTCAACGTGTTTCGGCAAAAGTACACTTAAAGTTCATTTTTAATGCGACGTCCAGTGCGCCCGGATGAAAGCGTTCTTTCCGTTTGGATGATGTGAAGAAGTGATTTTGCAGAGAAAATAATGCAACGATTTTGAGGAGTGCGAAAGGGTGGAAGAGAAAATGGTAGCGATAAAGAAAATAATTGCGGTTGGAGGGGTCCTGCTCGGGACTGCTGGCGTTGTGCACGCCTATCTGCGCACGGCGCCTTCCAAAGCCGCCAGGGAATTTACCGATTTGGCGGAGGATTTGTTGAAGGAGACGGAGCCGGTAAAGGGTCGCTTCACGGAAGCGGATATTGCGAGGCTGCCTGGACCTGTCCGACGCCACCTGCGCCGTTGCGGTCATCTCGGGAAACCGAAAATGGCCTACATGAAGGCAGTCTTTCCGGATGTCGCCTTTTCGCTCGGAAAGGGAAAAAAGCCCATCAAGATCGCCTACACACAATATAATTTTGTGGATGGGCCCGACCGCATCGCCTACATCGACAGTTCACTCTACGGCATACCTTTCGAAGGGGTGGATGCCTATGTCGACGGCAAGGGTTCGATGAAAGGGATCGTGGCGAAAAATATCACCCTGTTCGATATCGACGGGGAAGCGATGGACAAGGCCAGCTTGGTGACGTTCCTGTCCGAATGCCTTTTTGTTCCGAATGCGGTTCTTCAGGACTATATCCGCTGGGAAGCAATCGACGCGCACCACGCCAAAGCGGTAATCACGGCGTACGGAACGCGTGCGGAAGGGATTTTCACGTTCAATGAAGATGATGAGATGATAGCCTTCACGACCGATGATCGGGAAGCCACGACGATGGATGGGAAAAGCGAAAAAGTCAGATGGTCGGCCATCTGCGGCGGGTACAAGGAAATCAACGGCATCCGCCAGCCGACGGAGCTGAAGGCGGTCTGGCACTATGCAGAAGGGGAATTCACATACTTTGATGCGAAAGCTGCGATGATGAGTTATGACAAACAAGAATGACCGATAAGGCCGCTTATCTCTATCACGATGTCGAACAGGCGTATACGACAGCCTACATCGATAAGATGTGGCATATTTCAAGGCTCCAGCCGTTCCCAAAAAAGATCATTTTGAAATAATTGAACGGCAAAGCAAAAAGGCTGATTCCGCGTGGAAGTCAGCCTTTTCGGGTATGGATCAAAAAAATTGCTGGATCAATTGTCCTCTGTGCGCAGCATCAGCACGCCTCCGATGATGAAGAGGAGGGAAATGCTGGCGAGCCCGTTGCGCGAGTCGCCGGTCAATTGGCTCGTGAGCGCATACAGCGCCGGACCCATGATGGCGGCAAATTTGCCGAGGATATTGTAGAAACCGAAATATTCATTGGCGTTCTCTTTCGGCACAAGCTTGGCGAAATAAGAACGCGACAGTGCCTGGATACCGCCTTGCGAAGTTGCGACCAGCGCAGCCAGGATCCAGAATTCCATGGCGGTGGTCATCCGGAAAGCCAGCAGACAAGCAAGCAGGTAAATGACGATGCCCACCAAAATCATCTTTTTGCTGCCGAAGCGTTTGGCCAGTATTCCATAGAAGATCGTGAAAGGAAAGGATAGGATCGGAATCACCAACACGGCGATCATCAGCATATCAGACACGACTCCGATACTGTCGCCGAAGACGGCCGCCATGTGGATGATCGTGTTCAAACCGTCGATGTAAAAAAAATAGGCGATCAGGAACAGGAACATCTTCCTGTGGCTGCGGATCTGATGCAGCGTTTGGGAAAGTCTGGCGAAACTGTCATGGATGATGTGCTCGCTGGCCGGGACAAAATAGCGCTGTTTCACATTACGCAGCATCGGGATCGTGAAGACGATCCACCAAAACGCTGTGAACAGGAAGGAGGCTTTGATGGCGGTCGTCCTGGGAATGCCGATTTTCTCGCCGAACATGATCAGCAGGATCGAAAGCACGAATGGGATGGTACTGCCACCGATGTAACCCATCGCAAATCCGTAAGTGGAGACCCGATCCATCCGATCCTCTGTCGCGACATCCACCAAAAAGGCGTCATAGAAAATGTTCGCGCCCGAAAAGCCGATTGTCGTGAGCATATAGAAGGCAAGCAGCAGACGCCAATCGTCCGTGAAGCTCAGCGCGGCTGTGGCGACAACGCCGATCAGGAAGAAAATTTTGAACAGCCGCATTTTCCATTTTGGATAATCCCCGATCGTCCCGAGAATCGGGGCGAATACTGCGATAGCCAAAGTCGCGGCGGAGGTCGCGTAGCCCCAATAAGAATCCGCTAAATTCGGGGCAATTCCTTCGCCAGCCGTGATCGATTTATAAAAAAGCGGCAGAATGACCGAGGAGATGATGATGGAGTAGGCGGAATTCGCCCAATCGTACATGATCCAACTTTTTTCCTGCAGCGAAAAACTTTTCAACATGGCTTCCGCCTCCGATCACCTGAATTGGTATCGCTCTCATTTGCTTATAATTTATTTATAACAGTTGTTAAGGGATAGTACAAGCCCCAAACCAGTCAAGCAGCCTAACTTTTCGGGAAAAAAGAAAATCATGGTAAAATTCAGCTATAGAGAACAGAATGGGGGAAGGAAAGTCATGGCCAAATATGAACGCCCGGAATACACAGTCCTGCTGTCGGAGGAACCATTCGAATTGCGGGAATATCGCGATTTCTACATCGTGGAATACGACAACGCCGCTGATCCGGATGTGGACAGTGGGTTCGGCACCTTGTTCCGCTACATTTCGAAAGACAATCAGGCCAATCGAAAAATCAGCATGACCGTACCGGTGATCCAGGAACTGTCGGACGATCGCACGAAGATGGCATTTGTTGTTCCGAAGTCGGAATGGGAGGATATTCCGCAGCCCAACAGTCCCTCGTTGAACGTCAAAAAGTTCGCCAGCGGCCTTTTTGCGGTCATCCAGTACGGCGGTTATTCGAATGATCGGAAAGAGCGTGACATGCTGGAGAAGCTGGCGCAGTGGGTGCAGGAGAAAAAGTACCAGCCTACTTCGAATTATATGCTGGCGTCCTTCAATGCTCCGTTCGTGCCGCCGATGTTCCGGCATAACGAAATCATGGTGCGAGTCGGAACGGATCAACAGGATTCCGATTAAATACTGGACAATTCGGCGTTCCTTTTGTATCGTATCGGGGGAATACACTCAACAAAAAGGGGACTAGTGCATGAAAAACTTAAAAAGCGGCTTGAAAGGCTTGTTCGCTTTATTGGCGATCATTTTGGCCGTATGGGTCAATGGCGTAGACTCGCTTTTCGAAGATCAAACACCCGATTCTTCGATCAGCATCGCCGCCAGCAGCTCGCAAACAATTGAAGAAGGTATCCAAGAAAGTGAAATACAGGAGTCAGCCGAAACGGCTATCAGCAGTGACGTCATGGAAGGGCAAGCCTATTCAACGAAAGACGAAGTTGCGGCCTATATTCACCAGTTCAACGAGCTGCCGCCCAATTATCTGACAAAGGATGAAGCCGAAGCTTTAGGCTGGGACAACGCTGAAGGCAACCTGTGGGAAGTGACGGACGGGATGTCCATCGGCGGTGATTTCTTCGGCAATCGCGAAGGCTTGCTTCCGAAGAAATCAGGCAGGACCTATTACGAGGCAGACATCGATTATGACGGCGGCTACCGCGGGGCTGAGCGCATCGTTTACTCGAATGACGGACTGATCTTTTACACGGATGATCATTACGAATCGTTCGAGCAGCTGTACGGGGAGGGGAGTGATTGAAGATGGAAATCATCCGTTTGGACGGTAGGAAGATGACCGATCGGAAAGCAACGCATGCCTATCTGAAAAAGAAATTGCATCTCCCCGAATATTACGGCAATAACCTGGATGCCTTGTGGGATTGTCTGACGACCGATTATTCCGGCAAAATGATCATCCTGAAGAATCCGCAAACCGTGAAAAATCAACTCGGCGATTATGGAGACTCCTTGGTACGCTTGTTCAAGGAAGTTGCTGCAGCCAATTCCGCCATCCGTTTGATCCTGGCTTATCCGCTCCGAAGCTGATTCAAATCAATGAGCTAGGCAATAAATGATTGTCAACCAAAAAATCGCGGCCCACGCAAAAAAAGACGATTCGCTCAGAATCGTCTTTTTTTGCGGTTTTGTCAATTTCCGAACGAAAAATTCTTTCTTTGATTGTCAACCAAGCGTATAGTTGACTGTATGGGGTAGACAAGTCAGTGGGGGTCAGACATACTTGCTGCCTTCGCGGATGCTCAGGTTGGAAAGGTCATCCTTGTGCGCGGAAATGAATGCGCGTACCCAATCGGGATTCGTTTTGCTGAAATCTCGCAGGCTCCAACCGATGGCTTTGTTGATGAAGAATTCTTTTTGGTTCAGATTGTTCTGGATGATTTCCTCCAGTAAAGCGGTGTCCGTCTTGTCTTTGAAGCCGAGTTGATGATCGATGGCGACACGTCGCAACCAGATGTCATCCGCAACGCTCCATTCCAACAGGATCGGCTTGCATTCCGGATGGCGTTGGACGATCGATCCGACAACCCCGTCCAGGCCATCGACGGTATCCCACCATGATTTTGTCTGGATGTATTGCTTCAATTTCGGCAAGTCTTCCGGACCGAGGCAATCCTGAATCGCCAGCAGATAATCGATGCCGGCATACTGAAATTCACGTTCATCACGCTTGAAGCACTGGTCGACGAAATCAAAGTCGACGATCTTTTCTTTTTTTGCGGTTGCAAAAAATTTTTTATAGGCCGCTTTCCGCGGAGCCGATGCGATGCCCAGGAACGGGAATTGGTTCCGCATATAGGCCGACATCTGGGGAGCGCGTTCTTCATCGCGCAAAGCCAGTAAAGATTCAAAAATGCCATCATACCACATGTTTTTAACCCGCCTTTCTGAGGTGGATGCAACTCATAAGTCACTCATCATGATCACTTTAGAACAGTTTCAGGAAAAGTGCAACCAGGATCCAAAGGAGGAAATTATGGAAAAAAACAGGAAATCAAGCTGGATCCGAAAAGTGCTGATCGGATTGGCTATAATTATTGTGATAGCCACAGGCGCATTTTTTTGGTACGTGAATGACTATTACCAAGCAACGGCGGAGGCTGTCGAGGCGCTTCAGTCGGATGGATCGGTCACAATCACGGAGACCGATGATGCGATCACCTTTACTCCCAATGGAGAAGATCCGGAAGAAGGGGTCATCTTTTATCCGGGCGGAAAGGTGGAAGCGGAAGCCTATGCACCTTTGCTGCGTAGCTTGGCTGAAGCGGACTTTTTGGTGGTCATCGCCAAGATGCCGTTCCATTTGGCGGTCTTTGATGCGAATGCAGCAGAAGCAATCATGGCACAGGAAAACGAGGTTGAGGAGTGGTATCTCGCCGGGCACTCTTTGGGCGGCGTTATGGCTTCCAGTTTTGCAGCCGATCAATCTGATGAAGTTGCCGGCCTGATTTTTCTGGCATCCTATCCATCCGGAGATTTGAACGACGCACCGTTTCCGGTCCTTTCCATCTATGGATCGGAGGATGAAGTCCTGAACCGCGAAAGCTACGACGAAGCGCAAGGGAAACTGCCGGATGACTACACGGAAATCGTTCTGGATGGCGGCAATCATGGCCAATTCGGCGATTACGGCCCGCAGGAGGGCGACGGCACGGCAGCCATCAGTGCCGTTCAGCAGCAACAGCAGACGGTCGAGGCCATCACAGCATTCATCGGAAACAGCCACCAGCAATAATGCAACGAATCAAAAAATACGTGAGATTTGCATGAAGGGAAGACAAATATGACAGAAATAACGATGGCGAAAATGAGCCAATTATCGGAATCCCAAAAAGAGGAAGTCAGAAAAATTTTCGTCAGCAGCTACTATAAGGACATGAAGACGCTGCATCGCGACACCGAGCGCCTGCTTGGCGGATTCCGCAGGCTGCTGCAGGAGGACCTGATCCGAGTCGCGATGGACGGGGAGCGCCCGGTCGCGATGGTGGGCTGTTCGACCAACAAGCGCCGTGCCATGGAAGTGAACAAAGAGGATTTCCTGGACAACTTCGGTTTTATCTGGGGACATGTCGGTTATTTCAGCTTTCGCAAAGAATACGGAGAACCACTGGCCATCGACGATGACACGCTTTATTTTGAATGTGTGGCGACCAATGAGGCAGACCGGTGCCAAGGTATTGCCGGACGGATGCTGCTCAATCTAATCGAAACGGAACCTTACGAAACCTTCGCCTTGGATGTCGTCGACAGCAACGGGCGGGCACAAAGCGTATATGAAAGGATCGGCTTCCGCGAAATGCATCGGAAAAAATCCTGGATCGGAAAAATTTTCATGGATTACTCGGAAAGCATCTGGATGAGTCGTCCAAAGCATTTGCCGAATCCATCGGAATGATGAGGAAGTCAAAAATTCAATTAGACAAACAGGGCCGGCTTTGATATAGTAATACAGATAGTAATCACATTCATTGATGAAGAAAGTACTTCGAGCAATGTTCACAGCGAGCGGGGAAGGTGGAAGCCCGCAACGGAGTGAAGAAGGAAACGCCCTTCAGAGAAAATGACTTGAAAACAAGCGCAGACCTCTGTTCATCGGACAGATCATACGAAACGCCTGTGAGTAGTGTCGTTCGGTTTAGCCCCGTTAACGGTTCAAAAGGATAAAATAATCAGAGCCCATCTGTGTTGCTTTATCGAATTAGAGTGGTACCACGGATGTTCGTCTCTATTTTGCCAGGGCAGAATAGGGGCTTTTTTTATCGTTATCGTACATTTGCGGTACCTACTGGAAGATAAGTGAGCCATGCATCATGTGGATAGGCAGAGGCATATAATAAAGGAGCAGAAAAATATGGATTATAAAAAGATTGTTGCTGAAGAGATTCAAAAGCTGGTACCGGAGCATTTAAGCTACGACCAAGTCTACCAATTGCTGGAAGTGCCCAAATATACAGAGCACGGGGACGTCGCCTTCCCGGCATTCGCGCTGGCTAAAGCATTGCGCAAAGCGCCGCAAGCCATCGCCGGAGATTTGGCGGCACAGTTGAACCATCCGTACATTGAAAAGGTGGAAGCGGTAGGCCCTTACGTCAACCTGTTCCTTGAAAAAGCAGCTGTTACGAATGCAGTCCTGCACGAAATTGCTGCCGAAAAGCAATCCTTCGGAACGGCCGATATCGGGAAAGGCGGCAATGTGCCGATCGATATGTCCTCACCGAACATCGCAAAACCGATTTCGATGGGCCATTTGCGTTCTACGGTAATCGGAAACTCTTTGGCCAACATCATGAAGAAAGTCGGCTTCAACCCGATCAAAATCAACCATTTGGGCGACTGGGGAACCCAATTCGGCAAGCTGATCGTCGCCTACAAATTGTGGGGCAACGAAGAGAAAGTCAAAGCTGAGCCGATCAATGAACTGTTGACCCTATACGTCCGTTTCCACACAGAAGCAGAATCTGACGATACTTTGAACGACGAAGCCCGCGCTTGGTTCAAGAAATTGGAAGACGGCGATGCAGAAGCTCTGCATCTTTGGGAATGGTTCCGTTCCGAATCGCTGCAGGAATTCATGAAAATCTACGATATGTTAGGGATCACGTTCGATTCCTTCAATGGTGAAGCTTTCTACAACGACAAAATGGATGAAGTCGTGGAACTGTTGGACAAAGCCGGCATCCTGACCCAGGACCGTGGCGCAACCATCGTCGATCTGGAGAAATACAATCTGAATCCGGCCTTGATCAAGAAATCGGATGGCGCAACGCTGTACATCACCCGCGACTTGGCTGCGGCGATCTATCGCAAACGCAATTATGATTTCGCGATGTCCCTTTATGCAGTCGGCAATGAGCAAAGCAACCATTTCAAACAACTGAAAGCCGTATTGAAAGAGTTGGGCTATGACTGGGCAGAAAATATGCACCACATCCCATTCGGCCTGATCACACAAGGCGGCAAGAAATTGTCGACGCGTCAAGGCAAAGTCATCCTGCTTGAGGAAGTCCTTAACGAAGCGACTGAGCTTTCCTTGAAACAGATCAACGAGAAGAATCCGACACTGGAAAATAAAGAAGAAGTCGCCAAAGCAGTCGGCGTCGGCGCTGTCGTTTTCCACGACCTGAAAAATGACCGTCTGAACAATTTCGACTTCGATTTGGAAGAAGTCGTGCAATTCGAAGGTGAAACAGGTCCATACGTACAATACACAAATGCACGCGGCTTAAGCATTTTGCGCAAAGCAGCAGTAGAACTGGACACAACCGAAGCGGCTGATCTTGGTCTGGATGACGCTTATGCATGGGAAGTCGTGAAACTGTTGAACAGTTTCCCTGAAATCATCCAGCAAGCCTACGAAAAATTCGAGCCATCCGTGGTAGCGAAATACACGCTTCACTTGGCTCAAGCGTTCAACAAATATTACGGAAACACAAAAGTGCTGGTAGAAGACGACAAGCGCAATGCCCGCCTGGCATTGGTCCAATCCGTAGCCACAATCCTGCAAGAAGGCCTAAGACTCCTAGGCGTCCAATCCCCAGAAAAAATGTAGAGCGAGATGAAAAGCGTTTAGATACCCGGACGTTGGAGCAAATAACGAAGTGAACCTCTTTTGTTCACTACGTTATTTGCGAAACGGGAGCGGTATCTGCTTTTCAGAACGCGTTTGCGTAGGATGAGATGATTCGCGGGTAGAGTTCGAGCACTAAGAGGACAAACACAAAGCGGACGCTTTTTGTCCGCGTGTGGTTGTCAGCTTAGGCGGAGAACTCTGCGAATCAGAACTCGACTATGTAGAGCGAGATGAATCCCGCTCTAGGAATCGAGCACTAACGAAATTTAGGAACAGCCAGCCCGTTTTTGGCTGAGTGGGCATGAACAGCGTTAGGCGGAGAACTCTAGGATTCAGAACCGTTCTAGTAGGATACGATGAATTGCGGTAGGGGGTGAGCACTAAGAGGACCTTACGAGAACGGCCGCTTTTTGGCCGTGACGTAATGTCAGCTTAGGCGGAGAACTCTGCGAATCAGAACTCGACTATGTAGCATACGACAAAAACCAAAATCGCCTAAAATTATGCACATAGTTTTAGGTTTTTTGATGTTCAGGGAACAAACACAACAGAAAGAAGGGATAATCATTGGATATCTACAGGAAGCTCATGGCTGATGAACGCGTCGTTTACCTCATGAAAGGAACCCTGGTGGGTTTATCAGCCGGTTTTATTGTCAGCCTATTCAGATTAGGCATTGAATTTATTTTAGAAACAGTAATCGAAGGCTATCATTTCATGCAGGAACAACCAATCTGGCTCATCCCTTGGGTGATTTTTTCGGTGGTAGCCGCGCTCATCGTCGGAAAACTTGTCAAAAGCGAACCTAACATCAAGGGCAGCGGCATTCCGCAAGTGGAAGGGCAAGTACAGGGGATCATCAGCCTGAACTGGTGGCCTGTACTCTGGAAAAAATTCATCGGCGGTCTACTGGCGATCGGATCCGGCCTTTTCTTAGGAAGGGAGGGCCCGTCCATCCAATTGGGATCCGCAGTGGGACAAGGCATCAGCAGTCTCACAAAAGGGGATGATGTCGAAGAAAAAATCCTTCTTTCGAGCGGTGCCGGCGCCGGTTTGGCGGCAGCTTTCAATGCTCCTTTGGCAGGACTGATGTTTGTCCTCGAGGAAGTCCATCATAATTTTTCTCCCTTGTTGGCCATCACGACCTTCTCTTCGGCGCTTGTGGCAAATTTCGTGTCCCTGAACATCTTCGGTTTGACTCCGGCGCTGGACATCGGCATGATGAACACAATCCCGATCGCCTATTACGGTTTGGTTATTGGTTTAGGCATCTTTTTGGGATTGAATGGCTGGCTCTACACCAAAGTAGTCTTGGCATTGCCTAAACTGTATGGCAGGCTGCCGTTCATACCGGCTCGCTATAATGCAATCTTGCCATTTCTACTGATCATCCCGATCGGCTATTTTCTTCCCCAAGTCATTGGAGGAGGCAGCGAGCTGATCCTGCATTTGAGCAGTTGGCAACTCTCGTTGGGGATATTGATTGGCCTCTGGGTTTTGCGCTTTGTATTTTCGATGGTCTCTTATGGAGCGAATGTTCCTGGCGGTATTTTTTTGCCGATCTTATCATTGGGGGCAATCCTGGGCGCCATCTACGGAAAAGCGGCTTTGGCTCTGCTTTCGTTCGATCCGCAATATTTGCCGCACTTCATCATTTTTGCGATGGCGGGTTATTTCACAGCCATCGGAAAAGCACCTTTGACTGCCATCATTTTGGTGACGGAGATGGTCGGCGGGATGAATCAATTGATGCCGCTTGCCATTTGTTCATTCAGCGCCTTTGTCACTGCCGATCTGTTGGGAGTGGACCCCATCTATGAGAGCCTTTTGGAAAGGCTCATCGCTTCGCATGACAGCAAGCGCAACGGGAAAAAATATCTGTTTGATCTACCGGTCAGAGCTGAAAGTCATTTTTCCGGCAAAGAGATCCGTGATGTCCGTTGGCCTGAGGATGTGTTGGTGACATCGATCCGAAGAGGCCAGCAGAATGTTGTGGCAACCGGGAAAACAGTAATGCAAACGGGCGATGTGCTGCATGTTTTGACGGATCTGGGCTTGGCGAAAACCGTTCAGGAAGAACTGAAGCAATTGGAAAAGAGGAGACTTTTCGACACTTGATGCATCATCACAGTTTTTTCTTGGAAAATATGCTATCCTTATATTGAATTTTGTAAAAGTCGGTGCATCGCAAGCCTTGATAGAGGGGGTTCTGTAAAATGGGAAGAATTTCAGACATCACATTGACCAATCAGCCGGAACAGCGCATCATTTCCATCAAAACGGAAACGACGCTGAAAAATATGCAGACGAAGATAGAAGAATGCCGCGAAAAGATAGTGACTTACCTGAACCTGTTGGAGGAACTGCCTGCCGGACCCTATTTCACAATCTATTACTCATTCACGAAGCAAAATGTCGAAATCGAAGTCGGTTATCCGATCGCCAAAGTTCTGCCCCCGCAGGATGATATCCGCATGTCCGTCATTCCGGCAGGGAAAAGGGCGTCCTGTCTGCACATCGGCCCTTATAAGGAAATCCCGAAACTATATCAGGAAATGGATCAGTGGTTGGCAGTCCATGATTTCGAAACGAATGGAATTTCCTACGAAATTTACTACAACGGCGAAGGGTATCCGCCACAGGAATACTTGACCAAAATCGAATTGCCTATCCAAGAGGTAGATGAAAACTAAAAAAATTATAGTTACAAAAGAGCGAGTCGTCGAATAGACGGCTCCACTTTTTTGGAAAGGAAAAATAATATGCAACAAAATAAACAGCCAGAGATGGCGGAAAATAAGATGGGCGTCATGCCCGTCAACAAATTACTGATTTCGATGTCCGTGCCGATGATGATCTCAATGCTGGTGCAGGCCCTGTATAACGTCGTCGACAGCATCTTTGTGGCCCAGATCGGAGAAAAAGCCTTGACTGCCGTATCCTTGGCCTTCCCGGTGCAGAACTTGATGATCGCTCTGGCTGTCGGGACCGGTGTCGGAATCAATGCCCTGGTTTCCAGACGCCTAGGCGAAAAAAATTATGAGGCCGCAAACAGTACGGCCGATAACGGTATCTTTTTGAATGCCATGCATTTCCTGTTGTTCTTGGTATTGGGCCTGTTTTTCATCCCGCTTTATTTCTCCTTCCAGACGAAGGACGCAGAAATCATCGCCTACGGAATCGATTATCTGCAAGTCATCAGTGTCTTCTCGTTCGGTATCTTTATGCAGGTCAGTATGGAACGCCTGCTGCAGTCGACGGGCAGAACCTTGCACACGATGACTACTCAAGCGACAGGCGCGATTCTGAACATTATCTTGGATCCGATCTTCATCTTCGGTTGGTTCGGTGTTCCGGCAATGGGCACCAGAGGAGCTGCGATCGCAACTGTGATCGGGCAAATAGTCGCTGCTTCATTGGCCTTCTTTTTCAACGTTCGTTTCAACAAGGAAATCACTTTATCATTTAAAGGATTCCGCCCGGATATGCAAACGATCAAAAAAATCTATTCCATCGGAGGCCCGTCGATTCTGATGCAGGCTGTGGGTTCCTTCCTGAATTTAAGTCTGAACAACATCCTGATCCGCTTCACACCGACAGCGACTGCTGTTTTTGGTGTCTACTTTAAGCTTCAGAGCTTCATCTTCATGCCTGTATTCGGCCTGAACAACGGGATGGTTCCGATCATCGCCTATAATTACGGTGCCGACCAAAAAGAACGGATCCAGCAGACCATCAGCTTATCGAAAAAATATGCGATGGCAATCATGTTCATCGGGGCTGTCATTTTCTTGCTGATCCCCGGAGTACTTCTGCAATTATTCAACGCATCCGATGAAATGTTGGAAATCGGGATACCGGCTCTACGGATCATCAGTCTCTGCTATGTTGCTGCGGGATACAACATCGTTTCCGGTTCCGTGTTCCAAGCTTTCGGGAAAGGTGGGCTGAGCCTGTGGGTTTCCATGATCCGCCAAGTCGTGGTGCTGCTGCCGGCAGCCTTTCTGCTTTCATTGTTCGGGGACGTTTCATTTGTCTGGTGGGCGTTTCCGATTGCGGAAGTCTTTGCGCTTGCGATGAGCATCTATTTCAACAAGAAAATCGACAGAGAAGTCATCGCGAACATCTATCCGCATACAATTGGGGATGCACTCCCAGAAAAGTAGGAAAAGTGAAAGCCTTGCAGAGCCGTATAGTGGTTCTGCAAGGCTTTTTTTGGGGGGATTCATTTCAGGGCATGCTTTTGTTTCCCGAAAAGTGTCCGGCTTTACTTTTGTTGCGTGGAATCCTAAAATGAAAGAGACAGAAGGACATTAGACACCTGGATGGAGGGTTTCCCAATGAAAATCGGAATCATCGGAGCGACAGGCAGGCAAGGCAGGCTGATTTTGGAAGAAGCGCATGCCCGGGGACACGAGGTTACGGCCATCATCCGGAATCCTGCCAAACTCGCAGACAAAGAAGTAGCCATCATCGAACGGGACATTTTTGATGTGCAGGTGGAGGATCTGCAAGGGTTCGATGTGATTGTGGATGCGTTCAATGCGCCTGCGGGAATGGAAGAGGAGCATGTGACCTCGCTACAGTCTTTGATTGATGAACTGGAGCACTTGCCGGAAACGCGCCTGATCGTTGTAGGCGGAGCCGGCAGCCTTTACGCAGATCCCGGAAAAACGATCCGGGTCATGGAAACGGCCAATTTTCCCGAGGCTTTCAAACCCACTGCGACGAACATGGCCAAGGCCCTCAGCATACTGAAGGAAAGCAAAGCTAATTGGACTTATCTTTCACCATCCGCTTATTTTGACCCCAACGGCAACCGGACCGGGAAATACGCGGAAGGGGCAGAAACGCTGCTGTTGAACAGTGAGGGTGAAAGTTACATCAGTTATGCGGATTACGCGATTGCACTGGTGGACGAGATTGAAAGGAAACGACATCTGAGACAACGCTATACAGTCGTCGGCGAACGGCAGTAAATCCTTAGTCTGCCCCAGGCATGACGACTCAGATCAGGAGGGGAAATCATGGAAACATTGGATTTGATCATCGATTTTCACAAAAACAACCCGCGCCAAGCTCCCGGCAGCCAACAGAGCACCATCAAAGCGCTGCAGTTTCTGCCGCAATTGACCCCGCAAACACAACTGTTGGATATAGGCTGCGGAACCGGTGCGCAGACCATGGTCCTGAGCGAACAGACGCCGGCCCACATTACCGCGGTTGACAGCAGCAAAGAATTTTTGAGCCTATTGAAGCAGAAAGTCCTGCAGCAGGGCATCACCAACCGCTTGACGGTCAAGGAAATGGATATGGAGCGGCTTGCCTTTGCGCCCGAATCATTGGACGTCATCTGGGCGGAAGGGGCCATCCACAACATCGGCTTTTCGAGAGGCATCCGTGAATGGCGTCCGCTATTGAAAAAAGACGGCTATCTGGTCGTTTCCGAAATTTCCTGGCTGACACCGCAACGTCCGCAGATTGTGGATAAATATTGGACAGAAGTTTATCCGGAAATGGGGACGATTGCGGAAAAGATTGCCCAAGTGGAGGATGCCGGCTACATACCGGTGGCTCATTTCGTTATGCCCGAATCGGACTGGACAAGCCACTATTACCACTATTATGAAACCAATGAAGCGGCATTCCTCGAACGGCACGGCCATAGTGAGGATGCGAAAGCCTTGGTGGAGGAGAACCGCCAAGAAATGAAACATTTCGAAAAATACAGTGCCTACTACAATTATGTTTTCTATATTTTGCAGAAACGCTGAAATGACTGAGGCTCCCTGTCCGTTGGATGGACAGGGAGCCTTGTTTGATATTATTATCTGGTCTGAGGTTCGAACTCACGGCGAGATTCCCCTTCAAAATGGGTTTGGCGGGTTATTTCTGGGCATAAATTAAATTCCTAAAGAAAAGGGCTGTATCAAACTAGAACATACTATTCTAGTTTGATACAGCCCTGGTTTTTTACTAGGACAGATACTATTTTACAATCAAATCACCTTCGTCAGGAATGTCTTGTAGGTCCGGTCGATGAAGGTGGCTCCGATCGGCGCGGTCAGGATGATCGCCAAGACGGCGACGCTCAAAATGATGCTGCCGGCTTCAACTCCGGCAGCCAAAGGGATCGAACCGATGGCCGCTTGGACGGTGGCTTTCGGTGTATAGGCCATCGCTGAAAAAATGCGTTCCTTCGTATTCAGATTTGTGCCTGAAACCGCCAGGAAGACCGCCACCATCCGGAAAAACAAAGCCCCGAAAATCAAGGCAACAGCCGCGAAACCGACGCCGCCCAAGGCCGAAATATCAACGGCCGACCCGACCAACACGAACAGGAAAATTTCGGCTGCGGACCAGATTTTGGATAATTTATCGTTGAGACGTTTGGCCAATTCCGGACGTCTTTTCAAAAGGGTCGCTCCGACAGCCATGACGCCGAGCAACCCGGAGAAGGGAATGAACTTGGCAAAGGAATCTTCCGCCGTCACCAAAAGGAAACCGGCACTCAGCACGAGCATGACTTTCATCGTGTCGCGGATATGGAATGTCCTGAAAAGAAAAACGAGACCCAAGCCCACCAATAGCCCACCAAGCAAACCCAAGGCGATCGAAACCGGAACGGAAAGCAGCGTAATGGCCTGGAAGCCGCTGCCGGTGTACATGCCCAGAAAAGAAGTAAAAAGCACGATGACATAGACATCATCGACGGAAGCACCCGCCAGGATCATCTGCGGAATACCTTTGGCTTTGCCGTAGCCGCTCTCGATCAGCATGATCATGCGAGGGACGACGACCGCGGGTGAAACGGCGCCCAGGACAGCCCCCAGGATGGCGGCCTCCAATAAAGTAATGCCCAACAATTTCGGTGCCAACAAGATGACAGCCAAAATCTCGAAAGTCGCAGGCAAAAAGGTCATCAGCACGGCGGGACGGCCGATCTTCTTGAGATCGCCCAGCTCCATCGTCAGGCCTGCGCGTATGAGTATGACGATCAGAGCGATTTTTCGGATATCCGCGGAAATGGCCAGCAATTCCGGCGCCATCAGGTCCATTCCGTATGGACCCAAGAGGATGCCGGTCAAAATCAAACCCAACAAGCCGGGCAGTTGAAACCGAGTGAATAGCGAACTGAGGAGAAAACCGATGATGAGAATTAGAGCGATACTGTAAATCAAAAGATGCACCTCCAAATTTTTACCACCAAAAAAGCTGACGACGGACTGCGCCTATTGCGCAGAAGTCATCAGCTTATATAAGCGGTTTAAGCATTTTGCTTAGGGAGACATTCATTCCCCTGTTATAGATAGAATAATAGCATGTTTTCGGAAGGCAGACAAGGGGAATCGGGATCCGCATCCGTGTTTTGCTTCTATTTCCACAACTTATTAACCTGATGAGTCTGGATTTGTCAAAATTGCGATAATCGGCTAAAAATGATAGGATACAAGCAAACGGATTGCACGAACCAAGGCCGTGTCCGGATGATCGTGAAATTTTCCAACCGGCCGTTCCGATAAGGTTTTCCAAATCAGAAAAATGTGAGGTGGCATGCGTGAACCAAGTGAACAGAGAGAAGATTGTGAGTGAACTGAAAAGCATTCCCGGATTAAAAGGCATCGTGGCTTGCGGAGATGGTTATAGCAGTACGGCATCGGCGGTTTTGCTGTATTATGTCCCCGAAGAACGTTTCTTTCAGGAGCTGGATCAGGCGATCAGCCGGATGGATGCTGCCGGGTTGCTGATTGAATACAGTCTAAGGGAGATCGGACTTGTGAATCTTGCGATCGCGGATTGCCTCGAGGGGAGAATAACGATCCAACATGCGAGCGGACAGCCTTTCGGCATCGTGAACAGCAGTTATGCGGCTGAAATCCATTTTGGCCGAATTCTCTGGGAAGGCTCGGACCTACTGGTTTCGGCGTTGGAGAAACAGGTTTCAGCGCAGGGAACATACCCGGAAAAGCTGCGCCAAGCGACGATTGCTTATTTCATGAAGGAGGCGGCACTGGCGCTCGGAAATGGCCATAGTGCAGCTCTGAAGGGGGACATCCATTACGCCAGCGGCAGCTTCTTCCATGCTGCCTGTTCCTGGGTTCAGGTTATCCATGCATTGAACCGCCAATTCCTCTTGAACGGGAAGGGCGGCGTGAAGCGCGCGAACCAGTTGCCGATCAGCCCGAAACAATTCAACTTGCGAGTGAACCAAATCTACCGCTATTTCGCTGCGAACAATCCGAAACTTGCCTATTGCGAAATCGATATGCTGGAAAATGAAATGCATGTGTTGGTAAAATCTTTTGCAGAAGCGTAGATTCGAAAAAAATGTTTGCTTGTAATCAGACAAGCATATCATCAGCTCGAGTAACCCGACAGTCGTCTTGAACGGCTGTTTTTTGTTTTGTAATGATGATCATGTCAGCAAATAAACCTTGCATGTCGGCTGTTAGCGAAAAGCCGAATGCGGAACAGCCGAGAAAAGTTCTAGGCGTCGGCTGTTAGAGGCAAACAGAATGTATAACAGTCGAGATAATCCCTAGGCGTCGACTGTTAGAAATAAACGGAATGCGTAACAGTCGAGACAAAGCTCAGCTGTCGGCTGTTAGCGAAAAGCCGAATGCACAACAGTCGACATCAGCCCACGATTCCACTATCAAATCCGATCAGCCGCTGCTAGCCATAGTTTTTTTCGGTTAATCGGTCCTGAATTTTTGCGAAACCGCTTTCCGCGTGATAGGCTTAAGGAAAATGAAGCAGATCGACTCAAAAGGGGACAACCAATATGGAAATTTCAAGAATGACTGTCAAAGGCAAAGGCTTCGCCAGCGCGCCACCGGATGCGATCGCGATTTCGCTGCAGTTGGAGGACATCAAGGACACCTACGAATTGGCGATGCAACATGCCGCTTTGGCGTTGGAGCAAGTCCGGGAAACCTTGCTGCCGCTCGGATTCTCGAAAAAGGAGATCCGCTCCACGCACTTTTCGATCGATAGCGCTTATGAGCACAGGAACGACTTCCGCGGTGAAAACAAGCGCTACTTCCTCGGGTACCGCTACCGGAATGATTTAAAGATCACCTTCGGAAACGACAGCAAGCGCCTGGGCGAAATCCTGTTGGCTCTGTCGGTCTGCGAAGCGGATCCGGAATTCTCGGTCTATTTTTTCCTGAAGGATCGCCGGGCGGTCGAACAGGCTCTGCTGGAGGATGCCGTACGTGACGCCAAGGAAAAGGCGCAGGTCCTGGCTGCAGCTAGCGGCGTTATGCTCGGGAAAATTTTGGCGATTGATTACGACTGGGGCGAAATCGAAGTGCGCTCCCGCGTTTATGCGGCCTCATCGAAGATGGCCTACGACAGCGCTCCGATGATCGATATTGAGCCGGAAGACATCAGCAACAGCGATACCGTGACGGTCAGCTGGGAAATTTTGAATCCTCAGTTGGTGTAAATTCATAAAAACTTCGCATTTGAAAAGTATACTGAAACCCGCCAGAAACATCACTAAAGGAGCAAATCCATGAAATTGAAAGAAATGCTGTCTGATTATCAGCTGGGAGAGCAGCCGAAGTGGGATGGAGAACAAATAATCACCGGCATTGCTGATAGTTCCAGTGACATCAAGGAAGGAATGGTATTTGTCGCCATCGCGGGCTTCGAGCAGGATGGCCATGATTATATCCCGCATGCAATCGCACAAGGAGCCGCTTTGATCGTCGGCGAACACGATTGCCCAGAGGCATTGCCTGTTCCTTACCTAAAAGTTGCCAACAGTCGCCAGGCGCTGGGACAGTTGGCAGATAAATTCTATAAGCATCCTTCCGGAAGGAAACGCGTCATCGGCATAACCGGAACGAACGGGAAGACGACGACCGCTTTTTTCCTCAAGCATCTGCTGGAGCAGCAAGGCTTTGCCGTTTCCATGATCGGCACCATCCACAATGAAATCAATGGGATCCAATATCCTACGCCGAATACGACACCGAATGCCGAAAAGGTGCATGAACTGATAGCGGCATCAAATGATGACTTCATCGTCATCGAAGTCTCTTCGCACGGGCTGGCGCAATACCGTCTGGAGGGCGTCGCATTCGACTATGCTCTGTTCATGAACCTGCAGCACGACCATTTGGATTACCACAAAACGATGGAGGATTATTTCGAAGCCAAGGCACTTTTGTTCGACAAGCTGAAGCCGGATGGGAAAGCGGTCGTCAATATCGATGATGCCTGGGGATTGAAACTGGCGCAGCGGCTGGTCGCCAATGGGATACCGGTCATCACCGTGGGCCATCAGGAAGATGCCACTTTGTCCATCAAAAAGATGACGAACCAGGAGGTCACGTTGGCTGTTTCTGATGAGACGTCGGCGTTGGATCCGCATATGCCGGGTGAACACAATCTCTATGATATTGTGATGGCTGGTGCGGTGATTCAGGATCTCGGCTATCCTTTGGCGGATGTCACGGAACAGATGAAGTCCTTCGCGGGCGTGCCGGGTCGGTATGAAATCGTCCAACTGAAGAATGGGGTTCACTGTGTCGTCGATTACGCGCATACGCCGGAAGCGGTCAGCTCGATTTTGACGTCGATGCATCGGGACGGGGCGGAAAGAATTACGCACATCTTCGGCTTCCGAGGCAACCGGGATGTGTCGAAGCGGGATGAAATGATCGCGGCTTCGGTTGCGCAAAGTGCGCGTGTGATCTTGACTACGGACGATCTGAACAGCATTCCGGAAGAAACGATGAGGCTGGAATATGCCGATCATCAGCAAAAATTTGCCGGGCTGCATAAAATCGACGTGATGATGGACAGGACCTTGGCCATCCAACGGGCAGTAAAAGAGGCCCGGGAAGGCGAGTGGATCTTGCTGACAGGCAAAGGTCATGAGAAATACAAGAGCGCCTATGCTTTGCCGACCGCCTCCGACAAGGAAACGGTGCTGTACCTGAATAATTCAGAAAAATAGAATAGATGATACCGAACAAAGACCGGAAAACACTGTATGAGGGGTGTTTTTCGGTCATTTTTTGTGAGGACCCGGGGCCGAATTCCCGGCGAAGGTCGCCACACCGGGAAACAGATACGGATCTGTGGCCGAATTCCCGGCGAAGGCCACTACACCGGGAAACAGATACGGCTTCCATGATCGGGGCGGCAATCCTGCTTCATGGCAAACAAGCGTCACTGAAAGGAACGGTCCGATTCATTTTCCAACCAGCCGAAGAGATTGCGCAAGGCGCGAAGTGGATCGAAGCAGCCAGCGCGGATCGTTTTGAACTGGAAATCCACGGCGTCGGCGGACATGCCGGCATTCCGGATTCGACCATCGATCCGATCGTCATCGCAAGCCAGATCATCACCGGTCTGCAGACGATCATCAGCCGCAACACGAGCCCATTTCATAACGCCGTCATCAGCGTCACCCAGATCCACGGCGGAAACTCCTGGAACGTCATCCCCGAGAAAGTCTACATGGAAGGGACCGTCCGCGCTTTCCAAAAGGAAGACCGCGAGAAGATCCCGGCCTTGATGCGCCGGGCAGCGGAAGGGATTGCGTCGGGTTTCGGCGCCATAGCGGATTTCCGTTGGCACCCTTACGTTTCCATCGTGGACAATGATGTCCGCTTCAAGGCGATCTTGGCAGAAACGGCTGAAGAGCAAGGCTATCGTTTCGTGGAGCCGAAACCGGTCGCAGGCGGGGAGGATTTTGCGCATTACCAGACGCGCATCCCCGGCTTCTTCGTGTTCATGGGCGTGGAAGGTACGCGCGAATGGCACCATCCTGAGTTCAACCTCAAAGAAGAAGCCTTGGCGGTCGCTGCTGATTACTTCTCGGCTTTAGCGATCAAAGTGCTGAATCAATGGGAAGCCTGACAATATTCACCGGAATCAAGGCGGCTGATTTGAACGGATTTTCCTTGCCAAGGTTTTGACGTGGTAATTTCAAAACTTCGCGTATATTTTAAATGAAACCCAATTTGCGTTATAATGAAGGGGCAAGCTGCCGATCCGAAAGGCATCCCGGCAGCGAACTTCAAACTCGAAAAAAGAAAGGATCCTCCCTATGGCAGACATCACCTTTGAAATCGTCGAGGAACTCGGCGTCCTGTCCACATCCGCAAAAGGTTGGACGAAAGAATTGAACCTGGTCAGCTGGAACGGCAGACCGCCAAAATACGACATCCGCGAATGGAGCCCCGACCACGAAAAGATGGGCAAAGGACTGACCTTCAGCGAAGAAGAAATGGCCGCCCTCGCTAAACTATTGAAATAACCGAAGAGGCTGCATCAACCCAGAACGCTACTTACTGTATTGATGCAGCCTCTTCAGTTTTGAGGTTGAATATACGTTATCCTTAGAAATAACCCGCCAAAACCTTATTGGCGGGCAAAATCAATTCGAATCCTATTCAGTCTCCCCGCCAAAATCGGCTTGGCGGGGAAATACAGCCACACGCGACACAAGATTCCCCGTCAAAACCACTTTGACGGGGAATTCCGCTGCTAACGCCAATCCTACACCTTTGCATGCTGTCTTAAATTAAGCGTGGCGTGTGCCATTGCGTTTCCCGCGTTGATAGAAGAGAAACATCAAAAAAGCGGAAAGCAGGGCGGTGGCGGAACCAAAATAGAAGGGCACCTGATTGTTGAACGTATCATAGAGCCAGCCGCCGATCAGGCTGGCCGGCAACAGCGTCATCCCCAAGAGCGCATTGTATAGTCCCAAGCCGGTGCCTTTCTTTTCCTTGCCGATGATGTCGGACACCAACGCTTTCTGGATGCCGTCCGTCGCAGCGCTGTATAGGCCGTAAAAGGCGAAGAGGCCGACGATGGCGAAAGGGGTAGCCGCCTTGCCGAAACCGAAATAAATCAGCGCGAACATCAGATAGCCGCCGATGATGATGCGCTTGCGGCCGATCTTGTCGGACAGCTTCCCGAGCGGAACGGCGAAGGCGACCGAAACCGCATTGAAAACCAGATACATGATCGGGATGAAGGCATCGCTGACGCCGACGTCGCTCGCTTTGATCAGGAGCAGGGCATCCGTCGAATTTCCCAGCGTGAAAAGGAAAACGATGAACAGAAAAAGGTAGAAATCCTTTGGGAAATCACGCAATGCCAGTTTTCCAAGACGTTCCGATTTTGCGCGTTTGGCTTCCTTCACAAAAAAGACGATCGACAACAGACCCAACATACCCGGAATGGCGGCAAACAGGAAGACGCGCCGATAGTCGCCGGGGAAGGCGGCCAGCACGGCAAAAGCGATCAGCGGCCCGACGATGGCTCCGCTGTTGTCCATGGCCTTATGGAAGCCGAAATTCAAGCCGGCGTTTTTGTTCTCTTCCGAAGAGCCGGCCACAAGACTATCCCGGGGTGCGGTTCGGATGCCTTTTCCGACGCGTTCGACAAAGCGGATCGCCAGAACCTGCAGCGGCGTCGTCACGAATGCGAAGAGCGGGGAAAGGATGGCGGTGATACCGTAACCGATGACCATGAATGGTTTGTTGCGGCCGATTTTGTCACTCCACCAACCGGAGAGGGACTTTAGGACGGAAGCGGTGCTTTCGGCAATCCCCTCAATCAAGGAGATTTCCGTTTTCGAAGCGCCCAATGTCGTCAGGAATAGAGGCAGGATGCTGTAGACCATTTTTGTCGTCGTATCCGTCAGGAAACTGGTCAAGCCGACAAAGAAAATATTGCTTTCGACGCCGAGGATCTGCTTTTTCTTTTTCTGATTTTCCGCCATTTTGAAAACCTTCTTTCCGATTATTTCTTCACTTCCATTTAATTCCTTTTTCGGCCGAAAGTCTAGCAGAGCGATCGCATCCACACGACCATTCCGCGCGATTCGGCCAAATGGATAATCAAACGGAATTTTGGTAAAGTGTACCTATTGAGAAGTCCGGACTGAACAGGTTTTTAGGGAGGAATCGTAATGAACAGACTGCAGTTCAATCAAACAATATTGTCCTTAGCGAAAGGCGACATTACCCGATGCGAAGCCGATGCCATCGTCAATGCCGCCAATGAGAGCCTGCTCGGCGGCGGCGGGGTCGACGGCGCTATCCACCGTGCCTCCGGGCCGGAATTGTTGGCCGCCTGCCGCCTTTTGAACGGGTGCCAAACCGGCGATGCGAAGCTCACGCCCGGCTTCCGGCTCAAAGCGGCTCATGTCATCCATACGGTCGGTCCGATTTGGCGGGGCGGAACGCACGGCGAAGCAGATCTGCTGGCCTCGTGCTACCGGAAATCGTTGGAATTGGCCGACGCCAACGGAATCCGCACGCTTGCCTTTCCGGCGATCAGCACCGGGATTTATGGCTACCCATTAAGTCAAGCAACCAAAATCGCTGTCGCAACCGTCCGGAAGTATCTGGAAAACCATCCGCAAACGATCATCACCGAAATCATTTTTGTCTGCTTTGACGATGCGACAGTGCGCGCCTATGAGCAGGTATTTGAAGATTTGGAAAGGAGAACTGACTGATGTTTTTATTTTTTGACGTATTGCCGTTCCGCAAGCAACTTGAATACAACCAGACGATCACCTGCAGCCGCTGCGGCCATTTTGGGCGCTATGAGGTCTATCTCGTGGGCAATCGTTTCCGCCTCTTTTTCATCCCGGTCATCACCTTCGGGAAAAAGTATCTCGTCCGCACAACCTGTTGTGATACTTGGTATCTCCTTGATCCGCAAATAGGCAAAGCAATCGAACGGAAAGAAACGGTTTCGATCCGGGACAGCGATCTGCAACTGTATCAGACCGGCGAACCGCTTGAAGGCAGATGCCCTAACTGCGGGGCTTCCTATCCTCAAGGCGCGCATTTTTGCCCGAATTGCGGAACGAAAGTGGATGAAATGGAAGGCTGAGAGAACGCCTATAAAATTAATGAAAGACAATCATCTGAAAGCGTTGCAAATTGTCCAATTATGGTATACTACAATTATCGTAAATTGTAAGGGGTGGTCATAATTATATGTTAACGAACAAAGAAATCAGATCGACAGCTAGAGAATATTTACGCGGCAATTATAAAATGGCAGTCATCAACCTGATCCTTATAACGATCGCGAACAGCGTCATGCAATCGGTAGTCAGGACGCTGACGGGAGAGAGCGCATTGAACATGCAGGTGACAGGGGAAACCTTGCCGAATTGGGATTCTGTCTTTTCGATGCAATCCTCACCTTTCCAGACGACGCTGAATGTGGTGCTTTCGATCATCGTGGCGCTGATCATCGGCTCGATGCAGATGGGGAACGAGTGGGGCTACCTGGATATGTTGGACGGTACGCCGCTTTCGGCAGGCCATCTGCTCAAACCGTTTGAAAATAGACTTTCCAAGACACTGGGCGTTCTGGCGCTACAGGCCGTTTATGTCATTCTGTGGTCCGTATTGCTGATCATACCCGGCATCATCAAGCTTTACGCGTTGGCATTATCGAACTTCATTTACTTCGACAATCCGGATATGAAGACGACGGATATCCTGAGACAAAGTGAAGCCTTCATGAAAGGGAAGAAAATGAGACTTTTCCAATTGGATCTGACTTATTTTGTTGTTTACTTGATTCCGGTGGCGCTGTTTATGGGTATCGGAATTTCCGCCTTCAACATGTATGCTGGATCGGCAACCGCTGACCCTGATGCTTTGCTTTTCCAACTGCTGTTGTTGATAGGGTTGATGTTGGCGGCGTTCGCCGTTTTCGGAATCCTGACTTTCATCGTTGAGCCAAGAAGGAAAGCCGCGCGTGCGGTCTTCTATTCGGAAGTCCTGAAGGAAGAAAATCTCGTCATCGGTTGATCCGCCGATACAATTTCACCAAAATCATCAGCAAAGGAGCGGAAAAATGGAGCCAAGAATAAAAAGAGAAGCACCCAGCATCACGACTGATTTGCGCAGCGATACGGTTCAAGTGCCAAGTGTGATCCGGAACTGTTCAGGGATCCGGATTTTTGGAAAGCGAATCAAATCGCTGATATTTACGACTGATATCGCCATTATCCTGAATAACGATGCGGATGCCGTTATTGCGGTCTATCCTTTTACCCCGCATCCGGCGGTCATCCAAAGCATCGCCAATGTCTCCACCATTCCGATCCTTTCCGGTGTCGGTGGGGGGACGACCCAAGGCAAACGCAGCGCCAACATTTCCTTGTTTTCGGAGGCGCAAGGTTCCTTGGCTGTCGTCGTCAATGCGCCGACACCGATCGATACCATCAAACAAATCGAAGAAACCGTGGATATTCCGATCGTCTGTACCATCGTAACGGAATATATGGATATCCAGGAACGGCTGGATGCCGGTGTCGATATCCTGAACGTCAGCGGCGGAAAGGATACGCCGTATATCGTGAGCCGTATCCGTGAAAATTTTCCGGATGTTCCGATCATCGCGACAGGCGGGCCGACTGATAAAACGATTCTGGATGCGATCAATGCCGGCGCCAATGCCATCAGCTGGACGCCGCCTTCCAATGGGGAACTGTTCCGGCGCAAGATGGATAAGTACCGCAACAAAGAGCGCGAAAAGTTTATGCAGGAGCACCAAGGCATGACGATCGAAGAGGTCGAAGATCTGGAAGACCGCAGAGATTAACCTATTGAAAAACGCGCAAGCAGTTTGCCAGGACAGTCCCGGCGGCTGTTTGCGCGTTTTTTTTCGGTATGAAACTTTGTTAGGTCAAAATAATACTACAGATCGGAAATCATCCCGCCGTCTACGACGAATTGGGAGCCGGTCGAGTAGCTCGAATCATCGGATGCGAGATAAATGACCAGATTGGAGACTTCCTCCGGTTTTGCGGTCCTTCTCAAAGGGATGTCCTTTTCCAATTGTTTGATGTACTCATAGACATCACCCTGTTCGGCCATCGGCGTTTCGATGATGCCCGGATGGACGGAATTCACGCGGATGTTGAATTGTCCCAATTCGGCGGCAGCACCCTTTGTCATCCCGGTTACGGCATGTTTCGAAGCGCTGTAGGCGATGGCGGTAGGCGCGCTCACAAGGCCATCGACAGAGGAAATGTTGACGATCGATCCGACACCTGCTTTTTTCATGGAAGACACGACAGCTTTCATGCCCAGGAAAACGCCCAGTTCATCGATTTCGAAAGTCAAACGGAAATCAGCTTCCGTCAGTTGGTCCAAGGTTTTGAAGATACCGACACCGGCATTGTTGACGAGCACCGTAACCGGTCCGAATTTTTCCTCGGTCAGCGCAATAACCTCTTCCCAATTGGCTGATTTTGACACATCGAGCTTCATGAAGACGGCATTTTCGCCGATTTCCTCAGCCAAAGCTTTTCCGGCTTCTTCGTTGATGTCGGTCACCACCACTTTGGCGCCTTCCTCCGCGAATTTGCGTGCGTGCATGGCACCCATTCCTTGCGCCGCACCTGTGATGATCGCTACCTTGTTCTGTAATTTTCCCATTCTGTATCGCTCCTTTGGATTAGATTATTGCCGCTCCCTAAATGTTGGGGATGACTTGTATAGGCTTGCATTCATGGTATTCCTATAACGGGTGGGAATCAATATGGTTGCAGCATATTTATCTATTCACAAATGAAGTGATTCCATAAAAGTCGTGAACAGGTGTAAAGTTTGTATTAGTAACGCGCGTTTTGGGTTTTTCAAACATTTGAACAGAAAATGAACAAACGTTTTGAAGGCTTAGAATGGAATGCTTTTATCAATATACTCGTAAACAGGGAGTCTGATGCGGAACTTGTCCGGAGTCAGATGCTTCAGTCGTTCAAGGGGGACGAACGATTGCAGCCTTTTTTCGGGTCTATTTTTTTTAAAATATCGGGCAATACTATATAATAAGTGTAAGAAAGAACTCGATTTTCGGATTGCGGCAGATTTCTGGACGGTTGGCATCGCTGGAGCTGTCAATGCGAAAAATATAATATTGGAGGAATTCATATGAAATGGAAGGGTGGAAGAAGAAGCTCCAATGTTGAAGATCGACGCGGCAGTGGCGGATTTTCGACGGGTGGTGGCGGACTGGGCATGAGTGGCATGGCCGGCGGCGGTATTTTCGGAATCATCATCATGATCATCATTGCCCTATTCGGAGGCGGCGACCTGTTTGGCGGTGGTGGCGGCAGCGCGCCGACAGAAGCACCACAGACCGGAATCACCGAAACCAGCAATAAGACCGAGGACGAAATGGCCGAATTTGTATCTGTTGTATTGGCTTACACCGAGGATGTCTGGATCCAGGAATTTGCGAACAACAATCGGGAATATGTCGAACCGACGCTTGTGCTGTTCAGTGGCCAGGTGCAGTCAGCCTGCGGGGTGGCCGGTTCCCAAGTCGGACCGTTCTACTGTCCAGCTGACCAAAAAGTGTACATTGATTTAAGTTTCTATGACACGCTATCGCAAGAATACGGAGCATCCGGCGATTTTGCGATGGCCTATGTCATCGCTCATGAAGTCGGGCATCATGTCCAGAATTTGTTGGGTATCATGGATCAGGTGCAAAGTGCCCGTAATCAGTTGAGCGAAACGGAATACAACGAACTGAATGTGCGCCTGGAACTGCAGGCCGACTACCTGGCCGGCGTCTGGGCTAACTATGTCCAGGAGCAGGGATTGCTGGAGGAGGGGGACTTCGAGGAAGCCTTGCAGGCGGCTTTCGCTGTAGGGGATGATACCCTACAAAAACAGTACCAAGGCTATATTGTACCGGACAGCTTTACGCACGGTACCTCCGAACAAAGGATGCGTTGGTTCACGAAAGGCTTTGAGACAGGCAACTTGAGCGGCGGAGATGATGAACCGTTCGCTATCCCCTATGATGAACTTTAATTTGTGATGGATTTGTTTGAGCCTGCCGCGTTGCGGCAGGCTTTTCAGCATTCAATAGCGCAAAAGCAACCTGCTGATTCAATCGATTGACACAAGCGGTCCTGAGGATTATAATATAACTAACACATGAACAATCATTCATATGTAATGCGGAATCATTCCGTTTGTGAACACATGATACGATTGCCTAGGGCTAAGGAGTGAAAGAAATGGCTGAGAAAGTGAAGCAGATTGAATGGTATTTGGACGAATTGGATTGCGCGAATTGCGCCAACAAAGTGGAGACCGGCATCGCGAAAATAGAAGGGATCCTTGAAAGCAATGTGAACTTCATGACGAAGACACTGCGGATCGAAATCGAAGAGGACCAAGAGACCGAGATTTTGCCGAAAGTGAGACAAAAACTCAGTGTACTGGAGCCGGATATCCATCCGACGCTGAAAAAAAACGGTGCACCGATCGGAGCGGATGGTTTTCCGCAAGATAACCTCACCGCAAACGTTGACGAACGTGATTCCGAACATACTGATAAGCATAACCACCATCACGACCACGAACATAGCCATGTTCATGGTCATGCGCACGGCGAAGGCGATAAGGACGAAATTCGGAAAGCCGTCATCCGACTGATCGTCGGCTTTGGAATCTTGTTGGCGGCGATTTTCGCTCCGGTCAGCGGAACAGTTTCGTTGGCATTGTTTGTCATCGCCTATTTGGTTGCGGGCTATGACATCGTTTGGAGCGCGCTCCTGAACATCAAAAACGGCCAGTTGTTTGACGAAAACTTCCTGATGACGATCGCCACTTTGAGTGCTTTCTACATCCAGGAGTATCCGGAAGCGGTAGCGGTGATGCTGTTTTATCAGTTGGGTGAACTTTTCCAGGATATCGCAGTCGATAAATCCCGCCGCTCCATCGCCGAATTGATGGACATCCGGCCTGATTACGCAAACCTCAAGACGGCAACAGGCAGCGAAAAAGTCGCGCCGGAAACCGTCAAAGTCGGCGACATCATCCTGATCCGGCCCGGCGAAAAAGTGCCGTTGGACGGGAAGATCGTGAGCGGAACCTCGGCCGTCGACACCTCGGCTTTGACCGGAGAATCGGTCCCGCGTGGCGTGAAAGTCGGCGACGGGATCCTGAGCGGGTTCATCAACAAAAACGGCGTTATCGAAGTCGCGGTCGAAAAACCATTTGCTGAGTCCACCGTCGTCAAAATCTTGGATTTGGTGCAGAACGCCAGCGGCCGAAAAGCGCCGACGGAAAATTTCATCACCAAATTCGCCCGCTACTACACGCCGGTCGTCGTCATCGCTGCCGTGTTGCTGGCGGTGCTGCCGCCGCTGTTGTTCCCGGGTGAAAGCTTCCAGGAATGGCTTTACCGGGCAAGCATCTTCTTGGTCATCTCCTGTCCGTGCGCTTTGGTCGTTTCGATTCCGGTCGGCTTCTTCGGCGGCATCGGTTCGGCCTCGCGCAAAGGCATCCTCGTCAAAGGCAGCAACTTCCTCGAAGGTCTGAATGCTGTCAAAACGGTCGTGATGGACAAGACCGGCACCTTGACTGAAGGAAAATTCGCCGTAACCCGGATCGAAACCGCCGGCGAGCTGACGGAGCAGCGTTTGCTGGAACTGGCAGCCTATGCGGAACTGCATTCCAGCCACCCGATTGCCGATTCCATCAAGGAGGCTTATGGGAAACCGATAGCTGAAGATAAGATTGCCACCACAAACGATATCCCGGGTCAGGGACTGCAGGTCTTTGTCGACGGGCAGGAAATCCTGGCCGGCAATGCCAAATTGATGGAGAAATTCGGCATCACCCATGCACCGGCTGCTGAAACCGGGACGGTTGTGTATATCGCTGTGGATAAAAAATATGCGGGATACATCCTGATCGCTGACGCCATCAAAGCGGATGCGCATGCCACGATCGCCGGCCTGAAGGCGAGAGGCATCCGGACTATTATGCTGACCGGGGATTCCCGTGCGGTAGGCGAAGCGGTCGCCGAAGAAATCGGCATCGATGAAATCCATGCGGAATTGCTTCCGCAGGAAAAAGTGACGAAGCTGGAGGAAGTGCTGGCAAGCAAACAAAAAGGCGAAAAAGTCATCTTCGTGGGCGACGGCATCAACGATACGCCGGTGCTGGCCCGGTCCGACATCGGGATCGCGATGGGCGGATTGGGATCCGATGCCGCCATCGAAGCTGCGGATATCGTCATCATGGACGATCAGCCATCCAAGATTTTGACCGCAATCACCGTTGCTGAGGAAACACGAAAAATCGTCTGGCAGAACATCATTTTCGCGATGGCAGTCAAAGGGCTGTTCCTGATTCTCGGCGCGTTCGGCGTCGCCACCATGTGGGAAGCCGTCTTCGCCGATGTCGGCGTGACCGTGCTGGCTGTCCTCAACAGCATCCGTATCCTGAAAAAATAATCGTTAGTATGTGGGGGCCGCCAGCGGCCCCTATTTTTGTTTGCTCCGGCGTTAGCCGGAGCACAGTGTCGCAAAATGGTGTCAGCTCCGGTGAGCGTATGGCTCACCGAAGTTGGATGAAGCCAGAAAGGCTGAACTCCGGGGAAGCTGTCCTCATCGGAGTTGGTGGCTTAACGGCGAGTCTGTCCTCCGGGGAGGGCCCTGTTCACCGGAGTTCACGAAAGCCGGCCGCCGCTGCTGGCGTCCGTATCCGCCAAAGCGTTCCAAGCGGATTATCCACATAGCTGTGCTACAATGAAAAAAGAATAAAAAATGAAAAGTGAGTGATGAGATTGGAAAACGGAATCCGCAATTTTGAGTTTCAAAACCCTACAAAAATAGTTTTCGGCAAAGACCAGATCAAGCGCATCAATGATTTGATCCCGCAGGACGCGAAAGTATTGATTTTGTACGGCGGCGGCAGCGTCAAAAAATTTGGCACCTTCGATCGCGTCGTCGAAGCTTTGGACAACCGCGAATGGGCTGAATTCGGCGGCATCGAGGCGAACCCTACCTACGAAACGCTGATAAAAGCAGTCGACAAGATCAAAGCGGAAGGCTATGACTACTTGATGGCAGTCGGCGGCGGCAGTGTCATCGACGGCGTGAAATTCGTTGCGGCTGGTGCAGTGTTCGCTGGCGATCCTGTCGATATGTTCGGCAGCGGCGTAGGCAAGGGCTTGCCGGTCACAAAAGCGCTGCCTTTCGGAACGGTATTGACGCTGCCGGCTACGGCATCGGAAATGAACAACAATTCGGTCGTCACCTTTGTGGAAAAGCAAGCCAAGATCAGCTTCGCCAGCCCGTATACTTATCCACAATTCTCCATTCTGGAACCGGAAGCGACCTACACGTTACCGAAACGCCAACTGGCCAACGGCATCATCGATTCCTTTATCCATGTGATGGAAGCCTATCTGACTTATCCGATTGATGCAAAAGTGCAGGATCGCTGGGCGGAAGGATTGCTGCAGACATTGATCGAAATCGGCCCGGACGTAGTCGATGAGGATAACCACGACTATGCGACCCGCGCCAATTTCATGTGGACAGCGACGAATGCGCTGAACCGTTTCATTTCCCCTGGGGTGCCGCAGGACTGGGCGACGCATGCTTTGGGACATGAACTGACGCTGGCTTTCGGGATCGACCATGCGCGCACGTTGTCGATCGTCCTTCCGGCCATGATGAAAGTCCGCAAGCAACAGAAGTGGGAGAAATTGCTGCAATATGCGGAACGTGTGTGGGATATCCGCAGCGATTCCGATCTGACTGATGAGGAAAAAATCGATCTGGCGATCAAAAAGACCGAAGACTTCTTCGTCGGGCTTGGCGCACCGATCCGCTTCTCCGATGTCGAGCTGAATGAGAGCGACATTCCGGGTCTTGTGGCAGCACTTGTCCGCCACAAGAAAGAGAACATTTCTGAGCGCGGCGACTTCACTAGCGAAGACGCAAGAGCCGTATATACAGCGGCGCTTTAAAATTATAATTATGCTGCATCGAACTCCCTTTAGCCGGGGAGTTTTTTCTGCATTTTGCTAAGGTTAATTTAACAATTTTAAAAACTAACATAGTGGCATAACAGAATATATGGTAATATTGAGGAAAGAGAGCATCGGAGTGAACAGGAAAGAAGGGTTGCCATTTGGAAAATAACCAGAGCATTTTTGAGACAATCTGCCGGCTGCGCGAAGAACAGCCCGGCTTGCCTTATCGGTTCCAGGATGAACGGACAGCTGGGAAACGGGATGTGCTTTATGTCCTTGCGTCCGAAGGGATTCCTTTTTGGCGGAAAGAGGATTTGGCGAAGGAGTGCTGCAGTATCCTCAAGGACCTCGTCAACAAAGAAGAGACGATTCTGACAGATCCTGTGCTGCGCCATTTTCTGGAGCATTATCCGATCTGCAGTTACTTCATCGAATTGCGGGAAAGAGTTCGGATCACTTTGGAAGCGGAATCAGGGGCGCGGGAACGCTTGTATCATCTTGGCATGCGGCTTGCGCGCAGCGGCACCGATCCGGAACAAGTGAAACTCGGCATCATCCTTTTGGGGTTCTTTCCTTATGATACGACCAAACAGATCATGCGCATCTTGGGTTACCACAGCGAGTACACCGTGTATGTACTCGAGAGCATTCAGTATGTTTTCCCGCTGCAGAACAATTTCATCTTTGAATTGGCCAAGCACACGATCGGCTACGGGAAGCTGGCAGCCATGTTCCTGCTGAAACCAGTGAGGTGGGAACAGCAACACTGGATGATGCATGAAGGCATCAAAAGCGATTTCCTCGCCAACATCTATGCCAATCTTTGCATCCAGAAAACGGATATGCGCGCTTATTTCAAAAAGACGGAAATCACGGCCGCCAATTTCACGGACTTCGCCTATCTGATCTGTTATGCCGACTACAATAATGACAGCGTGACCATCGATGCTCAGCTGGACTTCCTGTATAGGTTCATCGACAAGCGAGATTTTGCGAAAAGCTTCATCGATCTGGGTGCGCTCGTCAGCATCTGGTATCAGGTGGTCGACTATTGGCAGCAGGATTACGACTTCATCAGTCAAAACGAGACGAAATATCGCCGAACCAAAACCATGTGGGATACCCGCATCGCCCGCTACGAAAAGCTGGTGCACAAAGTGGAGAGTTTCCTGCACCAGCCAAAATGGCGCCACATCGTCTATCAGGAAATTTCCGCCCCGAACGAATCGGATAACCTGATCATGAAAGCGCTCGTCTATCTGAACATGCATCCTGATTTTCCGGCTTTTATGGAAGTGCTGAGCCGGCAACCGTTGGGGTTCAATATGCTCGATTTTTTCCTGAAAATTAATCCCGAACTCTATTTCGAAGATGTCTGCGACTATCTGGATGCGATCCTGAACCCGGATCTCTACACGCTCCCCTTGGAAACGGAAGAGCCGGAAAATCCGAGTGTCACTGATCTGATGCGCGCCGATGAATGGTTGTTGCATCTGTTCGAAGTGATGAACGAGAAACGCAAATACAATGAAGCGTGGTGCATCCGCGGCATCCATTACCGCCATGCCGGCGTGCGCAAAAAGGCGGTCCAAGTGCTGCAACAGCACCGGAAAAAATGGTCCGACCAGGTGGAACGCGAACTCCAGATGGCGCTTCAGAAGGAGCCAAACATCAAACTGAAGCGGCAGATCGACAGACTGCTGCAGCCGGAAAATCTGAAGGAACAAAAAGAAAGCCGGTATCTGAAGGCGAAGCAGCCGCCGTTGAGTCATGCCCATACGGATAAGGAGTTGCTTCATACGTATATCGCCGGCACGCAGTTCCATGAACTGAGTGGCATCGCCGATTTCCTGAAGCCGGGGGATCTGCTGCAGCTCGTCCGCGAAGCCGATAATGCTTATGACGCGAATGCCATTGCCGTCGCTACGCAATCCGGATACATGTTGGGTTATGTGCCGCGCTCGGAGAATCCCGTACTGGCTAAATTGATTGATGCCGAGGAGCGGCTCTACGCGATTCTTGAATCGCCGACAGTCGAGATGGAACGGCCGAAAATCACCATTGTCCTGAAACGCACCTTCTTTCAGGCGCAACCGAACGGGGAAGGCCAAGGCATCATCCTGCCTTTCCCCCCGCCAAAGAAAAAGAAATACGAATAAGAAGAAGAAAAGCGGAACGGGTTCGTTCAGCCCTGAAAGAAATTTAGGAAATCTGGCCCTGAATGAGCATCGTAGAGCGCAATGGGTCAGATTTATCTAATTTCCGAAGGGCTAACCCGTGCAGCTAGCCAACGTCTTGGGATGCACAAAATATTTTGCAATCCTGTGAAACACCTGCGGTGAAGCACTTGTAGTTCAGAAAACTTTATACTATTCTACAAAGAACGAATAGGAACACCTAAAGAACAGGGTGTTCCTATTTTTGCGCGGAAATGAACTTGACTATTTCGGCAGAAAGTCGAAAATGAGGAGAGAGAGAGTCATTCTGACATAAGGGAGCATAAATATATGAATTTTGGGAAACTATTGGGTACATTGATCGTGGCATTCATAGGAGGCTGGGCAGGGATCCGCTTCCGCGTGCCGGCTGGGGGGATGATCGGTTCGCTGGTCGCAGTTGCGATCTACAATTATTTTTCGCAAATGGGCTACATGCCTGCCAATCTGAAGATCATCGGCCAAATCATCATTGGCGGAACCATCGGCATGAACTTTACGAAGAGCAGCTTGGCCGAAATCAAGCAAGTCTTTTTGCCGGCTATCGGCTCTGTGTTCTTGTTGTTGACGGTGGGTATGATCATCGGGTATGTCCTGCATAAGGTGACGGGCATCGATCTGATCACTGCCTTTTTGGGGACATCACCGGGTGGATTGACGGATATGACCATTCTGGCGGCGGCATTCGAAGCGGATACGATCGTCGTATCCTCCATCCATCTCGTCCGGATTTTCACGGTCATCTTCCTGATGCCGATATTTGTCCGGGTGCTCAGCACATTCATCAACAGGTAAGCAAAAAAGTGGGGCGGAAAATCCGATTTGGATTATCCGCCCCACTTTTTTTTTTGAAAAAGCTGTTATTCGTATTTCTTCAGGAAGAACAAGCCCAGCGTTCCCAGACCGGTATGCGAGCTGATTGTGGAACCAATCGTGTTCACATAGATGCGACGCGGATGGAAATGCTCTTCGATGTATTGGCGCATTTCCTCTATCGCTTCGGCATCGTCGCTATGGCAAAGGAAGACGTTTTGTTCCTGGATCATATCCGCTTCATCGCGCAAGCGTTCGTACATCCGGTTCATGACTTTTTTGCGTCCGCGCAGTTTTTCGACGGGGATCAGTTCGCCGTTCACCACTTCAAGCAAAGGTTGGATATTCAATAGTCCCCCGAGAAAGGCACTGGACTTCGAAAGACGACCACCAGCCGCAAGGTAATTCAGATCCTTGACGGTGAAAAGGGAAACGACATTCGCAGCCGTGAATCGGACACGCGCTTCGATTTCATCCAAAGTAAAACCGGCTTCGCGCATTTCGATCGCTTCGACGACAGACAAGCCCTCGCCGACGGAAGCGCTCATCGAGTCGACGAGCCGCAGATCAAAGTCTGGAAACTCTTCTTTCAGTTGCTGGTAAGCCAGATAAGCAGCTTGGTAGGTGCCGGATAGCTTGGCGGAAAGGGAAATGTAGATGCCTGACTCACCGGCTTCGGCCGCTTTCCGGAAACCGGAAAGGAATTTTTCCAAGGACACTTGGCTCGTTTTCGGGTGACCGCCGCGTGCGATCATTTCATAGACTTTGTCGGCTTGGATTTCGATCATATCTTCGTATTCGCCGGTATCCAGCAGAGTCGTCAACGGGAAGACTTCCACATCATTTTCCTGCAGATAGTCATAAGCCAGATCACAAGCACTATCGGTAAATATTTTCATCAGTAACGCCTCCTCTAGCGCGAGTTCTATCACGGGATATTCCGTGGTCTACTCTACAGTATAGCACGTTTCGGCTATTTGGAAAATTTCGGCACAACGGCCCCTTTAAATGGGTCGTTGCGGATGCAAAAATAAAGGCTCAATCGTTCAGTTCGCCGAGTTCCTCCTTGATCAGCAGCGCCGTCTTTTCCGGGATGCCCAACGCTTTGATGTCTTCGTAGCTGGCTTCGCGAATGTTCTTCATCGTTTTGAAATGCTTCAGGATCTTCGTGCGGGTTTTCGGCCCCACGCCTTCAATCTGGTCCAATTGCGAAGCGATGCTGTTCTTGGCGCGGATTTGGCGATGGAAAGTGATCGCGAAGCGGTGGACCTCTTCCTGGATCCGCTGCACAAGATGGAAAGCCTGACTGTTCGGATCCAGTTCCACGATTTCATCCTTTTCGCCGAAGATGAGCGAGGACGTCTTGTGCTTCGTGTCCTTGACCATGCCCGCCACCGGGATGTCCAGGCCGAGCTCGTCCTCCAGCACTTCCTTGGCGGCATGCACCTGGACTTTACCGCCGTCCATCAGAATCAGATCAGGCATGGCGCGGCCCTCGCGCAGCAACCGGCTGTAGCGGCGGCGGATGACTTCCTGTGTCGTCGCGAATTCGTTGCTGCCTTCGACCGTCTTGATTTTGTATTTCCGATAGTTTTTGCGTTCCGGCTTGCCGTCCCGGTAGACGACCATTGCCGAGACCGGATTGGTTCCCTGGATATTCGAATGATCGAACGATTCGATGATCTCCAGATATTCGATGCCGAGCGCCTCGGAAAGTTCCTGGATGGCGCCGACCGTCTTGTGGGTGTCGCGCTCGATCAGCATGAACTTTTCCGTCAGCGCCAGTTCGCTGTTCGTGATCGCCAAGTCGAGGATGCTGCGCTTGCTGCCGCGGACAGGGGTATGCACTTTCGTTCCGAGCGCTTCCTGCAGCAGCTCCGTGTCGACGCCTTTCGGCACGAGCACCTCCTGCGGCAGGATATGATTGGGATCCTGATAGAACTGCATGATGAAGGAAGCCAGCTCCTCTTCAGGCGTATCATAGCATGGGAAGAGGGCGGCTTCGCGCTTGATGATCGAGGATTGGCGCAGCAGGAAGACCTGGATCGACAGCCAGCCTTTATCCATATGGAAGGCGAAGACGTCGCGGTTCGTGTAGTCGCGGGACATGACCGTCTGTTTTTCGACGGTCGCCTCGATATAGCTGATCTGGTCGCGGTAATCGGCAGCCTGCTCGAAGTTCAGGCTGTCGGCTGCACGGTGCATTTTTTCGCGCAGGTCCTTCTTGATCTCCTTGACGTCGCCATTCAGGAAAGCGGCGATGCGTTTGATCTGGGCATCGTATTCCTCTTTTGACACCTCATGATCGCAGCAGCCGATGCATTGGCCCATATGGTAATAGAGGCAGGCGCGTTTCGAATTCTTGGCGCACTTGCGCAACGGATAGATTTTCTGGATGAATTCCTGCGTCTCCGTCGCCGCGTAGACGTGCGGATAGGGTCCGAAGTAGATGCCGCCGTCATCCTCGACCGTCGAAGTGATGATGAGCTGCGGATCCTTTTCGTTCGTGACCTTCAGATAAGGATACATCGTTCCTTGTTTCAGCTTGATGTTGTATTTGGGCTGGTAACGCTTGATCAGGTTGATCTCCAGCAGCAGCGATTCCTTGTTCGTTTTGGTGACGATCGTTTCGAACCGATCGATGTCCGCGACCAACAGCTGCGTCTTGCCTTCGTGCTTGCTGTGGAAGTACGATTTCACGCGGTTCTTCAGATTTTTGGCCTTGCCGATGTAGATGATTTCGTCATCCTTGTCCCGCATGATGTAGCAGCCGGGCAAGTCGGGCAGCAGCGCTAATTTTTGGTTGATTTCTTCTCTGCTCATCCGTTTCAATCCTTTTACTTTTCGTTGAGAATAGTATACCATGAATGGAAACATACGTTCAGTCGTTTGATTCTGAACGCAGTCATTTTGGGGACGATAACCGCCTCTCCAGCAAGGAAGTGCAAACAGTGTGATCAAGCAAATAAAATATGAAAAGTGGCAGCGTCAAACCGCTCTTTTTCTGGGCAGCCAGACGATTTCCCTGTTCGGCTCGTCACTTGTCCAATACGCGATATTCTGGTACCTGACCTTGGAAACACAATCCGGCGTCATCATGACCTTATCGACCATCTTCGGCTTTCTGCCGACTTTCTTCATCTCGCCATTCGCCGGGGTGTGGGCCGACCGCTATAACCGGAAGCGCCTGATCGTCCTTTCCGACGGCATCATTGCGCTCTCGACTTTGGTGCTGGTCCTGCTGTTCTTGGCGGGGCAGCGTTCCATCTGGATTCTTTTGGCGACATCGGCCATCCGCGCATTGGGTGCGGGCATCCAGATGCCGGCGGTCGGCGCCATCCTGCCGCAGATCGTCCCTGAAAAGGAGCTGACCCGGATCAACGGGCTCAACGGCAGCATCCAGGCTGTCGTTATGCTGGTTTCGCCGATGATCAGTGGCGCGCTTTACCAATTTGCGCCGATGGAAGGTATCTTCCTGATCGATATCGTGACAGCGGCTTTGGCGATCGCCATCCTCGTGTTCTTCCTGAAAGTCCCTACGCATGAAAAAGCCAGCCAGGAACAAGTCAGCAATTACCTGCAGGACATGAAGCTAGGCTTTAGCTATATCCAAAATCATACTTTTATCAAAAGGCTGTTCCTCTATTTTTCGCTTGCTTTCTTCATGGCAGCACCGGTGTCGTTCCTGTCACCGCTGCAGGTTGCGCGCTCATTCGGCGACGACGTCTGGCGCTTGACGGCGATCGAGATCGCCTTTTCGATCGGGATGATCGGCGGCGGCCTCTGGATCGCGTCATGGGGCGGATTCAAGAACCGGATCCATTCCATCGCGGCCGCGATTGCGGTAATGGGTTTGTGCTCTTTCGGGATGGGCGTCATCCCGAACTTCTGGATTTATCTCTTCCTGATGGGATTGGTTGGACTTTTCATTCCGCTCCTGAATGCTCCGAGCATGACGCTCTTGCAGGAAAAGGTCGAGGAAGATTTCCTAGGACGCGTCTTCGGCGTCCAAAGCATGGTCGCAAGCGCAATGATGCCTTTAGGGATGCTGGTATTCGGGCCGCTGGCGGACCGGATGGCAATCGAAATCCTGATGGCCGTATCGGGCCTATTCCTGATGGTCGTGGCCTTCTTCGCCATCCGCGACCGTGTCCTGCTTGAAGCCGGCAAACCGGAACCTTCGGACGGAGAGTAATCAACTGGATACAAAAAAACGAACGCGGTTCATCCAATTCGGATGGCCGCGTTCTTTTTTTGTTTTATGTGATCAGAGACCGCATTTCAGCTGTGCGCCGCAGTTGGTGCAGGTGTTGCAGCCGCCCAGATCTTCGACCGTACCTTGACGGCAGATCGGGCAGGTGTCGCCGATTTCGTTTCCGATTGTGACATCGGTGGCCTCGAGATTGGTTATCGAATCAACCAGGAAAGTCTTATCTTTGTTGATTTTGACGTGTTCTTTTTCTTCCTCGATTTTGCCTTCCTCATCCCAGACGTTTTCTTCGGCTTTCAGCGTCAGCACCTGAGAATCGCGGCTGCCGTCCACGTAGACTGTTCCGCCTTTGGCTCCGCCCAGATAAAGGCGCTCATAGATTTTTTCGACTTGATCGACAGTGTAGCCTTTCGGCGCATTCACCGTTTTCGAAATGGAGCTGTCGACCCAGCGTTGGATCGTCGTCTGCACATCGACATGCTCCTCAGGGGCAAGCGTCATGGCCGCCACGAAATAATCAGGCAAGTGGTTCGGATCGGCCTCAGGATGGCGATCCATATATTCCTGGACGATATCCGCCTTCACTTCGATGAATTTGCCGAGACGTCCGCTGCGGTAATAGGTGAACGAGAAGTAGGGCTCCAATCCGGTGGAAACGCCGGCCATCGTCCCGGTCGATCCGGTAGGCGCCACCGTCAACAAGTGCGAGTTGCGGATGCCGTATTTCAGGACACCTTCGCGGATGTGTTCCGGCATTTTTTTCATGTAGCCAGTGTTGATGAAACGCTCGCGCAGAATCTGCGTTTCTTTACCGGTCTGTCCGACCAGGAAGGGGAAGCTGCCGCGTGTTTTCGCCAACTCGATGCTTTCCTCATACGCAGCCACAGCGATCGTTTCGAATACTTGATCGATCAGCTGCAGGCTCTCAAGCGAACCGTAACGGACGCCGCAATAGATCAGCATATCAGCCAATCCCATGATCCCCAAGCCGATCCGGCGTTCGCCGAGCGCTTGTGTTTTGTTCTCCTCCAAGAAGTAAGGGGTGGAGTCGATGACGTTGTCCTGCATATGGATGCCGGTGCGGACAGTCTGTTCCAATTTGGCGAAATCGACCATCTGCAGATCTTTGTTGACCATCTCGGCCAAATTGACAGCGGCCAAGTTGCAGACGGAATAGGCCGCCAACGGCTGTTCGCCGCAAGGATTGGTCGCCACGACTTTCTGACCATAGGCTGTTGCGTTCGTCATGTTGTTCGCGTTATCGATGAAGAAGATGCCGGGCTCTGCCGCATAAGTGGCGCAGACATTGATCAGCCGCCATAATTCGCGCGCCTTGACGGTCCGGTAGGTGCGGACGGCATTGCCGGCAGCTTCCCAATCGCGGACATCACCGCAGTTGGTCCATTCGGCATCGTAGTGCGCCATCGCGTCCGTGTCGTAGTGCTCGACATCCGGGAAACGCAGCGCATATTCTTCACCACGCATCACAGCGTCCATGAAATCGTCGGTGATGCAGACGGAAATGTTGGCGCCGGTCAGGAACTCGGGATTGTTGACGGTATAGGTGCCGCCGTCGCGCAGTTTCTTCTCGGCTTCATGGATGACCGATGCATCAAATCCGCCGTGTCCCGGGATGTGTTTGTAGTTGACGATGCCGGTGTACATGTTGATCTCTTTTGAAGAGAACGGCGTGAAATGCAGTTTCTCCTTGGCCAGCATACGGATCTGTTCATCCTCGAAGTTTTCGATGATGTAGCGGAGGATGCGCGGATTCTGCATCTTCGAAATGATGAATTCGAAGATATCCGGATGCCAGTCGGCCAACATGATCATCTGCGCGCCACGACGGGAACCGCCTTGTTCAACCAAATGCGTCAGCTTGGCGATGTCGTCCATCCAGGAAACGGAGCCGGAAGAGCGTCCGTTGACGCCTTTCACGATTGTATGGCGGGGACGCAACGTCGAACCGTTCGAACCGACGCCGCCGCCACGGCTCATGATTTCCATGACTTTCTTGCGGTGATCGGAAATGCCGCCGCGCGAGTCGGGCACGAATGGCATGACGTAACAGTTGAAATAGGTCACATCGGTACCGGAGCCGGCACCGTAGAGCACGCGCCCGGCCGGGATGAAGTTCAAGGCTTTCTGTTCTTCGTAGAACTTCAGGAAGGCTTCATGGCGCAATTCCGGCGTGATTTCGACCTCAGCCAAGCCATGGGCATTGCGCATCGCAATCTGTTCGTAGAAAAGCTCCAGCGGTTTGTCCAGCGTCAGGATCCGGCGCGTCAAGATGCCGCCTTCCTCGACTTCGAAATCGTCGATGTTGTGCTGGTATTCCTCGGAAACTTTGATGCGGACAGTTTGGTCTTTATGGTTGATCGAGAGGACGGTGCCGGTTCCGCGGGCCGGGTATTTCGGATCTTCCTTGACCGTCAAAATCACCAGGTCCCCTTCGGATAAGGTTTCCTTGGTGGAATCCTTGTAAGAATAACGATCCAGCATGACGAGACGGGACACGCCTGCATACGTGACGTGCATATCTTCCGTAATCGGAAACACATGCGGAAACCGCTCGATATCCTTGTTCAATTTTTCGAATCCTGCTTTAAATGTGGTCTTGGTTGCATCCACAATAATCACTCCCTTGTTTATGGCGAAAACACTAGATGTTGTGCTATCGGATCATTCTTCATACCATATATGTTAATTCTGTTCACCGGATAAATCAAGGGGAACAGTCGTGTAATTGAAGGATGAAAACGTTGTTTGGGTGGATGGGGATGCGTTTGTAATAATATATCGGCCAATAAGAAGAGTGTGTTGTGCGTCGGGATGGAGTCGTCGGCTGATGCGGAGAGAATGAATGCCGAACAGTCGAGACAGGACGTGCATGTCGACTGTTCTGAGTGGGAAAAATGCTGAACAGCCGAGACAATTCGTGGGCGTCGGTTGTTCCGAAGGGGACGAATGCCTAACAGCCGAGACAGGTCGTGCATGTCGACTGTTCTGAGTGGGAAAAATGCTGAACAGCCGAGACAATTCGTGGGCGTCGGTTGTTCCGAAGGGGACGAATGCCTAACAGCCGAGACAGACCGTAACCGTCGGCTGTTCCGGAGAGAAAGAACATCGAACAGCCGAGAGGTCAAGCCGTTCTCTGAATCCGATGACCAACCCGCACCAAACCAAGCTCGTCCACGCAAGTAATGCGAAATAGTAACCGTTCAGCTCTCGCGAAAGCTATAATAGAAGCAAGAAGAACAACAAAAGAAAGGAGCCCGAGCATGAATAATGAAAAAGAACGTTTCGCGGACATGATCCGCAAATCAAAACGCATCGTCGCCTTCACTGGTGCGGGCATCAGCACGGAGAGCGGCATCCCGGATTTCCGTTCGGCGGGCGGGATGTTCGACAGGCTGAGCGGCCGCCATTTCACTGGCGAGGAGACGCTCAGCATCGGTTTCCTGGAGACGTATCCCGAGCTTTTCTTCCACAATTATGCGGAGCATTTCGATTTTTCGCAGGCGCTCCCGAACGCCGCGCACCGCTTCTTTGCGGCGCTCGAACGGACAGACAAAAATGTCACCGTCGTCACCCAGAACATCGACAATCTGCACCAGATTGCCGGCAGCAGCGCAATCATCGAACTGCACGGCAACGGGACGAGATGGCGGACATCCGACACTGCGGAGCCCGCCGATGCCACCGAGATCAGGATGGACGCGGAAGGCATCCAGCGCGATCCCCAAGGCAGGATGGTGCGCCCCGATATCGTGCTCTACGGCGAAATGCTCGACGAGGAAGCGATGGAGCGCGCGGCTGCGGCAATCGGCGCGGCGGATATGCTCGTCGTCATCGGCACCTCGTTGGCCGTCTATCCGGCCGCAAGCTTCATCCACTATTTCAAAGGGCCATATGCCGTCCTGCTCAACCGGACGCCCGTGCCGCAGCCGCTGTCCTTCCAATTGGCCGTCCAGACCGATGCCGGCGCCTTTTTGGCGGACGTCTGGGAAGATTTTTTTGAGAAATGAACAATAAACGCTTTAATTGTGAACTACTCGGCCATGAATGACCGAGCTTCTGGGAACAGAGCAGACTTGCCGCGTTGAAAATCCAACGCAACAGCGGTTTCTCCTATTAACCGAGGCCAGTTCCTGACCTGTGCCTTTAACGCTGGGCAAGCGCTTTGTTGAGGATATTGATGGCCGCATTCACATCGCGGTCAATACCTGTGGTATGACAATGCGGGCAAGCGAATGTGCGGATCCGCAGCGGTTTCTTGCCGGTGTTTTCCCCGCAATGCGAACACGTTTGGCTCGTATAAGCGGGGTTCACCAATACCAGTTCCTTGCCGTACCACTCGCATTTGTACGCCAGCATGGACTTGATTTTCGCCCAGGCGGCATCGGCGATGGAACGCGCCAGCGGACGGTTCTGCAGAAGATTCTTGGTTTTCAAATCTTCCAGGGCGATCAGGTCGTATTTTTTGACCAGGCTGGTTGTGTATTGTTGCAGATAGTTGTTGCGTTGATTGGCAATCTTTTTGTTGATACGCGCCACTTGTTCCTTGGCTTTTTGGACATTTTTGAAATCAGAAAGCTCCAGTTCGATTTCTTGCGCTTTCGCTTGTTCGATTTTGACAAGCGCCTGTTGACGGCGCCGGGCCAATTTCCGTTCCCATTGCCGTTTTTGTTTCGCCAAAGAACGTTCAAACTGTTTATTCGGCAATTTGTAACCATCTGATTGGATGGCAAGATCGGCAAGGCCGAAATCGATCCCAACGGATTTGCCTGTTGATTCAAAGATTGTTGCCTCGAAGGCAACCTGCAGTGTCGCTTCAAAGGTGCCGTCCGCTTTTTTGCGTACGACCACACTCTTGATTTTGTCTTTGACGCGATGCAGGCCGTTGGCTTTCACCAAGCCCAATTTCGGCAATTTCAGATAATGATTGTCCACGACCTGGATGTTGCCGTTCACACAATTCGACTTGTAGCTGTTTTTGGGCCGCCGGCGCGACTTGAATTTCGGGAAACCGTTCTGTTTCTTGAAGAAACGGTCATAACTGTCCGCAAGATCCGCGGATGTGTAAAGCAAACTGGTGCTTTCGGCTTGCTTCAGGAACGGGAATTCGATCTTCATCACTTTGATCAGATAATTCATGCCGAATTTGGTGACGAAAGAACCGCCATTTTCATGGCGCGCAAGCTGCATTCCGAGCAGTTGATTCCAAAGGAATCGGTTCAGCCGGAAGTTGTTTTCGATGGCCAATTGTTGTTCGGGGGTAGGATAGAGCCGAACTTTAACGCCTTTGAGTTTCATCGAAATCAATCTCCTTCCTGCGCTGGTCGTCAATGTATTTTGCGATAGCGTCTTGATTGGTTGTGCCGATGCTTTCAACAAAGTAACTCGAAGACCACAAGTGCCTATCTGACGTTTTCCAGTACGCCTTTTTTAGTTCAGGGTATTCCTGGAGAAGTAACCGTGCGCTGATTCCTTTCAGCCAGCGAACAATATTGGTTACCGACAGTTTTGGCGGTGCGCTCACCAACAGGTGGATATGGTTATCCAGTCCAATTTCCATGTGCGCGATCGAAAATCCGTACTCTTCCGCAATATGCAGTAGCATTCGTTTCAACGAATCTTCGATATCGTCCGAGAGAACTTTGTTTCGGTACTTCGTGCCCCAAATGATATGATAATTCAAATTGTAGACAGAAGTCCTACCATGTGTAAATCTATTTTTGTTATCCATAGGTTAATTATACAACTTCAATCATGACCATGTACAATAAAAAGACCGCGGGAATTCATCACGGGTTTGAAAGCCCGCGTTTCCTTCCCGCTAACTCAAAAATGGAAGTCCTGAAAGGGGAAATCGTTATGCCGAAGCTGAGTCAGCTGGCGAGGTATCTGGTCTATTCCTACGAAAACCATACGGCAGCCCGGTTCGGCGACAACGAGCTGAAGCTGCAGACGATGCTCTATTTCGCGCAGCGGGAATGTCTGGCGCTGGTTGGGGAGCCGTTATTCGGGGGAAACTTTGAAGGCTGGGAAGAAGGACCGGTGCTGCCGGACCTGCATTTCTTCTTCGAGGAAGGCTACGATCCCTTCGAACCGTTGGAGATGAAGAAGTTGACGGAGCGCGAACAGTACATACTTGACCGCACTGTCTTTGCCTATGGGCAATACGAAGGCTGGTACTTGGCGGATTTGGCTCGCCGCGAAACCTCCTGGCGCAACAGTAGACCAGGAGTCGCGGCAGAAGCAACCGAACCCAAACCGTTGGAGCTTGCGGATATCCGCGAGGATGCAAAAAAGGTGCGGCTGTATGACACATTGTTTGATGTTTATCTGGATGAACTGGAGGATTTCGAAGGGGAGGCGCTGGAGCCATGAACGAAACGCAAGCCTACATCGGTGCCATCGTCAAGGTCCGGTTTGCTTATCACGATTTAAACACGGACAAAATTGCCTTCAAATCGCGCCCGTTCCTGATCGTCGGTGCCGAATATGATACGTTGCCGTGCGACTTCACGGCCTTTCCGATTTCGAAAGTATCCACCAGCCAGAACATCGATCCCGGCCACGACATCAAAGTCGAAAAGGACCGCTACCCCAAACTGAGTCTGAATGCGGACGTCTCCTATATCCGTGTCCATAAAATCCAGACAATCCACAGCTCGCAGCTTGCGATCGGGATACTGTCCTCATTGAGTGAGACCTACCCAGACCTCTATGCCGAGGTGAAGGCGGCTTACCGGGATTTTTCCGGCGGGCTATTTTGACTGAGCGGAGCTGCGACCCCGGCCGGGAATTTACCACGAAAAAAACACCCCAGCATAGCGGCGGTCCATGATGGAGCCTCCGTACTAAGTCAGTAAGCTCAGCCAGGATGGCTAGTTTATCAGCTTTCGTAAGCTGGTTCATGCTTTTCGCTCCACGTGCAGTCACGACAGCTTGTGCATTATTTATGTGGACAATGATCTGATCCGCTTCTTCAGCGGTCACATCATGGGACCGTAAATAATTTTTTGCTTGCTGCACATAATTGGATGGGTAGGGGACAAGTTGACTTATACAAAACAAAAGGCCGACACTCCCAAAACGGGATGTCGGCCTTTTGTTGGACAATAATTAAAAGTTTTTAAGGAGAATGGGGGATTCGAACCCCCGCGCGCCTTTCGACACCTAACGCATTTCGAGTGCGTCCTCTTCAGCCGGACTTGAGTAATTCTCCATAAGTGACATTATAGCGCTTTTCAGGCGATCAGAAAAGAGGAATTTAAAAAAAAGTAACGAAAATGCAGAAAACCATTGGGAATCGGCCCAACTCAACTGGAGCGCTGTGCGAGAAAAGCGAAAGGTATTCTTCCTAGGAAGATTAAATTATGGTAATATGAAAACCTATGTACTCATTTTAATGTAACTTTTGCATACTTCAGGAGGAATTTGAATTGTATAAATTAATGAATCATTGGTACAAGCTGAGCCTTGTCAAACGCATCATCGCCGGCCTTATCATCGGTATCGTCCTTGCCGTAACCGTTCCGGATGCCGCTAAGCCGATCACCATTTTTGGTACTCTGTTTGTCGGTGCTTTAAAAGCGGTCGCGCCGATTTTGGTCTTTTTCTTGGTTGCATCCGCGATTTCGCAGCACAGAAAAGGCCAACAGACGAACATGAAATCCGTCATCGGACTTTACCTTTTAGGAACCTTATCGGCGGCGCTCGTAGCCGTGATCATGAGTTTCCTCTTCCCGGTGACTTTGACATTGGGTACAGGTGTCGAGGATATCGCCGCTCCTGGGGGTGTGGTGGAAGTCCTCAAGGCCTTGCTTCTGAATGTTGTGGATAATCCGATCAAGGCGCTCTACAACGCGAATTACATCGGTATCCTGACATGGGCCCTCATGCTCGGATTCACGCTGAAGAATGCCGCAGCTTCAACCAAGCTGATGCTTTCAAATGTTTCTGATGCATTGACGGAAATGGTCAGGATCGTCATTGCCTTCGCACCGTTGGGGATCATGGGGCTCGTATTCGATGCCATCGCGACGAGTGGAATCGGCGCTCTGCTGGGCTACGGCAAACTGCTTGCGGTACTGATCGGCTGCATGCTGTTCATCGCTTTGATCGTCAACCCGCTCATCGTCTACGTCTATATCCGTTCCAATCCGTATCCGCTCGTCCTCAGATGCTTGAGGGAAAGTGGCATCACAGCTTTCTTCACAAGAAGCTCCGCCGCGAACATTCCTGTGAATATGACGCTTTGTGAGGACCTGGGGCTGGACAGGGATACGTATTCGGTTTCCATTCCGCTTGGTGCGACGATCAATATGGCCGGGGCGGCAGTGACGATTTCTGTCCTTACTTTGGCGGCTGTCAACACGCTTGGAATTCCTGTGGATTTCGGTACAGCCTTAATCCTCAGCATCCTGGCAGCGGTCAGCGCTTGCGGGGCATCGGGTGTCGCAGGGGGTTCCCTGTTGCTGATCCCGCTCGCGGCAAGCCTGTTCGGTATCCCGAACGACGTGGCGATGCAAGTAGTCGGTGTCGGTTTCATCATCGGTGTCCTTCAGGATTCATTCGAGACAGCCCTTAACTCATCAACAGATGTACTCTTCACTGCGACTGCAGAGTTCGCGAAACGCCGCAAGGAAGGCAACAAAGCCTGATTGAAGACCAAACAGCAAAAAAACCACTGATCCCTATGTCGGGTCAGTGGTTTTTTTGTCTGTGTGGCCTTATTGATACCTGGTCTGGTATTCATAAGGTTTTGACTATCGAATACCAGACAGATAGGTGATCTCTCGGTAGTCCGCAACTGCCATCCTGGGCTGGCGCCCGACAGAAGAGCAATCTGTCGGGTGTTTTGCGGTTTTCGATAGTCGTTCAGTCGACAGATGCGTAATCTCTCGGTAGTTCGCGATGCCATCCTGGCCGTATGGCCGACAGAAGGTTGATCTGTCGGGTTTTTTGCGGTTTTCGATAGTCGTTCAGTCGACAGATGCGTAATCTCTCGGTAGTTCGCGATGCCATCCTGGCCGTACGCCCGACAGAAGGGCGATCTGTCGAGTGTTTTGCGGTCTTCGGTAATCGTTCAGTCGACAGATGCATGATCTCTCGGCAATTTACGACGCAGAAGAACCGGAACACAGTACAAGGGGCCGTTTTGTTTAGAGACGGCCCCTTGTAGTATAGAGCCCCAAAGTTTTTCACTGAGCGTTTATGGTGAAATCAGTCTTCTGTCCCCAAAATTTGATTGATTTCTTGTGACAACAGATCTGCTTTGCCGCCGAATACGGCTTGGATGCCGCCTTGAACTTCGAAAACAGCAGTTGCCCCGAGCTTCTTGATGGCATTTTTATCAACGATCGAACCGTCCTTCACGGAAACACGCAGACGGGTTGCGCAAGCAGTGACGGATTCGATGTTTGCTTCATTTCCTAATGCTTGAATGATGATTTGGGCTTCATCATTCAAAGTAGAAGCCTTACCGGAAGCCGCGACCGGAATGCTTGCGTCAGATTCTGACTCATCCATACCAGGCACCATCACTTTGAATTTCGTGATCAGGAAGCGGAAGACGAAGTAATAGATCAATGCCCAAACGATTCCGACCGGGATTACCCAGATCCAGTTTGTTTTGGCGTTGCCTTGCAGCGGACCGAAAAGGAAGAAGTCGATGAATCCGCCCGAGAAAGTATTTCCGATACGGATGCTCAACAAGTCAGCAACGAAGAAGGAAACGCCGTCAAGGAAGGCATGCACCACATACAACCAAGGTGCGACGAACAAGAACATATATTCAAGTGGCTCTGTAATACCGGTCAAGAATGAAGTAAGAGCGCTACTGAAATACAGACCAGCATTTTTTTGGCGGTTCTGCTTCGGAATGGAGTGGTACATCGCCAAAGAAGCAGCCGGCAAACCGAACATCATCGTAGCGAAACGACCTGCGAAGAATCGGGTTCCGTAAGTGAAAAGACCTGTATGGTTTGGATCGGCCAATTGCGCGAAGAAGATGTTTTGGGCACCAGCAATGGTTTCGCCCGCTACAACTTCAGCGCCACCCAAAGAGCTATACCAAAACAGCGGATAAATCGTATGGTGCAGACCGACTGCGCCTGTCAAACGAAGCAAAAACCCGTACAAGAACGTTCCGAAACTGCCCATAGCTGCGATGGCTGTACCGGCGGATGTCAGTGCGCCTTGGATAGGTGGCCAAATCAGGTAAAAGAATGCGCCGAGAATGATAGCTGCAAATGATGCTACAATCGGAATAAAACGCGAGCCCCCGAAGAAACCCAAAAACTGCGGCAATTCGATTTTACGATAACGATTATGCAGGAAGGCAACAGTGCTCCCGACAGCGATTGAACCAACAACCCCTGTGTCGATTGAAGCGCCTTCTGCGGAAAATAATTGCAGAAAACCACTGATGGTTGCGACGAAAACAACATAACCCACACCGCCGGCCAAACCAGCAGTCCCTTTATCTCCGTTCGCGAGACCGACAGCGACCCCGATTGTGAAGATAAGCGCCAAATTGGCAAAGACAGCACTTCCGGCAAAACTCATGATGCTCAGGATCACTTGCAACCAGCCAATATCAAGGAAAGGATAAGCCGCCAAAGTGCTTGGATTGGTCAATGCGCCACCGAAACCAAGCAAGAGACCGGCAGCCGGCAGAATGGCGATTGGGAGCATCATGGCTCTTCCGATTTGAGAGAATTTTTTAAACATGTTTTTCACTCCTTATTTTAAATTGTCAATGAAACGTTTCGCTATCTCTTTTGGCCGTGTGATTGCACCTCCTACTACGATCCCCGCAACACCCAATTCCTGGATCGCTTTAGCTTGTTCGGGCGTATGGATTTTACCTTCGGCGATGACATCCACACCGGCTTCCACCAGTTTTTTCATCAAGGTGATATCCGGCCCATCCTGTTGGGTGCTTTCCTCTGTGTAACCGCTTAGCGTTGTGCCGACAAAATCGATTCCTTCCTGGAAAGCGTTGATTCCTTCTTCGAAGGTGGCGATATCCGCCATGAACAATTGATCGGGATATTTTTCTTTAATTTCTTTGATGAAGGCATTGATCGTTTTGCCGTCATAGCGTTCCCGCAAAGTGCAATCCAATGCAATGACTTCTACACCCGTTTCAACCAATTCATCGATTTCCTTCATGGTAGCCGTAATGAAGGGTGCTTGAGGCGGGTAATCACGTTTGATGATCCCGATGATCGGTAAATCAACTTTTTCCTGAATCTGCCGAATATCCCTCACCGATTCAGCGCGAATGCCGACTGCACCGGCTTGTTCTGCTGCAAGTGCCATCAAAGGCATGATGCCGCCTTCTTCTGTGTATAAAGGTTCTCCTGGTTGCGCTTGACATGAGACAATGATGCCGCCACGGACTTTGTTGATGAAATCTTCCTTCTTCATGGATATTTCCTCCGTTATTTATTTTATTCTGGAGATTATCTCCGTAATTGAAATATAGCATACGCTTTCATGAATGTAAATAGGTAATTTGCATTTTTAAAAGTTGGTGTATAATGAGAGGCATAAACAGGAAAAGGAATGACTTTATGGGACTAGCTCAACTGATCCAAGAAAAATATCACGCTTTGACGAAATCTGAGAAACGGATTGCGGATTATTTGCTGACGAACAAAGAACAAGCCGTTTACCAAACAATGAAAGATGTAACCGAAGCGGTGAAGGTAGGGGACGCCACGCTGATCCGCTTCTCCCAAAAGCTTGGCTTTAATGGCTTTTCTGACTTGAAAATCGCCATCGCCAAAGAGGAATTCACCAGCCAGTATGAAGGGGATAATGACCATCAATTTTACGATCGGATTTTGGAGAACCAAGTCAAAGTTTTGGAATCGACGCGGCAATTGCTCGATCCGGAAGTGGTCCTGCAAGCGATCGAGGCCATCACCAAAGCAAAATCGATTTACATCATCGGAGTCGGTTCGAGTGGTTTGTCGGCCGCTTCATTGGAAAAGATGCTGCTCCGGGTCGGGGTGCATGCGAACCATATCGTCGATCCGCATTTTCAAGCCCATGCCTTAGCATTGCTGGGACCGGAAGATCTCGTGATCTGTTTCTCTTTGAGCGGCCGTACCAAGGACATCCGTGATTCTTTGAAAATAGCCAAAGAAAATCATACGCCGATCATTGCCATCACTAACTTCAGATCTTCGCCCATTGCTGCATTGGGTGATATTGTTCTGCAGACCGCCAATGAGGAATTTTTTGATGGTGGATCGCTGGCCGGAAAAATATCGCAACTTTACATTTCCGAGACGCTGGTGCGGGGATATGAAATAAAGAATAAAATCAAGACGGTTGAATTACGGGAAAAAGTATTGCGTTCCATCATTGATAAAACACTGGATTGATTTTACAGCATCATTGCGCAAAACTATGCTATGCTAAAAGGGAACCGTGAAGCCGGACGAGTGGGGGGCTGCTGGATCGAGCGGAGTACGAGTCGTAGGAGGATGATTATGGGGGAAGAGAAGCAATCGGACATAAGGCAGCCGAAAAGTCCGATCAACAAGGAAATCATGAACATCGCGTGGCCGGTTCTGATCGAACTGGTCCTGAGTTCGTTGTTCGGGATGATTAATATGATGATGTTGGGGAACATCGCCGATCATACGTACGCGGCGGCAGCCGTTTCGGCCGTCGGGGTGACGAACCAGCCGCTGTTCCTTGGACTGGCGGTGGTCCAGGCGCTGAACGTCGGCGGCACAGCCTTGATCGCGCGTTATTTCGGAGCCGGCAAACACGATCGGATGGAAAATGTCATGAAGCATGTCATGATCATCAGCATGATCCTTTCCGCCCCATTGGCTTTGGCCGCCTTCGTCTATTCCGATCAGATCATGACTTTCATGGGGGCGCAACCGGATACGGTCGAAGTCGGGCGGCTGTACTTCCGCCTCATCTGTGTCAGCTACTTGTTCCAATCCTTCAATTTCAGCATTTCCGGTTCCTTGCGCGGCATCGGCGAAACGCAGATCCCGATGGGCGTGAACTTGCGCGCGAATTTCCTGAACGTCATCGGTAATGCTCTGCTTATCTACGGACTGTTCGGATTGCCGGCATTCGGCATCACCGGTGCCGCACTATCGACCGTCGGAGCCAATAGTGTCGCCAGCTTCCTGTTGATCCGTTACCTGCGTTCCGGCAAGAGCAAGCTCAATTTTTCCTTCGCGCATCCTTTCCAGTTTTCGATGAAAACGATGAAAAGTTTGACGAAAATCGGACTGCCTTCAGCATTGGAACAGCTGGCGCTGCGAGCGGGGATGATTCTCTTCATCCAGATCGTCTCGGGCTTAGGGACTGTCGTCTTTGCCGCCCACAACATCGGCATGAACATCCTTTCGCTTTCTTTCACCTTGGGGCAGGCTTTTGGGATTGCGGCCGCCTCCCTGGTCGGCAGGGCGCTTGGAGCGGGTGACGCTAACCTTGCTGAAAATTATGCCTCGCGGACCGCTAAAATCGGGAGCCTATGGGGTGCAATCCTCGGAGTGGCCTTCTTCTTCGGAGCGGAATACATCGTAGGCTTCTACTCAAGCGATCCAGAAATTATCCGGAATGCCGCAATCGCCATCCGGGTTGCGGCCATTACGCAGCCTTTCCAGTCGCACCAGTTGATTGTCGCAGGTTCGTTGCGCGGGGCAGGGGATACGATTTTTCCGTTGATTTCGACTTTCTTTGGGATTTTGATCATCCGCGTTGCGGCTGCAACCTTTTTCGTGCAGGTGCTCGGACTGGGTATCCTCGGTGCCTGGTTGGCCGTCATGCTGGATCAGATCATCCGTTGGTTCCTGATTGCGATGCGTTTCCGATCCGGCAAATGGAAAAGGATGAAGTTGGCTTAACTTCGCTCGGAATAGACAGGCTCATTTGTGCATGCCAACAAATTTAATCAGCTTTCATTTGTCCGCCTCTTTCTGAAAAGAGGCGGATTTTTTTCACATGCTTGGGTGAAAAATGGTATAATGTCAAATGAGAGAGCGGTTACAAATCGGAGCGTGATAGCCGTATTTGGGACACTGAAACAAAGGAGGATGAGCAGTATGGGAGGACAACTGATACTGATTCGGCATGGCATCGCAGAAGAACGCACGCCTGAGGGAGATGATTTCTACAGAAAATTGACGGAAGCAGGAGTGGAGGAACTGACTGCATTTCTGCCCGACATCGCACCCTTACTGACCGAGGCCGGGAAATTGAAGATATGGACAAGCCCGTTGCTGCGGGCGCGTGAGACTGCTGAATTAGTTGCGGAAGCTACTGCTGTCGAAGAAATCCAACCACAGGAATTTTTGGCGACCGGCGACTACGCAGCCTTCAGGGAAGCGTTGGAACTGGAAGAGGATGGCTTCAACTTGGCGCTTGTCGGTCATGAGCCGTACATGAGCAGCTGGACGAAAGAATTGATCGGGGCGGCGATTCCCTTCAAAAAAGGAGCAGTAGCCTTCTTTACGGTCGACTTGACCGAGGATCCGATCGGCAAGCTGGATTGGCTGTTGGCGCCGGGCGAATCGGCGAAGCTCAAACACGCAGCCGCCACCGACAAGATGCAAGCGGCCGATAAGCACGAAGGGACGGCGGATTGCGGCCCATGCAATGGCGAAGACACAGTATACGCCAGCATCATCAAAGAGCAGATGGCGGGCGTTCAGCGTGCCTATGCCGCTTATCAGCAGGATCCCGTCGAACCGGAATCGGCGCATGCGCTGCGCGTGGCGATCCGCCAACTGCGGGCATTGTTGAACTTCAATAAGGCGAACGGTGAGGAAAAATATTACCGGGAAGCTGGTGAAGATTGGCGGGAGATCGCCACAACCTTCGGCTATCTGCGCGAGTTGGATGTGCTGATGGAAGAATGCCGCGAGTTGCGCGGGTTGTACCCGGATATGCTGGCCGAGGACGGCCAAGTCATGACCTGGCTGATGGAAGAACGCCTTGGCGAGCAGAACAGCATCCAGGGACTGATCACGAGCGGGGCTTTGACCGAACGCATCCTCGATGCCGAAGCTGCGACGGTTCAGTTCCTGAAAACGAACCAACTCGATGATGCCCAGCAGAAAAAAGCGACGATCAAGAAGCTTGAAAAGATGAAAAAACGGCTGATGCGCAAATGGGAAGAGGTCGATTTCTCCAACCATGAACAGACCCACAGCTTGCGCATCAATGCAAAAAAACTGCGTTATGCCGCGACCTACCTCGAGCCGATCCTGGGCGAGAAGGACAAGGTCATCATCAAAGAGATGAAGAAAGTCCAGACCGCACTCGGTACGCTCTGCGACCTGGACATCAACGGGCACTTGCTGTTGGAGATGGCCGACAAGACCGATGATCCCGAACTGCAGCACCACTTCAGGACACTCAGCGAACACCAATTCCAACGCAGGGAAACGATACTGAACGACGAAGCGGATTGAACATAAAAAGAAGCCCGCCCAATAACCGGTTCAAAACGGTCATTGGACGGGCTATTTTTTTTGCTGTTAGGCTTCTGTAACGGGTGTTTCGACCGCAACCTGGGTTGCTTCGGCAGACTTGGCATCTTTGTAGCGGCAATAGCTCGCGAACAAAGAGCCGGTCACATTGTGCATGATTGAGTAGATGGCACCTGCCATGGAAGCTTGCGGCGCATTGAACGGCGCATTCAGTGCCATGCTGGAAGCAAGACCCGAATTCTGCATGCCGACCTCGATCTGCATGGCGCGGGTCGATGCCGCATCGATTTTCAAGAGTCTGCAGACGCTCCAAGCGAAGGCATAACCGCTTGAATTATGCAGGAAAGTCACAAAAGCGATCAACAATCCGGAATGCATAATCGTTTCTTTGTTGACGGAAACGACTGCGGCAATCACCAAGAGTACGCCGATGGATGAGAAGGTCGGCAGCACGGAATAATACGAAGCGATTTTTTTTCCGAACAAGGAGTTCAAAATAACCCCCAAAACGACAGGCAGGAAAACAACCTTCAGAATCGACCAGAACATCGGCCAGAAGCTGATTTCGATGATTTCACCGGCATAAAGCGAAATGTTCAGGGGCATGATGATCGGCGCCAGCATCGTCGAAATCGAAGTTGCCGTAACGGAAAGCGCCACATCCCCATTGGAAAGGTAGGTCATCACGTTCGAAGCCGTACCACCGGGGCAGCACCCCAACAGAATCACACCCAAAGCCAGTTCAGGCGGCAGATTGAAGAGTTTCGTAAGCGCCCAACCGGCGAAAGGCATCCAGATGAATTGCATCAAGCTGACCATGGCCACGTAAGCCGGACGGTGGAACACCTCCTTGAAATCGTTGACCGATAATGTCAAGCCCATGAAAAACATGATGATTTGCAGGAATAATGTCGTATAATTGCTTGCCCATACAAAGGATTGGTCGAAAACGAAAGCCGCCAATGCGACGCCGATTACGATCCAGGTGAGATACTTGTTGAAGATTTGATTCAGATTTGTCATAATTTCCCCTCTTTTCTTGAATTTGTAAACATCATGCTTGAAAATAAACGAATGTTTACGCAAACGCGATAGATAAATATTAGAACTTGATGAGCATTATGTCAATCTTTATTATTTGATTGTTATAATTATTTCCATTCATCTTGCATGCAGCTAAGAAATGAATGAGTCCCAAAGTACAGCTATACTTATTTTGTGGACTCTGCTATCATGATAATTAGCTTGTAAGTGTATACAGGAAGGAGGGAATTCAATTGGCTACGATGAAAGATGTAGCTGCTTTAGCCAAAGTCGGTGTCGGTACCGTATCGCGCGTTCTGAACAATTCAGGCGCTGTGAAAGAATCGACCCGCAGAAAAGTCGAGGCGGCGATGAAAGAATTGAACTATATTCCGAACGCCTATGCGCGCGGATTGAAGATGAACAAGACCAACACGGTTGCGCTGATCATTCCGACAATCTGGCATCCGTTTTTTTCGGAATTCGCCTATTATGTGGAGAGCAACTTGGCTGAACACAAGTACAAAATGCTGTTGTGCAACTCGGATGTCAGCAGTGACAAGGAACTCGAATATATCCAGATGGTCCAAGAAAACAAAGTCGATGGCATCATCGGCATCACCTATTCGGATTTGGATAACTTTGTATCGTCGCATTTGCCTTTCGTCACCATTGACCGTCATTTCAAGGAAGAAACGGTTTGCGTCACATCGGACAACTTTCATGCAGGTGAGTTGGCAGTAGAAAAGTTGGTCGAGAAGGGCTGTCATAAACTCGGCTATGTCGGAACGCATTCGCGCTTTCCGAGCGAGACGACGAAGCGAAGGGACGGCTTTGAGGCGAAGGCTGAGCAGATGGGAATGCCGTATGCCATCTACGATGGGGAAGATCCCGTAATGGAATTCAAACAGGAAATCCGAACCTTTTTCGAAGAAAATCCGGATGTGGATGGCGTCTTTGCCCACACCGATTTTATCGCTTTGGACATCCTCGAAATTTTGGAGGAAATGAAACGCAAAGTGCCGGAAGAGGTGCAGCTCATCGGTTGTGATGGCATCAAGATGGAAGCCGGGCGCAAACAGTTCCTATCGACAATCCGTCAGCCTGTGGATTTGATGGCCAAAGCCGCAGTCGAAAAAATCATCCAGGTGATCGATGGCGAACCCGTCAGGACTAAAATCACTTTGCCCGTCCATTACTTGGAAGGACCGACAACGAAAAATAAAATGTCAAAATAATCTGTTTTGGGTATTGACAGAAAACGGTTACTGAATTATTATATGTTTAAATCAAAAACATATTTTTTTGAAGCAAAGTGGAAACGTTTCAATCGCTGGGCGGGCGTTTCCCTATTTTTGAAATCGCGGGCAGGCTGATGGTCCATCAACCGCACCGATTTCAAAAGTAGTGTGCCTATTCATCGGCACTGGCTGATCCAAGTGATCGGATCAGTCGCTTAGATTCTTCAGAAACTATTTTTTTGAACGAAAGTGGAAACGTTTCTATTATAAAGTGAAGGCGTTTCCGGGTTTTTTTCGGAAAAAGTGGAAACGTTTCAATTTCCAAAAGGAGGAGTTAGAACAGTTATGAAAAAAAGCCAGACAAGCAAGCCAAAAAGAATCACACAATCCAAATGGGAATTCATCAAACAGCACAGAATGCTCTATTATATGCTGTTGCCGGGCCTGATACTCACGCTGGTATTCAAATATTTCCCGATGTACGGCATTCTCTTGGCTTTCAAGGATTATAATCCGCTGCAGGGTATCATGGGGAGTAAATGGGTGGGATTGGAAAATTTCGTTCAGTTCATCAACTCTCCCAACTTCGGCGTTTTGTTGGAGAACACGCTCAAAATCAGCATATACGGACTCATCTTGGGATTCTTCCCGCCGATTCTCTTGGCATTATCTTTGAACCATCTGATCAGCACAAAATGGAAGAAACGGTTCCAACTGATTCTGTACGCACCGAACTTCATTTCCTTGGTAATCGTTGTGGGTATGTTGTTCATGTTCTTGGCCGCGGATGGTCCGATCAATGGATTTATACAGGGCATCACTGGTTCGCGGATCACGTTCATGACGGATCCGGATTATTTCCGGACGCTCTACATCCTGTCCGGTATTTGGCAAGGGATGGGTTGGGCATCCGTCCTCTACACAGCCACACTGGCTAACGTGAGCCAAGATCTGATCGATGCAGCCCACATGGACGGTGCCAACATCCTGTATCGTATCTGGTATATCGACCTGCCTGCAATCCGACCGATCATGGTCATCCAGTTCATCCTTTCTGTAGGGGGCATCATGAATGTCGGCTACGAGAAAGCTTTCCTGATGCAGACATCGATGAACCTGCCCGTTTCGGAAATCATCTCGACCTACGTCTACAAAGTTGGTCTGCAGATGGGTGATTATGGGTATTCAACGGCAGTCGGACTATTCAATACAGTCATCAATATCATCTTGTTGTTGGCCGTAAATGCGTTAGCGAACAAAGTAAGCAATGATGATGCAGCTTTATAGAGAGGAGAACAAAAATGATAACATTGACAAAATTTGACCGCGGCGTGCTGCTGGTGAATCGCATTCTGATAGGTTTTCTGGTCTTGATAACCCTATCTCCCTTGTTGTACGTACTGATTGCTTCCTTCATGGATCCCTTCATTCTCCGCTCACAAGGGTTGAGTCTGAACCCAGCGAATTGGAGCATGGATGGCTACAAAAGGGTGTTGCAGGATCCGGCTATCATCCGAGGTTTCGTGAATTCGATTTTCTATTCGTTCACATACAGCGCGTTGACTGTCGCGGTCTCCATCTTGACCGCCTATCCGTTGTCCAAACAGAAACTGGTCGGAAAACGGCCGATAACGATTTTCCTGATGATTACGATGTTCGTCGGAGGCGGCTTGGTTCCAACCTACCTGTTGGTGAAAAACCTGGGCATGCTGAATACGGTCTGGGCAATCATCCTTCCCGGTTCGATCAACGTCTGGAACATCATCCTGGCGAGAACCTACTTCAAACAACTGCCTGCCGAGCTGGAAGAGGCGGCGATCATCGACGGCGCCAATGAAATGCAGATATTCTTCAAAATCATGTTGCCGCTGGCGAAACCGATCATTTTCGTATTGTTCCTCTATGCTTTTGTGGGCCAGTGGAATTCTTACTTCGATGCCATGATTTACTTGAACGATGCAGACCTGCAGCCCTTGCAATTGGTGCTGCGGAAAATACTGATCCAAAATCAACCGCAACAAGACATGATCGGATCCGCCACTCAGATGGCAGAAATGGCGCAATTGGCCGAACTGATCAAATACTCGACGATCGTCATCTCCAGCTTGCCGCTTCTGGTCATGTATCCATTCTTCCAGAAGTACTTCGATAAAGGGATGATGGCAGGTTCACTCAAAGGTTAGGCAATACGCAATACAAAATAAATACACTATAAAGGAGAAACACAAAATGAGAGCAAAATACCTTGGCACAGCACTATTATCCACAGCAACAGTCCTGACTTTAGCAGCCTGCGGTTCATCCGGTGGCGCCTCTTCTCCAGACTACGAATTGACGGATGTATCCTTCCCGTTGGAAGAGACCGTTAGCTTGAAAATGACCACTTCCAGTTCTCCGTTGGCTCCGGCCGATCCGAACGAAAAACTGATTTTCCAACGTTTGGAAGAACAATCCGGCGTCAATATCGAATGGAAAAACTATTCTTCTGACTATATCGAAAAACGGAATCTGGACATTTCCAGCGGCGACTTGCCGGATGCCATGTGGAACGCCGGCGCGAGTGACTATGATCTGCTCTCATGGGCAGAAGACGGCATCATCATTCCTTTGGAAGATCTGATCAATGAACACATGCCGAACTTCAAAAAAGTATTGGACGAAAATCCGGAATATTTGGCCATGATCACAGCACCGGATGGCCATATCTACTCACTGCCATGGATCGAAGAATTGGGCCAGGATAAAGAGTCCATCCACACGGTGAACGATATCCCTTGGATCAATGTCGACTGGCTGGAAGCTTTAGGCTTGGAGATGCCGCAAACGACGGATGAATTGATGGTTGTATTGGAAGCATTCAAAACCCAAGATCCGAACGGCAACGGCGAAGCTGATGAAATCCCGATTTCTTTCATCAACGATGGTGGGAATGAAGACATGAAGTTCCTCTTCGGCGCATTCGGAATCGGCGACAATGATGATCACTTGGTCGTCAATGATGATGGCACGATCGACTTCACGGCCGACAACGAAGAATTCAAAAACGGCGTCGCTTATTTCAATGAGATGTACAACAAAGAGCTGATCGATGTGGAAGCTTTTGAACAAGATTGGAATTCCTACGTGGCGAAAGGGAAAGAGCAACTGTTCGGCGTGTACTTCACATGGGATAAAGCCAACGTTTCCGGAGCGAACGATTCCTACGAACCACTACCTGCATTGGCTGGTCCAAGCGGAGAAAAACATGTTACGCGTACGAACGGCTTCGGATTCAGCCGTGACCGTTTCGTCATCACCAGCGCCAACAAAAATCTGGAGTTGACTGCCAAATGGGCTGATCAGATGTATGTGCCGATCCAATCTGTACAGAACAACTGGGGTACATACGGGGATGAAACGCAACAAAATATCTTTGAATATGTAGAAGCAACCAATTCGTTGAAACACTTGCCTTTGGAAGGCACAGCACCGGGCGAATTGCGTCAAAAAACCGAAGCTGGCGGACCGTTGGCAATTTTGGACGAGTACTACGGAACTGTGACGACAATGCCGGATGATGCACAATGGCGTTTGGACATCTTCAAAGACACTTACTTGGCTGATGTTCATAATCAATTCAATTATCCTCGCGTATTCTTGTCATTGGAACAGGCAGACCGGATCGCACAGATCGAAGCTGATTTGATGCCGTTCGTAAGCAGAAAACGTGCGGAATGGATCGCAAACGGCAAAGTTGCCGAAGAGTGGGATGCTTACCTGGAAGAACTGAACCGTCTGGGACTGGAAGAATGGATGCAGATCAAACAAGAAGCTTATGATACATATTTATCAAACAATAAATAACCACATAGAAAATAAAACAAATCCAAGAAATGAGGGGTAGCGTGAGTATACAAAGTCAAACAGCCTATTCAACAGAGCGGGCCAACCGATACATAGCAGAAAATAAAGGGTCGGTGAATCCTCTTTACCGGAATCACTACCATGCATCACCGCCAGTGGGCTGGATGAACGATCCGAACGGCTTCGTCCAGTTCCAAGGGGCGTACCACCTGTTTTATCAATTCCACCCGTATGATGCGAAATGGGGCCCGATGCATTGGGGCCACATGAAGTCGACGGACTTGATCCATTGGGAAGACTTGCCGGTCGCTTTGGCACCGGATCAAGCGTATGACCGGTCCGGTTGTTTCTCAGGAAGCGCCATCGAGCGGGACGGAAAACTGTATCTGCTGTATACCGGCGTGACCGAAGCCAATGAAGAAGGCGTCCATCACCAGGTGCAGTGCCTGGCGGTGTCGGAGGATGGGTTGCACTTCGAGAAAGTGCAGCAAAATCCCGTCATCCCGGTTGCGGCTTTGCCGGCGGATGCTTCCCAGATCGATTTCCGGGATCCTAAAGTTTTTGAACACGAAGGCATGTACTACACGGTAGTCGCCTCCAAGGCTGGCGACGAGACAGGGCAGATTTTGCTTTACCAATCTGCTGACTTGGTGGAATGGGAGTTTGCCTCCGTCTTCCTGAAGGGCAACAAGCAACAAGGGATCATGTGGGAATGTCCGGATTTCTTCCGCTTGGATGGGAAAGATTGCTTGATCTTTTCACCGATGCAATGGCCACAGGACGGGGACGACTATCAGAATCTGAATGCGTCAGTACTGGCTGTCGGCGAGGTGGATTGGGCGACAAAACAATTCCACCCAGAAAGTTATCAAGAATTGGATCACGGTTTGGATTACTATGCTCCCCAAAGCCTTGAGGACGACAAAGGCAGAAGAATCTGCATCGGTTGGATGCAGATGTGGGGAAGAAATTTCCCGACAGATACGCTGGGCCACAACTGGACAGGATCGATGACGATCCCGAGAGAACTGAAATGGGAAGACGGCAAGTTGAAGCAATATCCGATCGGTATCGAAGCCATTGCCGACAATCAGGGAGAAAACAGCCCGGTGATCACAATGGCGGATACTAAAGAATCAATCCCAGGCATCGCAGGGGACTGCGGATTGCTGACGCTGAAAGTGGATACGTCCGGATTGGAAAAACTGTCCATCCATCTCCGTGAGAACGAGAACGAAAGAACCATAGTCTACTATGATAAAGCAAAGAATGAATTGGGAATCGATCGATCCGCAAGCGGCATCGAACTGACGGGGGAGGAAGCACATCCTCCCGTCAGCCGGAAAGTAGCGTTGTCCGGAAAGAGCGATCATCTTGAACTCTCCATTTACCTGGACCGTTCATCGGTTGAAGTATTTGAGGGGAACGGCGAAGCGGTCATGACCGCAAACGTCTATCCAACCGAGACAGCGACGGGCATTTCGTTTGAATGCAGCGGCAAAGCGGTATTTGAGGAAGCAACTTTTACGCCCTTTATCTGATCGCAGTTGTAGGCAGATAGGCGGAGAAATATTTTGGAAAGGCAGGAGATGTTATGCGGAGAGTGTATACGATCGGAGAGATACTGATTGATTTTTTTCCGAGCGAAATCGGGGTGCCCTTGAAAGAAGTTCAGGGCTTCACCAAACAACCGGGAGGTGCGCCGGCGAATGTCGCGGTGACGGTCAGCCGGCTGGGCGGGAACGCGAGCTTCATCGGTAAAGTGGGCCAGGATCCCTTCGGGGATTATTTGACCGATGTGCTCAAACAGAATCAGGTGGATACCCGTCACCTGTTCCGGACCGCTGAGGCAAACACGGCGCTGGCGTTTGTGTCGCTCCAGAAAAATGGGGAGCGCGAATTCAGTTTCTACCGCAATCCCAGCGCGGATATGCTGTTGGACAAGGAAGAGTTGGATGAGCTTGTTTTCAACGCCGAAGACATCCTGCATTTTTGCTCGGTCGATCTGATCGAAGCACCCGTAAAGTATGCGCATCTTGCGGCTCTGGAAAAAATGCAGCAGGCCGGCGGGACAATCGTTTTTGACCCGAATGTCCGCTTAAATCTCTGGCCGGATCCGGAAATGCTGAAGCAGACGATCCAGCAGTTCCTGCCGTATGCGGATATCCTGAAAATCAGCGACGACGAATTGGCCTTCATTACGGGCAAAGATTCGGAAGCGGATGGGATAGCGGCATTGCTGAAGACGGAGCCGAAATTGCTGATCTTTACAAAAGGCAGCAAGGGAGCGGATCTGTACTTCAAAGGCGAGATAGCCAGTGTTGCAGGGATCAGCGTCAAAGCGGTTGATACGACAGGGGCAGGCGATTCGTTCATCGGATCCTTCCTCTATCAGATTGCCGCCAAGCCTGCTTGGGAAGACTGCACGTTGGATGAAATCCGCGAGATGGGCCTGTTCGCCAATCGTGTGGCCGCATTGGTGACGACGCGACCGGGTGGCATGCAATCCATCCCGACCATGCAGGAAGTATTGAGCTTGGAAGTATAATACATGCAGCACCGAATTTAGGCTCAGAAATAACCCGTCAAAACCACTTTGACGGGGGAAATCAGTTCGAATCACAGTCAGAAAACTCGCCAAAACTGACTTGATGGGGAAATTGTCCACAGTAACCTCAATATTCCCCATCAAAACCAATTTAACGGGGAATCGCGACACGAATTCGAACCCAAAAACAAATAATGAGACATTCAGATCCCCAACCACAAGAAACCGGGCTGCCATTTAAGGCAGCCCGGTTTCTTGTGGTTGGGGATCCGGTGAAGAGATTATTCCCCTAGTATCTTCATGAACTCCGCACCGGTGATGGTCTCTTCGACCAGCAGGTAGCGGGACAGTTCATGCAGCTTCTCGCTGTTTTCGTTCAATATGGCGATGGCTTTCTCGTGGGCCTGCTTGATGATGTCCAGCACTTCGCGGTCGACCTGTTCGGCCATCCCGGCGGACACATTCATGGAAGTGTCGCCGCCCAAATATTTGTTGGTCTGGGTTTCAATCTGCATCATGTCGAACGTGTCGCTCATCCCGTAGCGCGTGATCATGGCGCGCGCCATCCGGGTCATCTGCTCGATATCGTTCGAGGCCCCGGTCGTGATGCTGCCGAAGACGATCTCTTCGGCGGCGCGGCCGCCTGCCAAGGTGACGATTTTGTTGAACAGCTCCTGTTTCGACATCAGCGATTTTTCGCCTTCCTCGATCTGCATCGTGTAGCCCAAAGCACCGGAAGTACGCGGAATGATGGTGATTTTGTGGACCGGCGCAGATTCCGTCTGTTTGGCTGCTACAAGCGCATGGCCGATTTCATGGTAAGAAACGATTTCCTTTTCTTTCGGAGAAATGACCGCATTCTTGCGCTGGTAACCGGCGATGACGGTTTCCACCGACTCTTCCAGGTCGCTTTGCGTAACGGCGCTGCGGCCTTCGCGGACAGCGCGCAGGCCGCCTTCATTGATGATGTTGGCCAGCTCGGCGCCGGAAGCACCGGAAGTGGCGCGGGCGATCGTATTGTAATCAATATTTGGATCCATTTTGTAGTTCGTCGCATGCACCTTCAGGATGGCTTCGCGTCCGGCCAAGTCCGGCAGTTCAACCGGTACGCGACGGTCGAAGCGGCCCGGACGCAGTAGGGCAGCGTCCAGTGATTCCGGACGGTTGGTGGCGGCCAGGAGGATGATGCCTTTGTTGGCTTCGAAGCCGTCCATTTCCGCCAGCAGTTGGTTCAAAGTCTGCTCACGCTCATCGTTCCCTCCGCCGTAGCCGCTGTTGTCGCGTTTCTTACCGATCGTATCGATCTCATCGATGAAGACGATGCAGGGGGCTTTTTCGTTGGCTTCTTTGAAGAGGTCGCGGACTTTGGCGGCGCCGCGTCCGACGAACATTTCGACGAATTCGGATCCGGAAATGCTGAAGAACGGCACATCGGCTTCGCCGGCGACAGCGCGGGCCAAGAGGGTTTTACCGGTTCCGGGAGGTCCGACCAGCAGGATGCCTTTCGGATTCTTGGCGCCGATATCCTGGTATTTTTTCGGTTGATGCAAGTAATCGACGACTTCGCTGAGTGCTTCTTTGGCTTCGTCCTGCCCGGCGACATCCTTGAATGTCTTGGCGTCGCCTGCTTTCACATAGACTTTGGCGTTCGATTTGCCGAATGACAAGGCGCCACCGGCACCGCCGCCCATCCGTTTTGCCATCTGTTTCCCAAGCATGCTGCCCAATCCCCAGAACAGCAGGAGCGGTAAGACCCAAGAAACTAATATCGAAAGGATCGGAGAGGCTTCAGTCGGAATGTCCTTGCTGAAGGTGACGTCGGCTTCCTCCAACCTTGTGACGAGTGTCGGATCATCGATAAGGCCAGTCATGTAGACTTGTTTGTCACCTGCGTCATCGGTCGCGACGAAGGTGATTTGGTTCTCTTCAAGTTTGACTTCGGATACGTCGCCAGTCGACACTTGGTTCAGGAACGTGCTGTACGTCACTTCCTCTACGCTTCGGTTCATGTAGCTGGGCAACGCGAAATAGTTCATGAACATCAGGATGCTCAATGCCATCAGCAAGTAATAGACTGTCCTTTTGCGGTTTTCGGGATTTTCGTTGTTCAGGTTCAAATTCCATTTGCGGTTGTTTTTGTTTTTATCATCTGCCATTTATGTTTGTTCAATCCTCTCTTTGTTGTTCGTTCATTTCCTGTATCAGAAGCTGCAGTTCCTTGATGCCGGATGCAATTTTTTCCAGCCGCTCTTCGGATACGCCTTCCATCAGCAAGCAGTATTTGCCCTCGATATCCTGCTCCATTTTCTGAAGGATCGCTTGGCCTTTTGGAGACAGTTTCAATGTGATGAAACGTTCGTCGTCCGCTCGCCGTTCACGTGTGAGGTAGCCTTGCTGCTCCAGCTTTTTGCAGATGGTGGAGACGTTACCGTTGTTCATATCCATCAGCTTCGCCAAACGGTTGAGTGACAGATCTTCGCTCAGCTTGATTTCCATCAAAATCCGCAGTTGCAGCGGGGTGATGCAATAGTCTTTAGCGACTGGGCACATGACGGTATCCTTGGAAACCTGGATGGTCCGCATCAGATCCCAGATTTCTTTTTTCAAAAAATCGATTTTCATTTTGAAATCCGCTCCTTTGCCGGATAATAGTTGTGATGTAAAACTATTCTAAATCAAAACTATTCTTTGTGCAAGCGGTTCAACTTAAGCTTAAGTAAATCCTAAAGAATCATCCCGGCAGGAATGATGTGAACCTACTATAGAGCGCGGATGTGAAGAAATCGTGAAGATGCTTGAAATAATTCCATAAGAAATGTTTACGGCGTTCGCCGCTCGCAAGGGGGCAGCGGCTCGGAGAGACTTCAGCTCCGGCGAGGGGCCGCTGCCCGGAGGAGCGCTCAAAAAAAATGCCCCAGCTCCGGGGAAGCCCGTCTCCCCGGAGGAGAGCATTCGGAATGCGGGGCGAACTCCGGCGAAGCCTCCGTTCACCGGAGGAAACAAAAAAACAGCCGCTCCCCGGAAGGAAGGTGCCGCTCCGACAAAAAACGCACGCAAACGTTCAAGGGAGATTCCCCCGCGCGCTTGCGTGCGTCAAAACATTCAGTCTTCATAATTCTGATAGAAATCCCGGAACTTGTCGAGAGCCTCCCCGAGGAAACGACGGCTGGTGGCGCAGTTCAAGCGCACGTAGTTTCCGTAATTCGCCACGAAACGGCTTCCCGTCTCCACAAGGACACCGGTCTGTTGCGCCAATTCCAAAACGAACCGGTCGACATCGCTGACTTTGTTCAACTTGATCCAGACCAAGAAGCTCGAGTCAGGCCGCATCCATTCCAGGTCCAAACCGGTCAACTGTTCTTCCATCAGAGCCATATTTCCCTTCAAGTAGTCAATCAGAGCTGTGTGCCAATCGCGCCCATATCCGTAGGCTGCAGCGATGAAGGTAATGCCGGCGCGGTTGATGGTGATGTGGAAGCGGGCCAGTTCGCGCTGATAAGCTTGCCGCAACTCGGGATTCCGGATGATCACGTAGGAGGCCGTCATTCCCGACAGGTTGAAGGTTTTGTTCGGCGAACTGGCCACGATGATGTCTTCATATTCATCCATGAATGAAATCAGCGAAACGAACGGTTTCTCCGATAGGTTCAGTTCGCCGTGGATTTCGTCGGACAGGATCGTGACGCCGTGCTTTTTGCAGACCCGAACGACTTTCTGCAATTCCTCGTAGGACCAGATCCGTCCGGAAGGATTATGGGGATTGCAGAAAAGCAGTGTCCCGACACTTTGAGCCACGATTTCCTGTTCCATTCGCTCGGTGTCGATCCGATAGGCGCCATCCGCTTTAAGCAACGGCACGGTCACCATCCCACCGAAATTCGTCGCGATATCCTTGAAGACGCCGTAAACCGGTGTCAGCATCATGATCGGCTTGCCCTTGCTGACAAGGTCGGCCGCGAAATGCATGGAAGCGATGGTCCCGTTCGCGGGAACGATCCATTCTTTTTCGATCGGTATCCCCAGCTTATCCTTGTACCAGGACTGGATAGCGTCGTAGAAGCTGTCCTGCACATCGAAATAACCGAAGTCACCGGTCTCGATGAACGCATGGAAAGCCTGCAGCACCGCCTCGTCCTGACGGAAATCCATATCGGCGATGAAAAGGGGATAGATTTCCTCCCGAGAAATTTTAAAACGGCGCTGGATATAATCCTTGTCCCATTTTTTCGAGCCGTTCCCGCACCGGTCCAATGGGTCATCAAATGTAAGCAATAGAATCCTCTCTTTTCTGTATAAGTTGGGAGTGCGTGTGTATACGATTCAAGTATACGGGGAGCGCGAATGAATGACAATTTGCTGGATAGTGGATCGAACCAAAATAAGTGCTTATTCATTTCTGAAGCGATTCGCGTACCTCAGCAGTCCATAAATGATCATTGCGACTACTATCCCACTGATCAAAGCCAAGAGCGGATGGACTTGCAGGAAAGCAAAATAGAAAAAAATAGTCGTGATAAGAAAAACGCCTACACTAATGAAAGTAATTTTCTTATGAGTCATTTTTTCCTTGTCCTCCATGGGACCACTGACATTCACAGACAAAACAATCAACGTGTATGTACCTATGCTAAAGACTGCCCAGAGCGGATTGCCATATGTAAAGACACCGCTTGTATCCTGTGACTTGACAAATTGATAAGCCAGAAAAATCAGGATCGCTAAGTTTTGAACTATCCAAGCAATGCGTATGTTCATCAAATTCCTCAGGATAAGCCGTTCATCTTTAATTTTTTTCATCTTCTGTTTCTCCTTCCGATTGTTCGATCCAAAAAACGTCATCCAATGTTTTATTGAGAGCATAGCAAAGGTTAAGGCAGAGTTTGAGTGAGGGGTTGTACTCGGATTTTTCGATAAGACTTAAGGTTTGCCTAGTAATCCCCGCATAGTCTGCAAGTTCCTTTTGTGAAAGATTTTTCTCTGTTCTGAATTTTTTCACATGATTTTCCACTTGGCGCTCTCCTTATTGTGTAATATATATATTCCTTGTATGTAAATTATATATTACTTTTTCTGTTTGTAAAGTCATTTTAGAAATACTATTCAAAGTTCGAACGGTATTTGAATGCTTCCTGTTGCCGCCACCACTGTGTATAATGAAACAGAGAGAGTTTGTGATTACGAATAAAGGACTGATGACCAGTATGAAAGCCTATAAATACATCCAAACGCCGCTCGGGCAATACTTGTTGGCTGAGAACGGCAAAGGAATCACATTTCTGGAACATGTTGCATCGGAACTGGATCCGCGTATCGCAAAGGAAATTGCGTCCGGGGAAATGGTGGAGGCGGACACAGCGCTGCTGTTGGAAGGGGAGCGCCAATTGCAGCAGTACTTCAATGGTGAGCGGCAGGCGTTCGAGCTTCCCTTGGATGCAACCGGTACGCCTTTCCAATTGAAAGTCTGGGAAGCTTTGCGTCAGATCCCTTACGGCGAGACGCGCAGCTACAAGGACATCGCCATCGCTGTCGAAAATCCCAAAGGTGTCCGCGCCATCGGCATGGCCAACAACCGCAACCCGATTTCCATCATCACCCCTTGCCACCGCGTCATCGGCACGAACGGGAAACTGGTGGGCTATGCCGGCGGGCTGCATCTGAAGGAATATTTGCTGAATCATGAGACAAAGGTTGCAATCGAAAACAGTTCCACCAAAACAGACATCTGATTTGACCGGCAAGGTGATTCTCAATTAAAGCGCCCATTCTCAATTAGCGGGTAATATACATGCATATACGCTACTGTGAAGAGTGGGGAAAACCTGCCTGAAAGAAACCAACTGTAGGCTGCGAGCAAAGAACAATCAGATTGAAAATTCAAAAAGAGTCCGGGACAACACGTTCCGGGCTCTTTTATTTGAGGATATTTTTGAGAAGAGTGTGTGAAGCAATGAAATACTGCGGATAAATAAAATAAACTATTATTTGCTGATCAAAAGCTTATTTGTATCTGTTATCATCATAAGTAAAACCTATGATTCTGATAAAAATGATTGATTGGATATTTGATCAGCCAGAATTTATACTTCAGATATCAAGTTGAGTGATGAGCAATCGATAGAACTGCAGTCTATAAAAACTCATTGCTAAAAGGATTCAATCGGATGATCACAAATCCGTGGATATTTGAAAACGCAAACATTTGGAGGGACGACATGCTAAAAGAACTACAATGCAGCATCTTTCGCGGCGGCACGAGCAAAGGTGCATTCGTAATGGAAGAAGATTTACCGGAAAATAAAGAGGAACGTGATCAGATCCTGTTGAAAATCATGGGAAGCCCTGATCAACGCCAAATTGATGGTTTGGGTGGGGCCGTGTCAACGACCAGTAAAGTCGCCATCATTTCGAAAGAAACAACCGAAGATTGGGATGTCAATTATACATTTGCGCAAGTTCAGATCGATAAACCTTTTGTCTCCTATGCAGGAAACTGCGGGAACATTTCATCAGCTGTCGGAGTTTTTGCTCTTGAGAATGGCCTAGTGGAAATTAGCGCGCCGATAACGACTGTGAGGGTATATAATACAAACACAAAGAAAATCATTCACGAACATATTCCTACGCCTAACGGAGAGATTACTTATGAAGGCGACTTCAGTATTTCAGGTGTTCCTGGAACGGGCTCGAAGATCGAACTGGAGTTTTTGAATCCGGAAGGTTCCTTTACAGGCAAGCTTTTGCCGACGGGACAAACCAAAGACGTGCTGAAAATCGCTGATTACGGCGATGTCGAAGTATCGATCGTCGATGCGGCAAACCCGCTCGTATATGTCAAAGCATCAGCTATCGGATTTGCAGGAACAGAGACGGCGGCCATGATCGATGCTGACCCGGCCAATCTGGTGCTGTTGGAAAAAATCAGAGGGGAAGCAGCCGTCAAAATGGGCCTGGCTGATAACTGGGAAGAAGCCGCTACAGTCACGCCGGGAGTGCCGAAAATGACGATCGTGTCAGTTGCGCAGGATTTCATTACGGACAGCGGAAAAGAAATAAAGGCATCCGAATATGACCTCTCCATCCGGATGATGAGCATGCAGAAAGCGCACAAAACCATCGCTTTGACAGGGGCATTGTGTACAGCAGCCGCCTGTGCGATTCCGGGCACCATCCCGAATGAAGTGTTGGGGAACGAAAATGTCAAGAACGAGCTCGTGCTTGGCCACAGCGACGGCCTCATTTCGGTAGCCATGAAGTATACAAATGAAGATGGAAAAATCAAAATTGAATCCGTATCGAGCCACCGGACCGCGAGAAAAATCATGGTCGGTAAAGTCTTTTATAAAGGGTAGAAATAATTTAAAGAATAGGAAGTGTGGAAATGTTAGCATTTTTAGGCTATGGAATGATCGTTACCTTCATGGTTTTGTTATTAACCAAGAAAATGTCACCTTTTGCAGCATTGATTTTAGTTCCGGTTGTTTTTGGTTTAGCCGCAGCATTTATAAGTGGAACACCACTTTTGGAAGTATTTGATTGGATTTTTGGAGGGTTGTATTACTCGCTGGATGGGAACAAGACACTTATCAGTAAAGGTGTAGCCCCAACGATCACGTTATTGCTGTTCGCCATCCTTTACTTCTCGGTTATGTTGGATGTCGGTCTATTCGATCCATTGGCTACAAAGATGATCAAATGGGCAAAAGGCGATCCAATGAAGATTTGTGTCGCTACTGGTGTTATCTCTTTAATCGTGTCGCTGGATGGTGACGGGACAACGACTGTGTTGATCGTAACGACAGCGGTTCTGACGCTTTTCAAAAAAATGAAGATGAACCAACTTTACTTGGCGGTAATCATCGGATTCAGCAACTCGGTAATGAACCTGGTCCCTTGGAGTGGCCCGATGGCGCGGGCGATGCCGGTGTTGAACTTGACACCGAGAGAATTCTTCGTACCCGTTATTCCAGGAATGATCGGTGCAACAATCCTGGCGTTGTACATGTGCTACTACTACGGTAAAAAAGAGCGCGCTCGTCTGGGCTATACAGCTGAGGGCGGCATCATCCATGACAGCGACTTGGAACACATCATTAAAGAAATCAATGAAAAAGATGCGTATTTGAAACGCCCTAAATTGATTTGGTTCAACTTTATCCTTACAGCGGCAATCATGACAATGTTGATCATGGACGTCATTAATGGCGGCATCCTGTTCGTACTCGGTACAGCCATCGCTTTGCTGGTCAACTACAGACAGCTGAATCTGCAGTCTTCCCGTCTGCTCGCAAATGGCGGAGAAGCATTAGGTCCAGTAAGTTTGGTTTATGGTGCAGGTATCATCATGGGTGTTCTGAACGGCAGCGGTATGAGTGAAGCCATCGCACAACAAATGGCCGGCATGATTCCGGAAACGATGGGTGCCTACATTCCACTCTTACTGGCTTTGATTTCTTTACCAGGGTTGTTCTTCTTGCCGAATGACGCTTTCTACTTCGGAATCCTGCCGGTATTGGCCCCGATCGCTTACCAATACGGTGCAACACCGACTGAAATTGGTGTCGCTTCCTTGATGGGTCAAGCCATCCGTTTCGCAAGTCCATTAGTGGCCTTTCTTTATGTTTTGGTTGACAGAACAGAAGTCAGCTTTGGTGATTACTCAAAAGAATACATGAAATGGGGCCTTCCGAGCTTCGCGATTCAAACTATCATCGCTATTCTGATCGGTGCGATTCCGTTGCCGTTCTTGTTTAATTAAGCATCAAACGACTTCTCGGCAAAGATCAATCAAGGTTCTGATGTAAGGAGGCAGTTTCCGCCCTTTGCGGTAAGCCACGATCATATCCGCATAATGCGGTTTGCCCTCGAGAGAGAAAAAGCGCGGCGCATTGCCGAATTTCAAGTGACGGATATGGGTTTCGTTCAAGAAAGAGACGCCATATCCCGTCATCGTCAGATTGACAGCCGTCTCGATATTCCGAGTATGCGTCACTTTATTGGGGACGAAATGCTGTTCAGCAAAAATCGCTTCGGCGATCTGACCGGTGCGCTGATCAGGGAAATGCAGAATGAACCGATCCTTTTTGAACAAATGCAGATCAATGGAAGGGTAGCTGCTCTTCGGATTCGGCTTCCCTTGATTGATGCAAGGATGTCCTGAGGGAACAGCCAACAGGATCTCTTCCGATTTGATGATTTCAAAGTCCAAATTCAACGCGTGATGCGGCATATTCATGATGGCGATATCCGCTTCGCCGTTGTTGATTTTTTCTTCAACGACTTTGGAGGATTCTTCGAGCAACTCGACTTCGATATTGGGGTAGATTTCATTGAACTTCGGCAAGATATCCGGAGCCAGGTAGGAACCGCGCATGAATGGAATGGAAACCCGCAAACGGCCGATTTTGTTGTCCAGTATGTGGGAAGCTTCATCGTAAAAATTTTCGCGCATAAGCAAAATTTCGATTCCGGCAGCCAAAAAACGTTCACCAAGGAAGGTCAGTTCATACTTCTTTCCGATCTGATTGAACACCGGGAATCCCAAGCGGGCCTGCATATTTTTGATGTACATGCTTAATGAGGGCTGTGAGATGTAAAGAGACTCAGCTGCCCTTGTCAAACTGCCGCAGTCGTTAATCGCCTTCACGTATTCGATATCTTTCATTTCCATAGAATTATCCCCTTATCATAAGTTTAGATTATAATATACATAAAAAATATATATTTCATTTATGTTTATTATAGGGATACAATCACCTTAAGTAAATACAAGAATTTATAAATTGGAGAGGTACTATACTATGAACAGCAAGCAGAAATCAATCAAAACCATCACTACGAATGGGAAGGCATATAAGTACTATGATCTGAAGTCATTGGAAAATGGACAAGTGAGGATCGCCAAATTGCCATACTCCATCCGTGTCTTGCTGGAAAACTTGTTGAGACAAGAAGACGGCAAGGTCATCACGGAACAACACGTCCTATCCTTGGCCAACTGGAAACCTGTAAACGAAGTGAAAACGGAGATTCCTTTCAAACCATCCCGTGTCATTCTTCAGGATTTGACAGGCGGCGCGGCGATCGTGGATTTGGCGGCCTTGCGTTATGTGACCGATAAATTGGGTAAAGACTCCGCAATCATCAATCCGGACATACCGGTGGATTTGGTCATTGACCATTCCGTTCAAGTCGACTACTCAGGATTCAATGATGCCTTCAGAATGAACGCGGAAATTGAGTTCGATCGGAACCGCGAACGTTACGAATTCTTCAGCTGGGCGGAAAAATCGTTTGATTCCTTCAGTGTGGTGCCGCCAGCGACAGGGATTGTCCATCAGGTGAACTTGGAATACTTGGCTGATGTGGTCAAGGAAGCCGAAGTCGATGGGGAAACCATCCTCTACCCGGATACTTTGGTGGGAACCGATTCGCATACAACGATGATCAATGCTTTGGGTGTCCTAGGTTGGGGAGTCGGCGGCATCGAAGCGGAAGCAGGTATGCTGGGTCAACCGTGCTACCTGCAGATGCCGGACGTCGTTGGGGTACGTTTCACCGGTAAACTCCAAAATGGCGCAACCGCGACCGATTTGGCTTTGAAAATGACCCAAGTATTGCGTGAGCAAAAAGTGGTCGGAAAGTTCGTCGAATATTTCGGCGACGGCCTGAAAAACCTGACGATCGCCGACAGATCGGTCATCGCCAATATGGCGCCGGAATACGGTGCGACTTGCGGATTCTTCCCGGTCGATGACGAAACATTGGGCTATCTGCGCTTCACCGGCAGAGAAGATGCCAAAGTGGACAGAATCGAAGCTTATGTCAAAGCGAACCATCTTTTCTATAATGATGCAATTGAACCGGAATATTCCGAACTGATCGAAATCGACCTTTCAACAGTAGAACCAAGCTTGGCCGGTCCAAAAAGACCGCAGGACTTGGTGAAGCTTTCCGATGTCAGCGACAAATTCACCGAAGCCTACTCCGCTCCGATGGGGAATCAAGGCTATGGATTGGATGCAGCCGATATCGACAACAAAGTGACGATCACCTATGAAGACGGCTATCAAGAAGAAATGGAAAACGGAGCGGTATCGATCGCAGCCATCACAAGCTGCACGAATACTAGCAACCCTTACCTGATGCTCAGCGCCGCTTTGTTGGCCAAAAATGCAGTCGAAAAGGGCCTGACCGTCAAACGCTATGTCAAAACATCGATGTCACCGGGATCAAAAGTGACGGCGCGCTATTATGAAAAATCCGGCTTATTGCCTTACCTGGAAGCGTTGGGCTTCAATATCATCGGCTACGGCTGCATGACGTGCGTGGGCAACTCCGGACCGTTGAGACCGGAAGTCAGCGAAGCGACCAAAGATGGCAACATCCTGCTTTCGGCTGTATTGAGCGGCAACCGCAACTTCGAGGGACGCATCCATGCGGAAGTCAAAGCCGGCTATCTGGCTGCGCCGCACTTGGTCATCGCTTACGCCTTGGCGGGCAACGTCAAAGTGAATCTGGCCACCGATCCGATCGGCACCGACAAAGAAGGCCAGCCTGTCTATTTCAAGGACATCTTGCCGAGCAACGAAGAAGTCCAAAAAGTTGTGAATGAATCCGTGCTGGCGGATATGTTCAAAGAAGAATACCGTTCCGTATTCGATTCAAATGACTTGTGGAATAAAATTGAATCTGCAGATAAACCGGTCTACGATTGGGATGCCGATTCGACCTATATCGCTAATCCGCCCTACTTCGAAAACTTCCAATTGGAAACAGAGCCGATCACGACTCTGAAAGGATTGCGCGTTCTTGGGAAATTCCAGGATTCGATCACGACCGACCACATTTCACCGGTCGGCGCCATCGCAATGAAGTCTCCAGCCGGAAAATACCTGATGGAGCATGGCGTGAAACCGAAGGACTTCAATTCATACGGAAGCCGCAGAGGACACCATGAAGTGATGGTGCGCGGTACCTTCTCCAATATCCGCCTCAGAAACGCTTTAGCGGATGGGTTGGAAGGCGGATTCACCAAATACATCCCGACAAATGAAATCATGCCGATTTTCGATGCCAGCGTGAAATATAAAGAAGATGGCACCGGCTTGGTCATCTTGGCCGGCGACGACTATGGGATGGGATCTTCCCGTGACTGGGCAGCGAAAGGCGCCCGACTGTTGGGCGTCGACGCGGTCATCGCGAAGAGCTTCGAACGGATTCACCGCTCGAACCTGATTATGGTGGGTGCGCTTCCGCTTGAATTCCTGAAAGGCGAAGATGCGGACACGCTGGGATTGACAGGCTTGGAAGAATACGCGATCGCGATCACGGATGAAGTAAAACCGAATGAAGTGATCACTGTCACAGCGCGAGTTGCGGATGGAACGGAAAAAACGTTCCAGGCAATCGCAAGACTGGATTCTGAGATCGAAATCGACTACTACCGCAACAAAGGTATTTTGCCGATGGTGCTCAGAAACAAGATAAAATAAGCTTTTCTTAACATGCTACTCCGAGTAAAACGATAAATAGAAGAAGCCGGCCCCGACTCCGGCTTCCAGAATACGCAAAAAGCAGGCCCGTAACAGCCTGCTTTTTGCGTATTTTACCTTTAGCAGGCCATTTTTTAGAGAACAATTTCAATTTCAAATCGTTCGGAGCTTAAAATCGATTCAATTGACTAATAAGAATGGGTACCTTATAATATTGTGTAATAATAAGTATTACGTGTTACGAGGTTGCTGCTATACTGCGCACTGAGGAGTTGTGGGAAATCATGGTAAGGTTGAACTACCCCCACCTACGCTATCGCTTAGAGGTGGGGGATTCTTAGGAACATCACTCTATCGAGCGATTATTGACTAAGCTACCCCCGTAGCTTCCTACGGTTAGAAGCCTCAAGGCTTCATTTTTTAGATTTATGCTTGCGTTCAGATCTCGGTCATGGTGAGCATTACATTGTGGGCAAACCCAGTCCCGGACGGCGAGATTCTTCACGTCTTTGTTTTGATAGCCACAGCACGAACAGAGTTGACTGGAAGGAAAGTTCCGGGCAACGGCGACGACTTGCTTGCCGTACCATTTCGCTTTGTATTCCAGCATCGTCCGGAACTGCGCCCATGACGCTTCCGCTATTCCTTTGGAAAGCTTTTTGTTCTTCAGCATGCCGGACACCTGCAGATCTTCGATGCCGATGACGTCGTGGTTTTTGACGATTTCAGTCGAAATCTTTTGCAGGTAATCGGTTCTTGCGTTACTGATTCGTTCATGGATTCTTGCGACTTTGACGCGCTGTTTCTGATAGTTTTTCGATTCGGACAGTTTTCGTCCATCCTTTTTGGCCTGCCTTGCCCGCCGGGAAAGAATTTTTTGTTCCTTAGCGAGCTTTCGCTCCAGTTTGTGGAAAAACCGCGGGTTCTCATAGACTGACTCGTCTGAAACGACGGCAAAATCCTTCAATCCGACATCGACACCGCAAGCAGAACCCGTTTTCGGCAATCGTTCACTATCGGTTTCGACCAAAATGGAAATATAATAGTTGCCCGAAGGGTTTCGTCGGATGGTCGCGCTCATAATTCTTCCGTCCACTTCTTTGGATTTGGCGAATTTGACCAGTCCCAACTTGGGCAGTTTCAGTTTGTTCCCCACTACAGCGATATTTCCATTTGTCTGCTTGGTCGTGTAGGACTGGATCGGGTTCCGTTTGCTCTTGAAACGTGGCGCCTTGTTCTGTTTTTTGAAAAAACGATTGAAAGAGTCGCTGAGGTTCCGCAGAGCTGACTGCAGGGCGATGCTATCGACTTCCTGCAGCCAAAGCGTCTCCGATTCTCTTTTCAGCACCGTCAACTTGGCCGAGCAGGCGCAGTAATTCAAGCCCGATCCCATCTCCTCATAGGTTTTGTTCCATTCGGACAGGAAGCGATTGAACACGAACCGAGAACAGCCGATAGTCTTCCCAATTAGGATCTGTTGATCCTGATTGGGATAGAGTCGGAACTTATAGGTTTTGTGGATCATCACTATCATTCGCCTCCTTATACAACATATTATACGCGAACGTACGTTCTTTGTCGAATGGGAGATCCATCGTTAATGGCAAGAATTTTTCGAAAAAAATAGGCTGACGCCTACCGCCATTCATCTCCCACCTACTCATTGGGCTGTGCACTTTTCATTCCTAGAGGTGGGAGTCTTCTGGTGGAAAATGATAAATATGTTGTTGGCGTATTTGACAAGGCGTATTCTAACCCCTCCTTTACACCGTCGAGCTACTCTGGACCAAGAAATATTGATAAGACGGATATAATGGCATTGGCTTTGGATGGTTCCGTGGAGATACAAGATATGATCGAACAATTGGAAAGGGATGATACTGATGGGTAAGGAACATCTTACTTCTGAGCAATATACTGAGTTGAAGCCTTTTAAAGACGAAAAGAGCCGATATGACGCTCCTTTTGGGAAACAATCTTTGGAAATACAACATTTCATGGCGGCTTTGGACGTTTCCAGAGAAGCGTTGATGAAAGACTACGCTATTGACGAATTGCAATTAAAAGAATTTCTTTTTGGCACACCTGAAAAATCAGCTGAAGGTAAATTTTTTTACATCTACTATGATTTAAAGAATAAAGTAGATGAACAGAAGGAAGACAGCAACAAGAAAGCCTTGATAAAATTGTTGAATTCCGGTAAAGCCTTTGAGAAAAAGATATTCTATAAATTATTCAGGACCGTATTAGGGATTACACAGAAAGAGTTTTCGGAGATCGTTAATATGAATATATCCACAATTAGGTCATGGGAACAAGGAAAATCTACTGCTTCGGGTTCTTCGCAGATGCTGATCTATATGGCGTTGCCTGATGAGATCAAAAAAGAGTTGGAAGTCAACAAGAAAGCAAAAAACAGTAGGCCTTCTGCTGAAGTAAGAGTATTTGAGGGGACCATTCGAAGTCCTGGAGGGAAAACTATAGTCAGCATCAAAGGTGGAAAAAACGGACCGAGAAAAGTAAGCCGCTCAAGATCCAATACGATAGAGCGTTTGGAAAAAGTATCTGAAATAGTCAAGGAATTAAACTGAAAAAGAGGCAACCTCACTCAAAAATGTGAGGTTGCCTCTTTTGTCATTATACATACATTGATAATTTCTTTTCGATGCGTGTCTGGAAGGCAGCGAAGACGCTGCAGATTGCCCAGTAGATGAGCGCGACCAGGATGTACATGGTCATGTAGTCGAACTCGCGGCCGCCGACGATCTTGGCGTTCTGGAACATTTCCGGAACGGTGATCATCGCCGCCAAGGAAGAGCCTTTGATCAGGTCCAAAAGCACGTTGCTCATCGGCGGAATGGCGATCCGCATTGCTTGCGGCACAATCACTTTGCGCATGATGAAGGACCATTTCAGTCCCAGCGCATAGGCCGCTTCCCACTGTCCGTGATTGACGGAATTCAGCGACGAGCGGATGATTTCCGCACTGTAGGCGGCCGAACTCAAGCTGAAGCCGATGATGGCCGCCGTGACGGCAGTGAATTGGATGCCGATGAACGGAAAGCCGAAGTAGAGCAGGAACAAAATGACCAACGTAGGGGTTCCCCTCATAAAGGAGATGTAGAGCCGCGCCAGCCAACGCAGTGGTTTCAACTTGGCCAGCTGCAGCATCGCAAGCACAAAGCCAAGCAGCGTGCCATTCAGCATGCTGGTCAACGCGATTCCAAGAGTATAGCCCATCCCTTTGAGGACGTACGGGAGGCTGTCGAGAGCCAACTCCGGATTGAAGATATACTGCCATTGGATGCCTGACATGTCTTGCCCACCTTCCTGTTCTGAGAACTTATTCTATGTGTCTAGTCTACGTCGCTTACGTCGATCACAGGGAAATCATATTCGATCTGCACAGTCACATCCGCGCCATCGTAGAATTGTTTCGACAATTCCGCCAAAGTGCCGTCAGCACGCATTTCTTCCAAAGCTTCGTTGAACTTGTCGGTCAATTCATCGTTGCCTTTTTTGATGGAAAAATTGGTTTCGGATGGGTTGTAGAAAATGTCATGCACTTTTACAGGGATATCCGGCAAAGCGGCAGTCGCCAATTTTTGTGCGTAGTAATCGTTCAGGATAACGTCGGTCCGTCCGTTCGCTACGTCCGAAAGGTACATGTCGTTTGTCGCGTTGTCGTAGATCTTTTCTTCTGCGCCGAAATAACGGGCGACTTTCATATAAGTTGTCGTTGCCGCACCGGCAGCGATTTTGCCTTCCAAATCTTCCAGCGTTTCGATGCCGGAATTATCGGATTCACGGACAACCATGGCTCCGAATGAATATTTGTAAGGAGTTGTGTAGTTATATTTGTCGGCATTTTCGCCATTGCGGTCGATCCCGAATGCTGCAACATCCACTGCGCCGCTGTTGACGGAAGTCAGCATGCCGTCCACGCCCATTTCCGTGAATGCCACTTCAACGCCGATGCGTTCCGCGATTTCACGGAGGATTTCCACCTCGTAACCGGTCAATTCGTCGGTTTCTTTGTCGTGATAAGAATTAGGGTAAAGCGTTCCGGAAGTGGCTGCCTTCAAAACGCCGGCTTCCTCAATCTTGTCCCATGCTGTTTCTGAATCAGTTAACACCGCTGTATCAATCGCGCTGCTGTCGGCTGTTTCGCCGCTTCCGCAAGCCGCCAAAGTCAAACCCAGTAATGCTGTCAAACCGCCAAATAAAACTCTCTTTTTCTTAACCATCCGTGAAACCTCTCCTTTTTCCTCGAATAAGAACTAGACATAAGATAGCATGTATCCGGGCTGAAAGCAACCGTTTTATATGCGTAAATAATACAGTTTTATATGCTGTTATAAACAAGTTTCATTAAAAAGATTGAACATAATTAGCATATTTTCTCATAAAAGTCGCTTAGATTGCTAAGGATGTTGATACAGTTCGTAAAACAGATTGTGAAGTGGGGAACAGCTCGCGCAATATGCAACGAAAGTTACTGAAAATAAAAAATGAGTGGGAATCTTACGGAAAGCTTAAACTCCGATCAGGGCGAGATCCGGAGCGGGGCAGAATAGTCGAATACTCGAGGAATATTCGACAATTTTGCTCCTCAAGTATGCAAGAAAAGCTGAACGGGTTCGTTCAGCCCTGAAAGAAATTTAGGAAATCTGTCCGACTGAGCATCGAAGAGCGCAATAGGACAGATTTATCTAATTTCCGAAGGGCTAACCCGTGAAGCTGGACATCATGTTAGATGCATGAAACATTTTGCAAACTTGTGAAACACCTACGGTGATGCACTTTTCACTCTAGAAAATTTTATAAATTCCTATATGTCAAAAGACCCGGATCGGCATCACACGCCGATCCGGGTCTTTTGAATCTGATCATCAATCGTATGTTCTTTAACGCACCCCGCGCACATTCTCGGCATCGAAGCTGAACAGGAAGCCGTTACCCGGCAGATCCAGTTGCATTTGCTCGACGATGGCGGTTTCCACCGCAGGAGCGACATCGGAGGTGACCAGGTTCATGATGATGTCCTTGCCGTTGTCGAGTTCGATCCCGAAAACTTTCCGGCATTTGTCCGCGAAAGCACCGGTCCCGTGAAAGAGGGTGCCGCCGCGCGCACCAGCCGCTGCCGCCGCTTCGACGACTTCGTCTCCCAAACCGGATGCGACAAGCGTGAAGAAGACTTCGTGACCGGAGTCCGGATGGGCATCCTTTTCATTGAGATGCAGGCGTTCACCGTGCGTACCCAACAGGTGCGAAACCGGACTCGTGAACAGGATGCCGCGGTTCGGCAGCTCGAAACGGAAGAGCGAGCTGATGTGTTCCACGGCGGATTGTGTCTTATCGCACGCGCAGACCATGAAGAGGATTTCTTTTTTTACTTCATAAAAACCGATCGTGCGCAATAAAGTACTGGAAACCGTTCCGGAACCATGCAGGATGGTCCCCCCGGTGATGCCGCACTTCTTCGCTTCTTCGAGCACCCGGCTGGCTTTGCCGATGTTTACGACGACAAAAATGACGTCGTAGAATCTTGTGTTCTCAACTTGTTTGGTCAATCAGAGACCCTCCTTTATACTGTTGCGCTGGTAGATGGCGCCCAACAATTGCAGCGAAATGATCGGCATCATCGCCACCATCGCGATCATCCCGAAGCCTTCCAAGAGCACGTTGGCATCCGGCGTTATTTCCGCAACCCCCTGGATGAACGCCAGGATGAAAGTGGCCGTCATCGGACCGGAAGCCACGCCGCCCGCATCAAAAGCGATCCCGACGAACAGCTTCGGCACTCTGTAGGAGAGAGCGAGGATGATCAGATAGCCAGGAACGAGATAGTGCCACAGCTGCAGCCAAGGGACAAGCACACGCACGACCGACAACAGTACGGCGAGCCCGACTCCGATCGACAGGAAACCCAGTACGATACCGCGCTTTACATACCCTGTTGTAACATCTTCTATTTGATGCGTCAATACATATACCGCAGGTTCCGCCAAAATGACCAATACCCCGAGCACAAAACCGACGATCAGGACCGGAATGGAGCTGTCCATCCCGGCGATCAGCATGCCGAGCTTACGTCCGACTTCCATAAAACCGGCATTCACGCCGGTCAGGAAAAGCACCAATCCGACAAAGAGATAGGCCATCCCCAAGAAAATGCGCCGGAAAGCGCGTTTCGAAAGTTTCTCGCCAGCAAAGAAGGTGTGGTTGAGTACGAAAATGATCACTATCGGCGAAACGGCCAACAGGATTTCTCCTGTGATCTTCGGCAACTCGTGCAGGAATGGCGCAAGCCAATTCGCAGCGACAGCGTCATGGCCGGGAATCGAGCCCGAGAGCGGTTCATCGGAATGGACGAAAAGGCCCAGGATCAATACGGCCAGGATGGCGCCGGCCGAGGCGATCCCGACCAGCCCGAAGCTGTCTTCCTCCGCTGATTGCGTTTGGCGGTTCAAGGATGCGACCCCGGCCGCCAGTGCCAACATGAAGGGCACGGTCAAAGCGCCAGTCGTCGAACCCGAGGCATCAAAAGCGATGGCAAACAGGTCGTTGGTGCTGAAGTAAGCCAAGCCGAAGATGGCGAGGTAGAGGAAAGTGAACGTCTTGTTCAGCGGATAACGATAAACGATCCGGAACAGGCCGAGCGTCAGCAGCACGGCGATGCCGACGGAAACGACGATCAAGAGCAGGTTTTTCGGGTACATGCCGTTGGTGACCTCGGAAACCTGCGTCGCCAGAATATGCAGATCCGGTTCCGCGATCGAGATGAAGAAGCCAAGCACAAGCCCCATTCCCAACACGTATTTCAGGCTGCCGCTGCGGGCCAAGCCTTTCCCGAGGAATTTCCCGATCGGCGTAATGCCGATGTCCACGCCGAACAGAAAGATGGACAGGCCGATGATGATCAGAAGCGCCCCGAACAGGAATCGCTGCAGGTCGATCGTTTCGAGCGGCGTCAAGGTAAAGTGGAGCAGGACGACCAGCAGCGTGATCGGCATCACAGACTGCATGACTTCCCTTAATTTTTCAGTAAATATACCCATAAATTCAGTCCTTTCACTTTGATGTTATAATGTTGAAGAGTAATATTCATATACTAAACATAACATGTAAACTATTAAATAGGAAGCAAAACAAAATATTTTAGCCCGCATTGAACAATATTCCGATGTTTTCAGGAAATTCGGTTGGCTCCATCGACCACAAGAGCCAACCGTTTTGCTTTGACGGAAGCGTTCCAAAGCATTAGAATAAAGGAAACAATAGGGTTCCATAAAGGATGATCAATATGAACATAAAAAACAAAAGCTTGCTGAAGGTTGCGGGTTTGGCGGGCGCGGTGGCCTATCTGCATCTCCAAAACACTTGGATCCAAAAGACCGAGTACACGATTCCGGTCAAGGACCTCGCGCCGGAAAACGAAGGGCTGAAGATTGTCCAGCTTTCCGATCTCCATCTGCCGAAAGAAAAAATCGATCTGAACAAGCTGATCGACATGGCCAAGGAAGCTGAACCGGACTTCATCTTTTTGACCGGCGACCAGATTCAGGGAGATGATCTTTTTGATCCATCGTTGGCGGAAAAGCTGTTCCGGAATTTGGCTGCGATCGCGCCGACCTATGCCATCACAGGGAACCATGACCGCCATTCGCCGATGTTCGATATAGCGGTCGGTCTGTACAAGAAAACCGGTATCCGCTTTCTGGATGATGAAGCGATCAGTGTCCTGGCGCAAGGACGCAAGCCTGTCGTCATCATGGGTTTGAGCGATAAAAGCTCGGCCATGCAAAGGGTCACGAAGGACTTCCTGAAAAAGATCCGGCTCCGCAAAGATTGGCAAGGCCAGACCTGCCTCTTGCTGGCTCATCGCCCCGAACATTTCCTGAAGTACCATGCCGATCCGGAGAAATCTGCTGACCTCACATTCGCCGGGCATGCGCACGGCGGCCAGATCCGCATCCCTCGACTGGGCGGACTCTATGCGCCGGGCCAAGGCCGGATGCCGAAGCATACCGAAGGGGTCTATCTGTTGCCCGCGGATCCGGAAAAGAAACTGATCGTCAGCCGGGGCATCGGCGGGTCATCCTTCCCGTTCCGCATCAATAACCGTCCGGAAATGGTTGTAGTGACATTGACGAACGGATCGGTCTCCGAAGCACTGTAGGTGTGTGCTCCGATTATGCTGAGACTAAGGGGAATAACTTTCCCTCCGGTTTGTTATGTAAGCGCATCAATAATTTTTGTGTTTCTGGCGGAATTGCGTTACACTTAAGGTAATAAGTAGAAGGAGTGTGGGTTATCATGGTGAAGAGCTTAATGGACAGAATGCCTTTGAATGATGGTTTTACAATCCCCGGAATCGGATACGGCACTTGGAATGTGAGCGATGGTGAAGCCGAAGAAATGGTCTTCATGGCCATCATGCGTGGGTACCGCCTGATCGACACAGCCAGCATGTACGATAATGAAGTCGGAGTAGGCCGCGGTATCCAAAAAGCGATCAATGCCGGCATTTCCAGAGATGACATTTTTGTCGTCACCAAAATCTGGAAAGACGACATGGGCTTTGAGAAAGCAACAGACGCGATTCGAGCCAGTTATGACCGTCTCGGACTGAAATACATCGACTTGTTCCTGATCCATTCGCCTAGCAGCAGTGACAGTGTCAATGCGGAAACGTGGAAAGCTTTAGAAGACGCCAAGGACTCCGGCATCGTCCGCAGTATCGGTGTTTCCAACTTCATGCGCGGCGATCTGACGCAATTAATGGATACTTGCCGGATCAAACCAGCCGTCAACCAAATCGAGATCAACCCTTACAACAGTATGGAAGTCGTCGATGACTTCTGTTACGACAACAATATCTTGATGATGGCTTCCAGCCCATTGGCGAAAGGCCGGATCAACACCGAAGGCAGAGTCATCAAGATCGGCGAAAAATACGGCAAATCACCGGTGCAGATCGCGTTGAAATGGTGTGTGCAGCGCGATATCATTCCGATACCGAAAACGAAGGATGCCGACCGCATGAAAGAGAATATCGACATCTTCGACTTCAACCTGACCGATCAGGAATTGGAAATGATCACACGCATCCAAAAGAACTCCAACTTCGAAAAAGGCCACCAAGTGCACAATATGGGCAAACGCATCGGTTTTGATACACACAACTCAATTTAACGGATGAACAAGGAGGGGCTGGCCCAAATAGTGGCGGGCCCTTTTCTTGTTTTTTTTGCGCCCAAAAAAATGGCTATCGATAAGCAATCTGCCTTCGATTAGTGTAGAATGGGGATAGAATGTTACAAAAAAAACAATGAGTGAGGGGATAAAACCATGATCAGATTAGGTATCATCGGAACGAGCAGCATCGCGCATGCATTCGCCACAGCGGCCAAAGCATCCGGACAATTCGAAATAAAGGCGATCTACAGCCGCAACCAATTTACCGCCCAAAGCTTCGGAGAAGGCTACGGCGCGGATATTTTCGTCACGGACTTGGAAAAATTCACAGCCCTGGAGGAAGTCGACGCCGTCTATATCGCATCGCCGAACAGCCTCCATTTCAAACAAGCCATGTCGGCCATCGCAAACGGCAAGCATCTCATCGTCGAAAAGCCGATCTTCTCGAACACAAAGGAGTGGGAAGCGGCCTTCTCCGCAGCCAAAGCCAACAATGTCTTCCTGTTTGAGGCCGCCCGCCACCTGCATGAACCGAACTTCGAACTAGTCGGGAATGAAATCGCCAAATTGGGCGAAATCGATGGCGCCACTTTCACCTATGCCAAATACTCATCCCGCTATGATCAGGTTCTGGCCGGTGAGGAACCGAATATCTTCTCGCTCGCTTTTTCCGGCGGGGCGCTTGCCGATTTGGGCGTATACTTATTGTACGCTGCCATCGCTTGGTTCGGTGTGCCTGATGATGTCGATTACGCCGCCAAGAAAATCCAGACGGGCGTGGACGGAGCCGGCACGGTACTGCTGAAATATCCGTATTTCACCGTCAGCCTGCACACGGCGAAAATCTACAATTCCTTCGCAGCTTCGGAAATCTACAGCGGCAAAAAAACCTTGCTGCTCGATGGTGTCAACCTGATCCAATCGGTCGAACTGGTGGACAGCGAGGCCGAAGAACGTTACCAATTGGCCGAAAAAGCATCCGGACATTTCATGGATGATGAAGTCCGTGCCTTCGCGCGCGTCTTGAATGATCCGGAAAATCCTGATACTATAGAAGACTACGAACGTTGGACGCAGATCAGTCGAGACGTCAACCGGACGATGGAGGCTTTGCGCAAAAAGGCGGGCATTGTTTACCCAGCGGATTTGGATGAGGCGTAGGAAAGCTCGCTGCTCCCGCAAGAGGTATGCACCGCAGCTTAAGAACGGGCTGCATTACAGGAAATGAGGAAATGAATGATGATGATGGAAGAAATGGCGATGCCATTCGAAAAATACTGGCACGAGATGAGTTTTCAGCTGCCGACACCGATCCAGGAGAATGTCTTCAAGCCGTTGATGGAAGGCAAGGATGTCGTCGGCCTATCGCCGACCGGTACCGGCAAAACGTTGGCTTATGCCATCCCGTTGCTGCAGAAAACCGATGCCAACAAGGAACTGCAATTGTTGGTGCTTGTGCCTTCGCAGGAATTGGCGCACCAAGTTGGGCACGTCCTGGCTGAATGGGGCTCCCTGAAGGACTTGACCGCGCAGGTGATCATCGGCGGCGCGAACGTCGGCCGCCAGATCGACAAGCTGAAGGAAAAACCGGAAATCGTGGTCGGAACACCGGGACGATTGTTGGAACTGGCCAACCAGAAAAAACTGAAACTGCACAACGTCAAGACGGTCATCCTCGATGAAGCCGACTACCTGATGCAGGAAGAACACTTGAACGCCTTGCGCGAGTTGATCAAAAAAATGCCGGGATCCCGCCAGATGGGCTTCTTTTCGGCAACGAACAGCGAGAACCTGAAGGACATCCAGAAGTGGTTCAACACCGAGCCGCTGTGGTTCGACACGACCAAAGAAGGCCAGTTTATGGATCAGACGATCCACGGCTTCGTCGAGGCGCCTACGCGCAAGCGTGCCGAAATGCTGCGCCGCTTGGGCAATCTGGAGGGGATGCAGGCGCTCGTTTTCGTGAACTCCACGCAGGAACTTGATTATTTGGCGCAGAAACTGCAGTTCGAGGGCATCAATGTCCGCATGCTGCACAGCGATTACGGCAAAGCCCAACGCAAGAGCGCTATGGACGAGTTCCGTAAAGGCAATGTGACCTTTCTGCTGACGACAGACGTTTCCGCCCGCGGAATCGATATCCAGGATCTGCCTTACGTCATCCATTACGATCTGCCGCTTTCGAAGGAAACCTATCTGCACCGATCCGGACGCACGGGCCGGATGGGCAAAAAAGGGATTGTGCTGTCCTTGGTGAATGACCGCAACAGCCGCGATATCAAACGCTTCGCGCCGCATCCGGATGAAGTGAAGGAATTCTTCATCTACGGTGGTGAACTCGTCGACGAACTGCCGAGCCGCGAATCCCGCGATGCCATCCGCGATGCGCAGAAACCGGCCGTCGCCAAAGCTGCCAAAATCCAGAAAAAAGCTGCCTTGGTTGCCTTGAAAGAGGATGAGGCTAAGAAGGAAGCAGTCGCCAAAAAAACGAAAAAGAAAAAAATCCGCTCCAAAGATCAGAAAAATAAAGGTGCGCGCCGCAAGCCGACAGAGAAAAAACTATCTGAATAACTGAATAACTTTCCGCACTCTGCCGGAAGTTCAGCCCGAATCTGCGCATGCGGAGGCTGTCCCCGGCGGCGTGCGGATTTTTGTTTTTTTATGAATATTTGGTGGAACTCCGGCCAAGCCCGGGCTCGCCGGAGGACAGTAATGCAAAATGCGTCCAGCTCCGACAAGACTGGCGCCGCCGGAGGAGACAGATAATACCGGATTGCTCCTCCGGTGGCGCCGCCGCTCGCCGGAGCAGACACCCAAAATGTGAAGATTTCCTTCCCCGGTCCGTTGCGGCGCATCCCCTGCACCTGTATAATCAAAGGCAGAGACCTAACCTGTATACGGATACGGAACAAAGTCCGATTTGCAGCACAAGAAAGGGGGGACACTATCCATGGTCACCATCAATGACATCGCCAAAATGGCTGGTGTGGCGAAGAGCACCGTTTCTCGCTATCTGAACGGCGGGGCGGTCAGTGAAAAAACGAAGGCGAAGCTGGATGCTATCGTCGCCGAACATGATTACAAACCGAATAAATTTGCCCAAAGCCTGAAAGCGAAGCGCACGCATATGGTTGGGACGATCATTCCGCGTCTGAATTCCTTTGCGACGAATGAAGCGTTACGGGGCTTGGAGAACAGCTTGCGCCTTTCCAAAAACCAACTGTTGATCACGAATGCGGATCAGAGCCGTGAGCGCGAGATCGAAGCCATCTCCACCTTGGCGAAGCAGCGCGTCGATGGCATCGTCTTCTTCGCCGCGGCCATCACGCCGGCCCATGTGAAGGCGTTCGAAGAGGCTGATGTTCCCGTCGTCATCGTCGGGCAAGCCCATCCCGATTTCCACTGTATCATCCATGATGATGAGAAGGCGGGACGTTCTGTCGGGGCCTACGCGGTTGCGAACGGGCACCGGAACATCCTTGTCTTCGGGGTCGACGAATCCGATAAGGCGGTCGGGGTGACCCGGCGCAACGGTATCGAGCAGGCTTTTGAAGGCCATGACATCGACTACACCTTCGTCAAAACCAGCTTTTCCATGAAGGATGCTTATGAAAAGGCCCTGGAAATACTGCCGCAGTCCAAAGCGACCTTCGTGATCGGCGCGACCGACAACATCGCGATCGGTATCATGCGCGCGGCCCACGAATTGCAGCTGGAAATTCCGGATCAGCTTTCCCTGGCGGGCTTCGGTGGCTACGAAATCACCGAAGCGGTCTATCCGCGCATCACGACGGTCCATTATCCTTTCCAGGAGTCCGGCGAATTGGCGGCCAAAATCCTGATGGAACTGATTTTGAAAAAGGAAGTCGATCAGATCCAAAAACTCGACAACCAACTGCTGATCAGGGAATCGACAAGCAGAAAAAACTAGCTCCAGTTGGGGTAGCCAGTGTTCTTTCCGTGTGCCGCTGTTGCAGCCGGGAAAAGACATAAACCGAAAAAGCGCGCAAGCGTTCTGTATGAAGGTACAGATTGCTTGCGCGCTTCTTTTTGCATGCTTGTCTTTACTTAAAGGTTAATGAAGGGGGTTCCTGAACATACAATCCGAAAGTGTCTAAGATCATCGAGAATGCTTTATATAAAGGATAACCAAACCTATTTGGTAAGTTATTCCTTTTTTGGAAGGTTAACTAATTAGTTGACCTTATTCGAAAATAAATAATTAAATGAATGTAAAAACTGTTGACAACGTTTGCAAGAATATATATGATTACCTTATAAGTTGATTTAATGAAAAGAGGTTAACAAAAAAGTTAACTAAATATGAAAGGAGAAAAGTGCGCAAAGTCATTTGCAAGTAAGCCGCCAGAAAGTACCGATATATTTATCATCCAATCTTATGCAAGCGCTATTTTTACATACCGACTAAAAATAATTCATTGGAGGAAGAAAATAATGATGAACAGAAAGAAATTATTCACAACGACTTTATCCATCGCGAGCGTCCTTACTTTGGCAGCATGTGGCGGGAGCGGCGATGCTGCAACCGATTCAGGCGAGGCAAACGGAGATGATTCCAAAACACTCACGTTTATGTTCCGTGGCGGAGAAGATGAGCAAAAAGCCTATGAGTCAGCAATCGAGGCTTATGAAACAGACCATCCCGGCGTTGATGTCGAAATTATCGCCACTGACCCGGACCAATATGATACAAAATTGCAGGCTTCCATTGCCGGAAATGACATCCCGGATGTATTCTACGTCGCGCAAGGGGACGTAATGGCATATGTTGACAACGGCATTTTGATGGACATTACGGAAGAAGTCGAAAATTCCGATTTTGATATTGATAACGTCTGGGAATACGGCGTGGACAGCTACCGCTACGACGGCAAAAATGTAGGCGCAGGCAACATCTATGGTTTACCGAAAGACGTTGGCCCGTTCGCACTCGGCTACAACAAAACAATGTTCGAGGAAATGGGTATTCCGTTGCCTGACGTCGATGTGCCTTACACATGGGATCAATTCGTTGAAGTGGGCAAGCAGTTGACTGCCGATACGGATGGGGATGGAGAAGTCGACCAATGGGCAAACGGCTTCAACGTTGCTTGGTCATTGCAGGCCTTTGTATGGAGCAACGGAGCGGACTTCCTGAACGAAGACAAAACGAAAGTCACTGTCGACACGCCGGAATTTGCGGAAGCGCTGCAATACTTCGCCGATCTGCAAAACGTGCATCAGTTGACGCCTTCGATCGCACAAGCGCAAACGTTGGATACCTACCAAAGATGGATGAACGGCGAAATCGGCTTCTTCCCGGTTGGACCATGGGACATGAGCACTTACGCTGGATTGGATTTCGAATATGACTTGATCCCTTGGCCAGCAGGCTCGACAGGTGAGTCCGCATCCTTCGTCGGTTCTTTAGGGATTGCAGTGGCAGACGCTACGGAACATAAAGAAGAAGCGATTGAGCTTGCCATGTATCTGTCCACTTCAGAAGAAGGACAACAGCAATTGGTGGATGCGCAAATCCAGATTCCGAACTTGATCGACATGGCGAATGAATGGGCAGCCGATACCGAAACCGTTCCGAGTAATAAAAAAGAATTCTTGGATGTCGTCAGTGACTATGGTCGTTCCATGCCAGCCGCAAGCACGTACACTGCGGAATGGTATGACGAATTCTTCATCAACATCCAACCGGTATTGGACGGAGATCAGACGGCAGCTGATTATCTGAAATCCGTACAGCCAAGAATGCAGGAACTGCTTGATGCTTCCATCATGCAGCATGAGCAGGCAGCTAATTAATCGAATCTGAAAATGAGGCATCTTACACAAATGTCGGATGCCTTATTTTATTAGGAGGTAAATGTTAATGGAAGCAACCGAAAATAAAGCTACGACCCTCAAGAAAGCAAAGAAGAGCAATCTCTACAAGAGTGAGCACCGGGCGGCTTTCCTGTTTATCCTGATACCGATCATCGGTTTCGTCCTCTTTTCGATGATTCCGTTTTTCATCAGTCTCTACGCATCGTTTACCGATTGGAACGGCATCGGACAGATGAATTTCATCGGATTGAAGAATTATCAGAACCTGATCAAGGACAAGTATTTCTGGCAAACGTTGTCCAACACCTTCTATTTGATGCTCGGAATCCCGATCGGACTGATGATTTCTTTCCTTTTGGCATCCGCTTTGAGCCGGAAGATAGTCGGCAAAACGATTTTCCGCGTCATCTACTACATCCCGGTCGTCTCATCGTTGGCCGCAATTTCCATCCTCTGGCAATGGGCATACAACGGCGACTTCGGGTTGGTGAATCAAGTGCTGGATCTCGTCGGAATCGAAGGACCGAACTGGCTGCAGAACGTCAACACCGTCAAACCGGCCATCATCATCATGGCTGTCTGGAAAGGCGTCGGCTATTCCATGCTGTTGTATCTGGCGGCGATCCAAAGTGTCCCGCGCACGTTCTATGAGGCAGCTGAGTTGGACGGAGCGAGTGCTTTCCAACGCTTCCGCTACATCACTTGGCCAATGGTGAAACCGATCACTTTCTTCCTGATCGTCACCAACATCATCGGGGGTTCCCAAATATTCACGGAAATCAATATCATGACACCGACTGGAGGCCCGCAATACGCATCCGCCAGTGTCGTTTGGTATTTGTGGAGACAAGCCTTCAGCAACTGGAAAATGGGCTACGCATCCGCCATCTCGGTTGTGCTGGGCATCATCATCTTCATCATCACAGCGCTGCAGTTCTATATGAACAGACGCTCGAGTTATAAATTGGATTAGAAAGGGTGTTCCTTATGAAAAGAGAATCAAAAATGGGGAATACAATCATATTCCTTGTGCTGTTGATCGGTGCAGTCGTCATGATAGCGCCATTGCTTTGGATGATTTCCACCTCGCTGAAAGACAAAAGTGGCGTGTTTTCCTTGCCGCCACAATGGATCCCGGATCCCTTCATCACAGACGCATACAAAAGATTGTTCGAGCTCGACCAGTTGTGGTCAGGTGTGAAAAATTCGATCATCGTCTCCTTCTCGGTCACAATCGTCGGGACGATAACTTCCAGCTTAGCGGCGTTTTCGTTCGCAAAACTGCGCTTGCCTTTCAAAAATATGATCTTTCTTTTGCTGCTGATCGGCATCATGATCCCATATCCGAGCATCATGATCCCTCAATTCGTCATCTTTTCCAAAATCGGTTGGGTAAATACTTTGCTGCCTTTGATTGTCCCGGGTATGTTCGGGAACATCACGATGATCTTTTTCTTGAGACAATATTTATCGAATGTCCCGGATTCGATCGTGGAAGCAGCCAAAATCGATGGCGCCAGTTATTTCCAGATTTTTGCGAAACTGATTGTTCCGGCCATCAAGCCTGCTATCGCTGCCCAATTCATTCTGTGGTTCATGGGTGCGTGGAATGATTACTTGGCACCATTGCTGTACTTGAACAGTCCGGAAAAACAAACGTTGCAGGTCGTCATCGCCAACCTGAACGCCAGTTATGCGATCCAGACGGATTACCCGCTGATCATGGCGGCATCCGTTGTTTCCTTGATTCCAGTGTTGGCCATATTCATCATTTTCCAGAAACAGATTATCGAATCGGTCGCCCTTTCGGCAGTGAAAGGATAGCGCGTTATGGATGAATTGAAATTGATCGAATCGTACGGTTGGAACACGCTGGGCGGGCATGACCCGACGATGATCCAGGACCGCAAAAGCGGCTTATACTATCTGTTCTCCACGGATTCCGTAGTCGAAGGAACGTATACTTCCGGCATCCAAGTCCGGAAATCCGCCGACAGGATCCATTGGGAATATCTCGGCACCGCTTTTGAGGGGGTGCCGGAGGAGGCTTTTGCTTGGACGAACGCGGAAGGGCTGTGGGCTCCGGAAATCATCGAATATGAAGGGCAGTATCGCATGTATTATTCGGCCTCGACTTTCGGGAGTACGACTTCCTGCATCGGACTCGCGACAGCGCCCGAACTGCAGGGACCTTGGGAACACCAGGCGCTCGTCGTCAGGACGGACAGCAAGATAGCCGCGCATAACGCCATCGATGCCAATGTGGTTTGGGATAAAGAAGGCAAGATGTGGCTTTGCTACGGATCGTTTTTCGGAGGTATTTATTTGCTGCAACTCGATCCGCAGTCAGGTTTGCCTTTAGAGGCAGACGATTTCGGGATCTGCATAGCCAAAAGGGACCGTTCGATCCTCGATGGCGCCATTGAAGGAGCCTTCATTTTCCACCATGAAGAGCTGGACTATTACTATTTGTTCAGCTCCTATGACTCCCTGTTCGACACTTACAACGTCCGGGTTGCCCGTTCGAGAACGATCCAAGGTCCGTATTTGGATCAGGCAGGGAACAGCATGCTGCAGACTGAGCTTCACGATAGCGTCGGCACAAAAGTTCTGGGCAGCTACCAGTTTGCCGAAGATATCGCTTGGATGGCACCCGGACACAACTCGATTTTTCAGGAAGCCGGCAACAAGAATACGTACATGGTTCATCATGTGCGCATTGCCAGTGATCTGAACAAGCCGCTGACTTTCATCAGAAAAATCCACTGGCTGAAAAATGGCTGGCCCGTCGTTTCGCCGGAATACATTTCCGGAGCAGAAACGGCCTCCGATTCAGGATTGCCGGTGGTTACTGTCTTGGCGGGGGATTGGGAACTGGTGCGCTTTGCTCCGGAAAACAACAAACTGGTGAAAGCTGAATGTGAAAGGTTCCTGGATCGGCAACTGCAATTCATTGATGACTTTGGAACGGGGGATTTTTACGATAACCTGACCGGAAGTCATTTCCGTATCTGGAAAGGCTTCAACTGGAAAAAATCCGAAACCGAATGGCAAATTGCCGGTATGGATGCGCAAGGTAACACATTTTTTGGGAAGAAGGTGTAGGGATGGACTGGTCAAGCAAAACAATGGCTGTTCTGGAGAAAATCATGTTCCTGTCTGTACTGAACATCCTGTGGCTGATGGGGGTTGCGGGTGGCTTGGGCATTTTCGGACTGTTCCCCGCGACATTCGCAGTCTTCCAATTGATCAGCAAGCAGGAACTGTTCGAACCGCAGAGCCCGATCAAACCGATCGTCACAGCATTCCTGAGACACTATCGGACCAATTTTGTGAAGGCCAACAGTATCGGATTGGTATATGCCGCCATTCTCTTCAGTATCGGAATCGATAAACAAATCATCCAAATGAACGAAACCTTGGCGTCCTTTTTGACGGTACCGCTGAATCTGTTTTCGATCTATGCACTGATGAGCCTCGCATTCCTGATTCCGATCCATATCCATACGGAAGGTTCAATGAAACAAAAAATCAAATTGGCAGTTTTGGCGCCTGTGCTGATGCCCAAAGCAAGTATGTTGATAGTGCTGGTGGGCGTATTGGTGTGGATTCTGGTTGATGTATTTGCGGCAGGAATCTTCTTGTTCTACGTTTCCATGACGATCGTGTTGCTGAACAGAATCTGTCTGCAATCGATGCACCAAAAAAATGTCATCATCTAAAGCAAGCTGGCATAGGGAAAGCTGACGGGTTTCCGATTTTCGGAGAACCCATGGCTGATTGAATGTAATCATATAATGTTTGAAACGAAAAGACTGTCTCTAACGAGATGGTGAATACTTCCCGATCGAACTGCATTTTGTTCACAAGGCACAAGACGGTCGCCTGGCGGTCATCGCGGTCTTCTTTAAAGAAGGAACAGCGAATGCTGCCTTCCAGGAGATTCTGGATGATGTGAAGGAAAACGAAGAAACGACTGTGGCCAGCGGAGTTCACCTGAACGTTACCGAGCTGCTTCCGGAGAACAAAAGCTACTATCATTACCTGGGTTCCTTGACGACACCGCCGTTGACCGAAAATGTCGAATGGTACGTGATGGCGAACCCTGTCGAGGTATCCGCGGAGCAGATCGCAGCTTTCAACGAATATTATGAAGGCAACAACCGGGAAGTCCAACCGTTGGGCGAGCGTTCTGTTTTGAAATACGAAGAATAATATGCATTTTTGCAAAGTTCCGTCCGAACCCGCTTAAGGGGTGCAGGCGGAATTTTTTTGATTTTGAAAAAATGCGAAAGAAACGGATGCACGGGCACTTTTTTTGTTATAATTGAAGGAAAAACGCGAGCAGGGGGAACGTAATGGGGGAAATAGCAGCAAAAGCCGCATCTTTGATAGTGATCATCGTGATCGGCTACGTCATCAAACGGATCGGATGGGTAAGCGCAGAAGATTTTCCGAAATTTTCGAAAATCGTTTTGCGGATCACGCTGCCTTGCGCTCTGATCACCAGCTTCAACACCTTCGACATCACCTACAATCTGCTGTTTTTGACCGCCATCGGCATCATCGCTAACCTGGTCCAACAGATTACCGGTTATCTCGTGAACCAGCGGAAAGGCGGCAAAGCACAGGCTTTCGGCATCATCAACATCGGCAGCTACAACGTCGGGGCCTTTGCGATGCCCTACATCGCCGGATTGATGGGGCCGCAGTCGATCATTTTCGCATCACTTTTCGATGTCGGCAATTCATTCGGGGCTGCCGGAATCGGGTATGGCTGGTCCCGTTCGGTGGCGGACGAAAAGCAAAAAACAACTTTATTGGGCTTCCTCAAGTTGATGTTCCTTTCGCCGTTGTTCGACACCTACCTGGTGCTGTTGCTGATGCGTCTGTTCGGACTGCAGTTGCCTGCTGCGGTCATCACCTTCACGTCCACGGTGGGTGGCGCCAACACGTTCATGGCGATGCTGATGATCGGGATCGGTTTGGAATTGGGCTTGGATGCGCACCGCTTCAGGCTGGCCTTCAAATATTTGGCCATCCGCTACGTTTTCTCGCTGATTTTCTCCATCCTGATTGTGGCCTTCCTGCCAGTTTCGGCGGTCGTGAAGACGATCCTCTGCATGCTGTTCTTTTCGCCGATCGCTTCCATGACTACCGGATTTACCGAAGAAGTGGGCGGGGACGTCGAAACCTCCGCCTTCATGAATTCCGTCTCGATCCTGATCGGGATCTTCGTTATGCCGCTCATTTTGGCGGTTATGGGCTGAAAAATGTTAAATGAAACGAATTCGAAACCATCTGCTCTTTATTGTAGCGGGTGGTTTTTTGTTTGGGCGAAGCCTGCATTTTCCTCCGGCGAACGCAGGCTTCGCCGGAGTTCGGCCCGCATATGGGCCTTGTCCTCCGGCAAGGCGAAGCCTGCCGGAGTAGGGTACCTTGAGTCACCGTCGTCCTCCGGTGACCTGCCCCTCACCGGAGCAGGGCTCGCGCCAGCGCCGTTGTCCTGATCGGAAGGGTTTTGAGTCTCGTTTATGCCATCAGAAAGTCCGCGGGCCACTTTTTTCTGCAAAAGAATGTGGTGCAAGTTTTCGCAAGGGAGGCGAAGGCAGTGAACCCATAACGTTAGCCATCCAGCTGGAGTAGGCTTATAATTAAAACGAAATACAATCGCTACATTCAACCATAAACCGACCAGCAATGATTTTGATATCAGCTTCCAACCAGCTTTTTAAGGAGGAAAGTTATCATGAAAACAAGAGGATTTTTTTGGTGCTTATCAGCACTGGCTTTGTTGACAGGATGCTCCGGTATCACGACTTCGGATCAGGATTCAGCTTTGAGCAGCCAAGAAAGCATGACTCAATCCAACAACAGCATTACGGAAACAGACGCAGAAACCGGAATCCCAAAGGAAAATAATCCATTGACTTTCACGGATGATGCTTTGGAAGACTATGTGCGCAAATGGATAGGCAAAGAAGAGGGCGACCTGGCTGCCGAAGATGTCGGTTCGGTCGATGCGCTCTATTTGGGCAACAAGGACATCAGCAGCATCAGCGGAATCGAACATTTCACGAACCTGCGGATACTCCATCTGAACGGTACGCAGATCAGCGATATCAGCGCGCTGGCCGGTTTGACGCAGCTGGAATATCTGGATCTGAGCCGCACCCAAATCGAGGACATCACGGCTCTGCAGAATTTGACGAATCTCAGGACTCTTTACCTCAACAACAGCCAATTGGAAGACATCACAGCCTTGGCCGGTCTTAAGCAACTTGATGTCCTCCATTTGAACGACACTGACGTCAGCGATATCCGCTCATTGACTGATTTGACTGGCCTCCAGTCGTTGAAGTTGCGAAACACCAAAGTCGCAGCTACCGACGCCTTGGCTGGGATGGATCAGTTGCGCTATCTGAGCCTAGGGAACACGCAAGTCAAAGATATCGCAGCGCTATCGGGCTTGACCCAGCTGACCATTCTGGAACTGGACAACACCCCCATCCGTGATGCCGGAGCCGTAGCGGCTTTGACGCAACTGATGACGCTGGATTTGAGCGGGACAGGAGTCGCAGCTGTCGGCGCCTTGACCGGTCTGGGAAACCTGTTGACGTTGGATCTGAGCGGCACAGAAATAAGCGACATTTCCGCGTTGGCGGGACTGGCGCAGCTGACCCGCTTGGATTTGAACGCCACAAAAATCGAGGACATCGGCAGCTTGGCCGGACTGACCAGGCTGACGCACCTCGAAGTCAGCGGGGCGCAAGTGACTGACGTCTCCGTCTTGGCGAACCTGGCGGAATTGGTCTACCTCGATCTGGCCGGGAACCGGATCAGCACCATCGACAGTCTGGCCGGTCTCACCAAAATCCGGCACTTGAATCTGTCCGGAAATCAAATAAACGATGCGACCGCTTTGGCCAATTTAGTGGAGCTGTGGTACTTGGATCTAAAAGATAACCCGATCAGCGATACCGCTCCGTTGCTGGGCTTGGCCAAGTTGGGGAAATTGCACATCAGCAAAGCGGACATGAATGCTGAACAACAAGCCATGCTGGAAAATGCTCTTCCGGACTGCGATATCAGTTGGTATGAAGAATAAGCCAACATGCAAACCGCGCGTTGGCATCCTAAGATCGCACAGCGGCTTTACTATTTGGAGCGATTCATCTAAAATGTAATAAACGCTAACAATTATCTTATAGTTGGCTCTCAGGAAGAGGAGAACAAATAATGCGATCAGAAAAAAGAAATAAGAACGGTTTGAAACTGTTCATCAGCATCCTTGCGATTCTGGTGATCGGGATACTCGGGTACATTTATTCAATCTATGCAAACGTGAAAGACACGATGGACACGGCCTATACCCCGGTCGAAGTCGAGACTTTCCGGACGACGAATACCGGGACCGTCTATGATTCCTCAGCAGATGCTGATGGAGAAAGCCGAGCCGATGCCGGTGCTTTGACCCCTTCGGAACTTCTGGAAGCGGGTGAGCCGGTTTCCATCCTGCTGCTGGGAGTCGATACCGGTGACTTGGGCCGCACGGAACAAGGCCGTTCCGATTCGATGGTGGTCGTCACGATCAACCCGCACACCCAGAAGACGACGCTTTTGAGCATTCCGCGCGATACTTACACTGAAATCGTCGGTTACGGCACTTCGGACAAAATCAACCATGCTTATGCATTCGGCGGCACCTCGATGTCGATCAATACCGTTCAGCAGATGTTGGACATCCCCATCGATTTCTACGTGATGGTCAACATGGCCGGCATCCAGGAAATCGTCGATGCGGTCGGCGGCATCACTGTCGAGAGTCCGCTCGCCTTCAACCAGAACGGCTACGATTTCGTCCAAGGCACGAACCAACTGGATGGCGAGGCAGCGTTGGCATTTGCACGCATGCGCTACGAAGATCCGGCCGGCGACACCGGTCGTCAAGGCAGACAGCGCCTGGTCATCGAAGGCGTCATCCGAAAATTGGCGACACCGGAAACACTGCTGAATTACCAGACCATTCTGCAGTCCCTGTCATCCAATGTCCAGACAAGCTTCCAACTTTCTGATTTCTACACGCTACAAAGCCAAGATTATCTCGGCGCGGTCAACAATATCTCACAGCAGCAACTCGGCGGCACCGGTGGCATGATGAACGACATCTACTACAACTTCGTGGACGAGACCGAACTGACGCGCGTCCACGACCTGTTGCAAGCAGAACTCGAACTCGAATAGACGCACTTGGCACCTCTTAAAGGAGGGCCCGACATGAACAAGAAGAATAATCGGTGGGAAAAGTTGCTGGCCGTAGGATTGATCGGGCTGGTCGGCTACCCTGTGGCGACGGTGAGCGGACGCCTCTTTGCCGACGCCGGATCAGCCGACCGACCCATAGCCGCGGCGCAGAGCAGCGGTTCCCAAACCGAAGTGACGGAAAATCAAGTCAGCATCACCCTTTTTCCCAAAAAAGCGGGCGATGTGGACGACACCGAACGGATCCAGCGCGCGGTCGACCACTGCATCGAAAACGGCAAGGATCTGTTTTTCCCGAGCGGTACGAGTTATACGCTGCGTTCGGTGGATGTGGAGGCCGGTCTGAAGTTGGTCGGATATGGTGCGACTTTCCGCTTGGCCGAGCGCCAACCGAAGTTCACGCGCATGTTCACGACCGAAAACCGGATGTGGGAGTCCGAAAAAGATTCAGACTACCTGATTTTTGAGGGCATCACCTTTGACGGAAATTGCTGGGAGCAGGGGGCTTTCCTTAATTACGAAAAGGAGCAGCAGTTCGCAATCCTCTTCTCCGGTTCGACCGAAAAAGCGGGCATGCTGCGCGGGAAAGTGATCGCCTGCAGATTCCGGAATTGGTGCGGTGACGGCGTTCACGTCTACACGAATGCGCAAGTGGCAGTGAGCGACAGTTCTTCGGTCAATTGTTTCCGCGGCGGCGTAGTCGCAAGCGGTAGCCCGTCGGAAATTCTGATCACTGATTTTACAGCGGAGAAGAGCCAATTCGGGAAGGCGATCGATATCGAAATCGATACTGACCCCCATGACAAAACGTTGTTGACGATCGAGCGGTTGACGGCATTTGAGGACGTCGATCTGGGAACGCAGGAAGGATCCGTCGTGAAGATGACCGATTCGGCAGTCATCGGCGGCGAGACTGTGATCTACGGTTTCAAAAATAAAATCATGATCGAACGCTCGACGCTCGGGAATGTGGAAGTGATGAACGCCACCGACTGCACGTTCAACGAGGTTATCTTCGCGGTGACCCCGAGTGCAAAAGCGGACGTGAAGGGTGTGATTGTGCGCGTCATCGATATTTTCGATGAGCTGCCGAAGGACGCTTACCAGACGACTTTCAATGGCTGCATTTTCGAGCGCGCTGACGCGGGGAAACTGTTGGAGACGGACAAGGAAATCGTCGCGCTCAATGGCTACTATGGCAAACTGAGGCTCAACGACTGCGCGTTCCGCAGCGGTTTCACGACTGGCTACTTCAACTTCGGCGTGGCCGAGAGTTACCTGAAGGACGTCCATTTCGACACGGAAACGGCACTCTCGATGCAACCGCTCAACTGGGCCAGGATCGACAAGTTCGTCCTGGATGGGGTATCGTACGGTGAGAGTGTGTTGACGCCGTTCCGTTTCCTGGATTATATGAATACAAAACCTTATGCGACCGTCACTTTCAAGAATATGGTTTTGGACAGTTCGCAAGCCGGCTACGCCGGAGCCGACCAGATCGGCACGACAAAAATCGTCAGCGGCCGGCTGATCTATGTTAGCGAGGATCCGACAGTGGCGGATGTTCCGGCTTTCAAAGGCGATACCGCCAGACTGTATACGCCGGTTGCGGATTCGCCTTCTGAATGGATCGCCGTTACCAGCGATCCGATCGCGGCCGAGTGGAAAGTGGCCAAATGAAGGGTGAAAGAATGCGAAAAGACAACAAATACAGCCTGGCGACATCCGATCTGATGTCGCCAGGCTGTATTTTTATCTTCTTGTCGACTGAACGCAAAGTGGAAGCCGTCGAACAGCCGAGGAAAGCCGAATTTGTTTGCTGAACGTCAAACGAGGGATGCGGAACAGCCGACGCTACCCGCATCAGTTTGCTGAACGCCAACCGAAGGAAACCGAACAGCCGACGAATCCTACATTCGTCGGCTGTTCCTTGTTATCCCTTAACATTTCATGTTTCAGCCTCAGCGGATAGCGCGCATGCTGAGCAGCTCGACGTCGCAGGCCAAATGATCCGCAGCAATCGGCTGTTCGAACATCAGATCGGTGGAGAGGTATTTTTTGTTGTCGTCGGCAAAGACGGTCGCGACAACGGCATCCTTATCGCCGAGCAGATCCTGCGCCTTCAGCACACCGAGAAAGTTGGCGCCCGAGGAGATACCGACGCCGAGTCCGAGCACGCGCGCAAGCTTGCGGGACATGTTGATGGCATCGCAGTCATCGATCGATAGGATATTGTCCAGCTGATCCAATTTTACGATGGCGGGCACAAACTCGTCGCCGATGCCGAAAATCCGGTGCGGACCGACGACTTTTCCGCAAGTCGCCATCGTCGGGGAGGAGGCCGGGTCGAGCGGAAAGGCCAGACAGTCCGGGTAGCTTTCCTGCAGAATCTCTTTGACGCCCATCAACGTTCCGCCGGTGCCGACGCCGGCGACGAAGCCTTGCGGTCTTTTTCCGAAAGCCGCCAGCTGGTCCAGAATTTCTTTCCCGGTTGTTGCGTAGTGGGCGGCGCAGTTTTCGGGGTTGGAGAATTGGTGCGGCAGGAAGGCGCCTTCGATTTCGCCCATCCGATCGGCGAGGGCGATCGAACCGGTGAATCCACCTTCAGCCTTGGAAACGAGCCGGATCGTTGCGCCGAAACTTTCGATCAGGTTGATCCGCTCCTTACTCATCCAGTCGGGCATGAAAATAGTGACCGGATTGCCCAGATAGGCACCGATTGCAGCAAAAGCGATGCCGGTGTTGCCGCTGGTCGCTTCCACAATCGGCTTGCCTTCGGCGATAGCGCCTATTTCGTAGGCCTGGCGGAGGATGTGGCAGGCGACGCGGTCCTTGATGCTGCCTGAATAGTTGTAGTATTCCGCCTTGGCGTAAACGATCCGTGGCTCGCCTTTGTAGAGCAAGGAAATCTCCAGCATCGGGGTGTGGCCGATCAGCGCCGCCAAACCATCAAATTTTGCGGACATTTCATTATTTATCGTCATGGTCAAAAACCTCCCATATCTTTGTCATGTCGCTCTTTGTCTTCATTCTACTCCGATTGGCATGGAAAGGCCAATGCCAGCAAATAATCAAAACCACCCGTGTGAACGGGTGGTTTGCTCTGCGGCTGAAAGCCTTTGTTACTAACCAACCCCTAAAGGGGCTCTGAATGGTTCGCCAATTGTACTACTGCCACGGGCTAGACCTAAAGGTCTGGCTCTTATTTTTTCTTTTTACTCTTACGAACTTCTTCGCCTGTAAATGGATCCGTGTACTCTAATAGGCTTAATTGTTCTGCCACTATATCATCTTGAATTTGGTTGCGTATATATTCTTGAATTGCCTTCTTGTTTCTTCCGACTGTATCGACATAATATCCTGTGCACCAGAATTTGCGATTCCCATAGCGATATTTCAGGTTGGAGTGTCTATCAAATATCATGAGGCTACTTTTACCTTTTAGATAGCCGACAAACGATGAGACACTTATCTTGGGCGGTATGCTTACCAACATGTGTATATGATCCACACAAGCAGTGGCTTCGATTATTTCTACACCTTTTCTTTCGCATAACTGCCTTAGTATGACTCCTATATCTTGTTTTATCTTTCCGTAGATTGCTTGCCTCCGGTATTTGGGCGCAAAAACTATGTGATACTTACAATTCCAAGTGGTATGTGCTAAACTATTTTTGTCTTGAGACATATAAAGAATCCTCCTAAGTCATGAATATTGGTTGGCGAACCAAATATATTCTAGCACTTAGCGAGGATTTTTTAATACACCGCTGGAAGCTCTCCGGAACCATGGGCCTAGCCCATGGTTTTCATTTATCCAAGAAAAGCTGAACGGGTTCGCTCAGCCCTGAAAGAAATTTAGGAAATCTGGCCCTGAATGAGCATCGAAGAGCGCAATGGGTCAGATTTATCTAATTTCCGAAGGGCTAACCCGTGAAGCTGGACATCATTTTAGATGCATGAAACATTTTGCAAACTTGTGAAACACCTACGGTGATGCACTTTTCACTCTGGAAAATTTTATAGATCCCTATATGTTTAAAAATGACGAAATCTTTTTTATTAAAACGCTTGACTTTATCTTTGAAAGGGTTTACTATTTGTATCAAGAGGAACCGGTTTCACCAATACAGAAAACCTGATCCTTATCATTTTGGGACAGAAAGGAACCGGTTCCTTCTAGAGACGGGACGAAACATTGTCATTATTGCACTTATTCTTAGGCACAACAGATAAAAGGAAAGAGGGAGAAAAATGGATTACAAAAAGATTGCAGAAGAATTGTTGACGGATATCGGCGGAAAAGACAACGTACAGGCGGCGACGCACTGTGCGACACGACTACGCTTAGTTTTGAAGGATGAAAGCAAGGTCGATCAAGCGGGATTGGACGCACGCGACGAAGTCAAAGGGACTTTCTCAACGGCTGGCCAATACCAAATCATACTTGGATCCGGAACAGTCAATGAAGTCTACAAAGAATTTATCAAAATGGCCGGAATCGACGCCATGAGCAAAGAGGAAGTCAAAACAGCCGGCACGCAAAAACTGAACCCGATCCAACAAGGCGTCAAGATGCTTTCAGATATCTTCGTACCAATCATCCCGGCCATCGTAGCCTGCGGTTTGATGATGGGTTTGAACAACGTATTCACCGCACCGGATTTGTTTGTTGCCGGAAAATCGCTGATTGAAGCTTATCCTGCCTTCGCAGGTTTTGCAGCGATGATCAACACGTTCTCCAACGCCGCTTATGTCTTCCTGCCTGTCCTGATCGGTTTCAGCGCAACGCAGAAATTCGGCGGAAACCCTTACTTGGGAGCTGTTTTGGGGATGTTGATGGTCCACCCGGATCTTGTCAATGCCTACGCCTATCCGTCAGTCTTGGCTGCAGGTGAAGTGCCTTTCTGGGATATCTTCGGATTCGAAATCGCGAAAGTCGGTTACCAAGGAACAGTACTGCCGATTCTGTTTGCGGCATTCATCCTAGCTAAAATCGAAACATTCCTGCACAAACGCGTGCATACATCATTGGACAACCTGGTCACACCGCTGTTCGCTTTGATCATCACTGGCTTCCTGACTTTCACATTGGTGGGCCCGCTGACGCGCACGCTCGGCGATGTGATGACAAACAGCCTAGTCTGGTTGTACGACACGACAGGTGCAGTCGGCGGAGCCATCATCGGTTTCTTCTACGCTCCACTGGTCGTTACCGGTATGCACCACAGCTTCATCGCTGTTGAAACGCAATTGTTGGCTGATATCGCCAAAACAGGCGGTACGTTCATCTTCCCGATCGCCGCTATGTCAAACGTGGCTCAAGGTGCTGCTGCATTGGCGATGTTCTTCATTATCAAGGAACAAAAAGCGAAAAGTTTGGCTTCCGCTTCCGCCATCTCCGCTTACTTGGGGATCACTGAGCCAGCCATGTTCGGTATCAACTTGAAATATCGCTACCCGTTCTATGCAGCAATGATCGGTTCCGGCGTCAGCAGCGCGTTCATTTCCTTCTTCAAAGTCAAAGCAATCGCATTGGGTGCAGCCGGCCTGCCGGGCGTCATCTCGATCAAACAAGAAGAATTATGGTTCTACATCCTGGGCATGCTGATTTCGACAGTCGTGACAATAGCCATGACTTTCTTCTTCAGCAAACGCGACTGGACAAAGAAAACTGCTTAAAAAAAGAAAAGCGGAACGGAAAGGAATAAAACGATGAAAGAATGGACGCGCGAGGAGCGCTATAAAAAACTCTCGGATTATTCCGACGACTATCTGGACGAATTGGCGAAACGGGTGGCGCAGTCACCCTTCCGCCAAAACTACCACATCCAACCGAACACAGGCCTTTTGAACGATCCGAACGGCTTCACCTATTTCGACGGCAAATGGCATCTCTTCTATCAATGGTTCCCGATGGGCGCGGTCCATGGCCTGAAGCACTGGTACCACCTGACTTCGACCGACCTCGTGCAATGGCAGGATGAGGGCGTCGCGCTGCTGCCTGACACGGAGTACGACAGCCACGGCGTCTATTCCGGCAGCGGCTTCGTCAAGGACGGCCAGCTGCACATCATGTACACCGGCAATGTCCGCACGGAAAAATGGGAAAGGGTGCCGAACCAGATTGTTGCCCGCATGGAGGCGGACGGCAGCTTCACGAAGTTCCTGCCGCCTGCTATCGCCGGCAATCCGGAAGGCTACACCGACCACTTCCGCGATCCCAAAGTCTGGGAGCAGCACGGCATCTATTACACCGTCATCGGTGCCCAACGCAGCGACGAAACCGGCACAATCCTGATGTACCGCTCGGCCGATGCGGTGGAGTGGGACTTGATGGGCGAAGTCGACGCCGGTTTGCCGGACTTCGGCTTCATGTGGGAATGCCCGGACCTGTTCGAAATCGACGGAAAAACCGTTTTATTGTTTTCGCCGCAGGGAATCGAGCCGGAAGGCGACCGCTACCAAAACATTTTCCAGACCGGCTATGTCATCGCCGATGATTTCCGGATGGATGAACTGAAATTGGAGCATGATGGCTTCCAGGAACTGGATGCCGGCTTCGATTTCTACGCTACCCAGACAGCCGAAAGTCCGGACGGCCGCCGCATTCTGACGGCCTGGATGGGCTTGCCGGAAATTGAATACCCGACCGACAGCGAAGATTGGGCGCACTGCCTGACCTTGCCGCGCGAGTTGTCCATCAAGGACGGCAAACTGATCCAGAAACCGGTCCGCGAATTGGTTGCTTTGCGCAAAGCGCAGACTGTTTCGGCCGCCGGTTTGTTGTCTGAAACGAAGCATTTCGATCGCAGTGGCGCAAACTGCTACGAACTCCAGCTGGAGGTGGCATTCCCGGCGTCTGCCGACCACGCGCCGGTTACTTTGGATCTCTGCGAAGATGCGGCCAACGACAAGCGTTTCCGCATCACCTTGGATCCGACCACGAATAAGATCACGATCGATCGCAGCCAATGCGGAATCGCGTTCGCCGAAGAATTCGGAACGACCCGCACGCTAGTGGTCGGACAGATGGATGCAGTCAAGCTGCAGATCTTCGTCGATACCAGTTCGATCGAAATCTTCGTCAACGACGGCGAAGGCAGCTTCACCTCCCGCATGTTCCCGCAAGCGGGAGAAACCGGCCTGTCGCTCGCGCCAAGCAGCACAATCGATTACAGTCTCGACCTTTGGGAATTGGCCTGAAGAAGCAGGAAACTACAGTTGAACGCCCCACCTTTCCAGCTCTGCGCGCAGAGCTGGAAAGGTGGGGCGCTTTTTTGAGTTGGACTTGCGGAGGCGCGGAGACACGGAATAGCCCGCCAAAACCATTTTGGCGGGCTTTCTCGATACATTTGTCCGCCAAACGACTTATCAGCGCGCTCTTCGGCGCTGCTGGCGACGGAATGACGTGCACAAGTTACCGGATTGTCGCGAATTGTCGAATGAGTCGATGATATCCGACAAACTGCACTCTGGAAACGGCGAAATTGTCGAATGCGCAATCACATCCGACAATTTCGACATTACGAGCTGCCGGATTTTCGAATGTGGCCCCCACATCCGACAAATCGACAGCGATCACAGCTATTGTTTGTATGTTGTATCGTCCGTATGTCAACATACTGATTCTAATCCGAAGTTAATTTAAAAAAATTAAGATTCTGCACGGTTACCTTTAGAAAGCGTGTGTAAGCGCATTATTTTTCGCGGAAATTTCACAAAATTTTCATTTTTGATTTGCATATCCGCGCTATAACTGGATAATAGTGGATATAGCTTTGTGATGTAACAAAATTATCTTCAATTTATGTTTTCGTAATAAATGAAAATATAACACTATATTTGTACATTGCGGAGGACCATAATCGGATTCGGGATTTGTTTCCCACTATCAATAGAATCCACGCATATAGCATCAAGAATTTGAGAGGAGAAATGCACTTGTCGAAAATAAAAATCGAAAACGTCACTAAAATTTTTGGAAAAAAAGCAGATAAGGCTCTGGAAATGCTTGAACAGAAGAAGAGCAAACAAGACATCCTGCGCGCCACTGGAGCGACTGTCGGGGTCAACAATGTCAGTCTTTCTATAGAAGAAGGGGAAATCTTCGTCATCATGGGGCTTTCCGGAAGCGGAAAGTCCACGCTGGTACGGATGTTCAACCGTCTGATCGAACCAACGAAGGGGAACATCCTCATCGACGGGGAGAACTTATCGGTCATGGACAAGAAAGCCTTGCGCCAAGTCCGCCGCGAAAAGCTGAGCATGGTTTTCCAAAACTTCGGCTTGTTCCCGCACCGCACCATTTTGGAGAACACCGAGTACGGACTGGAAGTCCAAGGCATCGCAAAAGCGGAGCGCAAGGAAAGAGCGCAACGTGCCTTGGAAAATTCCGGATTGGGCGACTACAGCGATCAGTATCCGCACCAATTATCAGGTGGGATGCAGCAGCGGGTCGGCTTGGCCCGTGCCTTGGCGAATGATCCGGAAATCCTGCTGATGGACGAGGCCTTCTCGGCTTTGGATCCGCTGATCCGTCGTGAGATGCAGGATGAATTGTTGGATCTGCAGGAAAACGTCAAAAAGACCATTATCTTCATCACCCATGATCTGAACGAAGCTTTGCGTATCGGTGACCGGATTGCGTTGCTGAAGGACGGGGAATTGGTCCAGATCGGTACGCCCGAGGAAATTCTGACCAATCCGGCAACACGCTATGTCGAAAAATTCGTGGAGGACGTGGACCGTTCGAAAGTACTGACTGCCGAACACATCATGAAGCGTCCGATCGTCATGAATATCGAAAAACATGGCCCGCTCTTCGCATTGGAATTATTGCGCCAAGAAGGGATTTCGACAATCCTGGTGGTGGACAATCACCGCAGACTGAAAGGGTACATCACTGCCGAAGACGCTTCGAAAGCGTTGAAAGCCAACGCCACAAAAGTGGATGGCATCCTCAGAGAAGATATCCCGACCGTCTCCAAAGATACTACCTTGAGCGATATATTCCCAATCATCCATGATTCAAGCTCGCCGGTTGCTGTTATCGAAAACGACAGATTGGTGGGTGTCCTTGTCAGAGGCGCCGTCATAGCCGCTTTGGCAGGAGAAAGTGAGGTGTCCGTAAATGGATAATCTATTAAATTTCATTCCTGAATTGCCGGTTGCCGAGTTCACTGAATACATCACGGACAAGACCGCTGACACGTTCAGCTTCCTGTTCGATCCGATCAAAGAGTCTTCGCAAGCTGCAATCGATTTGTTGACGTCAACACTGACAGCCATCCCGGCAGTCATCCTGATTGCATTAGTGGCCCTGCTGGCGTTCTTTGCCTCAGGGAAAAAATTCGGCCTGGCCATCTTTTCTGTCGTCGGTCTCTGGTTCATCCATAACCAAGGACTCTGGGAAGACTTGATGTTCACCTTGACGCTGGTCTTGTTCTCGAGCTTGTTGTCCGTTCTGATCGGCGTGCCTTTCGGTATCCTGATGGCGAAAAGCAAAATCGCGAACAACATCATCAATCCGGTCCTGGATTTCATGCAGACGATGCCGGCCTTCGTTTATCTGATTCCGGCAGTAGCCTTCTTCGGAATCGGGATGGTTCCCGGGGTACTCGCGTCACTTATTTTCGCGATTCCGCCGACCGTCCGCTTCACGAATCTGGGGATCAGACAAGTTTCCACCGAACTGGTTGAAGCAGCCGAATCATTCGGCAGCACCGGCGCCCAAAGGCTGTTCAAAGTCGAATTACCGTTGGCGAAGTCCACGATCATGGCCGGCATCAACCAAACCGTTATGCTGTCCTTGTCGATGGTCGTCATCGCTTCGATGATCGGTGCCCCTGGATTGGGCCGTAATGTCCTTTCCGCCTTGCAACGCGCCAAAATCGGTTCCGGTTTCGTATCCGGATTGGCCTTGGTTGTGCTTGCCATCATCATCGACCGTCTGACCCAAAAATTCAGCAAAAAGAGCGCATCATAACAACGCATAACGACGCAACTATTCCTGATTGCCAAACAAAAAGGAGAGAAACATACATATGACTAAAACAACAAAACGTAACTGGAAAAACCTTGGACTTAAGGCCGGATTAGGCTTGGGAGTCACACTGATCGCCGCTGGCTGCGGTTCAGCCGAAACAGAATCCATGGAAGATACAGTCGGCAAAGGCCAGGAAATCGAACTGGCTTACGTCGAATGGGATGATGCAGTGGCCACAAACCATGTCGTTGCCCAAGTATTGGAAGACCTCGGTTACGATGTGACCTTGACCCCGTTGGATAACGCCATCATGTGGGAAGCCGTCTCGACAGGCCAAGCCGATGCCATGCTGAGCGCGTGGCTGCCGGGAACACATGGTGCGCAGCTGGAAGAATACGGCGACAAGATGGTCGACCTGGGCGGAAACCTTGAAGGCGCGAAAATCGGATTGGCTGTTCCTGCGTACATGGATGTCGACTCGATCGCAGATTTGACCGATCAAGCAGGCAAATCCATCACCGGAATCGAGCCAGGTGCGGGTATCGTAGCAGCCGCTGAACGCGCCATCGCGGATTACTCGAACTTGAGCGATTGGGCAATCGAGACGTCCTCATCCGGCGCCATGACCGTCACACTCGGACAAGCAATCGAAAATGAAGAAGAGATCATCATCACAGCTTGGAACCCGCACTGGAAATTCTCGGCTTACGACCTGAAATACCTGGATGATCCCAACGGCATTTTCGGCGGCGAAGAGACCGTCCACACGATGGTTCGTGAAGGACTCGAAACCGACATGCCGGAAGCTTACCAAGTATTGGATCAATTCCAATGGACCATCGAAGATGTCGAAGCATTGATGCTCCAAATCTATGAAGGCGAATCAGCCGAAGACGCTGCCGAAGCCTTTGTCGAAGCTAATCCGGATCTGGTTGCAGAATGGACTGCCGGCGTAGCTGAATAATGAATGTTGAACACTATTTAGGAGCTGCTGCCTCGGACTGAGGCAGCAACTCCTTTTTAGTTGTGCAAAACTAGGAATACCTCGCCAAAACCGGTTTCGGCGGGGTATTCCTGTTGTGCGCAGCTCAAGATAGCCCGCCAAAATTGATTTGGCGGGTTAACTCAGCGTCATGCGGCCCGAAATAAACCGCCAAAGTCTGTTTGGCGGGGAAACCTCCCCGCCCCGAGGTTCAAAACATTCTGAATCTTTTTTTACTCCAAAAAAACAGCCACCCGACCTCAAATAATGAGGTTGGATGGCTGTTTTTAACGTTCACAAATTCTTAGTCATGACGCAAAGCTTCGATCGGATCGAGTTTTGCGGCTTTGTTGGCAGGGAAGACACCGGCGATCACGCTGATGATGACGCTGGCCAGGATGCCCAACAAGGCATAGGTCGGGGTCATATGCAGGATGGTCGTCCCGAAGATGCGCTCGACCGCCACGTTGCTGATTGTGGAAAGGAGAGCCGCGATGCCGACGCCGAGCAGGCCGCTGAACAGGCCGATCAGGAAGGATTCGGAGACGAAGATGCGGCGGATGTCTTTGTTGCGTCCGCCGATCGCTTTGATGACGCCGATTTCCTGTGTCCGCTCAACGACGCTGATGTAGAGGACGGTCAGGATCATGATGGCCGATACGAACAAGGAAATGCCGGCCACACCGGCTAGGATATAGGTGAAGATATCCAGCATTTTCGTGAAGGTTTTTGCCAGCGTGTCGGTTGAGGAGCCGGCATAACCCAGTCCGTTGATCGCATCTTTGATGTCCTGGGAATTGCCTGGTTCATCCGCGTAAAGATACACGACATTCGGTTCCACGGTCAAGCCGTTTTCAGCGTTCATGTCCGCGAATGTGTCCATCGTCATGAAGACCGAGTCGAAAGCGCCGGCAGGGCCGATCGCGTTTCCGGCTGTGTAGATGCCGCTGACCGTGTAGGTGCCGATCAAAGGATTGCCGTTGACGGAAAGTTTGACTTCGACTTCGTTGCCGATCATATCCTCAGGGGTGCCGGCCATCCCATCGGCCATTTCCTCGGTGATCAGGACTTCATCCTGCTCCGGGAATGCGCCGTACAAGATGTTGGAGTCGGTCATGAACTCCGAAGTCGTGCCGAAGTTCATGAAGGGATAATTTTCGCCTTCATAAACGACCGTGTCGCTGCCCATCGAGAAGGAAGCGTAGGACAATTCCAACTTTTCGACATTCGGAATGGCTTCCAGCTCGGCAATGTTCGCCTCTTCAAACGGGATGTTCTTCGAAAGCTGCGCGGCCGGATTATCGGCAATCAGCGTGCCGCCGATTCCGCCACCGCCGCCCATGCCGCTCGGCTGCGCCGGGGCTGCTTCTGCGACGGTTTCGACGCTAGCGGAGGTGCCGGATTGCGTCTCCTCGGTCATCCGCGCTTCACTGATGATCGGATTGACGTTTTCGTTCATCGTGTCGGTCAGGTAGTCGTTGACGCCTTTTCCGAGCGCCAGCATCAGGATGATGCTCATGATGCCGATGCTTCCGCCCAACGCGATCAGGATGTTGCGGCTCAATTTCTCTTTCATGTTCAACAAAGCCATGCGGATGGCCGCGAAGAAACTCAGGTTTTTATTTTCCTGCTTTTCCTTTATTTGGAAGGCGTTGTCGTGGAACTGCAGCGGCGGGCGTTTTTCGTCATTGATGATTTTGCCGTCGTCGATCGTCACGATGCGGGTGGAACGGGAAGCGACGCGCTCCGAGTGGGTGACCATGATGACCAGCTTGCCGGTTTTCGCGATGTCCTGGATGATGTCCAGTACTTGATCGGATGTCTGGGAATCAAGCGCTCCGGTAGGTTCGTCGGCGATGATGATGTCCGGGTCATTAACAAGGGCCCGCGCGATCGCCACCCGTTGTTTTTGCCCACCGGATAATTGGTTCGGTTTCTTTTGGTAATGGTCCTTCAGACCCAGTTGCTCCAACACCTCTTTGGCGCGTGCTTTTCGGGTTTTGCTGTCGATGTTCGAAAGCGTCATCGCCAAGGTGACGTTGTCCAAAATGGAAAGGTGAGGGACGAGATTGAAACTTTGGAAAATGAAGCCGATTTTCTCTTTGTGGAAAGCGACCATTTCCTTTTCCTTGAACTGGCCGATATTCTCGCCGTCCACCAGTATTTCACCGTCGAATTGCGAATCCAAGCCACCCAACAGGTTCATCAACGTCGACTTGCCGCTGCCGGATTCACCGATGATCGAAACCAATTCGCCTCTTTCGAAAGACAACTGGACGTCCTTCAATGCGTGGAAACGTTCGCTGTCGGTGATGGGATAATATTTGTTCAAATTGTTTACTTCCAAAAATGCCATTTAACTGTTCCTCCTCTTAAATAAGTGAGTAATCACTCACTTTTATCTTGTGGGTACAGTATAGTCCTTAACAGAGCAGACTGTCAAGGACTGATTATGGCTTGAGGCCTTTTTCGAGAAACAGAATCAGGTGATCGGTTTCGACATTCGCATCGGCGTTGCTGGAGAGACCCATCGATTTCGCGACGACAAAGCCGGCAACCGTGCTGATGATCAGACGGATGATCTCTTCATTCGGCCAGTCGACGATCTCTTGCTTTTGTTTGAACAGATCCAGAAGTTGGTTGATCTCTTGGAACAGAGCTCCCGGAATCAGCGTCAGCAGATTGTCGCGCATGGTTTCCTGGTACAGATATTCCGTCAGAAAGATTTTCCAGATCTTCATGTTGTTGCCGGCGAAATCGATCCTGTCAGGCAGGACATGGTGGAGAAAATTATGGAAGGATAAGTCAGCCATATTCTCTTTATTTTTCTGCAGTTCCGCTGGGATCAACACTTCGAGCGACTTGCTGAGGATCGGCAAGATGCTGGCATACAGCAAATTCTCCTTCGAACCGAAATGCTTGAAGATGGTGCCTTCCGCCACATCCGCCAAACGCGCGATGTCCTTTGTCGACGTGTTCGAATAGCCTTTTTCCGCGAACAACTCCAGACTGGCGCTCAAAATAGCCTGCATCTTCGGCGTCAATTTTTCGTTGTTCTGGATTTTGTGTTTAAAGATTTCAAAAACGGAGTCCATTCCATCCGCTCCTTTACGGTTGTTGTGTTTCCATCTTACGGTGTTAACCGGAAACAAGCAAGCAGTTTCCTAAGATTGATGGCGGATGGGCGGATACCGGATCTTCGGATCTCGGATCGGGCGTAGTTTCCCCGCCAAAGTCTGCTTTGCGGGGAAAATGCGTCGTGTGGGGCTCAGAATTCCCCGCCAAAAATGATTTGGCGGGCTAAATCAACTCGGAGCGGACCGAAATAAACCGCCAAAGACTGTTTGGCGGGGAAACTCCTTCGACATCCAATGTGGATGTCGAGGGCTTTTCATAGTGGCGACAATCATTCCGGCGTATAATGAACACAAGGAAACACAAGCCAGAAAAACAGACCGAACCTTTTGCCTTGCGTTAGGAGGTTTTAAAAAATGAGAAGAAAAATAGCTTTAATGGGAATCTTGACAGCAATTGCCGTACTTTCCGCCGCCTGCGGACTGGTGGATGAGAGAACGGCATCGGACGAATCAAGCAGCGTCATCGCAAGCAGCCAAAGCGAAATAGTCGAATCAACCGTTGGAAGCGGCAGCGAATCATCTGCGGAAGCCGACACCAGCATTTCCAGCATGCATTTGGCCGAGCCTTATTTCGCAATTTTTGCTGGCAGACAATATGTGGCACAGTACCATTACCGCGAGTTCACAGGAAGTCAGCTCGAGGACCGGTCGCTGACGGTCGCCGTTGCTGGCGTGGATCAGGCCATCCGGATCAGCGGGGAAGGGACGGACATGACCTACCTCACGCTGGACGGGCAAGCGTACGTGCTCGACCACCTGAACCGGACGATCGCGCGGAACGAAAGCGCGGATCCCGCCGACGCACCGGAAGACGACGGCATCATCGCAGCGCCGCCGTTCAAGGATATCGGCAGCACCTATGTGGGCAGCTGGGAGCAGCAGGGCCTCGTCTACGAGGAATACTATGCCGCAAACGGCGACCGGATGTTCTACTATTTCGAGGGCGATGTCCTGAAACGGATCCGCTCGGCTTCCGGGGAAAATGAGTTCAATCTCGATGTTTTGGAAATAAGCGACACGGCCGCACCGGAATTTATTGAGTTGCCCGAAGACTACGAATGGCTGCCATAAGGGAGAGTGCAGCCGCTGAGTCCGTTAAACAACTTGTCCTCCGGCGAGAAGCTTCTTCACCGGAGGACAGCCAGGCAAGCGATACAGGTTGTCGTCGACTGAATCGTCACCGGAAACCGCAAAACACCAGACAGATCGCTCTTCTGTCGGGCGTTAGCCCAGGACGGTATCTCGTTTACCCGAGGGCACACCAGTCTGTCGACTGATTGGATACCGAAAACCGCAAAATACCCGAGAGATTGCTCTTCTGTCGGGCGATAGCCCAGGCCGGTATCTGATTTACCCGAGGGCGCCAGCCCGCCACATATAACGGAACAAAATTCTTCCAGTTATTCCCGCACCGCTTTTTCGTTTATAATGGAAGAAAGATAGACACCTTGAACGCCAAGCCCAGAAAGGCGGTGCTCCCGATGAAACTGTTCTTGTCAAAAATCCGCGAAGTGTTGCATGCGGTCCTTCCTATTGTCGCGATCGTCCTGTTGTTGCACACCACCTTGACGCCGCTGACCACCTTGCAGCTGCAGCGCTTTCTGCTGGGCGCCTTCTGCATCACCGCTGGCCTTTCGATTTTTCTGCACGGCATCGATTTCAGCATCAGCATGATCGGAAAGGCGATGGGGCGGACATTCTCAAAGACCGCCAACCTCATCCTGCTGGCCGGTGCCGGGTTGGCGCTCGGTTTCATCATTTCCATCGCGGAGCCGGATCTGCACATCTTGGCCGGGCAAGTCGAACGTCTGACGGCCGGCACTGTCGGAAAATGGAGCATCATCCTCGTCGTATCGCTCGGCATCGCCGCCCTGTTGGCACTCGGACTGATCCGGATCGTCCGTAACATCGTCCTTCACAAGCTGCTGATCGGGCTGTACGCCGTCGTATTCATCCTCGCGCTGAACGCTTCCGACGAATTCCTCGCCATCGCCTTCGACGCATCCGGCGCGACGACCGGCGCCATGACGGTACCGTTCATCATGGCGATGGCGCTGGGGGTCACGCTGCTGCGCAAGGACAATCTCGCCGCCAACACCGAAGGCTTCGGTCTGATCGGTGTCGTTTCGGTCGGACCGATCCTCGCCATCCTCCTGATGGATCTCTTCGCGGTCGACCCCATCACGGCTCCGGACACCGCTATCGACACCCTGAAAACCACCAGCCTACTGGCAGCGTTCCTCGAAAAAATCCCGATCGTTGCTGAAGAAGTCCTGCTTGCACTGTTGCCGATCACACTCATCTTCCTCCTGATGCAGCGCTATTCCTTCCGCCTCTCACGACGAAACATCTCGTGGATCCTATACGGCCTGCTGCTGACCTACATCGGCCTCTTCCTGTTCCTCCTCGGCGCCCAAGCCGGCTTCATGGACGTCGGCCGAACGATCGGTTTCCGCGTTGCTTCATTGGAAAATAAGCAATATTTGCTTATGATCGGCTTCGTGCTCGGTTTGGTGACCGTCTTGGCGGAACCGGCCGTCCATGTCCTGACGCACCAAATCGAGGAGGTCACGGAGGGCGCTGTCACCCGGAATGCCGTCAAGATCGTGCTTTCCATCGGCATCGGTACAGCCATCGCCTTGGCGATGGTGCGCATCATCTTTCCGGCCATCCAACTCTGGCACATTCTTCTGCCGGGCTACCTGTTTGCGCTGACACTGACATTTTTCGTCCCGAAAATGTTCGTCGGCATCGCCTTCGATTCCGGCGGCGTCGCATCCGGACCGATGACTGCGACCTTCATCCTCTCATTCGTCCAAGGCGCCGCCAACGCAACGGCCGGAGACAACCTCGTCTCCAGCAGCTTCGGCATGATCGCCCTCGTCGCCATGACCCCGATCATCGCCGTGCAGGTATTGGGATTGGTTTACAAGTTGCGGGCAAAAGGTAACGATGGATGAGGACGACGGCTGGGAATAAACGTTTATGGCGGGGGGCTGTCGGCTGAACGAAGAACGAATGTTACCGAAAAGCCGACGGAAGTGTGATGTGTCGGCTGAACGAAGAGCGGAGAATACCGAACAGTCGACGCCGGCGCGATGTGTCGACTGAACGAGAAGTGAAGGATACCGAACAGTCGACGCCGGCGCGGTATGTCGACTGAACGAGAAGTGAAGAACACCGAACAGTCGACGCCCACACGGCATGTATGTCGGGCTAACGCCCATCGAAAGCACAAAACACCCTAGAACAACATATATGCTCTTCAAATATACAAAACCCAGGCAGCCGCCTCTCCAATAATGGATGAGGCGGCTGCCTGGTTTGTCAAGCATGCTCTATTTTTGTTTCCGGTATTGTTCCGGCGTCAGGTCCGTGAATTTCTTGAAGACTCTGTAAAAATACTTCTCGTTGTCGTATCCGACCATCCGCGAAATCGTCGATGCCCGCCGATCGGTTGTTTGCAGCAGCGTTTTGGCGGCTTCGATCCGCAAGCCGTTCAGGTAGTCGACGTATTTCATCCCGGTTTTTTCTTTGAACAGGGTAGACAGGTATGAACTGTTGATGTAGAAAATATCCGACAGGAAATCCAACGTGATTGGATCGGCATAGTGAATGTCCAGATAGTCCTTGACGTTGACGATGATATCCTGAGAAGAATACAAGTGCTCATAGGACATCGATTTGGCGATATTCCCCAAAAAATCCAGGAAATAGTTGCTGATGTCCTTAAACGTGAAGAGCCGCTCCATCACTTCCTGGTGAATTTCCGGATAGGTATAGTTCGATTGCATGCGGTAGTAGTCATCGAGGAACTGCTTCGATTTTTCGATCAACGACAAACCGATGTCCTTCAGGTCGAAAAGCGTTGCGCCTTCACTGAAATAGGCTGTTTCGAAGTACCCGCGCAATTTCTCCTTCAGCACGCTTTCCTTGCCGGTCTCCAAATAGTACATCAGTTCAGCGATGTGCGGGAAGGCATATTTTTCGCTTCTGACCGTACTTTGATAATAAAAAATCGCGGGTTGACTGTGGCTTTTCCGGGAATTCAGCGCATCGATGCAGTTTTGATAGTAGGAGCCGATTGCAGCAACATCCATAACCGGGTTGCTTATGCCCAACAACACGCTCTCAGGCAGGCCGTCGATGAGAACCGCTGTTTTTGATTTTTCTATGAGCGAAAAGCGGGTCTGCGCATATTTAGGGACAGGCTCCGAGAAAATTGCGGATTGATCCAACAGATTCAGCAGGTCCAAGGAAGCTTCCGGCTCGCGACAGACGGACAGGACCAGATAGTACTGGTTCGGGACAGAAATCATCTTCTGCAGTGCCTTCATGCCCAGTTCCGTCTGATGGCCGATGATGGTGCTGATGATCACTTCGTTTTCGTTACTTTTCTGGGATTTCTTGTTGTCCAGAATCGCGATGACATCCAGCAGGGACTTTTGAATATCCTCCCGGCTGAACGGCTTCAGGATGTAGTTGATGGCATTGGCTTGGATCGCTTTTTGAAGATAAGCAAAATTCTGATAGCCGCTGATGACGATGATCGGCATCTCTGGGAACTGATTCTTCAGATAATCAAGAAACTGGACGCCGTCATATTCCGGCATGTCCATATCCGTGATGACAAAATCGACAGAATTCTTTTCCAAATAGGTAAGGGCTTCCTTGCCGTTGCCTGCTTCGAAGGCGCATTGGATCGGCAGGCCCAACTTTTCGATTTTCTTTAAGGTTCCTTTTCTGATCAGGATTTCATCGTCCGCAATTAAAAATTGATACATGTTTTAGTTCACCGCTTCCTGAATTGGTAAATGAATGACGACTGTTGTGCCTTTTTCTTTCTGGCTGAAGATCGTGATGCCGTAATCGATCCCTCTGAAATTTTTGATGCGCGCCTCGATGTTGATCAAGCCGATATGGGCGGTCTTTTCCCGCACCAATGTCGAAGCTTGATGAAGCTCGGAGCGCAACTTGTAAAGCGTGTTCTCGCTCATCCCGATGCCGTTGTCAGAAACGTAAAGATACAGATCCTCCTGATTGATGGCGGCGGAAACCCTTATTTCCCCATCGAATCCGCCTTTGTTCATTCCATGATAGATGGCATTTTCCACCAACGGCTGCAGGATGATTTTGGGCACTGTTGCAGCAAGGATCTGTTCGCTGGTGATGTCACATCGGAAGTCGATTGCGTGTTGGTAACGGATTTCCTGGATATGCAGAAAGTCTTCGACGTTCTGCAGTTCTTCGGCTACCGTGGCTTCGTTGATGAAGCCGTTGGAGGCGTAGCGGAACATATTCGACAAAGACAGCGTCATAACCGATATTTCCTCGATCTCTTCGATCTCGGCCAAAGAGTTGATCGATTCCAGCGTATTGTACAGAAAATGCGAATCGATCTGGTTTTTGTAGACGTTCAGCTCCGATTTCAGCAACGACTGTTCGGAATTGAGTTTATCGGTCAGGAATGCATCCAATGTCTCCAGCATGTTGCGGTATTCTTGATAGAGGATCCCGATTTCATCCGACCTATTCTCGTATTTATTTGCTCGAAAATGATAATTCGTCGTCTGTTTTTTCCTCATCAGACTGGATAAACTGACGATCGGTGTAGTGAACAAGTTCGAGAAGCGAGTGGATGTCAAGTAAATGGCGATAACAAGCAGAGCCAAAATGATGAACAGGTTCCGCAGCAGTGTAGTGAATAATTCCGCGTACTCGCTGTTATCGATCGTCACCGCCAGTAGGATAGGTTGGCGATTGAGATTGATCGTGGTCTCCAGCTGACTCGTGTCGGCGATCAGCTCATCGGAAGCGGCAGTGTAGAGCACCGTGTTATTTTTTGTTTCCTTCAACTGGAACCCGATGACCTTATCCGGGAAATTCTGGGAAATGAAATCAAAAAATTCAGGTTCGCAATTGACTACGAGCGTTCCGAGCAATTCCTTGGAATAAAAATCATAGATGGTTCTGGAAAAGAAGAGCGTCGGATCGGCTCCGGCGTTGATGATCGCCTGATCCTCCTCAGCCACGGAAATGTTGAGATTTCCTTTTGCCTCCAGCGTTTCCCGGTACCAATCACTCGCAAGCGGGTCGTATCCATAAGAAAAATCTTTTTGCGTGTTCGAATAAGAAATGATTTCGCCATTCGGCAGTATGATGGCCATAAAATTGATGTAATCCATTCGATAGATCACGGTACGGAAAATACCCTCGATCTCTTCGGAAGAGTAGAACAGATTCTCCGGCGTATAGGCCTCTTCATTATTGGCGTATTTTCGCAAGTCCGTCATCAAGTCGTAGGAACTTTTCGAAAAAAATTGCACCTTTTCGGTGAGGATATCGATGTCATTTATCTTCTCCTCGACGATGGAGGCGCTCCGGTTCAAAGAATTCTTTGTATTCGCTTCCAAATCTTGGGAAGAAAAATGATAGTACATCCCGAAAGAAAGGAGCGTTACGACCATCATTGACGCTGTTGCGATCACAAAAATCGCGAGGCGGAGTTGCTTGTTTATTTGCATGTACAGACCTCCCGTTAAATAATCCAAAAAAAGTATACCACGAAATAAGAAAAAAAATTACTCAATCTAAATTATGATAAGACTATAAAAGAAATGGAGGAATCAAAATGAAAAGGATTTTACGTTTGTCGGCTTTGGCTATTGCTTCAATGGGTGTGCTTGCTGCTTGTGGGAACGGTGGCGGCAGCGCCGATGACTCTGCTGCGGCGGACAGTGGCGAAAAAACGATCACAGTAATGGCTTCCGGAGTAAAGGACGGGTCGCAGGGAGTATTTTTGGAATCATTCAAAGAGTTGGTCGAAAAACAATACCCTGACTATACGATAGAAACGACACTGTTGCCTGACGACCAGTATTACACAGCTTTGAAAAGCAAACTGTCCACCGGGCAATCTCCTGATTTGTTTTTAGTCCAACCTAAGAAAGCCAGCGCAAGTTCCGTTGAGGAAATGGCGGAAGCCGGCTATATCGAAGATCTTTCTGGTCTGGATAATTGGGACAACCTGATCGATCAGGCGAAAGCTGATATGTCCTATGAAGGCAAGCCTTACGCCTTGTCCAGCAGTGTCGGGGTACTGGGAACATGGTACAACAAGGACTTGTTCGAGCAGAACAACATCGCGATTCCGACAAACTGGAAAGAATTCCTGGATGCCTGCGAACAACTGAAGGCAGCCGGTATCACTCCAATCGTGATGGGCGACAAGGATTCCTACATGATCCAATTCGGGATGTACCAGATTGCAGCCAACCAAGTGTATCCTAACAATGCGGAGTTCGACAACCAGCTCTACACAGGTGACACGAACTTCACCGACGAAGAGTGGGTCAACACAATCACAATGTACAAAGAGTTGTACGACAAAGGCTATGTGACCGACAACTCCCTTGGCTTGGGTCAACCGCAAGCACAGCAATTGTTCATGGATCAAAAAGCAGCGATGCTCTTTGACGGTGACTTCAGTTATCCGGCTTTGGAAGATGCTTCATTCAACCTTGGCTTCATGGGAATGCCGGCTAATGATGAAGGGGAAACGTATATCGCAGCCGCAACCGGCGCGGGCTATGCAATCAGTTCACAGAGCGAGCACAAAGAGATGCTGAAGGACGTTTTCAATGAGATGACGGACGGATCATCCGAATTGCATCAGGCTTGGGCTGCTACAGCTACCTCTTTTTCAACCTACAAAGGCGTAGAGTTGAGCAATGAAGTGTTTGCCGATGTCGTGCCAGCATTTGAAGCAGGTCAATCCTTCTACTGGTGCAACCAAGCATGGCCAGCCGGGACAGAAACGGAAATGCAATCCAAATTCAGCGAGATGATCGGAACAGGCAAAGTCACGCCTGAAGAAGTCGCTGAAGCGATGCAGAAGAAATTTGAAGAACTGAAATAGACGAACTTGAATGAATGAAAGCTTGTTCTGGGGAGACCAAAAAGGCCTCTCCGGAACATTCTTTATAAAGAAAGGATGAATCATAAAATGGAACTGAAGCAAACGACTACAGCCGCTCCAAAAAAGAAGGCAATCAGCTTCCTGTTCAAAAAGAACCAATCTCTGGTCATGAATAATCGCATGTATCTGTTTGTTATTCCTGCTCTGGCAGTATTCGGCACTTTTTGGATTTGGCCTTTTCTGAAGCTGTTCACTTACAGCGTGACGGACTTCAACGGATTTAACCTGAACTACAATAATGTGGGATTCGACAATTTCAGAGCGATTTTTGAATCCGGAATCCTGTTCAACTCGATTGGGAACACCTTGACCTATACGGCATTGCTTGTGATCGGCGGCAATCTTTTAGCACTCATTTTGGCATTTGCCCTGAACAGCAAAATCAAAGGCATGGCTTTTTACCGATCGGCAGCCTACATCCCGGCACTTTTCAGCGCCATCGTCATCGGGTTTGTCTGGAGCTATGTGTACATGCCTGAATCCGGCTTGATCGCTTCCGTGATGAACCTGTTCGGGCTGGATGGCAGTAGTTTCAACGTCCTCGGCGACTACGGCAAGGCACTTTACGGAATTACACTTGTAGACGTCTGGAAGAATGTAGGGCAGACGATGATCATTTACTTGGCTGGCCTGCAGACGATCGACAATTCTGTTATGGAATCCGCTGAAATGGACGGCTGCACTGGGTGGCAAGCGATCCGTCATGTCAAAATCCCTTTGTTGGCGCCTTCCATCACAATCAATGTCATTCTGAACGTCATCAACGGCCTGAAAGCCTTCGACTATCCTTTCATCATGACGAACGGCGGGCCTGGGGATTCGACGAACACCTTGATGTTCTCGATCTACAAGATGGCCTTCACGGAACAACAATTCGGCAAAGCAGCCGCCTTTTCGGTAGTCTCATTTATCGTCATCATTGCCATAACGGCAGTGCTGCTGGTATTTATGTCCAAGAAAGAGAGTGAGATGGAATGAGTAAAAAATCCAGCAATTTAGCAGTCCACATCGGCTTGAGCCTATTCTTATTGGTTACCTTATCACCTCTTGCCATCGCCTTATCGACTTCCTTGAAAAGCCCAGGGGACACGTCTTCACCCCTGATGCTGTTTTCGGATATTTCCTTCGAAAGCTATCGTGTGGCATTTGAAAAGATGAATTTTATGACATCCTTCATGAATAGTTTGATTACGACGATAGGCAGTGTCGTGATTGTCGTCCTGTTGGCGGCGATGGCAGCTTACCCATTAGGCAGAATCAACAGCAAACTGAGCAAAGCGCTCTACATCCTGTTTATTTCCGGATTGGTCATTCCTGGTCAGATGGTCATCATTCCGATCGCGCAAGTGTTCAGCACAATCGGCATCCCAAGCAATCGCTTTACGCCCATGATCATGTTCATCACCTGCAGCATCCCGTTCTCGACCTTTTTATACACGGGGTTCATGCGCAGCGTCCCGCCTGAAATAGAAGAATCGGCCTATCTGGATGGGGCCAATCTCTTCACACGCTTTTTCCGGATGGTCTTCCCTCTGCTTGCACCAGCGACCGTTTCCGTCGTGATCACGCAAGGCATCTGGATCTGGAATGACTATTTTTACCCGCTGATCTTCGTAAACAAACAGGCTGAAATGAGTCTGCCGGTCACGATGCTGAACTTCTTGGGCGATAAAGAGAATCCCGCCCAGTGGAGCGTCCTCTTCGCCGCCTGTATTTTGTGCGCCATTCCATTGATAACGCTGTTCTCGGTACTGCAGAAGTATTTCATAGGCGGCATCTCGGCAGGCGCAGTGAAAGGATGATGACTCGTGAATGACCGACTGACAAAACTGATGGGATTGTTCGATTTATTTTATCGCGTGATCATCCTGAACACCCTGTTCTTGGTGACGAACGCCTTCTTTTTCCAAGTGTTCTTCCTGTTTGATTTCAAAGTCGTGTTCTTCCCGATTTACCTGTTGACCAGCCTCACGCTCATGCCCAGCATCCTGGCCTTGCTGCGGACGGCGCATGCATTGAAAGGGGGGAACAGCTCCGGCATCTTCGGGATTTACCTGAGGGAGCTGCGGTTCACGCTGAGGAAAGAAATGCATCTGTCGGCGCTTTTGACGTTGGCTTTCTACCTCGGCCTGACCACCCTATATGTGTCAGCCGTGACCGGCCCAATCACGTATCTTCTGTATGCGATGAACATCGTTTTAATCGTCTTCGAAATGAGCTTCGGCATCAATCTTGGCAGGGAAGCCATTTCTTTCAAGGGACGGAATCTATTGAAACAAACTCTGGCAACATACCTGCCAAATTTCCTGAAAAATGCAGCCGTGCTAGTGATGGTTGTCCTGGGTGTCGCTGCTTCCTTCAAGCTGTCCTATATGGCGATCATCTTCGTTTTCGGGGCAGCCATCATGTGCCTGCACGGCCTATTTCATAACAGCAGAAAGGACATAAATAAATATGGAGTTCCAAACCAACCCTGACATCCGTTTCATCACGAATGAAGCATTCGAAGAGAAAATCAAACAGATTGAAATTGAGATGTACCACGAACAAGTGCTGCCAAAAAGAATCGTTGCCGAGGCGCCAGAGTCCGCAAACGAGCTGGTCGAAGTGGCCGGATACGATCCCAACGAAGGCATCCGGATGGACCGCAAAGAGCAGGTGATCGTCGATTTCGGCGAGCACTGCGTCGGCAGGGTGTCGCTCGCAATCACATCCTTGGGCAGCCCACCGGATGCACCCGCAAAATTGCGGCTGTCCTTCGGCGAGACGCCGATTGAAGTGATCCGTTCGTTCGACAGCTACAAAGGCGAATTGAGCGCTTCCTGGCTTCAGGAGGAACTGTTGACGGTCGATGTGCTTCCGGAAACCCTGGAGCTCAAACACCGATTCTCCTTCCGCTACCTGAAGATCGAAGTGGTGGACACGTCCCCTAAGTACCAGATCAACCTGAAGCTGAGCTGCACGACAGAAAGTTCCGCCGATAAGGCAAAAATGCAGCAGTTGGAAACCGACGATCAATTGCTGCAGGAGATCGACAGGGTTTCGCAGAAGACGCTGATGCAATGCATGCAGGACGTATTCGAGGACGGACCGAAAAGGGACAGGCGCTTATGGCTGGGCGATCTGAGACTGCAGGCCTTGGCGAATTACGCCACTTTCGGAGCCAATGATTTGGTCAAGAAATGCCTCTATCTCTTTGCGGCCCAAACGACCAGCGAAGGGCAAGTATCCGCGAATGTCTTCATCGAGCCAAGATTGATCCCGGACGATACCTTCTTGGCGGACTACAGTCTGTTCTTCATCGACACTTTATTGGACTATTACCGCGAGACGAACGACAAGGATACGTTGACCGATCTCTACGCCACAGCCGTCGCGCAACTGCGTGTGTTGGAGGATAATGTTTTGCCAACCGGGGAAGTCAACGTGCCGGAAGGCTGGTGGGCCTTCATCGATTGGAACGAACCGCTGGACAAGCAAATCGCCATCCAGGGCATTTTCATATACTCATATAAACGACTGAAAGAATTGGCCGCCTATATGGAAGACAACAAGCTGATTGAAGAGCTGGACGTCAAAATCCAAGCCTTGGAGCAGTATGCGTTGAGCACCTACTACAATGAAGAAAAAGGACTGTTCGTGGATCCGACGAGCGGACAGATCGCGATCCCTTCGCAGACGTGGATGCTGCTGGCCGAAGCCGGCGATGCAGATCTGCGCAGGAAAGTATTGGAAAACTTGCTGGCTCTGGATGCTGAATCAGTTGTCGGATGCAATTCGCCTTACATGTACCATCATTACGTGGAAGCTCTGTTGCAAGAAGGATTCCGCGATGAAGCAATCCGCATCATCAAACTGTATTGGGGCGGCATGGTCGAAAACGGCGCCGACACCTTCTGGGAAGTCTATTATCCCGAGGACGTAACATTCTCTCCTTACGGAGACGAAATGATCAACAGCTATTGCCACGCCTGGAGCTGTACACCTTGCTATCTGTTCCGGAAATATGGGATAGTTTGAAAAATAACATCATAAAAAAATGTATCGAACAGGTAGCCGTATAATCCAGAAAAACATGAATGTCGGCTGAACGAAGAACGGATGTTACCGAAGGGCCGACGGAATCCTGATGTGTGGACTGAACGAAAAGCGGAGAACACCGAACAGCCGACGCCCGCGCGATGTGTTGACTAAACGAGGAGTGGGGAATGCTGAACAGTCGACGCCTTCGAGGTATGTCGGCTGAACGAAAATCGAAGAACACCGAAAAGCCAACGGCCACGCGGTATGCATGTCACGGGCTAACGCCTATAGAAAGCGCAAAACACCCTAGAACAACATATCTGCTCTTCAAATAAACAAAAATCAGGCAGCCGCCTCTCCAATGATGGATGAGGGAGCTGCTTTTTTAGTACGTATAAATCTGAAAAGCATGAATGTCGGCTGAACAAAGCACGAATGTTACCGAAGAGCCGACGGAAGCGTGATGTGTTGACTGAACTGAAATTGGATGATAACGAACAGTCAACACCCGCGCGATGTGTTGACTGAACGAGGAGTGAAGAATACCGAACAGTCGACAAAAATAAAAATCGTCGACTGAACGAAGGGCAAAGGAAAACAAACAGCCGACGCATGATGCGGCACCACACCTCGTTTACGTAGAAACATACTTTGGGTTCCATAAATAATAACCGCTGCCTCTAATATAGAAGCTTTACAGCACATTATGCGTATATTACCTTCGAAAAGAAATATTGGAGGCGGATGTATTGGCATTTAAGGAACGCACAAAATCTATGAATTTACGTATTTATGAAATTTTAGCGAGCCGTATGCGATTGGATAAAGAAGATTATTATTACTACCTCAATCTGAAAAAAGGATATGAGGGTGAGTGCCGATTTGATGGTCTGACAGAAAAACTGGGGGCGAAATGTATTGTTCTGAATGATTTGCAGTTGGAAATTAGACGTTCTTCATTGCAAATAGATGCGTTGCTTATTTGTGAAGGTAAAATAGTGTTATATGAAATCAAAAATTACGGTGGGGTACACCACTGGGGGCCGGAAGAATTTATGAAGCAATCTGGCACTACTTTGGAAAATCCTTCCCTTCAGCTAACGAAAACAAAAGTAAGGCTGAGGAAGCTGCTGAAGAGCTTGGGCTATTCGATGGAAATTGAAGCATTCATAGTATACGTAAATCCAGAATTTTCAATCTGGGGAGCTCCATATGAGGGTGACAGCATTCTTCCTGGGCAGATTTCGGAGCATTTCCGTGAACTGCAAAACATGAAACCCGTAACAAATCCGGAATTGGAAAAGTTGGCGCAAGCACTTGTCGAATGCCATGATCCTGAGTACCCAAGCAAATTGATCAAATATGAGTACGAAAAAATGAATAAAGGCATTATTTGCCCAACATGTGGGTTGCTCGTGCATAACTTTTGTGGGCGTTCCCATATGTGTGAAAGCTGTGGGAAGAAGATGATCATACAAAAAGCCATCAGCAACAGCATTTCGGATTTCCATACGCTCTTTCCAAATGAAAAACTGACAACAAAACGTTTGGCGGATTGGTGTGGCACGGAAGATACAAATCGCGTCTATAAGATTTTGAAGCGGGAATATCAGGCTGCAGGAAGCGAGAGTTGCAGATACTATATCCCAGTGAATGAACAGCCGACACCTGCGTGATATGTCGGCTGAACGAAGAGCGGAAGATACCGAACAGCCGACGCCTGAGCGATGTGTCGGCTGAACGAAGGGCGAAGAATGCCGAACAGCCGACGCCGGCGAGGTGTGTCGGCTGAAAGAAGAGCGAAGAATGCCGAAGAGCCGACGCTGTTGCGGTATGTCGGCTGAAAGAAGAGCGAAGAATGCCGAACAGCCGACGCCGGCGAGGTATGTCGGCTGAACGAAGGGCGGAAGATATCGAAAAGCCGACACCTGCGTGATATGTCGGCTGAACGAAGAGCGGAAGATACCGAACAGCCGACGCTGTTGCGGTATGTCGGCTGAACGAAGGGCGAAGAATGCCGAACAGCCGACGCCGGCGAGGTGTGTCGGCTGAACGAAGAGTGGAGATACCGAAGGACCAATGCCGGCTCCAGCCGGCTGTTCGCGCAGCGTGATAAACATTCATTCCTTTAAAGCAATGACTTTTTTATATTAATAATATTGTCAAAAGACTTTTAAAAGATTTTTAAACGGTGTATACTGGGGTAAACTAAGGAGATGATAGAGATGAGCTTTAAAATTCTTGACGTCCCGACCACTTCCATATCTGAAGTGAAAAAATCCCCAACCATTGTATTTAAAAAAGCTAAGGAAGAAAACACGCCTGTCTACGTTTTTAATCGTGGAGCTGTTGCGGGCGTTATGCTGACGCAGGAACAGTACGAATCTTTGACAAACGAAATCGAAGTATTACATGAGCGAGTATTGGACTTAGAAGTAGAGAAACGCTTAGTTATCAAAGATTTAGAACTATATTCGGACGAAGAAGTCCGTGGTGCCAACGCTGATCAGTTTCTTACCATAGATGAGAATGACGGGTGGGAATAGTTTGTGCATAAGATAGAATGGACAGCGTTATCGAAACAGGATTACGATTCTCTGGATGGAAGTCAGAAGATTTTCGTGGACAAAGCTATTGTAAGGATTAAAGAATCTGGTATGCAAGCAGGACAGGCATTACACGGTTCACTGAGCGAGTGTAGGAAGTTGAAGAACAAAAAAATGGGGCTTCGAATTGTATTTCGGGAGATAAATGGAAAAATCGAGGTTATCCAGATAGTCGCAATCGGCAAACGAGATAAAAAAGAAGTTTATAAAACAGCGGAAAATAGAATCAATGCTGAGTAGCTATAGATCAAAATTGCTAAACACACTGAAGAAACTTCTTGATATGGATAGGTCGATCGCCAGTGTCGGAAATCGGAGAACACCGAAGAGCCGACGCCTGAGCGATATGTCGGCCGAACGAAGAACGAAGAATGCCGAAGAGCCGACACCTGAGCGATATGTCGGCTGAACGAAGGGCGGAAGATACCGAACAGCCGACGTCTGAGCGATATGTCGGCCGAACGAAGAACGAAGAATGCCGAAGAGCCGACACCTGAGCGATATGTCGGCTGAACGAAGGGCGGAAGATACCGAACAGCCGACGCCTGAGCGATATGTCGGCCGAACGAAGAACGAAGAATGCCGAAAAGCCGACGCCAGCGAGATGTGTCGGCTGAACAAGAAGCGGAAGATACCGAAGAGCCGACGCTGTTGCGGTATGTCGGCTGAACGAAGAGCGTAGAACACCGAATAGCCGACACCTGAGCGATATGTCGGCTGAACGAGGAGTGAAAAACACCGAAGAGCCGAGAGATCGCTCTTCTGTCGGGCGTTAGCCCATGAGGGTATCTGATTTACCTGAGAGAAACCACATCTGTCAGGCTATCGCCCTTCGAAAACGCAAAACACCCTAGATCAACATGCATGCTCTTCAACTGAACAAAATAAAACCCCAGGCAGCTGCCTCTCCCGCGATGGAAGAGGCGGCTGCCTGGGGTTTGTTCATTCAGCAATAAGCTCTCGCTGTTACTGATTTTCCATAGCGCTTTGACGGCTCAGGCTGTTCTCATAGACTTTGAAGAACGGGTAGTAGATGAAGATGCTCAGAACTACCAGCCCAAAATAGAAGAGAACGTTTCTGAAGTCCATCGTGGCTAAGTAAGCTTGCGCAAAGAAGGGCGTAAAGGACGGATCGATGATATAGCCCATCGAAATGATGCCTGCTACTTGGGCATAATAAGTCAAAACAAGATTGATGATCGGTGTCAGCAGGAACGGAATCGCCAAGATTGGATTAAAGACAATCGGCAAACCAAAAATCACGGGCTCGTTGATACCACAGATGCCTGGGATAATTGAAATTTTGCTCAACGTCTTCAGATGAACCAACTTGCTGCGCAGCATCAAGATGATCAAGCCCAATGTTCCGCCGGCACCGCCCAAAACAGAAATTCTGAACATCTGCAGGTTCATGGCAACCGTAGCCTCTTGACCGCTGGCAACCAATTCACTGTTGATGCCGGTATTTGTGATTCCGATTGAAAACACGATCGGAAAAATGATGGAGGTCCCGTTGATTCCGAAAAGCCATAAAAAATTCCCGAATGTGACGATTGCGATGAATCCCCATAGGTTTCCAGAAAAACTTAAGGCAGGAGTCAGCAACAACATGACGAATTGCGGGAAGGTGCTGCCGGTCAATGCGATAATAAGTACATTTAATCCATAAATCAAAATGATGTTCAAAAATAAAGGCAGCATCGAATTGACGAACGCTGTGACAGCCGGGGGAACCGTATCCGGCATAGAAATCTTCCAGTTCCGGACTTCCACCAACCGGGATACTTCCACGACGATCAATCCGATGATGATGGCAACGAATAATCCGTTTGTGCCAAGAAACTCAGTTGAAATCTGGCCATCGACGCTGCTTGCAACCACAAGCATAAAGACCGCCAACGAGATCATTCCGTTCATGGCAGCGTCCAACTTGTACTCGCGAGCCAAGGAATAGGCGATCCCGAAAGCACAGATCAGACCAAAAATCCCCATTGTCATATTGTAAGGCGCGGTCAGCAGCTCGTAGTTTGCGGAGGCAAAGTTTTTCCAGGCTGCCAAAAAGCGCACGAAGATATTTGCCGTCTCGGGGTCATACAGATCCATGTTGATGGCTGGATTGGCAAAGATTAAGAAAAGCGATCCTACAACGATGAAGGGAAGCCCGAACATCATACCGGAGGAAATGGCTTTTAAATGAATTTGATTACCTATTTTTGTGCCTATCGGACTCAGCATGCGGTCCAGTTTTTCTAAAAAGGAATCCTTTTTGTTCATTACAACATCTCCTTATGATTCTATATTTGCCAGCTATTGAATACGAATGCGTTCGGAACGGTTTTATTAGGGTCATACTCTTTCAAAATGGCTTCGTATTCTTCTTTATAAGTGTTGGTCACTTCCATTTGAGGAATGACTTTGCTGGCTTCGTGCAGGAAATGGAATGAATCGCGACCCATTTCCATTCCGCGCGTCGTATGCTTATCCAAAGCGAAATCCGGTACCTCAGGAACATATCCCATAGCAAAGCTTTTGATGACAATATTTTTCAGCAAATCGGTTGAGCGATCTTTTTCGGATTCAGTCAGAACACGGATTGCGTGAAAGAAAAACATTGCCCGATCTGATTCATTGTAGGCGAATTCCTTGCGCATTTGGTTGAAATTGTTCACCATCACTGCCGCATTAGGATTTCCCATGCCGATGTCTTCAACAGAGATGGCCAAGAGTCTGCGCCAGAGTTTTTCTTCGAATTGAGGCGAAGTGATGTACATTTCATATGCAAATTCACAAGCTTCTTTCGTCATACCGCGACGGATGCATTTTTGCAGACTTGAGATGACTTCATCACCGTTCAAATTATTTCTCGTGGTGGTTCTGGCCCACGGATCGGCAATATACTTTTCTTTCATAGGTATCGTCTCCATTTCTTTTTCTTGTGATATGATAGATTTTAAAGAGGTGACCAGCATGAATATTGAAAATTTGTCAAATAAATATAATTTAAATGAAACGGAAAAAAACATTCTCTTATTTATCGAAACTCACGCTAAAGACATCAAAACTTTAGGAATCCGCGGTGTCGCGAAACAATGTTATACTTCGCCAGCCACCATCATCAATTTAGCCAAAAAAATGAATTTTTCCGGGTACAGTGAGTTGGTTTTCAAAATCAAAGAGAATGAGGTCATGGACAAGCAACTGGCCTTATCTGAAACGACAAAAACATTGTTTTATAAAAAATCAGCAGAGCGCTACTACGAGGATTTTGAGAAGATAATGAACGATTATCAAGACAAAACGATCATGATTTTAGGCTCTGGTTTTTCTCAGATCATCGGAAATTATATAAACGAGTCTCTCATCATCAACGGCTTTCGGAGCATAGCCAATTCTCATTTGGAATTGATCCAAAAGGAGTATGCAAAAGAGACGCTGATTATTGTAGTCACAGAATCGGGCGAAACGTCCCGATTGAAAGAACTGGTGAAGCAAGCAAATGAAAACGGGGTTGAGGTGTTGAGTTTCGTCGGCAATGCCAATTCGGCTATTGCGGAGTATTCCCGATTGGCTATAGCAACCAATGACGATATTCAATTCTCCAAAAATCCTCATGAACCCCATCTGTTTTATGGATCCATTTTACTGATTTTCGAATTCCTGCTAAGCAAATATTTGAAGCAAACCATCAGCTGATAAATTCATATTAACAGGACATTCAGCGATATCCTAGCTTATCGGACCATTCTATAACCTGTTCAAAAATCTAAAAACACGTTCACGAAAACGCTTAAATAGAGAAAAAGGTTTTTATCCAAGAACGATGATCTTCTTGATTGGGTCATTGTTCGTCTTTCGGTTGATTGGATACCGAAAACCACAAAACACCCGACAGATCGCGAAATAGCAAAGAAAAAAGCATCGGCTCCCGCAGGAACCGATGCTTTTTGTTGGAGTTATCCGAAAAACACCCGTATCAACACCACGGCCATCAAAACTTGCACCGCGCCGACGGTCAACCCATAAAGCATGGCTTTGGGACCTTCTTTGATGATGTCGGCGAATTTGACGCGCATGCCGATTGCGGCGAGGGCGGCGACTTCGAATTGGGTGCTGATGGCTTTTGAGGCGACCAGGGCGCTGTCGGGGACGCCGATGAAGCTGCGGATCAGGAAGAAGACGACGAATCCGGTCAGGAACCACGGCACGCCGTAGGAGACGGCGGCCGGGCTGGCGGACGCTCCCGATTCTTCGCTGGCAGTAATCCCCGAGCGTTTTTTGCGTGTGAACAAAGATTCGCCTTCGTTCATGTTCATGCGCCCGTACAAGACGGCGACGCCGATGATCAGCAGTACGCGCATCAGCTTGAAGACGGTCGCCAGCGTGACGACGTCGTCATTGACGAGTTTGGCGGCGGCGACGACTTGGCCGACGGATTGGACGGTGCCGCCGATCAGAGCGGATGTCCGGAGCGTGTCACTGCCGTAGAGGACGGCGCCCAGGACAGGCAGCAGGACCATCAGCGCGGTGCCGGTCAGGTTGACGATTGTGATCGAGATGCCTTTTTCCTTGTTGTCGGCCTGGACGATCGGCGAAACGGTCCCGATGGCAGAGGAGCCGCAGACTGCGTTGCCGGCGCCCATCAGCAGCGAGAAGCGTTTGCCGAAGCCGAAGACTTTGCCCAACCGGTAGGTGACAAAAATCGTCAGCCCCATCTGCAGCATAATAAAGACGAAGCCTTTGATCCCTGCTGACTTCAGTACCTGGAAATCCAAAATCAGCCCGTTCAGGACGATGGCGTATTCCAAGAGCCGTTTCTCGGAAAATTTCGTGCCCGAGCCCAGTTCCGGCCGGTTCAGGACCGTGTTGCCCAGCAGCATCCCCAACAAAATGGCGATCAAAGCGGCGCCGAGCGTCGGCAGGAAGCGGGCGAAAAATTGGCTGACCAATGAGATGGCGATGCTGGCGGCGAGGCCGGGCAGCACGCCATCGAGTTCTTTCTTGAGTGCATTTATTTTCATGAGTGTCGGAATCCTCCCTAACAGTTGCTTTACAGGTATCCATTTTACCCGACTTTTTGCATAAATAAAAATAATGATTTATTATGCAGGTATAAGCAAAATTAATGGGAGGTGCCACACATGTTGGATTACCGCTACAAAACGTTTCTCACGCTGATCGACGAGGGCAGTTACACGAAAGCCGCCAAAAAATTGAACATTACCCAGCCGGCCGTCACCCAGCACATCCAGCATCTGCAGGAGGAACTGGGCGTCCAGCTGTTCCGCTATGAAGGCAAGCAGTTGCTTGTCACTGAAAAGGGGCGCTATCTGGAGGAACAACTATCGCTGCTGAACCGCGATGTGGAACGGATCCGCACACATCTGTTGCAGCAAGACGATGCACCAACACTGTCTTTCGGGGCGACGCTGACGATCGGCGAGTACGTCATGCCAGGGCTGATTGGGCGCTACCTGGAGCAGCATCCGCGACATCATTTATCGATGATCGTCGACAATACGGCCACGTTGACCGGCTTGATCCAGAAGGGGAAAATCGATTTCGCGCTCATCGAAGGCGACTTCAACCAGAGCCAACTCGGCTTCGAAAAGCTGTCCGATGAGCCGTTCATCGGCGTATGTGCAGCTGAAAGCCCTTTGTGGCGCAGTCAACAGGATTTGGCGGCGCTGTTCAGCGAGCACCTGTTTGTCCGCGAGGAAGGCTCCGGTTCGCGGCGGATTCTGGAAAATGCTCTCCTGAAAGAGGGGGCGAACCTCAGCAGTTTCGGGCGGACGACCGTCGTCGGCGGCATCGGCCCGATCAAGCAGTTGGTGGCGGAGAACCGCGGCATCGCTTTTCTCTACCGCATATCGGTCGAAAAGGAACTGGAGGAGGGGACGCTGAAGGAGATTCCGATCCGAAGATTCGCCGTGGCGCATCCGTTCCATGTCGTCCATCTGAAGGATTTCCGCGATCGCGGGCCGCTCCAGGAACTGTTGTCTTTTTATCGGTGATGGGGATGCACGGAACTTTGCTGGGATGCGGCATTCCTCGGCTTTTCGTGACGTGGATCAGAAATCCGAACGTTTCATCACAAATTAATCTTTGACAAACATGTGGCAGTAGTGTAACTTACTATTGGGACTTTACGATAGAAGACATTTTTTGCCTTCACGTCCGTGTCTGTGTAAAGCGATTCCCAAAAGGATTTGTGCACTAACAGAAAGAGGGAAAGAGTAAATGAAAATTTTTGATTATGAAGACGTACAATTAATTCCGAACAAGAGCGTTGTTCAAAGTCGTTCTGAATGCGATACGACTGCCGTTCTGGGCGGCCGGACGTTCAAATTGCCGGTGGTGCCTGCGAATATGCAGACGATTCTGGATGAAGAACTTGCTGAAAAATTAGCGCGGGAAGGTTATTTTTACATCATGCATCGTTTTGATGAGGCGAGCCGTTTGCCATTCATCCAAAAAATGCAGGAAAAAGGTTTGTTTGCTTCGATCAGTTTGGGGATCAAAGCGGCAGAATTCGATTTCGTGAACGAATTGGCGGCAAAAAAAGCTGTTCCTGAATATACAACAATCGACGTGGCGCATGGTCATTCCGATGAAGTCATCCGTATGATCAAACACGTCAAAGCTGTGATGCCGGAAACATTCTTGATTGCCGGTAACGTGGGTACTCCTGAAGGCGTTCGTGAATTGGAAAATGCCGGAGCCGATGCGACAAAAGTGGGAATCGGGCCTGGTAAAGTCTGCACGACCAAAATCAAGACTGGTTTCGGTACAGGCGGCTGGCAATTGGCGGCGGTAAGCTGGTGTGCGAAAGCTGCAAGCAAACCGATCATCGCTGATGGCGGCGTGCGTACAAACGGAGATATCGCTAAATCGATCCGCTTCGGCGCGACGATGGTCATGGTCGGCTCATTATTGGCTGGACACGACGAGTCACCGGGCGAAACGAAAGAAATCAACGGTGGCTTGTACAAAGAGTACTTCGGCAGTGCTTCCGAATACCAAAAAGGCCAACGCAAAAACGTGGAAGGCAAAAAGATCCTGACGCCTTACCGCGGCACGATCGCAGACACATTGAACGAAATGCGCGAAGATCTGCAGTCCTCGATCTCCTATGCGGGCGGAAGAGATATTTCTGCTATCCGTAAGTGCGATTATGTATTGGTCAAAAACTCCATCTACAACGGCGACAGCAATCAAGGCATCATCGAAGCTGGCCGCAGCTCATATGGCGAAGGCGACACGATCCTTTAATCAACAAAAACCAGCCCCGGCGGCACCCGATTGCATTACGGGAGTCGCTGCGGCTGGTTTTATTTTACGGAAGTCATTCATCAAGGAACTATAGTTCGAGCATTTCAAGGGGCTCATCTTTTGGGGTGATCTTGTGTCAAGTTTCTGAATATCCCCTCAAAAAAATTCAACATGACTATACAAAGCGGGCCGCTCAGCGAAAAACAATTTTGTATTTTCTGACCCTTTAGTATAATTATGTTGTATAATTTTCGGACAATCGGTTAATATAATGGATGGAGTTATCATGCCAAAAAGTAAGTAATTTATACAAACAAATTAAAGTTTGTTGATTCAACAGTGATTGACGAAACTTATTATTTCAGAGTGTTCAATATAGAACAACATTTGGCCTTGTTTGACATATTAAAAAACAAATAGAAAAAAATGCGTATGGGTGCTATACTGACTGTAGTAGGAGAGCTCTTACTAAGGTAAACAACTTTTGTTTAAATCGCGATGGTCAAAAGCCAATTGTAGAACACATTTTAAGCAATCGCTGGAGGTAGGTTTATATCAATCAATCACTAATGGAGCAGTCTGAAGTTTCTTTTCTGCCTATCCCGTAGCTGAAATCCTCCCCGCATTACCCCATCTCATTTTAATCATTTGATCGCAATACATAACTTCGCTTCGCTATAATGAACGAATATGAATTCTTCGCTACATTTTAGGTTCAGGCTGATGGGTTGGACGGAAAAGACGCTGAAGGAACAAAACAACTGCGAAAAGTCTGGGACCGGAGTCCGAATCCGGCTCCAGACTATTTTTTTTGATTTATCAATTATAGCTTTGTCAGGAGACAAACTGCAGGTTAGGACCCAAAAGTCCTGGCCTGTTTTTTATTTTTTTTGGGAAGTGTGGAGTTGCTTATATTAGATTATTGTGCGTAGTGCCTATCCTATGAACCAAAGCATATACGTGGAATATTTTGCTGGTGCTTTTGCCACTTGTTCATGCTGAACATCTTTGCTGGACAGGTTTGCATCAGTAGCTATTTCCTTTAGAATCAAACTATTACTTGCCAATACTCCGAGAGCTAGAGAAAAAATGATTAACTTTTTCATGACAGTTACTCCTTTTCAAAAAAATATTTTTCTTAATAATTTCATTATAAAGAAGAAAAATGCAATCTCAACCATTTAGTCGTATAATACTATTAAAAAAGGAGTGAAGCCTGTGAAAAAAGACTTCGGAGATGTTCTTAAAGAAATCAGGGTCGATAGAGGCTATTCTCAACAGTATGTTGCAGAAGGCATTATGGGCCAATCAGCGTATTCTAAAATAGAAAGAAACGAAATAGAACCTACTTTCAAAAAATGGTTGGCAATATTGGAGAAGCTGAATGTGTCAGTGGATGAGTTCCGCTACATTCTGAATACAGATAATTTGACCACAAAAGAAAAGCTGATCAATGAATTTTTCGCGTTGAATTATAATCATCTGGATGATTTGAAATTAGTTAAAGATGAGATAGCTGCCTATTTAGAAGAAGAGGACGACTATTTGTTAAGAAACCTTTACTACGCATGTGAAAGTTTGATCGCTTTAAATACAGCCAAAAACGTTGAGGAAGCACAACAATTTGCCAAGAAAATATGGGAGCGGTTGGAGAAATTTGACAGATGGTATCTACTGGATATCCGATTGATAAACACTATTTTGTTTATTTTCCCGATTGATGTAGCCGTCAACATTGGTGAAAGAGCGACGAAACAATTAATCCCTTACTATAATTTGAAGGAAGCTGAAGTTCTATTGATTAATCTGGATATTAATTTATCTGTTTTACTGATCGATGATAAAAAATATCCTGAAGCTCTTTCGTACCTGGAAAAAGTGATTTCATTATGCAAGAAATATCAAAAATATAATCAACTAGCGATTGCTTACTCGAGAAAAGGACTTATCTTACAAAAAACAGGGAAAAATGATGAAGGCTCTGAGTACATTGAGAAGGCTTACGCTATTTTGAACGCGATTGAAGATACAAAGCTGATAAGCGAATTAGAAAAAGAACTTTCGTATTATTTGGAAGTGAGATCTAAAGGTCCGCTGCAATTAGATATTTCGCAGCAGGAATAGGCTGTCAATTCTTAGCAATTCAAATATAGGCTGCAGCTTTCGTTAATAAAGCACATAAAATACGACTATCCAAGTCAAATGGATAGCCGTGTTTTTTTGTGGTTGGGTGTCTGTTGAGCAGATAGACTGGCGGACTCTCGGGTGTTGTGGATACCGTCCTGGGCTAACGCCCGACAGAAGAGCGATCTGTCGGGTGTTTTGATGTTTTCGCTATCCGATCAGTCGACAGACTGACTAGGTCTCGGGTAAACGAGTCACCGTCCTGGGCCGATGCCCGACAGAAGAGCAATCTGTCTGGTGTTTTGTGCTTTTCGGTAATCATTCAGTCGACAGACAGGCGAACTCTCGGGTAAAAGAGATACCGTCCTGGGCTGACGCCCGACAGAAGAACGATCTGTCGGGTGTTTTATGCTTTTCGGTATCCGTTCAGTCGACAGCTGCGCCGGGTCTCGGGTAAACGAATCACCGTCCTAGGCTGACGCCCGACAGAAGAGCGATCTGTCTGGTATTTTATGCTTTTCGGTAACTAAACAGTCGATAGCTGCGCCGGGTCTCGGGTAAACGAATCACCGTCCTGGGCTAACGCCCGACAGAAGAGCGATTTGTTTGGTGTTTTATGGTTTCCGGTAATCATTCAGTCGACAGACAGGCGAACTCTCGGGTACCTGAGTCACCGTCCTGGGCAGACGCCCGACAGAAGGGGGATTTGTCTGGTGTTTTTTGATTTCCGGTAACGTTTCAGTCGACAGACAGGCGAACTCTCGGGTATCTAAGTCACCGTCCTGGGCTGACGCCCGACAGAAGAGCGATCTGTCTGGTGTTTTGTGTTTTTCGGTAATCATTCAGTCGACAAATCAAAGGAGCAGGCACACTCCGCATCAGTCCTGAAGTCATTGTTTGTTCCTGCGGTATTGATTGGGCGTCTGTTGCTCGCGCTGCTTGAATGTGTGCGAAAAGCGCTGTGGATCATCGAAGCCGACCGACTGGGCAATCACTTTGACGGGCCAATCCGTCTGCAGCAGCAATTCCTTCGCCTGACTGATGCGGATGCCGGTCAGATATTCTTTCGGGCTGACGTTCATTTCCTGCTTGAAAATCCGGTGCAGATAGGTGCGGTCGATCGCGAGCGAATCGGCGATGTCGCCGATCTGGATTGGAGAATCATAGTTATTGCGCATGATTTGCAGCGCTTGGGTGAATAATTTATTCGAGCTGGTCTGGGCAGGTGCTTCGGCCGGGAAAGACTGGCTTAAGTAAAAAAGGATTTCCATCAAGCGGGCATTCAACAACAGGTCGTTGTCCTCGGAAATGAAGGAGATTTCGATCATTTCGCTGATTTTTTCCTTGATCAGATCGCCGCCGTTTTTGACGCTGAAGACGGGGTTTTCCTTCGATATTGCTGTGCGCTTGAGGTATTCTGTAATCAAAGAGCCTTTGAAGCCGATCCAATAATACGTCCAGGGATGCTGTTCATCCGCTTTGTAGCTGACGATGGCCTGCGGTTCAATGAAGAAGAAGTCGCCTTTTTTCAGCTCGTAACGCTTGCCGCCGCTCCAGAAGGTGCCTTTGCCGGAATGGACATAGTGCAACATATAACCACTTCTGGTGGTGGGGCCGTATGTGTGTCCGGATTGAGTTTCCTCGTAGCCGACCGTGTAAAGGAACATGTAGTCATTGTCATTATGATTATTGAAGAAATAACGCATAGCCATTCACCTTTCCACAAAACGAGATAGTTTGTCTACATTATACCATTTATTTAAGAACGTTTTCCTAATAAAATGAAGGCACAACAAAAGGAGGAATAAAAAATGTCCAAAAAGTATGAAGCTATCTCTAAAGCCTTGGTTGAAAACGTCGGCGGTCAAGATAACATTCTGTTTGTGACGCACTGCGCGACACGGTTGCGTCTGGTATTGAAAGACAACACGTTAGCCAAAATGGATCAGATTGAAAATATAGAGCACGTCAAAGGAGCCTTCGTGGCGGGCGATCAGCTGCAGGTCGTCTTCGGTGCCGGCCTGGTCAATAACATCTACGACGAATTTGTCGTCTACACCGGCAACAAGACCGGCGATGAATTGCGCCAAACCGTTTCCCAGCAGAAACAGAACCCGTTCCAGCGTTTCATCAAAGCCATTTCCGATGTATTCATCGAAATCATGCCATCGATCCTGGCAGCGGCGCTGTTGATGGGACTCAGCTCCTTGCTGTCGACAAAAGGCCTGTTCGGTCCGAGATCAATCGTGGAAATGGTACCTGCGATCGCGGGTCTGAACCGGATCATCTCGATCGCTTCATCCGGCATCTTCGCCTTCCTGCCGATGATCGTCGCGTATTCGTCAACAAAACGCTTCGGCGGCCGGGCCGCTCTAGGGCTGGCAATCGGTGCGGTAATGGTGCATCCGAATTTGGCGGATGCCTTCACAGTCGCTTCCGGCAACCTCGAGCCGGAAACCGTCAAACTGTTGGGCCTTTCGGTCGATTTGGTCGGTTTCCAGGGCGGCATCATCATCGCTTTGATGATCGGATTCGTGGTCGCTTGGTTGGACCGTTTCTTCAACAAAATCTTGCCGGACATCATCACTTTTGTCATGACACCGATGCTGACGATCCTGATTTCTTCACTGCTGCTGTTCACGATCATCGGACCGTTGGGCAGAGAGTTGGGCAACGGCTTGACCAACAGCCTCTTGTGGGCAACCGAGCATCTGGGCATCTTCGGTTACATGCTGTTTGCCGGCGTGCAGCAACTGATCGTCATCAGCGGCTTGCACCATACATTCGGCGCAATCGAAAGCCAATTGATTGCCAACACAGGGCGCGACTTCCTGAACCCGCTGATGTCCGTCGCATTATTGGGACAAGGCGGCGCGGTGCTTGGCTACATGCTGCTGAACAGACACGACAAAAAAGTGCGTGAAGTATCGATTTCCGCGTTCACTTCCGTCCTCTTCGGCATTTCCGAACCGGCTTTGTTCGGGGTGACCGTGAAATACAAATTCCCGTTGATCGCCGGCTGTATCGCGGGCGCCATCAGCGGCGGCTACGCCTATTTGACGAAACTGACGGCTGTCGGCTACGGCACGACCGGCGTGCCCGGCTTCACCATCGTCGATCCGGCCAACAACGGCTACCTGCATTTCGTCGTCGCCCATCTGATCGCCGTCACATTGGGCTGCGCACTGACTTATGTCTGGGGCAAGGCCGCGATCAGAAAGCAAGCAACCGAACCGATCATCAGTGATCAAGAAATCGAGGTGTAAGCACATTGATCAACCAATTGGGCGTAACCGACGAGCATTATTACACATCATACCAAGAAATACCCCAACAGATTAAAAATGAAGCAATCGCGCGCGCCGACAAGAGCCCGTTCCGGCAATTGTTCCATACCGAGGCGCCTTCCGGTTATTTGAACGACCCGAACGGTTTCAGCTACTTCGACGGGAAATACCATCTCTTTTACCAATGGACACCGTTCAAGTACCAGGAGAACCCGAAATTGTGGTACCAAGCCTGGCACCATCTCATTTCGGAAGATCTTATCAGCTGGGAGAGCCTGGGCCCCGGCATCGAGCCGGACACGCTGTTCGAAACGCACGGTGCCTATTCCGGCAGCGCCTGGGACAATGGCGACGAGTTGCTGATGTTTTACACAGGCAATACGCGCAACGAAGAGTGGCAACGGACGCCTTACCAACTGCTGGCCACGATGGACCGCGACGGCGTGATCAAGAAGGCCGAAACGCCGGCCATCACCGGGACCGTTCCGGGCTACACGGATCATTTCCGCGATCCGAAAATCTGGAAAACAGAAGAAGGCTACTTTGCCGTCATCGGCGCCCAAAGGACCGAACTGACCGGCGCGGCGCTGGTGCTCTACTCGGAAAACGGCACCACAAGTTGGCGCGTGCTCGGGGAAGTCGGCATGGATCGGCACCAGGATTTCGGCTACATGTGGGAATGCCCGGACTACTTCGAACTGGACGGGAAGGGCATCCTGCTGTTTTCGCCGCAAGGCCTGCCGCCCCAGCAGAACCGTTTCGAGAACATCTACCAGACCGGCTATCTGGTCGGCGGCCGCCTCGACAAAACGAACTTGTCGCTGCATGAACAAGGCGGCTTCATCGAATTGGACCGCGGCTTCGACATCTATGCCACCCAGACGACGGCCTTGCCGGACGGGCGCCGGATCCTGAGCGGCTGGATGGGCCTGCCCGAAATCGCCTATCCGACCGAAGCGTACGGCTACTGCGGCTGCCTGCTGCTGCCGCGCGAACTGCGCTTCGAAGACGGACGCCTGAAACAACGGCCGATCCGCGAACTGGCAGCCTATGAAACCGAAGAAAAAGTGCTGTCCGTCCGACTCGATCCGGATGCAAACACGCATCAGCTCGCCATCGGATTCGGGCACGTGCTCAAGCTGCGCTGCAAAAACACGGCAGCCGGCCAGCTTGTCCTCGACCTGTACAGCAATGAGGAAAGAACCCGCTATACCCGTGTGCTGCTGGATTCCGATAAAGGCGAAGTCTGGCTGGACCGCGAAAAATCCGGGTTGCCGGTTGGGGAAGCATACGGAACCAAGCGTCTGCTTTGGCAAGGCGACCTTTCCGAGATCGAGCTGGCGCTGTATCTGGACCGCAGCTCTATCGAACTGTTCCTGGAGGACGGGCTGGTCGTTGCCTCCAGTCGGATCTTCCCGGATGAGTCCCAACAATCGGTCTGCTTCGAGAGTTTGTCGGGTGAATGGGCAGTTGCCGGGACCCACGCGAAGCTGGATGTGCAGGCGAAAAAAGGTTAATAAAGGAGAGTTATGATGCAGTACATTCACTATAATGAAACAAAACAGCAGTTCCATCTGCAGAATCAGGCGATCAGTTACGTGTTCGGCGTCGAGGAAAAGGCGATTTTGTCGCATCTTTATTTCGGCAAACGCATCGATTCCTACCAGGGCGGCCGCCGTTATCCGCGGCTGGAGCGCTCGTTTTCGACCAATTTCCAGGGTGTCACCGACCGGAATTACTCGCGCGACACGATTCCGCATGAGTATCCGACCTATGGCAACGGCGATTTCCGCAGCACGGCCATTGCGGCGACACTGGCGGACGGCGATCCGACTTTGGATCTGCGCTACGCCGGCTTTTCGATGGAAAAGGGCAAACCGGCGCTGACCGGCTTGCCGGCCACATATGTTAGCGAGGAGGCCGAAGCCGAGACGCTGTTCATCGAGCTCGCCGACGAAAAAGCGCAGGTGACGGTGCGGTTGGCCTATACGATTTTTGCCGACTATCCAGTGATTGCGCGTTCCGCGACCATCACGAACCACAGCGCCGAAGCTGTGCAGCTGGAGAAAGCGGCCAGTCTGAGCATCGATCTGCCGTATCAGGAATGGGATCTGTTGCATCTGAACGGTTCCTGGGGACAGGAGCGCAGCATCGTCCGCGAACCGGTCACGAAGGGCATCAAGATCTTCGACAGCAAACGCGGGACGAGCAGCCATCAGCAAAATCCTTTCGTGGCGCTCGCCGAGCCGAACTGCACCGAAGACAAAGGCGCCGCGATCGGCTTCAGCCTGATCTACAGCGGCAACCACGAAGAGCTGGTCGAAATGGACCAGTACGGCCAGATCCGCGTGGCGCTGGGCATCAATCCGAGCGGCTTCTCCTGGGAACTGCAGCCGGAGGACACGTTCCAGACGCCGGAAGCGCTGATGGTCTATTCGGAGGAAGGCCTGAACGGGATGTCGCAGACATTCCACACGCTGTTCCGGGAAAACCTGTCAAGAGGGCACCACCGCAAAAAAGAGCGTCCGATCCTGATCAACAATTGGGAAGCGACTTATTTCGATTTCACCGGCGAAAAGATCCGCGCCATCATCGATGAATCCGCCGAGCTGGGCATCGAATTGTTCGTGCTCGACGACGGCTGGTTCGGGACGCGCTCCAACGACCGGCGCTCGCTGGGGGACTGGACCGAGAACCGGGAGAAGCTGCCGGAAGGGCTCAAAGGCATCGCCGATTATGCGCACGGCAAGGGGATGCAGTTCGGCCTCTGGTTCGAACCGGAAATGATTTCCGAAGTGAGCGAACTGTTCACGGCGCATCCGGATTGGGCGCTGCAGATTCCGGGCCGCGAGCGGACGCTGAGCCGCGACCAGCTGGTGCTTGATTACAGCCGCAAAGAAGTCAGGGACGGAATCATCGGCCAGATGCGCGCCATCCTGGAGCAGGTGCCGATCGATTACATCAAATGGGACATGAACCGTTACTTGACGGAAGTCCACAGCGGCGCGCTGCCGAAGCACCGCCAAGGCGAAACAGCCCACCGCTATGTGCTCGGGCTATACGCCATGATGGAGGAACTGGTGCAGGCTTATCCGGAAATCCTCTTCGAAGGCTGCTCCGGCGGCGGTGGACGCTTCGATCCGGGCATCCTTTACTACATGCCGCAGAGCTGGACCAGCGACAACACCGATGCCGTCCAGCGGCTGCAGATCCAGTACGGCACGAGCCTTGTTTACCCGATTTCGGCGATGGGCGCGCACGTGTCGGCCGTCCCGAACCACCAGACCCACCGCATCACATCGCTGGCGATGCGCGGCGATGTCGCGATGGCCGGCGTCCTCGGTTACGAACTCGATCCGACGACACTGACGGAGGAAGAAAAACAGATCATCCGCCGGCAAGTGACCGATTACAAACAGTACCGCCGGCTTGTGCAGTACGGCAGCTTCCACCGTCTGCGCAGCCCGTTCGAGAAAAACCAGACGATCTGGGCCTTCGTTTCCGAGGATCAATCGGAATGCCTGTTGTACTACTACAGCGTACTCGCTCAAGCGGCGCCGCCGCTCGATATCATCAAGCTGCGCGGACTGGATCCGGAACGTGTGTATCATTGTGACGAGCTAGATGCGACATTCAGCGCCACCGAGCTGATGCACAGCGGCTTCTACGTCGATCCGATCATCAAAGGCGACTTCCAGAGCCGGAGATACTATTTCAAGGCAAAATAGGATACCGAAAGACAAAAAAGAATACGCAAAAAGATCGGATACCCCTTCACGAGAGGGCTCCGATCTTTCTATTTTTGGTTGGTGTCGGTCGAACGCAAAGTAGAGAACGCCGAACAGTCGACGCCCGCGCGATGTGTTGACTGAACGAGAAGTGAAGAATACCGAACAGCCGACGCCCGGGCGATGTGTTGACTGAACGAGAAGCGAAGAACGCCGAACAGCCGACGTCCGCGCGATGTGTTGACTGAACGAGAAGTGAAGAATACCGAACAGCCGACGCCCGCGCGATGTGTTGACTGAACGAGAAGTGAAGAATACCGAACAGCCGACACCGACCGAATCAGTTTGCTGAACGCAAAACGAAGGACGCCGAACAGTCGACAATGCCTATATTAGTCGGCGATTCGAAAAGAAAGGTATGTTCAACTTCCGACAACCAACCTGGAATGCTAAAAAAATCAACGCCAAGAAAAAACGAACTTCCGACAAATTGATAAAATTGTCGGAAGTTCGCTTTTTTGTTTTATATGACGGTCCTAAGAAGAATTGAACTTCCGACACCTCGTTTAGGAAACGAGTGCTCTATCCGCTGAGCTATAGGACCAACAGAACACTATCCATTGTATCACTTATTGCGTGCAATTTCCATACCCATCCGAAAAAAATTCCCGCGAGTCACTGAAATGCGAAAAGCACAAAAAAGGGTAGCCAAGCAGCTGCCCTCTAAAACGTGTTCTGACTCCCAGAAATCTGTGCCTAAGCTGACTATCACACACGGACAAAAAGCGTCCGTTTAGTGTTAGTCCTCTTAGTGCTCGATTTCTACCCGGGATTCATCACACTCTGATCTCATTCATTTTCTAATGCGTCAATACGTTCTTCCAAATCCGAAACCGTACCCTTAAGCTCAACGATTTCCGCCTGCAGACTTTCGATGTCGGCCGGCCGGACTTCGCCGTTCGATGTGCCGCTCATCTGCTGGAAGAGCAGAGTAAGGCCAAAAATCAATATGACTGCCCCGAAAATATACAGCCAACTCATGCTGGACGGCTTTTCCGGTTCCACCGCATGCGAAACCTCCTCGAGCTGCTCCATTGTTTTCTTTCGATCAATCACGGTAAACACCCTGCTTTCGTGAAGACTTGTCTGACTATCTACCCACATTATAGCCCATCCAAAATCAGAACTAAAGAAAAGTACCGTACCGTTACGAATTCTTAATAATGAGAAAACGGTGCCATTACCTCCGGCGAAGCCAATCCTTATCGGAGCTGGTGCTTTCCTCCGGCGAGCGGGCCGCTCGCCGGAGTTGGGGTTTCCGGTAATAGTCCTTCTCCTGTGAAGGAATGTTAGCCGGAGCTGAGACATCAGCGATACGCTCTTCTTCTGTGAGCGTACCCTTGTCGGAGCTGACGCACCCATCCAGCCGCCAGCTCCGGCGAAGCCGCCCCAAAACACAAAAAGCCTCCCGTCCCCGGGAGGCCAACCAACCAAACTAACAACTAACTCTTAAAACGCCCAATCCCCATTGCGGAAGATCGGCATAACGGATCCGTCCTTGCGGATCCCGTCGATGTTCATATCTGCGGACCCAATCATGAAGTCCACGTGCGTAGTCGAGCGGTTCAGGCCGGCTGCAGCCAGCTCTTCTTGGGTCATTTCCGTACCGCCGACAACACTCGATGCGTAAGCGGAGCCCAGCGCCAAGTGGTTCGAGGCATTTTCGTCGAACAGGGTGTTGAAGAAGACGATGCCGGATTGCGAGATCGGAGACGGATCCGGAACCAAGGCGACTTCGCCGAGGCTGCGTCCGCCGTCGTTTTCTTCGACCAGACGGCGGATCGTTTCTTCGCCTTTTTCAGCGGAGACTTCGGTCACTTGGCCGTTCTCGAAGCGGAACGTCATCCCGTCGATGATGTTGCCGGCGTAGCTCAGCGGCTTCGTCGATTTCACGACACCGTCGATGCGGCGGAAATCAGGCGCGCTGAAGACTTCCTCGGTCGGCATGTTGGCAATGAACTTCTCGTTCTGCGCGTTCACACTTCCGGCGCTTTCCCAGATGTGGTTTTGTGGCATACCGACCGTCAGATCGGTGCCGTTCGCGGCTGTGTAATGCAGCGCGTCGAATTGCTCGGCGTTCAGCACATCAGCTTTCGACAGCAGGCGCGCTTCATGCGCATCCCAGGCCGCCACAGGATCGGCTTCGTAGACGCGGCAAGTTTTGAAGATTTCGTTCCACAAGGCGTCGACTTGTTCCTCTTCGGTCGCCAGATCAGGGAAGACTTTCGCCGCCCATTTCGTTCCGGCAGCGGCAGCGACGGTCCAGCTGACTTTGTTGGCTTGGGTCGCGGTGCGTTGCGCATCGAAGGCGACGTTATTAGCCTTTTGCACGGCAGCCAACTTCTTGCCGTCGACGCCGTTCAGCGCATCCGGATCGGCCGAGCGTACCGAAAGGCGGCTGGCTTTCTTTTCAATCATGTCGAGACTTTCATCAATCTTATACTGCGGAACGTTCGTCATGCGTTCCTCGGACGTGTGCAGATACGTTTCGCGGGTGACGAAATCGTCGGTCCACTTGACGATGACTTCTTCGGCGCCCAGTTCGTAGGCTTCCTTCGTCAACAGACGCGCGAACGGTGCTTGCTCGACGTCGACGGTGATGACGATCGTGTGGCCTTTTTGCACATTGATCCCTTTCGAAACCAACAATTTGGCGTATTTTTGCAGATTTTCTTCAAAATTCGGTAATACCATTGTGTATTCACTCCTAAGCATATAAACGTAATGGAACTATCATAGCACAACTTACCTCTAGAGAATAGATAAGTTTCCCTTATATTTGTGCGATATTGACCCCGGAACGCAAAAAAACTCAGCCGAAGCTGAGCTTTGTCTATTTAACCTTGGGGGGATTAAACAGAAGCTGGAACCACAAGGGCTCCTGTAATTGATATAAAATCGATTACATGTACTATATTCTCATAGGTATGCCGAAAATGCAATATCTTTTCATAAAATAAACAAATTTGTTAAGCAAATAGGATTGTGCCAGCGACAGGGGCAAAATCCAGCTCCTCCGATAAGAGCTGGCTTCGCCGGAGCAGGTGCTCGTAAGCGTGCGTCAGCTCCGATAAGGCCGCGCTCCCCGTAGCAGAGCGTGCCGCATAGCTGCCAGCTCCGGCCAGCATTCTCCCGCAGGAGGAGAGACTAATACCGGCAACCCACCTCCGGTGAGAAGCCCGTTCCCCGGAGGAAAGCACCACCTCCCGTAAGGGGTGTCCTCGCCGGAGCAGGCGCCCGTAAGCGACCGGCAGCTCCGACAAGGCCGTGCTCGTCGAAGAAGAGCATGCTTCCAATCTGTCAGCTCCGGCCAACATTCTCCCACAGGAGGAAAATTATTACCGGCAACCGCAACTCCGGCGAGAAGCCCGTTCGCCGGAGGAAAGCCCCAGCTCCGATAAGGTTTACCTTCGCCGGAGCTGGGGCCGGTAAGCGACCGTCAGCTCCGACAAGGCCGCGCTCACCGTAGAAGAGCATGCTTCCAATCTGCCAGCTCCGGCAAGCATTCGCTCGCAGGAGGAAAATGATTACCGGCAACCGCAACTCCGTCGAGAAGCCCGTTCCCCGGAGGAAAGCCCTAGCTCCCGTAAGGGTTATCCTCGCCGGAGCAGGCGAGCAGCCGACGTTGCCACCTCCTACGAGCCCTAGTTCGTCGGAGGACAGCATCCGCATCCGCGCCCAGCTCCGGCAAGCATTCTCCCACAGGAGGACAATCATTATCGGCAACCGCAACTCCGGTGAGAAGGACACTCACCGGAAAACCCTAGTAACTACTAACAGATAGATATTCAAACAATTGGGTCAAATTTTTGTTTTGACCCAATTGTTGGGTTATAATGAAATCAAACAAACGGGTCAATATTGATTTTTGACCCAAATGTTAGATAAAAGGGGGGATTTCAATGTCTACTGCTCTGAGACTATCAGAATTGATGAACTATCTTAAGAAGAATCAGCCGGTTTCGACGAAACAACTCTTGGAATTTTATCGGGCGTTTGAGCCGGACTTAAAAGCTAATACGTTGCGTTGGCGTATTTATCATTTGAAGCAGGCCAATGTTATTTATACCCCTAAAAGAGGACTGTATGCTTTGCAGGAGAAGAAGGCCTTCCTGCCGGAGCCGACTGAAAAGATGAAGAAGCTGGCACAACAGATCCAAGAAAAGTATCCTTATGTCAATTTTTCTGTATATCCTACGGAATGGTTGGCAAATTTTACAGGGCATATGTATCAATCCAATAATATCATTTTGGAAGTGGATGTTGATGCGTTGGAGTCTGTTTTTCATTTTGTGAAAGAACGGTACACAAATGTATATCTTAGTCCGGATCGAGAGGTTTACAACCTTTACATATCACCTCGGGAGGAGAATATCATCGTTAATCGACTGTATGTAGATGCCCCGTTGAATCGAATTCAAGGAAATTATCATCTTCCTAAGCTGGAAAAATTATTAGTCGATCTCATTGTCAATGAGCCCATTATATTGCCTATTGGTTTATCCGAATCAAAAACAGTAATCACCAATATACTTGGGAAATACAACATAAATTACTCAACCTTACTACGTTATGCAAAAAAGAGGCACATCGAAAAAAAACTAGCTTCATTTGGATTAAAGGAAAGCGAGATGCTCTGACACATGATAACTGATAAAAGTTTGACAGCGGATTGGTATCTGGAATTGAACAAACACTACGGCAATCTCGACCGCAATCTGTTTGATAAGGTTACCCATGCATTTTTGATTTTGGAAAACCTAGCCGAGTCGAAGTTACCGTTTATTTTTAAGGGCGGTACGAGTTTGCTGCTGTTGCTCCAAGAGGTAAAGCGGTTCTCAATCGATATTGATATTATCGTGCCGGAAGAAGTCTCTATAGATGCTCTGGAAGAAGTGTTGAAGAATATAGTGGATAAATCAGTTTTTACGCGGTTTGAAGAACAAAAAAGGCATGTTAGCGCAATTCCAAAAGCGCATTTCAAATTGTACTATGAGTCGCCATTTGATCAGTCTGAGGTATATGTTTTGTTGGACGTACTTTTTGAAGAGAATCCCTATAGCCATCTCGATACTCTGGCGATTGTTTGTCCGTTTGTTGATACAGTACCGCCAAATGTATATGTTCAAGTACCGGGGATAGCTGATATATTAGGGGATAAGCTGACAGCTTTTGCTCCAAATTCTACAGGAATTCCTTATAATAAAGGAAAAGAGATGGAGATAATCAAACAACTCTTTGATATTGAGAGCCTTTTTGATCAGTTGACTGCTATTTCAGGAGTAAAAGAAACCTTCATGCGATGCGCGCACCAAGAACTGAAATACCGACAGCTGAGTGCTATGAATTACGAAGATGTACTGGATGATATTTTCAACACCGCCATTATCATTGGAGGCAGAGGAAGTCTGGAAAAAGAACTGTTCCTGCAATTGGAAGATGGTGTAAGAAGAATCAAATCTCATATCATCAGCCGGAATTACATTGTTGAAGAGGCAGTTGTCAGTGCCTCCAAGGCAGCATACTTGGCATTACTATTGAAAAATGATCGCGAGACTATCGAAAAGTTTGATCCACTGGTACCGTTACCGGAATTGGTAGGTGCACCGTTATTCAAAAAGATGGCAAAAATCAAAAAGTTCAGTCCGGAAGCCTATTATTATTTTGCGAAAACACAAGAATTGAAAAACAATCAACAGAGTCACTAACGAACGCCCCATACTATATAGTTCTAACGTCAATATATATAGTATGTAGAGTAATGTAGAGTGACTGAAGAATAGTAGCCGCACCCACGGCCACAATATCGTACCACAAAGCCAATCGTACTATAATTCGAATACCGATGTAGAGTATGTACAGTAATAAGCGTACATTTTATTCAGGAACAGTTAATATATCTGACCCGAGGAGGGGATTACGATGGCAAATAAACTGTGCTTACTATGGCAAAATGCACGGACAAGCCAGTGGTATCACATTGGCGATCTAGTTTTGAGAGACACAAGCGTCTATGCATTCACATATAATATTTCAGATGAAGCTAACGGCTTATATGCCGCGTTGAAAGATGGCTACCATCTGCATCCGACGTTCCCTGAAATCGGGAAAGAATACGAATCAAACTTTTTATTCAGTACTTTTGCACGAAGGCTGCCCGACAGGAATCGCAAGGATTATGCTCCAATTTTGGCAGAGCTCGGAATCACGCAGGAAAGCACGGATTTTGACTTGCTGGCCGCCACAGGAGGTAGGCTGAATTCGGACTCCTATGAGTTTGTGAAATCATCATAAATTGAGCTATAATCGATACAGACAGCATCATTTGCCGAATTGACTGTGAGCATAAAAACTGCGCAGACAACCCCATGCTACCGAACACAAAGGAGGTCTTCACCATCTTCAACTCAGAAATCATCCGTAGTTTCAACCCTACGGACTTCAAAATATACGAATGCATTTCCCAGAACGAGCAGCTTGTCGTTTACATGACGATCCGCGAGCTGTCGGAATATGCGGGCGTGTCGACCGCTTCGATTTTGCGGTTCTGCCAAAAGTGCGGGTTCGCCGGCTACAAGGAATTGAAATACACGCTCAAGAACACGCTGAAAAAACAGTCGAACGTCCCGAACAACAACGTTTCGGAAATCATCGATTGCATCCAGAAATTCGAACAGCCGCTCTACAAAGCAAGACTCGAAAAAGCTTTGGATATCCTTTCGGAGGATGTGCAGATCATCTGCATCGGAATCGGCAATTCCGGGATTACAGCCCGCTATGCCGCGCGCCGCTTGTCGTCGCTGAAGAAATTTTCCTTGTGCATCGATGATCCTTACTACAGCGTAGATTTGCCGAAAAATAATATGGTTGCGCTGGCGTTTTCAATTTCCGGTGAGCGGGAAGAAGTCATCCGCATAGTTGAATCATTCAAAAAAAGCGATTGCCCAACTATCGTAGTCACAGTCAGCGAGACCAGCCTATTATCAAAGTACGCGGACGTCACCTTGCCGTACTACCTCTCGTACAAGGGTCTGTCGGAAGTCGTCGATACGACCTCGCAAGTACCTGCCACCGCGCTGATCGAAATACTGGCGAATATGCTCTATGAAAGAAAACAGAAAAATGGATAAAGGCTGCCCTGAAAATGGGGCAGCCTATTTACATAGGGATTGAATTAATGCGGTGAGTCAAGATGGTCCGCCAAAAATATGTTGGCGGGGAGAATCCGGCCACTAGGCGATCCGCTGTTTCCTCCGGTGAACGCAGGCTTCGCCGTAGTTCGGCCACATATCAGGTCTTGTGCTCCGATGAAGACGTGCTCGCCGTAGTTGGATGCCGTGGCATACCGTCGTCCTCCGGCTAGTGGATCCTCGCCGGAGGAAAGCACCGCGCCTGCCGCTCAGCTCCGGCCACTAGGCAATCCGCTGTTTCCTCCGGTGAACGCAGGCTTCGCCGAAGTTCGGCCACATATCAGGTCTTGTGCTCCGACGAAGACGTGCTCGCCGTAGTTGGATGCCGCAGGATACCGTCGTCCTCCGGTTAGCGGCCCTTCGCCGGAGGAGAGCGCCGCGCCTGCCGCTCACCTCCGGCCAGCGAGCAATCCGCGGTTTCCTCCGGCGAACGCAGGCTTCGCCGGAGTTCGGCCCGCATATCAGTCATGTGCTCCGACGAAGCCGGGCTCGCCGTAGTTGGATGCCGCAGGATACCGTCGTCCTCCGGTTAGCGGCCCTTCGCCGGAGGAGAGCGCCGCGCCTGCCGCGCACCTCCGGCCAGCGAGCAATCCGCGGTTTCCTCCGGCGAACGCAGGCTTCGCCGGAGTTCGGCCACATATCAGGTCTTGTGCTCCGATGAAGACGTGCTCGCCGTAGTTGGATGCCGCAGGATACCGTCGTCCTCCGGTTAGTGGATCTTCGCCGGAGGAGAGCGCCGCGCCTGCCGCTCAGCTCCGGCCAGCGAGCAATCCGCTGTTTCCTCCGGTGAACGCAGGCTTCGCCGGAGTTCGGCCCGCATATCAGTCATGTGCTCCGACGAAGCCGGGCTCGCCGTAGTTGGATGCCGCAGGATACCGTCGTCCTCCGGTTAGCGGCCCCTCGCCGAAGAAGAGCGCCGCGCTTGCCGCTCACCTCCGGCCAGCGAGCAATCCGCGGTTTCCTCCGGCGAACGCAGGCTTCGCCGGAGTTCGGCCCGCATATCAGGTCTTGTGCTCCGATGAAGACGTGCTCGCCGTAGTTGGATGCCGCAGGATACCGTCGTCCTCCGGTTAGTGGCCCTTCGCCGGAGGAGAGCGCCGCGCCTGCCGCTCAGCTCCGGCCACTAGGCAATCCGCGGTTTCCTCCGGCGAACGCAGGCTTCGCCGGAGTTCGGCCCGCATATCAGTCATGTGCTCCGACGAAGACGTGCTCGCCGTAGTTGGATGCCGCAGCATACCGTCGTCCTCCGGTTAGTGGCCCTTCGCCGGAGGAGAGCGCCGCGCCTGCCGCTCTCCTCCGGCAACCCGACCGACACCCAAACCCAAACCCTACCGCACAGCCACTTCCCCATACCGCCGCGCCAGCGCCTCGACGTAATACAGCACCGGCAACTGTGACGAACTCCCGACACCGTCCCGCATAGGCACATGGTACGTGAGGATATCGTCGGCGATCTTGTGCACTTGCACATTTTCGTAGTTCGACACGACGAAGATCCGGTAACCCAGTGCTTTCGCTGCGCAAAGTTTGTTCAGAGCCAGCTCCTCGTCCTTTTGCACTGAAAAGTACAGGATGGCGCCGCTGTCGCCAGCATCCGCCAAGTTCCGCAACCGGAAAGAATCATCAGTGAAATAGCGCGTCGCCATCCCGGCCGCGTTCAGCAGATAGGAAGCGTACTGCACAAGCTGGCCTTGCAGCCCCGCATTTCCAAGCAGAATTTTGTCCTCGCAGCCGATGAATCGATCCAGCACCGCCGTCATGCTCTCCTCGATCCCATCCTGCGACACCGAAGAGAAGAATTCCAACAGGTACTCCAGTTCGTCATCCTTCTGTTCCACAGCAACATCCTGCGCCAAGTAGTGCTGGTACTGGTATTTGAATTCGGAAAAGCCACTACAGTCCATCTTTTTGCAGAAGCGCATGACGGTGGAGGAGGAGACGTTCACCGCTTCGGCGACATCCTTAACCTTCAGGCCGGCCAGTTCTTTTGGATGATGCAAAATGTATTCATACACGAGCCTTTCCAGCTCGTTCAGGTTATTCACTTTGTTGATCGTAAACACGTTAGCAGCGCCTTCCTTTCTCGCAATACCTTGGACCTACGGCAGCAGCCGACCGGACCTTTCCTCCCATTATATCGGAAAACGCCCCCACCGACCAACCCCATTTCCCCAAAAAGGCTACCTCAAAAGCCCGATCCATCAACCTTGTCACACCTTGTGACAATTCCGCAACAAATGACAAAAGCCGAAACCGTTTTCCGAATGCCGCCGAAGCATTGTATTCAACACAGACCGATGCTAAATTTATTCCAGTGAGGCAGAAACGAAGTGGCCACTTCCAAACTGATGCAACAATATGATTGCGTTTACACCCGTCGCCTTCCGGAATTTCCGAAACACCGCGTAACACAGCTATCTGCACAAAATGGAGGAGTACATAAGATGGATAAAATCCAAGAAATCATGGAACGCATTTTCGTTCCCTTTGCTGCAAAATTGAACGGCCAGCGCCACGTTGCGGCTGTCCGCGATGCCTTTACCTTGTCGTTCCCACTGACGATGGCCGGCTCGATGGTCTTATTGATCAACTACGTATTATTGGATCCAAGCGGCTTCATCGCAAGCCTGCTGAATTTAGGAGAACTCATTCCCAATCTGACCGATTACCAAGCCATCCTCAGCTCCGTCATCAACGGAACGACCAACATCCTGTCCTTATTGATCGCATTCCTGGTCGCTTACCAATTGGCGGGCGAAATGGACGGCGACGGCGTTCTTTGCGGCATCACCTCGCTGTCGGCCTACTTCATCCTCTACCCAGGCTCGAAAGAATTCATCGACGGCGGTATGGGCTTATCAACAACATACTTCCAGGCACAAGGCCTGTTCGTCGCCATCTTTGTCGGCCTGTTCGTCGCCGAATTGCTGACGAGATTAGGGAGAAACAAAAAATTGCGCATCTCGATGCCGGAAATGGTACCACCCGCAGTTTCGAAATCATTCAACTTGCTGATACCGATCATCATCACATTGGTTGCGACTGCCATCATGAATTTCGCCTTCGCGCAGATCACCGCCGACGGAATCCAAGTGCTCATCTACAACACGATCCAAGCGCCGCTGACTTCTCTGGGCAGCTCGATGGGCACGATTCTGACTTTCGTATTCGTGCAACAGTTCCTTTGGGTGCTGGGGATCCACGGTCCGAATACATTGAGCGCCTTGCGTTCGGTCATCTTCACCGAACAGATCAACGAAAATTTGGCGTATGTGGCAGAGAACGGTTCGGCCTGGGGAGCACCTTACCCGGTCAACTGGGGTTCGATCAATGATGCTTTCGGGAACATGGGCGGTTCCGGTGCGACGCTGGGGCTGATCATCGCCATCTTCCTGGTCGGAAAGAGAAACAAAACCCAATACTCAATCGCGAAAATGTCCTTGGCACCAGGATTGTTCAATATCAATGAACCGATCATTTTCGGCTTGCCGATCGTCATGAACCCGCTCTACATCATTCCGTTCATTCTTGCGCCAATCGTCTGCAACATCATCGGCTACGTCAGCGTGGTCGTGCTGCAGCTGATGCCGCCGATCGCCTACAGCGTCGCTTGGACAACGCCGGGCTTCCTGATCCCGTTCCTGGGATCCGGCGCGAACAACATCATGTCGCTCGTCATCGGTGCCATCTGCTTGGCGGTCAGCACGGTCATCTATCTGCCGTTCGTTGTGGCCAGCACGAAAGCGGCCATCAATGCCGAAATGGAAGAAGAAGCGGAAAAAATACAAGCGGCCAAACTGGCTGAAGAGGGGATATAGATGATGCAAAAGAACTTTTTATGGGGTGGCGCAGTAGCTGCCCATCAGGTTGAAGGCGGCTGGCAAGCGGGAGGCAAAGGACTCAGCGTCGCCGACGTCATGACGGCCGGTGCCAACGGGGTGCCGCGACGGGTCACGGACGGGGTCATCCCTGGGGAGAGCTATCCCAACCACGAAGCGATCGATTTCTACCACCACTACAAAGAAGACATCGCTTTGATGGCGGAAATGGGCTTCAAGAGCTTCCGGACATCGATCGCCTGGACGCGCATTTTCCCGAATGGCGATGAAACAACGCCGAACGAAGAGGGGCTGGCTTTCTATGACGGCCTGTTCGACGAATGCCGCAAGCACGGCATCGAGCCCGTCGTGACGCTGTCGCATTTTGAAATGCCCTGGCACCTGGTCAAAACATACGGCGGTTTCCGCAACAGGGAGTGCATCGGTTTCTTCGAAAGATTCGCGGAAGCCTGCTTCACCCGCTACAAAGACAAAGTCACCTACTGGATGACGTTCAATGAAATCAACAACCAAGCCAACTACAAATCGGCGCACCACCTGCTGCAGGATAGTGGCATCCTGCTGGAAGAAGGGGACGATTGCGAACAACTGATGTACCAGGCTGCTCACTATGAGCTCGTGGCCAGCGCCCGCGCCGTCAAGATCGGCCACACCATCAACCCGGCTTTCCAGATCGGCTGCATGATTGCGATGTGCCCGATTTATCCGGCCACCTGCAAGCCCGAGGATATCTTCTTCTCGTCTGCGGCGATGCAGAAGCGCTACTGGTTCGCCGATGTGCATGTGCGCGGCTACCACCCGGCCTATATGAAGAAGTTCTACGCCCGCAAAGGCTTCGACCTCGACATCACCGAAGAGGACGAAAAGGACCTGCTCGCAGGCAAAGTCGACTATCTCGGCTTCTCCTACTACATGTCCTTCTGCGTTGCGCACAACGAGCCGAATCCGCACTTTGATTATGATGAGTCTGAGCATCTTGTGCGCAACGCATTCGTTAAAGCCAGCGATTGGGGCTGGCAGATTGACCCAGTCGGCTTACGCTACGCATTGAACTGGTTCTACGATCGTTACCAATTGCCGATGTTCATCGTCGAAAACGGCTTCGGCGCCTACGACAAACTCGAAGACGGCGAAATCCACGACGCTTACCGCATCGACTACCTGCGTGCCCACATCGCCGAAATGGTCAAAGCCGTCGACGAAGACGGCGTCGAACTGCTCGGCTACACCCTATGGGCCCCGATCGACATCATCTCCGCCTCCACCGGCGAAATGGACAAACGCTACGGCCTCATCTACGTCGACAAAAACAACGCCGGCGAAGGCACACTCGAGCGCAAACGCAAAGACTCGTTCCATTGGTACAAGAAGGTTATTGCCACGAATGGGGAAGACTTGGATTAACGATTAAAGCGGCATCCGATTGCGGGTGCCGCTTTTCTTTGGGTTGTGCTGGTTTCGCCGGAGCTGGCACCAGTTCCTATGAAGGTTGTCTTCGCCGGAGCAGGCGAGTGTACGATATTGTCACCTCCGACGAGCTCTCGTTCGTCGGAGGACAGCCTCCGCATCCGCCCCCAGCTCCGGCCAACATTCTCCCGCAGGAGGACAGCAGATTACCGGAACCCCAACTCCGGCGAGAAAGGCGTTCCCCGGAGGAAGGCACCACCTCCGATAAGGTTTGCCTTCGCCGGAGCAGGCGAGCGAACGATATTGCCACCTCCGCCGAGCCCTCGTTCGTCGGAGGACAGCCTCCGCATCCGCGCCCAGCTCCGGCCAACATTCTCCCACAGGAGGACAGCAGATTACCGGAACCTCAACTCCGGCGAGGATCCCGTTCGCCGGACGAAAGCACCACCTCCCGTAAGGGGTGTCCTCGCCGGAGCAGGCGAACGGCCGATGTTGCCAACTCCGCCGAGCCCTCGTTCGTCGGAGGACAGCCTCTGCATCCGCGCCCACCTCCGGCAAACATTCTCCCGCAGGAGGACAGCAGATTACCGGAACCTCAACTCCGGCGAGAGACCCGTTCCCCGGAGGAAGGCACCACCTCCGATAAGGTTTGTCTTCGCCGGAGCAGGCGAGCGAACGATATTGCCAGCTCCGACGAGCCCTCGTTCGTCGGAGGACAGCCTCCGCATCCGCACTCAGCTCCGGCCAACATTCTCTCGCAGGAGGAAAGCAGATTACCGGAAGCCCAACTCCGGTGAGAAGGGCGCTCACCGGAGGAAGGCACTAGCTCCTATGAAGGTTGTCCTTGCCGGAGCAGGCGAGCAAACGATATTGCCACCTCCGACGAGCTCTCGTTCGTCGGAGGACAGCCTCCGCATCCGCCCCCAGCTCCGGCCAACATTCTCCCACAGGAGGACAGCAGATTACCGGAACCCCAACTCCGGCGAGAAAGGCGTTCCCCGGAGGAAGGCACCACCTCCGATAAGGTTTGCCTTCGCCGGAGCAGGCGAGCGAACGATATTGCCACCTCCGCCGAGCCCTCGTTCGTCGGAGGACAGCCTCCGCATCCCGCCCCAGCTCCGTCCAGCATTCTCCCGCAGGAGGACAGCAGATTACCGGCAACCGCAACTCCGGCGAGAAGCCCGTTCGCCGGAGGAAAGCACCACCTCCGATAAGGTTTGCCTTCGCCGGAGCAGGCGAGCGAACGATATTGCCACCTCCGACGAGCCCTCGTTCGTCGGAGGACAGCCTCCGCATCCGCGCCCAGCTCCGGCCAGCATTCGCTCGCAGTAGGACAGCAGATTACCGGAACCTCAACTCCGGTGAGAAGGGCGCTCACCGGAGGAAGGCACTAGCTCCTATGAAGGTTGTCCTTGCCGGAGCAGGCGAGCAAACGATATTGCCACCTCCGACGAGCCTTCTTTCGTCGGAGGACAGTCTCCGCATCCGCCCTCAGCTCCGGCCAACAATCTCCCGCAGGAGGAAATCCAATTACCGGAATCCCAACTCCGGCGAGAGGCCCGTTCGCCGAAGGAAAGCCCCACCTCCGACGAAACCCACCTCCGACGAAACTCGTCCCCCCCGGAGTAGCCGGCGTGGGCTTTTCCCACAATTTCTTCAATAAATTTGTCCAAAACGTGGAAAGATTGTGCACAATGCCTCTGATACAATACAGACACAGGCACCACCAACACAGACAGCACCAAAATAGACATCACCCAAACAGGCACCACCAAAACAAACGCCACAAGCAGAAAATACTCTCAGCCCGCAAACAAAGGAGGAAAAAAATGGACACACTTCAATCAGCCATCAGTTTCGTTCTGAACGATCTCGGCGCGGCAGTCTTCGTACCGCTCCTGATGCTGCTCATCGGATTGAGCATGAAAATGAAATTTTCGCAAGCTTTCCATTCTGCATTGACACTGGGGATCGCTTTCACAGGCATGTCGATCCTCATCAATTACATGATGGCATCGATGGGGGACGCCGCCCAGAAACTCGCAGAAAACACCGGAATAAGCCTGACCGCGATCGACGGCGGCTGGCCGGGGATGGCCTCCATCTCCTGGGCCTGGCCTTACGCATTCCTGATGTTCCCGGTAACAATCGGCATAAATATCATAATGCTGTTCTTCAACAAAACCAAAACACTGAACGTCGACATGTGGAATGTTTGGAACAAAATCTTCACAGCCGTAATGGTCTCCTACATCACCGGCAACGTCCGCTGGGGCTTTCTGGCCGCCGCGATCCAGATCATCCTCGAACTGAAAGCAGGCGACATGTGGGGACCCGAAGTCGAAAAACTGACCGGAATCCCCGGCGTCACCGTCCCACATTTCGTGACACTGATCGCCACCATCCTCTTTCCGATCGACGAACTGCTCAAAAAAATCCCATTCTTCAACAAACCACTCGACGCAAACATCCTGAAAGTCAAAATCGGCATATTGGGTGAAAACTCAGTCATGGGTGCCATCATCGGCTTCCTTTTGGGATGGGCTGCCGGCTACGGTTTCGCGGGCGCTCTCCAACTCGCGATCCAGGCGGCGACAGCACTGACGCTCTTTCCGATGGTTTCGAAGCTGTTCTCACAAGCCTTGTCCCCGATTTCGGAAGCCATTTCGGCCTTCATGAAAAAGAAATTCTCCGGAAGGGAAGTCTACATCGGACTGGATTGGCCCGTTTTGGCGGGGCGCAACGAACTCTGGGTGGCCGTCATCATCACGATCCCGGCCTTCCTCCTCACCGCCATCGTGCTTCCCGGCAACAACGTCCTCCCGTTTGCGGGCATCATCAACCTGTCCTTTGTGATCGGTGCCTTGCTGCTGACCGATGCCAACCTCGCCAGAATGATCTTCCACGGCGTCTTTTCCGCCCCCTTGTTCCTGTACGCAGCCACTTTCTTCGCGCCGTACATCACCCGATTGGCCAACGAAACCGGCGCAGCCACCGTCGCGGAAGGCAAACTCCTGTCCTGGAGCACCATCGCCGGCCCCGATATCCGCTACCTCTTCTCGACGGCCTTTTCCGGCAACCTCATCGACATGATTTTGCTGATCGCCTGGCTGGGCATCTTTTACACACTGTATCAAAGCAAGAAAAAATACAACGCAACAATCGGAAATGATGAATAGGGCGCACGCGTAACAATGCCCGCCCGAACATCCGACAACCAGCGCCTCTTCTGCGCTCCGGTTGCCGGATTTTTTCGGTTTCTCCGACCAGGCCGCCAACTCCGATAAGGGTTGTTTTCGCCGGAGCTAGCGTTCATAAGGGGTCCGTCAGCTCCGACAAGGGTGCGCTCCCCGAAGAAGAGCGTGCCTCCGATCTGCCAGCTCCGGCCAGCATTCTTTCGCAGTAGAAGAGACTATTACCGGCAACCCAACTCCGGCCAACAGTCTCCCGCAGTAGAAGAGACTATTACCGGAACCCCAACTCCGGCGAGAGGCCCATTCCCCGGAGGAAGGCACCACCTCCGATAAGTGTTGTCTTCGCCGGAGCAGGTGCCCGTAAGCGTCCGTCAGCTCCGACAAGGGTGCGCTCCCCGGAGAAGAGCGTGCCGGCCAGCCCACAGCTCCGGCAAACATTCTCTCGCAGTAGAAGAGACTATTACCGACAACCGCAACTCCGGCGAGAGGCGCGTTCGCCGGAGGAAGGCACCAGCTCCGATAAGGGTTGTCTTCGCCGGAGCAGGTGCCCGTAAGCGACCGTCAGCTCCGACAAGGCCGCGCTCCCCGGAGAAGAATGTGCCACCCACACCCCTAGCTCCGGCTAGCATTCTTTCGCAGTAGAAGAGACTATTACCGGAACCGCAACTCCGGCGAGAGGGGCGCTCACCGGAGGAAAGCACCAAACCAAAAAAAGGAACCGAGGGTCCTCAGACCACTCGGTTCTTAACATTTATCAAACAGCTGTATCATCCTCAATCGCCAACACTTCCAGTGTCGTTTCCAGCTCGCGTTTTTTTGCTGCTAAGCTTTCCATGACATCTTCGGTGCTGTCCTGCAGCTTCTTCAGGTTCTCGATATTCTTCTCAATGATAACTTTCGTTCCCCAATCGGAGAAGAGGTTGTCGAAGAAGATGTCCAGGGCGCGCTGGGTGGAGGAGATGGTTTCGAGGTCGCTTTGGAAGACGAAATCCAGGTCGCGCAGCTCACGGGCAAACGTGTAGACGGTCTGTTCGAGATGCAGCAGCGAGGCTTCAGCGGCGTCGAGTTTATCATATTTCAGAAAATCGAGGATCAGACTGTTGTCGGTGAACAGGTCCCAGGTCGAAATCGCATCGGCGGCGTCGAGGCCGGTGATGATGTCCGAGAGGGATTCGAGCACGGCCAGGCCGGCCTGTTCGGCTTCGTTGGTTTCGCGCCATTCGTGCTGCAGCGCCAGAATCTGTTGCTGGCGTTCGCTGACGACTTGGTTCATGTCCGGATGTTTGCGCAGGACGTCTTCCTTGATGTTGCGCAGCCGCAGTTTTTTCTCCTCGATGTCCGCTTCGACTTCCTTGACTCTGCGCGCGGCGGCAATCTTCATCGCGTAGGCCTTGTCAAATTCGACTTTGGCGCTGATGATTTCCCGGTATTCCTTGTCATAGCGGCGGTCGAAATTGCCGAATAGTTTCAGCAAGGTGTTCGAAAAACTGTCATTGCGCAGACGTTCGAGGTCGCGGTTTTCCTTTTCCAAGTTCGCGATGGCTTTTTCAAGCGCTTCTTGGTATTTCGAAAGATTCTCCTCGGCGTTGAAAAGCTTGCGCGCCAAAGACCCTAACTGGAGCATCAATATTTCATATTCCATCCCCACGTCCATGTAGATCCTCCTCCCTCGATATTAAGTAAATGCGTTTGTTTCTGTGGTTTCCGCGTATAATGGAAACGTTTTTCTGGTTTTGAAAAAAGAAGAGCCAACCCAGGGATTCCCGAATGCCGACTCTTGCTTTTGTTATTGCGGTAATGAAGGGTGTTGCTTATTTGTTCAGCGCCGCTACCATCGCTTCAGAGAACTTCTGCAGGTTGGCGATGTCTTCTTCCTCGGCGTTCAAATCGATTTTGACATTTTCTGCGCCGATTGTCGCGCCGAATTTCTTGAATTGCGCTTCGAAATCATCGACTGCTTTGCAGTAAAATTCATAGAACGTGTCGCCGGAGCCGACGACACCCGCGATTTTGCCTGTGAAATCGACGTCTTCCATCTCTTCGTAGAAGTCCATGAATTCGTCGGGCAGGTCGCCGTCCGTTCCGTATGTGTAGGTCGCGATGATGTTCATGTCATATTCCAAAAAGTCCTCCGGTGCGACTTGCGTACATTCCTTAACTTCCACATCCACGCCCAACGCTTCCAATTGGTCTGCGACGATATCGGCGATTTCTTCGGTATTTCCTGTCAAACTTGCGTATACGATCAATGCTGATGACATAGTATTTCCTTCTTTCTTTTCACGATTGCTTTCTTAAGCAAAGTATACCAAAGTTCCGCGCGCTTGGCATCTAATAATCGCAGAATTGCGACAGGGTGTTCTGCGGCCGCGCAGCTCCGATGAGCGCGGCCTATGCCGGAGCTGGTGCGGGGAAGGTGTCCGTACCTCCTGTTAGGGGTCGTTCGACGGAGGACAGGGTGCGATTGCGTGCTTAGCTACGGCTAGCATTCGGTAATCGGAGGACAGTAGATTGTTGGAACCGCACCTCCGTTGAAAAGAGCGTTCACCGGAGGAAGGCACCAGCACCTGTTAGGGTCTGCTTCGCCGGAGCTGGTGCTCGGGAGAAATTCGTACCTTCGGGGAGCCGTTGTTCGCCGGAGGACAGTATGCGAATCCGCGCTTAGCTCCGGCTAACATTCTCTCGCAGGAGGAAGATGAATACCGAAGAGCCCAACTCCGTTGAGAAAGGCACTCACCGGAGGAAAGCACCAGCACCTGTTAGGGTTTGCTTCGCCGGAGCTGGGGCGAGCGCGAATCTTTCACCTCCGACGAGCCTTCGTTCGCCGGAGGACAGACTGCGAATCCGCGCTTAGCTCCGGCCAACATTCTCTCGCAGGAGGAAGATGAATACCGAAGAGCCCAACTCCGTTGAGAAAGGCACTCACCGGAGGAAAGCACCAGCACCTGTTAGGGTTTGCTTCGCCGGAGCTGGGGCGAGCGCGAATCTTTCACCTCCGACGAGCCTTCGTTCGCCGGAGGACAGACTGCGAATCCGCGCTTAGCTCCGGCCAACATTCGCTTGCAGGAGGAAGACGAATACCGAAGAGCCCAACTCCGTCGAGAAGGGCGCTCACCGGAGGAAAGCACCAGCACCTGTTAGGGTCTGCTTCGCCGGAGCTGGTTCGAGGTGGAGATCCTGTCCTCCGATTAGGATTCGTTCGACGGAGAACAGAGGGTGAATCCTTGCCCAGCTCCGGCCAACATTCGCTCACCGGAGGAAAGCACCAGCTCCCGTTAGGGTCTGCTTCGCCGGAGCTAGTGCGAGCGCGAATCTTTCACCTCCGACGAGCCCTTGTTCGCCGGAGGACAGGGTGTGAATCTGCGCTCAGCTCCGGCCAGTCCTCGGTAATCGGAGAACACTGGATCACCGGCACCTCATCTTCGGCGAATGGATCCGTCGTCGGAAGTCGCTGGAGGAATGAAAAAAGCCAACTACGATGGAATGCAGATACTACAGTTGACAGTTGAATTCAGAAGGAGGAAAGACAATGGCATACAAGGAACGCGAAAAGCCGCGGATGCTCTGCATTTATGAAGCGTTGGCCAAACGGATGAGATTGGGGCCGGGGGATCAGTATTATTTGTTGCATATGGATGGGGGATTCGGGGGCGAATGCGGGCTGGATGTGCACACGGATGCGTTGGATTCGCGCTGTTTGGTGCTGAATGATCTGCAGTTGCGGCACAATCGCGTTTCGATTCAGATCGATACGCTGGTGATTTGTCCCGATAAACTTTTGGTGTACGAAACGAAAAACCACAAAGGGGATCATCTGTGGGGGCCGCTGACATTCCGGAAGCCAAGTGGTGCCACGATGGAAAATCCGTCGCTTCAGCTGAATCGGACGATGGCAAGGTTGGGGGTGCTGCTTGCGGAGCTGAAGATCGAGATGCCGATTGAAGGCTTCGTTGTTTTCATCAACCCCGAGTTCAATTTGCTGAGTAATCGTAAAATTGAGGAATACCTGCTTCCCGGGCAGATTCCGCGTCATTTTCAGAATTTCCGGGTGAAGGGAGCGATTGGGCCGGAGCAACAGCGGCTGGCGGATGCGTTGGTCCGGATGCACAATCCGCGCCATTTTGCCGAGGAGTTGCCGGAAATCGACTACGCGAAGCTGCGGAAAGAGTTGTTTTGCCTGGATTGCGGTTCGGCGGTGCGCCTTGATGGGATCAAGTCGGTCTATTGTCCGGTTTGCAAAAAAAGGAGGCGGACGACGAAAACGATTCTGCACAATATCGAGGAGTTCCGGCTGCTTTTTCCGGATGCGAAAGTGACGACGCCGCGGATGGCCGAGTGGTGCGGGATGGACAATAAGGATCGGATTTATCGGGTTCTCTGCAAGAACTATCAAGCTGTGGGAAAATGCCACGGACGCCATTATGTATAAGGGCAAGAACTCCGACGAAGCTGCGGCTCGTCGGAGTTCTTGCCTTTTTGTTTGTCTAGCTGTAGTACAGTGTTCTCCTATAAGGGGTGTCTTCGCCGGAGCTAGTGCGAGATGGAGGTGCTGTCCTCCGACGAGAGGCTGTTCGCAGGAGGACAAGCTGCGAATGCATGCCTAGCTCCGGCCAACATTCGCTTGCAGGAGGAAGACGAATACCGAAGGGCCCAACTCCGTCGAGAAGGGCGCTCACCGGAGGAAAGCACCAGCTCCTGTTAGGGTTTGCTTCGCCGGAGCAGGAGCGAGGGCAAAGGTCGTACCTCCGGCGAGCCTTCGTTCGACGGAGGACAGGGTCAGATCACACGTTCAGCTCCGGCCAACATTTGCTTGCAGGAGGAAGACGAATACCGAAGAGCCCAACTCCGTTGAGAAAGGCGCTCACCGGAGGAAGGCACCAGCTCCCGTTAGGGTTTGTTTTGCCGGAGCAGGCGAGAGTGAGAAATCCGTACCTCCGGCGAGCCCTTGTTCGACGGAGGACGGAGTGCGAATCCGCGCGTAGCTCCGGCCAACATTCGCTTGCAGGAGGAAGACGGATACCGAAGAGCCCAACTACGGTTAGAAGGGCGCTCACCGGAGGAAGGCACCAGCTCCCGTAAGGGTTTGCTTCGCCGGAGCAGGTGCGAGGTGGAAATCCTGTCCTCCGACTAAACACCGTTCGACGGAGGACAGGGTGCGAATCCGCGCTTAACTCCGGCCAACATTCGCTTGCAGGAGGAAGACAAATACCGAAGGGCTCAACTCCGTTGAGAAGGGCGCTCACCGGAGGAAGGCACCAGCTCCCGTTAAGGTTTGTTTTGCCGGAGCAGGGGCGAGCGCAAATCTCTTACCTCCGGGGAGCCATCGTTCGCCGGAGGACAGTATCCGTCCGCGCGCTCAGCTCCGGCTAGCATTCGCTTGCAGGAGGAAGACGAATACCGAAGAGCCCAACTCCGTTGAGAAAGGCGCTCACCGGAGGAAAGCACCAGCACCTGTTAGGGTCTGCTTCGCCGGAGCTGGTTCGAGGTGGAGATCCTGTCCTCCGATTAGGATTCGTTCGACGGAGAACAGAGGGTGAATCCTTGCCCAGCTCCGGCCAACATTCGCTCACCGGAGGAAAGCACCAGCTCCCGTTAGGGTCTGCTTCGCCGGAGCTAGTGCGAGCGCGAATCTTTCACCTCCGACGAGCCCTTGTTCGCCGGAGGACAGGGTGTGAATCTGCGCTCAGCTCCGGCGAGAGACCGATAACAGGAGGAGAGCGGGTCACCGGCACCCCACCTCCGACGAGAGCCCGCGTCGTCGGAGAACGCGGCACCCACGGGCCGTCGACGACTTTGTGCAAAAGTTTTTTAACATTCTCGAGACATTTCCCTTTACAAATTATACCTACCGGGGTATTATTATCAGCAGATAACCGAAACCAATAAACTTTGTGAAATGAGGATTATATAGAATGAAACGTAAAATTGTGATCATCGGCGGCGTAGCCGGCGGAGCGACTGCAGCGGCACGCTTGAGAAGATTGAATGAAGAGGATGAAATCGTCATCTTCGAAAAGGGTGAATACATTTCTTTCGCGAACTGCGGCTTGCCATACCACATCGGCGGCGTAATCCAAGAACGCGATAACTTGTTGTTGGAGACTGTCGGCGGCATGGCGAAGAAATTCAACATCGGCATCAAGAACTTCAGCGAAGTCGTGAAGATCAACCGCGGCAAAAAGACCATCACGGTGAAACACGTTATAACAGGCGCTACAACTGAAGAAAGCTACGACAAGTTGATCATCTCGACCGGCGCGAAGCCGATCAAACCGGCCATCACCGGCATCGAGGAAGCGCAAAACGTCTTCACCTTGCGCAACATCCCGGATATGGACAAGATCAAAGCTTACATCACTGAGCACCAAGTCAAACGCGCTACGGTCATCGGCGGCGGCTTCATTGGCTTGGAAATGATGGAAAACCTGTGGGAACTGGGCATCCATGTATCCTTGGTGGAAATGAGCGACCAGGTCATGGCACCGATCGACTTCGAAATGGCGCAATCCGTGCATGCGCATATCGATATGCATAACGTCAACCTGATCTTGAGCGACGGCGTCAAAGCCTTCGAAGAGAATGGTTCGAAAGTCCGCTTGAACAGCGGCAAAGTCCTCGACACCGACATGACGATCCTTTCGATCGGCGTGACGCCGGAAAACGAATTGGCGACCGATGCCGAGCTGGAAACAGGCTTCCGCGGTGCGATCGTCGTGAACGACCAGCTGCAGACATCCGATCCGGATATCTTCGCGGTTGGGGACGTCATCGAAGTGACCGACTTCGTCAACGGCAGCCCGACTGTTGTTCCGTTGGCTTGGCCAGCGAACCGTCAAGGACGCTTGGTGGCTGACCACCTGAACGGCATGGATGTCCGCTACAAAGGCACGATGGGAACTTCCGTGGCGAAAGTCTTCGAATTGACAGTGGCGGCAGCCGGAAACAGCGAGAAAACCTTGAAACGTTGCGGCACCGACTATAAAGTGGTCCACATTCATCCGAACTCCCATGCCGGTTATTACCCAGGGGCTTCGCCATTGGACATCAAATTGTTGTTCGGCCTGGACGGCAAAATCCTGGGCGTGCAGGCAGTCGGGATGGAAGGCGTGGAAAAACGCGTCGACGTGATCGCGACAGCCATGAAATTGGGCGCGACCGTCTACGATTTGCCGGATTTGGAATTGGCATACGCACCACCGTATTCATCCGCAAAAGATCCAGCCAACATCGCAGGCTACGCAGCTTCCAACCTGTTGGAAGGCAAAGTCGATTCGTTCCAGTGGCATGAAGTCGACGGCCTGATCGCAAGCGGCGCGTTCTTCCTGGACGTCCGCGAAGACTTCGAGTTGGCGACCGGCGTGCTGGGCAATGCCTACACGATTCCGTTGGGCGATATCCGCGCGCGCATGAGTGAATTGCCGAAAGACAAAACGATCCATGTGTTCTGCCAAGTCGGCCACCGCGGCTACAACGCAGCCCGCATCCTGATGCAGAACGGCTTCACCGTCAAGAACCTGGACGGCGGCTACAAAACTTACAAACAAGCGAACACTGTTTTAAATTATAAAGAAGAAGCGCCGGAAGAAGCGGTGCATGTGGAACCGACACACGCGAAGCCAGCCCAACCAGTTGGCAACACGATCCAAGTAGATGCCTGCGGACTGCAGTGCCCGGGTCCGATCCTGAAAGTCAAAGAGAACATGGACAAGATGGTCGACGGTCAGGAACTGATCATCGAAGCATCCGACTTCGGCTTCCTGGCGGACATCGCTGCCTGGACGAAGAACACCGGCAACACGCTGCTTTCGAAAGAAATCGACGGCAAGATCGTCCGCGCGCACGTGGCGAAAGGCAAAGCGGGCGCAGCAGCACCTGCAGCACTAACCGGCTTCAACCAAGCGGCCTTGGCAGCCCAAGCGGCACAAGCACCTGTCCTGCAGGAAACAAAAGACGGCGCCACGATGGTCGTCTTCAGCGGTGACTTGGACAAAGCCTTGGCATCCTTCATCATCGCCAACGGAGCGGCGGCTTACGGCAAACAAGTGACGATGTTCTTCACTTTCTGGGGCTTGAACGTTATCAAACGTCCGGAAAAAGTCAGCGTAGCCAAACGCGGCATGGAAAAAATGTTCGACATCATGCTGCCGAACCACGCCGGCCAACTGCCAATCTCGAAAATGAACATGGGCGGCATGGGCTCGAAAATGATCCAAGCCGTCATGAAACAGAAAAACGTTGACCCATTGCCGGTCATGATCGCCCAAGCCCAAAAAATGGGCGTCAAAATGGTCGCCTGCACCATGTCCATGGACATCATGGGCATCAAAGAAGAGGAAATCATCGAAGGCGTAGACTTCGGCGGTGTAGCAACTTACATCGGCGATACGATGGATGCGAACTTGAACCTGTTCATCTAAATCAACACAAATAAGGCTCCCGCCGCGGCGGGGGCCTTATTTGGTTTTTTGATTCTCCTGTCGGGCGTTAGCCCAGGACGGTATCCGAAACACCCGAGAGAATACTAATCTGTCGACTGAATGAAAACCGAAAACCACAAAATACCAGACAGAACGCTCTTCTGTCGGGCGTTAGCCCAGGACGGTATTCGAAACACCCGAGAGAATACTAATCTGTCGACTGAATGAAAACCGAAAACCACAAAATACCAGACAGAACGCTCTTCTGTCGGGCGAACGCCCAGGACAGTATCCGGAATACCAGAGAGTACGCTCATCTGTCGACTGAATGGATACGGGAAACCACGAAATGCCCGACAGAAGGCTCCTCTGTCGGGCGTCAGCCCAGGACGGTATCCCAGATACCTGAGAGAATGCCGTTCTGTCGACTGAACAGATACCGAAAACCGCGCAATACCCGACGGGATGCTCTTCTGTCGGGCGAACGCCCAGGACGGTATCCGAAACACCCGAGAGCACGCCCATCTGTCGACTAAACGGATACCGAAAACCACAAAACACCCGACAGAACGCTCTCCTGTCGGGCGAACGCCCAGGACAGTATCCGGAACACCCGAGAGAATGCTGATCTGTCAACTGAACGGATACCGGAGACCATAAAACACCAGACAGAACGCTCTCCTGTCGGGCGAACGCCCAGGACAGTATCCGGAACACCCGAGAGAATGCTGATCTGTCAACTGAACGGATACCGGAGACCATAAAACACCAGACAGAACGCTCTTCTGTCGGGCGCCAGCCCAGGACGGTATTCCCTTAAATCTATTCATATAACGAACGAAGCATTATTTGGTGCATTCACCCCCTCAGTGGATGTTTCGTACAAGCATTTCTACAGGTAAACCAATCTACGGTCGCGTATAATAGGCTGTATACATAAACAAGCGAACTTGGAAAAGGGGATAGATATGAAAGAGACAGTATGGGGAATGATCGGCTGTGGCGACGTAACGGAGAAGAAGAGCGGACCTGGGCTCTACAAAGCCAACGGTTCGCGATTAAAAGGGGTATACAATCGCACAGAAGCCAAGGCGCATGATTGGGTGCAACGTCATGGATACGGCCAAGTCTATACAACGGTAGAGGAACTGCTGGCGGACGAAGAAATCACAGCCGTCTACATCGCCACACCGCCGGCCACACACTTCGACTACGCCATGCAGGTCATCGCGGCGAACAAGGTGCCGTTGATCGAGAAACCGATGGCGCGCACGTTCGAGGAATGCCAAGCGATACTGGATGCAGCCGGAGAGAAAGGCTTACCGGTATTCGTCAGCTTCTACCGCCGGGCGCTTGAAAAATTCCAGAAAATAAAGGAGTTGCTGGACGAGGGAGCGATCGGTCAACCGCAATTAGTGGAAATCCGCCAATACCAAAAGCCGGCTCCAGAGGACTTGGACAAGGACAACTTGCCTTGGCGCCTTCAACCGGCCGCTGGAGGCGGGAAGGACTTGGATATCCAAGTGCATGTGCTCGATTACCTGGCTTATTACTTCGGAGACATCACCGCGATGACCGGCATCGTCGAGAACCGGGCTGGACTGTATGCGGTCGAGGACACCGTCTCGGCATCCTTCCGCTTCGCGAACGGCGTCGTCGGATCGGCCGCCTGGTGCTATGTCGCCGACTTTGAACTGGATGAAGTGACGATCATCGGTTCGGAAGGAACGTTGGTCTTCGAAGGCACGAGCTTCGAATGGATCCGCATCATCAAAGACGGAAAAACAACGACATTCGCTTTCGAAATGCCGGAGCACGTCGCCATGCCTTTCATCCAGACTGTCGTCGACGAACTGACCGGCAAAGCTAAAAGCCCGGCAGATGCCGCCAGCGCCGCCAATGGCATCCGCATGTTCGATGTGCTGTTGAAGGATTATCGCGAAAGATACGAGCACTGATCCTAAGAAACCAAAAGCATCAAACAGAAAACCTAAAGGAGGCCCGCTATGAGCATCGGTTACGCCTGCCTTAACATCGGCACACCCAACACCAAGATCCGCAGCATCATGCAACGGAACGCGACTCCGGAGAAACTGACGGAGGTGACTGCACACAATCTGGAGGCGTTGGAGAAGATGATCGACTACAACATCGCCAATGGCATCCGACTCTATCGCATCAGCTCGGCCTTGATACCCTTCGGCTCGAGTCTTGCAGGTAACAAAAGACGGCGCAACAATGGTTGTTTTTAAGGGGACTTGTAAAAAGCTTTGGCTTTCTTTATCATCACCAACAGAGTAGCCGCTTACGGTAAGCAAGTGGCGATGTTCTTCACCTTGTTGGGTCTAAACGTTATCAAGTGTCCGAAAAAGTCAGTGTAGCGAAACTCGGCATGGAAAGAATGTTCGACATCATGTTGCCGACCCACGCAGGCCGATTGCCGATTTCAAAAATGAATATGAGTGGTGTCGGACCGAAAATGATCCAAGCTGTCATGAAACAAAAGAACTTCGACAGCCTGCCAATCATGATTGAACAAGCAAAAAAACGGGCGTAAAGATGGTAGCCTCCACAATGCCCATGGACATTGTGGGAATCAAATGAGAAGAGAAATCATCGAAGGAGTGGACTTCGGCGGTGTAGACACCTACATCGGCGACACGATGGATACCAACTTGAATTTGTTTATCTTAGATGAGTGTTTACCTGAATAAACAATAACTTAATCTTAAGACAAAAACCTGAATTATTCATAGATTTTCAGAAAACGTCTTGAAACGTTAGTCTTCCAACATATTTTGTCTTTCCAGATCACACCCAAAAGGTGTGAAAAAAGAACCCCAATCTGTTATGGTTAATGTACGACCAACAACCAAAGAAAGGGGTTCTCTCAATGGCAACTTTACACGAAAATACGCTAAACTTCAACAAAAAAATGACGGTTACAAATACTGGAGGTAATCTCTCCACGGATGCTGGTCTCGTTTTAGTTAAAGAATTCCTTTATTCAATCGGATTCGAACAGTTGATGGAGAAAGAGCTTCATTTTCAAGACTCCCGTCTTTTACCTACACATTCAAATGAAACCATCCTTGAACAACTGATTTTCCAATTAATTGCAGGCTATGATACCGATGCATCTGCCAACATCTTACGTCATGATCCTTTCTTCCAGCAGATGCTTGAAAAAAGTACATTGGCTTCACAACCTTCGCTTTCGCGTTTTTGGGATCGCATTAGTGAGAGTCCCGATGCGCTTTTGCAGCTACAAGCGCTCAATCAAGCGATGCTGGATAAGGTACGCATACAACGTAATGCAACAGAACTGGTTTTGGATTTGGATTCCACATATAGTGACACCTACGGCGATCAAGAAGAAACGGCCTTTAACACACATTATCAAACAACCGGTTATCATCCGCTCGTTGCCTTTGATGGTCTGACCAAGGACTTTCTGAAGGCGGAACTGCGTTCCGGAAACACATACTGCTCAACCGGGGCAGCCGATTTTTTGAATCCGCTTCTTGAACACTATAATCAGACCGTTCCAGTCAGCACCATTCTTGTCCGCGCAGATAGTGGCTTTGCAGCGCCGGAACTGTATGACCTCTGTGAAGAAAAAGAGCATCAGTACGTCATTCGGCTCAAACGGAATGCCCGCTTGCATAAGTTCGCGGAACAGTTTGTTCAAGTTGGGGATGAGACCGAATGGAGTCAGAAGGAAGAGCATTTCTACTCCATTCGCTACCAAGCCGGCACTTGGAAGCATGATCGTAGGGTTTGCATTCGTTCTGTCAGGGAAGCAAATGAACTGATTTTCCACCATGAATTCATTATCACCAATCTATCCGATGTTGTCTCGACTGAACAAGTCTACCAAACGTATTGGAAGAGAGGTACGATGGAGAATTTCATCAAGGAAGCCAAGAATGGCTTCTTCTTCGACAAGACGGACAGTTCTCATTTCTTGGAGAATGCCGTCCGCATGATGGTCAGCGTCCTTTCCTATAACATCAACAATTTTATACGCACACTAGCTTTCCCGGAAAAGGCCAAGGGCCTACAGATACAAAGTATTCGTCTTCGGTTTTTCAAGATCGCTGGGAAACTGATCCACAGCGGAAGACGCATGATGCTAAAACTCAGCACCCATCATGTCTACCAAGATGAATTTTTTCATATCCTACGGCAAATTCAATCCTTGTCTTGGTGAGGAGACCCCGCAAATTTAAAAAAAACATTCGAACAAAGGGATTAGTATGCCCAAAAACACAATAACAATCGCATTCCGTGCTTCTTTTCGTCTCTAAGAGACGTTTTGAAAGGGAAAAAATAATAGCTCTGCCAAAAATCCAATATTGCAGATGAAATAGAGTTGTTCATATCAAGATTTGGGGTGGTATGAATAATTCAGGAAAAAAAGTCTCCTCAACTCATTATTAAGATGTTGAGAAGACTTTTTTTGTTTATAACTGTTTAGCACTGATTGTTACATCGTGAAATTCTATCTTGTAAATACCATATAATTATTCCCACATAAGGTGGATATGGACCGGTATTTTTTTTGTTAATATAATCATTTAACATTTTAGATAAAGGAACTTTCTTGAAGTCGTGTTTATACTGTTTGCTTAAGACTTCTTTAAAAGCATCTAAAGTCCTTCGACGTTCATTTATTAAATGTCCTTTTTTGCAGTTCAAATTCAATATATTATTTATTTCTGAATTCCAGGCAAGGTTTTCAGATGATATTGTCCCATTCCTGCTATATTTGATAGTTTGCATGTGTAATGGATTTTGAGGATTTAATGTTAATAGTTGGTTGCCTTTCTGTGTATCACATGTTTGTTCTAGCGGGCCTTTGCCTTCATTGCCTTTGCACACGGCCAATAAGTTACTATAGACTAAATCGTTTATTTCAGAACGAGGTACATAATGTTCTACCTTCATGTTACTTAAATTAATCCGACTCATACAATAGGCGCATAGACTCCCTTGTTCTTCTAGTAAGCGCTTTTTTAACGACAATTTAACAGGCGAATCCATATTATCAAAGGCAGCATCATGGTTAGAACAATACCTTCTGTAAGTCATGGGTTCGGTATTTTTTGTAATATGTATCATAAAATGTCGTCATCCATTTCTAAAAGGTCTATCTCAATCTGGGCTTTTATAACATCTGAGTTGTTCTCTCCTAATTTTGTTACCATTTTATTTAAGATATCCTTTGCTTTTTTTAAATTATGATTATCAATTTCTTCATCAAATTGTTCGATCAAAGAAGAAATATCTTGAGGTTTTACATCACTCTTCATAACCTCTATTAGTATTTCGTCTACATTACTGCCATAAGTATTGCGAGATGGTGGATATATTTGATGCTCTTCAAGAATTTGAACGTGTTTACTTTCTACATTAGCAAGAACACTGGGGGAATGGGTGGTAAAGAAAAATTGGGCATTTGGGAATATAGTAGTCAAATCATGAATAATCTTTTTTTGCCATTCTGGATGTAAATGCATATCTATCTCATCTATCATAATTACCCCTGGAGTAGTCAAAATATTGTTTAACAGTTGAGGATTTAGTACTGCCATTCGATATGCAATATCTCCGACCATACTGATAGTACTTTTTATCCCATCACTAAGAGATTTTAAAGGGAGAACGTCTACTTTACCTTGGTTGTTACGAACGATTATTTCCATTTCACTATTTTTAACACTGTACCGTATGTTAACTTCTTCAATGTTTGGATTGCTGTTCTTATAACAAGTTTCCATAGCATTTTTTACAGCCTCTAATTCAGGTACAGTTTCATTCTCTTGGAGTTGAATAAAGGTCATTGCCATAAACCAGTTCATCATTAACTTTTCATTTGAAGCGACATCAAGGCAATCTTGATAACCGTCCAATCTGTTCCATTTTTTTGATTTCGATGGCACAACCCTTTTTTGTTTCTTCTGCATCCACAATCTTCCAGTTCCGTAATACGCAATTATGGGAAGTATTGTATCTATATCATCTTGTTTAATTTCGTCTTGTAGCCTACTTGCTACAGAAATGATATTTTTTGCGTCGCCATAAGTTGTCCTTCTTCCGATTCCGTTTAATGAGCGCTTCCAAATCATGTTTTCTGACATAATTTCACCATTTATACTTATTTCTACCGGGAATTTGTAGCTCCATTCAATTCGACTACCAAGTTTGGTAGTCTTGTATGTTGCGTCTTCAATGTGGATAGTGCTGCCTTTTACCGCTGAAAAACCAGATAAAAAACTCCCCACACCGATGGCTAGAGCATCCAAAATAGTGGATTTACCTGCTCCGTTATTTCCTACAAATACATTGTAATGTTCATTGAAATTTACTGTGGTTTCTTCAAAGCATCTAAAGTTAATTAAATTCATTGATCTAACTTTCATTGAGGGCCTCCTTGTGATTAGCAATATTCACTTTCTCATTACCATATTAACAAAAAAAGCTAAGGTAAACTATACTAGTGGCTAGACTATGATTTTTTTATTTGGGAGTCCTTGATTTGCATGCAAGTCTTTATATCGTGCTCTATAAATAGTTTGGTGAGAATTGTATAATTAATTTATTTAGGATTGCTGAATATGAAAATTTTGTCAATTAGAAGTTAAACTCTGAAAATATATGAGAACTGTGAAGGGAGAATGAAATGTCCATCGGCTATGCCTGCCTCAACATCGGCACACCCAACACCAATATCCGCAGTGTCATGCAACGCAATGCGAACCCGGAAAAGTTGACGGAGGTGACCGCGCATAATCTGGCCGCGCTGGAGAAGATGATCGACTACAACCGCAAGAACAACATCAAACTGTTCCGCATCAGCTCGGACCTGATCCCGTTCGGCTCCAGCCCGGTCAACGCGCTCCCCTGGTGGGACATCCACGCCGAAGCCTTCCAGCACATCGGCGCGAAGATCCGGAAGAGCGGCATACGGGTGTCGTTCCATCCGGGCCAATACACCGTCCTGAATTCGCCCGACGAAGATGTCGTGGCGCGCGCTATCCTCGATCTCGCGTACCACGCCAAAATGCTGAAGTGTCTGGGCGTCGACAATCAGCACAAAATCGTCCTGCATGTCGGCGGCATCTACGGTGATAAAAAAGAAGCACTTGAGCGCTTCGAACAGAATTTCCACCGCCTTCCGGAAGCTGTCCAAAATCGGCTCATCATCGAGAATGACGACAGGCTCTACAATATCGAAGAGGTCCTCGAACTGGCGCATCGACTCCAGATCCCGGCCGTCTACGACAACCTGCACCATGCCATCACCCCACCGCCATCAGGAGGTACCGACCTATACTGGATTGCCGAAGCCAAAAAAACTTGGAAAGCAGCGGACGGCAACCAGAAAATTCATTACTCCCAGCAGGCGCTAGGCAAACGGCCGGGCGCCCACATCGATACGATCGACTTGGAGACTTTCCTGACCTTCCACGAACAGTTGGAGGACAAACAGATCGACATCATGCTGGAAGTGAAGGACAAAAACCTCTCCGCCATAAAATGCCAGAACGCGACCACAAACGCGCCAAAACCAGTGCTGCTGGAAAAAGAGTGGGGCCGCTACAAGTACACCATCCTAGAAAAGTCGCCCACGATCTATCAGGCCATCCGCACGCTGCTGAAGGACAAGGAGGTCTATCCGGTCCAAGAATTTTATCGCTTGATCGATTCCGCCTTCGCCGAAGAACTCCACCCCGGGTACGCCGAAAACGCCGCAGCCCATGTCTGGGGCTACTTTAAAAAGCACGCGACCGATGCCGAACGCAGACAGTACGAAAAGAATCTTGCGAATTTCCGCACCGGCACCGGCGGCGGAACGCGCGCGACCCTGAAACGGCACCTTTTCAGATTGGCGCAAAAATATGAATCAGAGTATCTGTTGCAGTCGTTGTATTTTTACTTGGATTGAAAAGCATCCGGAGGGAAATGTTTCTAGGCTATTTGCACTTCCAAGATAATCAAAAAGAAGCCAGAACCGTGATTGCGCGAGCAACTCCGGTTCTGGCTTCTTTGGCATTACATTTTTACTTTCACAACAACCTTCTTGACCGGTGCCGGTTCATCTACCGCCAAACCCGGTCGGTGGGCATCCTGTGGCGCGAACACCGCGAACTGTCCCGCATGCAGTACGAAATGGTCGCCTTCCGCATCGAAGAAGTAGACATCATCTTCAGGGCGATCCTCTGTCTTCACGACGCCATCCAGCGCTTTCCAGCCCATCTTTTCGCTACCTTCCACGATGTACTGGATGTCCGTATACGTGTAGTGCGCTTCCCAGCGACATTCCTCCGGCAGATGCGTCTCGTACTCCTGCACGAGCGCGAACACCGCATCACCCTCGATTTCGTAGCGCCCTACAGGTAAAGCTGCCAAATCCGTTTCTCTTAAAAACCTCAGTCCCTTATACAGTGACTCGTTCAAATTCTTATAGAAATCCATATTTACCAATGCATCAATGATCATAAAAAATATTCCTCCGTCCGTTCGATTGTGAATCAATAGTACCAGTATAGGGGAGATTCCTCCGATTGAATAGGCTTTCAACGCATTGTTTCGATTTCTGTCGCAACTGAAGGGTACTGCACCTATGACCACCTCCGACGAATAGGGGGTTCGTCGGAGCACAGTAGAGTAAAAATGTCATTTACCCGATGGCTGGCTTACAGCCTTTCAAAATGGGGTTAGTTTGGGCCAGTCATTGAACTGGCTTTTAACTTTCCTTATCTTAAAATAGTCACTCGTTGCTTGATAATCACGCTACCTCCGATAAAGCCATACCCTCCGGAGAACAGGCTACGCCAGTTATTCTACATCCGCCGAGCGACTGTTGGACGGAGCAGAGTGGCGCGCAAACAGCGCACCTCTATCGGAGCTGTCTTAACCGGAGGTAAACATCTTTCCGGAAAAGTGTTACCTGAAATTATGATTATTGGAATATAAAATAAAAAATCGGTCAGAAAAGGATTATAATAGAGGGTATGGTTTGCAAGAAAGAATTAACAAAGCGATACTTTCGAATGGAAATTGTATAATACAGAATATTAAATATGAGAACAGTGCAATTCTTAAAAATACTAAATCGTAATTAATCTTTTATTCCAGTTTCCGCAATCGAAATAAGAAATGGATAAGCGTTAATTCACACTTTCTTCATAATGTATTCGGTTGCTTTCTTATTATTCGGCTTTTAAAAGTAAATTTTAAGTAAAACTTCAAAAAAACTTCGATTTTTGTGCAAAAGCGGGTATAGAAATGTTATTATTAAAAATACTGAAAGATATTTTCTTTATATGATAATATCTTAGACGCAATTATAAGAAGAAAAAAATAGTTATAGGGGTGCTTTATGAAATATTTGAAGGCAAAAAGAGTAATTGATCTTGTTCTTTCGGTATTGGCTGCAGTCATTTTATCGCCAGTGTTCTTAATTTTATTTATCGCAATAAAATTAGATACACCAGGACCTATCTTCTTCAAACAAAAGAGAGTCGGCGTCAACAAAACCCACTTCAATATCTTGAAGTTCCGTACGATGCGTATTGATACACCTAAAGATACCCCAACGCACCTGTTAGAAAACCCTGATCAGTACATCACAAAGGTCGGTAAGTTTCTGAGAAAAACAAGCCTGGATGAACTGCCACAAATCTTCAACATCATCAAAGGCGAGATGTCCATCATTGGACCACGCCCGGCATTGTGGAATCAGTACGACCTGATTGCTGAAAGAGATAAATACAACGCAAATGATGTTCGCCCTGGCTTGACCGGTTGGGCTCAAATCAATGGTCGCGATGAACTGCCAATTACTGTTAAATCTGAGTTGGATGGAGAGTACATCCAACAAATGAATTTCGCTTTCGATGTGAAATGCTTTGTCGGAACCATTACAAGCGTTTTGAAAAGCGATGGCGTTGTTGAAGGCGGCACAGGTTCATTAGAACAAAATTAATTTAACATAAAGTCTAGTTTGTTATTTCTATGTCAGTTTTATTCAAAATAAAATTTGAAATAATAAATTATTTGAAAAAGGAGTAAAAAAGAGATGGTAATTGAAATATGAAGGGAAAAGTCAGCGTAATTATACCAACGTACAAAAGGGAAGTGAAATTTCTTAAACGTGCAGTTGAATCAGTTTTATGTCAAACTTACGATGATTTTGAGATTATTATTATTGATGATAGTCCATCATCATATGAATTCAGAAGTGAAGTTAAAAAATATGTCAATTTACTTAATTCCATTAAAGTTATATATATAGAAAATGAAATGAATGTCGGAGGGGCTCTTTCCAGAAATAAAGGAATTGAATCTGCTACAGGAGAATATATAACTTTTCTGGATGATGACGATAAATATTTACCGAAAAAAATCGAAAATCAAATTCAATTTATGATTGATGGAAATTATGATTTATCATTTACAAATATGGTTATGCATAATGATAAAGAAGAAGTAGTGGATGTTAGAGAATACCATGATATCCCTTCTTTTGAAAATGAATTTCTATTAAAATATCACTTGATGAAACATCTTACTGGCACGCCAACTTTCATGTTTAAGTCTAATAAGCTTAAGGAAATTGGTGGATTTGAGGATGCGAAGATGGGACAAGAGTTCTATTTGATGCTTAAATCAATCGAAAAAGGATTTCATATTGGATATTTTGATAAGTGTGATCTTATTGTTTATAAGCACAAAGAAGGTGGTATAACTCAAGGTAAAAATAAAATTGTTGGCGAAAATAATTTATATAATTTCAAAAAAAATTACTTTGATAGATTGTCAATGAAAGAAAAAATGTTTATTAGATTTAGACACTATGCGGTGATGGTCGTGGCTTATAAACGCAATAACATGAACTTTAATGCTTTAGCAAGTGGGATTATAGCGTTCTTTGTCTCACCGTTTGACTTTGTCAATGAGGTTTCTGGGTTTGTATTAAAAATATTAAAATCAAGAAGAAATTGGAGTGAATGATATGGCTTTGTATGAAAAATTGTTAAATAAAGAAGAAAAAATATCGTTAGTGGGTTTAGGTTACGTTGGTATGCCCATAGCAGTTGCTTTTGCAAAAAAAATTAATGTTATTGGTTTCGATACTAATCAAAAAAAAATTGATGAATATAAAGCGGGTATAGATTCTACACGTGAAGTGGGAGATGAAGTAATTAAACAAACAACAGTAGATTTTACATCAGATGAAAATAGATTAAAAGAGTCTAAATTTCATATTATTGCTGTTCCAACGCCTATAAATTCTGACAAAACACCAAATCTCTCGCCGGTGGAAAGTGCTAGTGCTACAGTCGGGAGAAACCTTACTAAAGGATCTATTGTAGTATATGAATCAACTGTATATCCTGGAGTAACTGAAGATATTTGTATTCCTATTCTTGAAAAAGAATCTGGATTGATATGTGGTGTGGATTTTAAAGTAGGATATTCCCCAGAACGTATCAATCCAGGTGATAAAGTACACAGATTAGAAAATATTATTAAAATCGTATCGGGAATGGATGCGGAAAGTCTCGAAGAGATTGCTAAGGTTTATGAACTGGTAATTGAAGTTGGTGTTCATAGGGCTGGGTCAATTAAAGTAGCAGAAGCTGCAAAAGTGGTAGAGAACAGTCAGCGAGATATTAATATTGCTTTTATGAATGAACTTGCTATGGTGTTCGATCGCATGGGAATTGATACAAATGAAGTGATTGAAGCGATGAATACAAAATGGAATGCACTTAAATTTACTCCTGGGCTTGTTGGTGGACATTGTATAGGTGTAGACCCTTATTATTTTGTATATGAAGCTGAAAAATTAGGTTATCACAGCCAAATAATACTTTCAGGCAGAAAAATTAATGATGGAATGGGTAAGTTTGTTGCTGATGCAATAATCAAAAAACTCATACTTGCTGACAAAGTTGTTAGTCAAGCTAAAGTAGTGATATTAGGTATCACTTTTAAAGAGAATACGCCTGATACAAGAAATTCGAAAGTAGTGGACATCATCAATAGTCTTAAAGATTATGGAATACAGCCAATTATTGTGGACCCGCAGGCGGATATTGATGAGGCTAAACGCGAATATAATATCGATTTAGTTGGTATGAAAGATGTAAAGGATGCAGATTGTTTAGTTGTAGCAGTAGCACATGATATTTTCAAAAATATGAGTTGGATAGAAATAGATTCATTATTTGGAGGCTTTGAAAACAATAAAAAAGTTTTGATTGATGTAAAAAATATACTTAATAAGTATGAAGTTAAAGAAAAAGGTTATAGTTATTGGAGTTTGTAAATCTTGAAATGGAGAATGGTAATGAGCATTTTAATGAAATCATTATTTCGATTATTTCGCATTTTCATAGGGAAAAAAGGTGTCTATGGTGAATATGGGGCAGGTAATAAGTTTACCAAAGGAGTATTTTTAGCAGATTATGCATTAATTGGAGATCACAATTATTTAGGTCCATACACTATGATTAATAATGCGATCATTGGAAATTACTGTTCTTTTGGGCCAGGAGTTAAAATTGGCCAAGGAGAACACAGTATTGATTTTATAACCACATGTCAAAAAATTAGTAAAACTATGATTAATCATTCCCTGAACAAATCTCCTACTATTATTGGTAATGACGTTTGGTGTGGAGCTAATGTAGTTGTTTTGCAAGGTGTCCAGATTGGGGATGGTGCTGTAATTGGAGCGAATGCAGTAGTTACACGCGACATACCAGATTATGCTATCGCAGTGGGGGTACCTGCTAAAATCATAAAATACCGATTTGATTCAGAAACTATTGAGGTCATAAAAAAAAGCGGATGGTATAATCGAGAAATTGAAGAAGCAAAAATAATAATTAAATCTCTCGAAACTGATTTATTTAGTAATTTTGAGGAGAATAGTAAATGACATTGTTAACAAAACTTCAAGATAGTCAGAAGAAATTATATAAAAAAAAAATTACATCTTTTTTTCATAATGATTATGAGAATCAGAGGGAACTATTATCTAGTTTTCCAGAACCGCTAAGTTTAATGGATAGATCTTTTTTTCAATATATTTGTCAAATGAGTAGTATACCAGTATTAGTCAGAATTACTCAAAATATAATTGCGTTGCCTTTATTGTTTTTTTATATGTTAAAACCTTACAAAAAATTGAACACAACAAAAGGGAAAGAAGAAGGAAGTGCGGTTTTTTTAAGAGAAGGACTGACAGTAAAGGCTATACCAGAGTCTTTAAAAAATGAGTTTAGTGACATTTATGAGTGTGCGTTAAAAGGAAACTTATTCATGGATAATAACGATAAAAGAATTGCGTTTAGAAGTATGCTTAAGTATTGGAAATCGCCATACTTCATATTAAAGTGCATAATTAAAATGTCAATATACTCAAATGTTATCCATATTTATAAACCTAAAGCAATTATTACACATAACGAGTATTCATTTGCTTCATCATTTCTTACTATGTACTGCAGACTAAATAATGTAGAACACATTAATGTGATGCACGGAGAAAAATTGTTTAATATAAGGGATGCCTTTGTACAATACGATAGATTCTATATTTGGGATAAACATTATCAAGATTTATTAATTCAGTTGCAAGCAGAAGAAAGTCAATTTATGGTTGAAATACCAAAAGATTTATACTTTGATATGGAAAAACAGGAAGAATATAAGTATGTATTAACTTACTATTTGGGCGGAGAGGATGAGATAGAATTGTTAAGTATTTATAGAAATCTATCAAACCTAAACACGTCTCTAGATAAGATTTGTATAAGATATCATCCTAGATATTCAAATATAGAAACTATAAAGAAAGTATTCTACAACTGTGTAATTGAAGATCCTAATATAGTAGAACTTTCAAAATCGCTGTCTATTACAAAATATGTTGCATCCTTATATTCAACAGTGTTATTTCAAGCTTATGTTAACGGAAAAAAAGTAGTAATCAATGACTTATCTAGTCCTGAAAAATTTGAGTCTTTAAGTGAATTGAATTATATAATGATGAATAAGCCATATATTAAATTATCAGAACTACTTATTGTATAGTGTTAATAGGGGGTTAAAGTTAAGATAAAGGGGATTAATTATGAGAGTTCTTATTCTTTCAAAATATATATATGAAGAATGCCTACCCGAATTCAATAAAAATAAAACTGGTTTTGGTTCAATGGTTAAAGCTACGGCTGAGAGTATAACTCAATACGATGATGTTGGTGTACTTACTAGAGTTATTACTCAGGGAGGAAAATTGGATAAGTACACCCTTATAAAACATACATGGAGTGATGTTCTGAAATCAATAACAATTAAATCATTATGTCAGAGTATTGTAGAAGCTATAGGGCATGAAGATTCTATAAAGAACAAGTTAAAATTTCTGTATTTTAATCTAGATATTGGACTGACAAAGAAAATTATCAAAGAGTTTAAACCACAGATTATTCATATTCATGGAATTGGCGAAAGTTCTAAAATATACATAGATATATGCGATGAAATGCATATACCTTATATCGTTACTTTGCATGGTTTGATAGGACTTGATAGTAGTATTTTAGCTCCAAAAATTAATGTAGATTTTGAGAAAGACTTCTTGCAGCTAAGTGAAAAACGTAATATTCCGGTTTCTGTCATAAGTAGTGGAATGAAACAAAGAATAATAACAAATTATGGATTACAAAAAGGCGACAATATAAACATAATTACTAATGGGACTAACACTGAGCTAGATGGAAAGGTGTATTCCAAAATACGCGAAACGTATAATATACCAGATGAAAATGAAATTATTATTTGTCTAGGTAATATAACAAAACGGAAAAATCAGATTCAAGTAGTTGAGGCAATTTCTAGATTGAAAGAAGATACCCGTAGCAAATTAACAATCTTATTTGTCGGTAACGATGAGTTGAATGGAACTTTGCAAAAACGTATATATGACCTAGGCTTAAAGGATAATTTTATCATTTGTGGATTTATAGAAAATAAAGAAATCCCTTCATATTTTAACGAGTCAAAATTGAATATTGTTGCAAGTTTAGATGAAGGATTCGGTTTATCGATGATTGAAGGTTTCGTATATGGAGTCCCAACTATTACTTTTAATGACTTAGATGCTATTGAAGATTTATATAACGACAAAGCAATGATATTAGTTCACGAAAGAAGTACGGAAGCGTTGAGTGAAGGGATAGAAAGTGCACTCAAAAAAAATTGGGATAAAAAATATATTCAAAAATACAGCGAACTATTCTCACTAAAAAAAATGTCTCGAAAATATCATGATTTATATGAAAATATTGTGGAGAGTTGGGAAATGCGTGAGTGATATAAGTGTAGATAGCAAGATATCGACATATTCAATTATACTGACTACGCTTGTAGTATTTAATGCAGAGTATCATAACTCACTGGTATCTTTGGTAATCACAGCATTGGCGTTATTTGGGTTGAAAAATCCGATAGCCATTATACCAACATTTTTTTTGACCTCTTTATCAACGGATTATTTTGTTGCATTTCCTGGAATCGGATTTACAAGAATCTTATCTCTAATTTTAGCTTTAAGTTTCATTTTTTCAAATCGACAACTTATTTTGAGAAAAAAATGGATTATAGAATTAATGGTAATATTTACTGCAACAACGATTGCTTTTTTGTTTAGTTTTTACAGAGATGTAAATGGACTTTTAAGTATGGGAATAAATATATTAATATTCATTATATTTGCGAATATTAAATTCAGTGAGATGGAATTAAAAGAGGTTCTGAAAAACATCTTTTATTCAATAATTATAATGATTGGTTTCTTCTGTATTCAATTCATCTCAAACCCTAACATTTTAAATAATGGCAGGTTAACCATAAATGAGAATGTAAATGAGAATAGATTTGCAATGATGTTTGGCCAGTTAGTGGCATATTCTTTTGGCTACATGATAATAGTTAAAAATAAATTAGATAAAATTTTGTCAGTAATAATTATTACATTAGGCTGTTATTTTATATTATTATCTGGCTCAAGATCTGCATTTGTCGGTGTACTATTTGGGGTTACCATAGCAGTTGTTTTGTTAGCACTAAAAAATAAGAAACAAAAAAAATTAGTCTTTTTACTATTGATATTTGGTTTATCGGGGTACTTGCTATTTGAATATCTTGTGAGTACTAATCCACTTTTACTTTATAGATTCAATCTAAATCAGGTTGTATCTTCTGGAGGTACAAGAAGATGGCCAAGGGCAGAGACTGAAATAAAACATGTGATTCCTAATAATTTCATCTTCGGAGTAGGATTGTCTTCGAGAAATGAGTATATAGCTACTTCAAAATATATGAGTGATCCGGGATCCTCACACAACTTTATTATTAGCATGCTAACGCAAATAGGAATAGTAGGTTTCCTAGCATATATGAACTTCTACTACAAAGTCATCAAAAACTTAGTCAATTCAGTGAAATTTAATGTAATTCATATTATACCCCTGATGCTAATACTAACAGCTATTTTTAATGGTATCGGAGAAGTTATGTACAGTGAACGATTATTTTGGAATGGCCTGTCTCTAGCAGCATTAAGTTTATCTACATTAGAAAGAAAAAATAATTAACTATATTTTTCAGTTAGAAGCCATAAAAACTAAATTTTAATCATTGAACTGCGTATAAGTTTGTTGTAAGGTTAATTCAAACTTTAATATTCTAGTAAGAATTCTTCTTAGCCGTTTAGATTCTTAAATTTAAGGAGAATCAATTATTATGACAGTTGCTAAATTAATGTCATCACAATTAATAAGAAACAAGTTTCCTTGAAACTAAAGTATTCATTGCTATTTCCAAATGTAGCTATTAAGGTTGTAAGCTACGATTATCAGAAATAAGAAATTCTCCATGAAAAATAATATTTGCTATATAGTCAAGGTGGATAACTTGCATTCTTTTATATTTGTACTAGGGCTATCTTCGATAGCGTAATGATAATAATTTTATTTGGCAGCTCAATCGTTATTTTTTTGTTATGCACGAGGGAAGTTGCTGTTAGTTTGCATATCAAGATTATCTTATTTTTACAACTCGTAAGGATACTATGTGGAAGAGTATTAACCACAAAAGTCCATAATATGGTTTAAATTTCACGAACAGTATAATACCCTGTTATGAATTCAAGTTTATAATTTTAATTGATAGAATATTAATTCACCTAATCATTTATCTCGTTTGAAAGAATATCTTTAAACAGTGAAGTATTTTTATTTTTTTTAAATAGTGGAGGCTTATATAATGATAGTTATAGCAATAGATTCCGTTTTTCAAATGGTTAATGCTCTCAATATTGCGCGTGATGAATTCCCAAATGATAAAATAACAATTCTAATCAAGAGCAAACAACGCAAAACATTTGAAAATAATAAGTGGAAGATGAGTCCACATGTACATGATATTTATTATTCAAACAAAAAATATGAGGTTCATAAACATGAAATTGTTTGGCAATTAAGTGCGGTGTTGTTTCCTAAAATGGCAACTCGTCAATTATTTAATGATGAGTTAGTTGATTTAGATGTATCGGCAATTATAGCCTCAACAACGTGGATTGATCTACTATCACCAGTATACAGATCATATAAAACACCGCCTAAATTATATTTAGTCGAAGAGGGACTTGGAACATACGTTAAGCAAGATAGAATATTTGGGAACCAATCAATTACACATTTATTGAAATTTAAATTGCTCAGAAGAGAAGAATTAGTAAATAAAGCTATTTTTCGATTTTTACTACCAGATTATATATCGAAATTATATTTGAACTTTCATAAAGCTCCAAATATAACGGCCGATCTTGAATCTACAGATAGATTGATCAACTTTTTTGGAAGTAAAGAAGATTTGGAAAGTATCAATAAAACCAAATTAATCTATCTTGAGCAAGTTTTTTGCACAGAACATAATAGTGATGAAATAAAGGCTGCATTTAATGAGCGTGAATTAATGATAAGAGAAATGTTGTTAAAGGATAGAAATGCAATTGTTAAGTCACATCCTAGGTATTTTAATACTATATCAAAAAAATACCCTGTCCTGGAGTCCAGGATTCCTTGGGAAGCTATTTCCCCATCAATTAATGTGAAAGAAAAAATATTAGTTTCAATACATTCTACAAGTATCGTAACACCAAAAATTATGCAAAATGAAGAACCTGTGGTCATATGTTTAATAGAGATTTTTAGGGATTTACTAGAACAACTTGTTCCAAATAATGGGAGAGAAGAAATAGACAATATTGTTGATTTTTTTAATTATATAAAAAAAATGTATGATGAACCCAGTCGATTTATGATACCTAAATCAATTGAAGATTTGAAAGAATTAATTAAAGATTTAGAATATTAATGATATTTAGGAGCTGAAAAAATTAAATGAATTTTATGTGCATTACATAGAATCCTTTCAAGTACGGAAACTATTATAATATTTATTTTTTTAGAGGAGTTATACTACCGTATGGAGAAAAAATCAGGAGCAAAAGTAGTGAAATCCAGTATCTGGTATATAGTTAGCAACATATTATTAAAAGGGCTCAGTTTCTTTACTGTTCCAATTTTCACAAGGTTGATGAACCAGCAAGACTTTGGAAATTTTAGTAACTTTACTTCTTGGATTTCTATACTTACAATTGTAGGAACAATTTCTCTGCACTCTTCATTAGTTAGTGCGAGATTTGATTTTAAAGATGATTTGGATAGTTATAATTTGTCTATATTAACATTAGGATCTTTATTTACTCTTGGCATGTATGCAGTCATTAGTCTGAATTTCCAATTTTTTGAAAGAGTCTTCTCTATGACTTCATTTTATATAAATGTTATGTTTAGTTATATTATGGTTAGTCAAACTATAACTATATTCCAAAATATACAGAGGTTTAAATATAAATACAAACAAAGTGTTTTTATCAGTTTATTTGCATCACTCTCATCTATAATTACATCCTTATATTTGGTGAATGTCTTCGAAGACAAGTTATTGGGAAGAATCATTGGTTTTTACCTTCCTTTGATTGCGATTAATCTAATTTTATATATAGGATATATTAGAAAAGGTAAATATGTTAAATTAAAATATTGGAAATATGCGATTAAAATTTGCATCCCATTTGTGACTCATTTGTTGTCACTGACGATATTAGCGTCCTCAGATCGTATAATGATTACAAATATATTAGGATCTACACAAACCGCATTATATAGTTTAGCATATAGTATTTCTACTATTGTTGTAGTCCTCTGGTCCTCAATTAATGTTGCTTTTAGCCCTTGGCTTGGAGAAAAGATACATGAAAACAATACAAAAGCTGTATATAAAATATCAACAGTCTATGTTCTAGTAATAGCAGTGCCTATTGTTGGGATTATGTTAATTGCTCCTGAGGTATTGTATATTATGGGAGGGAAGGCATATATGGATGCAAAGTATGTTATGCCACCAGTCATGGTAGCTTGCTTCCTTCAGTATGTTTACACAATGTACGTCAACGTTGAGCAATATAAGAAAAAAACAATTGGGATGATGGTGGCCAGCGTTTTAGCTGCCACCTTAAATGTAATATTAAACTTTAAATTCATCCCCTATTTTGGTTATATTGGAGCAGCTTATTCCACAATGTTGTGTTATGGGGTACTTTTGGTTTTCCATTATTTACTTGTAAAAAAAATGAACCTAGCCCACATATATAATACCAAAAACATTTTAATCATCATTGTAATTGTATTAATTATATCGTTTGTTGTCTTGCTTCTCTATAATAATACAATATTAAGGTATTTTATCACTCTTGGATATGGTGTTGCTTTAACATATTTGTTAAAAAAATACTGGTTAGAAGTCAAAATTATTCTCAAGAAAAAATGATGTTCAAATTTAAGGGGAAAATAATGTCACAAACTTTTATCTCTCAAAACAGAAATTTGTGAATGATAGTATATTGGTGGGGAGTTTAATAATTTGTAACGGATTTTTAATGTGTCAACGTATGGAACCGTTGTTTAGACTATTATTTAACTTCATTTGTGAATTTGAACTGCTTTTATGTTTGTGGTGGTGATATAATGTAATAAATTGGGATGCAATATTTGTTGTATCAAAGTATCCTGAGAATGTTTAATTTAGATGTTTTACTATAACAAATAATTAAGGAGAAAATTATGTCGAAAATATTAGTAACAGGCGCAGACGGCTTCATTGGTAGCCATTTAACAGAGGAATTAGTAAAAAGAGGTGAAAAAGTTAGAGCGTTTGCTTATTACAATTCTTTCAATACATGGGGATGGTTGGATAGTTTACCAAAAGAAATTCTTTCTGAAATTGAAGTATTCACAGGAGATATCCGCGATCCAAATGGTGTACGAGAAGCGATGAAAGGCATTGATACGGTGTATCATTTGGCTGCGTTAATTGCCATCCCATTCAGTTATCATTCACCAGATTCTTATGTAGATACAAATATAAAAGGAACTCTAAATGTATTGCAAGCGGCACGTGATCTGGATACACGCCGTGTTCTATGCACATCAACTTCTGAAGTTTACGGTACTGCGCAATATGTACCTATCGATGAAAATCATCCATTCCAAGGCCAAAGTCCGTATTCAGCTACTAAAATCGGCAGCGACAGAATGGCAGAAAGTTTTTACCGTAGCTTTGAAACTCCAGTGACGATTGTTCGTCCATTCAACACATATGGGCCAAGACAATCTGCTCGTGCTGTTATCCCAACTGTTATTACCCAGCTTTTAGCTGGAAAAGAAGAAATTAAATTAGGTTCAGTAACACCAACGCGTGATTTTAATTACGTAAAAGATACCGCAAATGGGTTTATTACTTTGGCAAAAGCAGATAACGTAATTGGGGAAGAAATCAACATAGCCACACAAGATGAGATTTCCATTGGTCAATTGGCGGAAGAACTGATTCGTCAAATTAATCCAAATGCAAAAATCATAACAGAAGAAGAAAGATTGCGTCCTGAGAAGAGTGAAGTGAATCGTTTGTTGGGTTCAAATGAAAAAATAATGCGCTTAACCGATTGGAAGCCACAATACACATTTGAACAAGGTCTTGCTGAAACGATTGAATTCTTTAAACACAATTTGGATAAATACAAAACAGATATTTACAACATCTAGGAGGTGAAATTATGACAAGAGAGTTCATACCATTATCAGTCCCAAATTTGAAAGGCAGAGAGTTAGAGTATGTAATTGATGCTGTTGAAACTGAATGGGTTTCTACTGGAGGAAGTTATATCAACGATTTCGAAAGTGAAGTAGCGAAATTCGTCAAGGTAGATAAGGCAGTAGCTGTACAAAGTGGTACAGCTGCGCTACATTTATCATTGATGGAAATTGGAGTATCCGCCGGAGAAGAAGTGATCGCACCTACTTTAACTTTTATTGCTGCAGTTAATCCAATTCGTTATTGTGGAGCAGAACCGGTATTTATGGACTGCGATGACTCTCTGTGCATGGATCCAGTTAAGCTAGAAGCATTTCTTACCAACGAATGTAACTTTGAAAATGGTATTGTTACAAATAAGATAACTACAAAGAGGATTAGAGCAATTATAGTTGTTCATGTCTTTGGCAACTTGGCAGACATGGAAGCTATTTTGGATATCGCTAAAAAATTCAAATTACAAATTGTAGAAGATGCAACTGAAGCATTAGGATCTTACTATACCTCCGGTAAGTTTGCGGGGAAACACGCTGGAACATTGGGAGATTTCGGTGCATACTCTTTTAATGGGAACAAAATCATCACAACGGGTGGAGGAGGAATGATTGTTGGTAAGGATGATGATAAATTAGAACATATCCGATATATTTCTACTCAAGCGAAGGATGATCCGATAAATTTTGTGCATGGTGAGGTTGGTTACAATTATCGTATGACAAATTTACAAGGAGCTTTAGGATTAGGGCAAATTGAGCAGTTGCTTAAATTTATAAAAACCAAAGAAAGCAATTATAAAATCTATAATGAGTTGTTTAGGGCCAACAAGGGAGTTAATTTACTGCCTTTTCGTGAAAATATTAAATCCAATCATTGGTTCTATGCATTATTTATTGAAAATCCATCAGTTTTACAATCTTTAATGGATGAATTACATCAGAAACAAATTCAAACTCGACCTATTTGGGGATTAATTCATGAGCAGAAACCATATACGGGTTCCCAGAGTTATAATATTGAAAAAGCTACTTACTATGCAAAGCATATTATTAATATTCCTTGCAGTACAAATTTAAGTGAAAATGATGTTCGTTATGTGGCAGAATGCGTTAATAGTTTAGTGTATTAGAATTGGGGGATCACTTTTGGAAATCAATGATTTTATTGTAAATAGTAACGTCACCGTCAAATTCGCTATGGAACAGATGGATAAGAATGCTCGGAAAATTATCTATGTATCAAAAGACTCAAAATTGGTTGGCGTGTTGTCCGACGGAGATATCCGAAGGTATATATTGGGAGATAATTCCATTCAAGATAGTGTTGAACGAGCCATGAATCCTAATCCAATTTATATTTTGAACAATCAAATAGAAGTAGCGCATGATTTGATGAAAGAAAAACAGGTTGAATCTATTCCTGTGTTAAATGAGGACTCTTCGATACGTAATATCATGTTTAAATCTTTCGATCTAATCAGTAGCGATAAATTAAGTAATCCGGTAGTAATTATGGCAGGGGGAAAAGGCACGCGTCTGTATCCTTACACAAAGATACTTCCGAAACCTTTGATTCCAATTGGGGACACACCGATTATGGAACGAATAATAAATAAATTCCATGACTTTGGCTGTACTAATTATTTAGTGAGCGTAAATTATAAAAAAAATATGATACGTAGCTATTTTGATGACATTGAACGTCCGTATGATATGACTTATATAGAAGAAGATAAGCCATTGGGTACTGGTGGTAGTTTATCCTTGATGAAGTCGTTACTACAAGAGACATTTTTTGTTTCAAATTGCGATATTCTAGTGGATGCTGACTATACAAATATTGTAGATTTTCATAAAGTAAATAAACACGATGTAACGATTGTAGCTTCCATCAAAAATAATCAAATACCATACGGAGTATTGAAGCTGGATGAAGATGGCTTGTTAGAAGATACAGAAGAGAAACCAGAATTCAGCTATTTGATAAACACCGGCATGTATATAATTGAACCTAAAATTTTAGATTTGGTACCTGAGAATGAGTTTTCTGATCTGCCCACCATAATAATGTTGGCGAAAGAAAAAGGTCATAAAATTGGTGTATATCCAGTCAGTGAAAACTCGTGGCTCGACATGGGACAAATCAAAGAGATGGAACAAATGATTGATAGCCTAGGAGTTAATTAAATGGAAAAAATCATTTTAATAGGCGGCGGAGGTCATTGTGCCAGTGTAATCGATAGCATGAAAAAGCAGGCTCTTTATGAGCCTGTTGGCATTTTTGACGTACTTGAAAAAGTTGGACAATCAACTTTAGGCGTACCCATTGTGGGCACCGATGAGGAAATAAAAAATTGGAAGCATGAAGGAATAACGCATGCCTTCATTACTATGGGTAGTGTCGGGAACACGAAGCTAAGAGAAAAACTCGTTAGAAATGCAGAGGAACTCGGATTTTCGTTTCCTATAGTAATTGATCCATCTGCTATCGTTGGTGAAAATGTAGAAATAACAAGTGGAACATACATCGGAAAAGGAGCCATAATTAATACCAATTCAATTATTGCTGAGCACGCAATAATCAACTCAGGTGTGATAGTTGAACATGACTGTCAAATTGGTAAATTCGTACATTTGGCGCCTGGAACGACATTAAGTGGCGGTGTTTCAATCGGCAATTATTCTCATATTGGAACTAATAGCACTATTATTCAAGGAGCTAAGATAGGCAGTCGTACATTAGTTGGTGCGGGTTCGGTTGTTCTGCGTCCAATTGGTGATGGGCAGACAGCCTATGGCAATCCTTGCAAGGAGGTTAAATGATGAAAGATGTTTTAGTAATTGCGGAGGCTGGAGTGAATCATAACGGCAGCATTGAATTAGCAAAAAAATTAATTAAAGAGGCTGCTATTGCTGGAGCAGATGTAGTTAAGTTTCAAACTTTTAAGGCGGAGACCTTAGTGTCTAAATCAGCAAAAAAGGCTGACTATCAAAAAGTATCTACAGATGCTGAAGAAAGTCAATTTGATATGCTGAAGAAGCTAGAATTGGATTATGCTATCCATGAAGAATTGATGCAGTATTCTAATGAACAAGGAATTAAGTTTTTATCTTCAGCATTCGATCTTGAAAGCATAGATTTATTAGATAAGTTAGGCATTAATATCTTCAAGATACCTTCAGGTGAAATAACCAATTTACCTTATTTACGTAAAATAGCTCAGACTGGAAAACAAATCATTTTATCAACTGGTATGAGCACAATATCTGATATTGAAGCTGCTTTGGAGGTATTACGCCAAAATGGAGCGACGGATGTTGTAGTATTGCATTGTAATACTGAATATCCAACTCCTATGGAGGATGTAAATCTTCTGGCGATGAATACTATCCAAAATACTTTTAAAGTCAGAGTCGGTTATTCAGATCATACCGCAGGAATTGAAGTGCCCATAGCAGCCGTTGCTTTGGGTGCAGAAGTGATTGAAAAACACTTTACCTTGGATAAAACGATGGAAGGTCCCGATCATAAGGCAAGTTTAGAGCCTAAAGAATTGAAAGCTATGGTAGATGCTATTCGAAATATCCAAGCAGCTTTGGGAGACGGTTTGAAAAGACCATCTGAATCTGAAATAAAAAATATGCCGATTGCGCGTAAAAGTTTGGTTGCAAAAGCAAACATACAAGCAGGAGAAATGTTTTCAGAGGATAATTTGACAATCAAGCGCCCTGGAACCGGATTATCGCCTATGCTCTGGGATGACATAATTGGATCTATTGCCAGAAAAGATTATGAAGTAGATGAAGTGATAACGTTATGAAAAAAATATGTGTAGTCACAGGTACACGAGCTGAATATGGATTGCTTACTCCATTAATCAATAAGATTCAGGATGACAGTGATTTAGTTTTACAATTGGTAGTAACTGGTATGCACATGTCACCTGAATTTGGAATGACAGTGAATTCGATTGAAAATGATGGATATGAAATAGCAGAACGCATAGAAATACTGCTCAGTTCAGACTCTCCTGTTGGAATCAGTAAGTCAATGGGATTAGCATTAATTAGTTTTTCAGAAGCATTTGAACGTTTGCGACCAGATATGGTCGTTGTTTTAGGCGACAGATCTGAAATTTTTGCAGTCGCTGCAGCAGCTTCTGTTGCAAGGATTCCAATTGCGCATCTACATGGCGGAGAAACCACTGAAGGTGCAGTTGATGAGGCTTTCCGCCACAGTATTACTAAACTCAGCTGGCTCCATTTCACAAGTACGGAAGATTATCGTAAAAGAGTCATTCAACTTGGTGAGAACCCAGAGCGTGTATTTAATGTAGGAGCAATAGGTATTGAAAATATAGTCAAGAGCCCCTTAATGACTAAAAGTGAATTAGAACAAAGTCTTAATGTTGAGTTGAAACATCCGTTACTACTTGTTACATTCCATCCAGTAACTTTGGAGAACAAAACATCATCAACGCAGTTTCAGGAACTACTAGATGTTTTAGATCAATACACCGAGGGAACGATTATCTTTACAAAAGCTAACTCTGATACTGACGGACGTGTAATTAATCATATGATTGATGATTATGTCAAAGCCCATGAAAATAACTGTTTAGCCTATACATCAATGGGACAACAGCGTTACTTAAGTGCAATGAAAATTGCTGATGCTGTTGTCGGAAATTCATCCAGTGGAATTATTGAGGCGCCTTCTTTCAATATTCCGACGGTAAATATTGGGGATCGTCAAAAAGGCAGGAAGCAGGCGGAAACCGTGATTAATTGTGAACCAATTGAAGAAATGATTCGTGAATCTTTAGCAGTTGCGTTGTCGCCTGCTTTCCGTGAGAAAATAAAAAATAGCATAAATCCTTATGGGGACGGCAATGTCAGTGAGAAAATTATGAAGGTGATCAAACGAGTTTTAATGTCTGAAATATCATTAAAAAAGACTTTTTATGATATGGAATAATTGTTATTTGAATTAAGTAGGAGGTTCTGGATGAACATTGCGGTTATCGGACTTGGGTCCATGGGCAAGAGAAGAATCCGATTAATAAAGGATGAGTATCCTGAGATAACTATAATTGGTGTCGATGGCAGAATAGATAGGCAGGAAGAAGTACAATCCATATTTGACTTACAAACCTATACTACATTGGATGAAGCTGCAGCCAATGTAAGTCTGGGAGCTGTTATTATTAGCACATCCCCAATATCTCATGAAGCTATCATAAGAAATGCTTTAGACCATGGGTTGCATGTCTTTACAGAAATAAATCTGATTAATGATTACTATGATGAAGTGATGCTATTAGCCAAAGAAAAAGGTAGCCATCTTTATTTATCGTCTACGTTTTTGCATCGTAAAGAAATCCAATTTATCGAAAACAAAATAAGTGAGGATAAACAAGTAACGTATCGGTATCATGTCGGACAATATTTGCCGGACTGGCATCCGTGGGAATCTTATAAAGACTTCTTTGTAAGCAATAAAAAAACCAATGGTTGTCGTGAAATTTTTGCGATTGAATTACCCTGGATTACATCAGTTTTCGGTAATTTCAAAACAGTTGAGGTTCAACGTGCAAAAATTAGTACGCTTGAACTGGATTACCCTGATACCTATTCTTTGTTGGTAACTCATGAAAGTGGTATACAGGGTACGATTAATGTAAACATCGTTTCACGTGAATCCAGAAGAGAGCTACAAATTATTGGGGAACAAACAACTATCAATTGGAATGGTACGCCAGATAGTCTTCGTGCCTGGTCAACAGGAGAAAATAGCATGCAATCGATTCAGCTGTATGATACCTTTATGAATCTCGAAGGCTATGCAAAAAATATCATTGAAGATGCCTATCTGGCAGAAATAAAGGAGTATATTTCCTTGTTAAAAGGGGAAATTCAGCAAACAAAATATTCCTTTATAAAAGATAAAGCAATAATTGATTGGATTAATGTGTTTGAGGAGGGAATCTAATGAAAGTAATTTTCTTTGGATTAGGATCTATCGGGAAACGTCATTTATCCAATTTACAAAGCATAGCGATAGAAAGGGAACTCCCTCTAACGATTCATGCTTTGCGGTCTGGAAAACGAACAGAAAATGATAGCCCGGGTGTAAAAAATGTATATTCCTTGGATGAGATAGACGCGGACTATGATATCGCTTTTATTACAAATCCAACTGCCTTGCATTATCAGACTTTACTAGACTTACGTAATAAGGCGAATTTCTTTTTTGTGGAAAAACCATTATTTGAAATGAATTATGATTTGGAACCCTTTATTGAAAATAGTGAGAATTATTACATTGCTGCACCGCTTCGTTATAAAAAGGTGATGCAAATAGCTGAAAGTATCATTAGAGAAGAACAAGTATTACATGCACGTGTTCTTTGTTCCACTTATTTGCCTTCATGGCGCAAAGGTAATTATACAAAGAGTTATTCTGCGAACCCTAAATTAGGTGGTGGAGTCGAATTGGATGTGATCCATGAATTGGATTATGTAACCCATCTTTTTGGAATACCTGAACTACATTTTGCCATGTTTGGGAAAATTTCTCCATTAGAAATTCAGTCAAATGATACTGCTAATTATTTAATGAAGTATCCAAATGCTTTCGTAGAAGTACATATCGATTACTTTGGAAAGTTTTCGAAACGTACACTGGAGTTAATTACAGAAAATGATAACATTGTTATCGATTTTTATAATAATAACGTACATTATGGAATTACGGATCAAATAGTTCAATTTGAAGAAGCTGCTAACGACATGTACATTAAAGAATTGACATACTTTCTTGACAATGTTATCCAAAAAAAAGAAAATGCTAATGATTTAAGACACGCAGCGAGTGTTCTTAAAATTGCTAAGGAGAGTTAAGTCATGAATATACTAATGACAATTTGCGGACGTGCAGGTTCAAAAGGATTAAAAGGTAAAAATTTAATGACTTTTAATGGTCACCCTCTTATTCACTACACACTTTCCGCAATAGATTTATTTAAAAAAGTGGTAGATGTTGATATTGATGTGGCTCTTAATACGGATAGTGAAGAGCTGAAAGATATGATTCATAATTATCCAGAAATATTAATGGTTGAAAGAAAAGCGGAGTTTGCCACGGACACCGCTAGTAAGATTTCTGTTATTAAGGATTCATATTTAGAATGCAAAAGGATTCGCCAAAAAGAATATGACTATGTCATTGATTTAGATCTAACATCACCTTTACGAACAGTTTCGGACATTTTAAGACTTTTAGAAAGAAAGATTTCTCAACCAGAGTTGGATGTTGTTTTTTCTGTTGTACCTTCTAGGAGGAATCCATTTTTTAATATGGTCAAAGAAGAAGGAAACTACGTAACATTGGTTAACAATTCTAGTTTTACAGCTAGACAACAAGCTCCAAGTATTTATGATATGAACGCTAGTATGTATTTATATGACACAACTTTTCTTGACAATAAAGAAGCTATTTTCGATGGTGTGTGCGGCATTATTGAAATGAAAGATTATTTAATTTTAGATATAGATTCTGAGGAAGATTTTGAATGGATGTCCTATTTATATGAACGGTTTCTTCTCGAAGATGAGGGGCTTAATGAAATTCGAAATAATATTGGTGATTGGGCCAAAAACAGCTGAATTACAATCAGCCCGAACTATATAAAATTCATTAGATAAGAGCCATTTGTACCATTCCCGGGGTAACTTGACGCAGTATGAAGTGCGGTTGGTGGAGAAGCAACAGCCCAATATCTATAGTCGCATGTATGCATCGAATATCGCTGTCATGGAAGTACCGTAAGAAGAAACTTCCAAGTACGGCATCATCGGCCGCTACCTATTGACGCCGGAAATCTTCGAGATTCTTGAGAACCAGGCTCCAGGAGCAGGCGGTGAAATCCAACTGACGGATGCGATTGATACGTTGAATCAATCGCAACGCGTCTTCGCGAAGCATTTTGAAGGAACTCGCTATGACGTCGGCGACAAGTTCGGTTTCATGACCACCAACATCAACTATGGCCTGACCCATTCCGAAGTCAAAGATAAACTGAAAGACTTCATCATCGCGCTTGGGAAAGAACTGTCTTGGGAGAGCGAAAATAATACTACAGTGGATGGGAAAACTGTTCCAGTAATGTAGAAGTGCCCGAAAAAAGAAACATGCCGTTCTTCGGATGTGTGCTATTTTGATGCTCCCAGGTAATTAAGGATAGGACAGTGTACCAGAAGCACAGTATATATTTCTAATGATGTGAATGCTCTGAATACAGCTTGAATTTATACGCAACTTGATATAGTAAATTTGACCACGATTACTCTTTGTCTAAAGTAGGTGCATACTGATGTGATGAATTTACTTTAGATTAGTGTGATCAATAGGGAAACTTCTCGAAGAGAAAAAGGAAAATCCAATTTCTTGTTATCTCTTGTATCTGAATATTGAGGTATAATCAACGTTTAAGTTAACTAATTCCATCGATTAAGCCTTTTTCGGACGTTTGTTTAACCTAAATATAAATTGAATTATTTTTAAAAAATTGCTTTTATTTTAAATTTAATTATGTTATTATAGCTACAGAGTCAACTAAGGAAAGAAAAACGAACTGAATTGTTATTGCAAAGATAGAATTTCAATAAACTAAATTGGAATAATTTTTGTGTTGGAGTACCCCCAAGGTTTCCGGTGAAATTTATATTTTTGCGGCAAAATGAAAGCGTATTCTTTCCTTTGGTAGGCTCAAAAATTTTGTTAGGGGGGTGCAATATGGACTTTGAAGTGATTTCGCCTTACTGTGGTATATACAGAGAAGAAAATACTGTCAATGTTTATTATTTGCAAACAGAAGATTTGGTAAGGGCATACGTTTTTAGTAACATCAAGGATGCGCAGGAGTTCTGCAATGCGGCAAAAAATTTGCTCGAGTTTATGGTCAACGTTCCGAAAGGGAAAGAACAACTCTATCACCAAGAATTTTTGGAACTAACCATCAAAAACAAAGCGTATGAATTGATTGTTTACGAGGCGATGCCTGAAGAAGAAAGAGAAGCAGGCTGACGGGGACAAATTGCTTAGGGGGAAGCTATTAAACAGTTGGAATGCTCAATCTTGAACAACTGATAAGGAGGAGGAATGGATAAGGACTATTGATTTGGTATTAATTGTAAGCGTTTTAATGAACTTTAGGGAAAATTACAAATTTGGGGGATTACAACAGAATGTCAAATTTCAAACTAGTCGCACCTTATTGTGGTGTCAGCAACTATGACAAAACATTTTTCGTTTACTACATGAATACAGAAGAGAACCTACGCCGCGAGTATATATTCAATACGGATGAAGACGCAAGCAATTTCAGTAATGCCATTGAGAATCTGACTGCCTTCATGAAATGCATTCCCGCGCGCAAAAAAGAGGCGTACCATCAAGAATTCCTGGATCTGCTGCTCAGAGAAGTCGACCACAAATTGAACATCCGCACAAATCCACCTGAACCAACAGCCGCCGCATTTGCACTCAAAGCGTAAGGCAATCATAAGTTCACACAACAAGAGGCACAGCCCGAAACTCGGGAAGTGCCTCTTGTTGTATAGAAGGGTGCCAGATATTCTAAGAACTCCGACCGACAGCATCCAGTCCGGTGTTGACAGACAGCCGCCCATCAACCCCTCACCTCCGGAAAGAACCCATTAACCGGGGATTACCCTAATTCAGTTCACGTACCTCCGACGAGCCGTTCCTTCATCGTAGTTACTTGAGTCCATATACCATCCTACCCCCGGCAAAGCAACCAGCACACTACTCAAGGTAGATACTTCCAGGGAGGGTGGTGTGATCCCTTCAACAATCAAACACACGCTAGTTGGCGGAGTTGTGCAAACATATCCAGCAAGTGCGGAGCTATTTACCACCTTCTGCAAAGAAATGTACCATCATCAGCATCACTTTTTACCACTCTCTGCGGGGGGATCATTACCAAATACCGCTTTTACATTGAGTATTGTGAACAGATTGAGTCACCTGTTGTGCGGATGATAGAGCCGGCGAGTGCGATAAATAGAGCCGCCAAATGCGAAAGATAAAGCCACTGATATATTAATCTGGATCGCGTTGCATCTGTGGAGGGCTGATCATCTATCAGATACGTCACTGTCCATCAGTGTTTCTACTAGCACCAACTCCGACGAGAACTACTCTAACCGGAGAAAAGTAGGTATGATAGTGAGCGAAATTCGATGAATCGCAGTTTATTGGAGGTGGGTGTTGATGCCAATCAATTTATCCGATGGTAAATGGATCAGTCAGCCATCTGACGTTAGTAAGATAGACGCAACTGAGGAACTTAGTGCAATGTATTTCATTTCAAATAAGGATATTAGCCCAGAGAAATTAAAAGCAGTGACATAGTCGTTATCACCTAGTGACATCGAAATTACCAGTGAATGCCAGGCGTGTTACCAGAGGGAACGCTTTTGTGTTTTCCAAGCGAAAGTGCAGAAGATTGCAGAGAAAAATACAGAACGTTGCTTATCATATTTCATAATTTTTCTGGTTCTACGTACTGACAAAGATATTACCAACGATTGACAGAGAGGTTACCACACTTTGACACCATCGTTACCATGTAAGGACTACTTAATTACCAAGCGTGATACGAGCTTACCCCTGGAATGTTTAAATTATTCCCAGTTGTAAATGAACAAAACGTCATATCTGGGTGAGGAGAACTCTCGTCAAGAACACTTATAGCCATTGCACCAACTCCGATAAGAATGCTTTGACCGGAGCTAGTCGATTTCAGCACTACTGAAGTGCGGTGAGGACATGCTGACCGGAGGTAAGTATTTATTTCATACTCAGCTCCGGCGAAAGAGTCACTCGTCGGAGCTAGGCTATTAGGACACAACAGTCAATTTTTCTATGACAGACATGAAATGATCAAAGCAAGGGTTACTCAGAATCTGTTCCTGTTTATCGGTTTGATCCATCAATTCTAGAAATAAGTCATAAATATATTCTGTGTTCGCATAGTCTCGCTTCGTTATCGAGAACAGGAAGACGAATTTCACAAGGTGGCCGTCTCCCCAATCGATGCCGTTCGGGATCACAGCTACAGGGACAACGGACTTGAATGCCAACAACGACATCGGATGTGGGATGGCCAGGATATTATTTAGATTGGTTTGGCCAAGTTCTTCCCTTTCAAGTATGCTTGCCAAAAAGTCTTCTGGAGCATACTTGTCCTCTACAAGCTTTCCAACAATGGTATTCAGCAGTTCTGCCTTTGTCGATGGATGCTCGAAATAGTAAAAATGATTCCTATCGAATAACTGGATCGTTTCCGAACGACTGCTGTTTTCAGAGTGGCTGATGGCGGCCTGAAGCTGGTCCAGATCCCTATCCAGTCGAAAGTCCAATCACAATTGGAGACAATTTTGATTTCGTACAACAAATCATCCGTGATTTTGTTGGCTGCGTTAATGACACAGACGAGGAAAATTGATAGCAAGTGTGTAAATGAAATAATCCCGTAGGGATTTAGGTCGCTTTCTATATGTGATGTGTTTTACCCGTAATTTTTTTAGAGTACTGCATCACTATGATGTGTATAAAAAGTTCAAACGAAGTGGGGAAAATATATATTTTTAATCATAGTTTAATAGGAATTATTGTAGTAAAATTGAATTTAAGAGTTATAGAATAATTGTAGTTGTTGTTATTTTTAAAAATTAGAATGATCATAAAGGTAATAACAACAATCCCGGAGTTTGACGTCGTTTTGAAATCGAATAATGAAAAAAATTTATCAAAAGTAAAAATAAGAAATGGGGTAAACACATTGATTGAAAGAATTCATGTTAGAAATTACCGCACATTTAATACATTAGATTTAAAGCCGAAAGATGGAATGAACATTATTGTAGGTAACAATGACGCTGGAAAATCAACTTTATTAGAAGCAATTTCCCTAGTGCTAAATGGTAGATTAAATGGCCGTTGGATCGGAGACGAACTGAATCCCTATTGGTTTAATACTGAAGTTGTGCGGGATTTTTTTGATGCTTTTAATAAAGGTGAAGAAGTAATACCTCCTTCCATATTGATCGAACTATATTTTGGGAAAGAAGATCAACCTCAAAAATTACGAGGGAAAAACAACTCATTCAGCCTTGATTGCCCAGGCGTTTCACTAAGCGTTGAACCGGATCCAGAGTACTATACTCAAATACAGGCTTATTTACAAGGTGACCATCCACCGTTACTTCCTGTGGAGTACTATAAAATAAATTGGAAAGGATTCGATGGTAACGCTTTGAATAAACGTCCAATGGAATTAAAGACGGCTATTATTGACGGGCGAACTATTCGATCAACCAGAGGGATTGACATACAAACAAGGCAAATGTTATCAGATTATATAGATGGAAAAGATAGTGCTGATATTTCGGTAGCGTATCGGCAAGCAAAATATCAATTGACCGAAACAATGTTAAAACAGGTAAACCAACAAATTCAAGAAGGGACTAGAGATATCCACAGTCATGAGTTGGGGCTACAATTAGATCAGTCATCTTCAGCAAATTGGGAATCTGCAATAATACCGCATATTGATTCTGTACCCTTTAGCATGGCGGGACAAGGCCAACAAGTTTTAATGAAATTAGCTTTAGCGCTAAAATCCTCAGAGGAAAAGAGCAACTTTGTAATCATTGAGGAACCTGAAAATCATTTATCCCATACATCATTAACAGGGGTAGTAAATCTGATTGATAGATTGTCTTCTGGAAGGCAGACATTTATTGCGACACATAGTTCCTATGTGTTGAACAGATTAGGTTTGGATCGACTAATACTGATACATAAGGGACAAACAGCCGAATTTGATAATTTATCGGCAGATACAATAGAATATTTTAAAAAACAATCTGGGTATGATACTCTTCGTCTCGTATTAGCAAGAAAACTTGTTATTGTTGAAGGGCCAACAGATGAGATGCTGTTTAATCGGGCATACTTTGATAGTTCAGGTAAGTATCCAATTGACGATGAAATTGATGTAGTCACACAAGGGACAAGGAATCGTCGAGCTCTCGAATTATGTCATGTCTTGAATCGCTCAGTAGTTGTGCTACGCGATGTGGATAAACAAACTCCTGAATATTGGAAAGATAAAGCAAAAGAATATCTGAAAGATGGTGAAAGGGAGATGTTCATAGGTTTAAGGGAGGAAGGAGAAACTTTAGAACCTCAAATGATTTTTGCCAACCAGACACAAGAACCAATTTTAAAGACAATAGTGGGTTGCCCTGATGAGCAAGATTTATGTGGTTATATGACATCAAACAAAACAGAAGTTGCATGGCTTATAGCAAATAGTACAACGACCATAAATTATCCTCAGTATATTTTAGATGCTATTCGTTTTGTGAAAAGCCTATGAATAAAGTAATATTGGCACCAGCGGGCGGTAAAAAAACGCAAACGATAATTGATATGTGTTGTGATGACGGAACACCCAAAGAAATACTGATATTAACTTATACAACTACCGGTCAAAAGGTAATACAGGATAGGCTATGGAAAAGGAAATCTGTTAATAATCATATTGAAGTGATGGGCTGGTTTTCATTTTTACTTAATCACATTATTAAACCATATATAAATAACCTCTTTCCAGATCAAGAAGTAAACGGGTTACATTTTGTTGAAGGTGTCGATCCTGTCAGGTTTCAAACAGGGAATAGGCGATATTTTGATCCCGCAGGGAAAGTTTACAGTCACAATATTGGAAAACTATCATTGGATATTTTAAATGCCAGTGAAGGTGAGTGTATAGAAAGATTACAGGGGATTTATGATGAGATATTCATTGATGAGGTTCAAGATTTGGCGGGTAATGATTTAGATATAATTGAATTGCTATTTAAATCCAAGATTAAAGTTGTTGCTGTGGGCGATGTAAGGCAATCAATATATAGTACTAGTAAAGCAGATCGGAAAAACAAAAAATATAAAGGCCTCAATAAAATACTTTGGTTTAGAGATATGGAATCCAAAAATCTATGCGAAATTGAAGAAAGAACCTCCACATGGCGATGCAACCAAGAGATTGTTAATTTTGCAGATTCAGTTTTACCCAAAGATTTAGAATTTCCAACTACAGAATCTTTACAGGATTTGGAAACAGAACATGACGGTGTATTTGTGGTTAGTTGGGAAAATCTTCAAGGGTATATGAATATGTACCATCCAAAGTGCTATAGATATAGAATTGACAGCAAAATTTTAGAAGGTTCTGAAGCTATAAATTTTGGACTTTGTAAGGGAGAGACTGTTCTGCGAGCGCTAATTTATCCAACAGAACCAATGAAGAAATTTTTGAAAAATCCGTTGCTTAACTTAGCGGATACAAGTGCAGCGCAATTCTATGTAGCTGTGACTAGAGCTATGCATTCAGTTGCAATAGTTGTAGAGAAGCCAGGGGAATATAATATCAAAGAATGGACACCGGAATAAGCGTTAAGTAAGAATATTGAGTTTAAAATTGAATGGTTGATTAGATGTATAGTTGGAAGTTTGAATACGTAAAAAGAACTAAATACAATATCAATATTAAAAATTGGAGGCTGTGAAAAATGTCTGAAAAGCAAAAGAAAATAAACTTGTTCAAGAAAAATGTTCTTAGTCGGCATGAGTGGGATGATATAGAAGGGAACAAACTAATTAATGATTTCCTACAAGTAAGCAAAATGGCAGAAGATTTGAAAGAATCTAATTTTAAAGCATATACAATGTTTATGTCTCTAGTCCAAGATAAGATCAAATTGCAAGAGGAATGCGACGAAAGAGGTAAACGAATTAGTAGATTACAGAAAAAATAACAGTTTAAATTAGTTAAGTGTCCATCAGTGAAAATCCCTGCCCCTATGATCCTGGATTCCCGATAAAATTATAACGTGGATCGTTAAAATATTGATAAATCAATGTTTACCTGTTGAGCCTCGTTATAAACCGTTACAGAGGTTTATAACGAGGTTTGTGGGAAAAGACCGTAGGTACGGGCTTTTTCAGTACCACGTTATAATAATCCGGGAATGAAGGTATGATATCTTAACTCGTTAAAATTTTAAGTGCTTATGTCGAAAATGACAAGGGGACACCAAGGAACTGCTAATAACAATCAAAGAGAATGTGCATTCAGTGTTAGAAGATGATATGCCCGTTAAAAAAGCACAGTTGTTAGAATATTATATTAATAGACGGAGTGAAATCTGATGAGTGATAAAGAGTTATCTTTACTTGAGATAAGAAATCTCATGCTAGAAACATTGTCATATGAGAACGATGATATTGATTCAGAAGGAAAGAACTTTAAAATGTATGATTATAGGGGTACGCAAGAGGATTTATTTAGATTGATGGAAAATCTAGCCATAAAAAAGGGACTGATAAATAATGATATTCGACAAAGAGTAGGAGCTTGGGGAGCAACAGGGGCATTGCTTCATCCTGGGTCTTCAACTAATTTTTCGGATGATCAGCTAAATAAGGTTTACGAGTCTTTCCATTTATTATTAAATCAAGGAATAATTTCACCTGGCGCAGTGGGAAATATGGGACCGAATCTTCCTAATTTTCATGTTACTGAGTATGGGTTGAGATGTATAGAAGAAAGGGAAATTCTGCCCTATGATATCGATGATTATTTGTATTCATTGAATAAAATAGAAAATTTAGATGAATGGGCTAAATTTTACATACAACAATCTTTAATGTGTTTCAATGCAAATTGCTTCGATGCTTCCCTTATCATGGTGGGCTTAGCAAATGAAGTTTTAGTCGAAGTATTGATTAAAGCGTATAGTGGTTATTTAGGTAAAGCTAATAGCTCAAAGAAATCATTATTTGATAGTAATATTGAGGCCGAGAGGACAGTATCAGGAAAGTATCGGGTCTACCGAGAGCATCTAAAAGATAGTAGCATGAAAATAGATCAGGATCTTAAGAAGTTAAATATTCATTTGGACGTATTAGCAAATGAGACATATCTATCATATCTCAGGCTAACGAGGAATGAACTAGCACATCCAGCAAGTCTAAAAACAGATAGAATTACTTCTTTGATGATATTCATATCACTTGTCAAATATTGTGAGAAACAATACAAATTTATAAATTACTACCGAGAATATTAATGATGTGGCATTGGCGAGTTTATAAGAGGCACGTAAATAAAATAGACAAACATACCTTCACCAGAAAAAATATATCAATCCAACCATGGATTCGCTTACTCTATTCGATCGACGAGGCGTACTATACATACCTTGTATATGTGATTAACTTTAAGGGGGAAACTCAATAACCAATGTCACAACAATATTTCATCATCCTGATAACAAATATCCTTCATTCCCATGTGAATTATAATGAGGAATGAAGGATTTATAGGAGATTTTTCAATCTCTTATGTCACACTTAAAAATACTGGTATAGTGTAAATTAAATTCAGCAATATAACAAAAAGAACATACTAATATTAATAAAGGAGAAAGTTGATTTATGGAAAATGATGAGAAAATGGAGAAGAAAGAAGATTTACTTGATCGATTGAATAGAGTTTTAGAATGGATTAGAGCATGCGATACTAAAGCATCAATTCTTTTAGCAGTTATTGGTTTAATAATGACAATTTTTAGTTCGGAATATTTCTTTACAAAATATAAACAGATCATCAAGTATAACTTAAATAACTTTGACTTCTCAAAATTTTTATTCTTCTTCATTTTAATTATTTTCTTACTTTTATTTATATTTGGAATTATTTGTTTGGTCCTTGAACTGAACCCTTCTCTCATTTCAAAGAGAAATGCTAACAGGGATATCAATTCCTTGTATTTTTTCGAATCAATTGCAAATAAAGAATTAGCTCAGTTTAAGCAAGAAATATTAGAAACGAGTATTGATGATGATTTAGAGGACATTTCAACACAAATATATATAAATTCCAAGATTTGCACCAGAAAATACAAACTTACTAAATTTGGTGTTTTATGCTCAATGACTGGGACTTTTGGAATAATTACGATGTTTTTTATTGGGTGGCTTATATTAATCGCAAACTAAAGAGGGAATGAAAGATTATGGGATACGATTATAAAGAAGGCAAAAAAAGAGTGGAAGAAATATTGAATAATTCAATCAGCATTGAGGATTCAAAAAAAATACCGAAAGATGATAAATTATTCACTTTTGATAATGGTTACTATAATTGGGTAACTGCAATATTTGTTGACATTCGAGATTCATCTGATCTATTTTCCAAAAAAGGATTGAGGGATAAGAAAGAAACAGCAAAGATAGTTCGAGCATTTACATCAGAAATAATTGAAATTTTGAGAGATGATGATAATTTACGAGAAATCGGCATTCGTGGGGATTGTGTATATGCAATCTATACTACACCATCTAAAGGTGATGAAATAAATTGTGCTGATAAAACTTTTTATATTAATACGTATATAAAAATGCTGAATAAAATGCTCGTTGCTGAAGGCAAATATGCATTTAAAGCGGGTATAGGAATGGCAACCTCTCAAGAATTAGTTATAAAGGCTGGAAGGCAATATACAGGGATAAACAGTAAAGTCTGGATTGGGAATGCAGTATCTAGAGCTTCAAATTTATCTTCACTTGGACAATCTTCACTTACATCTGATCGATTATTTTATTCGCAATCTTCATATGATAATTTTATTATACAGCTAAAAAATAGAAATGCAGGGAAAAATGTAGATAGTTGGTTTGCCAAATATGAGGATGAAGAAGGAAATGTTTCTTACCATGCTGATATAATTAAAGAAGACTATAACAATTGGATAAATTCAGGAATGGATTTATAAATTTTGAAAAATTAGTATTTCGAAGGGAACTGTGGGTGAGTATGGGAGAAAGCTATGATTATAAAGCGGGAAAGAAAAGGGTTGAAGAAATATTGAGCAATTCAATAGCAATTAAAGATTCTAACAAGATTCCGACGGATGAGGATGTTTTTACTTTTAATAATGGCTATTATGTGTGGGTAACTGCAATATTTGTTGATATTCGTAATTCATCTGAATTATTTTCTCAAAAAGGACTTAATGATAAAAAGAAAACAGCCAAGATGATTCGCTCGTTCACTTCAGAGATAATTGAGATATTGCGGGTGGGTGAAACATTAAGAGAGATAGGTATTAGAGGCGATTGTGTATATGCAGTATACACAACTTCAACAAAACAAGAAATTATGCAATGTGCGAACAAAACCTTTTATGTCAATACTTACTTAAATATGTTGAATAAATTATTGGAAGATAATGAACTTTCAAAATTTGAAGCCGGAGTGGGAATGGCATCTGCTCAGGAATTAGTGATTAAAGCGGGAAGACAACAAACAGGTATAAATAGTAAAGTTTGGATTGGCGATGCAGTAACAAGAGCTTCCAATTTATCATCTTATGGGCAATCTTCAATTACTCAGAAGAGATTATTTTTTTCTGATTTAGCCTATTCCAATTTCATTGATCAATTAAAAAAAGAAAATCCTGATGCAAGTGTAGAAACCTGGATTCCCGCCAACACATAACTATGCAGGCGGGGTGATGCCCAGTGCTTCGTAAATTTGTTTTTGCTTTGTAAGAACCTCACCGACCCTAAGGTCGTAGCCTGGATACTCAAAACATTCTATAATATCAAGTTTATCCAAGGCGGACTGAATCGTATAGTTTTGATAAAGTTCTGCTTCATGCATGTGTTTTTTGAGATAAGACAAATATATGAGCGCGACAAATGCAACGAAGAGTTTTCCGTCAAGGCTCTTCTCAGATGACACCAATAGGCGGCGAAGATTCAATCGATCTTTAATATTACCAAAGGCTTTCTCGATGAGATCTTTGTTTCTGTATAATTCCAGTGCGGTCATAGCATCCATCTTTTCGTTGGATATCAAAGTGAAGTAGCCATAATAGCGCTTTGTCGCCTTCACGGCTTCATCTATCACAGTAACCTGTAAGCCACGAATCGGAGTTTCTTTAATTTGGAAGTACTGCTTGTAGAATCGTTCATGTTTCGCAACACGTTTGCCACTCAGAATCTCCTTCCGCATGGCCATAAGTTTACGATCGAAGTTGGTTTCATCTTCAGCAAACTTATCGATGTTGAAGTAAATGTGTAAATAAACCCGCTTTTTATCTGTGAGTACATCCTTCTTGTAGGGGCGTTCTTGCTTATATTCCCATTCTGAAAGGACAGTCTTGGCATACAATTCATGCTGCTCATCAAAGTTCTCGAAAGAACGGAAGTTGTCATAAACGGTATCGATTGCTTTACGTGCAAAGGAATTACTTGTCTGAATCGCAACAATGAATTTCAAGTGCTCCTTAAGAAGGCCATTGACATTAGCCTCGCTATAAAACCCACGGTCCATGACCAGTTTAACTTTATCGAAGCCGAGAACTGCGAAATCCGCTAGAAGATTTTGAACAGTCCGCACATCCGGAATATTGCCGGCTAGCTTTCGATAATAGAAAGGAAGACCAGATTTTTCACCGAATACGAGTGCCAAGTTAATTTGAGGCAGTCTATCGTCTTCCTTGTTTTTGCCATATTGAGCTTGGCGAAGCGTTTGGGAATAACTGGACACTGAGGTAGTATCATAAGCCCAGTATTCATCTCCGGAGCGACGTTTCTCCTGAAGAGTAAAGAACTTTGTTCTTTCTTCTTCGGAAATATCTGAAAAAAGTTCGCTACTGCGTTGTGAAGAAATATTTTTGTCATAGGGATGCTTATGAAGTGTGCTCCATTTTTCAAAACGAAAAAGCGGGGATTCAGATTCAAGAATCATATAGTAAGCAATGGATTGGATTTGTTTGTAAGTAGCAGGAAAGCATTGCTTAAGATCTTCTGTTAGACCAAGTTTCTTACCAATTTCATCCAGCAGATATGTGGCACCGTAAAACCTGCGGCTAGCCATTTCGATAGGTACCGGTCCTGGTTTCCTTGAATTAGCAGCTTCCTGGTCCTCCTTATGTTTTCTGCCACGACCATCGGTCGGAATGATTTCTCCTGTATTAGGATCACGCTTGCCGATCAGTGTGCGCTTCGCCCGGGGTTGTTTCTTTTCCTTATCCCAATAGGATATGGATTCGTAAACATAGGTAATGCCACTTCGTTTATCAAACTGGTTTATAATAGCCATTCTGCCACCTCCTAGTTATGTATAGTATAACACATAACTAGGGTATGACGATGACGAGAGAGTTTAAAATCCATTAATATCAACGGTTTTAGCTTGTTTTTATTAAATCATAGTTAGGTGTTTCGGGAATGCAGGTAGAAAGTTGGTTTAGTAAGCATGTGGATTTGAGTGGGAAAGTCTCATATTACGCAGATTTGGTAAATTCAAAGTTCAACACGTGGATAGAACAAGGAATGTCTGAATAAAGAGTGAAGAGATTTATGACAGTTTAGGGGAAAATATGGATATGGATAAAGTGAATAATATTTGGAGCTCTGTACCGGATTTATCAGTACCGGGTGAAAATTCCAACTAAAGCCTAGATTATCGGAGATGAACGGTAATTAAAATAAAACATTAAATAAGAGGAGGTGCCCCATGAAAAACCACTACATTGCATTCTACGCATCATCCCACGGCTTCGGCCACATGACCCGTTGCTTGGCAATCATCCAGGAACTTTTGGAGACGACCGATCAGATGATTTATCTCGCGAGCTGCGACTTTCAGAACAGCTTTGCCCGCGTTTACCTCGCGCGCTTCGGCGACCGCGTGACCTACCGGGACATCCGCACCGAAGTCGGCCTCGTCAATAAGGACAACAGTCTGCAGGTCGATATCCCGCGTCTCGAGCACGAGCTGACCGATTTCATGGCCGGCTGGGATACCGCCGTCGCCGCGGAAGTCGCCTTTTTGCGCGATTTGCCCGTCGCCTGCGTCATCAGTGACATCAGCGCCATTGGCATCCAAGTGGGGGAACAATTAGGTGTGCGCAACATTGGCATCGCCAACTTCACCTGGTGCGAGCAGTACGAGTTCCTTGGCCTTTCCGACACCATCATCGCCCGCTTCCGGGAAGTCTACGCCAAACTCGACCTCCTGGTCGAATACGATCTGATGTTGCCGGCACCTAAGCTGACAGTCCCAAGAAAACAGATTGGTTTCATCTGCCGCCGCTTCGATTCCGACCGCATTGCAGCCATCAAACAACAATACGGCCCAAGCATCTTCATCACTTGCGGCAAGTCGGCCGACCTGAACAATATCCAGATTGACAACTACGACGGCACCATCTTCACAACCAGCGGCATCAATATCACCGCAACCGGAAACGCCACCGTCGTCCAACTCCCCGTCGAAACCTTCGATACCCACAACTACCTCGCCGCCAGCGACATCGTCATCGCCAAAGCAGGCTGGGGCACCATATCCGAAGCTTTGCTTTCCAAAAGGAATCTGGTGCTGATCGATAGGCAAGGCGTATTGGAGGATACCGAAAACATCGAAGAACTGAAGCGCCGTGGCGTCGCTGTTTCGATCAAGGAATCCGACCTGGCGCGCATCGATATGCACGCAATCAGCGATCTGATTGCGGACAATATCATAAGAGAAAATCTGGATGTATACCAGGATTCGCTTAAAGACATTATGCGCGAATTATAACGCCGAAGGTGTGCCCAGCTCCGATGAACGCTCTGCTCATCGGAGCACATTTCGTGCCAGGTAGCCTAGCTCCTGTGAAAATGTGCTTGCCGGAGCACGGTCATTTTCCCGTGGCCCAACTACGGCGAGGCCCGCCTTACCGGAGGAGACAACCCGCTCGGGATCCTCTTCTCCGGCGCAAAAACCGAACGAAAACACGCTGCCATCCGCATTTTATTCATCAATGCGGATGGCAGCGTGTTTTTCCACATGGATCGACAGAGAAGATTTTTCGGCACAGCTAATTCTGAATTTCAGAAAAATTATTATAGTTATTTCAAGAATGATATAGTACAATATGATATGTTAAGGAAATTTTATTCACTGTTGGATTTCCATCGTTCAATCCGGTTTTCAGAAGGCGCATCTGCCCGGTCCGAAGCGGATTTTGGCTTTGGGAAAGTGGCCGCTTTCCGAACAAAGGCAACAAATTTTCTCGATGGGGACAGTTTTTTGCTCAGGTTCCCGTAGATTTGGACATAAAGTTGAGATGTTGTAAGAAGACAACAAGCGTCAAGGAAGTTTTTTAGGAGGAGTACTGAGATATGTCGCTTAATTTATCACGCAAACAAAAGGCAATGGTTTTAATTTTACTGGATTCATTTTTTATTTTCGTATCTGCTCTATTGGCTTACTGGTTGATCCAGACTTATATTGCACCGCCGAATACGTTCTTTTACGTCATGGTGAGCATCTGCATCGGCAGTTACATTCTGCTTGGGCTGCGCAGTCACTTATTTGCGAGGATCGTCCGCTACACGAGCATCTATGAAGTCGGGAAGTCGACGATTTTGATGACGGTATCCTATGCGATTTCGGCACTCATTACGTTATTTTTCATCAAAGGTGTCAGCTTCCGCTACATTTTCCTGATGTACATGTTCAGTTTGGTGTTCCTGCCCGGATCGCGTGTGTTTTGGCGGTTCTATCATGAATGGAATGATGGCAAGCTTAAAAAGAACAATGTGCCGATCGACAAGAAGGTCCGCACGTTGGTTGTCGGGGCCGGTGCTGGCGGCAGTATCTTCGTCGACAGCATCCTGCGCCAGCCGAGTGAAATCGAAATCGTCGGCATTGTCGACGGTGACAGGAACAAGGCGAATTCGCGCCTGTTCGACATCCCGGTAGTCGGTACGAAAGAAGACATTCCCGCATTGGTGAAGGAGTTTGCCGTCGACCAGGTGACGATCGCCATCCCATCCCTGAAGCCGCAAGAGTTGGAAAGCATCTTGGAGTATTGTAACCGGGCAAATGTGAAAGTGAATCAGATGCCGCGGATCGAGGATGTCCTGAAGGGCAAACTGACCGTCAGCCGCCTCCGCAACATCGATGTGGTCGATTTGCTGGGACGCGAAGAAGTGCAACTGGACCGCACCAAAATTGCCGAGCAGTTGGAAAATGAAGTGGTCTTGGTGAGTGGCGCAGGTGGTTCGATCGGATCGGAAATCTGCCGCCAAATCGCAAAATTCGGACCGAAAAAATTGATTTTGCTGGGACACGGTGAAAATTCGATCTACCTGATCGATAAAGAATTGCGCAACCTGCACGGACGCACGATCGAGATCATTCCGGTCATCGCGGATATCCAGGATCGTGAACGCATTTTTCAAGTAATGGAAACCTACAAACCCGATCATGTCTTCCACGCAGCGGCCCACAAACATGTGCCGTTGATGGAATACAACCCGATGGAAGCAATAAAAAATAACGTCTATGGATCAAAAAACATGGCTGAAGCCGCCAAAGCGGCCGGGGTGAAGAGTTTCGTGATGATCTCCACCGACAAAGCGGTCCGTCCGACAAACGTGATGGGTTCGACGAAGCGTATCGCAGAGATACTGGTTACTTCCTTGAATGAACCGGGTAAAACCAAATTCGCCGCAGTCCGATTTGGGAATGTATTGGGCAGCCGCGGCAGCGTCATCCCGGTCTTCAAAGAACAGATCGAAAAAGGCGGTCCGGTCACTGTCACCGACATGCGCATGATCCGCTACTTCATGACGATTCCGGAAGCAAGTCGTCTGGTTCTGCAGGCTGGTGTGCTGGCCAAAGGTGGAGAGATTTTCATCCTGGATATGGGCGAACCTGTCAAAATCTCCGACTTGGCCCGCAAAATGATCAAGTTATCCGGGTATACGGAAGCGGAAATTCCGATCGTGGAATCCGGCATCCGCCCTGGCGAGAAATTGTACGAGGAACTTCTGGTTGACGGACAATTATCTGACAATCAAGTCTTCGAAAAAATATTTGTTGGAAAAGCCACAACGTATGACCGACAAGAGGTCGTGAAATTCGTCGAATCACTGGATGGCTTGAGCCATAACGACCTTCGTGACGAAGTCATCGCCTTCGCAAATGAGAATGTATAGAGATTGATTTAGTAATTATTTATAGAACAAGCACACCTTCTTTAACTAGCTTTGTTGCTGGTAGGGGGTGTGTTTTTTTGTAGTGGGTGCCTGCTCCGACGGAGCTAGCGCTCGTCGGAAGTAGTGGTAGTGCCAGCTAGCTCAACTCCGGCGAGCAACTGTTCGCCGGAGGACGTTGCATTGCGGGCGGCTGTAGTGCGGCGAAGCCGCCGTGGTCGGAGGTGATGATCTTTTTTGATGATTTCCTCCGGCAGAGAGGCCCTTTACAGGAGAAAAGCCCTTATCGGAGAAGGGAGTTGTGCCAGCTATCTCAGTTCCGGTGAGCGAATGTTCGCCGGAGGACGTTGATCTACGGGCGGCTGTAGTGCGGCGAAGCCGCCGTGGTCGGAGGTGATGATCTTTTTGGAGGCTGTCCTCCGGCAGAGAAGACCTTTACAGGAGGAAAGTCCTTATCGGAGAAGAGCGTTGTGCCAGCTATCTCAGTTCCGGCGAGCGAATGTTCGCCGGAGGACATCGATTTCCCGGCAGCCGAACTTCGGCGAAGCCGCCGTGGTCGGAGGTAATAATCTTTTTGGACGTTCTCCTCCGGCAGAGCAACCCCTTACAGGAGGAAAGCCCTTACCGGAGAAGAGCCTTGTGCCAGCTATCTCAGTTCCGGCGAGCGAATGTTCGCCAGAGGACATTGATTTCCCGGCAGCCGAACTCCGGCGAAGCCGCAGTTGTCGGAGGTGATGATCTTTTTGGATGTTCTCCTCCGGCAGAGCAACCCTTTACAGGAGGAAAGTCCTTATCGGAGAAGAGCGTTGTGCCAGCTATCTCAGTTCCGGCGAGCGAATGTTCGCCGGAGGACATCGATTTCCCTGCAGCTGAATTCCGGCGAAGCCGCCGTGGTCGGAGGTGATGATCTTTTTTGATGATTTCCTCCGGCAGAGCAATCCCTTACAGGAGGAAATCCTTACCGGAGAAGGGGGTTGTGTCAGCTACCTCAGTTCCGGCGAGCGACTATTCGCCGGAGGACATCTATTTGAAGTAGGCAAGGAAGAATTGAAAGAGATTGCATCATCCAAGTTAAATATTGCGCAACGTGTATTGAAGGCGTTGGCAGATGTGTTTGTGCCGATTTTGCCGGCCTTGGTAGCTTCAGGTTTATTGATGGGTTTGAACAACTTATTAACAGCTGAAGGCTTGTTTATTTCTGGTGAAACGGTGATCGGAGCGTATCCACAGTTTGCGGATTTAGCGGAAATGATCAATATTTTTGCGAATACTGCATTTGTATTTTTACCGGTTTTGATTGGTTTTTATGCAGCCAAGATTTTTGGCGGGACACCCGTTTTAGGTGCCGTCATCGGAGCGATCATGATTCACCCGGACTTATTGAATGGCTACAGTTACGGACAAGCAGTGTTGGATAATACGGTGCCGGTTTGGAATGTTTTTGGTTTTGAAATCGCGAAAGTCGGCTATCAAGGTACGGTTTTACCGGTTATCGGTGCTGCCTTTGTGTTGGCCAAAACGGAAAAAGTATTGCGCAAATTTATCCCAATGATGTTGGATAACATCGTTACACCGTTATTGGCTGTTTTGTTTACAGCCAGCTTCACATTTATCGCGATCGGACCGGTTATGCGAGTGGTCGGCGATTGGATGACGAACGGCGTGATGTGGTTATTCTTTGAATTAGGACCTATAGGTGGCGCCATCTATGGTGTTGTTTATCCATTACTCGTCATTACGGGCATGCACCATAGTTTGGTTACCTCTGAAATGCAAATCTTAGCTAATATCGAAACACTTGGAGGCTCGCCTACTTTTGCAGTAGTCGCTGCTTCAAACGTAGCGCAAGGTGCCGCGGCATTGGCCGTTTTTTACCTGTTCAAAAAAGATGTGAAAATGAAAGCTATTGCTTCAGCAGCCGGCATATCCGCTTTATTGGGGATTACGGAACCTGCTGTCTTTGGGGTTAATTTAAAACTGAAATACCCGTTTGTTGCAGCGTTGATAGGGTCCGCAACTGGGGCAGCTTATGCTACTTGGAGGGAAGTTCTTTCTGTATCTCAAGGGCCTGCGGGGTTACCGGGAGTGATCGTCATTCGGCCGCAATCAATGGTTCAATACATGGTTGCGTTGGGAATTGCCTTCGTCGTAACTTTTGTTGTTACCATCCTGTTCGCTAAGATGAGTCAAGCAAAAAGCAAGTTACATTAATGTTATCAGAGAAAAGAGAAAGTGTGTGGGATAGTAAAATGGAATGGTCAAGAGAAGAGCGGTATACAAGGCTGGAAGATGTTTCCGAAGCCTATATTTCAGAGCTGACAAAAAAGGTCAGTGCGGGTCCTTATCGTCAGAAATTTCATATTCAACCGAAAACGGGATTATTGAATGATCCGAATGGCTTTAGCTATTATAACGGGCAATATCACTTGTTTTACCAATGGTTTCCGTTGGGCCCGGTTCATGGTGTGAAATACTGGTATCATGTGGCTTCAGACAATTTGGTTGACTGGCAAGATTTAGGCGTTGCCATGGCACCGGATACGGAATACGACAGTCATGGCGTTTTCTCAGGGACTGGCTTTGTGGAAAACGATCAGCTGCATCTGTTCTATACAGGCAATACGCGAACGGACGATTGGACGCGGATTCCTTACCAGTGTCAAGCAGTAATGGGGAGCGACAACCAAATCAAGAAAGACGCAGAACCGTCGATCAGCGATTCGCCGATAGGATATACAGATAATTTTCGAGACCCTAAAGTAATTGAACAAGCGGGGCGCTACTATTGCATTATCGGCGCTGAAACAAGTGATCATCAAGGCGCAATCGCGTACTACGTTTCCGAGGATTTAAAAGACTGGACGTACCAACAAGCAATAGCGCTGAAAGGGAATATAGCCTCAGAGAACCAAGGCTTTATGTGGGAATGTCCGGACTATTTTGAATTAGCTGATCAAGGCGTTTTGCTGTTCTCGCCTCAAGGCATGGAGCCCGAGGGAGATGCCTACCATAATATTTATCAGTCTGGTTACTTAGTTGGAGAACCGCTTGATTTTACTACAGGTGAATTCCAAGTGACAGAGGCATTCAACGAATTGGATCGCGGCTTTGATTTCTATGCGCCGCAAACGATGACGGATCCTCAAGGACGTCAATTGTTGGTTGGTTGGCTAGGCCTTCCGGGTGTAGATTGTGTCACGGATGCGTTTGGGTGGGCGCACTGTTTAACGATTCCTCGTGAACTCAGCTTACAAAACGGACAACTTTATCAGCGTCCAGTCCCAGAGCTGGCAGCTTTACGCGGGCAAGCGGTCGTTAAAGAAATGAAGTTGGAAAACGAAGCGTTGTTGGTAAAAGAGTTTTCAGCTCGAACCTATGAACTTAAAGCAACGTTTAAAGATATAAAAGGGACACGTGTCGGTTTCGCTTTCCGCAAGGGAGCCGAGGAAGCAATTTACTTCTATTATGACCTTACAGCCAAAAAACTGGTGTTTGATCGGAGCCAATCGGGAAAATCAGTGACGGATGAATACGGCACAGTCCGTCGATGTGCTTTTTCTGAAGAAGAATTAGAGATTCGCTTGTTTATGGATGAATCTTCAGTGGAAATTTTTGTGAATGATGGGTTAGAGGTCTTTACAGCGCGCATTTATTCACAATCAGACCATAATCACGTACAATTTTTCGCAGACGGACAGGCGTCTGTATCAGCAACACAATGGGAAATTTAGCGAAGGAGGCACCTTTATGCCGGGACACATATACTGTATTGGCGAGGCTTTGATAGACTTTGTTTGTACGGATTCTTTGGGGCTGCGCCACGGAAAACAGTTTGAAAAAAATGCTGGAGGAGCACCAGCCAACGTTGCGGTAGCTGTCGCAAAATTAGGGGGAGAAATCAGTTTCCTAGGCCAAGTAGGGAAAGATGATTTTGGTGATCACCTAAAAGATACGTTGGTGGAACACGGTGTCCAGACGCAGGGCATGATTCAGAAAGGAACAACCACTTTAGCTTTTGTAGGAATCGATCAGGCCGGCGAAAGAAGTTTTTCTTTTGTTCAAGGTGCAGCTGGTAACTATGAAGCAGCTAATTTACCCTTGTCTGATATACATGCGACAGATATTGTTCACTTCGGAGCGGCGTTAGGTTTTTCCGGCGGGGCATTAGAAGAGAGCTATTTTCGCTTAAGGGATGCGGCCGTAGCCAAAGGTGCATTCATTAGTTTTGATCCGAACTATCGGGATACTTTGATCGCACCAGAGGAACTGGCTGATTATTTGGAAAAAGTCAGGACCTTCATTGCTGTATCCGATTTTGTGAAGCTGAGTGATGAAGAATTAACGTTGATCACTGGTGAAACAGATGTCAGTAAGGGCGCTCAAATGATTTGTGCATCAGGCGCCAAATACCTGGCTGTCACTTTAGGGAAATCCGGCACGCACTTACAGAGTGTAGAGGCTCAGCAAGTAGTCGGTTCGATCGCGATCAAACAAGTGGATTCAACTGGAGCAGGCGATGCCTTTACAGGAGGTCTACTGTATCAAATTCAAAAAGCAGGAACAGCAGCATTAAGCTTTACTAAACTAGTGGACTTTTTGGAAGTGGCCAATGTGGTAGGCGCATTAACCTGTACAAAATACGGTGCAATCCCCGCCTTGCCGAGTTTACAAGAAGTAGAGTCGGCTTTGGGGAATTGATTGATTCAGTCATTATTATCGTTAGGAGTACACTTTAGTACACTTTTTAACCAGCATTGTTGCTGGTTGAGGGTGTGCTTTTTTTGTTTGTCTTGGTTGGTCCGACAGAGCTAACGCTCGTCGGAAGATAGACTGTGCCAGTGATCCCAAGTCCGGCGAGCGAATGTTCGCCGGAGGAGGATGCGTGGAGGGCGGCTGTAGTGCGGCGAAGCCGCCGTGGTCGGAGGTGATGATCTTTTTGGAGGTTGTCCTCCGGCAGGAAGCCCCTTACCGGAGGAAACCGTCAGCTCCGATGAGCGGGGTGCTCATCGGAAGACAGACTGTGCCAGCTAACTCAGTTCCGGCGAGCGAATGTTCGCCGGAGGAGGATGCGTGGTGGGTGGCCGAACTCCGGCGGAGCCGTTGTGGTCGGAGGTGATAATCTTTTTGTGTGATTTCCTCCGGCAGAGAAGCCCCTTACCGGAGGAAATTGCCAGCTCCGATGAGCAGGGTGCTCATCGGAAGACAGATAGCGCCAGTTAGTTTAACTCCGGCGAGCGAATGTTCGCCGGAGGAGCGTGCGTGGCGGGCGGCTGTAGTACGGCGAAGCCGCGGTGGTCGGAGGTGATGATCTTTTTGGATGTTCTCCTCCGGCGGGAAGCCCCTTACCGGAGGAAATTGCCAGCTCCGATGAGCGGGGTGCTCATCGGAAGACAGACTGCGCCAGCGAGCTCAACTACGGTAAGCGAATGTTCGCCGGAGGAGGATGCTTGGTGGTCGGGCGAACTCCGGCGAAGCCGCGGTGGTCGGAGGTGATGATCTTTTTGGATGATTATCTCCGGCAGGGAAGACCCTTACCGGAGGAAATCGCCAGCTCCGATGAGCGGGGTGCTCGTCGGAGGACAGACTGCGACGGTTAGCCCAACTCCGGGGAGCGAATGTTGGCCGGAGGAGAGTGCGCGGCGGGCGGCCGAACTCCGGCGAAGCCGCGGTGGTCGGAGGTAATCGTCTTTTTGGATGGTTTCCTCCGGCGGGAAGCCCCTCAACGGAGGTACTGTTTTTTTTCAAACTCCTCCTCCGGCAGACAACCTCCTCACCGCAGCAACACTGGCTGGGAAAGGCCCAGCCGTGATCAGCTCCTTATTATTTGTGAAAGAAATCGTACAAATGAAAAAGAGCGCTCTTTTTTTCACCGGGTAAAATGGCAATTTGAAAAGGAAATATGCTATACTCTCATAATAAAATAAGTAAATTTACGAAAATATGTAGATATTATTGGGAGGAATTGCATTGAGTGAGGAAAAGAAGGTTGGTTGGGTGAGCAGGTTTTTGAGTTGGATCGAGCGGAGCGGGAATAAGATGCCTGATCCGGTCATCATTTTTGTGATTCTGAGTGGTGTGATTTTGGCGGCTTCGTGGATTTTTTCGGCGATGGGCGTGGAAGTGCTCAGCCCGGCGACGCAGGAGCTGATCCGGGTGGAAAATCTCTTGAACAAGGAAAGCCTGGTGCGGATCCTTGTCGAAGCCGTCAATAATTTCAAATCTTTCCCTGCTTTGGGACTGGTTTTGGTGGTTATGCTGGGGATCGGCTTGGCCGAACAGTCGGGCTATTTTGAAGTGTTGCTGACGTCGTTGGTGGAAAAAGCGCCGAAACAGACGGTCATCTGGATGATCATCTTTGTGGGGATCCTGGGCAATGTTGCCGGGGACGCGGCGCCGATTGTGATGCCGCCGCTAGCCGCCATGATCTTCCTGAAGATGGGGCTGCATCCGGTTGCCGGTGCGATTGTGGGTTACGTTGCCCCGCTTGCGGCGTTTGCGGCGAACCTGATTCCGGGGATGTCGGACGCTTTGGTGTTCGCTTTCACCGAACCGGCTGCCGCGCTGATCGATCCGAATCTGCAGCTGAACGTCTTGATGAACTATTACTTCATCGCTTTTTCGACGCCGGTGCTGCTGGTGGTCATCTATTGGATCCTGAAGAAATTCACCTTCCCTCAGTTGGGTGAATATGTGCCGGAAGAGGGTACGCTTGAGGTTACGAAAAAAGAGATTTCCGCTGTCGAGAAGACGGCGCTGAAATGGGCGAACGGGAGCTTTTTCGCTTTCCTTGCGCTGTTGCTGCTGGGGAGTGTTCCGGCAAATGGGCTTTTGCGCAATGCCGAAACGGGCAGCCTGGTGAACGCTTCGCCGCTGATGAGTGGCGTCGGGATCATCATTACGCTCGTGTTCTTCGTGCCGGGCTTGGTCTACGGTTGGAAAGCCGGCTCGATCAAAAATTCCCATGATTTTTCGAAAATGCTGACGAAGTCGATGTCATCGATGGGCAATTTCATCGTCATCGTCTTTTTCGCCGCTCAGATGATGGCCTTCTTCGCCTGGAGCAACCTCGGTACCGTCATCGCCGTCAAAGGCGCGGAACTGCTGCAGAACGCGAACGGCATTGTGCTGATCGTCGGCTTCATCCTGTTGACGTCGTTCATCAACCTGTTCATCGGCAGCGCCAGTTCCAAATGGGCGTTGTTGGCGCCGATTTTTGTGCCGATGTTCATGCTGTTGGATTTCCATCCGGCTTTCACGCAGATGGCTTACCGGATCGGCGATTCGATCACCAATTCCTTGACGCCGATGATCGCCTATATGCCGATCCTGTTGGCGACGATCCAGCGCTACGACAAAAAAGCCGGCATCGGGACCTTGATGGCCAACACGCTTCCGTACTCGGTCGGCATCGGCATCGTCTGGACGCTGATCCTGATCGGCTGGTACTTGTTGGGCTTGCCGCTGGGACCGGACAGCCCGGTATTTCTGCAAGGCTAGGCTGCCTGCCTTTTAAGTTTTGTTTCATTCGGAAAGGAGACCACTATGGAGAATCTATTGAAAAAAGAATGGCTGGAGGAGCTTGCCGCCCGCAAGGAGCAGGTCATCGCCTACCGCCGTCACCTGCATCAGCATCCGGAATTGTCGTTCCAGGAGTACGAGACGAGCCAATTCATCTATGACGAAATGTCTAAGCTGGCGAACGTCGAGGTGACCCGGCCGACTGCGACATCCGTGTTGGTGAAAATAACCGGGGCCAAGCCCGGCAAGAAAATCGGCTTGCGCGCCGACATTGATGCGCTGCCGGTTCAGGAACAGCGGGACGAACTAGACTTCCGCTCGACGGTGGACGGCAAGATGCATGCCTGCGGACACGACGGACACACCGCGATTCTGATGGTCGCGACCCAGTTTTTGGCCGAACATGCCGACGAATTGGCCGGCGAGGTCTACAGCATTTTCCAGCATGCCGAAGAAACCCCTCCCGGCGGCGCCAAAGAGATGGTCGCCACCGGCCTGTTCGATGACTTCGATTTCATCTATGGGCACCATCTGTTCTCGACGATACCGTTGGGGACGATCGACATCAAGCCGGGTCCGAACTCCGGCAATTCCGATCTGTACGAATTGACGATTTATGGGAAAGGGGGTCATGCAGCCTTTCCGCATACAAGCATCGATCCGATCATCATCGGCAGTCAGATTCTCGCGAAGATCCAGACGATCATTTCCCGGAAAATGGATCCGATGCATGCGGGTGTCATCTCGAATACCGTTTTCCAAGCGGGATCTCCGAACGCCCTGAACGTCATTCCCGACACGGCTTTCCTGGCCGGCAGTGTGCGCACGAACGATAAGGGCGATCGGCTGATGATCGCGGAGGAAATCGAGCGTGCCGCCAAAGCCACTTGCGATGCCTACGGTGCGACGTATCAGTTGGACTACCTGTACGGCTACAGCGCCGTGTACAACAATGAAGCGACGACGCAGATCGTCCAGGCTATCGCCGAGGAACTGTTCCCCGGAAAGATTACCCAGTTGCCGCCGATGCTCGGCGGCGAGGATTTCTCCGCATTCTCAGATATCGTGCCGGCAACCTATATCTGGATCGGCGCGGGAAACGCCGAAAAATGCTACGACTACCCGCATCACCATCCCAAGTTCGCGCTGGATGAGGACAGCTTTATTATCGGGGTGCAGATGTTTGTGGCGGTTGCGATGAATTATAGTGGGTTGGCTGGATAATGTCTGTAGGCAGCTGAGGCTGCTGGGGCCGCCAGCTCCGATGAGCAGGGTGCTCGTCGGAAGAAAATACGCATAAAATAGCTCACCTCCGACTAGCGCAAGCTGGCCGGAGGTGAGCTATTTTTCGGAGGCCGAACTCCGGCGAAGCCGCGGTGGTCGGAGGTAATAGTCTTTTTGGAGATCCTCCTCCGGCGAAAGAGCCCTAACCGGAGGAAACCGTCAGCTCCGATGAGCGGGGTGCTCATCGGAAGACAGACTGCGCCGGCGAGCTCTCCTCCTGCGAGCGAATGTTCGCCGGAGGAGAGGACATTGTGCGAGGCCGTACTCCGGCGAAGCCGCGGTGGTCGGAGGTGATGATCTTTTGGTATCTCCTCCTCCGGCAGAACAGCCCCTTACCGTAGGAAGATGCCAGCTCCGATAAGAGCGTCGTTCATCGAAAGATAGACAGCGCCACCGAAATTAACTCCTGCGAGCGAATGTTCGCCGGAGGAGAGGACATTGTGCGAGGCCGTACTCCGGCGAAGCCGCGGTGGTCGGAGGTGATGATCTTTTGGTATCTCCTCCTCCGGCAGAACAGCCCCTTACCGTAGGAAGATGCCAGCTCCGATAAGAGCGTCGTTCATCGAAAGATAGACAGCGCCACCGAAATGAACTCCGGAGAGCGAATGTTCGCCGGAGGAGAGGGCGTGGTGCGAGGCCTTACTCCGGCGAAGCCGCGGTGGTCGGAGGTGATCGCCTTTTTGAATACTGTTCTCCGGCAAAGCGTCCATTCGCAAAATGTTATCGAAAAACAAAGCAACTTATTCTGCGAGTCAGAAATATCACTGGAGAGGTTACACATCATTATCCGTCCTCCGTCTTTTATGATGAAGGCAAGAATCGAATGCGGAGATACCGCTGCCGATTCTGCAAATATCATAAACGGAAGCAGGGATCAGGATGACAGATATGACGAACGAGATTGATATTTTTTGTATGGGCTACGGAACGATTGCGAAATTTGTGATGAAGGATACGGAGCTAACGGCTGAAGCTAAGGCGATTTATTGTTACATCGCATCCTATGCAGGGAGCGGCGATACGGCTTATCCGTCTGTGGAGCTGATGTGCCACGATCTGAATTTCGGCAAGGAACGCTTCCATAAGCACAGAAAATGCCTGATCGAAAAAGGCTACATCGTTATTGAAAAGCATGCAACACCTGAAGGAAAGTTCACCAACAATTTGTATGTGATCAATAAAATAATAACAACAGACCAAACTAAACCGACAAAAAAGGCAACGGAGCCCGCAAAGCCGTTGCCTGATTTTGAAGCTAGGGGATACCAGCCGACGGATCCGTCTGCTATGGCGAAACATACCGCTAATAAGAACAGCGTTACAAACAACAATCAAAAAAATAATTCTTTTGAAGAGGATGAAGATGATAATAAATTAAATATAACAGCGAAAAATCAGAAAAACGACTTCAACTACTGGCGCGAAAAATGGATCGCCCATTTTGGAACCCAAACGCCATACACTGCCCATATCCACGAAGGCCTGCAGCAATGGGTCCGGTATTTCGGCGATGAAGAAATCCTGTCGTACGCATTCATGCGGGCCGGCCGCTACGGCGCAAAATCCTACGCCTATCTCGACAACATCCTCCGCAACTGGTGGGACGACGGCCTCCGCACCGCCGACGCCATCTATGATAGGGATATAGCGCAGGGGTATTGAGGGCTTCCGTTATCGGAGAAAAGCAAGGTGCCAGCGAGATCATCTTCGGTGAGCGAATACTGACCGGAGGAGGCTGCATTGAGGGCGGCCGAACTTCGGCGAAACCGCGGTAGTCGGAGGTGATAATCTTTTGAGAGGCTCACCTCCGGCGGGAGGACCTCTGCCCGGCGGTAACCGTTTGGTCGGCTTATCTTATCCAGGTATATTAATGTTCACAAAAATAAGTGATTTAATTTGTGAACAATCACAAATGGTGATATACTGACAGGTGAAAGCAGGAGGGGATTACCGATGAGAAGTGATGAGAATACGTTGATGAATGTAAAAAATTGGTTGGCGGAAAATCAGCGAACGCAAGCCTGGTTAGCTGATAGAATGGGTGTTGCTCCGTCCTTAATCAGCCAATTGTTTAATGGCGAAAGAAAACTTCAGCCGATCCATATAGCAAAAATGGCAGAAATTACGGGTAAATCGATTGTCGAACTGGCAAGCTCCGAAGACGTTAAAGCAGACGAGTTGGTTTATTCTTTGCGCGGGAAAGTTACCACAGAGGACGGCGAACGCGGCCTGGCACAATTATTGCTTGACGTTGAACATTTTGCTCAACTGGCCGTGGAGCAGAGGTAGCTAAAATGATAAATAGTAGACAAATTTCTGAAATTGTAGCCGAGCAGTATGCAACTGAATTTTTGAACGATTCGGTTGGAAGTGAACTTTTTCTGGGTAGTGACATTGAACAGCTATTATCGGAAAAGGCTTTTGTCGTATACCAGATTGTGGACGATCCCGAATACTTTGGAGCAGCGGTTCGTTTTTTGGATAAGCACTTCATTGCGATCAATACGAACCAAGCCTTGCGATTGAGATATTATAGTGCTGCTCACGAATTATGGCATCTTCAATATGAATCAGGGGAAATTCCGCTTGCGGAAATTCCCGATTTTGATCATGAACGAGCAGCGGACCATTTTGCTGCCGCGGTGATGCTCCCAAAGCGGTTGGTTGAAAAGATGATAGAAAAGTTGGATGAAACTAATGAAGTATCCGTCATAAGGATCGCGGATATTTCTTCTATGCCATATCAAGCTGTGGTTAGAAGATTACAGGAGTTGGGCAAAAGGTTTCCAAAAGCTCTTTCCCAAAGGACCGAAAATGATTGGGTAACCGCGCGGGACGCATTGGACATTTCTCCGAGTGTGCTGGATAAGCCGAATCGTTTTATCCAATTCAGCGCTTTGTCCAGAGAAGTATCCCGATTACTGACAGCAAAAGAAATCAATTTGGAGGTTGCGGCAAACCTGCTGAAGCATACGGACCCAGAACAATCAGAGGCTTATTGGAAGGAAAGGCAAAATTTGATTGAAGAAATGGATTTTGATGATGAATGATCGCAGCGATAAGGTGTTCGTCGATTCAAATATGATCATTTTTGCTGCCGATTTTAAAAATGCTAACGTATTTGAGTGGATAAACGAACTCTATCACAATGTCTATATCCACAAGGAAGTCTACAATGAGTTGCTGTTTCCTTCAGTTAAGAAGGCTGTTGATGAGTTAATTGCCAGTGGAGAATGGATCTTTTTTGATCCGAAATCTGCCTCATCATTATCACCAATCGAGCAGGAAATTTATCAGCAGCGACTAAATGATGTTAAAGACGCATTTCACCGCATGAATCTGCAAAGGATAAAAGTGGGTAAGCGCCCTAAAACGGTATCGAATTTAGGAGAAATTGCGACTATTGCCGCCTGCATGATGATAAATGCGGGAATCATTTGCAGTAATGATTTTGATATACGGACAGTTGTTGTAACGGAGGATTATCGGATTTCATTTGAGGATACAGATGAACTGATCATACAAGATTCAGCAGAAGATTTCTGTGTCTACTGCATTCAACAAAATGTAGGCAGTCGCAAATTGGTACGCAATTTTTACAAGACGATCATTGTGGAAGACTCGAATCAAATTCAGAAACTTAAGCAATTGAATGAACGTTTAGATACAGTCGAGGAATAATAATTCTCGGCTTTTTTTGATTTGGAAATTAGTGGCGGAAGTAGTGGTGACACTGTATGATAAGAAAAAAAGAAATGAAACCAATGTTTAGTTTTGTTCTCTTTTAAAGAATGAATAGGAGTGGGGGAGCTGCCATGGACCCAGAAAATTTATCCAAAAAGTATCAACTGTTGCTGCAAGAGAACCAATTGCTCAAGGAACGTATTTCATTGTTGGAATTCGCACTTAAACAGGCAGAAGTATCTCTTGTGGAGGCTACTTCTGGTGATTATCTCAAATCCAAGTCTGCCAACAGTCCTACTCTAGCCATAGGAAAGTCCAATACTGAGCCAGAAGAAAAGCCCGTTCCAACTCTTAATAAATTCTCTCCTCCTTCCGAAAAAATCCGTCTTTTCATGTCGCTTTTCAAAGGTCGAGAGGATGTGTTCGCGCACAAGTATTTCAACAAGAAGCAAGGAAAGATGGTTTACGGTCCGATGAAATCCAAGCCTTGGGAACGGAAGCCGGGGGATGGGGAGTATGCGCCGTTTGATGAACGGGTTGTCGATCATCATCTGCGGGGGGTTGATGGTATGATTGCAGGCGTTTTCCCGATTTGTCTGGATGACAGTTGTCACTTTTTGGCGATCGATTTGGATAAAGGGGAATGGCAAAGGGATGCCGAAGTGCTGCGGGATGTGTGCAAGGAACTTGAAATCCCAGTGAGTATCGAATGCTCGCAATCCGGCAATGGGGCGCATGTGTGGTTCTTCTTTGAGGATGCCGTGCTTGCGAAGACTTCCAGGGAATTGGGAACTGCGCTGTTGACTGCGGCCATGAATCGTAGGCACGAAATCAAGATGTCGTCCTTCGATCGGCTCTTTCCGAATCAGGACATCCTTCCGAAAGGCGGGTTCGGTAATCTGATCGCTTTACCGCTGCAGAAAGCGGCGCGCCTGCATGGGAACAGCGAATTTATCGATGAGTCGTTCCAGTCTTATGAGGATCAGTGGGCTTATTTGGCAGGAATCAAGAGAATACCGGCTGATGCTGTCTCATCACTCCTGGAGAAACTGCAGACGCAAAACGGGGCGGAAGATTTTTTCGAAAACGCTGAGGCAAGCGAAGGGCTAAAGCCGTGGAAAAAGAAGGAAATCGTTCTGACAAGAGCAGATTTTCCGGATCTAGTGAAAATCACTCTTGCCAATCGGGTCTATATCGAAAAAGCTGGATTGACGGAGCAAGCGTTGAGTCATTTGAAGAGGATGGCGGTCTTTCACAACCCTGCGTTCTACCAAGCGCAAGCCAGTCGGATGTCCACCCATAATATTACCCGCTTGATTTCATGCGGCGCGGAGGATGCGCAATATATTGGGCTGCCGCGCGGGTATAGAGAAAAAGTGATGGCGTTGTTTGAATCTTTGGATATTCCTGTCTCGGTGACAGATGATACCGTCAGTGGGGATGCATTACGTGTGGATTTCAAAGGAAAGTTGTGGCCGGAACAGGAAAAAGCGGTGGCCAATCTGCTTGTGCACGACAACGGGATTCTCTGCGGGACGACGGCGTTCGGCAAAACGGTGTGCGCATTGAACATCATCGCCGAGAAGAAAGTGAACACCTTGATTGTCGTGAACAAAATGAGTCTGGTCAGTATGTGGCAGGAGAAAATCCAAGCATTCCTCGATTTCCCGGATACCGAGAACGAAAAGGAAGCCAAAAAGCTGGTCGGGCAGTTGGGAGGCGGAAAGAAAAAGCTGACCCAAAAGATAGACATTGCTTTGCTGCAATCCCTTTACCACAAAGGTGAAGTCCACGAATGCCTCCAGGATTACGGTATGGTCATCGTGGATGAGTGCCACCATCTGTCTGCGGTCAGTTTTGAGCAAGCTTTGCAGGCAACGCCAGCTAAGTACGTCTATGGCTTGACGGCAACACCAACCCGGAAGGATGGGCTGCAGCCAATCGTCTATATGCAGTGCGGTCCGATCCGTTACAAGGATAATGCGAAGAAACAAGCGAAGGCAAGGCTGTTCGACCACAAAGTAAGGATGCAATTCACAGCGTTCGATCCGACAATCCGGCAGGACATGTCCCTACAACAAGTTTATCAACAGATTTTTGAGAATGAAGAGCGTAACAGCAAATTGGTTGCGGATATCATCAAAAACTACCGCGAGGGCAGGAACGCCATTATCCTGACGGAACGTGTGGCGCATGTGAAACGGCTGGAAGAGCTGCTGCGAGAGGAAATCCCTGATGTGGTGGCGGTTACGGGTGGGCTGGGTAGGAAGACAGAACTAGAAAAGCTGCGGGAAATCCGTGAAGCGCCGATAAATCGACCGCTTACAATCATTTCTACCGGTTCGTTCATCGGCGAAGGATTCGATGAACCGCGCCTGGATACGCTCTTCTTGGCGATGCCGATTTCCTGGAAGGGCCGGCTGCACCAATACGCCGGACGCCTGCATCGTCTCTACGAAGGTAAAACCGAGGTCCGCATCTACGATTATGTCGATGTCCACGTTCCGGTGCTCGAGCGGATGTACCGCAAGCGGCAGACGGGCTATACCGGCATCGGCTATTCGGTCGAACTGGCGGATCAGGAAGCGGGCGGCCGCAGTTTGATGTATACCGGAAAGGATTACGCCGACGAACTGAAGCGGGATTTGTTGTCTGCCAAGAGTGAGGTTATGATGGTCAGTCCTGCTCTGGCCGGCAAAACAGTGGCGACATTCCTGAATACCATCAAACCGCGCATCCTGGAAACAGTCACGGTCAGCGTAATGACGAAGAATGCTGACAGTATTGCCAATCCCCAACATCGCTCCAACCGGATGCTGCTGCTTGCATCATTGGCAGACAAAGGAATCGACGTGCAGCAACAAGACGCTACTGGACCAAAATGTGTTCTTATTGATTGCAAAGTTGTTTGGTACGGAAGCATCGATGTTCTCGGCAATCAAACAAATGATGCCAGCTTCATCAGGCTGGAAAGCACGAAGTTGGCTGAGGAATTGTATGAGTGTTTTGGAAGGTAATGACGAATTGAAGAATACACCGAATAACCGCTGGGTTGCCTCAGCGGTTATTTTGTCGTTCTTCTAGTCAGAAGTGGGTGCCGTGTTAAAGGGGTATGTTCCTCCGACTAGAGAATGCTGGCCGGAGGTGGATGTTTTTGCGGTTGACTGAACTCCCGCGAAGCCGCAGTGGCCGGAGGTGATAGTCTTTCGGGATTTTCTCCTCCGGTGAAAGGGCGGTTCACCGGAGGAGCATGCATCTGCTTAAATTGTCATAGAGGACATGTTGATTAGTGCTACGAAATAGTGATATAATTGCACTTGAATACCCGCATTGGAATTCCAATGCGGATAAAGAGGTGCAAATATGATTGAAAAACAAAAAATTATAGAGGAATTTGAAAAACATGGAGGAGTCCTAAAAACAGCAGAGTTGAATGCATTGGGCCTAAGTAGTCGTCAAATCAAAAAGTTGCTTGAAGAAGGAGAAGTATCAAAAATAAAGAAAGGTTATTACGAACTTGCGGATGAAGTGAATCCGGAAGAAATTATTATTGCAAGACTGTTTCCTGATGCAGTAATATTTCTTGAAAGCGCACTGCTACATTATAACTATACCGATAGAATTCCCACGGCCTGGCAGATAGCGGTGGATAGAGATAGCGAAAAAAGTCGGTATGATATCGAATACCCGCCGCTGGAACCTTATTATCAAGAAACTAAATTCCTTAGTATTGGTGTTTCAACATTTGAAATTCAAGGAGTAGAAGTCAGAATTTTTGATAGGGAGCGCACCATATGCGATATTATGCGTTATGAAAAAAAACTTGAAAAAGAAGTATTTTCGAACGCAGTCATGAGATACATCAAAGACCCCAAAAAGAACATCAGACGTCTATTTGAATACGCAGAAATATTTAATATCACGAAAAAAATGCAATCGCAGATAGGAAAGTGGCTATGATGAGTCATTCAAGTGCTTCGATATTAGCAAGGCTAAAAAATAAGGCAAAAGAAGAAGGCATTGCTTTTCAGCAGCTGTTGAACTTATTTTTTCAAGAAGAATTTATCAGAAGGTTGGCCCAGAGTGATTATAAGGAAAAACTCATTTTAAAAGGGGGATTTCTTTTATATTCAATCAGCGGTTTTACTACAAGGCCGACAGTTGATGCTGATTATTTGTTGAAAAATTATTCTAATGAGCTGGATTCAGTAGATAAATTAGTTCGATCAATCCTAGAGAAAAAGAGTCAAAATGAATTTATGGAGATTGAAATCCGTAGCATTGAACCAATCAGCGAAATGAAAGAGTACAACGGAATTCGTGTAAATCTAATAGGATACATGGGAAAAACAAAGACACCATTCAGCATTGATTTTGGTGTAGGAGATACGATCGTTCCATCAGCATTGACAAGAACACTACCTGTTTTGCTGGATGGATTTGAAAAACCTACTATTCTCACCTATTCTCTAGAATCAACGATTTCAGAAAAATTTGATGCAATTATTCGGTTTATGGAATCGACGGGACGTATGAAAGATTTTTACGACATTTATTATTTGGCAACTTCCTTCGAATTTGAAGGAAGAAAAATTCAAGAAGCAATATATGAAACGCTCTCAAAAAGAAGAACTCCCTACGAGAAGGACACAGTACAAGTAATTGAGCGATTGATTACAAATGATGCCATCAACAGTAGATGGAATATCTTCTGCAAGAAGGTTTTGAAATATGAATTGAGTTTGAATGAGGTTGTTCGATTGATTATTTCTTTTCTGGATCCACCTTTTCAAGCGATAATCGAAGAAGATGAATTGACAAAGAATTGGAGTTCAAAAAAAAGGCAATATGAATGAAAAAAGAAAATGCACCCTATTACCCGCATTCGCTATATCAGTGCGGGTAATAGGGTGCGTTTCTAATGCAGAAAAATTGAAAATGTTAGAATGTCAGCTCTGGTCAGGAGAGCGCTCATCGGAGGAAGGGACTGCGCCTGCGAGCTCAACTCCGGGGAGAGAATGTTGGCTGGAGGAGAGTACGTTGCGGGCGGCTGTACTCCGGCGAAGCCGTCGTGGCCGGAGGTGATAGTCTTTTGGAAGGTTTTCCTCCGGCGAGGGAACTTTCACAGGAGAAGGGAGCCGATTGAAATCCTATTGAAACAGCAATCATTTTCCGATGAGTCGCGTATATTATCTTTGAATGCTTCAACACCTCTCTGATGGTTAATCGGATTAAAGGAGCTGCTGAATTTGGAAATAATACTGATTTTTCTTCTTGTGGTTGGTTTGTGTAAGAAATTTAGTGTAGCCCCGCCGAAGCAGAAGAAACCTAAACGATACAACCGATACCAAAGGACCGCATACAACGATGCAAGCGGCAATAGCGTCTTCGATACTCTTTTTGATGATGGAAACTTCGGCGAATTCCTGATCTATTCCTGTTTGGAGGACTTAGGTGAGCAGCACAAATTGTTGACGAATGTCTATTTGCCCAAAGGAGATGGGACAACCACCGAAATCGACTTGATCATGATTTCAGCAACCGGCATCTATGTTTTCGAGTCGAAAAATTACAGCGGCTGGATCTTCGGGGACGAGAACAGCAGGTACTGGAAACAGATTTTCAGAGGTGGCCGGCATTTTCAATTCTACAATCCTATCTGGCAGAACAAGAAGCACATCAGCGTTCTTAAGCAGCATCTGGGGCTGGGCGACGAGGTTTTTCATAACTATATCGTCTTCAGCGAGCGGTGCTTCCTGAAGAAAATGCTTGTCTATTCACCGGAAGTGAAGGTGATGAATCGGGACGAATTGGCCTGTGAAATAGTAGAGGACATGACGCAGCGGCCGGAAATTTTCACGCCTTTGGAAATCGAGCAAATATACAATGAATTGAGTCGGTATACTTTAGCGGATGATGAGACGAAACAGGCGCATGTTGATGCGATGAAGTGGAGAGGTCCGTAACGATTTGGATTAATTTGGAAGCAAGTGTTTCAAAATAAATTGGATAATTGTAGCGTACTTGCTACGGTCTGTTGTATAATAACATAAAGAGGTGCTTAATGGTTAAGCCTGAATTTGATTGGGGTCAAGAATTTGAAACGTTTCTGAATTCACTGAGTACGAAGGAAGAAGCTAGGTTTAGAGCACTGATAGATCGAGTCGAAAATACAGATTTGCAGGATTCCATCAGAAAAGAACGAGTTAAGAAGTTGAATGATGATATTTATGAACTTCGCGCCCAAACAAACGATCATTGGTTGAGAGGCTGTTATTTTCAAATAAAAGGCACCGAATACTACATCACGCATGGATTCAGCAAAAAGACAAATACAACTCCTGCAAGGGAAATCAGCAGAGCAAAAGCTATAAAAACACAATACTGGTCAGCCAGAATCAGAAGGAGGGGTGAAGAATGAGCAAGAACAGTGAAGCCATCAAGAGACGCAGTTCCGAAAGTGCGGAATTCAAACATGCATTTGAAGAAGAACAGGCAAAGTTGGATTTTGCGGATTTATTGTTCGAATTACGGGCCCAAACAGGCTTGAACCAGACAGCGTTCGCAAAAAAAGTCAATAAATCACGTTCGACCATCGCACGGATTGAAAGCGCCAGAATGGAACCATCATTCTCCATGCTCGAAGACATTGCGCAAGCTTTGGGCAAACGCATCAAAATAAATTTTGTAGATGTGAATCAAAAAGCAGAAGAGAAATTAGTCAGATAGACGCTCGATTACAATATTTTTAAGACCGATGGGGTAAATTCCATCGGTCTTTTCAGTATGCTCAATAAAGGGTTATTTTTTGGAAAGGCGTCGAGATGGAGTTCCGATGAGCAGGGGGCTCCTCGGAAGAAAAGACTGCGGCGGATAGCTCAACTCCAGAGAGCAAATGCTTGCCGGAGGAGGCTGCGTGGTGGGGCGGCTGTACTCCGGCGAAGCCGCTGTGGTCGGAGGTAATCGTCTTTCGGGATGTTTTCCTCCGGCAGGAAGGCTTATGCCCGGAGGTGATCGTCAGCTCCGATGAGGCGGACGCTCATCGGAAGACAGGACTGCGCCGGGTAGCTCAACTCCGACGAGCGAATGCTGGCCGGAGGAGGGTGCGTTGCGGGGAGGCCGAACCCCGGCGAAGCCGCTGTGGTCGGAGGTGATGATCTTTTTGGATGTGGTCCTCCGGCGAGGAAGTCTTGGTCGGAGGTGATAGTCTTTCGGGATCTTCTCCTCCAGCGGGAAGACCGCTACCCGGAGGAAACCGGCACCTCTGAAGCCTTGAAAAAATGGAAATACAATATATTGGTGTAAAATATCACTCATTACGTTTGTATGAAATACAAAATTGTTTTTTTTGATTTGTAAAAGTTTCCATCAATTTATAATGATATGTGTACCAACTAAATTAGGTTATAATGAATCAGTTAATGCTGAGTACGGATTAAATATTTATATTCATGAAGGGTTGATGCTGACGCATCAGGTTACAGATTCTAGCTTGACCAGTCCAATCAAAATTTACATCGAGTTGTTTCTACTGGAATAGGTGTATAAGGAAAGGAGCTTACAATGTATAGTATACTGGCAAATATAGGGATCATGTTTCTGGCTGTTTATTTCTGTTTGAAAAGCGGAAGATTAGGAGCGAATCATGATCATACAACAAAATCGGGCCTTATCGGATGCATTTTGATGGAAGTGCTGTTAGGCACGATTTTATTGAGTTTTTCCACGGTTATCTTGGGGATCAGATATGATTTCAGGGTGCTGTTGTTTTGTTTTTCCGCAAAACATATGGATTGGAGAGTAACCAGTTCGAGCATTTTTTTGTTGGGGATCATCAGATTTTTTTGGGGAAACAGTGAGGCTGCCCAGGTAAACCTGATCGTCAGCATAATGTTCGCCATCATCTTGCCGATGATAGCGAAGCTTATTCGGGACAAGATGAACGATTTGGCGCAACTGCTGGTCTTGGTCACCATTGCGCTTATTCCTGCAATCCTCTTTACCAATCACATGATAATGGACAAAGGACTTGTGCTGTTGATCAGTATTATTCTGTTCGCTTTGAATTATGGCGCGGTTTTTGTGATGCATTTCTTTATTTCGGATCTATACGGTTTGATTGCCTCTGCCAACACAGATCACTTGACGGCGCTCAAGAATGTGCGGAACTTCAACAGTGATCTGATGGAAATGGAGCGGAAAAAGTATCCGGTCACGTTGGCGGTGATCGATATTGATCATTTCAAAAATTACAACGATCGTTATGGACATGACAGCGGGGACGCCATCCTGAAGCAGATGGCAGCTATGTTCACTGAACTGGCGACTCCGTACACCACTTTCTACAGAATCGGCGGGGAAGAGTTCGGAGTGATCGCCGATTACTTTAGTCAAAGTGAAGCTGAGGCGTTCCTGCATGATCTGAAGAGTACGGTCGCCCAGAGAAATTTCGCTGCACAAGTCGGCGAAAGGATCAACCTCACCATTTCGGTGGGAGTTGCCCACAGCCAGAAGGGTGAAAACTTGAAAAAAACACTCAAGCGAGCCGACATGGCGCTTTATCAAGCAAAAGAAAACGGCAGAAACAAAGTGATAGTATCCGCCCTCGCATAAGAATGAGCAGCTGCAAATCTGTTAGCATAGCTGTATTTTAGAATAAAAAGCGGATCCCTGATGAGACGATACTCATCGGGGATTATTTGTGCGTGGAATTGTAATGCATCAGGGCGTCAGCTCCGATGAGTCGGCTGCCCGCCGAAGAAGATGATTGTGCCGGTAAGTTCAGCTCCGATGAAGCGGCTGCTGGCCGGAGGAGGATGCGTGGTGGGGAGGCGGAACTCCGGCGAAGCCGCGGTGGTCGGAGGTGACATTCTTTTAGCATCTTCTCCTCCGGCAGAGTACACCCTAACCGGAGGAGAGCGACAGGGGGGGCTATCTTTCTTATTCCAGCTGTTTACTTTATAATGAAGAAAAGGTTTGTGAAACCGTTATCCATTTAAATGTTCAAAACAGATTAAAACTGGGAGGATTGCCCATGAATTATAAAGTGATTCATCAATTGAAGGAGCGGAATTTTGATCGGGAACACAGCAAGAGCGAGGCGGCGGTATTGGACTATCTGGAGGAGCATTTTCAGCAGATTCCTTCCATGACGGTCGTCAAAGTGGCAGCGGAAAGTTATACCTCTCAAGCGACAGTGAACCGGACTTGCAAATTGTTGGGCTTTGTCGGCTACAGTCAGCTGAAGTATGCGATTGAGGAAGACATTAAGTTGATGCATCAAAAATCGTTTTCGCACGTGATGGATACGGAATACATGATTTCGAAAATCGATTTCGAAACGGCCATCGATTTCGTCAAGCATTTGATCCGATCCAGAAGCAAGTTGCTGCTTTTCGGCTTGGGAGGTTCACACATTTCTGCTCAGTATCTGCAAAGGCAGTTGTTGTATTTGGGGATCGCGTCCGTCATTGTTTCCGAGACGCAGATGCTGAATCTGTTCCCCAACTATACAATCATCATCTTCTCCAGCTCCGGGGAAACCCAGCGCTGTCTGCAAATGATCAACGAGGCGCGCAAGGCCAAGATGAATATCTTATCCATCACCAAAAAGGATTCCGCGGTCATGCAAGGGAGCGATCTGGCTTTCTGTCATGATGTCCCAATCGACAAAATGAAAGGGATTTCCCGTGAACTACAACTCCATATGATGGTGATGGTGCATGAAATCATCAACCAGATCCAAGCGGACGATTTTGTGAAAATGAATAGATAAGCTCATTCCGACCATTATGCGGCTCATTCAGAATAATGGTTTTTTGGATAATTATCCGCACTGATGGATGTTGCCGCCAAATGGAAGCGTTATAATTTGGTTAATCAGAAATGCGCAACACGAAAGAATAAAAATAAAGAAAAAGGGAGTAATGTGCTGTGAGGAAAAATAATGTAGTGTTGGTTGGTGGGGGATCGACTTGGACGCCAGGGATTCTGAAGGCAATGACGACCCACATCAAAGAATTTCCGTTGAATAAAGTGGTTCTGTATGATGTCGATGGTGAACGACAGTCCGTGATCGGTGAGTTCGCCAAGATTCTGTTCGCCGAAGAAGCGCCGGATGTCGAATTTTATTATACGACTGATAAGGATGAAGCTTACAGGGATATGGATTTCATTTTCTGTCAAATGCGTACGGGCGGCTTCGCAATGCGGGAAAAGGATGAAAAGATTCCGTTGAGTCTGGGTGTCATCGGCCAAGAGACTTGCGGACCGGGGGGCTTTGCGTATGGCATGCGTTCAATCAAGGACATGGTTGAGATGGTCCATGACGTGCGGGAGCGCAGTCCGGAAGCGTGGATTTTGAATTATACGAATCCGGCTGCAATCGTCGGGTTGGCGTTGAATAAAATTTTTCCGGATGACAAGCGCATCTTGAACATCTGTGACCAACCCGTCAATCTCTTGCGTTCGTATGCCAAATTGCTGAATTACGACGTAAATAAAATGGAGCCTGTCTACTTCGGACTGAACCATTTCGGTTGGTTCACCAACATTTACGACGAAGAAGGGAATGACATGGCGCCGAAATTGAAGGAAATTATTTTGGCCGGCGGATTCACACCAGTGGATGCCGAACAGCGCGACGCCTCATGGTTGGAGACTTACGCGATGGTAGAAGACATGCTGCGCGATTTTCCGGAGTTCTTGCCGAATACCTATCTACAATACTATCTGTATCCCGACTACAAGCTTTCCCATATGGACCCGAACCATACCCGTACCGACGAAGTCCGCGAGGGCCGCGAGAAAAAAGTTTTCGAGGAATGCAGACGCATCGCCGCGAACGGCACCGCCAAGGATTCGCATGTCGTGCACAACGATGCGCATGGCGACATGATGGTGGAGGTAGCGGCATCGATCGCCAACAATGCTCGCAAGACATACATCGTCATCGTACCGAACAACGGCATCGTGTCGAACTTGCCTGATGATGTAATGATCGAAGTTGCCGCATCGCTCGGTAAAAATGGCCCGGCTCCATACGCAGTCGGCGAAATCGGCACCTTCTACAAAGGGTTGATCGAAGGGCAGCATGCTTTCGAAAAACTGACGGTCGAGGCTTACTTGGAACAGTCCTACACAAAAGCGCTCCAAGCGTTGACATTGAACCGGACTATTGTGGATGCAAAAAAAGCCAGAAAAGTTTTGGATGCGCTGATTGAGGCAAACAAAGAATTTTGGCCGATACTGAAATAAAATAATAAGAGCGCAAAGGTCTACCGCATGTATCCTATGAAGAGGATACATGCGGTAGACCTTTGTGTTCATCGGAAGACAGGATTGCGCCGGGTGAGTCAACGCCGGTGAGCGAATGCTGGCCGGAGCTGGATGCGTGGTGGGCGGCTGTAGTCCGGCGAAGCCGCGGTGGTCGGAGGTGATCGTCTTTTGGGATGTTGTCCTCCGGCAGGGAACCCCCTCACCGGAGGAAAGCGCCAGCTCCGACGAGGCGGGCGCTCATCGGAGAACAGCCCTATGCCGGCTAGCTCAACGCCGGCGAGCGAATGCTGGCCGGAGGAGGCTGGGTTGCGAGGCGGCCGAACTCCGGCGAAGCCGTGGTGGTCGGAGGTGATGATCTTTTGGGATGTTGTCCTCCGGCAGGGAACCCCCTCACCGGAGGAAAGCGCCGGCTCCGGCGAGGCGGGCGCTCATTGGAGAACAGCACTGCGCCGGGTGAGTCAACGCCGGTTAGCGAATGCTGGCCGGAGGAGGCTGGGTTGCGAGGCGGCCGAACTCCGGCGAAGCCGTGGTGGTCGGAGGTGATGATCTTTTGGGATGTTGTCCTCCGGCAGGGAACCCCCTCACCGGAGGAAAGCGCCGGCTCCGACGAGGCGGGCGCTCATTGGAGAACAGCACTGCGCCGGCTACCTCAACGCCGGTGAGCGAATGCTGGCCGGAGCTGGATGCGTGGTGGGCGGCTGTAGTCCGGCGAAGCCGTGGTGGTCGGAGGTGATCGTCTTTTGGGATGTTGTCCTCCGGCAGGGAACCCCCTCACCGGAGGAAAGCGCCGGCTCCGACGAGGCGGGCGCTCATTGGAGAACAGCACTGCGCCGGCTACCTCAACGCCGGTGAGCGAATGCTGGCCGGAGCTGGATGCGTGGTGGGCGGCTGTAGTCCGGCGAAGCCGTGGTGGTCGGAGGTGATCGTATTTTGGGATGTTGTCCTCCGGCAGGGAACCCCCTCACCGGAGGAAAGCGCCAGCTCCGACGAGGCGGGCGCTCATCGGAGAACAGCCCCGCGCCGGGTGAGTCAACGCCGGTTAGCGAATGCTAGCCGGAGGAGAGTGCGTGGCGGGGAGGCTGTAGTCCGGCGAAGCTGTGGTGGTCGGAGGTGATCGTCTTTTGGGATGTTGTCCTCCGGCAGGGAACCCCCTCACCGGAGGAAAGCGCCAGCTCCGGCGAGGCGGTTGCTCCGGCTGCAAAAAATAGCCCAACCCGGTGAATCCGGGTTGGGCTAGCGATGCAAGGTCAAATCAACACTTGGCCTTTCCCATGGTAATAGCCTTGCTGGTAAACCATTCCCAATTTTTTGAGCTTGTTGCTGATGACTTCACACTCAATCCCTTCGACAATCATTTTAAGCTGATACTGTTGGGATAAAGAAAACCAGCTGTTCAGGAAATTGAACAGAACTTGCTCATTCAGGTCTCGAAACTGCAACAGTGAGAATTTTATCGAGGTAATGTTCTTAATATTTCTCGCTACTAAGTCAAAGGTGTTTTGACCAGTCCCTACATCATCAATCGCTAAGGAAAAACCCATATTCTTCAATTCTGAGATATAGCTTTGGAGATCACCCGCCCCATCCACTGGATTAAACTCGCAGTAGTGCTCAGTCAATTCGATTGTGACATTTCTTTTCATAAATGAAATAGTATCCAAAAAATCCCAGGTTGAGGGATGCTGTAACTGTTTTGGATGCAAGTTCAGCGATAGTTTGATGTCGCCGTGGGAATCCATTAATTTTTTCAGTTCCTTCGAATAATAGGCCATCAATTTGCAATTGCGTTGGTCCTCTTCGATGAACCACAGGAACATTTTCTCAGGGAAACCAGGCTGTTTTTTTGACCTTAGTAAAATTTCGTACCCATCGACAACATTTGTATTTGAACAGAGCATGATTGGCTGACACACTACGTATAAATCATCTAATAACTCTTGCATCTCATCCATTCGTTTTCCCCCTTAATACTCACTGCAAATTCACTATTGAGAACAGATTGGATTGAATCCTATGGTTAAATAATGGCAGCGATTAAAATATTTTGTACCAGATGACTATTTGAATACCTTTATTTTGTATAAAAATCAATTTATCCTATGCTATATCTTCAGTCAGCGCACGAGCCATTTCGTCAGGAGTCAACTGCCTGGTGAACAAAAAAATCGTCTTCTCCAAAAGTTCCAGCAGCAGCTCCCTGAAATATTTTGCGCTGGTGTCCGCTCAAAATAATGGTTGATGGCTTGTTGTTTTTCCGGTTATCATATCCAGAAGAACTACATCTTTAAGAGGTGACCTTTGGGATTTTATTATGGATCGGTGAGCTTATATCTAATACTACCGCAGTAATGCTTATTTGGAGCAATAATAGTCCTAAAAGAATAACCAAACGCGATATGTTGCCTGACCAGTTTCCGGAGAACCGCGCATCCTGAAGGCGTTCTTCTCCGACGAGTCGGTCCTCATCGGAAAAGGAGTTGCTGAATTTGGATATAATACTGCTTTTTCTTCTGGTGATCGGGTTTCGTAAAGTACGTTAGAGGGGTTCTCTTCTCCGGCAAAGAAACTCTTCACCGGGGGAGAATGCGTTGCAGCGACCGGACTACAAAAAAACAAATCAATAAAATTTGATGGCCATTTCCATGATTATAAATATAATGATATAAAATAGAGGAGATTAATTGAAAATAATATACAATTTTGTGTTTTTGTAAAATATAAACAATATTCATCAATATACAGTGTTTATTTGTATAAAAAGTAAGTTATAATCAATCAGATAATGTTTTTGAGTATGCGAAGTAACTATGAATACAAAACATTTGTTCGGATCTGTTGTGCAACGATTTTATTTGGCTGTATCCGATTCGAAAAAAAGGCACTATCTTGTTTTTGCTAGGGCACATATATTAGGAGGATTCCATGATCAACATATTGGTAAACATCGGAACCATGTGTACAGCTATTTATTTCTATATGAGGTCAGAAACAGTATTTTCGGATCAAGATGACTCGAGCCTTGGTTATTTGATCAAATGCATCCTGTTTGAAGTCCTGGTAGGGATGGTTCTTATGAAATTTTCTACTGTCTTTATGGATATACGATATGATTTGAGGGGTGTATTATTCAGTTTTTCTGCAAAATATCTTGGGTGGAAAATAACCAGTTCGAGCATCCTTATATTGGCTTTGTTAAGATTTTTGTGGGGGAATGATGAAATTGCCGTCATGAATTTGTTCATCAGCATTGTTATGGCAGTTGCTTTGCCACTGCTTGTCCGCTATACGCGCTATAGATTCACTGACCGGGTGCAGTTATTGGTTTTGGTTACTGGGGTACTTGCGCCAGCTATCTGGGTGACGAATCAGATGATAGTGGATAAGACACTTGTGTTATCGATCAGTCTTGTTTTGCTCAGCAGCATCTATGCTACCGTCTTTGTGATGCATCATTTCATTTCCGATTTGAGCCATTTGATTGCATTGGTGAATACCGACTATCTCACAAGTCTCAAAAATGTGCGTACCTTCAATAAAGAACTGTTGGATATCGAGCGAAGTAAAAAATCCGTCACATTGGCAATGATCGATATCGATTATTTTAAGGATTATAATGACTGCTTTGGGCATGACAGTGGGGATGCAACGTTGCAGCAGATGGCAGCGCTGTTCAACGACGAGAAGACTACCGACACTACTTTTTACAGAATTGGTGGCGAGGAATTTGCGCTCATCATCGAAAAGACAAAGCCTGCCGAAGCCGAACAATTTGTGCATAACTTACAGGAAACTGTCGAGAACAGAACCTTCTATGCAACAACAGGTGAACCGATAAATATCACCATTTCAGTCGGTGTAGCGCATAGCCGGTCAGGTGAAGTTTTGAACAAGACGCTCAAACGTGCAGACAAAGCGCTGTACAAAGCGAAAAGAAGCGGTCGAAACAAAGTGATGATTGGCCATCCACAAGCACAATCAAACCCTTTAGAGTAAAGATTTTATTCGGATGTAAGCAGAATATAGGAGCCTACAACAGATGGGATAAATTTCCATCCGGGGGCTCTTTTTTCATGCAAAAGACAGACTGGCATTGGTCGTTCCAAAATAAGTCAAATACTTTGCTGTGGCCGTGATAATGCCCTTGTTGGTAAAGGATCCCCAACTGCGTCAGTTTCTTGCTGACGTATTCGGACTCAATGCCCTCACCGTGGCGGATTGACAAGAAGTAAATGAGCCTATTGTCAAGTCTCTGGTAGTTCTATATATGTTTAAATACAATATTGCGTTTCCTCAATCGGATACCACTTTTTTGTGACTACTCTTATGAATGGGAACCGATAAGTGAGATATAATGAAACATGAAGCATTGGGAAACCGGCCAAAATCAGCAAAAACTAGCTGATTCAAAACGGTTTGATTGTATAACATAAAAACTAAATATCCAAATATCCAAAAAGAATCATCCATCATCGAATAGGGGAATGAAATATGGTTAATCTGATTGCAAATGTAGGCATCATGGTGATGACCGTCTACTACTATCTCCGTACGAGCTCGCAAATTCAGAATCCGGAAGATATGGAAACGAGAGAATTACTAAAATACATCTTTTTTGAAGTGGTTCTGGGAATGATATTGCTGAGCTTTTCTATTGTGATTTCCGGTATCAGATTAGATTTCAGATTTTTGTTATTTATTTTTTCTGCTAAATATATGGGACGGAAGATAACCAGTTCGACGATTTTGGTGTTGGGAATCCTCAGATTCATTTGGGGTTTCAATAGCATTGCACTAATAAACATGATCATCAGTATTAGTTTAGCTATCGCTTTGCCGCTCATTGTCAAGTACACACACAATAAATGGAGCGACCTTTCGCAGTTGTTCCTCATGGGGACTATTAATATGGCCATTACCGTTACTGCTACGAGTTACTTTGTTTCTGACAAGTCGCTATTGCTGATGATCGGGTTCTTCTTGTTCGGCTCTGGCTATATAATGATTTTCCTTTTGCATTGGCTGATCAAAGATTTGGTGAAATTGATTGGTTCTGCCAATACGGACCATTTGACGTCACTCCAGAATGTGCGGGCATTCTATGACCGTCTTGCCGGCATCGAGCAAGAAAAGAAAGCTGTCACGCTGGGAGTCATTGATATTGATAATTTTAAATATTACAATGATAGCTTTGGCCACGATGGCGGGGATGAAATTCTAAAACAGCTTGCGCGGATTTTTGAACAGAATAAAGTTACCGATACAACTTTTTATCGAATCGGCGGAGAAGAATTTGCGGTGCTGATTGAGACAAAAAATTCTGATAAAGCAGAGTCTTTCCTCAAAAGTTTAGTTGATACTATTGCTTCTCAACCATTTTTGCTTCCCGGAAGAGAGCCGCTGCAAATAACGGTATCCATCGGAGTAGCCATCAGGAAAGAACACGAAACTTTGAAAAAAACATTCCAAAGAGCAGACGTCGCGCTTTACAAAGCTAAGGCGAACGGCAAAAATCAGGTCGTGATTGCTCTGCCTCTGCAGCCGAATATCTTGTAACCCCGCAACTCTAACGAGGATGCTCTCGTAGGGTGTGGGGTTTTAGTATGGAGCTATCCACCTGTTCAGTATATGTTAAGTTGAAATATAATCGGTTTTTATGCTTACAAAATTATATATAATGAAATTTATAGGTTATAATGGACAGAATTATTGGGATTCACATAGGTATTTCTTGCAGTTTATCTTGCAAGGATTCTATGCTTGCCAATGGCGTGCATCAAAAAAATCGGGCACGGGGTTGTCTTCTGGGGGGTTGTATGTTGAGAAGAGACAAATTGAAGAGGATAAATGTAACTTATTTTTGGGGCCCGTTTTTGATAATAGCGATAGTCTTTTCGGTTTTGTCTTACGTGACAGTCAAAGATCGAATTGATGAAAAGTATGAACAGCTTCGGGATACGACTCTGGAAATTGCGAACAGCTATTCCCACAGCTTAGCTCAAACTGCTGAAGCACACGAAATCATCACGGAACTTTTGGATGAGAAAATCAGGATAGCAAGTCAAGCCATCATGCTTATCGAAAATAAGGATAATGATCAGGTGTTGGATAGTATTTCCCAAACGTTCAACGTGGATGAAATACATTTGTTCAACAATGACGGAGTAGTTACCCACAGCAGTTATGAAGGAGCTGTCGGGTGGCAAGCATATGAAGGGCACCCGGTGTATGATTTCATGATGAGCGAGCAGACTACGCTAGTGGAGGACGTCCGTCAAGACACCGAGAATGGTTTATATTATAAATTTGGCTATGTTAAAGATGAGACTGGTGGATTTGTGCAATTAGGGATTCTAGCAGAAAATATACAGGCTTTCACTGGGGAGTTTGAAATCCAAAAATTGATAAATGAAATTTCGGGCAGAGGGGATGTAAAACAAGTGTTTTTTGTCAATCCTAAATACGAAATTATTGCAAGCAGCCTTCCTGACTATATGGGGCTCACCATTGAGCAAAAAGAGCTTCGTGCAGAAATGGACAGCAATGCATCGGATGTTCAGAGAGTTGAACAGGATGGGGATGCTTTTTTTAGTCTTTCCGAGCCTATATTTGTCGAAGATGAAAAAATTGGCACGTTGCTGATCTATTGGCCCACTGATGAACTCGACGCTGAAGTCAATGAAAGCATTCATTATGCTATCTTAACATTGTTGTTTATTATTATTGTGATTGGCGGCATGGGTTTATCCGCTTATCGGAAAAGCAAATCCAATATCAAAATGGCCTACTATGATGAGCTAACGGGGCTTCGCAACAGCAAATATCTTACGGAGTACTTATATCGTGTCCTGCGAAATCCATGCAGAAGAAATAAAGCGGTGTTGCTTCTCAATTTCGTTAATTTTAAAATGCTGAACATCACCTACGGCTTTTTATACGGTGATGAGATACTCAAACAGATTGCAGTTAAAGTCAGGACCTTATTGGATTCGGAGGACAGACTTTTCCGGCTTGAGGGAGACAGATTTGTAGTGGTTTTTGAAGACTACGCAGACCAGCAGGAACTGAGAGCATTCGCGGATAAACTGATGCGGATTTTTGAAAATCCGATTATTGTAGGGTCGGAATATCAGTATGTCGATACTCAGATAGTTATAGTAGAGATCCAAGACAGACATACTTCACCGGACAAAATTTTACAGGATGCCACGCTGACACTCTCTCAAATCAAGGACAGTTCTGACGATCGGGTAGCTTTCTTTAATGAAGATATGGAGAAACGACTCTTGCGGCAAGATAAAATTATAAAAGTATTGCGAAAAGTTATCGAGGGGAAAAATACCGAATCTTTTTATCTGGAATTCCAACCTAAACTTGATCTGCACAAGAATAAAATCATTGGGTTTGAAGCGCTGGCTAGGCTGCGAATTGAAAATCTGGGCCAGATAGCTCCGGATGAATTTATTGCTTTAGCTGAGGAAAAGTTGTTGATCTATGATTTAGGCAACCATATTCTACTGCTTGCATGCGATTTTTTACAACGACTCCAGGATGAAGGTTTTCATGAAACGAGTGTAGCAGTCAATATCTCCGGCATTCAATTGCTTCGGGAAGACTTTGTGGAAAATCTGCGACAAAAACTTTTTTTATCAGACAAGGTCAAGAAGCCACTGGAATTCGAAGTTACGGAAACGGTATTGCTCGACCATTTTAGCCAGATCAATGAAAGTTTAGAGGAAATAAAGAAAATGGGCATAGCCATTTCGTTGGATGATTTTGGCACAGGCTTCTCTTCTTTTTCGAGAATCGGTGAATTGAATATAGATACCGTGAAGATAGATAAGGTCTTTGTTGATAAAATAACGCGTATTCCTGAAAAGGATCTGATCATTTCAGACATCATCTCCATGGTGCATAAAATGGGTTTGAATGTTGTTGCAGAGGGTGTGGAGGATGAACTACAAAAAGCATACCTGCAAAAGCATGGGTGCGATATCATCCAAGGCTATCTTCTTAGCAAACCCTTACCTGAAGAGAGTGCCATAAACTTTTTGCGAGGTTACGAAGGGTAGTGTATTTATGAAAGATATTGTTTTGGATAGTCTATTTTTGCAAATGGAATCAAAAAATGATCTGAAGGAAGAAAATGTCGAGCTACAACGCTATATCTCAGTGACAAAAGATTTATTCTGTATCATTTCATTTGATGGCAAAATCATCAAAATAAATCGGACGTGGGTCGATTCATTCGGCTGCCAAGATGAGCAGTTGGTTGGTAAAAGTCTTTTTGAAATCATCGTAAAGGATGATTTGTATGCTACAAAATTCACTATCAGCGAGTCAGTGAAATATGGAGTGGTTGATAAATTTGTCAATCGGATCCAAAGCCATCAAGGAACAACACGTTACTTTGAATGGCGTTTAAAAGTTTTTGAGAATAGGATATATGCATCAGGACGTGATATTTCAGATCTGATTATGACGCGGGAAAAACTTGCGTACTATCATAACAGAGATGCATTAACGGGGATGTACCAGCGTAGTTTTTTACAAACTTCAACAGATGCTTTAGTCCTGCCTGATCAGCTGCCTCTTAGCGTCATTTTTGTTGATCTGAATGGGTTGAAATTGATCAATGACTCCTTTGGACATGATCAAGGGGATGAATTACTGCGTACGATTTCACGGAAAATACTCAGTTTTCAACGAGAAGGCGATATTTTCGTCCGTTATGGTGGAGATGAGTTTGTATTGTTGCTTCCACTCACACCCTATGATGTTGCCTCTGCGCTTGCTGAAAAAATACAGAATAGCGACACTTTAAAAATTTCTGGGAGATTTCCGCAAGAATGGATTTCGCTTTCATTGGGGGTTGCAACAAAGACAGGGATAGAAGGCTCTGTTGAAGATGTCATTTTGGAAGCAGAGAGAATGATGTACGAAGATAAGTTGCGCAAAAGCAGGAAGCACAAGCATTCGATTATTGAAGATATCCAGTCGAATCCGAGGTTATTAAGGAAATGGGATCAGCTACACGCAGAAAATGTTGCCGATCATGCCGGGAAAATCGCAGAAAAAATGGGACTTGACCCATCCTTACAAGAATTAGTGAAGAAAGCTGCCTTCGTGCATGACATCGGCAAAATCACTGTACCGTCAAAAATTCTCAATAAGGACTCTTCATTAACTCAAAAAGAATTAGAGCAAATCAAGCGCCATCCTGAAACGGGGTACCAAATTCTTCGGTCCGTAGATGAATACGCATGTGTTGCGATGATTGTCCTGTCCCATCATGAGTGGGTAGATGGATCTGGGTATCCAGAAAAATTGAAAAAAGAGGACATTCCTTTAGCTTCCCGTATCATTTCAGTTGCAGATTCATATGATGCAATGACCAGTGGGCGTGCGTACACGGACTGCAAAACCAAGGAAGAAGCTATTCGAGAATTAAGAGCATGCGCAGGAACCCAATTCGATCCTGAAGTTGTTTCCGTATTCATCGAAAAAGTACTTCTATGCGGGAAATACTGAGGCAGAAGGAAACGACGATGCCTTTCAAATAATCGAACTTAAAAACCTCTACTGCAAAATTGTGCGGTAGGGGTTTTTGGGTCACGCGTTTCAACAAAAACGATTAAGCATCGATAATGCGGTTTCTGCCAGTATTTTTTGCGTGGTAAAGCCGCCCATCGGCAAGTTCCAAGAGTTCCATCATATCTTGAGTTTCATGATTCGAGGCGATTCCAGCGCTGATCGTCAAGACATGCTCGATGGGGAACGCGGTATTCTTCAGGCTCTGCTGAATGCGTTCTCCTATCTTTTTGGCATTTTCACTGCCTAGATCGGGAAATACAATCAAAAATTCTTCTCCACCATACCGAGCAGCAATATCAACTTCACGAATGTTGGAACGGAGGACTGGACCGATCCTGTTCAATACTTGATCACCGACCAAATGGCCGTAGGTATCATTTACATTTTTGAAATGATCAATATCCAATAATAAAATAGAGTAGTTTTTCTGGTTTGAAGACTGTGTTGATGAATCGAAGATAACTTTTCATCCAATGCGGCCCGTGTGTAAAGATTGGTCAGACTATCAATTTCGGCTTGGGCACGCCAGAAAGTGGATTTTTGAAGCAATTCCCGTTTCTGGTTTTCGTCATCGGTTACATCAAATACGTTACCTACAAGGAATAAGGGCTTGTGATCAGCAGACCATTGCGTTACTTTACCGCGATCATAAAAAACTTTCCAGGACCCGTCCTTTGCTTGAATGCGGTACTTGACTTCCCATACAGGAACCAATCCTTTGAGGTGGGCACGCATTTCATCCATTACAGTGTCATAATCTTCGGGATGCAGCTTTTCCGTGAAAAATTCAAAGCCTGCTTCTGCAGGTATTTCATCCTGAGAATACCCGAGAGCACTCGCTTTCAAGGGGTTAAAGGTGACGATATTTTGGGAACAATCCCAAAACCACTGGCCCAGATTTCCTAGCCAGGGGAATTTCGAGAAATCATCTTCATATATTAGATGGGTCAGTTCCTTGTTCAAACGCTTTAAATAGGCAATCTCGTCTAATAAATTTTGGTTTGCTAGGTTATCGTCAGTCATGTTACCCCTCCGTGTGCGTACATTTCTCGGTGTTTCTGTACAACCATTTTATCATCATATTTGTGAAAAGTCTTGCTATCAGAGCAAACGATTCTGATGTCGTATTCTAATGAAAGAGAAGTAGCTTTTCCATGAATTCAAAACCATTGACAGTCAATCGCTTAGATAATATACTTAACGATAATGTATTTTAACAAAATTGTTGCATTTTTTATGAAAAAACAGGCAGTGTTCATAACTATATTTGATAAAAAGGAAGTATGCCATGAAACGTTGGTATAGAAAACAAATGAAAGACTTATTATCGGAAGAAGCAGGAATGACACTTGTAGAGTTGTTGGCATCTATCCTACTTTTATCGCTTATCATCACAACCTTTTTATCCTTTTTTATCCAAGCAGCCAAAACAAATAATCAGACAGACACCGTCAACGAAGCAACGTTTATCGCACAAGAACAAGTCGAAATGCTCACCTATTATTCAAAGACAAAGGGCGCGGAAGAAACGTTGAGTCTGATTGCGGCCGAAAGCCCCAAGACGGTCTCCGGGTTTGAAGTGAAAACTAAAGTCGAAAAATCAGAACCGAATGGTACCCTTTATAAGGGGATAGTGACGGTTTCCAAGGAAGGGAAAGCTTATGCACAAATGGAGACGCGGCTGTCATTTCACACCGCAGAAGAGCTCGAAGATTAATCTGCGCAATGAATCAGGGATGACGCTCGTAGAGTTGTTGGCCAGTATTGCGCTGCTCTCGGTTGTGCTCTCATTGGTGGGGGCTGTCCATATGTTTGGACAAAAACAATATCTGACACAATCTTATTCCGCCCGTCAATCAAATGATTTCGCTTACACACTCTCTGTTATTTCCAGAGAAATCCGCAGCGCGCCTTTTGCTGCTATAACGATATCGGAATCAGGGGATACGCTCTTGATTGATGGTGCTGTGGCATTCAGTCAACAAGGCGCACAGCTCTTGAAAAATGAGAACCATGTTATGGCAGAAGATGTGCAGGAGTTCCTTGTCACGCGTGACCCTACAACCGAGAGTATCGGAATTCTGTTGAAAAGCAGCTCGGAAATGAATAGCCAACCAAAAGAATATCAAACTACGATTTATTTCAGAAGGTGAGTGGATGGGATGGGAATCAAGCATCTCCGAGAGGACGAAAAAGGCAGTGGCCTGGTTTTGACATTGATGGTGCTTCTTGTGCTTTCTGTACTGGGTGTTTCGATCGGTACACTCGCAATCGGCAGCTATCGTCTGAGTGATGCCAACCGCGATGATACATCCGCTTATTATGTGGCGGAGGCGGGAGCCGTTGCGGCTTATGCAGAGATTCGGAGCGACGTATTGCGTGCTTATGAGAATAACGCAACATCAGGTTCCTTCTATAATAATGTGTCGGCTATTGTGACCTCCCAAAATGGTCAATCCGCTGTTGATTTTGGGGCACAGTTCGGCAGCGAGCCTACTGCAACAATCAAAACAGCGCAAAAAGACTCGACAACCTACACCATCACTTCCACCGGAGAAGTGGATGGGAAAAAAAGAACCGTCACCAAAGAACTCACTGTGAACTGGGTCGAGAAAAATACTGGAGGCGGTGGATTGCCGACACTTGCTGCTAAGGGGGCTGTGTTGACGAAAGAGGACATTAAAATTTCTGATGGCGTTACGATAAATGGTAATATATATACTGACGGGGATGTCAATATACCTAATGGTAACGTTAACGGTAACATCTATGCTAATGGGGGCGTTACTATCACAGATGGTATGCTTAAAGGTGATATATATACTAATTCTACAAAAAAGAACGCATTCACTATTGGCGGCTGGATCAATTTAAGATCATCTACTTTATTTCACTCGAATCAAATTACGGCTGAAGAGGTACTTAAGTATCCAAAAAATTATACTAATTTCCCCAGATTGGAAGCTAAAGATAACGTATGGGATAGCAGTAGCTATCTTCCGAATTTTAACGCTTACCAAAGCTTATTGGATCAAGTGCAGGTACCTACCGAAACCAATACAAACTTTAAAAAATTGCCGGATAAGACTATACAAAAAGATCAGTGGAATCAGTACAAAGTTCAAGACAATGGAAATCTTTTCCTGAATAATTGGATGCTCGATACCTATAATCTTGAAATTCAAGACAATATTTTTTTCAATAAACTAGTCGTTGGGTCTGGAAAAACGCTGACTATTGATCCGATGGGTGGGAATCACACCATTTTAGTGAATGATTTATCGGTCATGTCAGGGACTCTCAATATTGTTGGAGAAGGCACAGTCACAATGGTTGTAACGGGTAAAATGGCATTTAATCATACAACATATATCAATAATCCTGGATCGAGTGATCAGCTCGTGTTTATATACACGGGTTCTTCACCTGACTTTGAGAAGATTACGAAGATGAATGCTCATGTGATAGTCTTAGGAAATAAGGGACCTGTAAATATAAAAGGTTCCAGTATAAATGGTGTCATCCTGACGGATAACAAAAATGTCTCTATTGAAGAATATGGGGCATCCAACATGATGCTTATTGCGCCTGATGCGAAGGTCTCCTTATCAGGGGGCGCTTCAGTAAATGGCATGGTCATCGCAGATAAATTCGACATAAGTGGTGGTGCAAGCCTCACCTATGCAGACGTTGCCACTACAGGCTTTCCGTTCGGATCGACCGAGGTGGTTGCTGATCCGGACCAGGAAGACATCATCAGCTCAGAGCCAATCATAGAAAACTAGCATAAAACTAGCAGAAAGGTGGGAGAATGTGGCAGATTTTGAGAAGAAAAAATTAGGGGATTTATTGAAAGAAGCGGGTCTCGTAACGGAACTGCAGATTGTGGAAGCACTCAGTATGAAAAAAAAGGATCAAAAATTAGGAGATCTGTTGGTCGATCAAGGCTACATCACCGAGAAACAACTACTGGATGCATTAGAGATCCAGTTGAAATTGGAAAGTGTCTCTTTGTATCAATATCCGATCGACCTATCTGTAGTGGAGCTGATATCAAAAGAATTTGCACGATCGAAATTATTGCTTCCGATCAAAAAAGAGAATAGCCGCTTGATTGTGGCAATGAATGACCCGTTGGACTTCTATGCCATTGAGGAGCTGGAATTTTCTACAGGTTATGTCGTCCGTCCGGTGATAGCGACACGAGATGATTTGCTGCAGATAATCAACCGCTTGTACGACTCAAAAGAAGTGAATATTGACTACATCGAGGGTGAAGATGCTCCCGCCGTAAGGATTTTTAATCAATTGCTGGAAACAGGGGTATCGCTTCGTGCATCCGATATTCATTTGGATCAAACCGAACGCCACGTATCCGTTCGGTACCGCGTGGATGGTCTGCTCCGGAATGAACGGCCTTTGCCGAAAACCTTGATGAACGCTTTGGTTGCCCGGATCAAAATCATAGCCGGACTGAACGTTACGGAAACGCGCCTGCCCCAGGACGGCCGTATCAGCACAACGGTTTTGGGCAAACGGGTGAATTTACGGGTATCGACCTTGCCGACCGTTTTTGGCGAAAAAATCGTACTGCGGATATTGGATATCTCCAATATGTTCAGAAAAGTGGAGGATATCGGTTTGGAACAGGATGTGTTGGATGCTTATCGGGAACTGATTGCCCAGCCATCGGGACTGATTCTGTTGACCGGTCCGACAGGTTCCGGGAAAACGTCGACGCTGTATGGCTCCATCAATGAACTGAACCATCCCGAAAGTAATATCATCACAATCGAAGACCCGGTTGAATACCAACTCGAGGGCATCAACCAAGTCCAAGTCAATACGCAGATCGGGCTGACCTTTGCGGCGGGCTTGCGATCCGTATTGCGTCAAGATCCGAATATCATCATGGTGGGGGAAATCCGGGATACCGAAACGGCTGAGAACAGTGTGCGTGCGGCCCTGACCGGCCACTTGGTATTCAGCACGCTGCATACAAACAGCGCCATTGAGGCCATTCCCCGCTTGCTCGATATGGGGATTGAGCCCTACTTGATTGTATCTGCCTTAAGCGGTGTTGTAGCGCAGCGGCTCGTCAAAACCATATGCAAAGATTGTGCCGATACAAGAGAGGCAACCCCTGTCGAGCGGGAACTCTTTGAACGACGCCATCAGACAATCGACACAATCACCTTCGGCAAGGGCTGCGATGTTTGTCGCCATACCGGATATCGTGGACGGATGGCCATTCATGAATTGATTGTGATCACGGAAGATGTGAGGCAGCTGATGATGAACCAGGCGTCCATCCAGGAAATCAAGCAACATATCAAGCAACAAGGCGTCCGCTTTTTGGTTGACGATGGCTTGATAAAAGTAAAGGCAGGCAAGACGACGTTGGAAGAGGTGCTGCGGGTTGCTTCAATCAATGAATAAGAGGGCGGAAACAATGGAACAATTGGATGCGATATTGATCGCCGCCTATGAAAAAAAAGCTTCCGATGTCCATCTTGTGGTAGGTTCTGCGCCGGTTTTCCGGGTGGACGGAAAGCTGCTTCCCCAAAAACAAGCCTCCCTTGCGCCTCAAGATACGGAGCAGTTTGCGAAAACGATCCTTACTCAGGATATGTGGGAGGCGTTGGAACAGAAACGGGAAATCGATTTTTCTTATGGCATCACTGACATTGCCCGATTCCGCGTGAATGCGTTCTACCAACGCAATGCGCTTTCGCTTGCTTTCCGGATCATTTCCAAAGAAATTCCCAGTGTGGAAAGTTTGGGGCTGCCCAAAGCCGCAAAAAAATTAATGCAACAACCGCACGGATTATTTTTGGTTACCGGTCCAACCGGCAGCGGGAAAAGCACCTCTCTGGCGGCGCTGATCGATTATGTGAACCAAACGATGAATAGACACATCATTACATTGGAAGATCCCATCGAATACTTGCATGAGAATAAACAATCCCTCATTGAACAAAGGGAAGTCGGATTCGATACGTTATCGTTCAAAAATGGCCTGCGCGCGAGTTTACGCCAGGATCCAGATGTCATTCTGGTGGGGGAGATGCGCGACATGGATACCATCTCCACCGCCTTAACGGCATCCGAAACAGGACATTTGGTTTTGGGGACCTTGCACACTTCGGACGCAGCCGGCAGCATCGAACGGATGATTGATGTTTTCCCAGGAGGGCAACGGGATCAGATTCGTTTGATGCTGGCGAATGTGCTCTTGGGTATCTTATCGCAGCGGCTGTTGCCTACCAAGAAGGCAGATGGTCGTGTGGCGGCTACCGAAATGTTGGTCAACAATGCAGCAATCAAAAATTTGATCCGAGCTGAAAAAATGCATCAAATCCCCAATGTACTGCAGACATCCCTTGATCAAGGCATGCACACAATGGAGATGAGCATCAAGCGGCTCGTGGAAGAAGAAAAGATCAGCCGGTCGCATTTATTGCAGTAGAAGAACAATCGGTAACTAAGAAAGGAGGGTAATGATGGCCGTTTTTGCCTATAAAGCCAAAACTACAGACGGAAAACTGATGAAGGGGAAAATAGAGAGCAGCAATAAAAAAGAAGCGCTCAACGAACTCAAGCATATGGATCTGATCGTCTTTGAAGTGGATGTGCTGAATGCCGTTCTGAACAAGGATCTCAACTTGCGGACCTCTTTGAAATCAAAGGATTTCATTGTGTTTCTGAGACAGTTTTCCTCTTTGATCAACGCAGGGATTTTGCTTGTGGATGCACTGGACCTCCTCGCTGCCCAATCCACGAGTTTGTTGCTCAAAGAAGCATTGGAAGAGTTGTCCGACGAGGTAAGTGAAGGGGTCACTTTGTCTGAAGCGATGGCGAAAAAACCAAAATTGTTTCCTGATTTATTGATACACATGATTCATTCGGCGGAAGTCAGCGGGCGTTTGGAGGAAGTACTCCAACAAATGGCGGACTACTATGAAAAGCAGCACCGGATCAAACAGAAAATCTCAACCGCGATGACCTATCCTATTGTTGTAGGGGTGTTAGCGTTCTTCATCACCGTCTTCCTGTTGGTGTTCATCGTGCCGATATTCGGGGACATGTTTGCCTCCATGGGAAGTGAACTGCCTGCGATTACCCAAATTGTCTTGGCGCTCAGTGGGTTGTTTCAGCGTTTTTGGTGGCTTGTGATCTTGATTGTGGCTGTGCTCGTGGCGGTTGTCGTTCAGCTTGGAAAAAAAGAACAAGTCGCTTACGTGTTCGATGTGGTGCAACTGAAGATCCCTATTCTGGGAAGTTTCTTGCAGAAAACGTTGCTGGCACGGATGACGCAAACGTTAAGTTCTCTGATCAACAGTTCGGTCCCGATTCTGCAGGCCATCGAAGTGACCAGTCAAGTAGTCGGCAACCGGGTGGTTGAAAATGTACTGTTGCAAGCCCAAAAAGATGTCGAACAAGGCGAATCTTTGGCGAAGCCGATGGTGGATCACTGGTTTTTCCCACCGCTGATCATTCAGATGATCCAAGTCGGCGAATCGAGTGGAGAGTTGGATGAGATGCTGAAAAAAGTATCAGAAATCTACGACCAGGAAGTGCAGGAGGCGTCCGACAAGCTGCAGGCGTTGATTGAACCGGTCATGATTATTTTCCTTTCCGGCATCGTCGGAGTGATTGTGCTTTCGATTGTCGTGCCGATGTTCAGCATGTTTGAAACGTTCGGATAATTCCCAAACAAAAAGATTGCATACGCAGATTAAGTTTTATATAATGGAAAAAGAAATAAACTTCTGTTGGTTTAAGAAGCGAGTTTTTTTACTAAACAAACTTTCAAAAACAAGACAAAGAAAACGGAGGAAAAGAATATGAGAAATAAAATCAAACAGTTGTTGAAAAAAGAAGGCGGGTTCACATTAGTTGAATTACTAGGGGTAATCGTGATTTTGGGGCTTATCGTTGCGATCTCGATTCCTTTGATCGGGAATGTAATTGAAAAAGCTAAAACTGATACGGAAGATGCTCGAATAGAGCTTATTATTGATGCAGCGCAAATGTACGAGCAACAAACAGAAACGGAGTTAGACGATACTACTGGTGTAACAGCTGAAAAATTAGAAGATGAGGGATACTTGGAGAAGAAGGATGAAAATACTGGATATACAGTTACAAAAGATGCTGATGGACAGTATACAGCCACAAAATAACAGTAGCACAGATAAAACCAACACCCATTCAAATACATAGAAAGACTCCTTCGTGGAGTCTTTCTTGCTTATTAGGAGTTTTTTCATGCATACAATAGTCACTATTGTTTTTTTTATTTACGGCTTGGTATTTGGGTCTTTCTTTAACGTGGTGGGGTTGCGGGTGCCGAACGGGACGTTGTTGGCCCAAACGCGTTCCTATTGCGACACCTGCCAGCGGACTTTGACTTGGAAAGAATTGATTCCGGTCTGGTCTTTTGTGCGCCAAAGCGGCAGGTGCCGTGAGTGCAAGGAGAAAATCTCGCTGTTGTACCCGATTATGGAGCTGGCGACCGGCCTCTTGGCGGCCTTCACTTACTACCGCTATGGTTTGACTGAACAAACGCTTCTGGGCGCGCTGCTGATCGCGCTCATCATTCCGGTCACGGTATCGGATCTGGCCTACAGGAAAATCCCCAACAAGCTGCTTTTGTTTTTCACGCCCTTGTTTGTGGCGGTGCGCTTGCTGTATCCGCAGCCGTCTTTGTGGATCTCCTTAGCGGGATCGGGCCTGGCTTTCGCTTTGGTGTTCGTGGTCATCCTCGCATCGAACGGAGGCATAGGCGCAGGTGATCTGAAATACTTCACTTTATTGGGTTTCATTTTTGGACCTGTTCATTTTTTGTTGCTGTTCTTTTTGGCCACGCTTTACGGAGCAATCGTTGGGATGATCCTGATGAAGCTGAAGGGTGGCGATCGGAAAATGACGATACCGTTCGGGCCGTATATCGGTCTGGCCGCAGTGACTGTTTTTTATTTTGGCGAAGCGTTGATTCAGTGGTACTTGGCGTTTTTCAGCTGAGTCGGACCACTGCTTATGTTTCGGATAGGGAAGGAGGTACATGATGTTATTTCAGAAAAAACCATTGCTTTACTTTGAATTTTTGGAGCGACGGATCCGCTATTTGGTCATGGATGCGCAATCCCGGACCATATTGGAAAAAAATGAGATTTTGTTTGACACGGAGATCCTCCATGAAGGGCGGATCATCAATCCATCATTGCTCGAAAATCGCCTGAACGCGCTGGTTACCGAAAAAAAGTGGAAAAACGCGCCAGCATCCATCCTCTTGCCGGACGATTTTGTCATCGTACGGGAAGAAAAAATACCGGTACAGTTGGCAGCTTCAGAAATCAAGGCTTACGTCGCCCTGCATATGGGTCAGCTGATCCGCTCGCCGTTCAAGGAGACACGTTTTCATTTTGAGTTGCTTGAAGCTGGCGATCTGGAGCAGAACATCCTCTTGATGCTCTACCCGCAGGAAGTCATTTTTGAGTACGAATCCTTATTGGAGAAGGTAGACTTGAATCCTGTCTTGGCGGATATTTCTTCGCTGTGTCTGTACCGGACTATCCGGCAGAAGAATGAACTCGAACAGAACCCGGATAAGCATGTGATGGTGCTGCAATGGAGCCCTGTGGATCATGCAATCATGGTTTTTCACCGCGATTTACCGAAGTTTTCGCGCCATTCGCGCATCGCTCGTTTGGTGGATTTGTGGGAGGTCAGCCCGGAAGGCGAATGGATATGGAAGGACGATCAGGAGACTTTTGAAGAGACGATCACGGATATGCTGGATGTTTTGGAAAGGCTGTTGGAATTTTATCGTTATTCTGTGATGAACGGTCATGGAGGCGTGACGGACATCGTGCTGACGGGCGATTTCCCCTACTTGGAAAAGGTAAGGGATAAACTGTCCCAGCGCTTTTTCCTGCCGATCCACCTGCTGCAGCCGTCTGAAGAAATCAGCTCCAAATTTTTGCCTTTATACGGGCTCGCAATGAAGGAGAAGCAGGTTGTGCAGAAAAAAGTGAAGCGCACCAGAAAAAAAGTGCAGGAGGAAAATGAACATGTTTGAAGTCAATTTTTTTGAAAAAAAACAGCGGAATTTTCTTCCCTTTGTGCTTAGCGGTGCTTTCCTTGTCCTGTTTGTGCTGATGGGCATCTATTTCATCTCGGCGCAAGCGTATTACACAAAAGCGGAAACACGTGACCGGGAGTGGCTTCAGGCCGAGGCAGAGCAACTAAGGGTTTCGCGGCAAATGCAGGAATACGCGCAGTTGACGGAACGAACGGCAGAGAACAAAGCCACTTTTGAAGCGAAGCAATACCCGATGGCATACGTGACAAAGGCAGTCATGGCGTTGGTTCCGAATGCGGAACAGCATCTGACCATTCTCAATAAAAATGAAACCAATCAGATCACCTTGGTGTTGGGAGGCTTGACGGTCACGGAGATTTCCGAAACTGTCGAAAAGTTTCAGGCGTTGGCTTATGTTTCGAATGTTCACCTCATCCGCATGGAAAATCAACTGGATGGAGTCGGTTCGACGGTTGAACTCTGGCTGGAACTCGACGAAGCGGCGCTGCGAGAGGAGGTTCTTTCATGAAGCTGAAATGGGATCGGCTGTCCATTGTGATGGCCTTCATGATGGGGCTGATGGTTCTGGCGGCTCTCCTTTTCGGGCAGGTATATTTTCTCGCTCCGATCAAGCAGCGAGCCGATCTTGCAGCGCAGCAAGTAGCCGAGCAAACGAGTTTGAAGGCCGATTATCCACCGGAAACAACGTTGCTGGATGATTACCGGCAGACGTATGAAGAGACTTGGGGATTTTTACCTGAAGGTGAAAAAGTCCATCAAGAGCTGGTCATTCTGGAACGGATCGCTGCTGAAGAAAATGTCACCGTGCAGCAGGTAGCGCGTGCAGAAGATCCTGAACCGATCGAAGGGCTTGATGAAAGTTACCGCAAGAGCACTTACGAAGTTGAAATGACCAGTACTGCTGCGGGCAATCTGCAGAGGCTGGTCGAAAGGCTCGAGGGCTTGGAACGCATCTGGAATATCCATTCTTTTGGGTTCGAAAAGATTGGCGAGGAATCTTTCAGCGGTACCTTCACTTTTGAATTGTTTTATTACGTTGGATCATGACGATAGGAAAAACGAGCGGCACCCTCACGTTTTCTTGTGAGGGTGCCGCTCGTTTTTGTTAGTCTGAAGCTGGTCATCAAAGTTGCACCTGATTAACCGTCCACTCCCAAAACTTCACCAGTCTCAGCGTGGATCTTGACTTCGGCATCATGCCCTTGGAACTCGATTTCATAAACAGGAGCATTCCCGTGGTCATCATGGTTTTCCAGTTTCCAGCCTTCAAAAGCCGAAGCATCGGTGCTGATGCGTTCCTGTGCGATCCGGATGGCCTCGGCAGGACTGATCAGGTTATCGAAGGATAGATATCCGTCATCATCGTGATCGTTTTTTTCACTTTCTTCCTTCAGGATGTCTTCGGTCTCGGCATGGATGCGCAGCTCATATTCTGTCTGTCCGACGACTCCTTTGATTTCGTAGGTGTAGTCGCCGAAATCCTTGTCGAAGTCGACTTCCTTGATACTGGCATCCGGGTAATTTTCCAAGAAAATGGCGATGGCACGGTCCAAGGATACGCTGCTGTAGCCGGCTTCGGCCGGCAATGCATCGTCGGTTGCGACCGCTGTGCTGCTTGTGTTGGCCGGATCCATCGTTTCGGTGCTGGCTTCCTGTGCCACGGACGAACTTGTGCTCGAGACATCCTCAGTCGTGTTCGCATTGTCCCCACATCCAGCGAGCATCAAAACCGCCAAACCGGATAAGGCGATATACTTCCAATTCTGCATCATCTAACATCATCCTTTCTTTTACAAGGATAAGACAAACAACTTTTTCGGTCAAACAATACGGCCTTCACCGGAGGAGCGAAAGCAGGTATGTTTGGCCGGCTGCTCCGGCCGCAACGGGGAGCAGCGTACCTCCGGTGAAGCCGTGCGTCCCCGGTGGTAATGCTGGGAAGAGATGCACCAGCTCCTGTAAGGAAGGCTTCACCGGAGGACAGCCGCAGAAGTCGGCACCAGCTACTGCGAGGCCGCCGCTCACCGGAGGAGCGAGCGCAAGGGCGCAAAAATCTTCGGCTGATGGACTACAATACACGTCAATTTTCTGATATACTGAAAGGAACATTTAGTCGGAATCGAAAGGAGGCGCTGCCGGTGAAAAGGGAGCGACGCTATTATGAGTGGCTACCGGTAATCGCATGGATGATTGTTATTTTTATGCTGTCGGCCCAACCGGCGGACCAGTCCATCGTCTTGAGCGGAGGCGTGACGCGTTTCTTGGCGGACATGCTCAATCAGCTTGCCGCGTTCATCGAATATTTCACGCGTGCGCAGGGGACGGTCGTGTTTTTGGCAGGCGTCATGTTGCTGATCTATCTGTTGGAAACAAAACAGGACGAACCGAAACTTTTCGGCATCAAAAAAAACTGGATCATCGGCGCAACCGCCATTTTTTTGGCGTTGGCGATCGGTCTGTTCCTGTTCGTCGATTTCGTGCAGGACACCAGTTTTGCTTATGCAGGCAGATTGATCAGGAAATCTGCCCACTTCATCGCCTATCTGATCCTAGGATTCCTGGTTTCGCATGCGATGAAGAATGAAAATCCCACCGCGTCCGACTGGAAACGGCGGGGCATCAGTCTCATGTTTTGCGTGGCCTACGCCATCAGTGACGAGTTCCATCAAATCTTCGTACCCGGCCGCGGACCGTTGGTGAAGGATGTCCTGATCGACGGATCGGGTGCAGCGCTTGGTATCCTGCTTTATGTGGGTGCTAGGGAATTGTGGCGGCGATGGAAAATGAACAGCCTAAGAACACTGGATTGATAGTGTTTTTAGGCTGTTTTTCGTTTATGGAGATTGCGATGATAACAGGGACGGCAGCTTGGAGTGTTGCGGGAAAAAATCATTCGAGCGGTGCAAGGGCTCCATGATGAATTTGGAAGCGTTTTATTGGTATAATGAATTATCTGAGTGACATGGACTGGAGGAAAATAAGGAGGGATTGGAGTGAAAAAACAACTGTTACTGTTGCTGCCTGTCCCATTCATGAGCCTTTTGTACCTTAATATGCCGGAGCTGGTACAGATACTAAGTACAAACAGCGCACTTCAGGTAATGATCACTGGCATAGCGCCATCGGAAGCAGCAGGCGGCCAGACAGGGGCTGTTCAAGCCGCACAAGGCGAAATCAGCATGGATGCGTTCCCGAAACGAAAGACGGACAAAGATGATACCGAGCGGATCCAGCGGGCGGTCGATTACTGCATTGCGAACGATCAGGATTTGGTTTTCCCGAGCGGCAGTTCCTATACAGTGCGGCAAGTCAATATCGAGGCCGGGCTCAGGATCGTCGGCTACGGCGCCACGGTCACTTTGGCTGATGACCAGCCGAAAGCGACGCGGATGTTCACGACCCAGAACCGGAAATGGGAATCGGCAGAAGATTCGGATTATCTGATTATCGAGGGACTGACGCTTGACGGTAACTGTTGGAACCAGGGCGAATTCATGGACTATGAGAAAGAGCAGCAGTTCGGCATCTTTTTTGCCGGATCGCTGGAGAAAAAAGGGATGCTGCGCGGAAAGGTAATCAACTGCCGTTTCCAAAATTGGTGCGCGGATGGCGTCCATATCTATACAAACGCGGATGTTGCGGTCATTGGCTGCTCCTCTATCAATTGTTTCCGGGGTGGCATTGTCGCCAGCGGAAGTCCTTCGAACATCCGGATTACCGACTTTGTAGGGGAAAAGGGCACATTCGGCAATGCGATGGATATCGAAATCGATACACCCGGAAAAGTGAGCCTCACCATCGATGCGATGCAGGCATACTGTGATATCGACATCTATATGCCTGAAGGATCGGTGGCCACAGTAAGCAGCCTTACCGTTGTGGGTGGCTTTACAAAAATTTATGGATTCAAGAATGAAATCACCGTCAGTGATTCAGACATCGGGCAATTGGATGTGATAAACGCCACAGACTGCGTTTTCAACGATACAACCCTTAACGTGATGCCCAGCAAAACGGAAGATGTCATCGGGGCAACGGTGAGGGTGATGGACGGTTACGACAAGTTGTCCCAAGAGGACTTCTATACGGTGTTCAATGACTGCACTTTTGAGCGGTCGGATAAGGACGAGCCGCTTGAAACGGACAAGGGGTTCATCGCACTGAAGGGCTATTTCGGGAAGATTACTTTGAATGACTGCACTTTTGGCGAAGGCTTAAAGACCGGCTACTATGCTCTTGGTGTGGCGTACTCAACCCTCAAAAATGTCACCTTTGATTGTGACACAGCGGTCGCCATGAAGCCTCTGGTTTCGGCCAGGATTTATGAAATGGTTCTTGACGGTGTCCGATACGGGGAAAACACCGATGTCCCTTTCCGCTTTTTGGACTATTTGGAGAAGAAGCCCTACACAACAGTCGTTCTTAAGAATATGATTCTCGACAGCAAGCAAGCGGGTTATGCAGGCGATCAAGCCATCGGCACAACCAAAATAGAGAGCAGCAGAACCATCCTGGTCGAATCCGATCCGAATGTTGCCGGTGTCGCTGGTTTTGCGGGAGATACTGCTGTATTGAAGACGCCTGTAGATGGAGAAGTACATGAATGGGTGGCGACCACCACCGATCCTGTCGCAGCCGAATGGGAGGTAGCGAAAGGCGAGTAGCCTGTATCGAGTCGTAGCTTCGCCACTCGTAAAAAGGTTGTTAGTAAATTTGTTTAATTAATTGGATTTGGACAGAAAAAAGTAGTAAAATCAAATTATAAAACGTTTACATTTTTGTGATTCCTATGCCGGCTCAATCAGGGGTCACCCGAATGGAAAGTATGTCCTTGCAGCAAGTGGCCAGGTTTCTGGCCGTATGATAAGAAGGAGATGATTCAAGATGAATCAAAATGAATGTCAATTTCCATGTCTGAGAGATATAGCTGAAGGAAATGTGAAACTGCCGCCACAATCATTGAAGAAACGAGTTCAACTCTCCATCAAGAGAAATTTGAGCCCGAGTCAGATCAAGGCCCTCCATAAAAATGCCGCTGTGGCAAAAAAGTATCTTTTCAAAACAATGGGCAAATCAATGCCGGTTGCCAAGGTGGTGCCAGCTTTATCTGGGGTACGTCTGCAGGCGGGCGATACCGTTCGCGTACGGACTATGGAAGAAATAGAAGCCATGCTAGATGGCTCGAAAAAAACGCGTGGATGCGCCTTTATGGATGGAATGGAGCGTTATTGCGGCACCACACAACGCGTCCTGAAATCGATGGAGCGCTTCGTTGATGAACGTGAACTTAAAGTGAAAAAATGTAACGGAATCATCTTACTTGAGAATGTCATGTGCGAAGGCGTCTTGGCTTTTGGCCGTTGCGACCGCTGTTGCTTAATGTTTTGGCGGGAAGAATGGCTGGAAAAGATCGAGTAACAGGGCACGCAATCATACAGGCCTGCACGACAACTTCCGGCGGTTGCGGAGTGGGCCTTTCTCGGACTATATTTGAAAGCGAAACCTATTTCAACGTCCAGTGGGATTGCTCAGTTTTTCCCAATAGTTTTCTGCAAGTATACATCAAGGCACCATCACCTGTTTCATCCACTCTATTTGAAAATCCCATTTTGTTTACTCCTGTTTTTCTTTTTCTTCAAACGGCATTTCACTGCATGTGAAAATTCAACCGACCCTCTTTTATAATCCTCTAATGAGTAAAAAACTACACAACTTGATATACCGCGCAAACAAAAAATCCATATGCAGACTAGACCTGCAGAAGACAGCCGCTGTGATGATCGGACGATCCCAAGCGGTTCCTGTTGATATGTTTAATAAACTTAGTTAAAAGAAAGGTGCCGATTCGCATGAGACATTCTGAGATTGGTAGTAATTTTTGGCTCGACCCCGAAACCGAGTTTATTGTTGAGGAACTTGATAATGAGGATTTTGACTTGCCGAAGGGGGACATGGCTTTTACCTCAACCGGGAGAGGCGCCATTTTGTTGGCCATCGCCCATATGAACCAACTAAGAAAGGTTGCCTTGCTGCCTTCGTTCACTTGCTCATCGGTGATTTTACCGTTTGTCGAGAACGGTTACGAAGTCGACTATTACGATATCGAAAAGGATTTGACCATCCCGAAAGAGCGGTTTTTGGAAAAAGTCGAGGAGATGCGGCCATCGGTCATCCTGGTGCAGAACTATTACGGTTTTGACACGTTGACTCCCATGAAAGAGGCGTTCGGGGAGCTGCACGAGCAAGGCGTCGTCATCATCGAGGATGTCACGCACAGCTTGTACTCCGGTATACCGAGGCTGACGGATGCGGATTATTATGTGACCAGCCTGCGCAAATGGTTCGGAATCCCGGAAGGGGGGATGGCGCTCTCCCTGAAAGGCCCCTTCAACGCCAAGCCGACGGACCTTGACAGTGAACTGGAGCGAGCCAAGCTGGATGCGTTGTACGGAAAATACCGCTATATCATGGAAGGCATCGGCGAAAAAACGGAAGTGCTGGGCAAATGCCGGGATGCGGAAATGATGCTGGAAAATCAAGGGGGGATTCATGCCTTGGGGGATTGCTCAAAAGCGATTCTGTCCAGTGTGGCTGTCGCTGCCTTGCAAAAACAGCGACGGGAGAACTACGGTTTTTTGGTGCAAAAAGTGAATGCGCTGCAGAGCATCGATGCCGTCTTTCCGACGATGCCTGATGCTGTCGTGCCGCTGTTCTTGCCGGTGTTCACCGTTGCGGAAAGCGACCGTAAACGGCTGCAGGACTATTTGAGTGCGCGTTCTGTCTATGCCCCGATTCTTTGGCCGAGCTTCGATGGCGAAAAAGGCCTGTCGCTGGAAAATGCGGCCCCAACCGTCAAATGGATCTACAAGCATATTCTATGCATCCCGGTCGATCAGCGCTACGGCTTGGAAGATATGGCGTATATCGCAGACGTGCTGGCCGATTTTGATAATCAATGATTCCGCGTCAGGGAAGGAAGGATCGAAAATGTACAGAAACGTCATCAAAAGATTGTTGGACATTGTGATTTCCGGATTAGCGCTGCTTGTGCTCGCTCCGTTTTTCCTGATCATCTCCTTGGGCATTGTCTTGAGCGCCAAAAGTGCACCATTTTTCTTTCAAAACAGGATCGGCAGGAGTGGGGAAACCTTCAAAATCATCAAGTTCCAGACGATGGTCCCTAATGCGGAACATATGGGGGCAGGCGTCCATGTCGAGGGGGAAGAGGATGACCGGATCACCAAAATCGGCCGGATTCTGAGACGCACCAGTATTGATGAATTGCCGCAATTGATGAATGTACTGCAGGGATCGATGAGTCTGATCGGGCCGAGGCCACCGGTTACCTACATCCCTTACGATGGTTATGAGAATTACCCCGAATGGGCCAAAAAAAGGTTTGATGTAAGACCGGGAATCACGGGTTGGTCGCAAGTGATCAATCGGAATGCCGTGACTTGGGATGAGGCGATCAGATACGACAATGACTATGTCGACAGACTGTCACTGGCGATGGACAGCAAAATCATTTTCAGAACGATCGAACAAGTCTTCAGGCATGACGGCATCTACAACTCCGATACCTGATGCGTTCGTTTTTCGATAAGGGGATGTGTTTATGAGAAGCATCTATATGGATGAACGTTGGGCAATGCTCCAACAAGAAAAAGAAAAAGGCATAGCCAACATTTACGTTTTTGAAAAAGACGGCAAGAAAATCGTTTACCCTTTCGTCAAGCGGGTGGCCGGGATAGTGGACGGCATCGCATACTTCGATCTGGTCACACCGAGGGGGGAAGCGGGAATCCGGTTCGAAAATTGCCGACCCGATGACCGCGCGCAAATGGCTGCAGCTTTTGATGAGGCATTCGCAAAGTACTGTGCAGAAGAAAGGATTGTAGCGGAATTCATCCGCTTCAGCCCTTGGCACGACCATTACGCCGGCCTTGCGGAAGTGTATGATCTGAATGTACACGGCAAGGTCTACTGCAACGATTTGGCTTGTGATTTTTTTATGGAGGAATACCCATCCAATGAGCGACAGAAAATACGGAAGGCCGAAAGGATGGGGATGGAAGTCCAGTTCGGCAATGATGAAGCGTTCATAGACAACTTCCTGAAGCTGTATGGCTACACCGAAGAACGGTTTGACGTCTGTGATTATTATCACTTGGACAAAACCTTCGTCTCCAAATGTGCTGAAATATTCCCGGATGAAATGCTTTTTGCGCAAGCGAATCTCGAGGGGAGAGCCGTCTCTTCGACGATGTTTTTCCTTGGACCGGACATCGCCCACGGAATCTTCTGCGGAACCGACCAGCAGTACCGGAACACCAACGCGAATAAAGTGACCATGTATCATGCGGCGCTCTATGCTGCAGAACGAGGCAAGAAACTCTTTGACTGGGGCGGAGCGAAACAAGGGAGTCCGGTGGAAATGTTCAAAAAGCGATGCACCAAGGAATTCCCTTATTATCGTGGGACGAAGATCCGCGATGAAGCGATTTACGCGAAGCTGGTCGAACAGGCCGGTGGTGCAAGAGAGAACTTTTTTCCTGCTTACAGGAAAGGCTGATACGGAAAGGGGTGCGGCTGATGATGAACGTTTTGATATTGAGCTGCGGAACTCGGAACAAGATTGTGCAGGCTTTCAAAAAGGAACTGGGGGACGCGGGAAAGGTATTCGCGACGGATTGCAGCGAACTGGCCCCGGCATTGTACGATGCGGACGACTATTTCATTGTGCCCAGGGAGGATGCGGAAGGCTACCTGGATGTCATCTTGTCTATCTGCAAGGAAAACAGGGTCGCTGCGGTGCTTTCGCTGATCGATCCGGAATTGAGCCTCTTGGCCGAAAACAGACAACATTTTTTGGATATCGGCACGCTGCCCATCGTTTCTGGCTACGAGGAAGTCGAAATGTGTTTCGACAAGTACAGGATGTTCCGGTTTTTGACGGAAAATGGCTTCCGGACGGTGCAAAGCTACTGTGATAAAGCGGATTTCCAGGCTGCAGTCGAAACAGGGCAAGTGACCTACCCGGTTTTTGTGAAGCCAGTGAAAGGGAGCGCCAGCATCGGCATCAACAAAGTGTCATCTGAAGCTGAGCTGGATCTGATTCTCGACCACCATGAAGGGATGTTGATCCAGGAATTAATGGATGGAATCGAGTATGGCGCTGATGTCTATATCGACATGATTTCAGGCGAGGTCGTCTCCATCTTCATCAAAGAAAAGATCAAGATGCGTGCGGGGGAAACGGATAAATCGGTCTCTGTCAAGGACGATGAACTTTTCGGCATGATCAAGCAAATGGCCGAAAAAGCGGGTTTCCGCGGCATCATCGACATCGATATCTTTAAGGTTGCAGGCCAATACTACCTTTCGGAAGTGAACCCGCGTTTCGGCGGCGGCTATCCGCATGCTTACGCTTGCGGCATCAATGTTCCTAGGATGATCTTCAATAATATTGCGGGAACGATAAACGAAGCAGCAATCGGAAACTATAAGGAAAATGTCTATATGATGAAGTACAACGAAGTGATGATCATGGACAAAAATTGATGCCGTCTTCATTGCGGAGAAATCCGGGAGGGATTTTCATGAAGATTTTGTATGTTACAACCGTATCAGGCACAATCAACGCATTTTTGGTCCCGCACATACACATGCTGCTGGATGCGGGCCATTCGGTTGATATGGCCTGCAACGTGAACTATCCGATCAATGAGACGCTGTTGGAGCGTGGCTGTCAGGTGTTCCAGTTGGGATTCCAACGTTCACCCTTGAAAAGAGAAAATTATGGAGCCTATCAAGGCCTGAAAAAATTGATCCACAGCGGGGAATATGATTGGGTGCACACGCATACGCCGGTGGCTTCCGTTTTGGCGCGGTTGGCCAGCAAAGGGATTCCGGACCTGAAAGTCATCTACACGGTGCACGGGTTCCATTTCTTTGAAGGGTCCTCTCTGAAAAATTGGTTGCTTTACTATCCGATAGAGAAGCTGTTAGCCAGCGACACCGATGTGCTGATCACCATGAACGGTGAGGATTACCGTCGTGCAAAGGAAAAGTTAAGCACAACTAAGATTGAGCTTGTGGATGGAGTCGGCGTGGATCTAGAGCGTTTCTCTGTTCAGGAAAGTGAAGAAAAAAGGCGTATGCGCCGGGAATTCGGGTTTGACGAGGATGCATTCATTTTGATGTATGCGGCCGCGTTGTGCGATCGGAAACACCAAGATTTGCTGATCGAAACAGCCGGAGAATTGGTCAAGGATATCCCAAAACTGAAGCTGTTATTACTGGGCAGAGGTCCCAACGAAATGCGTTACCGGGAAATGATCCAGCAGCTGCATCTGGAGGAACACGTGGAATTGATGGGTTTCCGGTATGATGTCGACAGGATATTGAAGACAGTTGACGTCGCAGTCTCTTCATCCAGACAAGAAGGGTTGCCTGTCAATATCATGGAAGCCATGTCGACAGGGATACCTTTAGTGGTCAGCAACTGCCGGGGCAATAGGGATCTGGTGAAGGATGGCGAGAATGGCTATGTCATCCAGACTGATTCACCGGAAATGTTTGCCGACAAGATTCGTCAGCTCTATTCGGATGAATCCTTGCGGTTGAGGATGGGACAGGCCAATTTGACTGAAGTCCAAAAATACGCGACTGGCAACGTGCTGGAGGAAATGAAAGAAATCTATCAAGGGTTGCTTTCTTGACGGAATGGAGGTGTTCAGTTTGCGGATGCATCAGTATTTGTTCCTTTTGTTTTTATTGATGAAACCTTTTTATTGGTTCTCTTCCGGAGGACTGCAGATAGCGGACGTGTTCTTCATCCTGTCCTTTGGATTGTATGTGTTTTTCGTCAAGAAAGGCGAAAAGATCACTATCGAGAAGAACGATAAGTGGCTTGTCTATTTTGTCGCTGCTATCATTGCCATCAATTTGTTCTATGGTGTGTTCCACGGGGAGGGTAATTTCATTCAGGCCTCCTTGTACTATATCTACAATCTGTTGGTTGTCCTGACATTCAGGGCATACGCGGAAGAACAGGATATTTTTTTGGTGAATGTGGCTCGGGTCTGCAAGGTCAACTTGGTCCTGCAGTTGTTGTTCTACGTCACCGGAATCGGGAGATACTTCGCGGCTTCCCGCTACATGGGCACGTTCAACGATCCGAACCAGATGGCTTTCTTCGTATACATTTCATTGATGATGGCTTTCTTGATCAGTCGCATCAGGGGGGGGAAGCTCAGTTGGGTGTATCACGTCATCGCGATGGCGTTGATTTTCTTTACTGCTTCCGCTGGTATGCTGATGGGGATGGTGGTTTTCTATGGGTTTGAGGCGCTGCCGAAAGTCAGAATACTTGCGCAACGCCAACACAGCGTGCGGGCCATCCTGGTAGGGACCACCTTCTTGGCTGCCTTGGTGCTGTTCAGCCCGGGAATAGGTGATTACATTGCCGACCTATCGCAATCAAGCATAGTTGAACGGGCGGAGGAGAAGTTGAGCAGAATGGGCGAAAGTGCAGCTGGACCGACGAATATTGAGGAGCGGGGCATAGACAGGCTCTACCTTTACCCCGAGAAACTTCTTTACGGGGCGGGGGAATCTTACCATGAGCGTTTTGACCGATCTTATCTGGATGGTGAAGTCCATTCGACGCTGTTGAGTATTCTGTTCTACTACGGTGTCTTGCCTACTGCAGCGCTGCTTTATTGGATCTGGAAAAACATAGGCAGGCTGTCGGTCAGCAATGTGGCAGTAATTCTTTCGTTGTTCCTGGAAAGTTTGACCTTGCTGAACCAGCGTCAGTCCCTCTTCTGGATGATTTTCGTATTGTTGAATGTGTTGTACAAAAAGCAGGTGGCTGATAAGGAAGCAGCGGTGGTGCCGGAAACTTTGCTTGCCGGCCAACCGGAAAATGCCGCAAGTGAGGCACTGCTCCGGTGATGAGGCTGAGGGGCAGCGGTGCAAGGGCGGGAGGGGCTGGTAGTTTTGAGTGATATGTCAATCAAAAAAGCGGCGGCAATCAATGCAGCCTCCAGATATTCTGCTGTCATCCTGAACATCATTTTTACCGCCATTCTCTCGCGAATTTTATTGCCGGAGGATTATGGGATTGTTGCAGCTGTCATGGTGTTCACTACATTTTTCGAAAGACTTTCGGATCTTGGATTTGGGGCGGCTGTCATCCAACAGAAACAGCTCAGCAAGGTGGATATCGATTCCATCTTTACTTTTACCCTGTTTCTCGGGTTCCTGTTGGCGGGGCTGTTCATGTTAGCGGGATATCCCATAGCCCGCATCTACAACAGCGACGTGTATATCATGATCTGCATCATCCTCTCTCTGTCCGTATTTTTCAATACGATCAACATGGTTCCGAAAGCGGTATTGATGAAGGAAAAAAGATTTGCCCTCATCGGCATCCGGGTCATTGTCGTTGATGTTGCTGGTTTTGGTTTGGCCATTCTTTTGGCTCTGCTCGGCTTCAAGTATTACGCGCTCATCTGGCAATCGATCGCTTCCGCGTTCATGAAATTCATCTGGAATAAACGGACTTCAAAAGTAAAGGTCACAGCCAGAATCAACTTTGCGGCAATCAAAGGGGTGGCGGCGTTCAGCTTGTTTCAATTTGCCTCGAATCTGATGAATTATTTCGAACAGAACTTGGACAATTTGTTGATCGGTATTGTTTTAGGAAGCAAACCATTGGCTTTTTACGACATGGCATACAAAATAACGAAATACCCTGTCAACTTTACCGGCGGCATCATCGCGCCGGTTCTGCACCCCATCCTGTCCGAATATCAACACGCGAAAGAGATCATTTACGTCAAGTACATGAAGATTCAGGAACTGATCTCAAAAGTTGCGACCTTCTGCATCCCGTTCTGTTTTTCGGCTGGATATGAAATCATTGCCTTGCTCTATGGGAATCAGTGGCTGCAGGCAGTCAAACCTTTCCAATATTTATCGACCGCCATTTACCCCATCCTTTTTGTATCAACCAGTAAAGCCATCTTCCAAAGCCTCGGCGACACAAAGACATTGTTTAAAGCCGGGTGCATCAATGCCGTTTTTACCGGTGTATTCATCATCCTGGGAGTGATGAGTGGGGACATCGAAACGATCGCGCTGCTTGTGGCAGTAGCGAATTGGGGCAATATGTTGACTACAATAACGATGCTGATGATGAAGGGATTCCATAAATCACCGATTGGGTTCTTGGCACATTTTTCAAAGGATCTGCTGGCTATAGTAATCATGGTGGCCATCCTGGAACTAGTGACGCCCTACGTACCCATCGCAAGTGTGCTCTTGTCGTTTGGCTTCAAGTTGTTTTTGACAATGGTTCTGTATGGTGCCTATTTATGGGTCACGAAAGGATACGAACCGTTTGTTTCGCTTCTGAGTGGCTTGATAAAAAAGCGGGGAAAGGCTCCGGCTGTGGAAAAGATACACAAAGACAATGACTGAGGATACACGATATGGATAAGGAATGAGGCGGATTTTTGCCTCATGGTTGAGCGGGTCCGTTAGGTTGTTCGGCTGATAAACGAAATCTATTTTTGAATGGATGGTGAACGAAATGAAAGCGTTCTCTCGTAGGAGGAAGGCTATCTTGCTTATGTTGGCGGACACCGCCTGCATTGTGCTTGCGGCAGTGTTGGCATATTGGTTGTTGGAGAACTACATCAGCCAACCGACTGTCTTTTATATTACGATGATCGGAATCACGGCCGGCATTTACCTTTTGGTGGGGGGGAGTCGGCATCTGTTTGCGAATATCCCCGACTACACCGGCGTCAATGAAATCGTCAGTACCGTCCGGACACTGAGCATAGCTTTCCTGCTGTCTGCGATCATATCCACCGGTTTGATCCGTCTGGTGAGCATGCGTTACATTCTGTTGATGTACTTTTTTTCCATGACGTTCATTCCTGGAATCCGGATCATTTGGCGCGGCATCCACGAATACCATGAGGGGGTTACTCAACGAATGCGCACCGAAGATAAGGGGAAAATCCGGACCCTGGTTGTCGGTGCAGGCGAAGGAGGGAGCATCTTCATTTCCAGTCTGATGCGCCGTCCGAATGCAATTGAGATTGTCGGCATCGTCGACCAGGATGAGAGCAAGCAGTGCTCACGTCTGATGGACATCCCTATTTTGGGCAAGGAAGAGGATATTCCGGACCTCGTGAATGAACTGCACATCGACCAGGTGACGATCGCCATCCCCTCTTTGAAGGCAAACGATATGGAGCGCATACTCGACATCTGCAACCAAGCAGGAGTGAAAGTCAATCAGATGCCGAAGATAGAGGACGTCATGATGGGGAAACTGTCTGTGAATCGCTTCCGAGACCTCGACGTCTGTGACCTTCTGGGTAGGGATGAGGTAACACTGGATAACGAACTGATTTGCGACAAAATCAAAGGGAAGACGGTCCTCATCAGCGGGGCCGGCGGTTCAATAGGGTCGGAAATCTGTCGCCAAGTGGCGCGGTTCGAGCCGAAAAGCATCATTCTTTTGGGGCATGGGGAAAACTCCATTTACTTGATCCACAAGGAGTTATCGGGCCGCTACGGCAACGCCATCGCCATTGTGCCGGTCATCGCGGATGTACAGGACCGGAAAAGGATTTTTCATGTCATGGGAAAATACCGTCCCGACTACGTATTCCATGCTGCTGCGCATAAACATGTCCCTTTGATGGAGTGGAATCCGCTCGAAGCGGTGAAGAACAACGTCTTCGGCAGCAAGAACATGGCGGAAGCCGCCAAAGCAGCCGGGGTGGGGAGCTTCATCATGATTTCGACGGACAAGGCAGTGCGTCCGACAAATGTTATGGGTTCGACGAAACGTTTGGCAGAGATGATTGTGACCGCACTGAATGAGCCGGGCCAGACCAATTTTGCGGCCGTCCGCTTCGGCAATGTGCTGGGAAGCCGCGGCAGCGTCATCCCGCTGTTCAAGGATCAGATTGCGAAGGGCGGGCCGGTCACGGTGACCGATTTCCGAATGATCCGCTACTTCATGACCATCCCGGAAGCCAGCCGTCTGGTCATCCAAGCCGGGGTGCTGGCCCGTGGCGGGGAGATTTTCATTCTGGATATGGGCGAGCCCGTCAAGATACACGATTTGGCCAAAAAGATGATCAAACTTTCAGGCTACACGGAAGAGGAAATCCCAATCATCGAGACGGGAATCCGTCCGGGCGAAAAAATATACGAAGAACTGCTGGCCGACCGGAGCGCGCTTGAACGGAAAGTATACGACAAGATCTTTGTCGGCAAGGCATCCCGCTATCCTCTGGAGGAAACGGTCGCTTTCGCGGCCAATCTTGAGAATCTGCCTGCGGAAGAAGTCAAGGACACCCTGATCAACTATGCCTGCAGACACCAATAGGTGCATTTATTCGATGGGAAAGGGGACTTGGACATGTATGTTTTGAAGTCGCAAAAATATGCCAGCAAAAGCAATTATGCCGAAGCGCTGGGGATGCCTTCCTCCGGTAAAACGACTTTAGTCGCAAATCTGAAAAAAAGTGATCCGGAATCGATCGATGTAAATGCAAGACTGCCCAAGATCAAGCTCGGCAGACAAGCCATAAAGCTTTTTTATATGTTGCAGGTGTTTATGCGATCCCCGCGTGCTTTTTTGCGGGATACAAAAATCATTCTCTCGTCTGGTCAAAAAAATGCAAAGGATCTGTATTCGGTTTTGTCCAACTGGCATTTGAATGTGCACCTGTATTCTTTGAAGAATGATGCGGATCACCTTCATATATGGGATCAAGGACTATTTCAAGCGGTATGGTCCATCTATTTTTGCGGCTCCAAGGAATTCGATGCCATCAAATTGTTCGAAAACAAGCTGTTGCCGGGTAGGGTTTATTTCACTGATGCAAGCGATGAGGAATTGATCGCACGTTCCCGCAACCGGAGCAGGCGAATGCGTCTGAACTACTTGAATCCCGACGAACTTGAGAAGGGGAGATATGCGTTGCGGAAAACCATTCAGTTGATGGAAGAAATAGGGTACATTGAAAAAAAGACTCGACTTGGCCGATGAGTTGCGAATGTTTTCCGCCCTGCTTGAAAGGAGAGGAATAGGTTGAATAAGAACGACAAAAAAATACTTTTGGCAACACCTCATATGTCCGGATTGGAAATGGCATACATCGAAGAGGCATTTGACACTAACTGGATCGCACCGCTGGGGCCGAATGTCACCGGTTTTGAGCAGGAAATCTGCGCTTATACTGGTGCGCGTTATGCGGATGCACTGTCTTCCGGAACGGCCGCCATCCATATGGGCTTGATGTATTTGGGCGTCGGGAAAGGTGACGTTGTCTTCTGCCCCTCCTTGACTTTCTCTGCATCCGCCAATCCGATCATCTATCAGGGTGCCACACCGGTCTTCATCGATTCGGAGCGCGAATCCTGGAACATGTCCCCGCAAGCGTTGGAGAAGGCTTTTGACAAGTATCCTCATCCCAAAGCGATTGTTGTCGTGAATCTGTATGGCCAATCCGCTGATTTCGATCGAATCAAGGCCATCGCGGATGCGCACGGCGTTCCGATTCTGGAGGATGCAGCCGAAAGTTTAGGCGCTACCTACAAAGGCAAGCAGACCGGCACAATCGGCGCTATCGGCATCTACTCCTTCAACGGTAACAAAATCATCACGACGTCCGGCGGGGGGATGCTGGTGGCGAACGAAAAGTGCGTCATCGACAAGGTGACGTTCTGGGCGACACAGGCGAAGGAAAACGCCCCTTATTATCAGCACAAGGAAATCGGCTATAATTATCGGATGAGCAATGTCGTGGCAGGCATCGGCCGTGGCCAACTGAAGGTGATCGATCAGCGCATCGCCAAAAAGAAATATATTTTTGAATACTACAAAGAAGCTTTCCGCGATTTAGATGAGTTGGAGATGATGCCGATTGCGCCTTACGGTGATCCAAACTATTGGCTCAGCTGCGCGACCATCAATCCAGAATGCGAGTTGCGTCCGAAGGCTTTGCTCGATTATCTCGCGGCGAAGAACATCGAAGGCAGGGCAATCTGGAAGCCGATGCATCTGCAACCAGTATTTAAAGGTTTACCGTTTTTCAACCACAACCCTGAAGAACCGAGTGTTTCGGAGGATATCTTTTCGCGCGGCTTTTGCCTGCCGTCGGACACGAAGATGACGGATGCCGATCTGGATCGGATCGTGACGCGTATCAATTGGTTCTTCGGATCGGCATCATCGCGTTATTGAACAAATTAATTTTTTCTTAAATAATATTCTGTGATATAATGTAACCGTATACAGGGTGTGTTTTACATGTAGCTGATTCTTAGTAGGAGTGGTTTTCAAGCCAAACATGCGGAGGGGAAAACATGAAAGAAGAAGTTTCTTTGAGGGACCTAACAGCATTAATCAGACAGAGATTGGGGATGATCATCAGCATCGGTATCGTGGGTCTGTTGCTTGCGGCAACTTACACTTTTTTGGTGGTGACGCCTTTGTACGAAGCGAGGACGCAACTATTGGTTAATCGTGCGGATGCCATGGATGGCCTGGTGCTGAATGACATCGATTCGAATGTGCAGATGATCAACACCTACAAAGACATCATCAAGGGTCCTGTAATTCTGGGCAACGTCAAAGACCGTTTGGAACTCAAGTATACTGATGAAGAATTGGCCGACATGGTTTTCATCAGCGCCAATGAAGATTCACAGGTTTTCTCCTTGGCGGTCACTTCCCCCGATCCGGAGGAAGCTGCCTCGATAGCCAACGAAATCGCGGCCACATTTCAGATTAATGTCTTAGAGATCATGAACATCGAAAACGTGAAAATCATCTCCGTGGCAGTAGCGGACAGCGAACCGATATCCCCTAACATCCTGAACAATCTCTTGATTGGTTTGGGTGTCGGGCTTTTGGCCGGTTTTGGAGCAGCGATGATGCGTTATGCGATGGCGAAGACCATTGATGATCAGAAGTATATTATTCAAACAATCGGTTGGCCGAATCTAGGAGCCATTTCCGAACTCAGCAAAGAAGAAAAAACGGCAATCGCGAACATGCAGAAACAAAAAGCGGCAGCAGCGAAAGCGCTCAATGAAGCGGAGCTGCCGATCGTTTCCGAATCTTCCGAAGCTGCAACAATGACAAAGATGAAACGGATACCTGATGAAAAACCATCTTTCATATCCGAACAAGTACCAGCAGAAGAGCAAGTGCATTCTGTCATCGCAGCGATACCGGGAAAAAATGACGTACCTAAGATAAAGCCAAAACAACAGTCTTCTGCACATGCAAGTACGAGCCGTGAGCGGCTTGTGACCGTAGCGGACATGACCAAAGAAAAAATCGACGTCATCCTTCAGAATAGTGACGTCAGCCAGACCATGGATGTCGGCAACAAAAGGGGGAAGCGATGATGGTGGAGGCAACAAAAAAGAAAACCAAAAAAACGAAAAAGACGAGTCGCACGCATGGCCTCATCACCTTGGCCATGCCGAACTCCCCAGTCTCGGAACAGTTCCGGACGCTCAGAACCAACATCCAATTTTCGATGATTGATAAAAAGCTGAAGTCGTTGGCTGTCCTCTCAGCTACGCCGGCGGCCGGCAAGTCAACTGTGGCCGCGAACTTGGCGGTGACTTTTGCTTTGCAAGGAAACCAAGTTCTGTTGGTGGAATGCGATTTACGTAGGCCATCTGTTCACCGTGAATTCGGAATACTCAACAACGAAGGCCTGACGAATTTGTTGGCCAATCATGTCGGCAAGGGTATTGATGATTATCTGCATACCTCTGAAGTTCCGGGACTGTCCATCCTGACTGGCGGACCGGTGCCGCCGAATCCGGCAGAATTATTGTCCAGCAATCGGATGAAGCAACTGGAAATGGATGTAGCGGAACGGTTTGATCTGGTGATCTATGATACACCGCCATTGTTGGGTTTCACCGATGGACAAATCTTGTCCGGCCGGGTTGACGGTACCATCTTCGTCGTGCACTTTGGTGAGGACATGAAAGAGGATGTCTTGAAGGCCGCGGATTCGTTGCAGATGGTCAATGCCAACGTGCTGGGCGTCGTCTACAACCGTGCTCCAGGCGGCCAAAAAGAGCACAGCTATTATTATGGCTACCAAGATGAAGAATGATTTAAGTATATGTATGCGGATGTATGCGTTAAAGACAGAACAGGACGGTCTCGGATGAGGTCGTCTTTTTTGCGGAACAATCGTTATTTTCCATTTTGTTGTTCGGCTGCCTCAGCTCCGTGGAGAGGGGTGCTCCCCGGAGTTCGCATCCCCCGAAAAGCTGCATCTCCGATGAGGCGTCCCTCGCCGGAGGAGAGCCGCCGGACAGCACCGCACCTCCGGCGAAGCCGTCGCTGACCGGCGGTGCCGGTCCCCGCATACCGCAGCTCCGGCCAAACTTCCGGGCTGGCAGGAAGTTCATCACTGAAAAAAATATTTAGCCATCCCCCTCATTTAATGTATAATGAAAAAGAATACTTTATAGGAAGAGGACAGAATAAATATGATAACTTTAAAATCTGAACGCGAAATTCAAGCTATGGAAGAGTCTGGAGCGATTTTGGCGGGTGTCCATGAGGAATTGCGCGGTTTCATCAAGCCGGGCTTGACTACGATGGAGATCAATAACTTTGTGCAATCACGCATCGAAGCGGCGGGCGCCATCTGTGAGCAAATCGGTTTCGAAGGGTACGAATTTGCGACTTGTACGAGCGTCAACGACGAAATTTGCCACGGCTTCCCGGGCAAGTATGTATTGAAGGATGGTGATTTGATCAAGGTCGATACGGTCGTGAACTACAAAGGTGCCATGTCCGATTCATGCTGGAGCTATGTGGTCGGCGAGGCTACACCGGAAGTCAAACGTCTGATGGAAGTGACTGAAAAAGCACTGTACCTAGGGATCGAGCAGGCGAGAGCAGGCAACCGTGTCGGTGACATCGGCCATGCGATCCAAACGTATGTAGAAGGCGAAGGTTTCTCTGTCGTCCGCGAGTTCATCGGTCATGGCATCGGACCCACGATGCACGAAAGTCCGTCCATTCCGCATTACGGAGAAGCCGGTAAAGGTCTGCGCCTGAAGGAAGGTATGACCATCACGATCGAGCCGATGGTCAACACAGGAGCTTGGAAGTCAAAAATGGACGACAATGGCTGGACTGCCCGTACAAAAGACGGCGGTTTGAGCTGCCAATTCGAGCATACGATCGCCATCACCAAAGAAGGCGCGAAAATATTGACGCAACAAAAATAATCAACACAGGGACAACTGGTATACTGCATCTTTTCTAGCCCATCTCACATTTACTGGAGGGACATTTATGGAAGAAGAAATTTCATTAGGCGAGATATTCGCAATCCTGAAACAGCGTATTTTTTTAATTACTATTTTGGCATTTTTGGGGCTTTCGGTTTCAGCTTTGTACACTTTTTATGCGGTGACCCCGACTTATAGCGCAATAACCCAAATGTTGGTGAATCATAAGTCTGATACACTCAGTGAAATTCGACTTGAGGACATCAATACGAATGTGCAGATGATCAGTACATACAAAGACATCATCAAAGGGCCAGTGATATTGGAAGAAGTCCAAGAAAAATTGGAGCCCAACTACAGCGTTGGAGAATTAGCCAATATGGTATCCATCAGCTCGAACACAGATTCACAGGTATTTTCTTTGACAGTCACCACGAAGAGTCCGACTGAAGCAGCAACCATCGCAAATGAGATTGCAGCTACCTTCCAAACAAGCATCGGAAAAATCATGAACGTCGAAAACGTCACGGTTATTTCGGAAGCCACCGTCAATTCCAATCCAATCTCGCCGAACGTGCCAATGAATCTGGTGCTAGGGTTGTTGGTAGGGGGCATGCTTGGTGTAGGCATCGCCTTCTTGCAAACTTTCATGGACAATACGTTGAAAGACAGCCAATTCATTTCGCAGAAGATCGGCTGGCTGGACCTCGGCGTCGTATCAGAGATAAAAAAGGAAGAATTCACAGCAATAACCCAGTTTAATGAGTTGGAAACGGCAAAAGATCGAATCGGAGGCTAAGTCATGTTCAGAAGAAAAAAAAGTCAACCATTGCAGCAAAGCGCTGCCATCACCATGGCGTTGCCGTCTGCTGCCATCTCTGAGCAGTTCCGTGTGCTTCGGACGAACATCCGTTTCTCCATGGTGGACACTTGTCTCCGTTCGCTTGCGATTACTTCGGCAAGCAATAATGTCGGCAAGTCAACTGTCGCCATCAACTTGGCAATCACAATCGCCCAACAAGGAAAACGTGTCTTGTTGGCCGACTGTGATTTCAGGCGACCGACCATCCATGAACATTTCGCTCTTCCTAATGTGCATGGGCTGACGGACTTATTGAACAATCCGACAGGCGTTGTTCAGGATTATGTGCAAGCCACTAGATTGGCCGACTTGTCGGTCTTAACAGGCGGTCCTACGCCGCCAAATCCGGCAGAATTGCTTTCCAGCAGACGGATGCTCCATTTGGAGAAGGAATTTGAGGAGCAATTCGACCTTATCATTTATGATACGCCGCCTCTTTTAGGGTTTGCGGATGCGCAGATTGTGGCTGGGCGTGCGGAGGGTACCATCTTTGTTGTTCAACATGGGGTTTCGACCAAGGCGGATACGGAGAAGGCCTCTGAAGCTTTAAATCGGGTGAATGCTAATGTCTTGGGCGCAGTCTACAACCGCGTACCGGTCAATGCGGAAGATGCAAACCGTCACCATTATTATCAAAATTATTATCAAAACAAAAGTTAATCCAATATCCAAACAAAATGGAAATGGTTAGATAATAACAACGAGATTGGATATTCTGTCAATCTGTCAATCTGTCAATTGTGGCGCATTATTCAGGGGAATTGAAGCCACGAATCAAATAAAAATGGTTGAAAAATACTTTTTTATTTATTTATAGTTATTTTAAGTATGATATTGTACAATTAAAGAAGTTGACGAGCCTAGGATGTCGTATCTAGGCTTTTTGTCACCATACGACAATTAAATATATTCGAAATAAATTGCGGGGGGTTAATCATGGAGGAAGAAATATCTTTATATGAAATATGTGCAATATTAAGACAACGGGTCGGCAGAATCATCATTTGGAGCTTGCTGGGGTTACTGCTTGCGGGTCTGTATACATTCTTTTTAGTCACGCCTACTTACCAATCAACTTCCAAAATCGTGGTGAATCAGACACAGAATGCGGAACAGGCGATCACGAATACGGACATTCAGACGAACTTGAGCCTGATCAATACGTATCAGGGCATCATTAAGGAACCGATCATTTTACAGGATGTCCTCGTAAGTACTGGTTCTGATTTATCCTTGGAACAGTTGCGCAATAAAATATCGGTTCAAACAGAAGCTGATTCGCTTGTTTTCGGTGTGACCGTGACCGATGAAAATCCTTATACGGCCGCAGAGTTGGCAAATGCGACTGCCAGTTCATTCGAGCAAAAAATCGGCAGCATCCTGGACGTGAACAGCGTTACGATCTTGTCCCAAGCGGTCGTAAATACGAATGCCGTTTCACCGAATACACCTATGAATTTGGTGTTGGGGCTGCTGGTCGGCATGATGATTGGTGTTGGTTTGGCCTTCTTGTCCGAGTTCATGGATAAAACCGTAAAGGACGAAAAATTCATCGAGCAATTGGGCTGGTCGAATTTAGGGTCCGTTTTGCAGATGTCCGAAGAAGAGTTGACGGCTACCCGTTTTGTACAAGCAACATCTGATGTAAAATCGCGCAAAGCTAAAAGACGCATATAGGAGACGATAAGATATGTTTGGATCAAGCAGAAAGAAGATCATGAAGTTGGACAGCCAACAACGTAAAGGTCTAAGTCTAATCTCAAAATTGCGGCCGAAATCCGTTATCGCTGAGCAATATCGGACCATCCGTACAAATATACAATTTTCAATGATCGACCGCGATGTGAAATCCATCGTCATGACATCATCCGGTCCATGGGAAGGGAAATCAACTACAGCCGCAAACTTGGCATCGGTTTTTACCGACCAGGGCAAACGGGTTCTGTTGGTGGATGCCGACCTGCGCAAACCGACTGTGCAACGCACGTTCGGGCTGAGCAATATCGTGGGCTTGACGACGCTGTTGAGCTCACCGGAACAAGAACTTACTGAGGTTATCCAACAGGTGACCGGAACAGACTTGTATGTTTTGACAAGCGGACCGATTCCGCCGAATCCATCGGAATTATTGAACTCGAATCGGATGAACATACTGATGAAGCGATTTGAGGACATGTTCGACATCATCATTTATGATATGCCGCCGGTGACATCCGTAACGGATGCGCAGATCATGGCAGCAAAAGCGGACGGTGTTGTATTCGTGATCCGTCACGGCGTTTCACATAAAGATTCCGTACTGAATGCGAAAGAACTGTTGGAAATGGTCAATGCCAATATTTTGGGCGTTGTGTTCAATGGCGTTGAGAAGAAATCCGCGCAATCTTACTATGGCTATGGCTATACGAATGAGGTGGAAGCTTAGTGATCGATCTGCATTGTCATCTGTTGCCTGGCGTCGATGACGGAGCTCGAACACTGGAGGATTCATTGGCGATGGCGCAGCAAGCCGTCGCCGAAGGGATCTCCCATATCCTAGTGACGCCGCATCATAAAAATGGTAAATATTTGAACCCAAAAGAGGCCGTGCAGGAAGCTACGGAGGCTCTGCAAACTGAATTGGATGACCGGGGAATCGGTCTGACACTTTATCCTGGACAAGAAATCCGTATCAACGGAGAATTACTGGAAGATATCGAGAATGGGGAGATATTGTTCGTTGATGAAGAAGAACATTATTTGTTGATTGAGTTTCCCACATTGTCGATCCCACATTACACAGAATCATTATTTTTTAAACTACGACAAAAAGGCATCACGCCGGTCATCGTTCATCCCGAACGGAACCAGGCCGTTATTGATGATCCAAATATATTGCTTCCTTTCATTGAAAGGGGCGCCTTGGCACAAGTTACTGCAAGCAGCTATGCAGGGGCATTCGGTAAAGATATCGCGAAGCTCAGCAGCCAACTGATTGAAGCCAACCTCGTGCATATCCTAGCATCTGATGCGCATAATACCCGCGGAAGAGGGTTTCATTTCCAGAAAGCTTTTGCAAAGCTTGAAGCCGAATTCGGTTCTGAGAAAGTTGCCTACTTCAGACAAAACGCAAAAAATATTTTTAATGGGGATGTTGTTCTTACAGAGGCACCGACTGAAGTGATTCAAAAGAAAAAAAGATGCCGACTTTTCAGCAGATGAATATGTATGAAGCCTAAGTTCGGGAACAAAGAAATTTGTTCTCCGGACTTTTTCTTTTTCAGAAGCACTGCAACAGTCAATATAAATGAAATATTTCTGTTATATTACTAATTAGCCTATCATCTTGAATGTTCTGCAGTTTATTGATAATATTATTAAGATTCTATGACAAGTGCCCTCGTGATAGATAGTTGGGCTTCTTTTTGCATGGAAAGAGACAGTTTATATTGTTATGTTCAATAAAATACTTAATGAAAGACTATGGCTGGCAAGTCCAGGATGCATCAGGGAGTTTTCCGATGGACGGTTGTTGTGGCACGCATTTTCTTTCAAGAGAAAGAGGAACGAAACAGATGAATGAAACCAGAAAAAGCAGACAGGGGAAAAAACGAATCTTGAGAACCGTCTTGTCCATCCTGATGATTGCGATGGTCGGTGTTATCGCCTACATGTTCAAGGCGTATTCCGATATCGGCAGCACTGCGGAATCGATCTATACCGAAGTGAGTGTTGTCGAAATGCGCGAAGAATCGATTGAAGTCGAGACGGCAACGCAACCGATTTCCTTCGTGTTATTGGGGGTTGACACCGGTACCGCTGAAGAGGAACGCACCGAAACAGGACGGAGCGACACAATCATTGTCTGTACGGTGAATCCGAATACGCGCACGACGACATTGTTGAGTATCCCGCGTGATACCTATTCGGAAATTATGGGTTACAGCAATCTATACGACTACTACGGTGACTACTATGACAAAATGAACCATGCCTATGCTTTCGGAGGCACGGAAATGTCCATCAATACGGTTCAAGAATTCCTGAATATACCGATCGATTATTACGTCGAAGTGAATTTTGATGGCTTGGTGGACATTGTCGATGCAGTCGGGGGAATCGAAATCACGAGCCCGTTGACTTTTGACTTCTATGGGCCGCAGTTTATCGAAGGTGAAACACGGATTCTGACAGGATTCGAAGCCCTTCAGTTTGCGCGCATGCGCAAGCAAGATCCGGATGGCGATCTTGGGAGACAAAGAAGACAACAGATGGTCATCAAAGCCATATTGGACAAAGTTTTGACGATGGGAACAGTCGTGAACTACAAAAACATCCTGGCGACTTTGGAGGACAATGTCCAATTGAACATAACCTTGGACGAAATCATTTCGATCGCCAGCGGTTACCGAAAGTCTATGGAGAACTTCCAGCAGTTCTATGTCGCAGGCCAAGAGGTCTATATCGATGAAATTTATTATTACTACGTAAATCCGGAAGAACGTTTGCGTCTGTCGAATATCCTGCGGACGGAGTTGGAGTTGCCGGCAGCGACAATCGCAGATATTTCGACATCGGGAAACGAACCCTATTATGATACACAATCCTACTACGGAACGGATTCTTCCTACACGGATACGACATACGATTCGTCCACGTACGGCCAAAGTGATGTTTATACGCCGAACTATTCCGATCCGTACTTTGAAGAAACCTATACCGAAGATTATGATTATGAGGAAACGGATCCTTATTACGAAGAAGATCTTTATGACTCAACATATGACTCAAGTTATTGATCACTAAAATCAGCGAACACAGTTTCATTAGAGACTGTGTTTTCTTGTGAGGAAAGAGAAGGGGAACGGAAATGTCTGGAAAAAGAAACCGTAAGCGCAAAAAAAGATGGGGATTAAGAATCTTCTTCAGTCTGCTGGCTGTATTGGTTTTGACTGCAGGGGGCTATGTTTATTCCGTCTACAAGAATCTGAACAAAACAACCGACACGATTTACACGCCGGTAGAAACACAATCGGTCCGGGAGGCTGGGGTCGATCTGACGCAGCAGACGCCGATTTCGATTTTGTTGATGGGAATCGACAATGGTACCGAGGGAAGAACGGAAGCCGGAAGATCAGACTCGATGATTGTGGTGACGATCAATCCCAAAACGCAAACAACAACAATGGTCAGCATTCCAAGAGATACTTTTTCGGAGATTGTCGGCAATGACAGCTATGATAAAATCAATCACGCCTACTGGTTTGGCGGTGCGGAAATGGCGATCAACACGGTCCAGAAATTATTGGGAATACCGATCGATTACTACGCCTCCATCAATATGGAAGGCTTGAAACAGATGGTTGATGCAGTAGGCGGCATCACGGTCAACAGTCCGCTGGCCTTTACGTCAAGAGGCTATACTTTCGTGGAAGGTCCGAATCCAATGGACGGTGAAGCTGCTTTGGCCTTTTCCCGCATGCGGGAAGAAGACCCGACGCAAGACACAGGCCGACAAGACCGCCAACGGTTGGTCATCGAAGCGATCATCCATAACCTCATTCAGACGGACATGTTGTTGAGTTATCAAGAAATTTTGTACTCCTTGTCGGCTAATGTCGAAACAAGTCTGCAGATGAGCGACTATCTGGCGCTGCAGCAAAACGGATACGTATCTGCTGTGTCGAACATGAAACAAGACCATTTGGGCGGCGTAGGCGGTCTGCGCAATGAAATCTATTACAGCTTCGTGGACGGAGCCGAACTGAACCGGGTTCAATCGGTACTCAAAACGGAACTGGAATTGCAGTAAGCGAAGAACAGGAAAGACGAGACCAGCTGTCTCGTCTTTTTTGTTGCGTCAAGATTCACTCTTTAAGGTATCAGGCCCCAAGATTCGGCAACTTGCTTTTACAATTTCTTTAAGATTGTTATTTTTCCTTTTTCATTCCAGTTAATTGACTTATACTAGAGGGTAATGGGCAAGATGCGCGGATATTTCGCGGCATCGGCTGTCAATACATCCTGCACAGCAGGATCGGGAGGAGGACCTGGGGTGAAACCAAGGGTCAGCATCATCGTGCCGGTCTACAACGCGGCACCTTACTTAAATCAATGTGTCAGCAGTCTGATCAATCAGACGCTGAAGGAAATCGAAATCATTCTGATAAACGACGGTTCTACCGATGACAGCCTGGCTGTCTGTGTGGGACTCGCTGCCACCGACGACAGGATCCGTCTGATCGACAAATCGAACGGCGGCGTGTCGGAAGCACGAAACGACGGCCTGCGCGCAGCGACGGGGGCATATGTGGGCTTCGTCGATCCGGATGATTGGGTGGATACGGACATGTACGAGCGCATGCTTGCGACGCTGACGGCAGCGCAGGCGGGAATCTGTATATGCAATTATGTCAAAGAGACGAAGGAAGGCACCGTTCCCGTTTTGATGAAACAATCCGGGGGGACCATCGAAAAGGAAGCCATCCTCGACGAAATCGTCGCGAACGTTATCGCCAAACCGAGCTTTCGGAGCGGCGAAACCGACATCATGGGCAGCGTCTGCCGGCTGCTGATCAGCCGTGAGCTGCTTGAAAGGGAGAACATCTGGTTCGACAAGGACGTGGCGTTCATGGAAGACCTGCTTGTCTGCGTCGAGACCTTCCTGAAATGCGAACGCATCGCCATCGATGCCGGTGCCTACTACCATTACCGCGTCCATGAAAGCTCGACCGTGATGGCCTATAAACCACAATTTTATCAACGGCAGAAACAAGCCTTTGCGAAGCTGCTGGAGCTGTTGGTGCGTGAGGGTAAAGCGGACCCACTGGCGACGCGCATGGCCAACCGCTACATCATCATCGCTTTGCTGGCACTGGCGAATGAAGCGCACAAGTACAATCCGATGCCGTTCCGTGAAAAAATCCGCAATATCGATAAGATAGTGGCTGATGGGGAATTGGCCGCCATACTTGAAAAAATCGAGCTGGATGATGTGGAGCCGCGCAAAAAGCTGGAACTGAATTTGATGAAGAAAAAAGCGAGCTTGATTCTGTATCTCTACTACAGCGTATTCAACAAAATAAAGGCCGCATTGGGTAAAGGCTGACAAGCTACCCGATGCCACAAGAAAGGGTATTGAGATGAACGAACTGATCAGCATCATCGTGCCGGTCTACAAAGTCGAGGCTTATTTGCCCCGCTGCGTGGACTCGATACTGGCACAGACATACAAAAATCTGGACATCATCCTAGTCGATGACGGTTCGCCGGACAACAGCGGCAAAATCTGCGATGCCTATGCCGAACAGGATGATCGGATCACGGTCATCCATCAAGAAAACGGTGGCTTGTCGGATGCCCGCAACGCCGGCATCGCCATTGCGAAGGGGGCCTACCTGACTTTCCTGGACAGCGACGATTGGGTTCCGGCCGAGTACATCGCCTATCTGTACGATCTGTTGAAGGAAACCGGCAGCGCCATCTCGCTCTGCAATTTCCTGAAGACGACGACAGAAGACGTGCCGCAGGTGACCGAGCCGGAAATGGTGACGGTCATGAAGAATGATGCGATCCTGGCGAAATACATCGACTTGGGCGATGACTTCCATCCGCAGTTGGTCATGGCCTGCGGAAAACTCTTCGAAGCCAGTTTATTCGAAACGATCCGTTTTCCGGTCGGCAGGCTGCATGAAGACGAGTTCACGACCTACAAACTGTTCCATTTTGCGCCGCAGACGGTGATTTCGAAAAAGCCGCTCTATTATTATTGGCAGCGTGAGGACAGCATCATGGGGGAAGCCGGTTTCCGACTCCAGAACAAACTCGATTATATGGAGGCGTTGGCCGAACGGGCAGCCTTTTTCCACGAGGTCGGCAGGCCGGAGTTGAGCGACCGCACTTACAAATCGTTGTTCTCCGAGGCGCTGTCGGTCAATCTGCAATTGGATGCGCGCAAAGAGAGCGAGCCGAAAAAAGCAGTCAGGGGCATCCTCAAACAGGCACGCAATGCTTTGAAACGGACAGGCCGTTCGAAATTGGCCTTCTTGTATAATACCTACCTGTCGTATGAACGACCGATCGCCTGGGCTTACCGCACTTATAAAAAATTGAAATGATCAGGGGAGGCTGCGGCAGCTCCCGATTATTCCGGGGCTGCCGCAGCCTTTTTTCCTGAACGAAAAGAGGGTTAACGTGGATAAAAATAAACAATTCGCCATCAATATGATCGCGCAGGTGGTCGGTTTCGTTGTGATGATGGGCATCAGCTTCCTGTTGACCCCATTCATCGTCGAGCATGTCGGCAGCGAAGCCTATGGGTTTGTCGGCTTAGCCAACAACTTCGTCAGCTACGCGCAGGTCATCACCGTCGCTCTGAATTCGATGGCCAGCCGTTTCATCACGATCAAGATCACCGAAAATGATGTGGAAGGATCGAACCGCTATTTCACTTCGGTCGTCATCGCCAATATCGTGACTGCCCTGGTATTGAGCGTTCCATCGGCCCTCATCATCCTGAATCTGAACAAGATCGTGAATGTATCCGAGGCGATCCTGATCGATGTCCAATGGCTGTGGGCATTCATCTTCCTGAATTTCCTGGTCAGCATCATCTCGTCGACGTACAGCGTGGCGACGTTCGTCCGCAATAAGCTGTACTTGTCATCGTTGCAGGGGATCATCTCAAACATCCTGCGGGTGGCGGTGCTGATTGCGGCTTTCAGCTTTTTCGTACCTTCCGTCTGGTATGTCGGCTTGGCTGCATTCGTAGCGACGATCTATGTCTATTTCTGGAACGTCTATTACACCCGCAAACTGACTCCCGACATCAAGGTGAGGAAGCGGTATTTCGATGTGAAAGTCATCAAAGTGCTGCTGTCATCCGGCATCTGGAACAGCTTTACGCGGTTGAGTTCGATCCTGTCGACCGGACTCGATCTGCTGGTGACGAACCTGTATGTGAGTTCGGCCGCGATGGGCGTGCTCTCGGTCGCCAAGACGGTGCCGAGTGCGATCCTGACTCTGTTCGGGACCTTAGCGAGCGTGTATGCGCCGCAACTGACGATCAGCTATGCGCAGAAGGACTACACGGAAATGAAGAACCAGTTGATGGCGTCGATCAAGTTCCTTGGCTTGTTCGCCTGCATCCCGGTAGCCGCTTTGTTCGCTTACGGGGAGATCTTTTACAAGCTGTGGGTGCCGACCCAGGATGCGCATCTGTTGTACATGTTGACGATCTTGTCGTGCATCGAGTTCATGTTCGTCTTGCCGTTGGAAGGTCTATGGAACCTCTTTACGGCCACGAATAAGGTCAAGCAGACATCGATCTACATGTTCGCCAACTCGATTGTGACCATTGTCATCGTCTTGGTGGCGTTGCAGTTCACAAATGATGACACTTTGAAATTGTACATCATTGCCGGGACAAGCACAGCCTTCGCGGTGATCCGTTCCCTGTTCTTCCTGCCGATTTACGGGGCGCACTGCCTGAACATCAAATGGACAGCCTTTTATCCGTCCATCCTGAAGAATACTTTGTCGGTCGTCGTGGCTTCGATTTTCTCCCTGTTGGTGCGGAACTATTTACCGATCGACGGCTGGCTGATGCTGATTTTTGCCGGCATCCTGACGAGCATCTTCGCGATCGCCTTCAACTTCATCGTGTTGTTGAATCCCGAGGAACGCAAGGCTGTAGTCAAAAAAGTGCTGCGCAAATAAAAGAGAACGGAAGGGGAAACTCATGACGAAGATACCGAAAATCATCCATTACTGTTGGTTCGGCGGCGCGCCGATTCCGGAAAAAGACAAAGCCTGCATCGAAAGCTGGCGGAAGTTCTGCCCGGATTACGAAATCATCGAATGGAACGAAAGCAATTATGACATAGCCAAAAACCGCTACATGAAGGAAGCCTACGACGTGAAGAAGTGGGGTTTCGTGCCGGATTATGCCCGTCTGGACATCGTCTACACGCAAGGCGGCATCTACCTCGACACGGATGTGGAAATCATCCGCAATATGGATCCGTTGTTGGAGGATGAAGCTTTCATGGGCTTCGAGGACGGCAAGTTTGTCGCGTTGGGGTTGGGGTTCGGGGCCGCAAAAGGCAATCCGCACATCAAAGCCATGCGCGACGTCTACGAAGGCGTCTCCTTCGTCAATCCGGACGGCAGCTTCAACACGTTGCCGAGTCCGCATTACACGACCGATTATTTGCTGGAGAAGGGCCTGAAGCAAAACGATACGCATCAGTTGATCGAGGGCATCAGCATCTATCCGAAGGCTTATTTCTGCCCGCGTGATTACTACACCGGCGCGATGAGCCTGACCGAAAATTCCTATACGATCCATCACTACAATGCATCCTGGCTTTCCGACAAAGAAAAGAAAAATTACGAACGCAAGCTGCGTCTGATCGAACGTTACGGCAAAACGGTCGGTACCGGAATGCATTACGTGCTGTCGCTGCCGGACATCCTGAAAAGGAACGATATCGGAGGCCTGATCAAGAAGGGACTCGGAAAATTCAGAAAAAATTAGTTTTCTTCTTGTATCATATGCTCCATTTTGGGCAGGATGAAAAATAGAAATGAAGAGAGTGTCATAGCACACGTTTATGTACACTTATATTCGGATACGGAGAGAGGCTGGGGCTATGTCCCAGCCTCTTTGTACGTGTGTCGGGTGTTCAGTGTTGTTGGTGCCACGAATAGTCGACAGATTGGTGAACTCTCGGGTAAATGAGATACCGTCCTGGGCAGAAGCCCGACAGAAGGGGCCATCCCGAAATGAGATGGCCCCTACCTTAACTATTCACTTTTGCCTTAAGCCGTTTGCGTGTAAAGTCCGATTGTATATTCGGCTTGGCCGGTACCTTCTGCGTAATAGGCAAGCCCATCGACGACATAGACGTAGCCGTCACCGTAAGGGGCATGCGCGATATGGTGCATGGCCAAATCGTTCCATAGTCCATTATTCTGTGCACCGACAGCTTCGCCGAGGTATTCGACGGTTACGGTTGTCGTTGACAGGTCGGAAAGTTTGTACCAGCTGGTGTATTCGCCGTAGATATTGGTTGCGACAGGGGTCACCTGTACCGGCATCACGACATAATCCTCAAACACGAATGGGTTGCCGGCACCGCGGTAACCTTTTTCCGACCAGTCCTCTTCGATGATCAGACCGGCAGGATGCAGTTGCCATTGGTCATTGCGCCAGTCGCCAGATGTATTGTAGTACAAAGAGATGCTGTTGTACGGTTGTTCGGATGTCGTCAAGTACCATGTGCCACCGACTTCGAAGACGTTCGTGTCAACGAAGTTCCCTTCCAATAAAGTGGAGTGATAGTCCCAACCGAGCGGGAAGGAAGTAGCAAAGAACGCTTCGACATTGCCGGCTTGATCAGGAACCATGTAATAGCTGTCGTTGTACTCGAAGACGTTCGGATAGGCAGCGCGGACGCCATCCGTTTCCGGACCAAGAACCACTTGGGTGTAGGTCCAATTGGCGAGGTCGCTACTGTAGGCATGCGCGACACTGTCAGTGAAGCTTTGGGTTGCGACGTTATAGTCCCTCAAAACTTCGAAGAACATGTGGTAGACGCCGTCGACGAGGATGATGAACGGATCTGCTGTCCCTAATGGATTGTAGACATCGGTGACATCGTTCCGGGTGATGACCGGGTTGGTGATGTTCCCGAATTCATCCAGCACTGGGATAACGAATTCCGGTTCAGGCTCTTCATAACTGTAGTCGCCCTCAAAGGCAAGCAACCCGCTGATAGTCGTGAATTGATAACCAAGGGCGCGGGCGGCTGTGATCATTTCCAACAGCGCTGTAGGGGTTGTACTGGCTGAACTGTTGCCGTGCAACAGATAGATGGCACCAGCGGAAAGGTTGTTCAGGACAGCCGCACTGACTTGGCTGGCGGAAAGTGTTCCGGACCAATCGCGGGTGTCGACTGTCCAACCGATCGTGTAGCTGTAGCCGAGGCTGCCGGCTGTTGCCAATACGGTTGCGTTCGTTGCCCCCATCGGAGCGCGGAAGTAAGGGGTTGTGCTTTCGCCGGTCGCTGTCTTCACCAGTTGCTCCAATTGATTCAGATCGTCCGTCAATTCGGCGGTCGTCATTTGGGTGGCATCGTCATGGCTGAAAGTATGGTTGCCGATTTCGTGGCCTTGGGCAAGGATATCATCGATCAGAGTCGGATCGGTGAGCCCGTTCAGGAAGAAGGTCGCCTTCACATCCAATAGGGCCAAATTCGTCAATATTTGGCGGAGATTTTCGGCACTGGATACATCGCTGATGGTCAAGGAAATGACTTGTTGGTTGGTATTGACTTGGTTGACCAGTTGCGAAGGTGTTGTGATGACCGGTGGATCAGGGTCGACGGGATCAACCGGATCGACCGGGTCAACCGGATCAGGATAGATGCCTTGGAGCGCCAACAACCCTGTGATGGTGCTGAATTCATACCCGAGTGCGCGTGCGGCTGCGACCATTTCCAGCAAAGCGGCCGGTGTAGTGGCTGCAGAACTGTTGCCGTGCAGCAGGAAGATGGATCCAGGCGTCAGGTTGTTCACGACCGCGGAGCTGACTTGAGCTGCAGTCAATGTTCCGGACCAGTCACGGGTGTCGACCGTCCAGCCGATTGTGTAGGCGTATCCGAGCGTGCCGGCGGTCGTGAGCACAGTGGTGTTCGTTGCCCCCATCGGAGCGCGGAAATAAGGTTTTGTGCTTGTGCCGGAGGCGTTTTGGACGAGCTGCTCAAGGTTGTTGAGATCGGTTGTCAATTGGGCTTCCGTCATTTGGGTGGCATCTTCGTGACTGTAGGTATGGTTGCCGATTTCGTGGCCTTGGGCGATGATGTCGTCGATCAAGGTCGGATCGGTCAGGCCGTTCAGGAAGAAGGTGGCTTTGACGTTCAGTGTCGCCAAGTTCGCCAGTATCTGCCTTACGTTTGCAGCATCGGAAGCATCGCTGATGGTAAGCGAAACGACTTTTTCGCCGGTCGTTACTTGTTCGATCACTTGGGAAAGCGTGGTTTCAATAGGATCGTCTGGATCGCTCGGGTCGCCGGGATCGGCTTCATACACACCATCCAGTGCGATCAGATCGGTGATGGTAGCGAAAGAGTAACCCAATTCGCGGGCCGTTGCGATGATTTCGTACAGGGAGCCGGGTGTGCTGCTGGATTCAGGGACGGCATGCATCAAGTAGATATAGCCCGGAGCCAATTGATCCAGCACATTGAAGGCGATATCTCCAGGAGAGAGTGTCCCCAGATAGTCCAAGCTGTCTACAGACCAGCCGACCGTGTATTTGTAGCCGAGACTGCCTGCCGTTTCCAACACGGATTGGTCAAAGTCACCGTAAGGCGGACGGAAGAGCGGTTTGGTGCTCGTGCCTGTCGCATTTTGGACTTTGTTTTCCAAGGCATTCATTTCCGCGGTCAATTCTTCGATTGTCAGATAAGTCGAAAATTCGTGTGAATAGGTGTGATTGCCGACTTCATGTCCTTGGGAAACGACTTGATAGAGCATATCCGGATCGACTGTTCCGTCCGGGAAGAAAGTGGCTTTGACATCCATTTCATACAGCACATCCAAAATCTCTTGGAGCACTTGGCTGTCGCCGAGATCATCGAATGTCAAGGAGACTACTTTTTGGTTCGTGTCGATCTGTTCGATGAATTGGGAGACACCTTCGTAAGTGCTGTCGTCTCCATCATCTCCGCCGTCATCATAGACACCTTCCAGCGCCATCAATTCTTCGATCGTGACGAATTCGAAGCCTTGTCTGCGGGCTTCCGCAACGATGTACCATAACGATTCAGGAGTGCCCACGGAAGTAGGATTGGCATGCAACAAGTAGATGGAACCGGCATCCAGATAATCGGTGACGCTGGCTGCGATCGCGGTGTCCGAAAAGCCTTCCCAGTCGCGTGTGTCCTGCGTCCAGCCGATGGTGTAGGCATAGCCGAGGCTGCCGACCGTTTCGAGGACCGCATCATTGTAGACACCAGCCGGTGCTCGGAAATAAGGTTTGGAAGATACGCCCGTCGTTTCCAGGATGTATTCCTCCATCAGCGCCAGATCGTAAGCCAATTCATCTGCTGAAAGAGAGGTGGAATCGTCATTGTGCGAGTAAGTGTGGTTCGCTAATTGGTGTCCGGATGCGACGAGTTCGGCCATCAATCCCGGATCGGTCGTACCGTTCAGGAAGAAGGTGGCTTTCGCGCCCAGGTAGTTGAGGTTCCAGATGATGTCATGCAAGTTCGTGTAATCGTCCCCATCATCGAAGGTGAGGGCGATAACGTTCCTGCCAGTGTCGACATGGTTTACAAAACGTGATGGTCCGGTTCCGTAGTCGATCTCACCATCATCCCCGTCATCCGGATCAACCACTACCGGAGGCGTGTTGGTATAGATGCCTTGATAAGCCAACAGACCGGTTATGGTCTCGAAGCGATAACCAAGTGCTTGGACAGCTGCCACCATCTGCAGGATTGCGGCAGGTGTCGCAACTGCATCGGCGCTGCCGTGCAAGAGCAGGATAGAACCAGGCGCTACACTGTTGACGATTGAGGAACTGATTTGGGCTGCGGTTTGTGTTCCGCTCCAATCGCGCGTTTCGATTGTCCAGCCGATGGCGTATTCATAGCCGAGACTGCCGGCGGTCGCCAAAACGGTCGTATTGGTTTCCCCCATAGGTGCACGGAAGTAAGGTGTTGTGCTTGTTCCGGTTGCATCTTGGACGAGTTGTTCAAGGTTATTGAGGTCTGCCGTCAATTCTGCTTCGGTCATCAGCGTGGCATCTTCATGACTGTAGGTGTGGTTGCCGATTTCGTGGCCTTGGGCGATGATGTCATCAATCAGGCTCGGATCGGTCATACCATTCAGGAAGAAGGTAGCTTTGATTCCCAGCAGTGCGAGGTTGTTGAGGATCTGCCGCACGTTCTCGGTTCCGGATGCGTCACTGATGGTCAAGGAAATGACCGGCACATCGGTGTTGACTTGGTTCACGATTTCGGCGGGTGAAGTGGTGCTCGGCGGATTCGGATCTGGATCAGGGGTTGTTTCACCAGGTTCTTCCCCGGGTGTTGTCGGATAGGAGCCTTCCAAAGCGAGCAAGCCGCTGATGGTAGCGAAGTTGTAGCCGAGTTGACGGATGGCTGTGATCATCTGCAATAAGGCTGCAGGTGTTGTGTTGGCGGAAGAATTTCCGTGCAACAGGAAGATGGCCCCTGGTGCCAAATTATTCACGACTGCAGAGCTGACTTGGGCTGAAGTCAATGTACCGCTCCAATCGCGGGTATCGACGGTCCAGCCGATGGTGTACTGATAACCCATACTTGCGACAGTCGCCAGAACGCGATCATTTGTTTCACCCATCGGAGCGCGGAAGTAAGGGCGTGTGGTTGCGCCGCCTGTACTGTCCTGCACCAATGTTTCCAATGTGTTGAGTTCCCAGACGATTTCGTCCACGGTCATCTCGGTGGCAGCATCGTGTGTGTAGGTGTGGTTACCGATTTCATGACCTTGTTGGACGATTTCGTTGATCACGGTAGCATCGGTCAGGCCATTCAGGAAGAAGGTGGCCTTCACATCCATTGTGGCCAGGTTCGCCAGAATCTCGCGGACATTTTCGGCATCGGATGCATCGCTGATGGTCAAGGAAATGGTCTTCTCACCGGTTTCCACTTGGTTGATGACTTCCGATAGGATAGCATCCGAATAATCTTCTTCGATTGGTTCTTCTTCATCGATTGCGAAGTATCCGCCCAATGCCAAGAGATTGCTGACTGTGGAGAAGCTGTAGCCGGATTCTTTCAACGCAGCAATGGAATACCACAAAGATTCAGGCGTATTGGCTGCACCGACGCTGGCATGCATCAGAACGATGGAGCCGGGTCTGACGTTGTTGACGACCGCACTGCTGATGGCAGTTTCGGAAATGCCGGTCCAATCGAGCGTGTCGACATCCCAACCGATCGTATATTGGTAGCCAAGACTTCCGACCGTGTCCAAAACGGAACTGTTGTAGGAACCGTAAGGGAGTCGGAAAAACGGCAAGGATGAAGTGCCGGTCGTTTCCTGGATGTAGTCTTCCATCAAGTTGATGTCATTGGCCAAGGCAGATGACGACAATGTCGTGGAATCACCATGTGAATAGGTGTGATTCGCCAATTGATGCCCATCCGCAACAATCTGTTGCAACAAGGATGCGTCCGCATCACCATTCATGAAGAAAGTGGCCTTTACGCCCAGATATTTTAAATTATAGAGGATGTCGTAAAGATTCCCGTATGAATGGCCGTCATCGAAAGTCAAGGCAATCACGTTATCCGAGATATCCACCGAATTGATGATCTGAGAAGGGCCCGAGTAGTCGTTTGTGGAAGCGGCGGCAGTCATCTGCATGGGTTCTTCATAAGTGATTTCGGCTTCCGGTTCTTCCGCAACTTCCGGTTCTTCCATCGGTTCATTTGCTGTTGTGGATTCTGAGATTTCGGGAGGCTCTGGCTCTGTCGGAACGGTAGGGGCAGGGCTCTCACCCGGTACTTCCGTCACAATCGGGCTTTCTGTTTCCGGTGTTGGTTGTTCTGCTGGTTGTTCGGTTGGAATAGTCGTTTCGGGTTCTGGTGTTTCCGTGGTAGATGTGGTCTGGTCGGTTGCTTCCGGTATGGTCGCGTCCTCAGTAGGCGTGGTCGCCGGTGTGGTTGTTTCTGTGGTGGTTGGTTGCGGATCTTCCGTTTCCGGCAGTGCTTCTTCTGTTGGAAGTGCATCGGTTTCCGATAGCTGATCTTCTGCTTCGGTCATCTCTGTGGGTGGGGATTCCGTAGTTGTTGTAGCGGGTTCGCTTGCGTCGTCGGTTTCAATCACTGTTTCCGGCAGTTGGATACCTGGTGGCGGTTCATAGAGAGTGGGCTCTTCGAGTGTCGTTTCAATTGACTCTGTTGTCCCTTCTGTTGCTGCATATATATCCGGCAGCGCGCCGTACATCATAAATATGACTAAGAAAGGAGGCAGTATCATAAATCTCTTTTTCATAATTCAGCCCTCCTTCAAACGCTAAATTTGAAAACAAACCTATTCGGTTCAGTGCGTCTTCTCCTTTACTTTTGTGTATATACTACGTAACCATCGGGATCATCTCCTAACTCGTATTATTAAAAATGAAATGTGGCGGAAACAGTGCAAGAGGTTAAGTCGGCATAGGTTTATTTGTCTGATTAACTTAACCACTTTACATTATTATAACGCAAATGAAAGCGTTTTAAAAGCGTTGGGTGATCCGCGTTAAACCCAGAAAAGCATCTATGAAAAGGTTTGTTGGACTATGTGAAAATTGAGTAGTATTACTTTACGATAGGTTTGCTTTTTTGTTAAGTTTTTTAATAGGCCTTTTTCATTCGCCGGAATTGTTCTATACTTGATGAAGCGATATTAAGTAGGGCGATGGGCTGTCATCCAGCCACGTTGCGCAGAAAGAGGCTCGAATCGATGAATGACACAAGAAGCAATTATTTTAAGAAGAAAAAACGAAATCGTATCATTATGCTGTCATTGGTGAGCGTTGTCCTCGTCGTTTTTGCGCTTTTCTGGATTGTCTATGACGATGTGGAGAGCACGCTGAAGACTGTTTTCGAGGATGTCGAAACGGAGAATATGCGGGAAGAGGAAGTATCGGTCGATGCGACCCACCCCATTTCGTTTGCACTGTTGGGGATCGATATGTACGGGGACGGCATCGCGGAAGGCGGCGGTCGATCGGATACGATCATCGTTGCGACGGTCAATCCGAACACCAAAACGACAACGATCGTCAGTGTGCCGCGCGACAGTTATGCCGAGATGGTCGGTTATGAAACGAATCTCTATCCGGAGTACAACGACAAGATCACACATGCCTACGCATTCGGCAGTACCCAGATGGCGATCAACTCCATCCAGGAATTCCTGAATGTACCGATCGACTATTTTGTCGAAATCAATATGCAGGGGTTGCATGATATCGTCGAAGCAATCGGCGGCATCGAATTGACGAGTCCGCTGACGTTCGAGTTTGAGGGTTCTTCCTTTGTGGAAGGTGAAACCAAACTGGCGGACGGATGGGATGCCCTGGCATTTGCGCGGATGCGTAAAGAGGATCCGGAAGGTGACTTGGGCCGCCAGAATCGGCAACGGATGGTCATCAAAGCGATTTTGGATAAGTTGATCAGCATCGACAGCGTCACGAATTACAAAAAGATCCTCAGTGCGGTGGAAGTGAACATCCAAACTAACCTTTCCTTTGAGGATCTGCTCGACATCAAGTCAGGCTATGTGGATGCACTCGATACCTTCACCCAACTTTCGATTGCCGGAGAAGAGCTGTATTATGACGAAATCTACTATTATTATGTGGATCCTGAAGAGCGCTTGCGCATCGCCAACACACTGCGTGATGAATTGGAGATCGATGAAGTGCAATTCAGCGACATGAATCTGTCGGATGCGGATGCGTCCTTCGGCTATGGCCAGATGAGCAGCGCCATCCTGAACACGAGCACAACTGATTTTGGCAGCGTCAGCGAAACGGAAGAATAAGCAAACCATTCGCCAGCAGCAACAATGAAAAAGAAAATAAACAACAACAACCATTTGGAAAGAGGGATATTATGTCAGTCTTAGTAACAGGCGGAGCCGGTTATATCGGCAGCCACACCGTAGTGGAATTATTGAACGCAGGCCAGGAAGTCGTTATCGTCGACAACTATTCGAACAGCAAACCGGAAGTGTTGAACCGGATCGAAACAATCACCGGCAAAGCACCGACTTTCTATGAAGTGGACGTGCTGGACCGCGAAGCCTTGGATGCCGTTTTCGCAAAAGAGGATATCGACTCGGTCATCCATTTCGCCGGCTACAAAGCAGTAGGAGAATCCGTAGCGAAACCGATCGAATATTACCACAACAACATCACCAGCTCATTGATTTTGTGCGATGTGATGCGCAATCATGGCGTGAAGAATATCGTCTTTAGCTCATCTGCGACGGTCTACGGCATGAACAATGTGTCGCCGTTGACGGAGGATATGCCGACGAGCGCAACGAATCCTTACGGCTACACAAAAGTGATGATCGAACAGATCCTGCAGGACGTGGCATTCGCCGATTCCGAGTGGAGCATCGCCTTGCTGCGCTATTTCAACCCGATCGGCGCGCATGAATCCGGCCTGATCGGCGAAGACCCGACCGGCATCCCGAATAACCTGATGCCGTACATCACGCAAGTGGCGGTCGGCAAATTGCCGCGCTTGAGCGTCTTCGGTGACGATTACGACACACCGGACGGCACAGGTGTGCGGGACTACATTCACGTCGTCGATTTGGCGTTGGGCCACATCAAAGCCTTGGACAAAATCAAGGACACAAATGGGGTAGGCATCTACAACTTGGGCACCGGAGTCGGCTACAGCGTGCTGGATTTGACATACAACTTCCAGAAAGCTACCGGCGTCGAGATTCCGTACACGATCATCGACAGACGCCCCGGAGATGTCGCGACTTGTTACGCGGATGCGACCAAAGCCAAGGAAGAACTGGGCTGGACAGCTCAGAAGACATTGGCGGATATGTGCCGCGATTCCTGGAATTGGCAAAAGAATAATCCGAATGGATATGAAGTTGGTTAAATAGATGCACAAGGGCCATATCAAAACTAGGATAGTATCTTCTAGTTTTGATATGGCCCTGTTGATTTTATACGAAAATCGAATTTATGCTGAGAAATAGCCCGCCAAAAGCATTTTGGCGGGCTATTTCAGTTCAAATCACGGCCAGAAAACCCGCCGAAACCACCTTGGCGGGGAAAAGTGTCCGCGGACAACGCGAGATTCCCCACCAAAACCCATTTTGGCGGGGAATTCCGCCACGAATGCGAACCTCAAACCACATAATCATCTTTCTTTGTGGATTTTTCAGCAATGTACTGTAATAGGAATGAAAGGTAATAATATTGAAGTATAATATATGTTTTATTTGCATTTAATGTTATTGTTAATATTACAACATTCAAAGCGGTAAATGAAGTGATCAATGGCGAACTGATTACGATCACAGCGGGTTTCCGGGCTTACTCAAGTCTTTATGAGTCAGCGCAGGACTACGTGGATTTACTATTGAACGGGGTAAATCATGATAAAAATCATTATGCCCCGGTCTGGATGGAAAACACCACTTCCTATAAAGATGCCACTGCAGCCCTTCAAGGCAAGTATGCGACAGACCCAAATTATGCGGAGAGACTGGATACGTACATTGAAAAGTATCAGTTGTGCCAGTTTGATACGCCCAAGGGTGAGTGTCCAGCATCAGATCAGTGAGAAGAACTGCCGACTGAGAGAATGTCCGGAAAAACGGTTAAGTTATTCTGAACAAGCGCGCACCGAAGGGAACTTTCCTGTCGGTGCGTTTTTTTTTATCGTTATATTTGGTATAATGGAACAGACTATTCATGAAAGAGGGAGACACATGACGAAAGTACGGAAAGCTGTAATACCTGCAGCAGGTTTGGGAACACGTTTTTTACCAGCAACAAAAGCGATGGCTAAAGAGATGATGCCGATCGTGGATACACCGAGTATCCAATATGTGGTGGAAGAAGCTATGGCTGCCGGCATCGAAGAGATCATCATCATCTCCGGGAAAGGCAAGAGTCCGATCGAAGACCATTTTGACGTAAATATCGCGTTGGAAGAAAACTTGAAAGAAAAAGGCAAGACGGCGATGCTGGAATTGGTTCAGAAGACGAACATTCCGCATATCCATTATGTGCGCCAAGCCTACCCGCATGGACTCGGCGATGCGATTCTGCAGGCCGAAGCTTTCATCGGAAACGAACCGTTTGTCGTGTTGTTGGGTGATGATATCATGCCGAGCGAAGTCCCATTGGCTAAAGCTTTGATGGATACCTACGATGAAACGAAGGGCGGCGTCGTTGCGACGATGCGCATCCCTGAAAACATGACGAACCGCTACGGCATCATCGACATCAAGGAGAAGGTCGGCGAACACATCTACAGCGTCAACCACTTCATCGAGAAGCCGGCCCCGGAAGAAGCGCCGAGCAACCTGGCCATCATCGGCAGGTACCTGTTGACGCCGGAAATATTCGACATTTTGCGCAACCAAGCGCCGGATGCCGGGAATGAAATCCAGTTGACTGATGCGATTGAATCATTGAACGCGATCCATCCGCTGGTGGCGTACGAATATACCGGCAAGCGCTACGACGTGGGAGACAAATACGGTCTGTTGATCGCGAACATTGAATTCGGTCTGGAGAACAAGGACACAGCCGACAAAATGCGCCCGTATCTGAAAGACTTGGCGAAGGAATTAAAGAACAAAGCATAACGCGTTGCATGGACAGGAGCAGATGTTTCCATAGCCCGGCCTCAGCTGGTCCGGGTGCTCCGTCATGCCCAACGTCAGGAAGGAAAACTAATGGAAAACAAACCTTTTTTCAGCATCGTGATCCCGGCCTACAACTGCGCCGGGACCATCCGTGCCACTTTGGAAAGCATCGCCGCCCAGACGGTCAGCGATTTTGAAGTCATCATCGTGAACGACGGATCGAAGGATGCTACTGCTGACGCGCTGCAGGCTTTTACAGCCGTTGACAGCCGCTTCGCTTTCATCACCATCCCGAACAACGGACCGGGGAATGCCCGCAACCAAGGCATCGCCCGCGCACAAGGGCAGTATCTATTTTTGATGGATGCGGACGACGAAATCGAGCGCCATACTCTGGAACGCTACCAAACGATCCTCAACAACGAGGCCCCGGACCTGATTGTGGCTTCCTACAATCTGCGGGTGCTGGACAACCAGGAAATCGTTTCGGAAAAGCAAGTCATCGCTGAAAATCATGTCTACGCTTCGAATGCGGCGTTCCTGGACAATCTTTATCCTTTGATGAACAAGCAACTGATGTATGTCATCTGGAACAAAATTTACCGTCTGGACATCATCAGGGAGCACCAAATCGCCTTTCCGAGCTACAGCAGCTGCGAGGATCGTTTGTTCAACATCGCCTACTACCGTCATGCCCAAAAAGTCGTGACGACCAGCGAAGTGCTTTACCAATACGCTTTCGAAGGCAAGAGCAGCTTGACGAACAAGTATTTCGACAACAAATTCGAGACGTTCCTGGAATTCTACAATGAATTGCTGGACCTGACCGACAAGGATCTGGGCGGCTTCAGCGCGCTGTTCCTGAAGGGTACGATGTCCTGCATCATCCCGTTGCACGGGATAAGTTGCCCGTTGGATTGGGCAGGTAAAAAGACCTACATCGAAAAGATTCTGCAGCATCCGCGTGTCCAGTACGCAACGGCTCACAGCCTGACAGATACGCCGATCCGGAAAATCATGAAACTATTATTCCGATCGAAATCGATCCACCTGAATTACATCGCTTCCGGCATGATGCATCTTTTGAGCAATGCATCGCCGAAACTGATCGAAAAACTCAAAGGAAATTTCTAGACAGATGGGAGAACTACACTAATGACTCAACCAAAACGTGTCCTGCATTTCCAGGGCAGAATGGGAAAGGGCGGGGCGGAGACCTTCATGATGAACGCCTACCGCAACATCGACCGCTCCAAGTACCAATTCGATTTCGTCATCTATGAAGAATTTGCCGATGTGCGTCCCTACCATGATGAAATCGCCGCATTGGGGGGCAAGGTTTTCGTCGTGCCGAACCCGAACAAGCACCCGCTGCGCTACATCAAAACCGTCAGCAAACTTTTGAAGGAGAATCAGGTCGATATCGTCCACAATGAAATCTTCTTCGGCGGCGGCCTGAACCTGTGGCTGGCTGCCAAAGCCGGCGTCAAAAAACGCATCGCCCATAGCCATGCGACTTCCGACGGCAAAGGCAACCGATTCCCGTACAGCGTCGTGCGGCCGATTTTCAACAATCTGATGATGAAATATGCGACTGATTTCATTGGCTGCTCGGATGAAGCCGGCATCGGCCTTTTCGGCAAGGAACAGCCTTTCGTCATGCTTCCGAACGGCATCGATCTCGACCGTTACCGCAACGTACCGGTGACGAAAACAGAAATGCATGCGCAGTTGGGCATTCCGGCAGATGCCTTCGTGATCGGTCACATCGGCCGTTTCGAGGAACAAAAAAATCACCGGCTGTTGCTGAAGATTTTCCAGCACATCCTGAAGCAACACCCGAACACGTACCTGTTGTCGGTCGGAGCCGGCAGTCTCGAAGCAGAGATCCACGGCTTGGCCAAGGAACTGAAAATCGAAGACCATGTGCTCTTCCTGGGCGAACGCGAAGATATCGCCGAACTGCTGAAAGCGATGGACGTCTTCCTGTTACCTTCTTTGTATGAAGGCTTGCCGATCGTGGCGGTGGAGGCTCAGGCTGCCAACGTCAAATTGGTGCTGTCGACGGAAGTGTCAAAAGACACTGTGTTGTCCGAAAATGTCCGTTTTGTGCCGTTGGATGCGGAGCTGGACCGTTGGGAAGCCGAAATCATGGGCGATCCGCAAGGCAACCGTCCGAAACCGGAAATGGAAGCTTTTGATATGCTGAAGACCGCAAAAGCGCTGGAAAAAATCTACGATGCAACGGAGGGTACGGCATGAAAAACTTACCGACCATGAAGGAAACGAAGGCATTTATGCAGGACAACAAAAAAACGATCATCGGGACAGCTTTAGCCATTGTCGTCCTGTACGCTCTGGCGATCGCTTATACGCTGTTCAGCGATGATAAAGTCGAAGAAATCAAGGAAATCAATCCAGCTACCGGCTTGGAGCTGCAGTTGATCACGGATGCTGAGTACAAAGCTTTACTGGAAGATGCCGTACGGTTTGATTTTTATGTAGAGAATACGGAAGGCTATGCCTTTACGAACTTCAACCTTTTGGAAGCTGTACTGTTGTCTCCGGAAGTGTATGAGATGATCCATTCAGTCGAGCCTATTGTTGCATCTGATGCTATCGAGGCCATGGAGGAAGGTGATATCCCTGCGAACTACATGATCGATGTGGATACGGATTATGATACTAGCGAATTGCATATTACGGTAGGGACCGGTGATGAAGCGAAAAACACAGCTATCGCTACGTTGCTCTATCAAGCCATCCAGGATGAGACACTACCGTTCTTTGCAAACAAGAGCGTCTACTTGCTGTCTGAACCGCACGTGGTCCAACTTGAGAAAGGGCCTGAGCCAACGGATGAAACCGGAAGTGCCAGCTTGCCACTGTATCTCATCATGGGAGCTGGATTGTTCATCGGCGGCTTGCTTCTCGGCATGTTGTTAGCCTTCTTCCGTCTCTTCTTCAAAAAGGAAATCACAGACGTGTTCAACTATCGCATGAGCGATGACGATACTGTATTGGACTTGTCGCATACGACTGCCGCTGAGCAGGAAACGGCTTTGGCGCACGGCATCCAGCATCCGGCTGCGGCACGTAAACTGATCCTGTCCGAGGAACCTTTGGCGCCAGCTGTGCAAAAACGCTTGGAGCAGATAGCAGGCGCGCCGTACGTGTTCGCGCAATCCGTACTCGCGGCAGATCCCTTATTGCATTTCGATGAAGTTATCCTCGTTTCCCGTAAGAACGGCACAACAAAGGATTGGTACAAGAACCAACGCACGCTATTGGAAAATTATGCGACTCCAATCAAAATCATCTTAATCTAGCATTGGAGGAGGAATAATGGATGGCTCTCTATGTCTTTACATTCATCACCCTGTTGCTGCTCAGCATTGCTGAAGTGTTCTATGACAACAAAAAAATCGTTCTGATCGGTGGTGGCCTCCTGGCTATTTTGGCCGGGTTGCGCTATTATTCGGGATACGATTTCGTTTCTTATTATTACTTTTTCTACGACTTGACCGGGTTGTCCGATGTCTTCAACGGCAGCATCGATGCCGAGCCCGGCTACCTGTTCTTGAATTATTTGTTCCTTAAGCTAGGTTTGAATTACTATGCGTTCATTCTCTTTTTCGCATTCCTGAGCATGGGGTTGTTGGTCAATTATCTTTACAAAAATAATCCGTACCCATCCTTGGTCCTGTTCTACTATTTTTCGCGTTTCTTTTTGGCGAGGGATATGGGACAGATCCGTGGTTCGATCGCGAGCATCATCCTGCTCTATTCGGTGAAATACATGCAACAGAAACAGCTGTTCCGCTTTCTGTTGGTGGTCGGGATTGCCTCGCTATTCCACATCACAGCGCTCATTTTCATCGTCGGCTACGTCTATGAAAACTATCTCCATAACGGCAGCTGGCTGCAGGTGATGGTGCTGTTCGGACTGGCGGTCGCTGCGGGAATTGTCGTGCAAATGCCTCAGTTATATCTGTGGGCGGTGCCGGATCGCTACGCTCCGTACTTCACGAATCCGGCCTACACTGGTGGGCAATGGCTGCTGAATCCGGTCTTGCTGATGCAATTGTTGATTTTCTTCGGCACCTTGCTGTTCACGAATATCCGCAAAGATGAAAAATACCGCACGTACCACAACCTCTACTTCCTGGCTTCGTTGATCCTGATCGCTTTCGGAAATCTGGCGACGGTAGGGGGACGTTTGAGTTCACCGTTCGCGACCTATGAGATGTTTGTGGCGCCGTATTTCATCCTGAATTTTACGAAGAACAAAATGGTCAATCTGATTTTCTGCCTGGGATTCACGGTCGTCATCTTCCTGCTGATCTTCATCTTGTCAGGGGATTACGCCTACTTTATCCCTTACGACACGCTTTTGAAATAGAATATGTAGCAACCTCTGGCTGATCTGTAGATTTTACGGATAGGCCAGAGGTTTTTTTGCAGGCTGATATTTTGACAGTCCCAAAAATGCGGATGCGATTCGGGTTGAAAAGTGGTAAGATGAAAATGCATTCACAAATTTTATGTTTTTTGATGCAAGGATTGTTTGAAGGAGGAATTTAAAAGGATGTTTCATGGAAATAGAGGGCATGGGCGCAGAGTCGCGCTGGCAAGTGCAGTCCTGCTGACTTTAGGTCTGGCAAGTGCACCTGCGACTTTTGCCGAAGAGCTGAACGAAATAACCACCATTGTGACGCAAGCCAGTGTGCAGATCCTGTCGACTACGGTTGTTGATTATGAGGCGCGCGTGCTGTCGGCAACGGATGCGATCAATACGCAGCCTTGGGGAACGCCAGGATTCGAAACGATTGGCTGGAGTGCTGACTACACAGGCAAGACGGTCGCGGTGACGCAAGAAAAACTGGCCGATAATGGCGTAACGTGGGCATATATCTCAGTGGACGGAACGGCTATTGGCTGGATTGCGAAAACCGCCTTATCCGCGCCGGTCGAGCCGGATTACCTTGAGGTCGTGTCGACGACCGCAGTCGAGTACACGGCAACGATTACCCGTGGCACGGATGCCATCAACGCAGCACCATGGGGGACGCGGGGGTTCAAGATACTAGCCTACAGTGCCGACTATCTTGGTGAAACAGTCACAATCAGCGAAGAAAAAGTAGTTGAAAATGGTGTTACCTGGGCGTTGATTTCAGTGGACGGCACCCAACTCGGCTGGATCGCCAAGGACGCTTTGACCGAACCGGATTATCTGGAAGTGTTGGAGACGACCGATATCGAGTACACCGCCACCATCACGCGCGGCACAGATGCGATCAACACTGTCCCATGGGGCATGCGCGGCTTCAAGACCGTGGCTCTCAGCTCTGCTTACCTGGGCAAGACCGCCACGGTGACGCAAGAGAAGTTGCTTGAAAACGGCGTAACCTGGACGTTGATCACAGTGGATGGCAAACAATTGGGCTGGATCGCCACAGGAGCTTTGACTGAACCGACTTATGTGCAGATTGTGTCGACGACAACCGTTGATTACGATGCCACAATTGTCCGCGCAGGCGATGCCATCAACACGCAACCTTGGGGGACCAGAGGCTACAAAACAATTGCGAACAGTACGTCCTATATGAATCAGCAAGTACTTGTCACGCAAGAAAAAGTGGCTGATAATGGCGTTACTTGGGCCTTGATCACCCAAAACGGCAGACAATTGGGTTGGATCGCCAAGGATGCATTGAGAAAGGTTATCTATGTTGAAATTTTGTCGACGATCGACGTGGATTATCCGGCTACAGTCACGCGCAGTGGGGATGGCATCAATACGCAGCCTTGGGGAACGAGAGGGTATCAAACCATCGGCACAAGCTCCGACTATCTCGGTAAGCAAGTGACCGTCGTTCAAGAAAAAGTGGCGGACAATGGCGTGACCTGGGCCTTGATCTCGATAGATGGGAAACAGCTTGGCTGGATCGCAAAAGCCGCTTTAACGGAACCAACGTATGTTCAAGTTGTCTCTTCGAAGTCTGTTTTCTACCAAGCGACTGTTTTGCGGGCAACGGATGGCATCAACACCTCTCCATGGGGTACAAAAGGGTACAAAACAATCGGCTACAGTTATACGTATCTGGGGCAAAAAGTGACTGTCACGAAAGAGCAAGTAACGGATAATGGCGTGACGTGGGCTCTGATTTCCATCAATGGAAAGGAAATCGGTTGGATCGCCAAGGACGCACTTTTCAATAAGGTCATCTCAACGACCGACACATTCTATAAGGCGACAATCATACGCGGTACGGACGGCATCAACACCTTGCCGTGGGGGACGGAAGGCTACCAAACAATCGGTTACACAGCGAGTTACCTCGGCAGCAGCGTAACGGTCAGCCAAGAAAAGTTGACTGCGGATGGAGTCCTCTGGGCATTGGCTTCCCTGAACGGAAAAGTATTGGGTTGGATCGCCAAGGATGCCTTGACGGTTGCGGATCTGAATCATACTGTGTTCCTTGATCCTGGACATGGCGGCTGGGAAGCGGGCGCGACCTACAGCAATGTGATGGAAAAAACGATCAATCTAGCCGTTTCGAACAAGGTGAAAGCGAATCTGGAAGCTTTGGGATTCACGGTCATCATGTCGCGCACAACCGATACATATGTTGGTTTGTTGGAGCGTTCGAAAGAAGCAAATGCTTCGGGAGCGGATATTTTCGTCAGCATCCACCACAATGCGATGCCTGCGAATGCAACCGTCACGGGAATTGAGACATATTACTATGAATACGACTCCGACTATCCACCGATCATCAATGAGGACATGCATAATGACCCGACACGGATTCTGGAAAGTGCAGATTTAGCATCGGCAATCCAGGGTTCCTTGGTTGAAAATACCGGTGCGATCGATCGTGGTGTGCGTCGGAATACTTTTGCTGTTCTACGCGAAACGGCAATTCCGGCTGTATTGCTGGAATTGGGATACATGAGCTCGCCAACCGAATTAGCGAAACTGACTACGGCCAGCTATCAGACGACTTTGGCGAAAGCCATCACGGCAGGGATTGTGGCCTATTTCGAATAACTGAAAAAACGGGAGAAACTTCACTTAGAAGGTTCTCCCGTTTTTTTAACATACAGGAATTTATAAAATTTTCCAGAGTGAAAAGTGCATCACCGTAGGTGTTTCACAAGATTGCAACATGTTTCATGCATCTAAAATCATGTCCAGCTTCACGGGTTAGCCCTTCGGAAAAGGGGTAAAGGGACCTCTTGTCTCTGCGAGCCAAGACATACTGTTCGACTAATCTGCTGACGCAGAAAGTCTCTCAGCAATTGCGCTCTACGATGCTCATTCAGGGCCAGATTTCCTAAATTTCTTTCAGGGCTGAACGAACCCGTTCAGCTTTTCTTACATAATTAAAAAACAAAAAAAAACATTTAATGAACAAAAACAAAAAATAAAACAAAAAAACGAACAAAAAGATTGATTTTATGTTTGGTTCTGTTTATAATGAGGGCATAAGGAAATAAAAACGCTTCCGGGAAAATGAGTTGTGATTTTCCAGACTATCTTCGTAAGGTCATTAAAATATTTTTAGTAAGGAGAAAGGAATAGGGCTATTGTACTGGGGATGGATTTAGCGGGTAAGAAATTGAAATCAATCATTACAAATCAAAGAGGGTGAGCAAGCTGCACGTACATGGTGGCGTAAGACTGGCTTTAATACTAGCGATACACTAAGCAAAGTTCTTGGAACGACAGCAACATCCTGGAAAGAAAAAATCTGAACAAATTGGAGGAAAATGAAATGAACAGGGAAGAAGCTACTTTATTAGGGTTTGAAATTGTTGCCTATGCAGGTGAAGCGCGATCGTACCTTCTGGATGCTTTAAAGGCAGCGGAAAAAGGTGATTACGATAAAGCCGAAGCATTATGTGAAGAAGCGAATACCAGCATCAAAGAGGCGCATAAAGCTCAGACAAGTTTGCTTACTATGGAAGCTTCAGGTGATGATATTGCGTACAGCGTTACGATGATGCATGGACAGGATCACTTGATGACAACATTGCTGCTTAGGGATTTGATGAAACATATGATTGAATTGTATAAAAGAGGGAGCAACTAATTATGATGAATGCATTGATTGCGCAAATTGAAAAAGCCAAACCTTTTTTTGAGAAAGTATCGCGTAATATCTATCTACGCGCAATACGTGATGGCTTTATCTCAGCGATGCCTGTTGTTCTGTTTTCAAGTATTTTCTTATTGATTGCCTATGTTCCTAATATCTTCGGTTTTTCATGGAGTGCATCGACTGAAGCTTTGATTATGAAACCATACGGATATACAATGGGGATTTTAGGAGTTTTGGTTGCTGGCACAACCGCAAAATCTTTAACAGATTCCTTTAACAGAAAGCTGGAAAACACAAATCAAATTAACTTTCTTTCTACTATGTTGGCTTCCATATCTGGTTTCTTACTCCTTGCTGCGGATGCAGTTGAGGGCGGTGGATTTGCAAACGGATTCTTAGGGACAAAAGGACTATTGACAGCGTTTCTTGCAGCGTTCATTACTGTGAATATCTATAACATCACTGTGAAAAATAATGTGACAATCCGGATGCCGGAAGAAGTACCACCAAACATTTCACAAGTATTTAAAGATATCATTCCTTTTACCTTAGTGATAGTCGTTCTTTATGGTTTGGATATAGTGACTAGGAACATTATGGGCACGAATGTGGCGGAGTCTGTTATTAAGTTATTCGAGCCACTGTTCACAGCGGCTGATGGTTACTTGGGCATTACAATCATATTTGGTGCATATGCACTGTTCTGGTTTGTTGGTATACATGGGCCATCTATCGTTGAACCTGCTATTGCAGCGATTACGTATGCGAATATTGAAACAAATTTCCAACTTTTACAGGCTGGACAGCATGCAGATAAGATTCTGACATCCGGAACGCAGATGTTTATCGTTACAATGGGTGGTACAGGTGCAACTTTAGTTGTTCCATTCATGTTCATGTGGTTATCAAAATCAAAACGGAATAAGGCGATCGGCAGAGCGTCAGTTGTACCAACTTTCTTTGGGGTTAATGAACCCATCTTATTTGGAGCACCTATCGTTTTAAATCCAGTATTTTTTGTGCCTTTTATTTTTGCACCGATTGCCAACGTCTGGATTTTCAAATTCTTCGTTGATGTTCTTGGGATGAACAGCTTTAGCGTGAATTTGCCTTGGACAACACCAGGTCCTTTAGGGATCGTTATCGGAACAGGATTCGGGCTGATGTCACTTGTTCTTGCTCTTACATTGATTGTAGTGGACGTAGTGATTTACTACCCATTCTTTAAAGTCTACGATGCACAAATTCTTGAAGAAGAAAAAGCTGGAGTATCATCTACGGATAGTTTGAAAGAAAAAGTTGAAGGCAGCTTTGATACTAAAAAAGCCAAAGCGGTCCTTGCAAGTGTTGATGCGAACGAGAATGATCCGAAAGTTTTTGAAAATAAAATAATAGAAGCTAAAAATGTTCTTGTCCTTTGTGCCGGCGGTGGAACAAGTGGCCTTCTTGCTAATGCTTTAAATAAAGCTGCGGCTGAATATGGGGCTCCTGTAAAAGCAGCAGCAGGTAGCTATGGGGCGCACATGGATATCATGAAAGACTATGATTTAGTCATCCTGGCACCTCAAGTGGCTTCGAATTACGAAGATATCAAACAGGATACTGATAGATTGGGCGTTAAACTTGCTAAAACGCAAGGAGGTCAATACATTAAATTGACCCGTGATGGCCAAGGAGCTCTTGCATTTGTTCAAGAACAATTCGAAGACTAGACGGGAGATTATAATATGAAGAAGTTACCAAAAGATTTTATTTTCGGCGGAGCAACAGCAGCCTATCAAGCTGAAGGGGCGACGCAAACAGATGGCAAAGGCCGTGTAGCTTGGGATACTTATCTTGAAGAAAACTATTGGTATACAGCAGAGCCAGCCAGTGATTTTTATCATCGTTATCCTGTGGACCTGGAGCTTAGTGAAAAATTCGGTGTAAACGGCATTCGCATTTCCATTGCATGGTCACGCATTTTTCCGACTGGTTTTGGTGAAGTAAATCCTAAAGGCGTTGCATACTATCATAAGCTCTTTTCAGAATGCCATAAACGTCATGTGGAGCCTTTTGTCACGCTGCATCATTTTGATACTCCTGAAGTGTTGCATTCAGATGGAGACTTCTTAAATCGTAAAAACATTGACCATTTTGTAGATTACGCTGCGTACTGTTTTAAAGAATTTTCAGAGGTTAACTATTGGACTACGTTCAATGAAATAGGCCCGATAGGTGATGGTCAGTACTTAGTCGGTAAATTCCCACCAGGGATTAAGTATGATTTTGAAAAATTATTCCAATCCCATCATAATATGATGCTCGCACATGCAAGAGCCGTCAAGCTTTATAAGGATAACGGCTATCCAGGAGAAATAGGTGTCGTTCATGCACTCCCAACGAAGTACCCTTATGATCCATCCAATCCAGGAGATGTTCGTGCAGCAGAATTGGAAGACATCATCCATAACAAATTCATTCTGGATGCCACTTACTTGGGTAGGTACTCTCAAAAAACGATGGAGGGTGTCAATCATATTCTCTCCGTAAATGGTGGCAAGTTGGATCTTCGTGAAGAGGATTTTGAAATGCTTGAGGCAGCGAAGGATTTAAACGATTTTCTGGGCATCAATTATTACATGAGCGATTGGATGCGTGCCTTTGATGGTGAATCAGAAATTACGCATAATTCAACCGGGGCTAAAGGCGGATCTAAATATCAGCTGAAAGGTGTCGGAAGAAGAGAATTTGACGTAGATGTTCCACGAACTGATTGGGATTGGATGATCTATCCACAAGGCTTATATGATCAAATGATGCGGGTCAAAAATGATTATCCTAATTATAAAAAAATCTATATTACTGAAAATGGCTTAGGCTATAAAGATGAATTTGTAGATGGTACAGTCAAGGATGATGCACGTATCGATTATGTTAAAAAACATTTAGAGATCATTTCAGATGCAATAGCAGCAGGCGTGAACGTGAAAGGTTATTTCATATGGTCATTGATGGATGTTTTCTCGTGGTCAAACGGCTATGAGAAACGCTACGGATTATTCTACGTGGATTTTGAAACACAGGAACGTTATCCGAAGAAAAGTGCTTACTGGTACAAGAAGTTAGCAGAAACTCAGATAATCGAATAGCACGGTTTATTCTTATAGAGTAGGAAAGTAAAAAATAATACAACTACACAAACCAGCATCGGGAAATTTTCCCCGATGCTGTTTTTTCGGGGAATTGAGAGCCAGCTCCGGCGAAGGGACTGCTCGCCGGTGGAACCGATCCACGAACAGGGGCAACGCCGGCGAAGCCCCCCTCGCCGGAGCAGGACAGCGAAACCCAGCAGTCAACTACGGCGAAGCCGTCGTTCACCGGAGCACAGCTCCCGGTGATCCGGTAACTTTTGGCAACACCGTACTTTACACAAAGAGAACGCACCATCGGCCCGGCCGATGGTGCGTTCTCTTTAATTTTTATGCTTGCTCTGCGAAAAGGCGCTGGGTGAAGCCGTGGAAGTCCGTGATGACACCGTCCTTGCAGAGGTTTTCCTTTTGGAAGGTTTCCCGGTTCTTGAAGAACGGGTCGATTGCGATGATCATACCGATGTTCGCGCTGTTGGCCGCGCGGAGCCCGGAGTAGGCGTCCTCAATGACCAGACATTCTTCGGGGGGGACCCCGAGTTTTCTGGCGGCATGCAGGAAGATGTCCGGCTCCGGTTTGCCGGGGAAGGAACCGTCATCGAAGACGACTTTGTCCGGATCGAACCAACGATCAAGCGCGAAGGTGTCGAAATAGAAGTCGACATTTTCTTTGATGGTCGCGGTGGCGATCGTCAGCGGCAAATTGCGTTCCTTCAGATCGTCCAGCACTTCAATCAAGCCGTCCGTCAACACGAGTTGCTCCGGTTTGTTCAGGCAGAGCCTGCGGTAATGTTCTTCCTTCTCCAAAGAAAGTTTCTGCACTTCCTCGTCCGTCAGGTCAGGGGATACAAAATGACGCAGGATTTTGTCGTTCGTGCGGCCGTGTACGTTTGTCAGAATCTCTGTTTCTGTGAGCCCGTTGCCTGGACTGTACTTTTGGATCATGTCGATCCAGGCCTGTTCGTGCAGATGCGAATCCTGGAACATTGTGCCGTTGAAATCAAAAATGATGCCGTTCAGTTTCATAAGTTAGCTCCTTCTTCTGTTTGGGCTTGGGTCAGGGTGACGTATTGCGAGTAATGCGTGACCAGATCAGCGCTGATATGGTCATCGGTGACCAGGTGATCGATGTCGTGCAGGTTGTAGAAATTGTAGAAGTCGTCCCGGTTGAATTTCTTGTTGTCCGCCAGCAAGTATTTTGTGCGGGAGTTGTTCAGGGCGATGTTCTGGGTTTCGCCTTCCGCCATGCTATAGGTAGAGATCGCTTCATTGTGGATGCCGTTGGCGCTGATGAAGCATTTGGAGAACTTCAATTTTTTCAGGTTGTCGTTCGCGATCGGGCCGAAGAAAGCACCCGTATTTTTCCGGTAATCGCCGCCAATCATAATGATATCCGCGGTGTCGTATTGGCGCAGATTTTCGAAAACCGGATAGCTGTTTGTGATGATGCGGATTTTTTTGCCGCCGAGATAGCTCGCCAGTATTTCGATCGTCGTGCCCGGCCCGAGGAAAATGGTGTCGCCATCCTCGACGTAGCTTGCCGCCAATTTGGCAATCGCTTTCTTTTCTTCTTTTTGGACTTCTTGTTTTTCCGTATGCGAGAGCTCCTGATCCAATGCGTAGCTGATGCTTTGTGCTCCGCCGTGGATGCGCAGGATTTTTCCGGCCTTATCGAGTTCGTCCAGATCCCTGCGCACGGTCATGTCGGAAACATTCAATTGCTTGACGATGTCGGCTACGGTGATGATGCCTTCCTGGTTGACGATTTCAGTGAGTATCAGCAGGCGTTCTTTTTTTAACATTTTCATTCACCTCTTTATATTAACCATAATTTAGCACAATTTCACGGTCTGGTCAACATAAAACGAACAAAAATAAACAAAAACGCAACGATTTGATGGGTTTTCGAACAAAAATGTGTTTTTTAATGCCGTGGCGGTGAAATCAATTGCTTATTAATCGTTTGGATACGTTTTCCATAGAGGATGAAAGAAACACAAACAATCATTAATGAACATGGGTGGGGGATTTGGTGAAGATGGTCCAGTTCCGGCGAAGCCGCGACTCGCCGGAGGAAAGCCTCGAAATTCGATCCCTCCTCCGGCGAGCGGAAGCCCACCGGAGGAGACAACTAAAAACAGCGTTTACCTCCGGCCGAGGATTGCTCGCCGGAGGTAAACGTTCGTATAATCAGTCAGCTCAGGCGAAACCACGGATCAGTGAGGCGGCAGCGCCTTAATTGTGAAAACGCTTGTAACGGAAAAGTAATGATGCGTTAATGACGCAGAGTGATATAATGAAACTATCTAATTTAAATACATTTTAAGAAATCCGTCGACAGATATGGAGGAGGGATACTATGAAGATTGGTCACAAAAAATACCTACGAACTTATATCGCTTTATCAAGCATTGCCGCAAGCTTGCTTGTCGGCAACAAGGTTGCTTTTGCCGAAGAAGGGGATGGCACCGTTGGGGAATCGGCGCCGATCGAATCAACAGATCCGATGCAAGCAACAGAATCATCAACGGAAGAAGAAACAGAAGCTGCAATGCCGATGCCTGTCGAAACCATTCTGGATGCTGGCGGTTACGGTGCGGATCAACTGACCGGCATGACGCAACCGAACGCGTACGTAGTTGTTTGTGCAGAAGAGAGCAAAGTCGGCGAGCAGACCGCCGATGAAGTCGGATGTTTTGCTGTTCCTTTGGGGGCGCTTCCGGATGGCACCGCTACTTTGCAGGTGAAAGTCTATAAGGATGCTACCCAAACTTTTTTGTTGGCGCAAACAGAGTGGTTGGTGCCTGTGGCTGAAGTTACAGAAGTGGTGCCTGGTGAAGAGGCAGAAGACCAGCAAACAATCCCAACCGAACCGTCTTCATCGGCTGGGCAGGAGACGCAGCCGGAAGTGACAAATGATGATAGTAATACCGAACAGACTGAAGAGAGCAATCCGGAATACACGGATACCGAACAAAACGAGGAAACGGTTCAGGCGCCTCTGCTGATTGAAACAACTGTCGCTTCAACCGCTCCGGTCGTGGAGGAAGCGAAAGGGACTTGGTATTATTATGTCCAGTCCGGTGACACGCTGCAAAAAATAGCCACGCACTACAACACAGACGTAACCAGTCTGATGCGGTGGAACCGTTTGACGAGTACACTCATCAACATCGGCCAGCTGCTGAGCGTCAACGGTACGAATGCCTATGCCGAGATCGACGAGGAAACGCGGACATTCGCCACAACAGCGGAATTCGTGAACTATCTCGGGCAGTACGCCACCGAAATCGGCAACGACTACAATCTCTACGCTTCGGTCATGGTCGCCCAAGCTTCGCTGGAGACCGCTTATGGTACCAGCAAGCTCAGCACCGTCGGCAACAATCTCTTCGGAATCAAAGGTTCATACGCCGGCAATTCGATTGTGATGCGCACATGGGAGGAAGAAAGCGACGGGTCGATCATCTGGATCGATGCCTTTTTCAGATTGTACCCTTCCTATTACGAATCAATGATCGATTATGCGGAAAAACTGCGCAACGGCGTCAGTTGGGATCCGAACTACTACAAAGGCACCTGGAAGGAAAATACGACCAGTTATCAGGATGCCACGCTGTATTTGACGGGTCGTTATGCGACGGATTCGTCCTATTATACCAAGCTGAACGCCATCATCAGCGCCTACGATCTGACCAAATTCGATGGACCGAAGACAGTGGCCGTAAATTTCAACGCAATCGTATCGAGCACCAATTTTTCGATCGACAGCCTGCCTTGGGGTACGATCGGCTATAAATATTTGGAGCCTTGTTCCAACTATTACGGCAAGGAAGTCACGGTCACGAAGCAGACGCTTGACGGACAGTACGCGCTTATTTCCTACGCCGGGAAGGAAGTCGGCTGGATCGATAGGGATGCGCTGAAGACCTTATCCACCGTTCCGGCAAGTTATACGTTGCCGATCATGAACAGCGGGTACTCGATCGATTCCTTGCCGTGGGGCGAGCCGGGCTTTGTTCATGTCGGCGATACGGCGGCGTACTATGGGAAAATGGCGACGGTCATCCGGGAAACGGCCAACGGAATCTATGCCGAAATTTCGGTAGACGGAATCAAATTGGGCTGGGTCGATAAGCGGACCTTTAACGCGGCATTTCCGAGCTACAACGCGGTCATCCGCAAGGGGAGCTACTCGATCGACAGTCTGCCATGGGGGAGTGCCGGCTACCGGACGCTTGACTGGAGCAGCTCTTATGTCGGCAAAAACGTCACTGTGATCGGCAAATCTGCGGACGGCGTCTATCTATGTTTGGCTTACAATGGTTTGCCGCTGGGGTGGGTCGATTACCGCGCCTTCGAGAGTTTCGATGCAACGGCTGCTCATTATACGGCTATCGTTTCCGGCACGAATTATTCGATCGACAGCCAACCTTGGGGCGAAGCGGGATACGTGTACCTGGATTCATCCGCGAATTATTACGGGAAAGAAGTCGTGGTGACGCGCAAAACGTCGAATGGGGCCTACGCGTACATTTCGCTTGACGGAAAGCCATTGGGATGGATCGACAGCAGGGGCCTGCAGAACTTTTCGACTGTTGCCGTCAATTATAATCTCCCGATCATGAACGGGATTTATTCAATCGATAGCTTGCCGTGGGGTGAGCCGGGTTATACCAAGATTGCCGATGCAGCGGCTTATTTCGGGAAATTAGCCACTGTGCTGCGGGAAAGCACGAACGGTGCCTACGCAGAAATCGCCATCGACGGCCAACGGGTCGGCTGGATCGACAAACGGGCTTTCAGCAATGCGCGCCAGGTTTCCTATTATGCCGGCGTTTCCGGCCAGAACTATTCGATCGACAGTTTGCCTTGGGGTACTGCCGGATACCAGTATCTAAATAGCACGAACAATTATTTGGGCAGCCTCGTGAAGGTTGTTGCGGAATCCATTGATGGGAATTACAAGTTGATCCAGTTGGATGGCCAGAACTTAGGCTGGGTCGATTACCGCGCGTTGGCGGTTTTGAATACGAAAGCGGTGAATTACGCCGCCACGATCGGCTCGGTCGGCTATTCGATCGATAGTTTACCATGGGGTACATCGGGATTCACGATGCTCGGCCTGACCAGTTCCTACTTGAATATCACTGTTCAGGTCATCCAGGAATCGGCGGACGGCCATTACGCGCTAGTGATGCTGAACGGGAAAACTTTAGGCTGGGTCGACAAGCGGTGTTTCTGATCCTGTAATGCAAAAAAACTCCGGTAGGCGGGCGCTTGCCGGAGTTTTTTTGCATATTTTTGTGACAGAGCGCCAGCTCCGGTAAGGGGCCGCTGATTGGAGGGAAACGAAGAAATCGTTACCTGATCAGTCGACAGCCTGGCGTGCTCTCGGGTAAAGGCGATACCGTCCTGGTCTGATGCCCGACAGAAGAGCGAACTGTCGTGTGTTGAGAGGTTTCCGGTAACAAAACAGTCGAGAGACTGGTTAACTCTCGGGTAAATCGGATACCGTCCTGGTCTGATGCCCGACAAAAGGACGAACTGTCGTGTGTTGAGAGGTTTCCGGTAACCGAACAGTCGACAGCCTGGTTAACTCTCGGGTAAATCGGATACCGTCCTGGTCTGAAGCCCGACAGAAGAGCGAACTGTCGTGTGTTGAGAGGTTTCCGGTAACAAAATAGTCGAGAGCTTCGCAATCAATCTCTTGTCCGTGATCTTGTCGGCAGTCAGCTCTCGGTGCAGAACGACTATCCGTTCAGTGGTGCAACATCTCCTCGACGATTTCGTCCCCATCCATCCCGGCCGGGTAGAAAGTCGGCCAGTTGTCCATCTCCTCCAAAAGCGCTGCGTGGCTATCGTCTCCCAGATAAATGTGGAAGTGCGCGGATGCGGTCGGTTCGATGATGTGATCGCTGAACTGGACGTACTTCGGTGCAGCTTCGGCATCATCCGTCCGTTCAAACAGGTAGCGGACGCCTTTTTTTCCGGATTCGTAGGTCAAAATCTGGTAACCGCTGTACGCGTAAGTTCCGGTGCGTGCGGTATCACCTTCGTAGAACGTGATCGAATCGGCGGTGATCGTCAGGCCGGTAAAGGCCGATTCGTAGCCGATGGTGTAGTATTCTTTGTATTCTTCGGCGGTCTTTTCGCCGGTGTCTTCCGCTTTATCCGTGAAGACGCTATCGAGTGTGCCATCAAGCAGGTAAGGGTAGACGGATTGCCATTCGCCTTCCCAATCGCTCAATGGGCGGTCGGCAACTTGGCTGTCCTCAAAGATACCGTTGGCGGCATCGATGGTCGCTTGGTCCTGCAGGTTGACGGGCTCGATCGTGATCTCTGCGGCAGTGGTACTGGATTCTGTGGTCTCCTCGGTTTCCGGATCGGGCTGGCAAGCCGCCAAACTCAATGCGAGCAGGCTGCCGATCATCCAGCGGATTGTTCTATGTTTTTTCTTCATTTTATCCTCCTGAAAAATAAATTATTTGTAAAACGAAATGATTACGTTTTGTATTATTGCATAGTTGTCAGGAGACTGTCAATAATTAATGAAATGATTTTGCTAATCTAAAGTCAGGATTGCGATTGAGAAGGCGCAAAACGCAAAAAAAGACGCGCACCAGTCCGATTACTGGGCGCGTCCGTATTGCTCTGTTTAAATTGATGGCTAGCTTCACGGGTTAGCCCTTCGGAAAAAAGAATAAGGAACCTCTTGTCTCTGCGAGACAAGACATACTGTTCGACTTGTCATGGTTCTTGCCATCTTTGATGGCTTAGAAACATGATACAACTGACCGGTACGGTCACGTTGATTCCTCTAAACCAGAAAGTCTCTCAGCAATTGCGCTCTGCGATGCTCATTTGCATGGGAGTCTTAGGGATTCATTCCTTAGACTCCCAGTACAAGGTGACCGTAGGGAACGTTGCGAGGCCAGATTTCCTAAATTGTCATGACTCTTGCGATTTCAATCGCTTAGAGGCATGATACACTTGACCGATTAGGTCACAGTGTTTCCTTACTCAGGGCTGAACGAACCCGTTCCGATTTTCTAATTTTAAAGTGATTTAGCCAATGCTTCGACTTTCGCCAAGCCTTCTGCGATGATGGTTGCTGCTTGATCGGGAACTGCTGCATGTCCTTCGATGACAACTTCGCCGATGATTTCCATTCCGAATACGCCGCCGAATACGTTGCGCATGTAGTTGACGCCCATATCCATTGGGGCCATTTCAGGAGCGGAGTAGTAGCCTCCACGAGCGTTCAATAGGATAACTTTCTTTTCAGGCATCAAAGCAACCATTGTGCCTGTTTCATCATATTTGAAAGCAAAGCCAGCTGCAAAGATGTAGTCGATGAATGTTTGCAATTTAGCTGGGATCGTCAAGTTCCACAATGGGAAGGCGAATACGATTACGTCAGCAGCAGTCACTGCATCCATTGCTTTTTGTTTTGCTGCCAAAAGGCGTGTTTCGATATCAGTCAATTCTTCGCCGACTGCCATTTTGCCGTAAGCGCCGAAAAGATCTTGGCCTAAGTATGGCATGTCTTCTGAAAAGACGTTATAAGTTGTGATGTTCAATTTTTCATTTTCTTTGGCTGCAGCCAAAAAAGTTTCATACATTTTTGAAGAAATGGCTTCCTCTGCTGGTCTGTTGTTTCCTTTTACTACTAAAACGTTCATGTGTGTTCCTCCACTTATTGTATATTTGATGCGATTTTGCGTAATCACTTACCGCATGTAAGTATAATATAACATCTCGGCTTCGAAATATCTAGTCGGATGCTCAATAATGAAAAACAATTAGAATTTTCGTAACATTTGCACTACCATAGGAAGGAATATTTCGATAGTTTCGAAACAACGGGAGTGAATGGTTATGCAAAAATCCGTCCAAAGCCAACGGATCGAAATCTTTGACGGCATGCGGGGATTGGCCTCGGTCATTGTCATGATTTTCCACATGGCGGTCTGGACAGTTTATGGTTACAGTGCCAATGAATACAAAATTTTTGCCAACTCATTTTGGCGGGTGGCGACACAGACACCCTTGAAACTGATCTGGGGCGGCAATGAGGCGGTGCTGGTCTTCTACATCATCGGTGGTTTCGTGCTGGCGCGGCCTTACCTGAGTGGGCGCAAGCTGGATTTCAAGCCTTTCATCATCAAACGCTGGATCCGCTTGATGCTCCCGTATGTGCTGATCATCACGGTAACGGTCATGCTGATTGCCCTATTCGGAGCTTGGAAACATGACACGATCGACTTGAGTGGTTCGTTCAATGTGAAATGGAAAAGAGTGCCTAACGCGCTGGAAATGCTGCTGTACTTTGTCGGTTATGACTACAATCTGAATATTTTGAGTGGGGCTTTCTGGAGCATGGTCCAGGAATGGCGCCTGTCCTTCATTCTGCCTTTTATCGCGGTGGCATTGCATCGCTACGCGACGGGGAAAGTGTTAGGCGGCTATGCCGTCATGCAATTCGCGATCGAGAAGCTGACGGATTGGGGGATGCGCAGCGACACAGCTTGGTTGGCGCAGCTGTCTGAATCGCTCAACCGGACGAATTATTATGCAATCTTTTTTGTTATGGGAGCTGTTTTGGCGAAGCATCTGCCGGCGATCCGGACATTTGTGCAGCAGCACCGTCTTTTCCGGATCCTGTCGGCCTGGGCGATTCCGTTCTTGATTCCTAGCCAGTGGATCTTGGCGGCGCTCGGTTTATCGTTCCGGGTGCGGCATGCGCTGTTGCTGACTGGTGTGGGGATCATTTTGTTTCTGTTATTGTGCATGGAATCGCCGCGTTTGACGGCCTTCTTCAAATCGAAACCGCTGCTGCTTTTGGGAAAGCTGTCCTTCAGCCTGTACCTGACGCACACGACGTCGATCGTCCTCTTTGTGACGTTACTCGGCCAGATCATCCCGCCGGAAATTGCGCTGTTGCTGTCGCCGCTGTTCGCTTTGCCTGTGGCGTACTTATGGCAGAAGCATGTCGAAACATGGTGCCTCGATTTGCTGAATCATTTCAAGAAATAGACGGTCAACCTGCGCTAAGTATGATACGATAAAGGAAAGCTCAGAATTCTGAAAGAACATGCAGGGGTGGACACATGTCAAAAGATATCATTTCCATCGTCGTTCCTTGCCACAACGAGGAAGAGATGGTACCGATTTTTCATAAAGAAATAACAGCGGTCAGCGACCAGTTGCCGGATGCCGTATTTGAACTGGTTTTCGTGAACGACGGCTCGAAGGATGCCACTCTGGCTGAATTGAAGCGATTGGCTTCTTTGGATGAACGCGTGCACTACCTTTCCTTTTCGCGCAACTTCGGCAAAGAAGCGGCGATGGTTGCGGGCCTGCGCCACGCGACCGGTAATTACGTTGCCGTGATGGATGCCGATCTCCAGGACCCGCCGGCTATGCTGGTGGAGATGGTTGCCCTGATCCGCACAGGCGAATATGATTGCATCGGGACGAAACGCCTTGACCGCAAAGGCGAACCGCCGATCCGATCCTTTTTCGCGAGGCAGTTCTATCAGTTGATCAACCGCATCTCCGATACCGAGATCGTCGACGGCGCCCGGGATTTCCGGCTGATGACCCGCCAGATGGTCGATGCGGTGCTTGATATGACTGAATACAACAGGTTTTCGAAAGGGATCTTCAGCTGGGTCGGCTTCGAGACGAAGTACCTGTCGTACGAAAATCAGGAACGCGTCGCCGGCAAGACGACTTGGTCGTTCTGGAGCCTGTTCAAATATTCGCTGGACGGAATTGTGGCCTTTTCCGAGGCACCGTTGGCGATCGCGGCCTTCACCGGTTTCCTGTCGTTCGCCGTTGCGATTTTGGCAGCCTTGATCCTGACAGTGCGGACGCTGGTTTTCGGCAACGCAACTTCCGGCTGGACTTCGCTCATCGTTATCATCTTAGGGATGGGCGGCTTGCAATTGCTCTGTCTGGGGATCCTCGGAAAATATCTGGGGAAAACCTTCATGGAGACGAAGCGGCGTCCGCTCTATATATTGAAGGAGACGGACGGTGCCTTGCCGACTGGTCGCAAGGAGGAGCAGAACGATGACTAAAGTGTTGGCTCAAGTGGCAAAATTCGGACTCGTCGGTGTCGTGGCGACGGTACTGGATTTTCTGATTTTGTTTGTTCTGGCCGACTTCATCGGCCTGCATTACTTGACGGCCGCTGCGTTGGCGTTTGTTGCGGCGACGTTGTTCAATTACGCGGCGAGCATGCGCTACGTGTTCACGAGCCGCTTTGGCGAAGCTGAGAAGCGTCAGGAATTGCTGCTCTTCTTCACTCTAAGTGTCATCGGCCTGGGCTTGAACCAAGTGCTGATGTGGGTGTTCGTTGATCAAGTGGCGTTGCATTACCTGGTGGCCAAGATTGCCGCTACTGTGTTCGTGATGGCCTGGAATTTCATTTCGCGGAAGATTTGGCTGGAGGATAAGAATGCAGGATGAAGAAAAGCGTGGTTTGGGACCGGAACTCCGGCGACACCATGGTTGGCCGGAGCTGGAGGTACCCTGCGAACGCCAGCTCCGGTAGGCCGGTTTTCGTCGTAGTTGGAATCAGAAACGCGTTGCCAGCTCCGGCGAAGACCTCCTTCGCCGGAGCTACGGTTCCAATTATCAAGCGGGCAACACAGACATAAGAAAAAACGAATACGGCTGTTCCTCACAAAGGAGGCAGTCGCATTCGTTTTTTTGTGAGAGTAACCAAAAATCAGTAGCTGGTCCAGCCGCCGTCAACGGTCACGACAGATCCATTGACGAAACTGGCATCGTCAGAAGCCAGAAAGAGCGCAACGGAAGCGATCTGCTCGGGCATTCCGAAGGCCGGATTAATGGCCATGCCGACGCCGGTTGTTTCCTGGCCAAATGTGCTGATGTTGCCCATTGACTGGGCGATATTGGTGGCGACAGCTCCTGGGGCGATTGCGTTGCAGCGGATACCTTTTTTTGCGTACATGAAGGCCGTGTTTTTGGTCAGTCCTATGACAGCATGTTTGGAAGCGGCATAAGCCGCACCGGCACGACCTCCCTGAAGACCGCCGATTGAGGCGATATTGATGATATTACCATGGCCTTGTTCCAGGAAATATTGGATGGCTTTACGGCTTGCATACATCGGGCCGTTGACATTGACGGCGAAGACACGGTCCCACCGCGCATTTGTGACTTCTCCGACCGGTTCGAAGCCGTCCATGATGCCGGCATTATTGATGAGGATATCCACTTTACCGAAGAAAGTGATTGCAGTGTCAATCATGGCATTTATGTCGGTTTCGATGGAGACATCGGTTTTGATGGCAGTTGCAGCGTCAGGGGTTTGCGTGTTGATTTCACTTGCGACTTTTTCGGCACCTTCGAAGTTATAATCGGCAACGACCACTTTTGCGCCTTCTTTAGCAAACAGGCGACAGATGGCTTCGCCCATACCCGAAGCGCCTCCAGTTACAACAGCGACTTTGTTCATCAGTTTTATGTCGTTCTCCTCCTTATGCCTTGCTGGTCTAATTATATCACGACAACGCTTACAAGTTTGAGGTGACGATCCACTCAAAATAAAAAACTCAACTTTCGCACTTGAAAAACCTATTTAACCCTTTGATATATCAATGTTTTTAAAGACTTTAATATCAAAAAATGTGCGCAAAAAGACACCTCTCTTTGGTAAAATGTAGTTACCACACTAACACAACCAAGGAGAGATGTCTTATGGCTACTATTTTACCAGAAAATCAAATCAATCAGGAACTTAATTCTTCTGTTCATCAATTTTTTCGCGAACAGAAACTGGGGACGTTACTCAATCAATCCAATATCCGAAAAGAAGCAGGCATCTCACCGGTACTACTGGTCCAATTCATCTTTTCATTGGTCCTTCAAAAGAAAAATTTGTATCGGACATTGGAATCCGGACGGGAGCCAGAGGCTCCTGCCAAGGATGCGGTTTATCGTCTGCTCAACAACGCAACCTATAATTGGCGCAAGTTTCTGTTGTTACTGAGCCAGAATGTCATTACCCAGAAATTGCTCCCGCTTGTCTCGGAAAACCGCGAACGCGTCCTGATTTTGGATGATTCCTTATACAGCCGTGCCCGTAGTAAATCAGTCGAAATGCTTGCGCTCGTTCATGACCATACTACCAAGAAGTTCGTCCGTGGCTTTCGCATGCTGACTTTGGGGTGGTCAGATGGGAACACTTTCCTGCCGCTTGCGTTCTCTTTGTTGAGCTCAGAGAAACAATCGAACCGTTTCCAAGAAATCAATCCCGCCATAGATAAGCGCACCGTGGGTTACAAGCGTCGAAAGGAAGCCGTCAAAAAGTCGACGGAAGCGCTGTTCGACTTGCTTGATGATATAAATCCGCTCCAACTCTGCGCTCAGACGTTACTTTTCGATAGTTGGTTTGCATTTCCAAAAGTGATCAAGCGCGTAGTTTCAGAGTATCCACTCGAGGTGATCTGTATGCTAAAACGGATGCACCGCGTGTACTACACGTATGAAGGGCAAAAGTATACTTTGACCCAGTTGTATCAGGTTGTGCGCAAAAAACGTGGTCGTGCCAAGATTCTCGCATCTGTTGTCGTCAGCTTGGGATTGGACGATAATGAAAAAGAGATCCAAGCCCGTATTGTCTTCGTGCGTGACCGAAACCGCTCCAAAAATTGGCTTGCAATTTTGTCCACAGATACAAACCTGCCTGAAGAAGAAGTTGTGCGTCTCTACGGCAAACGCTGGGATATTGAGTGTTTCTTCAAGGTGGCAAAATCACATCTGGCGCTAGGAAAAGAGTTTCAGTGCCGCAGTTACGATGCGATGGTAGCCCACACGACGATTGTCTTCACACGTTACATCATGCTTGCACTTCGGACGCGCGAAGCGCAAGATCCAAGGACCATCGGTCAGCTGTTCTTTTTGTGTTGTGATGAATTGGAAGACATCCGATTTGCAGAAGCAATTCTATTGGTATTGGACTGTCTGAAGGCGTCTCTCACGGAAGAACCTATCTTGTCTGAAGAAATGGTGCAGTCTGTTCTGGACAGAGTTTTCGACAACTTTCCTGCTTTCTTAAAACGAGCATTTCATCAACCTGAAAAGCAGTTCCCAAGCGTTTTAGCGGCATAACATTATAGCTAGAATTATTGATATATCAAGCCTTTAGGGTCTTTTTCGGTGTGCGAAAGTTGAGTAAAAAATATAAAAAGCGATGGCATATTTCCACATTTCAGATAAAATAGAGTGATAATAAGGTGAGGAAAGGGTGTGGAGAGCAGAAGATGGCAAATTATCCATTCGACAAGGAGCGCAGCCTCCTGAAGACGGACGAATCGACCAGAATAACGATGTTGCTGCTGAATGTATTTCTGATCGTGACTGCCGTATCTTTGACAATCAGCTTCTACATCCTCGCCAATCTGGAAATCAATGAGGAACCGGTCGTTTCCGACATCATCATCGTACCTGAAGGCGCGCCGGAACGAGGAGTCAAGGCCTCAGAACTGTTGGAAGCAGGTTATTCCGAATCCGGCAAGATCATCGTTTCTCCGCTGCTTGTGGATGCCGAACTATTGCATCTGCAGCCCTACGGCGAACTTGGGATGATGGATGATGATATACTGGCGGATCACCAAGCGACCAGTACATGGACTAATGCCATATACAGTATCGCGTTGATGGAAGAAAATGGTTTCGACACAGCGATTGTTGTGTCGAGCGATTATCACATGAACCGGGTCAAGTACAGCTTCGAAAAAGCTGCAAAAGGAAAGGATTTGACATTCATCTATGTGTCAGCTGGCGGTCCGTACGGCTTGCCATGGATCGAAACCCAGCTCGGGAGACGTCTAGCGCAGCATGAAATCTTTAAAACAATCGGTTATTGGCTAGGTTTGTATCATTTCATCGATATCGGCGAAGGCGGCTCTTAATGGGGAGTGCGTCTTTTTTTATGGTTCGGGGTACCTGATTTCCGGTAAGATGGTGGCTCGCCGGAGATTGGGTGTGGATTCACCAGCTCAATTCCGGCGAGGAAGGCTTGAGCGGAGAACAACGCATAATCATAGTTGTTTCCTCCGGCGAGGCAAACGTTCCCCGGAGCTGGAGAGCCCGGATTTGTTCGCCGCAGTGTGGTCTTCGCTGATGATGCAAAGATCCACAAATTCCCTACAAATCCGCGCTTTTGTATCCGTTTGCAATAATGTTATCCGCTTTTGCATTCTTGACGGTTATTCTTAGAAGAAAAGCCGCCAGGGTGCTATACTTTTTGGTATAGGAGGTGTCGAGATGCTTGTAGAAATAGTGGTGGAGAATTTTTTTTCCTTTAAAGATGAGGCTACCTTTTCGATGGTCGCCAGCCCGATCGGTGAACACCCGGAGTCCGTCTATGGCAAAAACAATATCGCTGTGACAAAATTGGCGACGATCTATGGGGCGAATGCCAGCGGGAAAAGCAATCTTCTGAAGGCCATGAAGATGATCCAGGAAGGCCTTCTGTTGCAGAAGTGCTCATCCAGTGAATGGCTCGACCATATCGAACCGTTCCATCTGGATGCGCGCACCGAGAAAAAGGATACGATGTTGGAAGTAAGTTTTCTGTTGGACGGGAAGCTTTATCGCTATGGTTTTTTCGTCAACCGCAAACGGGTTACCGAAGAATTCCTTTACTTGGAAGGCGACGAGCAGAAGGATCTGTTTTTCCGGAATGCGACCGGACAGATCGCCGGTGGGGAATGGGCTGAAATGTTCCGCGACATCATTTTGGACGATACGCGTTTGGCCTTGTCTTCGTTGCTTTCCGCTCCTGAATCAGCTGAACATCCGGAACTGAAACTGTTCATAGAATGGTTCACGGAGATGCGCATCATCCTCGACACTTCGAAAATCGGATTGTCGATTTCGATGGCGAAGATGCACCTGTCAAAATACAAGCATAATCTCTTGGCCTTGATTCAGGTGGCCGATCCGTCCATTCAGGATATTGTTGTTCACGAATTGGAAAATTCGCGCAATGGGAGGCCGGAACTTGCCTTTTTTGTCGTCAAGACACGGCGCAATGAAGCCGGGGAATCGGAGCTCCATTGCGAAAATTTCCGTTTCCAGGATACCGAATCGGCAGGTACGGTCAAGCTTTTGGCTTTGGCCGGTCCGATCATCGAGGCGCTCGAAAAAGGTGGACTGTTGATGGTCGATGAAATGGATACGCAATTCCACACTTTGATGACGCGCTACGTGCTGGAACTTTTTTCCGGCGACGTCAACGATAAGGGTGCGCAGATGATATACTCGACGCACGATATCACGAACCTTTCCAGCAACCTTTTCCGCAGGGATCAAGTCTGGTTCGTGGAAAAGGACACGTACAGCGCCAGCCACCTGACTTCCTTGGTTGAATATCGTTTTGATGACGAGGAAAGGAAGAATAGTTTTGAATTTTACCGCAACTACCTGAACGGCAAATATGGGGCAATCCCATTTCCTCGGCCGTTGGATTGGTGGGTCGACAATGGAAAATAGAAGAAGAGAACACAAGAAAAAATTTGAACGGCCGGTCGGAACGAAAAGGCCGGAAAAAACTTTCCTGATTCTTTGCGAAGGCACTAAAACCGAACCGAACTACTTCCGCAGTTTTCACGTCATCTCGGCGCAGGTCGAAATCGTTGGTACAGCGATGAATACGATGTCTTTAGTCAACCATGCGCGAGAGGTCGTCAAGGGTCGACCGGACGAATATGATGAAATTTGGCTGGTATTCGATAAGGATTCATTTGACCGGGATATCTTCAATGAAGCCGTCTTTTTCTGTGAAACGCATTACCGGCAAGGCTTCCGTGCCGCCTACAGCAACGAAGCTTTCGAAATCTGGTATCTGCTGCATTTTGAGCTGATCAAAAAATCGATTTCACGTTTCCATTATCCTGATATGCTGTCGAAACGACTGGGATTTTTCTACAAAAAAAATCATCCGCATATGTATAACGTACTATTATCAAGGCAGCCGGCAGCCATCCAGAACGCCAAGAAACTCTACAGTCAGCGCTCGCCGTCGCCTGCCCGCGACAATCCATCCACGACTGTTTTCATGCTGGTCGAGGAGCTGAACAAGCATCTGAGGAAATAATTTAAAAAAGTTCAAAAATAAAAAAAGCTGGAACGATTTTTTGCGAATAATACCAGTGTAGGTCTTATCAAGCAGCTAAGGCCACTTAAAAAGACAAAAGGGGATTGATTGCATATGTTCATGACACCGGTATTGGGAATGGATTTCTTGGAGGATAAGAAAGGGGTCGTCATTCATTTTGTCGAAGACGACACATTAGCGGAGGAGTATCTGTTCGAAACAACCGATGAGGCAGCCGCGTTTTTCAGAAGCTGCCAAAACTTGTGCGAGGAGGTCAAAGAGGAACCGCTAGAGGTCCAATATGCCCTCATCAGAGAGTTTTTGGATCTGGACATCGGAAAATTCAACTACGAACGCGCTTATTATTGATAAACATAAGAAAAAGAAGGCCAGCCCCGGAATGATTCGGGGCTGGCCTTCTTTTTGGCGCCGGAATTGGCGCCCTCAGCTCCGGCGAGGGGTCGGATCGCCGGAGGTCACCGGTAATGATGGGCTTCATCTTCGACGAAGCCTGCCTCATCGGAGCAGGAATCAAAAATGTGGACTGAACTGCGGCGAAGCCTACGTTCCCCGGAGCAGACCATTTCCGGCGGTAGTCAGGCTCAGTACTGGCGCACCTTCAATTGCTGTCCAATCAAGATCAGATTGCCCGACAGCTGGTTCAGCTGCTTTAGCGTAGCTGGGGTCGTTCCATATTTGCGCGACAAGCCCCAGAGCGTGTCGCCTTTCACGACACGGTGCAGCAGGAACGTGCCGGGTGCGCTGGCAAGGGGAGGCAGCGCGGAGAGGCCGGCCTCGATATCCTGACGAAAGCGGGCCTGCGATATACCCCAACTCGCGAGGTAGCCGTCCGGATCGGTATGATCGGTCCCGCCGACATTTTTGGAAACCCAGGAATGGGTTTTGATGCCTTTGTCATGTACGCTCGCTCCGCAGTTCAGCGTGCAGGGGATGCCTGCTTCCAGCGCCAATTTCTGCAGCAGCCAAACGTAGGCTTTGTAGTCCTGTTCAAAAATGGAGCGATTGTTCGTCCGCGCCAGCTCGACTTGGGCATAGGCATAACCGTTCGCTTTCGGGCCGACACCCCATTGGACTTTGCCGACGTTGGCGATCTGGATTATTTTCCCGCCTCCGCCGACCCAATGGGAAACAAAGGCGTTTTGCCAGTTGCGCAGCATGTAACTGACTTCGTTCTCGAGGCTATTTTTGCCGACGTTGTTCGGATTGCCGGACTCGTGGGCGATGATCAGGTTGCTTGCGGTGAGTGGATTCTGGTAGATGGAAAAGATGCGTTTTTCGATCGTGTAGTTCATACTATTCCTCCTCTAATTTGTAAAACAGCCGCCCGGAATCGCATCCGGGCGGCTGTCTGTTGTTGATGAAAACTTAAGTTGTCCAGCAGTCCAAGCGGCTTGTACTGCTTTTCTTATTTTTATTCGGCTTCGGCGATCAGGTCGGTGATGGTGCGTTCCACGTAGCGGGCGCTGTTGACTGCGGTGAAGGGGTTGATGCCTTTCACTTCGAACGCGTTCAGGCCGATGATGGCGTCCATTGCTGGTTGCAGTTCAGCCGCTGTCAACCCACTTTTCGGGTTCTTGACACTCAAGTTGCGGGTTTTCCCGTCGGCCGTCAAAAATTTCAATTCCAAGGTTACTGTTGTCGTCATGTTCATTTCCTCCTAGATGTCTGATGGGTGCTTATCGTTCTGTTTCGGTTGGCTTAAGCGATGGAGTAGCGGTTCTTTTCGACGACGACTGCGTAAGCAGCGGGCAGGTCGACAAGACCGGATACGGCTGATTGGAAGGATTGTACTTGTTCAGCTGTGACACCTGGTTTCAGGTTCGCGAATGACTGTTTGACTTCCTTCTCGTTTGCAAAATCATTGAAATAAAGCTCGATGTTTCCTTCTTCGTATTGTTTCACCATTTGGCATTCCTCCATTTTCTTTTCTGGTAAGTGTCATGACTGCTTACACCTATAACGACGAAAGGGGATAGGCAATGTGTAACCTCGTCTTTCAGCGGTTCAGAAAATGGCTGGCTTTGGTTTGGATCTGCTGCCGTCTTTTGTAGATCGTTTTGCGCGAAATCTTTTGTTTTTTGGCGATTTCGGTGATGTTCAGTCCTTCCAGCGCGTCCCGCAGATAGGCATTCTCCTCGACGGTCAGACAGGCGCAAAGGCGTTGCAGCAGATCTTCTTCCTCCAGTTGGTCTTCAAATGAGGCTGCATTGGCGATTTCCTCCAGCTCCTCTTCGGAAAGGTAGGCTTCGCGGTTTTCTTTTTTGCGGTCCTTACGGATTTGGTCCAGGAAAGTCCAGTGGATTTTTTGTTTGGCATAGCTGACGAACAGAAAGCTGTTCTCGGTTGCGAGCGCGTCCTTCAGGCAAGTTTCGTAAGTGTCGAAAAGGGTGATCAGCCCTAATTGGTAGAAGTCGTCGTAGTCGTTGTGGTCCGGATACCGGTTGATTTTTTTCAGACAATGGTGGATGACACCCGCGTACAGCTCGCTTAATTTTGTGGCGGCTTCATCGGTGCAGATTCTTTTTTTCATATTCATGGCGTTGCCTCCGTATGTAGTGGATGGCGTGATGCAGGGGAGAGCCCTGTGCATGCTCATCACGGCCTCGGCAAGCTTGCTGATGCCTATATTATCGGTCCGGAGTCGGCAAGGTCAAAACTGCAAATGCGGTAAAAAAGAAGAAAAATGCGGCACTGGTCATCTATTTGCAGACAAATTTATTGGATACGCCATAAATGTAAGCGCTTCTATATCATTTGGGCTGAAAGTAGTATATATTTTTATTAAACATTAAATTTGGGGGGGTTTTATGGGAAAGAAGACGGGAAAAAACTATTCGAATGATCAGAAACGGCAAGCGAATGAGCAACCGATGATGGAGCAACGCGGTAAAAATAATGTCGGAAAATCAACAGCAGAATTGTTGGCGCAAGCATTCACGAATGGAGCAAAAAATGAACAAAATGCAGGTCCCTCTTTTGACATCGAACTGTGGGAAACGATCCTTTCGGGTCTGCGGACATCTTTGCAGGAATCCGCATCGATCCAGAGCCAGAAAGAAACGGAGGAGCCTTTCTTTGTTTTGCTCGATCCGGAAAGCACCCAGCCTTATTTGGATCGGGCTTGGGCTTTGGATCGGTTTGTGCTGGATGACTCATTTCTGTACATTATGAGCTTGGATCCTCAACTGCACCAGACCGACTTCCGCACGCTCATTTTTTTCAAAGACGGTCGCCTCATCAAAACGCGCGAAAACAGCAACAATGTGATGTTCTCTTTGTTTGAACTGATCGGTTTCGATTATGATTTCATTCGCGGGATTTCGACGCGGGTCAGCGGCAAGGATACCCATTGTGTTCCCTATATTTTTGGAAGGTACCGATTTTTGCCGTTGAGCGGTCCGACCCGCAAAAACAGTTCTTGGATCAACCTTTCAAAGGTGCTGCATTCCCGGACTTTAAAAGGGGAAAAGGGAGTGGAAGTCCACTTCGTGAATCAGCATGTTTTCCACTTGCCGGTGCGTCCGCAATTTTTCGCCGATAAAGTCAAACAAGCCAGCCAAACTGTCCATCGTCAAAATCACCTTTTGCACAGCGTCCTGACAAATTTCGATTACACTGATGGAATGAAAGAAGAGGGCGAGTACAATCTGCTGGGGAACGCTTTACACGCAAATGCTGCTCGGTTTTCGACGATTCCGATGGATGAATATATCCAAATTGTTCAGTTTTCTTTGGCTGAAACGGCTTTGCGCCATCCTTCGTTGCGTGACAATCCGGTGACGGACGAGGCGTTGCATCTGCTGCGGGAAAACCTCTACGCTGATCTGCCGCACCTGCGGAATGCAGTGCGCTGAGTAATCGCAGAAGCTGCTGTTTTGCCTGTGTCGGAAAAGGCTATCATTTGTGATTAACGTGGAAGTGTCTTAAAATGAATGCAAAGAACAAATCTTCAGTAACGGGAGGAATCGAAATGGACAAGAGAATCGAAGGTACCTTTGCCAATCAGGAAATGCTGATCGATGAAATCACGCATCTGATCAAGCATGAGGGCTATGCGCCTGAGCAACTGCTGGTCATTACCCGCAACGGCAAAAGCAATTTCATCACGGAGGAGACGGCGGTGCAGGTCATCGTAACCGGCGAAGACCGCGAGGAAGATTCCTTGTGGGACAAGATAGTGAAATTCTTTACGGTGGATTTGGACGAGGAAGAGGAGGAAGCGATTTTCGAGCGTTACGGTATCGATGAGGATACGTACGAACGGTTTGAGGATGCTTTGGATGACGGCGAATTGCTGCTGTTGATCGACGATGCCGCTCCGATCAACGATGAGCATGCCGATTTTCTTGTCCGCGATGGCATTCTGCCTGACGAAAAAGCCGTCCCTGTTGCGGCTGTCACTGCCACGAAGCCGGATTGGACCTCCGCCGACAGCGAGGAAGTCGGTGATGTACCGGCTCACTCCCTCGAAGCTGAGAAAAAACTGGAAGTCAGCGAAACCGGAGCTGCGGCACCGACTCAGCCAGCCGATGCGACCGACGACATCACCGGCCAACCGATCGAAGCGGAAACTGTGGCGGATCCTGCGATGGCGGAAGACAGTCACCGTTTGCCGGAGATGCAGTTTGATGTGGAGGATTCCTTGCCTGAACTTGAGGAAAAGCAGGAACAGTTTTCCAAAGATCCGTTCGGAGGCGATACGGTCGCTGCCGAAGCCGGCGAAGATGCGGATGATATCGAGCCTGATTATGAAAAGACGAACAAACCGAAACCGGCTCTGTGATTGATGGAAACACCAATGGCCCTATTGTGGCTGTTGGTGTTTTTTTTGAGTTGGGTAGGTACCGAAACGATTTCGAACATACGTTTTGTTCCTTTCGGTTTTTGTGTGTATAATAGCAAGTGAGATTCGCCGAAAGGATGTATAGAATGGACCATACCGAGGAACAGGCTGAAAAATTGCCTGTCGTAACAAAAATTACTGTCCAGAAAAAACGCAAGGACCGTTTCAACGTCTTCATTGACGGGGAGTACGCCTTTCCGATATCGGAAGCCGTACTGATCAAGGTCGGCTTGCATAAAGGGATGACGCTCACGAAAGAGCGCAGCGCTGAAATCGAGAAGGAAAATTACGATTACATGGCTTATACGACAGCAGTCAATTATCTGTCCTACAGCCTGCGCAGTGAGAAAGAAGTCCGCAAAAAACTGTATGACGAAGAAATCAGCCCGGACGCAATCGAACGTGCTTTGACGCGGCTGATCGAACAGAATTACGTCAATGACCGTATCTATGGCGAAAGCTACACGCGCACGGCGGCTAACCTGAACTTGAAGGGACCGCAACTCATCGCCAACGAACTGAAAGGAAAAGGCTTGTCGGAAGAAGATATCGCCATTTCCCTGCAACAATATCCGCATGAGTTGCAGTTGGAAAATGCCCAAACGATTGCTGAGAAGCAACTGCGCAAACAAAGCCGGGTTTCTTCGCATGAAGCAGCTTCAAAAATCCGTCTCCATCTGCATCAGAAAGGCTATCCTTCCGACATCGTCCTGGAAGTTATGGGAGAGATCGAAACGGAGAAAGAGGAAGAGGATGAAATGGCCGCATTGCGTCTGCAAGGGGACAAGCTTTGGCGCCGTTATGAGCGCAAAGCGAAAGGCCGTGAGCTGCAGCAAAAAGTGAGATCGGGCCTTTACCAAAAAGGCTACCAGGGAGACATGATCTCCGCCTATATCGAAGAAAAGGAACAGGAAGCAGAATAATGACAAATTCGGAACATACAAAAATATTCAAAGCAGCCGGCATCGAAATGTGGCCGGCCGAGAAAATACAGGCTTTCCGCAAAGCGCTGTTGGACTGGTACGACAAAGAGAAACGCGATCTGCCTTGGCGCCGGACGAGCGATCCCTATAGCATCTGGGTTTCGGAAATCATGCTGCAGCAGACACGGGTGGATACGGTCATCCCGTATTATCATAATTTCCTGGATAAATTCCCGGACATCGCAGCGCTGGCGGCAGCGCCGGAAGACGCGATCCTGAAGGCGTGGGAAGGGCTGGGTTATTATTCTCGTGTCAAGAACATGCAGAAAGCGGCGCAACAGATCGTCGCCGATTACAATGGTGTTTTCCCTAAGAATCCGCAGGAAATCGCTAAGCTGAAGGGCATCGGACCGTATACAGCAGGCGCCGTCTCCAGCATCGCTTTCCAGATACCGGAGCCGGCAGTCGATGGAAACGTCATGCGCGTCATGAGCCGGTTGTTCGAAATCGATGCCGACATCGCCAAACCAGCCAGCCGGAAAATTTTTGAAGCGGTCGTGCGCGAACTGATCGACCCGGAACGGCCGGGAGATTTCAACCAAGCCTTGATGGACCTGGGCTCAAGCATCTGTTCGCCGCTGAATCCGCAGCCTGAGATCAGCCCGATCAAGGCTTTCAATGCCGCCTACAAAAACGGAACGATGCACCTCTATCCGGTCAAGAGTAAAGCGAAAAAACCGGTGCCGATGAACCTGCAGAGCGTCATCCTGCAGAACAGCGAGAAGCAGTTCCTGTTGGAGAAGCGCCCGAGCAGCGGCCTGCTGGCGGATTTCTGGACATTCCCGTTGATCCAACTCGACCTCGATACGCTTCCTGAATCGGTGGATGCGGAACCAGAATCAGCGGCCAGCATCCAGACGGAATTGCTGGTCGCGGAGGATTTCCCGAAGCTGACGGAAACAGCAAAAAAGGCCGACAAAAAGTTGCCGTCCTTTAACCAGATCGAATCCCTGCTCTCAACGGCTGTGGCAGAAAAATATGGTTTGAAGCCGGTCTGGCTGAAGGCGGAAACCGGATCGGTCAATCATGTCTTCAGTCACATCAAATGGCACATCACCGGCTATTACGGACGTGTATTGACGGATGCTGAAAGTCGATTGCCCGAACAATGCCGTTGGGTCAGCGAAGAAGATTTTTCCGATTATGCCTTTCCGGTGCCGCAGCAAAAAATGTGGCAACAATTCAAGCAACAGACCCGAAAAGAATTTGGTCTATAATGGCTAAAATTTCGCAATCCATTTCCATTCTATGATATACTGTTCAATGAACTGAAAGTTGAGAGTTCCGCCGAAATGATTTCCGGCGAGGGCTCAAATAGTTGAAGAAAGTTGGGCACCGTGATGCATAATCCTCGGGAGGGAGAATTCATCACCATAAAGAGTTATAAGCATGACGGCAGCCTGCATCGAACGTGGCGTGACACCATGGTATTAAAAACTAGTGACCAATCCATAATCGGCTGTAATGATCACACCTTAGTAACGGAAGCAGATGGGCGTCGCTGGGTCACCAGAGAGCCTGCATTGTTGTATTACCATAAACATTATTGGTTCAACATCGTCACCATGATCCGCCAAAAGGGTGTCTCCTACTATTGCAATCTGGCGTCGCCATATGTGATCGACCAGGAAGCATTGAAGTACATCGATTATGATTTGGACATTAAAGTTTTTCCTGATGGTGAAAAACGTTTGCTTGATGTAGATGAGTATGAATTGCATCGCAATCGCATGAATTACCCAAAAGAGATCGACCATATCCTGAAGGAGAACGTCAAGATTTTGGTGAGCTGGATCAACGAAGAAAAGGGTCCATTCTCCAAAGAATACGTCGACTTATGGTATGAGCGATACTGTCAGCTGTCGCATAATCAGCAAAACTCGTGATGAATCCAAAATAATAAAAAACCAGTCGAGCTTCATGATCGGCTGGTTTTTTATCGGAAATACGCACCAACTCGAAAAAATACCGTGCATTAATACAACTGTTATATTATGATAAATATATCTGTAATATAGAGTCAATATTTGAAATACGATTAAAATATTGGAGGAGTCAGAATGAAAAAAAAGGAAATAGTGCTTGTTTCCATCATGGGTATCCTTACGATTGCCATTGTTCTTTTTGGATATAAATACGCGGCCGAAAAAAAAGAGGCCTTATTGAGCGAAGGGGAAAAACAGACAGAGACTGTTGCCGAAACGGTTTCCTCCCAGGAGCCGACAATCGCAGAGAGCGACACATCCGAAGCTTATGCGCAGTTCTTGGCCGCCTTTGCAGAGAACAGAAGCAATGCACCGGTCGTCGATTACCTGCAGTACGTTCAGCATAACAGGAAGGAAGTCAACGTCGCCTTTTTCGGTGATGTCGCAGCCGATGCGGCTTGGTCCAAGTCCGCCATCGCCGGCATCCAAGCCGATTATCCGCTGGAGAATCTGACGACAGCGTTCTTCAGTTATCCGTCCGAAAGCAGTTCGGTCTTTCTGAGCAGCCAGTATGTTCAGGAAATGGTCGCCAGCAATCCGGATGTGATTTTCTATACTATTCCGACGAAAACCGATCAGTTAGTTGATATCAGCCTGGTCGAATCGACGCAAAACATTTATGAAATCTATGATGAAATCAGAGCTGCCTTGCCTGATACGCTGATCGTTTTGGTGACTCCGCCTCCGGCAGCAGCCAAAATGGCCGATTGGAATTCACGTTCCTTGGATTATCGGAACTATACCAATAATGTGGTTGAAGAGAACGCTGCTTTCGCCGTTCCGTTATACGACCTGCATGCGGATTTCTTTGCTGAGTTGACGAACCGCAATGAAACGTTGGCCAACTATATGGATGCAGCCGGTCTGGAATTGAGCGAAGCCGGACAACAGCTTTACGGTGAACTCTTTGCTGACAGCCTGCGGACGAAAATGGTCGATACGACGGCCGGCCTGTATGTGGAAGGCGAAAAGCCTGCCTACACACCGATCGCACCAAACTTAGCTGTGCCGGTAGTGCCGGTCACTGTAATCGAGGAGCCTGTTTATGAAGAGCCGACATATGAATATGTCGCACCAACCTATGAAGAGCCGGTGTATGAATATGTGGCGCCGGTCGTTGAAACACCAGCAACACCAGTAACACCGGTCCAACCAAGCGAAGATCCGACAACCGAACCGGAAACAGCAATTACTGAGTAGGGATACGCTTACATGGCCATTCCGGATTTTAGTTGATCCATAGCCTGCGAATCACAAAATATAAAGCCCGCATGTACCGGATTGTCCGGTAAATGTGGGCTTTTTTTGTGATTTTTTCGTATTTCCATCTACAATAAAGCAGAAAAGTCAATCAGTCATCATCCTGATTTCACAAATAAGGTCAGTAAGGATAACACAAAAACATTATTGTCCTAAATGCATAAGAAGTTCTATGGAAGGTTGATATTATCGTGTTTCTGATGTATAATGATGTCGTAAACAAACGATGCAAGCGTTTTTACAAAAGGGGTTCTGTGTAGGTCCAAGGTTATGTATTTCACAAATGTGCAGAAAAATTTGGAGACCGCCGCACGATGGCCAGCTGCTTAAACGCAATTTCACCAGAACAGAGATTTTTCGGAGGTAATGTCATGTACATACAAGTTGATGAACGGAAACGGACTGACGTTCCATCGACTACTTGTTATCAATACGACTTAGATAATTTAGATGATCGACTAGAGCAATTTGTGCAGTCGCCTGTTTTTGATAAAAAGTATTCATTTGATGGAGAATTGGGGGCAATTTATACACCGCAGCGGACTATTCTGCGGTTGTGGGCTCCGACCGCGCTCAGTGTAGAAGTAATTGTTTATGAAAGTCTGTACCGCAAAGAGAAGAAAAGACACACGATGGGGAAAGGCGGAAGAGGGACTCACGAACTCATTATGATTGGGGACTATGCAGGGACTGCCTACAAATATGCGATTACTTTCCCGGATGGCAAAGTCGTCGAAACGGTCGATCCCTATAGTTACGCGACCACCGCAAACGGAGAACGTTCCGTTATTTTGGATATATTCAATACCAATCCAAAAAAATGGGGACCCCGATCGGAGCCAATCGCTTCACCAGTCGACGCCATTATTTATGAATTACATATTCGTGACTTCACGATTTCCCCAACAAGCGGAGTTACAAACAAAGGTAAATTCTTGGGAGTGGTCGAGGAAGGGACATTATCCGTGAATGGCGATAGGACAGGTTTGGATTATCTGAAAGAACTGGGTGTATCCCATGTCCAAATTTTGCCGATGGCCGATTTTTCCACAGTCAATGAGTTGAAGCCGTTGGAGCAATACAACTGGGGCTATGATCCGCAGAACTTCAATGTTCCTGAAGGATCCTATGCGACCAATCCCTACCAACCGGAAGTCCGGATCTTGGAAATGAAGGAAATGATTCAAGGCTTGCATGATGCGGGCATCCGTGTCATCATGGACGTCGTTTACAATCATGTCTATTTACCGAAACTGCATGCACTGGAAAAAACGGTGCCTGGGTATTATTTCCGCAGAAATGAAGATGGAACGCTCTCCAACGGTACTGGTGTCGGAAACGACACTGCTTCTGAGCGTTTTATGATGCGCAAATACATCATCGACAGCATCACCTATTGGGCGAAGAATTTCCATTTGGATGGATTCCGCTTTGATCTTATGGGAATCCACGACATCGAAACAATGAACGAAATCCGTATTGCCTTGGATGAAATCGATCCTTCGATCATTATGCTGGGTGAAGGTTGGAATCTGAACACCAATCTGCCACCTTCCGAAAAGGCAGTCCAACAAAATGCGGATCGTATGCCCGGTGTGGCTCATTTCAATGATGCACTGCGCGAAGCGATAAAGGGTTCTGATTTCGACAGCGGGAACGACACCGGATTTGTTACCGGTAAGCCGTTTATGGAAGGCTGGATCGCTACTAATCTTCAGGGCGGAGCGTATTATCCCGTTAACCGAGGCAACTACAAGACACCTGCTCAGATGGTGCAATATGTGGAGGCCCACGACAATCTCACGCTTTATGACAAATTGAAGGTTTCCTTGCCGTGGGATGATGAGGATTTCCGCATGCGGCGCCATCTTTTGGCAAGCAGCTTCGTTCTGTTGAGCCAAGGCATTCCGTTCATCCATGCAGGACAAGAATTCATGCGCACAAAGAACGGGCTGGAGAATAGCTACAACGCACCGGATTCAATCAATCGCATGGATTGGCACCGCCGTTTTGAGATGAAGCAGGCTGTGGATTACATGAAAGGCTTGATCGCATTGCGCAAGCAGGAACCGTTATTCCGCTTGCGGACCATCGATGAAGTCAAGGAGCACATGAATATACTCAAAGCCGATTATCAGATCGTCGTCTATCAGTTGGAGGACACAGAAAAGTTGTACTATGTCATCTTCAATGGCCAGACGAATGCCATCGATTTTGATGTTGAAGCAGGGGACTACAGAATCCTGATAGAGGACGGCAAAGCAAGCTTGGATGCACCGAGAATGGTTGAGGGACTGTCCCGCATCAGGGTGGAAAATTTGTCCGTCACAGTGCTTACGAAGAATAAATGATGGTAGTCCGGGCGGTCGTCTCATTTGAGACGGCCGTTTTTTGAGTGCAAATGGACCGGTAGAAGCTGAACTCCGGTGAAGGAGTGTTTGCCCGGAGGAGAGTGTGCGAAACTTTGCCCATCTCCGGCCGCCGTTTGCTCGCCGGAGGAGAGCAAACGAATCCGCGATGAACTCCGGCGGCCTAGGCCTTGACCGGAGTTGGTGATCAGACGACAGCCTAATCGCTGTTCTGTGCAACATTTTTCATTCTTCATTATGCAAGATTGTCACATCCTGAAGCATTTTTTTGGTACAATGAAGAGGCAAATACATCAAAAGAGAATGACGGGGTGGGTTCACTGATGATAAGAATGATAGCGATCGATATCGACGGCACGTTGGTCAACGGCCAGAAAGTGATGACACAAAAAGTAAAAGAGACGATCCAAGAGGCGATGAGTCGCGGCATCAAAATCGTGCTTTGCACAGGCCGGCCTCCAGCAGGCATCAAGCCTTACGCGGATGAACTGGGATTCGGCGAGCATGAGGACTACATCATCGCTCAGAATGGCGCCTATATTCTGCGGGCGGACACAGAAGAAGTAGTCTACAAAAAGACACTGACATCTGATGAAGTACAGGAAATCTATGAATTCGGTAAAGGTTTCTCTGCCGGCACGCTGTTGGTCGGGGAGCACCATTATTACAGTCTGGAAGATGAAGTGACGGAAGAAATGCAAAGGGATGCCACACTGGTCAACATGGATATCAGTGTATTGGATCCCAAAGCAGTAACCGAAGAGATGGGCTTGATGAAGATCCTTTACATCGGCGAACCGAACGATGTGGATGTCATCGATTCGGCCATTCCCGACAAGATGCGCGATGACTTCTATATTGTACGCAGCCAGGATTTCCTTGTGGAAGTGATGGAAAAGAGCTCGAATAAAGGCACTGCCTTGATAAAATTGGCGGACCATTTGGGGATTGCGATAGAGGAAGTGATGGCGCTGGGCGATGGTGAGAACGATTACGAAATGATCCAAGTCGCCGGTCTGGGAGTCGTGATGTCCAATGGAACGGACAATCTGAAGAGCATCGCGAACGAAATCACCTTATCCAACGAAGAAGACGGCGTGGCCCATGCCATCGAGAGATGGGCATTCCAAAACTAAATCAAAAAATGTTTCCAGAATAAATAAAAGAGACGCGCCACCGACCAAGAGTACTCTCTGGTCGGTGGCGCGCCTTTTTTTGCAGATCCTGAACAAACAGAATATGCCTTCTAGTGGATGATGTCTTCGATATTATTGATGTTTTTTGATTTATTGCCCGGAGTCGCTTTGTAGCTGCGGACCAATTTGTTGAAGTGGACCAAATCGTCCTCGTATGCCAGGATGGCACTCATCAGATGGATGATGCCGTAGCTTTCGGAACTGCTGTATTTGCCGAAATCACTTTCTTCCTGGGCGCGCTGGAAAAAGACGTCCATCATTTCATGGCGTTGGGCTTTATCAGCTTCAAAGAAGTTGACTTGATTAGCCCGGACACGTCCGCTGAATTTCAGCATGATCTGTTCATGCCCGCTCATCAAGGTTTCCAGGCGTTCACGGATCATGACGCGCATTTCGACAGGGAACTGATAAAAAACATTTTCGTAATCGTGAAGAACTTCCAGGACGTGGAAGGCGGAGCGGGTCGTTTGGATCATTTTGCGGTAGACGACCAGCATTTTTTTGTTCTGGTACTTATTTTTTTTGTTGAACAGACCGCTTTCGGTCAAGTACTGATAGAGATTGTCCATTTTTTTGAGCTGCGTGCGCGCCCATTTCAGGTCGTTGTTCATGATGGAGTACTCGGTGTTTTTGCGCAAACCGGCACGGATCCAAATCAGAAACTCGGTAGTGGCATAATCCACCGTGTGGTACAAGCGCTCGTCGTATCGCGGTGGAGCGACGAATGTGTTGACCAAAAAGGCAATGATGACGCCGATGAATGTTTCCAATACGCGGTAGGTGGCACTTAACTTCAAATTGTCATCCGTGCCGACCATGATGACGATCAATGTCACAATCGACAGCCCGATCACGTCTTCGAGCTTGAGGGCATTCAGGATGGCGATCAACAGCATGACCGAAATACCGAGGAGATAGATGTTGTATCCCAGCGTCATGACAACGAAAACGGCCACCAAGCCACCGATTGTATTGGCCATGATCCGGCTCTTCAGGTTGGTATAGGAACGGCCAAGTGAAGGCTGGGTGGAATAGATGGCTGCAATGCCTGCGATGACACCTCCTCCTTCGAATCGGAAGTATTGGGCGACGATCATAGATAGTGCGACGGCGAGACCCGTTTTAAAGGTGCGGGCGCCAAGTTTCATAAGTTTCAGCTCCATGTCAATAATTTGTGTAGATGACTAATCATAGCGATTCAAGTTAAGAATATACCAATCAGGAGCCGGTGTAAAGATTGGATGAAAGTATCCTGATTCAAGCACCGTTTTGCATCCGCTGTCATCAGCGGCAAAATAATAAAAAGTAAGCATTTTTTGTGAATGTTCAGGGCTTATGTATTGCTATTTTCGGCAAATCGATATATGATGAACTCAGCAAAATGTAAATTATAATGACTATCATATACAAGTTATTCCAGAAGAGGGGGGATACAGCATGCACCATACAATCGTAAATGATTCAATCGAAAAAATGAAAAACGCAAATATCCGAATTACACCACAACGTTACGCGATTTTGGAATATTTGGTCGAGTCCAAGATGCATCCGACAGCAGATGATATCTACAAAGCTTTGGCCGATCGTTTTCCGAATATGAGCGCAGCCACTGTTTACAACAACTTGAGACTTTTTGTGAAAATCGGATTTGTGAAGGAATTGGCTTATGGGGATGCTTCAAGCCGATTTGACTTTAGCAACACGCAACATTACCACGCTATCTGCGAAAGTTGCGGAAAAATCGTCGACCTTTATTATCCGGTATTGGATGATGTGGAGATGGTTGCCGAGAATTTGACCGGTTTCCAAGTCAGCCATCACCGCATGGAAGTCTACGGCATCTGTCCTGAGTGCCAGGAAAAAGGCGTCCAAAAAGAAGATATCGATGATGGAGCCGAAGCTGCCGGGCATCATCACCACCATCATTAATAAGCAGATAGTTATAAGCTCTTCATCGGATTTTCCGGGGGAGAGCTTTTTTGCATCACAAATGAAACCCCTGGGCTAATGTAGCGGCTCAGGGGTTTCGTTTTGGATGGATTCAGTTTTCTTTCGGGTTGCTCATTGCGATGGATTTGTCGATGGTCGTCTGGACTGCCGAAATGACAGCGGAGCGGAATCCATTTTTTTCCAATTCCGCAACGGCTTCGATCGTTGTTCCGCCTGGAGAGCAGACCATATCTTTGAGTTCGCCTGGATGTTTGCCGGTTTCCAGCACCATTTTTGCGGAACCGAGGACAGCCTGTGCCGCAAATTTGTAGGCCTGTTGGCGAGGCATACCGCCGCGTACGGCACCATCGGCCAAAGATTCGATGAACATGAATACCAAGGCAGGGGATGAACCGCTGACGCCTGTCACCGCATCCATCATGTATTCCGAAACCATTTCGCTGCGGCCGAAGCTGTCGAAGATGTTTTTGACATCCGTCAACTCTGCAACGTTCACCACTTCGTTGGCGCAGATGCCGGTCATGCCTTCGCCGACCAAAGCAGGGGTGTTCGGCATGGCGCGGACAACTTTCACTTTGCGGCCGAAGCGTTCTTCGATATCGCTTAAGCTTTTTCCGGCTGCAATCGTGACGATGACTACGTTCTCTTTGATGGCTGCTTTGACTTCGTCGATGACGATGTTGTAGACATTCGGTTTGACGGCCAAGAAGAGGATGTCCGCTTCGGCTGCCACCTGTCTGTTGTCGGCCGCGATGCGGATGCCGTGTTGCTCCTTCAGTGCTTGCAGGCTTTCGTTATCTTGGCTGGAAACGATGACTTGGTTAGGTGCGACAAGCGCAGAACCGACAAGCCCGCCGATGATGGCTCCGCCCATATTCCCGCTGCCGATGAATCCGATTGTTTTTTTCATAAGTGAGGACCCCTTTTGGATGATGAGTAAGTTAGTTTGATTTCCTTAATTTTATCATTATATCAAGAAAAAGGGAAAATCGTACAGAAAATGATGGAATGCTGCAAAGTATAGGCATCATCACATCCTGTGATTTGTTTTTATTAGGCCTTTTGGGTAAGCTTAAGGTAAGTATTGTTCCTGCTATTTTTTATCATAAAAAGTGAGGTTTTTGATATGGGCAATGTGCGTGAGTGGTGGCATGAATTGATTGTGTATCAAGTGTACCCGATGAGTTTCCAGGATTCCAACGGGGATGGTGTCGGGGATATCCGCGGCGTCATCAGCCGGTTGGATTATATTCAAAATTTGGGCGTCAATATGATTTGGCTCAATCCGATTTTCCAATCGCCGAAAGTCGACAACGGCTATGACATTTCCGATTTTCTGGAGATCGATCCGATTTTCGGGACGATGGCTGAAATTGAAGAGCTGATCCTGGAGGCGCACAAACGCGGCATCAAAGTCATCTTCGATTTTGTGATGAACCATACTTCGGACCAGCATCCTTGGTTCCAGGAAGCGTTGAAAGGGAAAGACAATCCTTACCGCGATCATTATATCTGGGCGGACGGCAAAAACGGCGGAAAAGATCTGCCGAACAATTGGGAATCTTTTTTTACCGGCACTGTCTGGGAAAAGGAACCGTCCGGCGATCAATATTACTTCCATCTGTTTGCGAAGGAAATGCCCGATCTGAATTGGGCCAATCCGGAAGTGCGGCGCGCGATGGTCGACATCGCCTTTTTCTGGCTCGATAAAGGTGTCGACGGTTTCCGTCTGGATGCATTCATCCATCTGCAAAAGGAAGAAGGTTTTCCGGATGTGGAAGGGCTGGATGAAGGTGAAATCGGGTTGGCTGAAAGCTATTACGCAAATCTGCCGAAAATCAACGAGTACATGAAATTCTTCACCTCGACTCTGCGGGAACGCTATCCGGATACCTTCATCGTAGGGGAGGCAGCCTCGGCCACCGTCGAGCTGGCGCGTTCCTATACGGATCCGGTTGTCGGAGGTTGCGATACGGTCATCACTTTCCGTTATTTCACGATGGATGAAAAATCGAAAGACCCGCGCCTTTCCCCAAATATGCAGAAGACGAAACTGATTTATGGCGCCTTCAAGAAAAATCTGCAGGAGTGGCAGAAAGTCATGGCGGATGTAGGCGGTCCGACGCTCTATTGGAACAATCATGATATGGCTCGGGTCGTTTCCCGGATCGGGGACGACAGCAAGCACCGCGATAACAGCGCGAAAATGCTGGCGGCTCTGATGTATCTTCAGAAGGGCATCCCCTTCATCCTGAACGGGGAAGAACTTGGGATGAAGAACCTATACCTGAACGACATCAAAGATTTCAAATCGCCGGAAGCGCAGACGTTCTATAAAAATGCGCTGGCGTTGGGGTACAGCGAAGAGGCGGTTCTCTACAATCTGCGGGAAAGTTCCAAGGATGCCAGCCGGGGCGCGATGCAATGGGATCAGTCGGCATTTGCGGGTTTTTCGACGGTTACCCCGTGGAGTGGCGTCAATGTCGAACCGGATTATAACGTAGCGGCGGAAGAAGCCGATCCCGACAGTATCCTGCATTTTTACCGGAAAGTATTGGATCTGAAGCAGACGGATCTGTTCGTCGGTGGGGACTGTCATCTCTGGGATACGCACGATGACTTCTATGTCTATGAACGGGTTATGGACAAAGAGGTCGGTCTGGTCATCTGCAACGTCACGGACCAGCCAAAGGAATTCGTGCTTCATCCGTTGGAGCCCCATGGTTACCGCCAAATTCTGCTGCAGAATGAAGGGAACTGGGTGGAAGGGGAAACGCTGTATCTGGCGCCTTACGGGGCAGCTGTTTTCCAGACCGTTTACAATAGCTAAAATAATAGTTAAGGGGGATCCTTATGGCGAAAGACACATTCTTGAACTTGCGGAATGAAATCATCTATTGCATTTATGTGCGTAACCACACACCTGAAGGGACTTTTAACGCCATCATCCCGGATCTGCCACGGATCAAGGGGCTGGGGGCCGACATCATCTGGTTCATGCCGATCCATCCCATCGGCGAAACGAAGCGCAAAGGATTGGAGGGCAGTCCCTATGCCATCAAAGATTACCGCGCCGTCAATCCTGCCTACGGAACGATGGACGACTTCAAAGCGCTGGCCGCCGCAATCCGCGATCTGGGCATGAAGGTGATGATCGATGTCGTCTACAACCACACTTCGCCGGATTCGCGGCTTGTCGAACAGCATCCGGAGTGGTTTTACCGCAGGCCGAACGGCGAAATGGGCAATAAAGTCGGCGAGTGGTACGACATCGTCGACTTGGACTACAGCCATCCGGAATTGTGGGATTATCAGATTGAAACATTGAAGCAATGGGCAACAATCGTGGATGGCTTCCGTTGCGATGTGGCGAGTCTCGTACCTGTGGACTTTTGGGTGCGTGCCAGAAAGGAAGTCGCGGAAGTCAAAACAGGTGTTGTCTGGTTGGCCGAATCGGTCCATCCTAGTTTTCTGAGGATGAATAGGGATCGCGGCAATATCGGCCATTCCGACAGCGAATTGTATGAAGCCTTCGACATCACCTACGACTATGATGTGCACGATTTTCAACAAGCTTACTTTTGGGGAGAAATCAGCCTCAAAAATTATCTGGATGTCCTTTTGTTCCAGGACGGCATCTACCCCGTGAACTATGTCAAACTGCGTTTCCTGGAGAACCATGATCATCCGCGCATCCGCTCAAAAGTCGAAGACATCGGCAGGCTGCGGAATTGGACTGCCTTTACCTACTTCCAGAAAGGGACCCTGCTGCTCTTCGGTGGACAGGAGACCGCGACGGCGCATCTGCCGGATCTGTTCGAAAAGGATCCGATTGCGTGGACTCATGATGAGGATCTGACGCCTTTGCTGCAGGGGCTGCAACGTTTCAAAAGGGAAGCGGCAGTTCGGGAGGGGAGTTATGACCTGACGGCAGCCACCGGATCGGAGACGGTGATCGGCCATTACCGGCACGGAAATGAAAGGCTGACAGGCATCTTCTGCCTGGACGGGAAAGCGGCCAACGTCGCCGTCGATTTGCCTGACGGTGATTACCGGAATCTGCTGGATGACCAAGAGTACCAAGTCCGTGAAGGGTTGCTGGAAACCCGAAGTACGCCGATCCTGATCAAGAGCTACGGCGAAGCGCTGCTGACAGAAGTCTGATCGCGCAGAAAAAAGGTTTGGAATAAAATGGAAATATTGCAGTGCAAGCTGTGATTGCGCTTGCATTGAGACGGTCAAAATTGGGATAATGGAGTCATCAAAACAATCATTCTTATGCGGGCTCCGCGAAGGACCGGCATCTGATCTCGGAAAGAAGGACTGTTCATGAAAAGACTGTTTGATATCGATCCATGGAAAATAAAGACAGCTGTACTGGATAAAGAAGAGAAACGGCTGCAGGAAAGCCTGACCGCGATCGGCAATGGGTATATGGGGATGCGCGGAAATTTTGAGGAAGGCTACTCAGGCGATACCCATGAAGGGACCTACTTGGCGGGCATCTGGTATCCCGACAAAACGCGTGTGGGCTGGTGGAAGAACGGATATCCGGAATACTTCGGCAAAGTCATCAACGCCATGAACTTCATTGCTGTCGGCATCCTCATCGATGGAGAACCGCTTGATTTGGCGAAGCAGCCTGTCGCGGATTTTCATATGGAATTGGACATGCGCCGAGGCGTATTGAACCGCAGCTTCATTTGGAAAAGCGAGGGAGATGCTGCAGAAATCAAGTTCACTTTCCAACGCTTCGTCAGCACCTCGCAGAAGGAACTTTGCCTTTTGCGGGTAACGGCAGAAGTGCTGAAAGGGTCCGCTGACCTGGAATTCCATCCGCGTCTGGACGGTAACGTGACGAACGAAGATGCGAATTACGAGGAGATGTTCTGGGAGGAGGCCGGCCGTACGCTGGATGCGCCAGTCAGCCTGAGCGCCAAAACGATTCCGAATCCGTTCGGTATCGAGCAGTTCACGGTCACAGCAGCGATGAGCAACCGTATTTACGGATTGGGACAGACGGGCAGCATTGAAAGCGGGCTTTTAGTAGAAGAAACTTTTTCCGGGATCGTTTCCGCAGGCGAAACGGCAGTCTTGGACAAGTACGTGGCCGTCGTCACCAGCCGGGACATTCCGGATGCCGAGCAGGCGTTCATCGCCAAGAAGATGGCCAGTGAAGCAGCTGAGGCAGGCTACGATCTTTTGCTCGCCGAACATGAACATGCTTGGGAAGCGAGATGGATGAAAGCGGACGTGAAAATAACGGGCGATGATGAAGCGCAGCAGGGAATCCGCTTCAATCTTTTCCAACTGTTTTCTACTTATTATGGAGAGGATGAACGCTTGAATATCGGACCGAAAGGCTTCACAGGAGAAAAATACGGCGGCGCCACCTATTGGGATACGGAGGCATACATGGTGCCGATGTACCTTTCCGTGGCCGAACCGAAAGGGACCCGCCAATTGTTGCGCTATCGCCATCAGCAGTTGCCGGGTGCCTACCATAACGCGCGCCAGCAGGGGTTGAAAGGCGCATTGTATCCGATGGTCACTTTCACGGGAATCGAATGCCACAATGAGTGGGAAATCACTTTCGAAGAAATCCACCGCAACGGGGCAATCGCGCATGCCATCCATAATTACACAAATTATACTGGCGATGAAAGCTACCTAGTCGAGACGGGAATCGATGTCCTTGTCGGGATTTCCCGGTTCTGGGCGGATCGAGTCCATTTTTCCAAACGCAATCAAAAATACATGATCCATGGCGTGACCGGACCGAATGAATACGAAAACAACGTAAGCAATAATTACCACACCAATAATATGGCGACTTGGACGCTGCAGTACACGCTGGACGCGCTCAAGAAAGCGTCCCCGGAAAAATGGGCAGATCACGGCCTGACGGAAACGGAAACGGATCATTGGCAGGATATCATTGCGCGGATGTATTATCCGTATGATGAGGAACTGGGCGTTTTTGTCCAGCACGATACATTCCTGGATAAAGACCTTCGCCCGGCCGATACGTTGGATCCGAGCGAAAGGCCATTGAATCAGCACTGGTCTTGGGATAAAATCCTGCGCTCTCCGTTCATCAAACAAGCGGATGTCCTGCAGAGCATCTACTTCCTGAACGACCGCTACAGCATGGAAGAAAAGAGACGAAATTTTGATTTCTATGAACCGATGACTGTGCATGAATCTTCTTTGTCACCGTCTGTGCATGCTGTTTTGGCTGCGGAACTCGGCAAAGAAGAAAAAGCGGTCGAATTGTACGCGCGCACCGCAAGGTTGGATCTGGACAACTACAATAATGACACGGATGACGGGCTCCACATCACTTCGATGAGCGGCGCCTGGTTGGCTATCGTCCAAGGCTTTGCCGGAATGCGCGTGAAAGAGGGCTTCCTGCACTTTAAACCTTTCGTTCCGAAAAATTGGCAAGGCTATGACTTTAAGATCAATTTCCGCGGCAGCCTGCTTGATGTGGAAGTGAATGAGGGAGAAGTGATCCTTACCGTTGAGGAAGGGCCGGAGCTTGCTGTATACTTGTATGATGAATTGGTTCAGGTGAAGGGAAGCCGTCGTCATTAAGCCGTGATGGAGTTGGGGCTGCCGGGAGGTGGCCCCTAAGTCCTTTTGATGCGGGCGTTAGGATTTATAGCCTTAAAGTCAGCCAAAAGCTTGGAGAAGAACAAAAAAATTCAAAATATTTTTAAAAAATGGGCAACATCCACTTGCAAAGCAAGCGCTTTCATGTTATTATTACAGTGTAAAGAAAGAAGGGTATATGATCCGAAAGGGTCGTATAAAATGAATTCTTTACATAGAACCAATTGAAGTTCTTGCAGTTTATGGTTTTAATTTCATTCATGATCGAGTAGAGACTTTAAGTATAGACCCGAAAAATCTAGAAAAGATTCAACATGACAGATTGAATGAAAAAAGTAACCCAGCAGCAGAAAAGATTTAGAGTAGCTTGAAAAACTATGAAAAATTGATTTAACCTGTGAAGTTAAAACCGTAATAGGATGGATAAAGGTTCAGAAGTGAGAAACATTTTAGGCGAGTAAACTTAAAATGTTATCTCGAAGAAGGTTCATGTTTAAATGTGAGCGGCGAGATGCCCCGTTTAAATGTTTGATGAATCTTCAGTTGTACAACTTCATATTGTGGCCATGTTCCTCATTCAGTGGAAAAGAAGTCCGGAAGTTTGCAAGACTCACATGAACGAAGATCATGTCAACGAACATTAACTTTAAATACCAACGGCTACAATGTTGGTAGATAAATTAAAAGGAACTAGTGCTACAAGCATGAAGTGAGGCAGCCTCGCAATTTGAGGTTGCCTCTTTAATTTTGGAGTGCTGCTTCAGCATTCCTATCGGGAAACACAGTGTATTTATGCCTTAATTTGAAAAACTTATCAGGTTTTCCGGGAGATGACGGATCCGTAATAATGCCGATGCACTGCTGTTGACAAGGCTTACATTTTTGTGGTAAAGTTTAGTTCCTCGGTAATCCGATGCGTTTTGTTTTGAAATCTGTTTGACACAGGTTTTAAATGATGATAGTATTATGAAGTTGTCTTTTGTAAGGCGACGACAACATAAAAATCATTGTTGACAGCAAGATGAAACGATGTTATCATATGAAAGTTGCTGATTCATCCGACAAACAGTTTGAAATTTAATTTTTAAAAGCTGTTGACAAGATGCGGTGACCGTGATAATATGAATAAGCAATCACGTAATACGTGATGCGCGATTGACCTTTGAAAACTGAACAAAGAATGAACGAACCAAATGTGCAGGGAGCTTCGATTTCGGTCGAGGCAAACGAAGGCGATACATAGTATCGCAAACATAAAGTCAGCAAGAAATTAAGAGCTATTCAGCTTTTCATGAGGGTTTCTGTACAAGAGCCCACATTACATGAGAGTTTGATCCTGGCTCAGGACGAACGCTGGCGGCGTGCCTAATACATGCAAGTCGAACGGTCTTTTCTATGGAAGCTTGCTTCCGCTGAGAAGATAGTGGCGAACGGGTGAGTAACACGTGGGTAACCTGCCCATAAGAGGGGGATAACATCCGGAAACGGGTGCTAATACCGCATAGTTTTCTTGATCGCATGATCGGGAAAGGAAAGACGGCCTTTGTGCTGTCGCTTATGGATGGACCCGCGGCGTATTAGTTAGTTGGTGAGGTAACGGCTCACCAAGACGATGATACGTAGCCGACCTGAGAGGGTGATCGGCCACATTGGGACTGAGACACGGCCCAAACTCCTACGGGAGGCAGCAGTAGGGAATCTTCCGCAATGGACGAAAGTCTGACGGAGCAACGCCGCGTGAGTGAAGAAGGTTTTCGGATCGTAAAACTCTGTTGTCAGAGAAGAACAAGTTGGAGAGTAACTGCTCCAGCCTTGACGGTATCTGACCAGAAAGCCACGGCTAACTACGTGCCAGCAGCCGCGGTAATACGTAGGTGGCAAGCGTTGTCCGGATTTATTGGGCGTAAAGCGAGCGCAGGCGGTTCCTTAAGTCTGATGTGAAAGCCCACGGCTCAACCGTGGAAGGTCATTGGAAACTGGGGAACTTGAGTGCAGAAGAGGAGAGTGGAATTCCATGTGTAGCGGTGAAATGCGTAGATATATGGAGGAACACCAGTGGCGAAGGCGACTCTCTGGTCTGTAACTGACGCTGAGGCTCGAAAGCGTGGGGAGCAAACAGGATTAGATACCCTGGTAGTCCACGCCGTAAACGATGAGTGCTAAGTGTTGGAGGGTTTCCACCCTTCAGTGCTGCAGCTAACGCATTAAGCACTCCGCCTGGGGAGTACGGCCGCAAGGCTGAAACTCAAAGGAATTGACGGGGACCCGCACAAGCGGTGGAGCATGTGGTTTAATTCGAAGCAACGCGAAGAACCTTACCAGGTCTTGACATCCTTTGACAATCCTAGAGATAGGACTTTCCCTTCGGGGACAAAGTGACAGGTGGTGCATGGTTGTCGTCAGCTCGTGTCGTGAGATGTTGGGTTAAGTCCCGCAACGAGCGCAACCCCTATTGTTAGTTGCCAGCATTCAGTTGGGCACTCTAATGAGACTGCCGGTGACAAACCGGAGGAAGGTGGGGATGACGTCAAATCATCATGCCCCTTATGACCTGGGCTACACACGTGCTACAATGGATGGTACAACGAGCAGCAAGACCGCGAGGTCAAGCGAATCTCTTAAAGCCATTCTCAGTTCGGATTGCAGGCTGCAACTCGCCTGCATGAAGCCGGAATCGCTAGTAATCGCGGATCAGCACGCCGCGGTGAATACGTTCCCGGGTCTTGTACACACCGCCCGTCACACCACGAGAGTTTGTAACACCCGAAGTCGGTGAGGTAACCTTTATGGAGCCAGCCGCCTAAGGTGGGACAGATGATTGGGGTGAAGTCGTAACAAGGTAGCCGTATCGGAAGGTGCGGCTGGATCACCTCCTTTCTAAGGAATATAATGGAATCCTTGCTTGGTTCAATCATTCTTTGTTCAGTTTTGAGAGATCAATCTCTCAAGCAAGAAAAATTTGTTCTTTGAAAACTGAATACTACAAAAATAAAGTAAGAAACCTAAACATTTTACCGCGTTTTAAGTTGACTTAAATGAGTTTTTAACGAAATAAGTTAGCAAGCCAGCAATGGCGAGCTTAACCATAGGTTAAGTGAATAAGGGCGCACGGTGGATGCCTAGGCACTAGGAGCCGATGAAGGACGGGACTAACACCGATATGCTCCGGGGAGCTGTAAGTAAGCTTTGATCCGGAGATTTCCGAATGGGGCAACCCAATATCTTTGATAGGATATTACGTTACACTGAATACATAGGTGTATCGAGGAACACGCAGGGAACTGAAACATCTCATTACCTGCAGGAAGAGAAAGAAAATTCGATTCCCTTAGTAGCGGCGAGCGAAACGGGAAAAGCCCAAACCAAAGAGCTTGCTCTTTGGGGTTGTAGGACTGGGACATGAGACTGCAATGGATAGCAGAAGCCAACTGGAAAGTTGCGCAAGATAGGGTAATAGCCCCGTATGCGAAATCCAAATCAGCTCTACCAGTATCCTGAGTACGGCGGAACACGAGAAATTCCGTCGGAATCCGGGAGGACCATCTCCCAAGGCTAAATACTCCCTAGTGACCGATAGTGAACCAGTACCGTGAGGGAAAGGTGAAAAGCACCCCGGAAGGGGAGTGAAACAGTACCTGAAACCGTGTGCCTACAAGTAGTCAAAGCCCGTTAATGGGTGATGGCGTACCTTTTGTAGAATGGACCGGCGAGTTACGATTTCATGCGAGGTTAAGTTGAAAAGACGGAGCCGCAGCGAAAGCGAGTCTGAATAGGGCGAATAAGTATGAGGTCGTAGACCCGAAACCAAGTGACCTACCCATGTCCAGGTTGAAGGTGCGGTAATACGCACTGGAGGACCGAACCCACGCACGTTGAAAAGTGCGGGGATGAGGTGTGGGTAGCGGAGAAATTCCAATCGAACTTGGAGATAGCTGGTTCTCTCCGAAATAGCTTTAGGGCTAGCCTCGGATATGCGAATCATGGAGGTAGAGCACTGTTTGGACTAGGGGCCCTTCTCGGGTTACCGAATTCAGATAAACTCCGAATGCCATTGATTTAGATCCGGGAGTCAGACTGCGAGTGATAAGATCCGTAGTCAAAAGGGAAACAGCCCAGACCACCAGCTAAGGTCCCAAAGTATCTGTTAAGTGGAAAAGGATGTGGGGTTGCACAGACAACTAGGATGTTGGCTCAGAAGCAGCCATCATTTAAAGAGTGCGTAATAGCTCACTAGTCGAGTGACCCTGCGCCGAAAATTTACCGGGGCTAAACAGATCACCGAAGCTGTGGATGGAACCCAATGGGTTCCGTGGTAGGAGAGCGTTCTAAGGGCATCGAAGCCAGATCGTGAGGACTGGTGGAGCGCTTAGAAGTGAGAATGCCGGTATGAGTAGCGCAAGACGGGTGAGAATCCCGTCCACCGAATAACTAAGGTTTCCTGGGGAAGGCTCGTCCTCCCAGGGTTAGTCGGGACCTAAGCTGAGGCCGATAGGCGTAGGCGATGGACAACAGGTTGATATTCCTGTACCAGTTGCTTTTGTTTGAGCGATGGAGGGACGCAGGAGGCTAAGGAATGCACACGATCGGAAATGTGTGTCCAAGCAGCAAGTCTGAGAACGAGTGAAATGCTTTTTCTCTCAAGGACAAGCTGTGATGGGGAGCGAAATTTAGTAGCGAAGTTCCTGATGTCACACTGCCAAGAAAAGCTTCTAGTGAGAAAGTAACTGCCCGTACCGCAAACCGACACAGGTAGTTGAGGAGAGAATCCTAAGGTGTGCGAGAGAACTCTCGTTAAGGAACTCGGCAAAATGACCCCGTAACTTCGGGAGAAGGGGTGCTGACCGCAAGGTCAGCCGCAGTGAATAGGCCCAAGCGACTGTTTATCAAAAACACAGGTCTCTGCAAAATCGAAAGATGACGTATAGGGGCTGACGCCTGCCCGGTGCTGGAAGGTTAAGAGGAGAGGTTAGCGCAAGCGAAGCTTTGAATTGAAGCCCCAGTAAACGGCGGCCGTAACTATAACGGTCCTAAGGTAGCGAAATTCCTTGTCGGGTAAGTTCCGACCCGCACGAAAGGCGTAACGATTTGGGCACTGTCTCAACGAGAGACTCGGTGAAATTATAGTACCAGTGAAGATGCTGGTTACCCGCGACAGGACGGAAAGACCCCATGGAGCTTTACTGCAGTTTGATATTGCGTGTTTGTATCACATGTACAGGATAGGTAGGAGCCGAAGATACCGGGACGCCAGTCTCGGAGGAGGCAACGGTGGGATACTACCCTTGTGATATGACCACTCTAACCCGCTGCTCTTAGCGAGCAGGGAGACAGTGTCAGACGGGCAGTTTGACTGGGGCGGTCGCCTCCAAAAATGTAACGGAGGCGCCCAAAGGTTCCCTCAGAATGGTTGGAAATCATTCGTAGAGTGTAAAGGCAGAAGGGAGCTTGACTGCGAGACCTACAAGTCGAGCAGGGACGAAAGTCGGGCTTAGTGATCCGGTGGTTCCGCATGGAAGGGCCATCGCTCAACGGATAAAAGCTACCCTGGGGATAACAGGCTTATCTCCCCCAAGAGTTCACATCGACGGGGAGGTTTGGCACCTCGATGTCGGCTCATCGCATCCTGGGGCTGTAGTCGGTCCCAAGGGTTGGGCTGTTCGCCCATTAAAGCGGTACGCGAGCTGGGTTCAGAACGTCGTGAGACAGTTCGGTCCCTATCCGTCGCGGGCGTTGGAAATTTGAGAGGAGCTGTCCTTAGTACGAGAGGACCGGGATGGACACACCGCTGGTGTACCAGTTGTTCTGCCAAGAGCATCGCTGGGTAGCTATGTGTGGACGGGATAAACGCTGAAAGCATCTAAGCGTGAAGCCCCCCTCAAGATGAGATTTCCCATCACTTTAAGTGAGTAAGACCCCTGAGAGATGATCAGGTAGATAGGTTGGGAGTGGAAGTACAGCGATGTATGGAGCGGACCAATACTAATCGGTCGAGGACTTAACCAATTTTTAAAAAGAAGAAAACTCAAGCGGTGTTTTCGGGTTCCCTTTAATTTTGTAGATTCAGTTTTGAGAGAACAACGTTCTCTAATTAAAAATGTGCGGTGACGATGGCAAGAAGGTCACACCTGTTCCCATCTCGAACACAGAAGTTAAGCTTCTTAGCGCCGATTGTAGTGAAGGGTTTCCCTTTGTGAGACTAGGACGTTGCCGCGCTTTTTGCTTTTCCGCAATAGCTCAGTTGGTAGTAGCGCATGACTGTTAATCATGATGTCGTAGGTTCGAGTCCTACTTGCGGAGTTTTTCGGTTAAGTCTCATGCATTTGATATGAATAAGATTTTATCGGAACTTGGAGAGTTGTCCGAGCGGCCGAAGGAGCACGATTGGAAATCGTGTAGGCGGGTTAAACTGTCTCAAGGGTTCGAATCCCTTACTCTCCGTTTTCCCAATATAATAAAAATAATGGTCCGTTGGTCAAGCGGTTAAGACACCGCCCTTTCACGGCGGTAACACGGGTTCGATTCCCGTACGGATCATAATCACCAGCATTATGGAGGTTTAGCTCAGCTGGGAGAGCGTCTGCCTTACAAGCAGGATGTCGGCGGTTCGATCCCGTCAACCTCCATTGGTTCCGTGGTGTAGGGGTCAACATGCCTGCCTGTCACGCAGGAGATCGCGGGTTCAAATCCCGTCGGAGCCGTTTTTAATTTTATTTTGGTCTGATAGCTCAGTTGGTAGAGCACTTGATTGAAGCTCAAGGTGTCGGCGGTTCGAATCCGTCTCGGACCATTTTTTATATGATGGAGGGATAGCGAAGTGGCTAAACGCGGCGGACTGTAAATCCGCTCTTTCGGGTTCGGCAGTTCGAATCTGCCTCCCTCCATTTTTTTGATTAAAATTCATGGTTGGTTCCATAGGGGTATAGTTTAAAGGTAGAACTACGGTCTCCAAAACCGTCAGTGTGGGTTCAATTCCTACTACCCCTGTTGTTTAACTTAATATCATGGCGATCGTGGCGAAGTGGTTAACGCACCGGTTTGTGGATCCGGCATTCGTGGGTTCAATTCCCATCGGTCGCCCTCTTTATTGGGCTATCGCCAAGCGGTAAGGCAACAGACTTTGACTCTGTCATTCGTTGGTTCGAATCCAGCTAGCCCAGTTTTTTCAAATAGCAATATCTCGGCGGTATAGCCAAGTGGTAAGGCACAGGTCTGCAAAACCTCTATCACCGGTTCAAATCCGGTTACCGCCTTTCCGATAGGTGATCTATCGTAATTAATTTATTATCATGCCGGCGTGGCGGAATTGGCAGACGCGCTGGACTCAAAATCCAGTGCCCGCGAGGGCGTGCCGGTTCGACCCCGGCCGCCGGTATCAGACAAATAAGCTTGCGACGATGATTTCATCGTTGTGGGCTTATTTTTTTGGGTATGCGTGCCCAGCAAGCCGTAAATTGCTAACTGGTGAAAGTCCAGTCCGAGTAAGCGCCAAGGCGCTCGGTAGCTATCAGACAACTGGTGAAGAAATTCTAAGGTTGAAGCTCTGTGATAAAGTACCAACGAAAGTTGGGCAAGCAAGCCATCAGGTTGTAACATAAAGTGAATTCTGCAGCTTCGTCAAAAGAACCCGCTTTGCGGCCAAGGAGAAGTCGAGCCTTTATATGTTGGGCGAAGACCATGGACGGTGTATAGAACTTGGAACAGCACTCAAGAATCTCTCGGAGTATGGGAAGCGACATGATGGGAAAGTAATTTACGGAACTGGGGAGACCCTCCCCGCCACTTCCGAAGGAAGTAAAGTTGAAATCTATAAGGGCAACCGAAGTGAGGACAAGGCGGAAGGGAGTCGGAGGGGAACATAGTACCAATGATAATCAAGACAACAAAACTTGTTTTAGGGAAGGTTCCTTACTTCATTCAGTACATTTGAAAGGAGGATTCTGTATATGAATGTCAAACAAATGACTAATACCATGTTGAAACAAAAAGCGGAGTTCTTCGGACAGATGCTATATCACTGTGCCAAGGCACAACCGAAACGAAAGTTTCATGCACTATATGATAAGATTTACCGTCCGGACATACTCAAAACGGCGTGGCTGAAAGTGAAAGCTAACAAGGGCAGTGCAGGTGTGGACAGGCTGACCTTCGATTATATCCAAGACGAAATCGGTGAAAATAACTTCCTGAACAGCTTGTATCTGAAACTGAAAAACCAGACATATCAACCTCAGCCGGTTAAAAGAGTGTGGATTCCAAAAGGAAATTCAAAAGATATGCGTCCCTTAGGGATACCGACAATCGAAGACAGGGTTGTTCAACAGGCAACAAAGATGGTGATAGAACCAATCTTCGAAACGATGTTTAAAGATTCATCCTATGGGTTCCGTCCAAACCGGAACGCCCATCAGGCTATGAAGGCGATTCGCAAAGCCAGCCAGAAAAGCTATTGGGTGGTGGATATAGATATAAAAGGATACTTTGACAATATTCACCATGACAAATTGATGAAACTGGTGAAACAGCGTGTCTCGGATAGAAGGGTACTGAAACTGATTCGGCAGTGGTTGAAGGTAGGGGTGCTTGATGAGAAGGAGTTGAAACCTTCTTTTCTGGGATCGCCTCAGGGCGGGGTAATTTCACCGTTATTGGCGAACATATACCTGAACTATCTGGATACAATTTGGGAAAAGCGGTATGCCAGTCTGGGGACGTTAGTGCGTTACGCAGACGACATGGTCATACTATGCCACACGAAGAAGGATGCGATACAGAGTATCCAGATTCTTAAGGCAGTTTTCCAAAAGCTCGAACTGGAGATGAATCTGGACAAGAGTAGGTTGGTTAATATCTGGGATGACAAGGGAGGATTTGACTTCCTAGGATTCCACAATAGAAAGTTCCCAAAAAGGAAGAAAAACGGACAAGTGATGTACTTTCTCGAGCACATCCCTAAAAAGGGAGCTATGAAAAAGATGAGACAAACGTTTAAAGATTATATATCTCCAAGGAGTAAGTTGGTCTGCAATACAATGGACTTGATTGACGGTATCAACCGCAAGGTTGTTGGAATGCGAAATTACTATCGCATTTCACCAATTGCCACGAGGTGGCTAAATCGGATCGACTGGTACATTCTGGAATTGCTGACACTACACTACAACAAACGGAGAAATAACAAGAATAAACGGAGCAATCTGAGCATAGTGAGAGAAATGACCAAATATAGGCTTAAGAAACTGTCGGTTGTATGACCGTAATGCACATGACGAAGAATGTCGGAAAGCCGTATGAGGGAAAACTTCACGTACGGTTTGATGAGGGGGAGCTGAAAGTAAAACAACGACCCGCTAAGGAGTCGTTGTTAGAAATCAGTCCTCTACTCTACAGTGAATCGCATTGTGGGTTATAATATTATCAGTGAATTTATGTGAGAAAGAAGGTAGTGGTTGATGAGTATCATTATCCGGAAATATAATGACAATGATTTGGGGAGCATGTCCGAAATTTGGAATCACGTGGTCAAGGAAGGCCAGTATTTCCCCCAAGAAAACGGTTTGTCAATGAAGGAAGCAACAGCCTTTTTCGCGGAACAGACATTTTCCGGAGTTGCGGAAGAAGACGGTGCAATAGTTGGTTTGTATATTCTTCATCCCAACAATATCGGACGTTGCGGTCACATCGCGAATGCCTCTTACGCTGTTAATGCTGATCAAAGAGGGAAGCATATCGGCGAAAAACTTGTGCTTCATTCACTAGAGATGGCTAAGGAATCAGGGTTCCGCATCATGCAGTTCAATGCTGTAGTTGCCAACAACAAAGGAGCGATCCATCTTTATAAAAAGTTGGGCTTCAAAGAGTTGGGGACCATTCCGGGAGGCTTCAAAATGGATGATAGCAGCTTTGTGGATATCGTTCCGTTTTATCTGGAGCTTTCCAGAATCTAGATCGAACGAAAGTAATGATGGGCAGGAGTGCCCGTCGCTTCCAAATAAAAACCATTCATCGCAATGAGTGCGACGAATGGTTTTTTCTGTATGTGATCAAAAATGAATGTTCCTTTTATTCCTTCAGATCCAACTGACGGATACGGCGTGGTTCTTCAAGTCTTGTAGAATTTTTCAATTTGTAACTGTAATTATTCAGGTAATCTTTTGAGAAATAGCCTGCATAAAGAACGTTCAGAAGGAAAAGGATGGATTCTTCGGTCGAGAAACTGCTGATTTTTTTGTAGAGGCCCTCCCTGGAGGAGATGGTCAGGACGGTATCGATTTCTTTCCTCATGTAATTGTTCCCGTCACTGGTGATGCCGATCAGTTTGACTCCTTTTTCTTTCATTTCTGGAATGAACTTCATTGGTTCGCGTGAAACATCATTTCCCGCGTAGGATATCAAGATTGCAGCATCTCTATTGGTGAGAGAATAAGCAATCATGCCGGTTTCCCCAGGAGCCGCCACTTCCACAATTTTTCCGATTGAGATCATCTTTCTGCGGAACAGTTGTGCCAGCAAATTATTCGGACTCATCCCCAGCACAACGATTCTGTTGGCACCGACCAATTTATCGACTGCTTTTTCAAGGACAATGGAGTCGAAACGGTCGGCGGTATCGTGGATACTTTCGACTTGGATCGTAGCGATTTTTTTGATGATTTCGGAGAAGGAATCGTTTCTATCGAAAGGAATATTGGGACTGATGTCGGAATAATGAATTTCTTCGTAACGGATTTCTTCGATCAGTGTCCGGATCAATTCCGTCCAACCGCTGAATCCCAATGATTTGGCGAACCTCACCAGTGTGGCCTTTGATGAGTAGGTTTGTTGAGAGATGTCGTTCATCGAGTATTGGTTCAGTTTGATTTTGTTCTGCATTATGAACTCGGCTATTTGTGACCGGGAGTCTGTGTACAGGATTGTGTACTCCTCGATTTTTTGCAGCAGTTTCATGGATCCACCTCCGATTCACATTTGTATTCTGCAGCTGCGATATGCTTCAACATGTATTATATCAGAAAGCTTCTTCTTTAATGAAATTTTATGAAAACGTTTCGCATAATTTCGCGTATTCCAATGAAGTTGAACGTTTCCATGAAACGCTGTTCCGACTTGGCTCCGTTTTATTGTAAGCGTTCCGCTCAAGAAGTATAGTCGATATGTAAAGCGAAAGCGCGCTATTCAAAAAAGGAGAGGGGTTTCCCGGATGAGTAAAAAGTACGAACAGTTAGCGAAAGAAATCGTTGGATTGGTTGGAGGAGAAAAAAATGTCCGTAATCTGATACATTGTCAGACCAGACTTCGTTTTGATCTTTATGAGGCATCAAAAGCAAATACAGCTGAATTGAAAGCATTGAACGGAGTTGCGGGAGTCATCAACAGCGGAGGGCAATTTCAGGTTGTGATCGGCACGCATGTCAGTGAGGTATACGATGAGATCCAACCGTTGCTGGGGGAAATGACTGAGACAGCCGACGTTTCGGACAGCAAAAAGAAAAATGCTGCCCTTTTGGCAGTCGAATTCATTTCTTCAGCCTTCACACCGATCATCCCTGCGATAAGTGGAGCCGGTATGATCAGAGCGTTACTTGCATTATTGGTATTGTTCAAAGTTATTTCCAATGAGAGCCAAACGTATTTCGTAATCAATTTCATGGCTGATGCCGTTTTCTATTTCCTGCCGTTCCTGTTGGCTTCCACAGCAGCCAGAAAATTGAAATGCAGTCCTTATCTTGCGATGGCTTTGGCCGGCGTGCTGCTGCATCCAAATATGGGAAGATTGATCACGGAAGGGAATCCGGTGGAAATTTTCGCCATGCCGATGCGCCTGGTGAATTACGGATCCAGTGTCATTCCGATTTTGCTGATCGTCATCGTCCAGTCTTACATCGAAAGATTCTTTAACCGCGTCATTCCGAATGCAGTCAAAATCGTTTTCGTTCCGATGTTCACGATCCTGTTGACAGGCGTCGTCGCGTTAGTAGCTGTCGGACCGATCGGATCTTATGTGGGTGAATACATCGCTTTGGCATTTGAGATCATCCGTGGCGTTGCTCCTTGGGCACCGGCAGTCATCGTCGGAACATTCTTGCCGATCATGGTTATGTTCGGTATCCATACAAGCGTTGGCCCATTGGACGTCATCCAATTGACTTCTGTCGGATATGCGAATATTTTTGGACCGGGCGCGATGGTTTCGAATATCGCGACAGGCGTTGCCGCACTGGTCACAAGCCGTGTCACAAAAGTACAGTCCGAAAAGCTGCTTGGCACATCAAGCGGGATCACTGCTTTGATGGGTATTACGGAACCGGCGTTGTACGGTATCGCTTTGCCGAAAAAATATCCGCTGATTGCAACGATGATCGGTGGGGGCGCTGGTGGATTGTATGCTGGTTTGAGCGGGGCTTCGAGATATGCGACAGGTTCATCCGGTTTGCCGGCGATTCCTTTGTATATCGGGGAAGATATTTCAAACCTGTACAATATCCTCATCGCCATTGCCATCAGTGCAGTCACGACAGCCATCGCAACTTACTTGTTGAGTTTGAAATATGAGAAAGCGATTGTGGTTGCTGATAATGGGGAAGCGCAAGAATCGACAGTGAATCAAACTATCCAAGTTGCACCTGTCAGCATCAACAGCCCAATCAACGGAGAAATGCTGCCGCTGTCTGAAGTGCAGGATGAAGCCTTTTCTGCTGGAATGTTAGGTAAAGGGGTAGCCTTTGAACCTGTTGAAGGAAAAGTCATTGCGCCTTTTGACGGTGAAGTAGTCAGTTTGTTCCCGACAAAGCATGCCATCGGTCTTCTGTCCAATGACGGCGTGGAACTGCTGATTCACGTAGGGTTGAACACGGTCGACTTAAACGGGAAATTTTTCGAAGCTCATGTCAAGCAAGGGGACAAAATCAAGCAAGGCCAGACCCTGTTGACGTTTGATCTGGAAAGCATCAGGGAAGCCGGTTACGTAATTCAAACACCAGTGGTCGTAACGAATACTGGAAACTATAGCGACGTAAAACACGGTGCTCTGGGAATTAAAAATAGCGATAATGTGATGCTGACGGTTCACATTTAATCAGGAGGAATTTATAGGATGGCATTACCAAAAGATTTTCTATGGGGCGGAGCAAGTGCCGCCAATCAGGCCGAAGGAGGCGTTCTTGAAGGCGGAAGAGGGTTGTCGAACGTGGATGTGATGCCGACCGGATCCGATCGCAAGCTGATCGCAGCCGGTAAGCAAAAGATGTTGGAGTGGGATGAGGAGCATTATTATCCCGCGAAAGAGGCGATCGATATGTACCATCGCTACAAGGAGGACATCAAACTGTTCGCAGAGATGGGATTCAAAGTGTATCGGATGTCCTTGTCCTGGTCGAGGATCTTTCCGAATGGGGACGATCAGGAGCCGAATGAGGAAGGGTTGCGCTTCTACGAGAATGTTTTCAAGGAGCTGCGGAAGTATGAGATTGAACCTTTAGTCACGATCGCTCATTTCGATGTGCCTTTGCATCTGATCAAGCATTATGGCTCATGGCGTAACCGCGATTTGATTGATTTTTACACTAAATATGCAAGAACCGTCTTGACGCGTTACAAAGGATTGGTGAATTATTGGCTGACGATCAATGAGATCAATATTCTGCTCCACCAACCTTTCGTCGGCGGCGGCATCGTCTTTGAAGAGGGCGAGAACGAGAATCAGGTCAAATATCAGGCTGCCCATCATCAGTTGGTCGCCAGTGCAGCCGCCACAAAGATCGCCCATGAAATCGATCCGAACAACAAAGTGGGCTGCATGTTGGCTGGTGGGAATCATTACCCCTACATGTGCCGTCCGGAAGATTATAAGGAAGCGATCGATCGCGACCGTGAAGGTTACTTCTTCATCGATGTCCAGGCGCGCGGAAAATACCCGAATTACGCGCTTAAGAAATTTGAGCGGGAAGGCTTGGAGATCAAGATGGAGCAGGAGGACAAAGACATCCTGGCTTCTGCGCCGGTGGATTTCGTATCTTTCTCTTACTACTCCTCGCGGACAGTCAGCGCCTATGCTGAAGATTATCAACAAACGACCGGGAACATCTTTGCGACCATCAAGAACCCTAACTTGCCATCTTCCGAGTGGGGTTGGCAAATCGATCCGATGGGTCTGCGCAATTCATTGAATCAAATGTATGACCGTTACCAAAAGCCGCTTTTCATCGTCGAAAACGGTTTGGGCGCGGTAGATGTCCCTGATGAGAACGGGTTTGTCGATGACGAATACCGCATCGAATATCTCCGTAAGCATATCGAAGCTTTCACGGATGCCGTCGAAATCGACGGGGTCGAGTTGCTGGGCTATACGACTTGGGGCTGTGTCGACCTGGTCGCCGCCAGCACCGGTCAGATGAGTAAACGCTACGGCTTCGTCTATGTTGACCGTGATGACGAAGGCAACGGTACTTTGGACCGCTCCAAGAAAAAATCATTCTACTGGTACAAAAAAGTCATCGAAACGAACGGCATGGACTTGTCCAGCGACAACCTGGAAATACAGGAGCCGACACCTGTTGCTCAGTAGTTTATTCAGGGGCACAGATTGACAATTTTCCGATACATTATAAAAAAGAAGTCTGAAAGAATCCACTGTTGTGGGAGGTCTTTCGGGCTTCTTCTTTTTGCGCCAAGCAGGCCTAATTGTTGTATACTGTATGGGAGAAGGGGTGATAGCGTCATGAATATATCTGAAGCCGCAAAAATTTCCGGGCTCACAGCTGCAACGCTGCGTTATTATGAAAGCGAGGGCCTGATACCGCCAGTTACCCGCAAAAACGGCGGGGTCCGGGATTATCAAAAAGACGATCTTGGATGGATCGATTTCATCAAATGCATGCGTAGTGCCGGGATGTCTGTCGAGTCGCTCATCGAATATACGACCTTGTTCAGAAACGGGACGGAGTTCGATGAAGCGCGCAAAAATATTTTGATCAGGGAAAGAGATCAATTGATTGCCAAACAGAAGGAAATCAGTGAAACGATCGAGAGGCTGAACGGAAAAATCAAAAGCTTCGAAGGCAATCTGAAGGCTTCCGAAGACAGTCTCCCGCATTAAAAATATTTATAATTTTCATTGTTGGAAAAAACAATACAACAGCGGGAAGCCCGTTATGGTTCCTATAAAAAAAATGACCATTCGACTTGACTTAATGTATAGGTTAAGTGTTAAGGTCAAACCATCAAAGAATCCGAGGAGGAACATAATATGAAATCATTGGAAGAAAAAGTGGTTATTATCATGGGTGCTTCTAGCGGAATTGGGGAAGCGACCACGCGGCTATTGGCCGAAAAGGGGGCAAAACTTGTCATTGCGGCACGCCGCGAAGACCGACTGGCTGAAATTAAAAATTCATTGCCAGATGCAGAACTTGTTTACAAGGCTGCGGATGTATCCAATTATGAGGATGTAAAAAGGGTGGTTGATTTGGCTGTCGAAACCTACGGCCATGTTGATGTGCTGTTCAATAATGCTGGTGTTATGCCTACCGCGCCACTGGTTGAAGGTCGCCGCGATGAATGGAAAGAAATGTTGGATATCAATATCATGGGTGTGTTGAATGGCATTTCTGCTGTACTGCCGTTGATGGCAGAGCAAAAATCCGGTCACATCATTTCGACCGATTCGGTAGCAGGGCATGTTCTACCCTGATTCAGCGGTATACTGCGGCACAAAATTTGCTGTGCGCGCCATCATGGAAGGATTGCGTCAAGAACAACGCAAGAATAATATCAAATCGACCATCATCTCCCCGGGGGCTGTGCAAACAGAATTGTACAAAACGATCAGCGACAGCAAGATTGCCGATGAAGTGCATAAAGCACAACTTGAATGGGGTTTGACGTCGGAAGATATCGCTATGGCAGTAGTATTTGCAATCGACACACCAGATCGCATGTCCGTCAGTGAAGTGATTGTCCGTCCGACAACACAATCGATTTAACAAGGAACTAGCAAGACGGTGAATAAGGCAACCAAAAAATCCCTTCCGACAGCTCAACGTCGGAAGGGATTTTTTGGGGTAGTGATGAAATTATCGGGATTGGGTAATGCTGTAAAATGGTTTAAGCCAAAGCATCCAGCATATCCTTTACGATCAATTCAGGAATCAGATGGAACTGCTCATAAAGCGTTTCGAGCGGAACATTGTCCGTAAATTCTTTTTTCGCGCCGAAGTTCAACACTTTGACAGCTGAGGCCCCATAAAAAGAAGCAATCTGTTCTCCGAAGCCGCCAGCCAATGAGCCGTCCTCGAGCGTGACGACTAAGTCATGGGTCGCTTCCAGTTCCTTGAGTGTATCTGCATCGACCTCGGTGATGGAGCGCGGATTGATCAGGGTGATGTCCTCGCCGGTCTCGGCTTTCATCTGATCAGCGACTTGTTCGCCGAGACCAAGGAAAGAACCCAACGCCAGGATTGCCACTTTTTTGCCTTCACGGAGTATTTCATAGGTTGGCGATTGGAAGTCGGCCAAAGCATTCTCTCTGAAGACGACCGGTCCATTCGGCAATCGTATCGCAATCGGTCCTTTTTCCTGTTTTAGAGCCCAATCCAGCATCGCAAGCAGTTCTTCCTTGCTGGTCGGCGCAAGATAGTTGAAATTAGGGATACTTTTTATCAATGGAATATCGAACAGACCGAGATGCGTCACTGCACCGCTGGAGATAGCTCCGCCGCTGATGATCAGGACTGCCGGCAATTCGTTGATGCCCAGATCATGCGACAATTGGTCATAGGCTCGCTGCAGGAAGGTGCTCGAGTGGAAGACAACCGGTTTGACGCCTTGGGAAGCCAGTCCGGCCGCAAACGTAATCGAGTGCCCTTCGGCGATGCCGACATCGAAATAGTGTTCCGGATGTGCGGCTTTGAATGCATTCAGCCCGAACATGCCTGGAATGGCCGCATTGATTGCAGCCAGTTTCATTTCATCCTCGTCGACCTTTTTGATCAGATGATCCATGATGATGGAATTGTACGATTCCCCGGCAGACTTTCTCAAGCTTTCGCCTGTTTCCAGGTTGAAAGGTGAACGCCAATGGTAGTTCGTTTTTTCCTGAGTGGCTTTTTCGTAGCCGTGGCCTTTTTCGGTGTGGACATGGAGCACAAGTGGATGGCCAATGTCTTTGATTTCGCGGAAGGCTTCGATCATTTTCGCCAAATCGTTTCCTTCCTCGACGTAGCGGTATTCGAAGCCCAGTGCTTTGAAAGGATTGTTGGCAGCTTCTCCATTTGTCGCACGCAGCTCGGACAAGGAACGATAAAGGCCGCCGAAATTCTCATCGATCGACATTTCATTGTCGTTGACAATAATGATAAGGTTAGAACCTAATTCCGCAGTGTTGTTCAGACCTTCGAAGGCCAATCCACCGCTCAGGGAACCGTCCCCGATCAAGGCAACGACATTTCCTGTTTCCTTCTTCAGATCCCTTGCTTTAGCCATGCCGACAGCGAGGCTGATGGATGTGGAAGTATGCCCCACCGTGAAGAAGTCGTGTTCGCTTTCGTGCTGGGAAGTGTAGCCTGTGACGGAATCGAAGTTTTCTTTGTCGACGAAGCCGTGTTTGCGTCCGGTAAGAATTTTGTGAGGGTAGGACTGATGGGAAACATCCCAGACAATCTTATCCTTTGGCGAATCGAAAACATGATGGAAAGCGATCGTCAATTCGGCGACGCCCAGATTCGGACCGACGTGGCCGCTGACTTGGCTGACTTTGTTCAATACAAGAGACCTGATTTCTCCAGCCAATTGTTCCATCTCAACGAGGTTCAGTGTCTTCACGTCAGCGGGACTGTTCACTTTGTCTATGATTGTTGTTTGTAGTGTATGCAAATCAAAATCGCTCCTTTTGTTTGTACGTGCAGTACTCAAGAATGGTCCTGCTCGTAGTGTTCTATTTTCTTGTTCAATTGGTCCAGTGTTTTCCCTAGTTCATCGTAACGTTCCTGCAGTTTTCTCTGTTCTTCAATCAGGATGTCCTTTCTGGCTACGACGGTATCCTTTCCTTTGTCGAACAGAGCTGTATATTCGATCAGCGATTCGATTGACAAGCCGGCGTTGCGCATGCATTTGACGAATTCGATCCACCCGAGATCGGATTCTTTATATAACCGGACGCCACCGTTGCCTCTGGTCACGGGTGGGATCAAGCCGATCCGTTCGTAATAACGCAGGGTTACCGCTGTCAGCCCTGATTTTTCTGCTGCTTCTGAAATATTCATTTTTTTTCACCTCTGCTTGGCATAATTTGTTTTATAGGCAAAGCTTACAACTTAAAGTTAAGGTTAAGTCAAGCAAAATTTTCAAATGGAAAAAATTTCCTATTTCCTGTTGACTTAAAGTCAAGGTTAAGTGGTAGAGTTGAGTCAGTTAAACGAATGAAAAAAAGGGGGCAATTATGATGAGTTTCAAAAAGGATTTTCTTTGGGGCGGTGCGACTGCCGCAAATCAGTGTGAAGGAGCTTTCGATGCAGATGGGAAAGGGCCGTCCGTTGCGGATGCGATGCCGGGCGGGAAGCAACGTTTCGCCATTTTGAATTCGCAGGAATTTGACTGGACGATCGACAAGGAAAAATATGGTTATCCGAACCATGTTGGGATCGATCACTACCATCGTTTCAAGGAAGATATCGCCTTATTCGCTGAAATGGGCTTCAAAGCCTACCGTTTTTCGATCGCTTGGAGCCGGATTTTCCCGTTAGGCGATGAGGAGACACCGAATGAAAAAGGCTTGGATTTCTACGGAGCGCTGATTGATGAATGCTTGAAACACGGGATCGAACCTGTCATCACCTTATCCCACTACGAAATGCCGCTTTATCTGGCGAAGGAATACGGTGGCTGGAAAAACCGTAAGATTGTCGGCTTCTTTGAGCGCTACGCCAAAGTCGTTCTGGAACGTTTTGCATCAAAAGTAAAATATTGGATGACGTTCAATGAAATCAATTCGGCCTTGGAATTTCCGACATTGTCGCAAGGGCTGATTCCGAGCACGGGTTCCGATGACTTTACGAACCGGTTTCAGGCGTGGCACCATCAATTCGTCGCAAGCGCTCTTGCTGTAAAAATCGGACATGAGCTGCGCGAAGACATCCAAATCGGCTGCATGCAGATTTATGCGCCATTCTATCCATTGAATGCTCATCCGCAAAACCAGTTTTCTTCGCAATTCAAAGAGAGGGCTTTCGACTATTTCACAAGCGATGTGCAAGTAAGGGGAGCTTATCCGACTTACACTAACCGTCTGCTGCAGGAATATGCTGCCAAAACGCCGGTCATGGAGGAAGGCGATTTGGACCTGATCAAAAATTATACGGTTGATTACATCGGCTTCAGTTACTACATGAGTATGGCGACTGATGAAGTCGGAGAGCAAGGCGAAAGTGATGCAGCCTCAGGCAACCTGATGAACGGCGTCCGGAATCCGTTCCTGAAGGCGAGCGAATGGGGCTGGCAGATCGATCCGATGGGCTTGCGCGTTTCCATGAATGACCTTTGGGATCGTTATCAAGTTCCGTTGTTCATCGTCGAAAACGGCCTTGGCGCAAAGGACGTCAAAGAAGCGGACGGTTCCGTACAGGATGATTACCGCATCGACTATCTGAGGGAACACATCAAAGCGATGCATGAAGCCGTTCTGGATGGGGTGGACCTGATCGGCTACACACCTTGGGGCTGTATCGACCTTGTGTCTGCATCCACCGGCGAGATGAGCAAACGCTACGGCTTCATCTATGTGGACCTAGATGACGAAGGTAACGGTACCTTGGAACGTTCAAAGAAAAAATCCTTCGACTGGTACAAAGAAGTGATTGCCACAAACGGGGAAAACATATTGGCGGAATAAGTTTGGACAACTGCTCCGATTCGAGGCGCGTGATGCAATCTGGGCCTCAGCTCCGGTCAGCGGGGTGCTCTCCGGAGTACGACGGTAACTTTCAGCCACAGCTCCGACGAAGGTCGTCTTATCGGAGCAGGCAAACTGAATATTGGCTGAACTTCGGCGAAGCCGCTGTTCACCGGAGCAGGTGCAATAGTAGCGGTAGCGGTGCTGTAAGCATCCAGAAAAGAAAAAAGAAAACACGCACATCCTATACCGGTGTGCGTGTTTTGACATTCATAGAGTCTTTTTAAGCAGTTTGGGTTTCCAGAGTGGCCGATTTTTCCTCGGCCTCGAAGTCTTCCAGCCGCAACTGTTTTCGTTTGACCGTGTAGAAGAGGATAATCAACAGGTTGAAGGCGATCAGGATCCCAAACAGTATGAACAGGTCCGTGGAGATGCTGCCGCCGATGCCGAACAGCTGGCGATAGGCATCGATCGAATACGTCATCGGCAGATAGGGATGGATCGCCTCGAAGAAGCTGTTGGACAGCTGAATCGGATAAGTGCCGCCGGATCCCGATAGCTGCAGGATGAGGAAAATCAGCATCAGGAAGGAGCCGACTTTATCAAACAGCAGATTGAAGAGCATGACGATCGATACCGAGACGAGCGCAGTCAAAAGGGTGACCAACAGTGTCTTTTCGATCGATGACGGTGACAAACCGTTCACCTTCACCAGCAGCGCGACCATGATCAGGGCTTGGCAGCTGCCGACAGCCGCAAGCACAGAGATTTTGCTGGCCCACCAGCTGATGCTGTTTTTCGGATATTTCCGTGGTGTGAAGCTGTCGTACATCAGGTTCAGACTGATGGCGCCGACGAAGAGTGCAACGGACATCATATAAGGAGCCATGCCAGTGCCGTTGTTGGCTACCGGCGCTGTTTCGATCTGCTTCGCGCTGACTGGTTCGGCCATCATCGCGTAGGTGTTTGCGTTGGTATCGACTTCGTTCAGCGCGGCGCTGCCATCCAGCAGTTTGATGCTGAGTTCATCGGTGCCGTTGAGTAAAGTGACCAGACCGGCATTCAGTTGCGCTGAACCATCCGCCAATTGACTGGAGCCGTCACTGATCTTTCCTGCGCCATCAGCGAGTTGGCTGGCTCCAGCGGTCAGCAGGCTGCCGTTTTCGATCAGCTGCAAGGTTCCATCCGTCAATGCCTGCGTTCCTTCCTGGAGTTTCGATGCGCCTGCCGCAAGGACGCCTGTCTGCGCATCCAATGTCTGCAGACCGGCGCTTACTTGTTTGTTGCCTTCCGCCAGATTCCGTCCGCCCGCAGCCAATTGTTCGGATCCGGTTGTGAGCTGGGACATGCCTTCCGCCAGTTTTTGGGAGCCACTTTGTGCGGTTACGATGGCTGTCTGCAACGATTGGGCACCGGACAGTAACGCTTGGCTGGACTGGCCGATTTGGCCAAAGCTTGAAACGAGCGTTGTCGCTCCGCCGTAGAGATTGGCATAGCCTGTTGACAGGCTACTGACGCTGGTCTGGAGTGCGGCTACTTGCTCCGCGATGGCTGAAGCATCAATGCCAGTCAATCCGGACAGGGCTGTGAGTCCGCCTGCGATTGATTGGATTGAACCGGCTTGATCGTTTGCGATGCTCTCCAGCTGTGCCGAGACGGCTTGGTTGATGGCTGCTTCCTGTTCAGCGGTCAATGCCGTGCCGCTTTGGGCAATCGCGTCCATGATGGCTGCGGTATTGCTGGCAGGGTCCGCAGCAGCTGCGATAGTATTGAGTTCGGTTTGGAAAGAGGCAATCAATCCGGATAGGCCGTCCAGTTGGGCTAGGGCGGTCGCCAAATCCGATGATAGATTGGACTGTTGCAGCTGACTGTCGAGCGTTTCAAGACCATTTTTCATTTGGTCGAGACCACTCTGCAAGGCAGCCAATTTTGACTGCTGTTCAGCACTCGTGAGACTCGTGTTCAGTGCGGCCAATCCAGCAGTCAAAGCTTGGCTACCTTCCGTCAATCGGCCCATGCCGTCGTTCAGGGCAGCCATTCCGGACGAAAGCGTGAGGCTGTTAGTCGATAAACTGGAGATCCCGTTACTCAGCGATTCGCTGCCGGTTGCTGTTGCAGCCGCGCCATCGTTCAATTGACTGACGCCTGTTTGCAATTCCGGCATGGTTGCTGTCAGCTGGGCTGTGCCATCGTTCAACGCCTTGGCGCCGGCATCCAATTGAGCGACGCCGTTCAGATACGATTGCAGCCCGATCGTCAACGTCTCCGCACCGTCCCGGAAGGCTAGGGTGCTATCTGCAAGCGTTTTGAGGTTTGCGCTTAAACTTTCGTTGCCTTCCTTGACTCGGGCGGTCCCATCGCTGAGCTGCGCGCTGCCCTCAGCGGCTGTCGTCATTCCATCCGCGACGGTCTGCAGCTGGTCAAAAACGGTTTCCGCATAGATTGCGGTCACCTCGGCGGAGATGGTGTCCTTGATTTCTTTCGCCGCGGAAGCTGTCAGCTTGGAGGCGATGTAGCTTCGGCCTGCGCTGGTCCGGTAGGTCAATTCCATCTGTTGGGGTGTTTCATCCAACAAGGTGGTCGCATCTTCCGAGAAATCCTCAGGGATGGTGAGCGCCATGTAATAGCTGCCATCCGCCAGTCCGGCATCCGCTTCTTCCTGAGAGACGAAATCGAAGTCCAAGGATTTCGATTCCTCCAAGCCGGCGACAAGCGAATCGCCGATAGCCAATGTTTCCTCATTATAGGAAACGGCCGTATCCTGATTCACGACGGCGACCGGCAGTTCGGTCAGCTTGCCGTAGGGATCCCACATGGAACTGAGGAACAGGACGGTGTAAAGGGAAGGGATCAAGCTGATCCCGAAGAGGATGATCAACATTTTTTTCGTTCTGAAAATTGACTGCCATTCTTGCTTCAACAAGGTCGTGCACTTCCTTTATTTAATTTTCTGTGGAGAGGACGATGGATTCCCAATCGGCGTTGCCGATATGATCAGAGCCTTCCAGCAAAAGCGATCCTAGCGTATATTGCTGCAAGCGGGCTTTGAATTGCTGCTCCGCATCGAAGAACACTTCGAGAACCTCCTGCTTTTTGTCCTTGATTTTATCCGCGCGCAGGAACACCTTTTCGGCCAGATTGGTCGGCCGGACAAAGCTGTGCGTCCCTTCGATTGCTTCATAGATGTGCAGCATCGTGATTTCTTCTGGTGTCCGTTTCAGTCTGAATCCGCCATCCTTGCCTGCTTCAGAATCGATCAATCCAGAAACGACAAGGGAGCGCATCACTTTCTTCAGATAAGAATCAGAGACGGACAAACGTTTGCTCAAGATAGCGCTCTTGATCGGACGTTGCTCAATCTGGGTTGCCAGCATGATCAGGATGCAGACGGCTTGTTCCACGCCGCTTTTCATTTTCATCTAGTTTACCTTCTTTCGTAGATATTTATTATCCATGGATGTATTTTATCTTTTAATAAGAAATTATTCAAGAAAAGTTTACGATTTTGGTAAAAAAAAGCCGAGCAAACCAGAAGCGGTTGCTCGGCGTATTCTGATCCGATCAGAATATTTCAATTTTGCGTTTAGTTGGAGGAGTAGGTTCTTTTTTCGGAAGCACCAAGTTCAGGACGCCATCCGTCAAAGTGGCGGTGATGTCGTCTTCGTTGATGCCTTTCAGATAAATTTCCCTGTGTACGGAACCCGAAGAACGTTCTTGGCGGATAATTTGGCCTTTTTCGTCCTTGTCGACTTTTTCCGATTGGCGTGCGGCTGAAATGGAGAGAATGTCGTTTTCATAATCCACAGTGATATCCTCTTTGGCATAGCCCGGCAGGTCGGCTGTCACCTGGTAGTTGTCCTCAGTTTCGTGGACGTCCATCTTTATTTCCTGGAAGAAACGATTTTGGAACATCGAGCCGGTATCCGACAGCAGGTCGAAGAAACTGTTGCTTCTGCGTAACTCATTTGACATTTGAAAAATCTCCTTTCTTTTTGTTGAAGCTTTCGTTCACCCTCAGTATATACCTAAGACTATCAAAATTCCATCAGAATGAAACCGTTTTAAAAATAGGGAGACGAAGCAATAGCTGTATCAAAACGGGTTGTATGTTAAACTGTTAAAGGAGTTTAAAGTCAGTTGGTGCCTCGTACCATTTAACCGGACCAGGCCGAGAAAGGGTAGTATATCATGAAAAAAATTGAAGCGGGCAGTCTCTATCTGAAACAGCATCGGAATCTTTTCCAGTGCCCCATCTGCAAAGGGGATTTTGAAAAGGTCGAGGGGCATAGTATCATTTGCGCAAATGGACATCATTTTGATGTTTCAAAAAAGGGGACGTTGCATCTTTTGATGAAGGGCGGCCAGAACGAATACGGCAAGGAGATGCTTTCGAGCCGGAAAAATTTGGCGGACACCGGGTTCTTTTTCCCATTGCTGGATGCCGTATATGCCCATATCGACAAGCCTGAGTCGGCGACGGTTCTGGATGTCGGCTGCGGGGAAGGGTCGCATCTGCATTATTTGACCGAAAAAGGCTTGAAGGGGACAAAAATCGGCTTTGATATTTCAAAGGATGCGATCCAGTTGGCGGCCAGCAACTTTTTCCCGGATGCTTTCTGGTGCGTGGCTGATTTGGCGCATTCCCCTTTTGCCGAGAGTGCCTTTGATGTCATCTTGAATATTTTTTCACCATCGCAGTATCAGGAATTCGACCGTGTTTTGAATCCGGGCGGCAAGGTCATCAAAGTTGTGCCGAATGCACAGTATCTTGTTGAGTTGCGGGAACAGTTGTATGCCTTGGATACCACAAAACGGGAGTACGATAATCAACAGGTAGTGGATCGATTCTACGAAATCTATCCGGATGCAATCAGCGAAGAAGTCGTCTATAGCGTGGCCCTTGATGCAAAAAGCTATGGCTGGCTGATGGAGATGACGCCTTTGTCGTGGGGGGCTTCTGAAACGGCGTTGGCAAATGCGGCGGCAAATCCTTTGAAGTCCGTCACAGTGGCGGTCACGCTTTTGATCGCCGGCAAGGCAGTCTGAGTTATGCACAACCGGACTCTGGTCCAATTTTCAGAAAAATGTTGACACAGCGGTGTGATGTGCTATAATACGTATATCATTTTGTAGCCATTATTATCGTTTTGTTCCACAAAATGACCTAGACCAACGTATCGCATTCGCCGTGCCTGACACCGAAACGATGCGTTTTTTTGTGCGTATTTTCGCAATCTTCTTCGGAAGTCGACAAAGACACCGAACGGTACACAAAATACTGATTGTCAGGAGTATGGGAAAATGGATTTTGCCGTATTGAAGGCTGAAATAATAGAAGAAAGCAAAAAGCTGGGCATCGATAAACTTGGTTTCACGACTGCCGAACCTTTTGAATATATGTTGGAAAGCTTGAAGGAGCAGCATGCGAAGGGGCATACGGTCGGGTTTGAGCACCCGGTTCTGGATGAACGGATCTATCCGGACCGGATATTCGACAAACCGCAGTCGATTCTTTCAATTGCGCTGGCTTATCCGAGCAAAATGACCGAAAAGGCTGAGCGGGTGCGCGGAGAGCGCCGCGGCAATTTCTCGCGGGCTTCCTGGGGGACCGATTACCACGTTATCCTCCGCGATAGGATGGACCGTTTGATTGCCTTCATCCAGGAAAAGATGCCGGATGCCCGCTTCAAGCCGATGGTGGATACGGGAGAACTGATCGATACGGTGGTGGCGCAGCGGGCCGGGTTGGGCTTTATCGGCCGCAATGGCCTGCTGATCACGCGCGAATTCGGGTCCTACGTCTACTTGGGGGAAATCATCACCGACATCCCATTTCCAGCGGATGAGCCGGGTGTGTTCGGCTGCGGGGAATGCACGCGTTGTGTGGACTTCTGTCCGACCGGAGCGATCCTCGGAAACGGCCAACTGAACCCGAATATCTGCTTGTCCTACCAGACACAGACAAAAGGGTACATGCCGGAAGCGTACCGCCAAAAAATCGGCCACGTCATTTACGGATGTGATATCTGCCAGCAGGTCTGCCCGTATAACCGGGGCATGGATCATCACCTGCATCCCGAAATGGAGCCGGAACCGGCAAGTGTCACACCTGTTCTTCAGCCGATGCTGACGATCTCGAATCGGGAATTCAAGGAGCAATTCGGCCATCTGGCTGGCTCTTGGCGCGGCAAGAAGCCGCTGCAGCGCAATGCCATCATCGCTTTGGCGAATTACCACGACCGGACGGCGATCCCGGAACTATTGCGGATGATTGAGCAAGATCCTCGGCCAGTTTTGCGCGGAACGGCTGCTTGGGCCATCGCAGAAATCGTGCGCGAAGCCAATCCGGAATTGTTGGCATTTTTCTCCGAACGGCTTATAATCGAAACGGACGAAGAAACCAAAGCCGAAATGGAAAAAGCTTATTTGAAAATGCTTGAAAAAAAGGAAACAGATTAATCCAACAGAACAAAGGAGCCTCACTTATGACCAATCATATCGTACTATTTGAACCGCAGATCCCTGCGAATACAGGCAATATCGCGCGCACTTGCGCAGCAACCAATACCACTTTGCATCTGATCGAACCGTTGGGCTTTTCAACCGACGATAAGCAGCTGAAACGCGCCGGGCTCGACTACTGGCATGACGTGAATATCGTCCATCATGCGGATTTGGCGGCATTCCTCGACTATCTGGGCGACCGCCAGCTGTATCTGATCACAAAGTTCGCCGACCGCATTTACAGCGAAGCTGATTTCACGAAGGATGAGGACGTATTCTTCATCTTCGGCAAGGAAACGACCGGGCTGCCTGAATCTTTCATGCAGGAAAATGCTGAAAAATGTCTGCGCATTCCGATGAACGATGAGCATGTGCGTTCCCTGAACCTTTCGAACACAGCCTGCATGGTCGTCTACGAAGCGTTGCGCCAACAAGGATTCCCAAATCTGGAATTGACCCATACCTATGAAAACGACAAGCTGAAGGGCTGAACAAACCCGTTCCGCTTTTCTTGTTCGGCCGAAAGCAAAAAAGCTTCGGCCGTTCTTTTTTTATTTTTTGATAATGGGTATAATGGATGTAACGGAAAATTGAAAAGGGGATGGAATGATGGAAAAAGCTGCATTATTGGCCTTACAGAATGGATCGGATATTCGCGGGATTGCGATTTCGACGGAAAAACATGAAGCGACGCTGACGGCGGACAAAGTGACGCGCATTGGATATGGCTTCATTGAGTGGCTGCAAAAAAGGAAAAACATCAGCCTGAACGGCGAAAAGAAAGTCAAAATTGCGATCGGACAGGACAGCCGCCTATCCGGTGGTGACATCAAAAAGGCACTTATGGCAGGGATGGCGCCTTATGCCATCGAAATCATCGATGTCGGTCTTTCCACTACGCCTGCGATGTTCATGTCGACGCAGTACAAAGATTACGCCACGGATGCAGCGATCATGATCACCGCCAGCCATCTTCCTTTTGAATACAACGGACTGAAATTCTTCACCAAAACAGGCGGCGCGGAGCATGAGGACATCGAAGAGATTTTGGAATACGCTTATGAAATGCCTGAAGCATTCGCAGAAAAAGAACAAGTGGCTATTGTGACCGAAATGGACTTGCTTTCAACTTACGCAGCCGATCTTCAGGATAAAATCCGCAAAGGCATCGCTTCAGCCGAAAATCCTGAAAAACCTTTGGTGGGACGCCACATCATCGTCGATGCCGGCAACGGAGCGGGCGGCTTCTTTGTGGATCGGGTGCTGCAGCCATTGGGAGCCGACACATCCGGTAGCCAATTCCTGGATCCGGACGGCACTTTCCCGAATCATGTCCCGAATCCGGACAATAAAGCCGCGATGAAGAGCATCCAGGATGCCGTAATCGCAAACAAAGCCGATCTCGGGATCATCTTCGACACGGACGTGGACCGTTCCGCGATCGTAGACAGCGACGGTAAAGCGTTCAACCGCAACAACCTGATCGCTTTGATTTCGGCGGTGCTTTTGAATGAAGAACCCGGCGCGACGATCGTGACGAACTCCGCGACTTCCGCTCATTTGGAGACGTTCATCACGGACCTTGGCGGGGTCCAGGACCGCTATCTGACCGGTTACCGTAATGTCATCAACCGCGGCATCGAGTTGAATGAAGCGGGCACCAATGCGGTATTGGCGATCGAAACGAGCGGGCATGCGGCGCTGAAGGAGAATTACTTCCTGGATGACGGCGCCTACCTGATCGCCAAACTGCTGATCGCCGATGCGCAGTTGTCAACGGAAGGGAAGCGTTTGGGCGATCTGATCGCGACGTTGGGACAACCTGCAGAAACGATGGAGTACCGCTTTACGATCATCGAAGAGCCTGTTTTTGAAGTGGGCAATGCCATCATCAAGGATTTTGCCGCTTTCATCGCTGCGACCGAGGGCATGACGTTGGTTGCGGATCATCTTGAAGGCGTGCGCGTGAATCTGAGCGGAGAATACGGGGAAGGCTGGTTCATTTTACGTTTGAGCCTGCATGAGCCGTTATTGGTATGGACGATCGAAAGCGATGCAGTCGGCAAGCTGCCGTTGATTGCGAAGACCGTGCTGCCGTTCTTCAAAGGGCGTCCGGAACTGGATACGGGGCATCTTCATTAATATAATCTGATGGACAAGAAAAGACTTTGCGATTGGCTAAGATGCCTACCGCAAAGTCTTTTCTGTTTGCTTATTCGGTTAATTCGGATTCTTCCATTGCTTCCATTTCGCCCGATTCTGCAGATCCGTTAGGGTTTTTAATTTTCCTTGTCGTGAAGATATCGATGACGATGATCGAATTTTTTTCCTTTTGGACGGCCTTGAAGCGGTAGCCGCGGTACAAGACTTCTTCGCCTTCTTTGATGTCGTACTTTTGGTCCAGCAGCCAACCGCCCATCGTATCCACGTTTTCGTTGTCGATGTCCAAGCCGAACAGGTCGTTGACGTCATCGATCAACATGCGGGCGCTGATGCGGTAATGGTTCTCCCCTAGCATGATGAATTCAGGTTGAACTTTCGTCTCGAAATCATCGCTGATATCTCCTACGATTTCCTCCACGATATCCTCCATCGAAACGAGGCCGCTTGTACCGCCGTATTCGTCGATCAAAATGGCGACTTGGTTATGCTCCTTCTGCATCTTCACCAACAGTTCCTTGATCGGAATCGTCTCGATGACCGTGATGACCGGGCGAATGAAGTCGCTGGCAGTGAAATTACTTTCGTTCTTTTTTTGGACGGCTTTGACATAAGCGGCAAAGATTTCTTTTGTGTTGATCACTCCAACGATGGAATCCTTGTCCTCACGCATAACCGGATAGCGGGTGTATTTTTCCTGCTGGACGACATTTGCGATATCGCTCAGTGACATGTTGAAATCCACCGCTATGATTTCCGTTCGTGGGACCATAATTTCGCGCGCCATCCGCTCATCGAAGTTGAACACATTTTCCACGAATTGATACTCTTCACGGTTGATTTCCCCGCTCTTCAGACTTTGGCTCATGATCAGGCGCAGTTCTTCTTCGGAAACATTGTCGTCCGATTCGCCGATCGTTTTCATCCCGATCGCTTTGGAAATGCCGTTGGCGGTTTTGTTCAGCACAAAAATAAGCGGGTACATCGCACGGTACCAAATGCTCAACGGTTTTGCGATCCGCAAGCCCAGTTTCTCCGTGCGGCTCAAAGCCACGTTTTTTGGGACGAGCTCACCGATGATGACTTGGATGGAAGTCAAAACGGAGAAGGAAACAACGAAGGAGACAACGGTCGCGATTGCGCTCGGAATCGGCAGGTTGGCGAAAAGCGTATCGAACAGGCGCTTAAAGGTAGGGTCCCCTAACCAACCAAGGGCAAGGGATGTTATCGTGACACCCAATTGCGTCGCTGAAAGGTAGCTGTCCAGTTTTACTGTCATGGTTTTCAATAATTTTGCTTGCTTATTTCCGTCTTCCACTAGGAAATCCAACCGGGAAGGGCGTATCCTTACCAGGACATATTCCGACATGACGAAAAAAGAAGCGATGAAGAGGATGATAAAAAATAAAATTAATCCGGTTGTGATTGACATAATTGATTGCCTGCTTCCTTCAATAAAAGCAGACTTCACCTCCTGTGAAATAATGATCCTGAATAGGAAATTTCTTCACGAGATCTCTGGTTTCACGCTGAAACAAATGAATGCGACCAAAAGAATCCCTGAAAATACACGTTTTCGAAAATTCTTTTGGTCTACAGATGATTGCCATCTGGTGCGTTCTGTCCCACTGGTGCCACCTACCTTAATAATTATTTAAGCAAAATTCGGTTAATTCAAAACGATACTTATGCTAAAATTATAAATCAAAATAGAGAAATTGCAATACGAGCGCATTTCTGCGACTTAAGTCGGTTTCTTATTTGAGCGATTCCTGTTACTATGATACGGAATCCTGTTATCGAAATGTGCTTTCTTGTGGAAAGCTCAGGTTGTGTCTCCACTGCCACGTGCAACGCAAAGGCAATCCAATCAGCATGTCGGGGGGATGTAAAAAATGAAGAAGGATGAAAAAATGCAAAATAAACCATTTAAAGAAATTCTGAAAGCCGCTTGGTCCCGTTTCAATGAGAAACGCCGAAACTTCTGGCGGAAATACCGGATCAATAAATTTATTGTCTTGTTCCTGTTGATCGGCACTTTGATCGGCAGCACCTATCTTGTCTTTTTGGCAAAGACGGCCAATGTCGAAAATCTCAAGGCCGGTCTGGAACAGACAACCGTCATTTATGATCGCTACGGCAATGAAGCCGGAGAACTCTATTCGCAGAAAGGGACGTTCGTGACGATCGACCAGATTTCTCCGAATATCCAGACTGCCGTCGTTTCGACGGAAGACAAGCGCTTCTACACCCACACTGGTGTTGACCCGATCGGAATCGGCCGCGCCGCTGTCGGCTTCGTGCTGAACGGCGGGAACATCGTCGGCGGGGGGTCGACGCTTACCCAACAGTTGGCCAAGAATGCCTACCTGACCTTGGATCAGACGCTGATCCGCAAAGCCAAAGAGCTGTTTTTGGCATTCGAAATCGAAAGTAAATACACGAAGGATGAAATCCTTGAGATGTACCTGAACAACGCTTACTTTGGTTCCGGGGTGTGGGGTGTCGAGGATGCCTCGCAGAAATACTTCGGAAAACCGGCGAGTGAAGTCAGCTTGTCGGAAGCAGCAATTCTGGCGGGAATCCTGAAGTCGCCGAGTTACTACAATCCAATCGACAATAAAGAAGCGAGTACTGCCAGAAGGAACACGGTTCTGCAACTGTTGGCGGACAACGCATTCATCGATCAAGCCACCGCTGATGCGGCAATGGCTGAAGACATCAATGTGGTGGGGACCTATTATGCAAACAGCAGTTACAACTATCCCTACTATTTCGATGCGGTCATCGACGAGGCCGTCAATACCTACGGCTTGGATGAAGAGGATCTGCTGAACCGGGGCTACAAAATCTACACCGGTCTGGATCAGGATTATCAGATTCAGATGGATAATGCCTATGCGAATGCCTATCTGCCGACTGCGGAAGACGGTACTCTTGTACAGAGTGCCTCTGTTGCTATGGAACCGGCAACCGGGGATGTACTCGCGGTTGTCGGAGCGACAAAATATGAAGGTTTCCGGACCTATAACCGGGCGACCCAGATGCCGATGGCGCCGGGTTCGACCATCAAACCATTATCCGTCTATACGCCGGCTCTTGAGGCAGGATATGAAGTGGACGCGGAAGTGATGGATGATGATTCCTTGACTTACGGCGATGATGCTTATTCCGTTTGGAACTATGATCGCAACAGTTTATATGACACGTTGCCTATGTACCAAGCGCTGGCCGAGAGCAAGAACACGTCCGCAGTATGGTTGTTGGATAAGCTGGGCATCCAAAGAGGAATCGCCAAATTGGAGGATTTCGGCATCTCCATTGGCGAAGAAGATGAGAATCTGGGCGCGATTGCGCTCGGAGGAATGAGCAAGGGGGTGACACCGGTGCAACTGGCCAGTGCCTATACGACTTTCGTGAATGAAGGGGTGCGCACGGAAGCGCGTTTCATCACGAAGATTGTCGATGCGACCGGAGCGGTGATTGTTGACAATACCAAGCCGGAGACAAATCGGGTCACGACCGCCGCGGTTGCGGAGGAAATGACAAGCATGCTGATGGGCGTGTACGCAGATGGCGGAACCGGGGCATCGGCGCAACCATCGAACGGCATGGTGATCGCCGGCAAGACCGGAACGACGGAACTTGATCGGGAAACAGGCTACATCAAGTCACAATGGATGGTAGGATACACACCGGATCTTGTTGTTGCCACATGGTTGGGATATGATAAAACCAATGAAATATATAATCTTAACAATGCCGGCAAGACGATGGCAAATTTATACAGTGCCGAGATGGGGGCTTTGTTGTCGATCAGCCCGCAGACAGAATTTGCCGTCGCGGCTGCCGAAGAAACTTATGACAGCGGCATTTTGAATGGCCTGAAAAATGGTTTGGATGAGTTCATGAATGACATGGGCTCGTTCGGTCAAAGCATCGGCGAGGGTTCAAAAAAATTGTTCGATTGGGCCAACGAGGCTTTTGGGCAGTAAGAATTGATTTAAGGGGAAGACAGGCTGTTACGGCTTGTCTTTTTTAGTGCTCATCCTCTCCCCCGAATCATCACGCTCTGCGTAAACGCGTTCTGAATCCCAGAAATCTGTGCCTAAGCTGACTACCACACACGGACAAAAAGCGTCCGCTTAGTGTTAGTCCTCTTAGTGCTCGATTTCTACCCGGGATTCATCACGCTCTGCGTAAACGCGTTCTGATTCGCAGGGGATTCCGCCTAAGCTGATATTACGTCACGGCCAAAGAGCGGCCGTTCTCGTAATATCCTCTTAGTGCTCATCCCCTCCCGCGAATCATCACGCTCTGATAAGAACGTATTTTCGTGTTTTTTGATGGCTTTATTGTTCTGATAATGTTATAGTTTATGTAATATGCGAATGAGAGGAATGGGATAATGAGTAATATTTATGATACGGCTTATGAGTTGGAAAAAAATCTGCGTGAGGCTTCTGTTTTTACAGAGTTGTCTGCTGCCTATACTGCGATGAGGGAAGATCAAGTGGCTTTTGAATTGTTTGAGGAGTTCCGTAATGTGCAAATCGGGCTGCAACAAAAACAAATGACAGGCGAAGCGATCACTGATGACGATGTGGCTTCTGCTCAAGCAATCGCTGAAAGAGCATCCGGAAACGAAGTTATCCAATCTTTGATGGCTAAAGAACAACAGTTGAGCCAATTGATGGAAGAAGTCAATGCCATCATCACAAAACCGTTGCAAGAACTATACGCGCCTGCACAAGATTAAGACTTAATTTTTGACGATAAGCTGTGACCATTTCCGAAAGAATGGCCGGATGATAGACAAGGACAGGAATCAACGCATTGCCGATCAATGCCATCCAACGTTCTGCATCCGATATTTGGCGGAAATGGCGCAGTTTTTTTGATTTTTTATGAACGATTACAAGAAAATTTGATTTGCTGGATTCAGCATTGAATGCGGAAGGAAGGACAGCTTGTGATTACATTTATCCATACAGCGGATCTCCATCTGGATAGTCCTTTTAAGGGGATAAAACAGCTGGAACCGCAGCTTTTTGATGCCATTTACCAGTCCACTTTCGATTCCTTTCGGGAATTGGTGACGCAAGCCATCGCGGCTGAAGTGGATTTTTTTCTGATCAGCGGGGATATCTACGATGAGGAGAATCAGAGCGTGAAGGCGCAGGCTTTTCTGAGGGATGAACTGGGTCGGCTGGATCGTTCCGGCATCCCGGTTTATTTGTCGCATGGGAACCATGATTTTCTCGGAAGGGAATCGCTCAAACTGCAGCTTCCGGAGAACGTTACGGTCTTCGAGAAAGAAGTCACGACCGAAATATTGACCACGAAGGCAGGGGAACGGGTGGCCATCACCGGTTTCAGTTACCCTTCCAGATGGGTCGAAGAGCGGATGATCGTCGATTACCCGAACCGGAATCATACAGTCGATTACCATATCGGGATGCTGCATGGCTACCTCGAAGGGTTGAGCTCTTCCGAAGGCGTCTATGCGCCGTTCTCTTTGGGCGAATTGAACGCGAAAAACTATGATTATTGGGCTTTGGGACACATCCACAAAAGGCAGCAACTGCAGACGGCTCCGCCTGTCGTCTACTGCGGCAATACGCAAGGGCGCAATCCGAACGAAACCGAGGCAAAAGGCGCGTACCTGGTGACGCTCCAAAAAGGGATGGCACCTGCCTTGTCTTTTATCCCGACGGCGCCGATCGTTTGGGAAAAAGAAACGATGTCGTTGCATGGGTGCAAAACCCTGAATGATGTGTTTGCGCGCATCGAGGAACGAATGGAACAGCATCGCTCTGAGAGGGGAGCGAGCGTGCTGTTGTCGCTGCTGTTCACGGACATCCAGGGGCTTCATCCCGATGTCGTCAAAAAGATCGAGGACGAGGAGATACTGGACGGTGTCCGACAGCGCTTGGAGCGGCCTTTCATTTATCTGTACCAGTTGAAGATTGCGGTCGATACGGAAAAAGAACTGTTTTCGTTCGATCAGGTCATGAAGGAAAGTTTTTCGAAAAGTTGGACGGAAATCAGCGGAGAGGACGTATTCTATCAACAGCTGGACAACTTTTTCCAGCATCCGCTCATCAGGACGACATTCCCTGACTTAAAAAAAGACCGAAGCTTCAAAGAGGAAGTTTTGGCAGCCGCCAAGAAGAGGATCGTGCAGGCTGTCGCGTTTGAGGAGGAAGACAGTGAAGATACGGAAGATTGAAATATACGGCTATGGAAAATGGGTGAACCGAACCTTTGATGATCTGCAGGATCTGCAGGTCTTCCACGGCAAAAATGAAGCCGGCAAAAGCACCTTGTCGTCCTTCATCAACAGCATCCTCTTCGGGTTTCCCAGTGCCCGCAAGAAAGATCAGAATCTGTACGTTCCGAAACAAGCGCAAGCGTACGGCGGCCGCTTGTTTTTGGAGGACACGCGGTTCGGGGATGTCATCGTGGAGCGGGTGAAGGACCGCAACAAGGGACAAGCCGTCGTCACGCTGCCGGATGGCGTGCAGCAGACGACAAAAAATCTCGGGCGGTTTATATTGGGGATGGACAGGGACACTTTCGAGTCCCTGTATACATTCAAAATAGACAGCCTGCTTTCCTTGAAAAAAACCCAAAAAGAAGATCTCAATCATTATCTGCTGAGCATCGGCACCAGCGGGAGCGAACGCTTGCTGCAATTAGCGAAAGAATACCGGGATGAAGCGGCGAAACGCTTCAAACCGACAGGCAGCGTTCCGCCATTGAACAAGAAGATACAGGCTGCCGAAAAACTGCAAAGGAAGCTTCAGCAAGCAAAAGCGAAAAATGCGACTTATGAAACGGTATTGCTGCATTTGTCGGATAGTCAAAAACAGCAGGCCGAACTATTATCCCGTCAACAGGAACTGGAGCAGGAACAAACTGCAATCGCAGAGAGCTTACGGTTGGCGGACAGTTATCAGGAGTGGAAACGGCTGAACAAGGAAATCACGGCAGTCGATTACAGCGAAGTGCCGGAAGATGCCCGTTACCAATGGCAGAGCCAGCAGGAAAGAATGGCCGCTTCGATCCAAGCGCAGACGCAGCTTCAGGAAAAATTAGCGCAACTGCAGAAACAATTGGGCGAATTTGTCCACGTGGAATGGTACAAAGAGCACCAATCCGATTTTGCTGCTTTGCAGCACAGTGTCGCCAAAACGCAAGCGGATCTGAATAAGATCACGTATCTGGAAAATGAGGTCAGCAACAACAAAGCCGATTTGGCCAAACAAAAAATGGCCTTTGGGTTGAATCTGGCCCTTCCCGCACCGGAGCCGCTGAAGGAAGAAGAACGCGTCCGACTGCAGCGGCTTGCGCAGGACCTCAAACAGATCGAAGAACAACTGCTGCGTTTGGACCACAACATCAGCTTCCATGAGGACCAGCTGGAAACGCTCCAGAAAGAAGAGACGCATCTCCAACACGAGAAGCTTGCTGATGATGCTTATGCGGCGCTGCAAAGCGCGGTGCAACAGCCGAGCCAAAGGAGGCCTACGCCTGCAGTTACGAAAAAAAGTCCGCTCGGCCTGTTGTTTGTGGCTGCAGCTGTATTTTTGGTCCTGTCCTTTGTGCTGGCGGATTTCAGGGTAATTGCTTGGGCGTTGTCTGCTGTGCTTGCTGTCGGTGGTGCTATCCTGACCAGAAGGAAACAACAGACACGAACGAAGGACGTTGCCTCCCCAGAAGGCTCTCCCGAAAATACGATGGAGCAATTCCTGAAGCAGACCGCTGTTCGGGAAAGAACCTCGGCAGTAACAAGGGAGCTCGAAGAGTTGCAGGATAAATTCCTGGAGCTTTTGAACGACCGTGAAGAGCTGGAAGAGCGCGGAAAGATGCTTAAATCCGAATGGGAGACATTCCTGCAGCAGAAAGGCTATCCGGCCCGAATGACGGCGACGGAACTCCTGCAATTGGATCCCGGTGCCGTGTTGGCGGAGAAGTCCGCCCTGATCATCAAACAGGAAGCCGAAATGGGCAATCTGAGTTTAGCTGTGGACAAATGGAACGAGCAGACTGCGTTTATCCGCAGCCGTTTCTATTTTGAACATCTGACGGTCACTGAAATGGCCGCACGCTTTTCCGAGATACAGAATGCCGTCGTTTTGGAAGAAAGTATGGCTGCGAATGTTCAGGACAAAATCAATGAACTGCAGCAAGAGCTGGAACAGATCCAGCGTGACCTTGCCGATTCCCATCAACAGAGGCAGCAGCTTTTGGATCAGGCAAACGCAAAGACCGAAGCAGAATTCTACCAGTTGCTGGCGCTGAAGGAGAAGCAGGAGCAAAACCTCAAGCGCAAGGAATTTCTGGATGAGCAAGTCAGTGGCCGCGAGCAACTCTTGGATCGGTATGGCGATGCGAAGAAAAGCACGGGCCTTTACGAAAAGAATGAACTGGAAATGCAGCAGTTGAAGTCTGAATTGTCGAAACTGCAGCGGACGGAAGTTGAACTGAAGCATCAGCTGGAACAATTGGAAGAAGGCGGAACCTACAGTGCCTTGCTGCAGGAGTTTGCTTTGGCAGAAACCGAACTGAGGGACCTTGCCGTCGAGTGGGCTGGTTTGGTCACCGCCGGAGAATGGATCGAAGGGGCACTGCGGTATGGCAAAGAGGATCGCCTGCCGCTGATGCTCGATGATACGATAACCTTCTTCAGCCGATTGACGGAAGGTGCATACACCGGCATCGCGTTCCAAAAGAACGGCATGAAGGTGCAGCGTCAGGACGGAACAAGCTTCTTCCCGAATGAATTGTCGCAGGGGACGGTGGAACAGCTGTACATTGCGCTGCGGCTGGCGTTTGTGAAGAACACTGCCGATATTGTCAGCATGCCGATCTTGATCGATGATGGTTTTGTGAACTTCGACGATGACAGGAAGAATATCATGTTCACGTTGCTGGAAGAGCTGAGTGAAGACGTGCAGGTGCTCTTTTTCACGTTCGATGACGCTTGCGTTCAACGCTTTTCACAGAAACAAGTATACATGTTAAAATAGGAATGAAAGGGGCTGATAAGGGTGGCCAAAAAAATATATGAACATGAAATCGATGATAATTTTGAAATTTATGTGCTGATCAAAAGTGCGGATATCCGCCTGGCGAAAAACGGCAAGAAATTCATCGCCTTTACTTTTCAGGACCGCAGTGGTCAGATCGACGGGAAGTATTGGGATGCGAAAGAGGAGGATATTCAGCAATTCCAGGCTGGGCAAGTCGTTGCCGTAACCGGAAAACGGGAACTGTATCAGAATAATCCCCAACTGCGCATCACAAAACTTAGGCTCGCCCGTGAAGGGGAACCGAACCGACCGGAACTCTATATGGAGCGTGCTCCCTTGAAATCGGAAGAAATGGTGGAGGAAGTCAGCCAAATACTGTTTGAGATCACGAGCGCGCCGATCAACCGGATTGTCCGGCATATACTGAAAAAATATCAACGGGAATTTTTCGAGTATCCGGCCGCGAAACGCCACCATCACGCTATTGTAGGTGGACTGGGTTTCCATACGGTGTCGATTTTGCGGATGGCGAAAACGGTCATCCAACATTACCCTTCAGTCAACAAGTCTTTGTTGTACGGTGGAGTGATTCTCCATGACATCGGAAAAACGATCGAGTTGAGCGGCAGCATGTCGACCGAGTATACGCTGAAAGGGAATCTGATCGGGCACATCGTCCTGATTGATGAAGAAATCACCAAAGCCTGCCTGTCTTTGAACATCGATGAGGACAGCGAAGAGGTCATTCTATTGAAACACACTGTGTTGGCGCATCACGGCAAACAGGAATTCGGTTCTCCGGTAACGCCGCATCTTCTGGAAGCCGAAATCATCCATCACCTGGATAATTTGGATGCCTCCATCAATATGATCGATACGGCCTTGCTGCGTACAACGCCAGGTACGTTCAGCGAACGGATTTTCGGGTTGGAGAACCGCAGTTTCTACAAGCCGCTTTTTACCCAAACTTCTGAAGAAGGGCAATAATCAAAAGGACACATGCCTGCTTGGTTCGGTGAGCATCCTTGTGTCCTTTTTGTGTACCTGCCGATGTGTAATATTGAGTTGTCGGCTGAAAGGTGCTTGAGTTGAGGCAAACAGTCGAGAGAAGGGAAATGTGTCAATTGTTTGGATAGGTGGGTTTGCTGAACAGTCAAGACATACTCCGTCCGTCGATTGTTCAGAGGTGACGGAATCGCGAACAGTCAAGACAGGGCTTGTCAGTCGGCTGTTTGAAGTTGCCGGAGCGCCAAACAGTCGACGACATCACTGTCGCCTTGCCGAGAGAGAACCGTCAAGCAGCAACACATCCGTATTTCAGAAACACGCAAAAAAACACGCGAATCACCGGCTCAAAAGACCGATGACTTGCGTGTGTTGCATTGTTAGGTTTTAGTTTGCCGATTCAGCAGTTGCAGAATCAGCTTCTTCAGAAGTTTCAGTTTCAGAGCTAGCAGATTCGGAAGTTGCTGAATCTGATGAGCTTGTTACTTCAGCAGGCAAGAATTGATCGATCGCTGCTGCCAAGTCTTCGTCCTTGATTTCAACATTCGCCGCTTGAACGATTGTGGACATGACGGATGTCAAGTAATCATTGTCGGCAAGTTTTTCGTCCATCATCACTGTTTCGATGTTTTCGCGTTCTTCTTCCAATGTTCCTTTTTCTGTCTTCTCGATCATTTTGATGATGTGGTAGCCGTATTCGGTAGCGACTGGTGTCTGTGTCACTTCACCGACTTCAAGCGCATAAGCGGCTTCTTCGAATGCTGCGACCATTTCGCCTTCTCCGAACAATCCTGTTTCTCCGCCGTTTGAGGCCGTTCCGGTATCAGTGGAGTTTGCTGCAGCCAATTCCGCGAAATCAGCGCCTTCATTAATCTGGTTGATCAAGTCTACAGCAGTCGCTTCATCCGCAACCAAGATATGCTGTACGTTGATTTGTGGTTGGTAAGCTTCGTAATAGGCTTCCACTTCTTCATCCGTGAATGTCGTTTCAGCTCTGACGGCTGCTTCGATCAGTTTGTTCAAATACAACACGTCTTGGTATTCTTCTTTATTCGCGAAGCCTGATTGTGACAAGATGTAGTTGAATGTTTCCTCTCCGCCGTATTGCTCGATGGTCGTCAACAGTTCAGCTTCCGTTTCAGCTTCCAATTCATTCTTGCCGATTGCGTCGTTCAATACGTCGATCAAGATCAGACGTTGCAAGACGGTTTCGCCGATCGAGGCTTTCATTGCGTCGTATAATTCATCTTTTGTGATATCGCCTGCTGGAGTCGTTGCGACAGTGTCGGCAGTATCGCTGGTCGAGCAGCCTGCCAATGTGAGGGCCGTCAAGAAAGCAACGGACGTCAATGCTAATTTCTTTTTCATGAATGTGGCACTTCCTATCTATTTCTATTTATCTATTCCCTGAATAACCATCTATAAATATATCATAAACGCTGTGATTATGGAAAATATTCCTTAAAAACGCTAGCAAACTTCTCAAAAAATTCATATCTGCAGACCGATTCGGGAGCAGGCGGAAATCGCAACATAGAACAAAAAAGGAGTTCCCTGCCTCTAGTGGGGACAGGGAACTCCTCTTATTGGATCGATTGTCTTAATTCGGACGGATCGAGGTTCTGGCCAGAAATTCCTGATCATCGGGATCCGCGGAATACCTTTCGCCGGTGTTGAGGGTCGCGATCTTGTCCATATCTTCTGTGGAGAGGCTGAAATCGAAGATGTCGCGGTTTTCCCGGATACGGATTGGTGTGACGGACTTCGGTATGACGACGACTCCGCGTTCGATGTGCCAACGCAAAACGATCTGGGCAGGTGACTTGCCGTGTTTTTCCGCAAGCTCAAGGAGTACAGGTTGCGCCAAGAGATCATTCTTGCCTTGACCCAGCGGACCCCAAGCTTCATGGATGATGGCATGCTGCGCCATGAAAGCGCGCAGTTCATCCTGCGGAAAGGCGGGGTGGGTTTCGACCTGATTGATCATTGGAATAATTTCTGTGTGCGCCATCAGATCTTCGAGGTGATGGATCTGGAAATTGGAAACACCGATGGCTTTGATTTTGCCGGCGTTGTACAATTCTTCCATCGCTTTCCAGGTTTCGATATAATCGGCGGAAGCCCAGTGGATCAAGTAAAGGTCGAGGTAATCCGTGCCCAAGCGATCCAGACTGGCTTGGAAAGCATTCTTGGTTTGCTCGTAGCCATGGTCATAGTTCCATACTTTTGAGGTCAAGAAAAGTTCTTCCCTTGGGAGGCCGCTTTTTTTCAAAGCCTGACCCAAAATAGCCTCATTCTCGTAAATCATCGCTGTGTCGAAATGACGGTAGCCCGCTTCCAATGCAACGCGAATCGCTTCGCTCAATTCCTTTTCGTCCTTCATTTTGAAGACACCCAATCCCAGCTGCGGAATGGCTACACCGTTGCTGAAGGTGATATTCGTGATTTCATTTTCCAAATCGAGCACTCCCATCTAAAGTGAATTTATACAGCTGCATATTTTTAGGGTAACACAGCCGGAATTAGCAAGCAAACCATCCGCACCGAGTCGCGGCAGATTGCTCAAAATGCCAATATTTGGTATCATAAGCTGGTAAATCGAAAGGAATGGGGGGGAACTTTGTGAAATGTGAAATGAGTTCTGCGTTTTGCCAATGGCTGGAGATCAACAATTTTCATCTGAAAGTCGAGAGCGCATTGGAAAAAAGCCTGCAGACGAACCATAATCTTTCTTTGAAAGAGTTCTATGTCCTTTATTTCCTATCACAGGAGCCGGATCAAAAACTGAAGCTCCAGGATCTGGAGGAGAAGGTCGGCTTAAGCCAAAGCGCGGTATCCAGATTGGTCAGCAAGTTCGAGGCGAAGGGCTGCGGTGCGTTGGAGCGGAATGTCTGCGAGCAGGATCGTCGGATCGTCTATACGTCCTTGACGAAAACAGGGACAGCAAAACTGGCTGTAGCGGCTGCGACAGTGGAACAGGTGCTCGTGGAGTCTTTCTCGGAAATGCCGGTACAATCCCTCATCAGACAGGCCGGAAATCAGAATGCATAGCGGGTTCTTGACCTGATGTTTCTTAACGTAACTACTGAAAAATACGACGTTCCAAATGGCCGTTTATCCGGCTTGCATTTGGAACGTCGTATTTTTTATTTCCATTAGTGAGTGGGTGCATCTGTCTCTGCCGGCAACTGGGATTCCATGCTTGCGGCGACTTTTTCCATATCTTCAGTCAGTACGGAAAGCTTATCGTTGATGCGGTTGATTCTGGGTTGGGCTTGTTGAGTGAAATTTTCAACGGATTTTGCCACATCTTCGGTAGCGGTCGTGACGGAAGCCAAACCTTCGTTGGTCAAGGATTGGATCGCTTTGCGCAAACTTTGGACGCTTTGGTTGAGGTCCTCGACCGCAAGCGTGTTGTCTTCAAGATAAGCCTTCGCTATTTCGCGGTTTTCTTTCCCGCTTCGGGGACTATTCAGCAATCCCAAAAGGCCACCGACCACCGTGCCGAATAAGATTCCTTCCATAAATGAGCGCATATCTATTCCTCCAGACTTTCTTTGATGGATGCGACTACTTTGGCCAGTTCTTCCTGCGAATATTTCCCTTCATGCGTCTCCCATTTCAATCCGAAACCATCCGTATCCGAATCTTCGTAACGCGGCAAGAAATGGATATGCGAATGGAAAACGGCCTGATAAGCGATGGAACGGTTGTTGTTCAGAATATTCAACCCTAGAATGTCATCACTGGAACGTTCGATTGCGCGCGCGATTTTAGGGATGCGCGAAAAAACTTCCTTTGCCAATTCTTCATCAAATTCAAAAATATCCGTTACATGCTTCTTGGGAATCAATAGCGTATGTCCTTTTGTTACTTGTGATATGTCCAGAAACGCAATGACGACATCATCTTCATAGACAATACTGCTCGGGATTTCGTGATTCGCGATTTTGCAAAAAATACAATCTGTCATATTTCCTGACCTCTTTCTGTCTGTAATCTGCTTTTCTATATCCTAACTTTATCATATTTGCGTTTTTTTTGATATCCTGGGGCCAAAATGACGCTTCAGCCAGCAAGATATTTGGGATGGGGCCAGGCTGTGCTATAATATAAGGCACAAACGCATGCGAAAGGGACGGTTGAATGTCACTATTATTGGAGAATATCACGGGCGGCTATACGCAACTGCCTGTCATAAGAAATATAAATTTTGAGGTCAAAGCCGGCGAGTTGACCGGATTGATCGGATTGAACGGGGCCGGCAAGAGCACGACCATCAAACACATCATCGGGTTGATGATGCCTTTCAGCGGAAAGATTGCGATCAATGGCTTGACGTTGCGCGAAGACACGGAACGTTATCGTCAGTCCTTCGCTTTCATTCCTGAAACACCGGTGCTGTACGAAGAACTCACTTTGCGGGAACATTTAGAAATCACGGCAATGGCCTATGGAATCCCGGAGTCAGTTGCCATGGAAAAGGCGATGCGCTACATCCGGGATTTCCGACTGGAGGATAAACTGGACTGGTTTCCGGCTTATTTTTCCAAAGGCATGAAGCAAAAAGTGATGATCGTTTGCGCGTTCATGCTGGATGTGCCGGTATACGTCATCGATGAACCTTTCTTGGGTCTGGATCCGCTTGGTATCCACTCGTTCCTGGAGATGGTCAGGGAGAAAAAGGCGCAGGGCGCAGCTATTCTGATGTCAACGCATGTGCTGGCCTCGGCTGAAAAAGAATGTGATAATTTCGTTCTGCTTCATCATGGAGAGGTCAAAGTGACTGGCACGATGGCGGACCTGCAACGTGAAATGGGCATGCCTGGAGCGAGTCTTGATGAACTTTACATCAGCTTGACGAAAGAAGTGGCGCAACCATGAATCTGGACAGTATCTGGAAAAAAAGACGACAACTGCACCTGAAAAAATTCAACCGCTACAGCAAATATATCTTTAATGATCATTTCGTCCTTGTGTTGCTTTTTCTGTTGGGAGCTTTGGCTTACCAATATTCCGAATTCGTGAAGACCGTGACGCCGGATTTTCTTTGGGGGAAGCTGGTGATCGTGTTTCTTTTTTCCGGCAGCATCTTTATCGGTAAGCTGGCGACCTTTTTGGAGCCGGCCGATCAAGTGTTCCTTTTGGCTAAGGAAAAGGAATGGGGGAGCTATTTCAGCAAAGCGAAGAAATACAGTCTGATCCTTCCGGCGATTCTGTTGTTCTTTTTGGCGGCTGCGGCGATGCCGATGCTTTTTGCCGGGAGAACGATCGGAGCAAGTGATTTGCTGCCGATCTATGCAACCTTAATTCTGTTAAAAAGCATCCATTTGGATCTGCAGGAGCTGGGTCTGAAGATAGGCGACAGGAAAGTCCGCAAAAAAAATGAGCTCTACTTGGCTTGCGCAGCGATTTTATCTTTCAGCATCGCGATATTTTTTCATCCATGGGTTGCGCCGGTACTTGTAACGCTGTATACTATGTTTCTGCGTAAAAAAGTACAAGTGGCGTATGAGGCGCGCTATCCGCTCTATCAATGGGAGCAGATGATCGCCTCGGAGGAACGAAGAAAGGCTCGCATAAACCGGGTCATCAATCTGTTTACCGATGTTCCGCAAGTGAAGAGCAAAGCGAAAAGAAGAAAATATTTCGATGGCTTGGTGCGCCGCATTGAAGGCAAAAGCAATTCCTATCAGTATTTATACGCGCGGGCATTTTTGCGAGGGACTGATTACAGTGGCTTGTTTTTCCGCCTGTTGGCCATCGGAATGCTGTTGCTTCTGTTCACGCCGTCAGCCGGATTTTCACTAGGTCTCAGTCTGTTGTTCCTTTATTTGACAGGATTCCAGTTGCTGCCGCTGTATTTCCATTTCAATGAAAATATGCTGTACCGGCTTTATCCGACGCAGCGTGAAGATAAATTTGCTGGCTTCAAGCGTTTGCTCGTCTACCTTTTGGGAGTGGAAGGATTGCTTTTTGCGGGAATCATCTTTTTCAACAACAGTTGGCAGACGGGCTTGGCTGCAGCAGCCTTCAACGCCGGGTTTGTCTGGTTGTTCATCCAGTTTTACATGGGCGGGCGTACGGAGAAAAGAGAAGCGGCAAACTGCTGATGCACTGGTTAAACGCGGTTCAGGTCCGAAACCCCATGGAATATTCTTGACTGGATATGCAAAGAAATCTAAAATGATAATTGTATGCGAGTGAGGACTGTTGCGCTTTCAGAGCTGAATGGTCGTCATCGCCAAAAGAACACGTGGCTTATGAACAGAAGAGCAGACCGAGATAGCTGGGGCTTTCGTCCCGGCTCCTTCTTTTCAATGATATAAATTTATCAAATTAAAAGTGCATCACCTTTGGTGCTTCACATGTTTGCAAAATATTTCATGCACCTAAAAAGATGTCTAGCGGTCCAAGCCTGCCTCTCGGAAATTAGATAAATCTGACCCATTGCGCTCTGCGATGCTCATTTGCATGGGAGTCTTAGGGATTCATCCCTTAGACTCCCAGTACAAGGTGACCGCAGGGAACGTTGCGAGGCCAGATTTCCTAAATTGTCATGACTCTTGCGATTTCAATCGCTTAGAGGCATGATACACTTGACCGATTAGGTCACAGTGTTTCCTCAATCGAGGCAGAGCGGGCTTGTACCGCTTTTCAAAACTAAAGACAGAGTAAGGAATGAGCTCGATGGATTATAAAATGGACTCAGGGTGGCGGCTACATCCCATCGGAGGAGATACAGGACAAGCTTATATGGGTACCAGAGCCGAGGAAAGAGTCTTTTTGAAAAGAAACTCTTCGCCTTTCTTAGCTGCGCTTTCTGTTGAGGGGATCACGCCGAGGTTGATCTGGACCAAACGGGTCGGCAACGGGGACGTCCTGACAGCTCAAGAATGGCTCAACGGCAGGGAGTTGAATCCGGATGAGATGAAAGGGAAGAGCGTACGCGAGATTCTGCATCGCATCCATCATTCAGAAAATCTCCTGAAGATGCTTCAGAAGGTAAAAGGGGAAGTCTTCAACCCGATCAACTTCTACAACCTGTACGTCGCTGATTTGCCGGATGACCTGAAATCCAATTCGGTCCTTCAACAAGCGGCTGAATATGTGAAGAACAGCATCGCCAGCATCGATGACTCGCAAAAGACAGTCTGCCACGGAGATGTTAATCGGAAAAATTTCCTGTTGGATGAGGAAGACCGGCTATATCTGGTGGATTGGGAAATGGTCAAAATTGCCGATCCGTTCTCGGACATCAGCACCTTGCTGGTCCAATACGTTCCCTATGAGGAATGGAGAGTATGGTTGGAGCAGTACGGCTTGCGGATGAATGACAATATGGAACGCCGTTTGGAGTGGTACAGCATGATGGTGTGCCTCAGCATGATCAAAAAGAGCCACTCACAGGAACGCAATCTGGAGATGAACCAATTGATTCTGTTGCTGAAAAAGCTGTATCAGAACCGCATCAACAGTTATTTATGAAATCCTCTTCGTCTTCATACGAACGGAAAGGATTTCTTTTTTCGACATATAGTAATTTATAAAATTTTCCAGAGTGAAAAGTGCATCACCGTAGGTGTTTCGCAAGTTTGCAAAATGTTTCATGCATCTAAAATGATGTCCAGCTTCACGGGTTAGCCCTTCGGAAAAAAGAATAAGGAATGTCTTGTCTCTGCGAGCCAAGACATACTGTTCGACTAATCTGCTGACGCAGAAAGTCTCTCAGCAATTGCGCTCTTCGATGCTCAGTTGCATGGGACTCTTAGGGATTCATCCCTTAGAGCCCCAGTACAAGGTGACCGTAGGGAACGTTGCAAGGACAGATTTCCTAAATTTCTTTCAGGGCTGAACGAACCCGTTCAGCTTTTCTTAAAAAAACAGATAAGAAAGAGGAGAATTATGCGCGTAAGAAATAAACCATGGGCTGCCGAAAAGTTGGCTGAGAGTACCCAATATGTTGTGATGGAACCAGCGGATTGGAAAGGGAAATGGCAGGAGCGCTTCGGCAACGACCAACCGATCCACGTCGAAATCGGTTCCGGCAAAGGCCAGTTCATCGTCGAGATGGCTCGCATGCATCCGGAAGTGAATTACATCGGTATCGAACGTCAGACGAGCGTGGCGGTCATGACGCTTGATAAGATGATCGAAGCGGGTCTGAAAAATGTCCAGTTGCTGAATACGGACGGAGAGAATGTAGCGGATTTCTTTGAGGAAGGCGAAGTGGATCGCGTCTACCTGAACTTTTCCGATCCATGGCCAAAGTCCAAACACGACAAACGCCGCTTGACCTACAAAAAATTCCTGCGCAACTATGAGCAGATTTTGGTTTCCGGCGGAGAAATCCATTTCAAGACGGATAACCAAGGCCTTTTCGAATATTCGTTGGCGAGCTTCTCGCAGTATGGAATGACTTTGAAGCAAGTCTGGTTGGATCTGCACAAGAGTGATTTTGAGGGGAACATCATGACGGAGTACGAAGCGAAGTTCTCTTCAAGAGGAGACCGCATCTACCGCGTAGAAGCAGCATTCCCGAAAAAAGAAACGGTTGATTCAGAAAAATAGAACCCAGACAAAAAGGAAGGAACGAAGCACTCGCAGCTTTGTTCCTTCCTTTTTCTGTTTTTTTACAATTTATAGAGATCCAAGATGGTTCCAGTGTAGGCGTCGGCGATGAATTCGTATTGCACCAATACGCCATCCTCTTTACGGGAAATTCCGCCGTAATAGACATCCGTTTTTGAAGAATAGCGATTGAGCGGGACAGGGTGCAGTTCGATCCATGATCCTTCGATCGGAGCTTCAGCCAAGAACATCTTTTTGACGTTTTCCAGGATCTTGTCGCCGTTTACGGTCCGCTTCTGTTCGTAGCAAAGGGCTGTCACGACTGAGCCAAGTACGAGTCCGGCTCCGAATAAAATACCGCCCAAGATTTCTTCTTTGTGTTTTTTGCACATGCATTTTTCCAAAAAGTTCATCCTATGTTCCTCCTCAAAGTGATGCGCTTTCTTTTTTCTCCCTTAAGTATAGCAATAAAACGAAAAAAATGACAGGAGAACGTCGATCGCTTCAGGCTTCGGGAAGGAAACGTTTCCGGCAGCGGCGGCTGCTCCGGAATGAAGGGAATCGTTGCTATGACAATGATGCTGCGCTATAATGGGAGAGATAGTCAGACAATGAAGGGGGACCGGGAGCGGCATAAGGGTAAATTTGTGTGCTGCTCCATTCAAATATGGAAGATAAAACATTTGCTATGATCAAAGAATTGACGGAATTGCAGGGGACAAGCGGAAACGAGCGCAATATCCGGAACTACATGCAGGAGAGAATGGCGCCCCTCGTGGATCGCATCGAAACGGACGGCTTGGGCGGCATTTTCGGGATCAGAGAGCATGAAGATGAAACGGCACCGCGCATCATGGTGGCGGCACACATGGATGAAGTGGGTTTCATGGTATCCGGCATCACGGAACGGGGATTGTTCCGGGTCGTGCCGCTCGGCGGCTGGAATGCCTATGTCGTTTCGGCACAGCGTTATACGCTACAGACTTCAAAAGGTGATATTCCTGCGATCTCATCTTCTGTTCCGCCGCATTTGTTGCGCGGGGAGGGTGAAGGGAAAAAAGTCAAAGTGACGGATATCCTGTTCGATGCTGGCTTTGATTCGAAAGAAGAAGCGATGTCATTCGGAGTGCGTCCAGGAGATACAATCGTTCCCCAAACCGAAACGATCTGGACCGCAAACAAAAAGAAAATCATCTCAAAAGCGTGGGACAACCGTTACGGGAACACAGTCGTTTTGGAAACGCTGGAAGCATTGAAAAATGAAAAGCTGCCGAATACGTTGATTGCCGGTGCAAACGTACAGGAAGAGGTAGGACTGCGGGGGACAAAAGGGGCCGTGCACAAATTCAAGCCCGATCTGTTCTTTGCGGTGGATTGTTCCGCTGCCGATGATCTGACGACGACCAAGGATACGTTCGGTCATCTGGGGGAAGGTTTCCTTTTGCGGATCCAGGATCCCGGCATGATCACGTTGAAAGGGATGCGCGAATTCCTGCTGGATACGGCGGAAACGCATGATATCCCTTATCAGTATTTCGTTTCCAAAGGCGGAACGGATGCGGGTGCCGCCCATGTCATGAACGACGGGGTGCCTAGCGCGGTCATCGGCGTCTGCGCCCGCTACATCCACACACATCAGACCATGTTCCACATCGACGATTATGCGGCAGCCAAGGAAATGGTCGCACAAGTCATCAAAACCTTGGACAAGAGCACTTATGAAACCATCATGGCCATGAACTGAGGGGGAGCTTGATTATGGATAAACTGAAAGATTTGGATCAATTCAAAGAACTGCGCGATTCGGGAAAAACAGTATTCGTCTTCATGACCGGTTGGTGCCCGGATTGCCATTACATCCGTCCGTTCATGCCCGAGGTGGAGAATAAATTCGCGGATTTTCGTTTCGTCGAAATAGACCGCGATGATTTCGGCACGTTGGGAGAAGCTCTGCAGATTTCCGGAATCCCGAGCTTCGTCGTCTATGACCGGGGAGAGCTTTTGGGACGTTTCGTTTCACGCAACCGGAAGACGCAAAAAGAGATTGAAGCCTTTTTGGGTGAATTGTGATACTATTTCGTTTGGGAAAAAATAAATGAAGAAGCATAAAGGAGCAAACATAACATGTGGTTAAGTTTTTATAATCGTGAAGCAGTCGGGGATACATTGATGTTGACGAAAGGGGACATCGCCGTCCGCCAAGAACAAGCCTGCGAATCAAAAGGCAATGTGACGCGCATTTTCAACAACCGTACGAATGAAACGATGGGCTATAATCTGTTTTCGATTTCAGATACGCTTACGTTGGATGCAAAGGGACAAGTCATCCTTTCCGATGAGGAAGTCGCAAAAGTGAATGCTTTGATCCAAGCGGCAGGTTTCAGTGACGCTGTCGTCGTCGATCGTTCGCCTAAATTTGTTGTGGGCTACGTCAAGGAATGCGTGCCGCATGAAGACTCCGACCATCTGTCCGTTACGCAAACGGAAGTGGACAACGGTGAAGTGCTGCAGATCGTCTGCGGTGCAGCCAACATCAAAAAAGGCCAACGCGTCGTCGTGGCCAAACCGGGCGCGGTCATGCCCAACGGTTTGATCATCTGGCCGGGTGAATTGCGCGGCGTAGCCAGCCACGGCATGATCTGTTCAGCCAAAGAATTGCAATTGGAGAACGCAAGCCCTAAAAAAGGCATCCTTGTGTTGGATGACAGCTATGCAACAGGCGCAGCGTTCTCCAAATAATCCTATAGAATTTTTATTGAAAAAGAAGTACTATTATAAAGGAATTCCATTGAAACCGGGCATAGCTAGGCCGGAAGCAAAACAAGAGAGGAGCAGAATGGATGAGTCGCTATGATGGACCAAGTTTTTTTCGGCATGACCATCGTTCAGGGGTGGAAGGAAGTCATCCTGCAACAAATAAGTTTGATTTTCCGAATTACCTGAAAAAAGAGGATGAAGAGCACGGCAAACCGGAAGAAAAAGGCGACTCTGCACAACCAGCCTCCTATATCTCGCAAGATTTGCTCCATCCGATGGACACAGTCCCGTACATCCGCCACAACAAGGAAGCGTTCGTATCCTTCAGGGATCAAGCTGTGAAGCCTGTCGAAGACGTCTTCGCAGTCGAAAAAAAAAGACTGAAGGACCAAAAACAGCAGGAGCGCCGCACGGAACTGGGTATGCACCCGTTTGCCTCCTACAAAAGCAGAAGGCCTTTCCAACTGACCGAAGTACCGGAACCGTTGAAAGGTTGGCAAAATCTGAAACAAAAGAAAGTTGATTATCGCGCGATTGCGGCATTTTTGAAGAAAGGCAGCTCGGACCTGCTTCTTTTCGAACTTGCCCCACCTGTTGAAGACGATGTTTTCCTGGAAGGAAAGATTGCGGAAACAAGTGAGCTGCAACCTTTAGAAGGTAAGTCCAAACGGGCGATGAACCGGTCGTTGTTGGGTATCATGGAGCAGGAACGCTCGTATGATGCAACCGGAAAATTCGTTCATGAGCCTTCCGATTCGGCAAGTCCCTCTTATTTTTAGTCATTGGATTGTAACATTAGGCTGATTTGGGCGCCGCGGTTGATGATGCGATGAAATTATTGACATGTTTGAAATCAAATTTTAAATAATTTCATGCATTCTCTTAATCCGTGCGTGCTATACTGGTTCCGGCTCATTAACTGGACAGCAAGTCATCAAGTCCTAAGCGAGTGTTTTGAGACACAAACATCAGAAGGTAGCCGAAAGACTAACCTTTCTTATTCACTTGGAGGTAATTATGGAAACGGAAACGATTTATCATTTTGTCGGCATCAAAGGTTCTGGGATGAGTGCGTTGGCATTGATCCTGCATGGAAAAGGCTACCGTGTCCAAGGCTCGGATGTCGAAACTTATTTCTTTACGCAAAAAGGCTTGGATGATGCTGGTATCACAATCATGCCATTCAGTGAAGCAAATATCACACCGGATTTGACGGTCATTGCAGGGAATGCTTTCCCTGATTCCCATGAGGAAATCGCGAAGGCGAAAGAACTCGGATTGACGGTCATCCGCTACCATGATTTCATAGGCGAGTTGATCAAAAATTATACAAGTGTCGCTATTACCGGTTCACATGGTAAAACGAGCACAACTGGCTTGTTGTCCCATGTTCTGGACGGAATCGCCCCGACAAGTTATCTGATCGGCGACGGCACTGGTTTCGGTCGGGAAGATGCGGAGTATTTCGTTTTGGAAGCCTGCGAATACAGACGTCATTTCTTGGCTTACTCACCCGATTATGCCATCATCACGAACATCGATTTCGATCATCCGGATTATTATGAGGACATCAATGATGTTTACAGCGCGTTTGCTGCGTTTGCATCCCAAGTGAAAAAAGGCATCATCGCTTGTGGGGAGGATGCCTATGTCCGTGAACTGAAAGGCAAATATCCGGTAACGTTTTACGGGTTCGCTGAAGACAATGATGTTGTCGCCAAAAATGTCACGAAAAACACAAACGGCAGTCAGTTCGATGTGGAAATAAATGGCGAGTTGTTCGGTCATTTTGAAATCCCATCATTCGGCACGCACAACATCCTCAACTCATTGGCCATCCTCACATTCTGCTGGTTGGAAGGATTGGACAAAGACAAGGTTGCTGCCCAGTTGAAGACCTTCTCAGGCGTAAAACGTCGCTTCAGCGAGAAATACATTTCGGATATGGTCGTCATCGATGATTACGCCCACCACCCATCCGAAATCCGTGCTACCCTGGATGCAGCCAGACAGAAATACCCTTCGAAAGAAATCATTGCGATTTTCCAACCGCATACCTTCACGCGTACGGTAGCTCTACTCAGCGAGTTCGCTGAGTCGTTGGAACTGGCCGATAAGGTCTTCCTTTGCGATATCTTCGGATCCGCACGCGAAAAGAACGGTCAGGTTTCGATCGGCGACTTGGCCGATAAAATCGAAAAAGGCGCTACAGTATTGAACGTCAACAACATGTCGCCGTTGCTGGAGTTCCATGATGCTGTCGCCATTTTCATGGGGGCTGGAGATGTTCAGAAATTTGAACTGGCTTATGAAGAACTGCTGAGCCACAGTGTGCCGACAAAAAATTAATTCAATGCATCGAAAAAGTCCAGGAAGCAATTCTTGGACTTTTTTTGATGCGGGTCAGAGCGGGCTTGGTCCGGTTATCTGAATAAATAGGCCCAAACAGCTAAACGGCTTTTATCGGAACGGCGTTTTTGATATGATAGACATATATGTGTTCAAAGAAAGGAAAAGTGAAAATGGGTCTGAAAGATATAAAGCTTGGAAAATCGATCGATGAAATTCAAGAGGGGGATTCGCTGACTGTCACGGAGATCATCGAAGACAAAGATATTTTGCTGTATCTTGGGTTGACGAACGACGGGAACCCGCTCTATATTCAACATGATTATTCACAGACGACGCGGTTCCATAAACCGATAGTGCCAACTGTTTTGTTGGTGGGGATTTTGACGAGCAACGTTTCCAAACATTTACCGGGTCCAGGTTCACATATTGTGGATGTTTCTTTGAATGTGATTGAACCAATTTACCACAACAGCACGGTCACGTTCAATTTTGAAGTGGAACGCGTGGACGAGCGCCGTGAACAAGTGACGATCAGCGTTGTCGGAACGAATATGGAAAATGAACGTGTATTGGATGCCGAATTGATCGTTGAGACGCCTCGCAAATTGATTTTTGATGAGGAAGAGAACGTAATCATGAACGAGCGAACTGAAAACTACGAAGCGGTCGAAACGGGAGCTGTTCCCGTAACCGAGACGGCAGAAGGTTCAGAATAAGCAGAGTTAGGATGTAAACAGATGACTGATAAAAAGAAAAAATTACTATTGGTGGATGGCAGCAGTGTGGCTTTCAGATCTTTCTTTGGGTTGCCTAATTTGGATGGATTCCGCAACAAAAACGGATTACATACGAACGCGCTCTACGCATTCAATAATATATTGGAACGCATCTTCCAGACAGAAGAACCTACGCATCTGTTGGTAGCATTCGATTCCGGGAAAACGACTTTCCGTAATGCCCTTTACGATGCTTACAAAGGCGGGCGTGCCAGCATGCCGTCGGAGTTATCCGAACAATGGCCTTACTTCGGCATCCTGGTCCATGCTTTCGGAGGCAAGACTTACGAATTGGTCAATTATGAAGCCGATGACATCATCGGAACCTACTCGCGGATGGCCGATCAGGCCGGCTATGAGGTCGTCATCATTTCAGGCGATAAGGATATGATCCAACTGACGACGGATAATATCCGGGTCGATATCACCGTCAAAGGTGTGTCGGAATTGAAATCCTACACCCCGGAAGTCATCCGTGAAGAATACGGCATCGAACCGAAACAGATCATCGACATGAAGGGGCTTATGGGGGACTCGTCGGATAATTATCCGGGTGTCACCAAAGTCGGCGAGAAGACTGCTTTGAAGCTTCTGACCGAATACGGCTCCATCGAAAATCTTTACGAACATGTCGATGAACTGAAGAAAAGCAAGATGAAAGAAAACCTCATCAATGACAAAGAGAATGCGTTCATGAGCAAAGCGCTGGCTACGATCGATCTGGATTCTCCTGTTACCCTGAAGCTCGATGAACTTGCGGTTGAAGGCAAACAGATGGACAAGTTGACCGATTTTTACCGCGAAATGGATTTCAACAGTTTCCTTGATAAACTGGGTGTGGCTTCGGAAGACCGCTCTGAATCCTTTGAGGACATCCATTTCGAAGTCCTGACCGAGATCCGTCCCGAGCACTTTACGGATCGGATGGCACTGTATGTGGAAATGCTTGAAGACAACTATCATGACGGAAAAATCCTCGCAGCCAGCTGGGGAACGGATGAAAAAATATATACGGCTTCATTGGAAACAGTGAAGGCGAGCCAGGCTTTCAAGGAATGGGCTGAAAATGCTGAAGCCAAAAAAAATGTGTATGACGGTAAGCGGACGATGGTCATGCTGCATTATGCCGGCATCGCGCTGGCGGGCATCGACTTTGATATCCTGTTGGCTTCCTACATCCTGAATGCGAAGGACAACAGCAAAGACCTTGCGCAAGTAGCCCAGGAATATGGCTACAACGATGTCTCATTCGATGAGGCCATCTATGGAAAAGGCGCTAAAACGGCCGTTCCTGAGGATGCCGTGCTGTATGACCATTTGGCACGCAAAGTGAAAGCGATCCAGGCGCTGTTCGCCCAATTGAACGCGGAACTGGAAAGCAATGTGCAAAAAGACTTGTATTACGAAATGGAGCTGCCCTTGTCGATTGTGCTGGGGCACATGGAAATCCAGGGGATCAAAGTGGAACCTCAGCGTCTTTTGACCATGAAAGAGGAATTTGCCGGTCGTTTGCTTGAAATCGAGAAGATCATCTATGCCGAGGCGGGCGAGGAGTTCAACATCAATTCCCCGAAACAACTGGGTGTCATCCTGTTCGAGAAGATGGGATTGCCCGTCATCAAAAAGACGAAGACAGGCTATTCGACAGCGGTGGATGTGTTGGAGAAACTGCAGGCGCAAGCACCGATCGTGGAGCATATCCTGAATTACCGACAGCTGGCCAAGCTGCAATCGACCTACGTGGAAGGGCTCCTGAAATTCATCAAACCGGAAACCGGAAAGATCCATACGCGCTATCAACAGACTTTGACCCAGACCGGACGTTTGAGTTCCGTCGATCCTAACCTGCAGAACATCCCGATCCGGATGGAGGAAGGACGGAAGATCAGACAGGCCTTTGTTCCCCAACAACATGGCTGGAAGCTGTTTGCCTCCGACTATTCGCAGATCGAATTGCGTGTGCTGGCGCACATTTCCGGGGATGAGCATCTACGTGAAGCCTTCCTGGAAGGTCAGGATATCCATACATCGACCGCGATGCGTGTGTTTGGCATCGAAAATCCGGAAGACGTCACCGCCAATCTGCGCCGACAAGCGAAGGCCGTCAATTTTGGGGTTGTGTATGGCATCAGCGACTATGGGTTGTCCCAAAACCTGAACATCACCCGGAAAGCTGCTCAGGAATTCATTGACCGCTATTTCGAAAAATATCCAGGCGTGAAGCAATTTATGGAGGACATCGTCAAAGAAGCGAAAGAGAACGGTTATGTCGAAACGTTATTCCACAGACGCCGCTACCTGCCTGATATCCATAACCGCAACTTCAATCTGCGCTCCTTTGCGGAACGGACTGCCATCAATTCGCCGATCCAAGGCACTGCCGCCGATATCATCAAAGTAGCGATGGTCCGGATGGATAAAGCCCTTAAGGAAAAAGGCCTTCAAGCGAATATGCTGTTGCAAGTGCACGATGAACTGATCTTCGAATGCCCGGAAGAAGAAATTCCGGTATTGGAAAAATTAGTCCCGGAAATCATGGAGCATGCCGTTTCCTTGGCTGTACCGCTTAAAGTGGACAGCAACTCCGGCGACAGTTGGTATGAAGCAAAATAAACAGGGATAAAATCGACAAAAGAGAGGGGGTTGCTTATGCCGGAATTACCGGAAGTAGAAACGATCCGTAAAGGGCTCATCAACCTTGTTGGAGGGGCCGTCATCACAGATGTAGCCGTCTTTTGGGACCGCATGATCACACCGCCATTTTCTTCGGAACGGTTCAAGACAGTCCTGCGTGGGGAACAAATCCACACCATCGAACGCCGCGGCAAGTACCTGATTTTCTTGTTGGACCACTGGGCGATGATTTCCCATCTCCGGATGGAAGGCAAATATGAGGTCAACGAATCGGGTGAACCGATCAAGAAGCATACCCATGTCATTTTTTATCTAGCCGATGGACGTCAATTGCGTTACCTTGACGTGCGCAAGTTCGGCAAATTCACGTTGTTGCCGATCGAAAAGCGTGATGAGTATGAACCTTTCAAAAAAATGGGGCCGGAGCCGACTGCGGATTTCTTCAAGTTGAGCAAATTCAAAAAGGACCTTTCCAAGTCGCATCGGGCAATCAAAGCGGTCATCCTCGATCAGAACATTGTTGCCGGCGTCGGGAATATTTATGCGGATGAATCGCTTTTCCAAGCCAGAATCCATCCCTTGCAAGCCGCCGACACAATCGGACCGGCTGCAGCGAAAAGACTGCAGGAAGCCATCATCGATGTGATCAGCAGATCGGTAGAGGCCGGAGGGTCGACCATCCGGACCTACAAGAACACGTTGGGGGAGGCCGGGAAATTCCAAGTTTCCCTTGCCGTTTACGGCCAGACCGGGAAACCTTGTCCGAATTGCGGCCATCCGATCGAAAAAATAAGGGTTGCACAAAGAGGAACGCATTATTGTCCGCGTTGTCAACAACTGCCCAAGGTCCGTCCGAAGACAGCAGACATCAACGACATTGCGTACAAAGGGGCGAGATAAACGAATATGAGTTATATACTGGGTCTTACAGGAAGCATCGCTACAGGGAAATCGACTGTAGCGAAGCTGTTTTTGTCTGCGGGCGTACCGGTTGTGGATGCGGATTTGGGAGCTAGGGCTATCGTTCTGCCGGGTGCACCAGGGTTGGTGGATATCATCAAGCATTTCGGGGAAGATTATCTGCAGCCTGATGGAACGCTGGATCGCAAACGTTTGGGGGAACTGATCTTTTCGGACAGGGAGAAACGGACGGAACTGGATTCCTTGCTGAAAGAACGCATCCAGCAGTGGATACATGAAGAAAAAGAGCGTTACGTCAACGAAGGTCACGATCTCATCGTGCTGGATATCCCTTTATTGTACGAAGGCGGGTATCAGGACAGCTGCGATGCCGTGATGGTCGTCTATGTTCCGGAAGAACTCCAATTGCAAAGGCTGATGAGCCGCAACCATTTGGATGCGGCTGAAGCCGCCCGGAGGATGCAAAGCCAGCTTTCGATCGAGAAGAAAAAAAAGCTGGCGGATTTTGTTGTCGACAATTCCGGGACGATCGAAGAAACCGAAAAACAAGTCGCCGAATGGCTGCGCAGACACAGATCCATCTAGCCTGACGGTCCCGAAAAGACCATCTTTTCAAGGTTTTTGAGCCGCAAGTATGTTATAATGAAGCAATAATAAACGAAAGAAAAGGGGGAAAGCCGATGCAATGCCCAAAATGTCACTATCACGGATCGCGTGTTGTCGATAGTCGTCCAGCTGATGATGGGAAAGCCATCCGCCGCCGTCGCGAATGCGAACAATGCCATTTCCGCTTCACTACATTCGAGAGGATCGAGCAGACGCCGTTGCTTGTCATCAAAAAAAATGGCGCGCGCGAAGAATTCAGCCGTGAAAAGTTGTTGCGGGGATTGATCCGCTCCTGCGAAAAACGGCCGATCGCCCTTGAACAACTGGAGACTGTCGTCAATGAAGTGGAAGCCGAGATCCGAGCCCTCGGAGAAAATGAAGTATCCAGCATCGTCATCGGGGAATACGTAATGGATAAGTTGGCCAAAATAGACGACGTCGCTTACATCCGTTTCGCAAGTGTTTACCGCCAATTTTCGGACCGGAAAACCTTCCTCGATGAATTGAAGAACATGGAGAAGAAAAAAGCCGAACAAGCGGCCGCCGAATCTTCAGACATCCCACTATCCGATACTCCTCCCCACGAGGCAGCCCCCGGAAAGGAAGACAATGATTGATGAGTTATCCATGGCAAAATATAAGCCCTAAGGACCCTTTCAGAGCAAGCCAGACGAACTTGATTTCCGATGTGGACCGTAAAGTCCTGACGCAATTGTATCAGCCTATCATCGGGCCGCAAGCATTCAGTCTTTACATGACGCTGCTCGCGGAGATTCCGCAGGAAATCTATTGGAGCAAGGATCTGCTTCATTCCGAATTGTTGGCTTTATCGAACAGCGGAATCCAGGAGTTCTATCAAGCGCGGGTGAAATTGGAAGGGATCGGTTTGCTGAAAACATTCCTGGTGAACGAGCCTGAGAAGCAATACCTATATGAATTGCAGCAGCCGCTGTCCAGTCATGCTTTTTTCAGCGATGACCTGATGGGGTTGCTGTTGTATGAAAAGGTCGGCGAACGGAAATACCGCGAGTTGCAGCAGCGGTTCAGCCGACAAGTCCGCGACTTGAAAAATGCCGAGAACATCACCAAGTCCTTTCTGGATGTGTTTTCTTTCTCGGAAAGCGCCTTTACGGATCAGGCGCGCATGAGGCAGCACGATAACACGTTGTTGGGCGATAACGGGGCAATCCCGCCCGCGATCGAGAACGTGGGGTTTGACTTCGGGTTTTTCAGGCAGCTGTTGAACAAACAATTCGTCAAACGTGAATCCCTCACAAAGGAATTGGAGCACACGATCACGATCCTCTGCACGCTGTATGGTTGCGACGAACTGCAGATGGCCCAGTTCATTCTGGAGGCAGCTGACATCGAATCAGGAAAAGTCGACGGGGAGGCGCTCAAAAAGATTGTATCCGACGCCTATGAACAGAGGCACAGCAGCCGTTTGGAGGTAAAGGATAAAGTCACCCAGAGCATCCAACTGGCTAAAGATACTGAAAAAGGCCGGGAACAAAAATTGATTCAGGCACGCTTTTCAAGTGAAGAGATCGCATTCATCAAGGCGTGTGAACAATTGACGCCGCATCAGTTTTTGACCAGCATCAAAAAGCAGAAAGGCGGCATCGTCACCGCCTCGGAAACGCAGTTGCTGCGGACGCTGATGGAAAAGGCCGATTTCAAGCCGAGTGTGCTCAATGTATTGACGCACTACGTGTTGGTCATCCTCAACAATCCGCACCTTTCCAAGGCCTATGTGGAAGCAATCGCTAACGATTGGCTGCAGGACGGCGTCGATTCGCCCGAAAAAGCGTTGGCGAAGGCGAAGCAATTCGCCGGCGAGATGAAGGCGAAAGCGGAAAAACGGGCAGCCAGCCGAACAACCGCAAAGAATTACGGGAAAACGGTGGCGCGCAAGAAAGAGAACTTGCCGGATTGGGCTAAAGAGGAACATAAATCGGTTGTGGAAACACCTTTGACGCCGGAAGCGCAGCAGAAATTGAATGAACGCATCAAAAAATTAAAAAGTAGCGGAAAGGCAGGGGATGAGTGATGGATCATATCGGAAGAGCATTCTATAAATATATGAATAATCCCGAAATCAGCCAACGCTATAAAGGCATGATCGAAACTATCATGAAGGATGCCGATGTCCAAGCGTTCTTCCAGAAACACGAAGAGCGGCTGACACAAGCAATCGTCGAGAGAAGTTATTCAAAACTGCACGAATACGTGCAGGAAAAAGAGAAAATCCGGCTGGGTAAAGAATCGCAGAATCCTGGCTATGAGCCGCACCTTGTGTTGAATGCCGGATACATCGATGTCGTCTATACACCGACGGACGAGACGATGGCGAAGGAAAGGGAAAAGGAATTGCGAAGCCGCGTCCATTCGATGTCGATGCCGAAGGATGTCCGCACGGCGACCTTGGATCGGTTTGTCCAATCGAACGAGCGGATGCCGGCCATTCTGGAATCATTGAATTTCATCGATGCCTTCAATGCCAATCCGAAAGAGCATCACCAAGCGCTGTATTTCTATGGCCCATTCGGGGTAGGCAAATCCTATCTGTTGGGTGCGATCGCGCATGAATTGGCGATGGGCGGCCATCTGACGACATTGATGCATTATCCGACCTTTACGATGGAGATGAAGCAGGCGATCCAGAGCAACACGGTCAACGAAAAGATCGATGCCGTGAAGAAGGCGGAAATCCTGATGCTCGACGACATCGGAGCGGAGGCCAATTCGACCTGGATCCGTGATGAAGTGCTCGGTGTCATCCTCCAGTATCGGATGCAGGAAGACTTGCCGACCTTTTTCAGTTCCAACTTTACGATGCAGCAACTGGAAGAACATTTGCGCATGGGAAATCGGGGCGATGACGAGCCGATGAAGGCGAAGCGTCTGATGGAGCGGATACGTTTCCTGTCGCGCGAAATTCCCATGACCGGGAAAAACCGTCGCTTCGAGCAATAGGCTGACGTTCAGCTTTTCTTAAATTAAGCTTGAAAACAATTATTTTTTGTGTTTAAATAAACCATAGATGAAACGAAAGACAAATCGATGAGAAAGACACCGATGGATGAACTGATTTTCAGCGAGGGATGGCTTGGTGGAACATCCTAATCAATCATGTATTGACCCCTTTCGAGAGATTCCCTGAACATGCAGTAGGGGGAAACGGTACGCTCGTTATCGCGTTCAAGTAAGGATGAGACAGAATCTGAAGCGGATGCCTGTCGCACTCTTTGAATTTGGGTGGAACCACGTAGACACGTCCCATTTCCGGCATAAGCTGGGAATGGGCTTTTTTTATTGCCTTTTTTATCATCTGCAATGTACAGAATTTAATTAATTGGAGGAATCAGCATGTCAGAAATCAAAATCACTTTTCCTGACGGCGCCGTAAAAGTATACGAAGCCGGCGTCACAGTGGAAGAAGTAGCAAAAAGCATCAGCAACAGCCTAGCCAAAAAAGCTTTGGCCGGAAAATTCAACGGGGAATTGGTCGACTTCACACGTCCGTTGGAGACGGACGGAGCGCTTGAAATCGTGACACCGGATCATGCAGATGGATTGGGTATCCTGCGCCACTCGGCTGCCCACTTGATGGCGCATGCCTTGACGCGTCTGTTCCCTGAAATTCATTTGGGGGTAGGCCCGGCGATCGAAACGGGTTTCTATTACGACACTGATATGGAAGTGCAGCTTTCCGAAGAGGATTTGCCGAAAGTCGAAGCGGAAATGATGAGCATCGTGAAGGCGAATTATCCGATCGTCAGACGTGAGGTGAGCCGTGCGGAAGCGTTGGAAATCTTCGCAAATGATCCTTACAAAGTCGAATTGATCACAGCGTTGCCTGAAAATGAAATCATCACTGTGTATACGCAAGAAGACTTCACGGACCTTTGCCGCGGCGTCCATGTGCCGGCAACCGGAAAAATTCAAGTCTTCAAGCTGTTGTCGCTGGCGGGTGCTTACTGGAGAGGGAATTCGAACAACAAAATGATGCAGCGCGTCTACGGGACAGCCTTCTTCGACAAGAAAGCCTTGGCTGAATTCATCAAGATGCGCGAAGAAGCGAAAGAACGCGATCACCGCAAGTTGGGCAAAGAGCTGGATTTGTTCATGGTTTCGCAGGAAGTCGGTTCCGGCTTGCCATTCTGGTTGCCGAAAGGTGCAACGATCCGTCGTACGCTTGAACGCTACATCACCGACAAAGAAATCAGTTTAGGGTATCAGCATGTGTATACACCAGTCTTAGCGAATGTGGAATTGTACAAAACTTCCGGCCACTGGGATCACTACCACGATGACATGTTCCCACCGATGGACATGGGTGATGGCGAAATGTTGGTGTTGCGTCCGATGAACTGTCCGCATCATATGATGGTCTATAAAAATGACATCCACAGCTACCGCGAATTGCCGATCCGCATCGCCGAATTGGGTATGATGCATCGTTACGAGAAGAGCGGCGCTTTGTCCGGTCTGCAGCGCGTACGCGAAATGACCCTGAATGATGCCCATGCTTTTGTCCGTCCCGATCAGATCAAGGACGAATTCAAACGCGTGCTGCAGCTGGTCATGGATGTGTATGCAGATTTTCAGATCACAGACTATCGTTTCCGTTTGAGCTACCGCGATCCGGAAGACAAAGTGAAATACTTCGATGACGATGCTATGTGGGACCGTGCCGAAGCGATGCTGAAGGAAGCGATGGATGAATTCGGTCTGGAATACTTCGAAGCTGTCGGCGAAGCTGCGTTCTACGGCCCTAAATTGGATGTGCAGTTCAAGACAGCGATGGGCTTGGAGGAAACGATGTCCACAATCCAATTGGACTTCCTGTTGCCTGAACGCTTTGATCTGACTTATGTCGGCGAAGATGGCGAAAACAATCACCGTCCTGTCGTTATCCACCGCGGCGTCATCTCCACAATGGAGCGTTTTGTGGCGTATCTGATCGAAGAGTATAAAGGCGCGTTCCCGGTATGGTTGGCTCCTGTCCAAGCGACGATCATCCCGGTCAACCTTGACCTGCATGCCGATCAAGCCTATGAACTGAAAGCCGTAATGGAGCAGTTGGGCATGCGCGTCGAAGTCGATGACCGCAACGAGAAGATGGGCTACAAGATCCGTGCTTCCCAGACTCAAAAAATTCCTTACCAATTGGTCATCGGCGATCAGGAATTGGTGAATGGAACCGTCACTGTCCGCCGCTACGGCTCGAAAGAAATGGTTACTTTCAGCATGGATGATTTCTTGGCTGAAGTTCAATCTGAAATCAAAAACTTCAAATAATCTTATCAAATCCACATTTTTCTGAGCAAATCGTGATACAATAAGTTTCAGTGATGTAGCTTTGATTCTGTTAGCTTGATGAAGGCCCGGAACATGGCAGTTTGTGTTCCGGGCCTTTATTTTCTTATATAGGAATTTATAAAATTTTCCAGAGTGAAAAGTGCATCACCGTAGGTGTTTCACAAGTTTGCAAAATGTTTCATGCACCTAAAATGATGTCCAGCTTCACGGGTTAGCCCTTCGGAAATTAGATAAATCTGTCCTATTGCGCTCTTCGATGCTCAGTCGGACAGATTTCCTAAATTTCTTTCAGGGCTGAACGAACCCGTTCAGCTTTTCTTATATATTTTGTTTGATAGGGGATGAAGGGTTTATGTTAAGAGAAGAATTGATGAAAATGCTGGATGGCCGCGAAGATGACATGATTGCTTTGCGCCGTCACTTCCATGAGCATCCTGAACTGTCATTCGACGAGAAAGAGACGGCTGCATTCATTGTACGTTTCTATGAGGATAAACCGGTTGTTGTGGAGACGAACGTCGGGAATGGCTATGGCATCGTCGTCACGATCAAGGGAAAACAACCCGGTCGAACCATCGCGCTGCGGGCGGATTTCGATGCGCTGCAGATCGAGGAGCAGACCGGTCTGCCATTCGCATCTAAAAATCCAGGTGTCATGCATGCTTGCGGACATGACGGGCATACCGCCTATCTGATGGTCTTGGCGGATTGTCTGATCCGCTTGCGCGACCAATGGGAGGGGACTGTCAAAATCGTGCACCAACATGCTGAAGAAATGGCTCCAGCAGGTGCCAAGAGCATTGTCGAATCAGGTTTGTTGGACGATGTCGATGAAATCTACGGCATCCATTTCTATCCGGATCATGAGGTCGGTACTGTGTTTTACACTAGCGGCTACGCCTATGCCGGCTGCAGTGACATCAAAGTCACGATCCAGGGGACGGGTGGGCATGCTTCGCAACCGCACCGATCCAACGATGCGATCGTGGCGGCCTCCAGTTTTGTGATGAACTTGCAGACCATCGTTTCCCGGCGCATCAACCCTTATGATATGGCGGTTGTGACAATCGGCTCCTTCGAGGCGGTCGGCAGCAGCAATGTCATCAAGGACAGTCTGATTCTGCGCGGAGATGCCCGTTACATGGATCTTGAAGTCGGAAAGGTCATCGAGGAGCATTTCCACCGGATTGCCCGCGGTCTTGAGGAAATGTATGATGTGAAAGTGGAAATCGAATACAACTCCGATTATCCCCCATTGTACAACCATCCGAAGGAGACCGAGAAAGCCGCCGCTGTTCTAGAAAAGAATGGTGTCGGGTCTTACTTGAACCAGGTCATCGCAACTTCGGCCAACACCGGAGCAGAGGATTTCGGGCATTATCTGCTGAAGATTCCCGGTGCTTTCCTGAATGTCGGCGCCCGACCGGATCAGGCAGAAGTTTTCAATAATCATCACCCGAAATTCGACATCAATGAAAAAGCTCTATTGGTCGCGGCCAAAGCGGTCGCTGACATCACCCTTGCGGCGTTGTCCGAGGAATGAGCGTTTAGGAGGATAAAAATGGATTTAGAAAAGATAGAAACTGCCGTCCAAATGATTTTGGAGGCGATAGGGGAAGATCCGAACCGCTCAGGGTTGCAGGATACACCGAAACGGGTGGCACGCATGTATGCGGAAATTTTTTCCGGACTCGAGAAAGATCCTGCCGATCACGCTAAGGTGGTTTTCCATGAGGATACTGACGAAATCGTGTTAGTGAAGGATATTCCTTTCTATTCGACTTGCGAACATCATCTGGTTCCTTTTTTCGGTGTGGGGCATATCGCTTACATGCCAAAGGATGGACAAGTGATCGGTTTGAGCAAGCTTGCGCGTATTCTGGATGAGGTCAGCAAAAAGCCGCAGATCCAGGAACGGATCACGACGACGGTTGCGGATATTCTGATGGAGCATCTGGAACCGCAGGGCGTCATGGTCGTTTTGGAAGCCGAGCATATGTGCATGACCATGCGCGGCGTGAAAAAACCGGGCAGCAAGACTGTGACATCCGCAGTCCGTGGTGGATTCAAACAATCATTCAAATCCAGAAGTGAAGTACTGGAATTGATCAAACTTTAGACGAAGTAAACGCTGATGAGGAGAATGCATCTTGAAATTAACGACAAAGACGAAGGTATATGATCTGTCGCAGCGCAGTTATATCATGGGAATCCTGAATGTAACGCCTGATTCATTTTCCGATGGCGGGGAGTGGAACACGGTCGAAAAAGCTGTTGCCCACGCGCTGGAGATGGTTGCTGATGGCGCCGATATCATCGACATCGGCGGGGAATCCACTCGTCCTGGTCACACGCAGATATCTGATGAAGAGGAGATTGCGCGGATTGTACCGGTCATTGAAGCGCTGAGAAAGGCGGTCGATGTGCCGCTTTCGATCGATACCTACAAGTCGGCGGTCGCTCGTGCGGCTTGCGAAGCCGGCGTCGATATCATCAATGACATTTGGGGCTGCAAGTACGATCCCGAAATCGCAGAGGTGGCAGCCGCATTTGATGTGCCGATCATTTTGATGCACAACCGGGAAAAACCGGATTATGCTTTTTTGATCGAAGATATGCTGGCTGATCTGGCAGAGAGTGTGCGGATCGCAGTGTCAGCAGGCGTCAAAAGGGAAAACATCATCCTCGATCCCGGCTGCGGATTCGGGAAAACCTATGAAGACAATCTGAACGTGGTCCACCATCTGAAGCGGTTTGCGGAACTCGGTTACCCAGTGCTGCTGGGAACTTCCCGCAAACGGTTCATCGGAACGGCGCTGGGGGATATCCCTTTCAAGGAGCGCGATCTCGGGACAGCCGCAACGACGGCATTAGGCATCGTGAACGGTGCCCAGCTGTTCCGCGTGCACAATGTGAAAGCCAACGCGGAAATGGCACGGATGATGGATATCATGTTGAAAAAAGGAGAGAGCCCGATTGGATAAAATCTATTTGAATAATCTGCAGTTCTATGCTTTTCATGGATTGAATGCGGAAGAAAAAGTGCTGGGACAACGCTTCAACGTAGATGTTGTGCTGCACACCGATACAAAAAAGGCCGGCTACAGCGACAAAATGGAAGATTCGATCCATTACGGACATGCCTACAAAGCCGTCAAAGCGGTAGTGGAGGGCGAAAACTTCAACCTGATCGAAGCTTTGGCCGAGCATATCGCCCTCGCTTTGTTTGCGCGCTTCGACGGGCTGCAGGCTTGCCAGGTGAAAGTGATCAAGCCGGATCCTCCGATCGTCGGCCATTATGATTCCGTTGCGGTTGAAATCTACCGCGAAAGGGAAGGGAGCTAAGCGCATGCCTACCGTGTACATCGCATTGGGCACGAATCTCGAACCGCGTGCTACCCATCTCGAAAAAGCCTTGGAGCTTTTCCGCTCCTTGCCTGATGTGGAAGTGAAACGCGTATCTTCCGTTTATGAATCTAAACCAGTAGGCTACCTCGACCAGCCGGATTTCCTGAACCTAGTGTTCGAAGCGGAAACAGACTTGTTGCCGTTGGATTTGTTGGACAGCTGCCAAAGCATCGAACAGGAGCTTGGGAGAGTGCGTACCATCCGCTTCGGTCCGCGCACCTTGGATGTCGACATTGTTTTGTACGGAGCGGAGAGTATCGAAGAAGAACGGCTGATTGTGCCGCATCCAAGGATGCAGGAGCGTTCTTTCGTGCTGTTGCCGCTGCAGGAACTGAATCCGGAATTTGTCGTTCCGGAATGGAACAAGACCATCAACGAGCTGGTAGCGGGCTTGCCTTCGAAGGATCTCGAAGAAATCTGGAAATACGCATCGGAATCCTGAACGTCTGAATCTATCTTGTAAAAGAATATTTTTAGAGAAATACACTTGACGTTTTCATTTGAACAAGGTATACTATAAAAGTTGAGAAATTAAGCAGAGGCACCCGCTTCTCGCCTAAGTGGACAATCGCGTCCCTGGGCCAGATATGTACAAGTAACTTGCAGCAATGCGAGTATTGTCGGCGGGGTAGTATGACCCGCCGACTTTTTTCTGCGTTCTTTCTCTCAAATATCATGGAGGTGAACGACCATAGCAAAAGATATGATGGTTAACGACGGCATCCGTGCCCGCGAACTGCGCATTATCGGTAGTGACGGCGAGCAACTAGGAGTCAAATCGAAAAGTGATGCATTGCAGATTGCAGAAGCAGCTAATTTGGATTTAGTTTTGGTATCGCCAAATGCAAACCCGCCCGTTGCCCGTATTATGGATTACGGTAAGTTCCGTTTCGATCAACAAAAACGTGAACGTGAAGCCCGTAAAAACCAAAAAGTGGTAAGCCTTAAAGAAGTACGCTTGAGTCCTTCCATCGACGAAAATGATTTTCAAACGAAATTGCGGAATGCTCGCAAATTCTTGGAAAAAGGTGACAAAGTGAAAGCATCGATCCGATTCAAAGGACGTGCGATCACCCACAAAGAAATCGGACAAAGGGTCCTTGATCGCCTTGCATCTGAGCTTACTGACGTTTCGACGATTGAATCTCATCCTAAAATGGACGGAAGAAGCATGTTCTTGATGTTGGCACCCAAAGCCGATAAATAAATTTGTAACTTAATTTAGGAGGAAAGACAAATGCCAAAACAAAAAACTCACCGTGGTTCAGCTAAACGTTTCAAAAGAACTGGTAACGGCGGACTAAAACGTTGGAGCGCTTTTACAAGCCATAGATTCCACGGAAAAACGAAGAAACAAAGACGTCAATTGCGTCAAGCTTCAATGGTCAGCGCATCTGATATCAAACGCATCAGCCAACAATTATCACAAATGAAATAATTCTAAACAACAATAATACGAGATAGAACCATGGTTCTAATAAGGAGGAAATCACTATGCCACGTGTTAAAGGTGGGACAGTAACCCGTAAACGCCGCAAAAAGATTATTAAATTATCTAAAGGTTATTACGGTTCAAAACATACATTATTCAAAACAGCTAAAGAACAAGTAATGAAATCTTATACTTATGCTTACAGAGACCGTCGTCAAAAGAAACGTGACTTCCGTAGATTATGGATTGCCCGTATCAACGCGGCTGCTCGCATCAACGGCATGAGCTACAGTACTTTGATCCACGGTTTGAAACTTGCTGGTATCGAAATGAACCGCAAAATGTTGGCTGACTTGGCTGTTACAGATGCTGCAGCTTTCGCTGCAGTAGCTGAACAAGCTAAAGCTGCATTGGCTAAATAATTTTCTAATCGCTGCCCTCCGGTTTTGACCGGGAGGTGGCGGTTTTTTGTTTTTCATCAAGTGAATGCTATACTGATATTATGTCAGTAAATCAATGGAGGTATCATTTTGGAAGAGAAAGAACTACAGATGTTGATCGATTTGACGGATGCAAGAGGCGTTCCGGGTAATGAAGGGGAGGTCCGGGAAGTTTTCAGACGCTACGCGGAACCTTTCGCTGAAAGCTTTTCGCAGGACGGCTTGGGGGGCCTTTTTGCCAAGCAGACGGGTACAGAAGCTGGGCCAACCATTTTGTTGGCGGGGCACTTGGATGAAGTGGGGTTCATGGTCACAAGCATCACCGAGAAGGGCTTCATCAAATTCCAAACGTTGGGTGGCTGGTGGAATCAGGTCATGCTTGCCCAGCAAGTGGAAATCACCAACTCAAAAGGCGATCGCTGCCACGGGGTCATCGGCTGCAAGCCTCCTCACGTGCTGACACCGGAAGCGCGCAAAAAGCCTTATGAAATCAAAGATATGTTCATCGACATCGGAGCTTCTTCGAAGGAACAAGTAGCGGAATGGGGCATCAAACCCGGTGATATGATCACACCGTACATTTCCTTCAAACGCATGAATGATTCAAAATTCCTGTTGGCGAAAGCTTGGGATAACCGCATCGGACTGGCTGTTGCACTGAAAGTGTTGGAAAATGTGTCGAAATCTGGACATCCGAATGTGATCTTCAGCGGCGGAAATGTCCAGGAGGAAGTGGGGCTGCGCGGTGCGAAGACGGCCACGCACATGATCCGTCCGGACATCGCCTTTGCCCTGGATACGGGAACTGCCGGGGATACGCCGGGGATGACGCCTCAAGAAGCGGATTCCGAGTTAGGGAAAGGGCCGCAATTATTGATTTATGATGCATCGATGATCCCGCATCGTGGCTTGCGCGATTTCATTGTCGGCGTTGCCGAAGAATGCGAAATTCCGTTCCAGTACACGGTCATTACAGGCGGAGGCACGGATGCAGGAGCCCAGCACCAGAGTTTGGATGGCATTCCCTCCTTTGCGATCACGGTGCCGGTACGTTACCTGCATTCACACACTTCCATGATCCATGAGGACGACTATCTGAACGCGGTCAAATTGGTCACGGAATTGGTCAAACGCTTGGATGCCGAAACAGTCAAACAGATCCGTGAAAACGTCTGAATTGCGAACAGTATGAATATCTGTCGAAAAATATCCACATATTTTTGTTGGCGGATGGAGTAAGATATAGATAGTCATAAAATGGACGGCAACAAAAGAAGGGGAGGGGATGGACGGATGGAGAAGATGAAAAGACGTATCGCGATCATCGGTGGCGGGTTGAGGGGATTGATAGCCGCTTATGGAATCGATAAAGCCATCCGGGAACAAAACCTTCCGTTTGAGTATGTTGTTCTGGAGGAACGAGCCTCTGTCGGCGGCATGATCCATACGATTGATGTGGACGGTTATGCGATTGATGTGGGAGCATCAACTTTCGATTCAAGGCGGGCGGACATATCCGATTTTTTACGGGAACTGGACTTGGAAAATGAAAAGCAATCCAGCCGAGGTGGGAAATTGGTGCTGTTCGATGGCAATGCCATCATCGACGACGTTATGCTTACCTACCATGGCATGCCACTTTTTTCTAACGATATTTGGCAGGCTAATGGATTGAGCTTGGATGCTAAGCTTCGAGCGTTCATGAACAGCATTTTTCTGTCCAAGGACCTGCATGAGAACCCTGAGTATTCAACCGATAATTTTTTGGAATTCCGTTTGGGTCGGGAAGTGGTTGATTATATGGCTGAACCCTACTATCCGGATAACGTCTATGGTTCTATGGAATTGATGCCCGTCAAATTATTCGATGAGAATTTGGTGACCATTTATGGGAAAGCGCATGTCGGAAAACGCAAAAAAGAGCAGCTGATGCGCTTTGCGGATGGCTCCGGCCAGGAGTATACCTTCAAAGGAGGACTGGCAAGCTTAACCAAACGTCTGACTCGGCATACAGAGGAGCGTCTATATTTGAACCAGAAAGTGAAATCATTGAGCAGCGTGTCGGACGACTTACTGTTGATTGAGTTGAACGGACGTGAATCCATGCGGGCTGGATGTGTGGTGGTCACGACAAACCCTCAGGAAACAATTGGATTTTTGGAAGGTCTCCCTGGTGGAGTTGCCATCCCCAAAGCCCAAAGCACAAGTGTCGGCACTGTTTTTTTCAAATTAATCAAAAAGTCGATCAAAAACCTGCCTGAAGGTCAAGGGTTTGTGATTCCGGGAAGAAGTTCCTATCATAGCTCCAAGGTTGTCATTCTGAACAACAAATGGCCGCTGTTCGAGCAGGCGGAATATTATTACGTGCTTGTGGAATTCGGCAGACGTTTGGAAGAAACCTTGATAGAATTAGCCGATGATCTCGTGATGGATATCATCAAGCATGAAGTGAAGGAGATTTTGGGTTTGACCGAGGAGCCTCTGCAGGTTGCTTTTTATCGTTGGGAAAAGGCCGTACCGCATTTCGGTCTGCAGCAAAGACAAGAGATGTTGGATGAAGGCTATCCGGTCAATAAAGAGTATGCCAAAAGAGGCATTTTTGTCGGGGGAAATGGAATCACTGGTTATGGAATGGAAAATGCCATCATCGAGGGGAAACGCTTGGCTGACGAGGCAATCCGTTACATGAAAAAAATGGAAGAAAACGACATCCCGAATGCGTAATAGAACAGTTCGCCCGTCTGTGCTTTTTTCAGAGCGGGTCGAACTGTTTTTTATTTGAGTAGTCATTGTTTTTGTTTGGTGTTATAATTAATTCGTTAGTTTTTATCTGTTATTATTTAGAGTAAAAACTGTTTCTTTTTTCTGACGTGAAAGAGTTTGCCGTGGAGGATGGCTAAAGGCATGTTATAATCTCATTAGGATTCTTTGCCTATCATGTATTGGATTGGAGGACGTTTAATGGAATTGACTATTTTGGGCTGCATGGGCGGCTATCCCACAAAAGATATCGGTACGACGGCTTATCTGCTGACAGCGGATGGTTTCAGGCTGTTGATCGATGTAGGCAGCAATGCTTTATTGTCGCTGGAGCACCATCTGGACCCGTTGGATTTGGATGCGCTCATCCTGACGCATTATCACGCGGATCACATTGCCGACTTGGGTGTCCTGCAGTACACTTTTCAGCTGAAAGAGCCCGCTGAAGGCAAGTCGAAAAAAATACTGCCGATTTATGGTCATGCTGAATCGGAATTCTTCCGCTTGCTGGAGATGCCGGGAGTGAGTGAAGGGATTGCCTATGCTCCGGAGGAAATCTTGGAATTGGGGCCATTCCGGATCCGATTTTTGAAAACTATCCATCCGGTTCCGTGCTATGCGTTGCGGATCCAAGAAATCGCCACCGGAAAGGTCTTCGTGTTCGGGGCGGATTCAGCCTATCTGGCGGCGTTTGTGCCTTTTGTGAAGGATGCTGACCTGTTCCTGGCTGATGCGAACCTGTTCAACGGCAACGAGCGACACCATGCGCATATGACGGCAGGGGAAGTTGGAGCGATAGCCGAAGCGGCTGCAGTCAAACAGCTGATCTTGACGCATTTGCCGCAAAAAGGCGAACTGTCCGTCCTGCTGGATCAAGCGCAAGAGGCTGCGCCATCCGTGTCCGTGACGCTTGCAGAAAAAGATCGGATCATCACCATCTGATCGTATTCATCAAACGCAACGAAATGACAAATCGAATGAAGAATGGGAGAGGGACAGACATATGTATTTTGTAGATAATCAAGGACAGTTGGATCCAAGCGTCAATATTGCGTTGGAGACATTTTTATTGAAGGAAAAAATCTTGGATGAGCCGATTCTGTTGTTCTATATCAACGAACCATCAATCATTATCGGCCGCAATCAGAACACAATCGAAGAAATCAATGCGGATTATGTCGAAGCAAATAAAATCCATATCGTCCGCCGCATGTCCGGGGGCGGCGCAGTGTACCACGATTTGGGGAACTTTTCTTTCTGTTTCATCACGAAGGACGACGGTGATTCGTTCCGCGATTTCGGAAAATTCACAAAGCCTGTCATTTCCTTTTTACATAGCGTAGGCGTCAAGGAAGCTGAACTAAAAGGAAGAAACGATCTTGTCATCGGCGAGAAGAAATTCTCGGGGAATGCCATGTATGCGACAAACGGAAGGATGACCGCCCACGGGACGATCCTTTTCGATTCCGATCTGGATGCGGTAACCAGCGCATTGAAGCCACGCAAAGAGAAAATCGAGTCGAAAGGTATCAAGTCGGTCCGCAGCCGCGTGACCAACATCAAACCTTTTGTTGATGAGGCTTATCAAAATCTGACTACTGAGGAATTCCGTGACTTGATGCTGCTGTCGATTTTTAATGTCGAGAAGCGTGAAGACGTGAAAGAGTACCATTTGACCGATGAGGATTGGAAACGCGTTTATGAAATCCGCGAAGAGTACTTCGGCAACTGGGATTGGAATTACGGCAAATCACCGAAATTCGAAATCCAAAAACATCATCGTTTCCCAATCGGATGCATTGAAGTCCGCTTGAACGTTGAAGAGGGGCATATCCAACAGCTTAAGATTTTCGGGGATTTCTTTGGGTTGGGTGAAATCAAGGATGTTGAGGATGCTTTTGTCGGCGTGAAATATGCCAAAGAGGACATCCTGGCCAAATTGAATGAACTTGACATCAAGAAATACTTCGGAAATGTGACAGCGGAAGAATTGCTCGAAGAATTGTACTGATAAAGAAAGAGAAGCTCCGCAAACATTGCAGGGCTTCTCTTTTACATCATTATGGCTGGACGAACCCGTTCAGCTTTACCTTCATCAAAAATAATGGCTAGCGGTCCAAGCCTGCCTCTCGGAAATTAGATAAATCTGACCCATTGCGCTCTGCGATGCTCATTTGCATGGGAGTCTTAGGGATTCATCCCTTAGACTCCCAGTATAAGGTGACCGTAGGGAACGTTGCGAGGCCAGATTTCCTAAATTTCTTTCGAGTCAGAACGGGCTTGTACCGCTTTTCTTATTATCTGTGGAGGCCGATTGCTGTTTCCATGCGTTTCAGGGTTTCGGAGGCAACGGCATTGGCTTGTTTCGCACCTGCATCCAGAATGTCATCCAGTTCTTTGGAACTCAACAGTTCGTAATAACGATTCTGCATCGGTTCCAATTCGGCGATGATGGCATCCGCCAATTTTTCTTTGAAATTGCCGTAGCCTGAACCCGCAAATTCATTTACCAATTCATCGATCGATTTATCGGTGAAGGCCGAGAAAATCGTCAGCAAATTCGAGATGCCAGGTTTGTTTTCTTTATCGTATTCAATGACGCCGCTTGAGTCGGTGACGGCACTCTTGATTTTTTTGCGGATGACTTTTGGCTCATCCAGCAAGGAAATGTAGCCTTTGGTATTCTTGTCGGATTTGCTCATTTTGCTGGTAGGGTCTTGGATGCTCATGATCCGTCCGCCGTCTTCGGGAATCATCGGTTCCGGCATCGATAGGATTTTTTTGCCTTTTCCATACTTGTTGTTGAAGCGCTGAACAAAATCCCTTGTCAATTCCATGTGCTGCTTCTGGTCTTCGCCGACAGGGACAAAATCCGTATTGTAGAGGACGATATCCGCTACCATCAAAGGAGGGTAAGTCAGTAATGCGGCCGAAACCGTCTCTTGTTTGGAAGCTTTGTCTTTGAATTGGGTCATTCGCTCCAATTCGCCCAAGTAGGTGTTGCATTGGACAATCCAAGCGGCTTGCGCATGGGCAGGGACTTCTGATTGGATGAAAATGGTCGATTTGTCCGGATCGATTCCCAGCGCCAAATAGAGTGCCGCCAGGCCGCGTGTCCTTTCAATCAAAGTGGCTGGATCTTGTGGAACGGTGATCGCATGCTGATTTACGATGCAGTAAGTGCAGTCATAATCTTCTTGGCGCTGCACAAATTGTTTCATCGCTCCGATATAATTCCCGATTGTCGGGATGCCGCTGGGCTGAACGCCGGAAAATATTTTCTTTTTCATAAATGCCTCCTAGGTTAAGTACGTCACTTTTCATTATAACGCAAAACCGGATTGTATTCACGATTTAATTCGAATGCACAAAGTCGGATGATTTCGGATTTTTTTTGGAAGCGTTTTTAAAAAATGGACTGAATTCGGAAAAAAATAATTATCAAACGATATTTATTATAAATTATAAAGATTCGGTTTTGAGATAAAATCGTCTAAAAAGCCTTTAAATAAGCTTTTCACAAACTTTCCACTGACTTATGGAAAGTGCAATTGTGACGTAAATGTGACGGAAAATTGAGAGATCCTTAAAAAAAGGATAGCTATTGTGCCTGGATTGGTTTATAATAATAGTTGTAAGTGGTTCACAAACAAAACTTACAAAAAAGGAGAGATCAGAGATGGTAACATTATATACTTCCCCAAGTTGTACCTCATGTCGCAAGGCACGTGCATGGCTAGAAGAAAATAACATCCCTTATACTGAAAGGAACATATTCTCCGAACCTTTGACGGAAATTGAAATCAAAAGCATCCTGAAAATGACTGAAGAAGGCACAGAAGAAATTATTTCCACTCGATCCAAAGCATTCCAAGAACTGAACATCGACTTAGACGAGTTACCTTTAAATACATTATTCACTTTGATCGAGGATAATCCCGGCCTATTGCGTCGTCCGATCATTCTGGACGAAAAACGTTTGCAGGTGGGCTACAATGAAGACGAAATCCGTCGTTTCTTGCCGAGGGAAGTCCGCGCGTTGGAATTACAAAAAGCGCAAAGATTGGCAAACTTCTAGTCAAAAGCAACCAAACACGAATCAACAGACAAGTGCACCGGACAAGCGGTTGTGCTTGTCTTTTTTGAATGCCAAATTTTTGATTGTTTACGAAAACAACGCATAGATGAGAAAACAAATGAGAAGTTGAAAGATTTTGTGCTTTTGTCTTTACATTTTTGCGATTTGATTTACAATGGGTATAAGAAAAATAGGGAAAGAAAAGTGGGGTGAAGCATGATGGAAATGGAAAACATCAACGAAAACACAATTCGCGTTTTGATTGAGAATTCTGATTTGGAGGAAAGAGGCATCACCTTTCTGGATTTATTAGGAAATCAAAAGCAAATCGAGAGCTTTTTTTACAGCATCCTCGAGGAAGTCGATGTCGATAATCAATTTCATGAATCAGATGCAATTACTTTCCAAGTGCTGCCTAATGGAAACGGGTTAGAGTTGTTCATCAGCAAAGGGATGAATAATGAAGACGACTTCGATATGGCGAATGGCTCCAATCAATTGGAGCATGTAGTGGATTATATCAAAAAACAGACAAAGAGTTTCAATGAGCGTGATAAAACGGATTCCGCATCTGAAGAAGATGATATGGCACCTTTGGAAGTCGTATTCAAATTCCAGAGTTTTGACGACTTCTTGGAGCTTGCGAAACGGATGTTTTTGGAGAGCGGCGTATCTTCGCTTTACTATCATGATAATCAATATTACTTGGCGATTGTCTATTTCATCGATGAGATGACGCAAACGAATATCGACAATGAAATTTTTAAAGCCTTGGAATTTGCTGAGGAATCGGATATCGCCGTTGAAATTTTGGGCGAATACGGTAAGCTGATCATCCAGGACAACGCACTGGAATCAGCCCGACACTACTTCAAATAAATAATCTGATCCGATCCTGAAAAGGGTCGGATTTTTTCTTTCCCTTTTGCGGATATTATGGGAAACGGAGAGAAAGGGCGGTTGCCTATGCTGATCGCTAGAAATGCAAACGGGGAATTGATCCAGGCTTACCAAGCTTCAAAACAAAAAGGCAAGAATGTCGAGGAGTATTATTGTCCGGCCTGCAAGGGAAAGTTGGTGCTGAAAAAAGGAAACATCATGATCGCTCATTTCGCCCATCACAAACAATCGGATTGCGCCGTTTTTTCTGAAGGCGAAACGCTGCCCCACCTGAAGGGGAAGCAACTGCTTCTGGAGAAATTCCGGAGTGAAGGGATTTCAGTCACCTTGGAGTGTTGGCTTCCTGAGTTGCAGCAACGACCGGATCTCCTGCTAGTTTTTGGGGATGGAAAGAAAATTGCCGTAGAGTACCAGTGCAGTCCGATTTCGCCTGTCGACCTGATGGCCCGGACACAGGGATACCAGCGATTCGGCTACGAAGTATGGTGGATTTGCGGGATGAATTATCAACCGGGGAGCATCAAAATGACGCAGGCGGTCTATCAATTCCTAAATCATTCCGTTGCGCTTGGAAGCTGGATCTGTATTCTGGATACCCAGAAGGAAGAAATGGCCATCCACCACCACCTCAAGTCGAGCGGGGATGATCGTTTCCATTTTGGGAAGACGCTGATTCCTTTGGATGAATTCAAATTTGCTTGCCTGGAAAATCTCTACAGAAAGGGATCTTTGCCGGGCGCGTCCGATTCAGGCGCCAAAACTTGTGGGCAAACTGCCTCACGCAAACACATGCAGGCGAAGGATATCAATCTGTTACGGTATCGCACCGACCCGGAACATCGGAAATTTCTGCTGGCGGTCTATCTCGATCGGAAGGACCTGTATCATTTGCCTGCATTCCTGTTCGAATTACCTTGCCGAACATTAGGCATCCGTACGCCGGCATACATTTGGCGTTACTATCTTCTCCGGGAATTCAGCAATCCAGAAACGGCAAAGCCCCTCACAAAAAAACACCTTCTCGAGTGGCTGTCAACATGCAAACGCACGAACAGAATCCGGATACGGGTGTCGATGGAGTCCGATAAGGAACTTTTATGGGAGCCGTTGCTCCATTTCATGATGCGGCTGGTCGAGGATGGCCATGCCGCAGCCATAGGCAAGGAAGAATGGATCCTGCTGTCCGAACCTTTGAACAGAAATGAAACGGATCATCATTCGTGTTTGAGTTAGAATCTGTATATTCTTGCCAGTACCCTTTCGGCCCTAAGGTATGCTAAAATTATACTATTGAAATAATTTTAGGGGGAAAGTGGATGACAAACACAGAGAAACAATTGAAGAGAGCGGAAGTCCCCGTGGCTTCCACATGGGATTTGACAGCAATCTTTCCGACGGATGCAGCTTTCGAGAAAGCCTTGGATGAATTAGCGGGCGCAGTTCCCTTCGTGCGTGCTTTGCAGGGAACCATCGGCTCGAGCAGTCAAGTTCTATTGAAAGGGATTGAAGAGGTCCTCAAGATCAATCAAAAATTGGAACGGGTCTATGTTTATTCCCATCTGAAGAATGATCAGGATACGGCGGACAGTCTGTATCAGAACTTGCACGATAAAGCCTTGTCGATTTTGACGAGCGTCAGTGAAGCTACCTCTTGGTTCGAGCCTGAAATCATGGAGATTCCGGAGGATAAACTGGAAAAGTACTTGGCAGAAAACGAAAAGCTGAAGCCGTATGCGCATCTATTGGATAGCCTTACCTCTGCTCGCGAGCATGTTCTGTCCGCCAGAGAAGAAGAACTGTTGGCTGGTGCAGGGGAAATTTTTGCTGCGCCAAGCAAGACTTTTTCGGTTCTCAATAACGCTGACATGACGTTCCCGACAGTGAAGAACGAGGAAGGCCAGGATGTCCAGTTGACTCACGGTTTGTATGGGAAGTTGATGGAAAGTCCGGATCGGGAAGTGCGCGAGGGAGCTTTCAAAGCGCTCTATCAGACGTATGATGGTCTGAAAAATACGTTTGCGACTACCTTATCCACGAACGTGAAAGCGCACAATTTCAAAGCCAAAGTTCATAAATATGAATCCGCCCGTGCGGCAGCGCTGGCGAACAATCACATCCCAGAAGCGGTTTACGATACGTTGCTGCGTGTGGTCAATGAACATCTGCCTCTGTTGCATCGCTATGTGGATTTGCGCAAAGAATTGTTGGGTGTCGAGGAACTGCATATGTACGATATGTATACACCGTTGACAGGGGAAGCCCCGATCAAATACAGCATCGAGGCTGCAACTGAAGAAACATTGAAAGGCCTTCAACCGCTTGGCGAGGATTATTTGGCTATCCTCAAGGAAGCATTCGGCAGCCGTTGGATCGATTGGCTTGAGAATGAGGGCAAACGCAGTGGAGCTTATTCTTCCGGCTCCTATGACACGAATCCGTATATCCTGATGAACTGGCAAGATTCGTTGAATCAACTGTATACCTTGGTCCATGAACTGGGCCACAGCGTGCACAGCTACTTGACGAGGAAGAATCAGCCTTATGTGTACGGCGATTATTCGATTTTTCTGGCCGAAATCGCTTCGACAACGAACGAAAATATTCTGACCGATTATTTGCTGAAGACCCAGACCGATCCGAAGGTCCGCATCTATATTTTGAATCATTACCTGGACGGCTTCAAGGGAACGATCTTCCGCCAAACCCAATTTGCTGAATTTGAGCACTACATCCATCAACAAGCTTTGGCTGGTGTGCCGTTGACGCAAGATTTCATGACTTCTTACTATGCGGAATTGAACGCCAAGTATTACGGGCCGAGCGTCGAAAAGGATCCTGAAATCGGTATCGAATGGACACGCATCCCGCATTTCTACTATAATTATTACGTGTACCAATATGCTACCGGCTTTTCGGCTGCGACAGCTTTGGCGAAACGCATCGTTGAGGGCGAGGAAGGCGCTTTGGAGCGGTATCTTTCCTATCTGAAGGCAGGGAACAGCGACTATCCGATTGAAGTGATGAAAAAAGCAGGCGTGGATATGACCCAGTCCGCTTATATCGAGGATGCCATGAAAGTGTTCGAGGAACGTTTGGAAGAACTGGAACAATTGATCGCAGCTCAAAAGGCATAATCGGAAAGTGCATCTTTCTCCGAGCAACTTGTCATAAACAAAGAAAAAAGCTTCGTGGTCCTAATGGACCACGAAGCTTTTTAGCATCAGTGGGTGATGCGTAGGTAGTTTTTTCCGATTGTCTTAATATTCGTTTTTTTCATGTTGGCGCTCTTCTGTTCGCAGGCTACCGAGCAATCTTTGATTACTTCATGAAGCACCTCGGCAGTGATGTTGTCCTCCAACAAAAGGCCGTATTGATAATTCAGATTATCAAAGATGACAAGTGATGGATTCGTTTTGATATTCATCTCCTGAGCGATGTGCTGATCTGCTTCGTAACTGCTTTTTACGAAAGAAGATTCTTTATCCTCAAAGAACATATCAACATCCAGTTTGGCTTTGGCTGCGACTTCCGCCAACAACTCATTTGAGTAGGTGGTTTTGCCGTCCGCAAGTGATTTCTGCAGATGAAGCAAAAAATTACGACCGCGTTTTTTGCCTTGCATCAAAGCGGCTTTATAAGCTAAAGAAGCATCATAGATTGAACTATATATTTGATTACGCAAGTTTAAATCTTTTTCCGGTAAATTTAAGCGCTTCATATACTGGGTGACGGTATTGAAATTATGGAACGTTATGAAACGGAAGTGGACTTTAGGACCATCCAGCGAACCCATGAATTTCAAAACTTCCTGTTCCGTGCGGTAGCATTTGTAGCCGATCGGGTTAACAAATAGATAAAGTTCGAAAATCTGTTGAGGAGAAGAGATAGAATCAGTTGTATTCTGTTTTGACCTATACATTATATTCCTCCCTCTTTCCTATTTTTGCTTACTATTAGTTTACCAAAAAAAAGCCTAAACAAGTAGCAATAAGGCTTTTCGAAGAGCTGCCTTATGCAGACGGGTTATGATTCTTCGATGCGACCTTCATTTTCTCTTGTTCAGTATCATCTGATTTATTGTCAAGGTGTATTTTACGAGACAATTGACTTTTTTGCAACTAAATCGACTGATTTTTTTATCTTGTATGGCGTAGAATCCGATTTATGTAGATGAAATTCACATTTTTGTCTGTTTTTCGGAAGGGAATAAGCAAAAGACCCATTCTCTGCCCGGTTTTCCGGAGAATGGGTCTGTCTGTATAGGCCGGTGTCGGTTACCGCCTATTGGTGTGCCGCCGAATTTGGGTAGGCCAGCATGCGTTCGATCTTTTGTTTTGCTTTACGTACTTTGATGTCGTGATCCTTCAGGAAAATATGGAACGCGAGAGCCCCTTCTTCCAAAGAATCGGACTCGAATTCCAATTCGTAATCCATCTGATCTTGGTAGAAGCTTTTATCCAAGAAGTAGGTGCCTTTGTCCCCTGGAAAATCATAGCGGATGGTCGAGAGCTGACCGATGATCACGAGGTCTTCTGTCGCAATGCCCAATTCCTTCAGTTTATCGGCTACATTTCCCGATGCCTTCATCCGGTGGGCATCGACCAATTTTTTTGCCTCTTCGAGCGTAAGATCATCGTTCGTTTCCAATTTTTCATTTTCCTGGATAGGCGTCTTGAGTGTGATTTCACCTTTGTTTTCATACATGCGGATGCGCAGCCCGCTGTTCAGATCCTTCAGTTTATAATCAGGCGTATCGAAATAGACGTTGGTTTGCTTGATCGGTTCAGCTTCATCAAGGTTGAAGGCAGTAATTAACGCTTCATATTCTTCTTTATTCAATAGGTTTTTGAATTCTTTTTCAATATTTTGGCTCATCGTCATTACTTCCTTTCGGTTATGAGGTTCGTTTAGGTCGGGACAGCTGCTTAGAAATTCGAACCTTCGTTACAGTCAGTTCAACAGCATACAGACCAGCAGGCGATGCGAAATCTTATTCATATTGTATCATAAGTTTTGCGGAGTTGAAGAGTTAGGGCTGCTGGCGCACCTAGTGTAACGTTTATATTTGAAAGAAAAATGAATTCGGTCCTTTTCGCCAAGAATTGTATAGAATCATAAATAATTGTGATAAAATAAAGTAGCATATACTATATGATAGGGTGTCGTTCTATGGAAAATAAGGAAGTTGAAAACTGGGATTCATTTTTAGCGCCGTACGAACAAGCGGTGGAGGAATTAAAAGTTAAGCTGAAGGGCATCCGTAAGCAATACCGCGATGAGAATGCGCACGCGCCCATCGAGTTCATCACTGGCCGTGTCAAAACGAAGGAAAGCATACTGGAAAAGGCGGAAGTCCGGGACATTGATCTGACCAGACTGGAACAAGACGTCCAGGATATTGCCGGCCTGCGGATCATGTGCCAATTTGTAGAGGACATACACGAAGTTGTGCGCCTTTTGCGCGCAAGAAAAGACTTTAAGATCATCATAGAACGGGATTACATTACGCATAAAAAAGAGAGCGGTTATCGCTCGTACCATATGGTGATCGAATATCCGGTCCAACGCATTTATGAAGAAAAGAAAATACTGGTTGAAATTCAGATCAGGACCTTGGCGATGAATTTTTGGGCAACGATCGAACATTCGTTGAACTACAAATATCGGGGGGAATATCCGGAAGAACTGCATGACCGTCTGATACGCGCTGCAGAAGCCGCCTTCCGTCTGGACGAAGAGATGTCGGAAATACGCGAAGAAATCAAGGATGCGCAACGCTATTTTTCCGACAAAAAAGAAGATGGACGATAATATTGTTCGAGAGGAGATCGGATATGAAAATTGCACTGGTCCATAACCAGACGCCAGAGACTTTAGCCGTTGCGGCGAAATTCAAAGAGATGTGCCTCTCTCAAAAAATCGAAATTGTCACGGACTATCCGAATCTAGTGGTATCGATCGGGGGGGACGGCACCTTGCTTTCGGCTTTCCATAAATACGAAGACCAACTGAGCCAAGTGCGTTTTGTGGGAATCCATACCGGACACCTTGGCTTTTATACGGATTGGCGGACCTATGAACTGCCGGAACTTGTGGAAAGTCTGAAGCATGACAAAGGGGAAAGCGTCAGCTACCCGTTGCTCGATGTCCGCGTCAAGTATGCGGATGAGGAAGAAGAAACCCGCTACATCGCTCTGAACGAAGCGAGTTTGAAGAAAATGGACGGAACGATGGTTTGTGATATCTATGTGAAGGATGAACTGTTCGAGACGTTCCGTGGTGATGGCCTTTGCGTTTCCACGCCTACAGGGTCGACCGGGTTCAGCAAATCGCTTGGCGGAGCTGTAATCCATCCTCGTACGGAAGCTATCCAGCTGACCGAGATGGCCTCGGTGAATAACCGCATCTATCGGACGCTGAGCTCACCCATGATCATCGCGAAAGACGAATGGATCGTCATCTATCCGCACAAGGAAGATCGCCTGATTTTGTCCGTAGATCATTTGACATTCAAGAAAAGAAGCATCGAACGACTGGTCTATCGGATTGCGCAGGAGCGCGTGCATTTTGCGCGTTACCGTCACACGCATTTCTGGGATCGGGTTGAAGATGCATTCATCGGTGTAAAGAAAAATGACAGGAACGAACGAACAAAGGAGCGGTGAATATGGCGACTAAAAAGTGGCTTCTGAAGACGCGTTTGAAGGAACAGCAAATCGCAACGCTGAAGGAACTCTATCCAGATTACGAGATGGTTACCGATGATGCGGAGGAAGAGGCGTTCCGGGAAGTAGAGTGGACCGTCGGCTGGAATGACAGGTTGACCAGCCTGTTGGAGGAAGGGCAGTTGCCTTCGCTCAGATGGGTCCAAGCGATTTCGGCGGGCGTGAACAGCCTGCCGTTGGCGACCTTCGAAAGACAAGGCATCTATCTGACGAATGCAAGCGGCATCCACAGCGAGCCGATTGCTGAATACGTCATCGGCGTTCTGCTTTCGCATATGCGCGGCTTGCGGACTGCGATTCTGAATCAGCCGCAACGGAAGTGGGGGCAGACCAAGGAACTCCAGGAGCTGAAGGGCAAGACGATGATGATTGTGGGGGCCGGCCAGATCGGCAGCCGACTGGGAGAATTGGCTAAAGCGTTCGGTATGAAGGTCATCGCTGTCAATCGCAGCGGCAAGGAGATACCGAGCTTTGATGTGACGGTCAAAATGGACAACATCGGCACTATCATCGACTTTGCGGATGTTGTTGTGGACATCCTTCCTCAAACGGATGAAACCTACCGTGTTTTTGATGATGCCCTTTTCTCGCGCATGAAAAAAGGTGTTCTCTTTGTGAATGTAGGCCGTGGCATCACGGTGGACACCGATAGCCTCATCAAGGCATTGGACAACGGGACAGTGGCTTATGCTGCGTTGGATGTGTTCGATGAAGAACCTTTGCCCGCCTCCAACCCTTTGTGGAATCACGAAAAAGTACTGATTACGCCGCATTTTTCCGGTGTGGTTGAGCATTTCCGGGATAATCTGTTTGAAGTTGTCTTGGGAAATGCAAAGAGTTACAAAAAAGACGGTAAACCAAACCGCAACCTGATCGATTTTGAGAAAAAATATTAACGGATAAAGAAGGGCTGCGCCAGTGAGTCGGATGGTGCAGCCTTTTTTGCGGTCTGATTTTTTTGTTCGATAACGGACCATGAGTTGTGGATTGCCCCCGTTTTGGTTAGAATAGGAATGTACGTTAGCGAAGGGAATCCAGGAGGTCCCAGAGCCGTTGGATTTTAGGGCAACCTGTTCCGATTCTGAATTTACTTGGAACAAGCCAAGGCTGCACGGGTCCGCGCATAGAGATTCGGTATAGAGTAGGGGTAGTGTAAAGTGATTTTTAGCTGGATATATGAAAAAGAAGAGACGATGCAGATGAAGACTTTTTTACGTTCCAAAGGCATATCAAAAAGTCTGCTTGCCACCATCAAATTTGGTGGTGGCGGTATCTGGCTGAACGGTAAAGAAAGAACCGTATTGGCGACCTTGGAAAAAGGCGATAAAGTAATGATCCGTATTCCGGATGAAGGGGAACATGAAACGACTGTAGGGGTGGATATGCCTTTGGATATCTTATTTGAGGACGACCACTTTTTGGTTGTGAACAAACCGTTTGGCGCTGCTTCCATCCCATCGAAGGTGCACCCGCGTCTTTCCATGGCGAATCGTGTGAAAGGCTACTATCAGCGTCAGGGCTACGTGGATCAAGTCATTCATATCGTCACACGTTTGGATCGTGATACGACCGGTGTCATGCTTTTTGCAAGGCATGGATATGCGCATGCTCTGATGGATACGCTATTGCGCAACAAAGAGGTGGATAAAACGTATCGAGCGATCTTATCCGAACCGGTGCTGACGCAACCTCATGGGTTCATCGATGCTCCTATCGGAAGGACAGAGGACTCGATCATGACGCGGATGGTCCGGGAAGACGGGAAACAAGCGCTGACGGAATATTGGTTGGATAAGTCCTATCCGGACGGACAGACTGTGAAAATCAAGTTGCATACGGGAAGAACCCATCAAATAAGGGTGCATTTCACCTCGATCGGTGCACCTTTGCTTGGGGACGACCTATATGGAGGCAAAGCTGACCCGGATATGCTCCGGCAAGCCTTGCATTGTGAATCATTGGCATTTGTGCATCCGATCAGCGGGGATTCCTTGAAGATTGAAGCGCCATTGCCGAATGATTTCATCAAATGGGAAGGCAGACAGATGGGCAAGGAGGATGATATCCGTGTTGGAACAACAATATGAATTTGAACTGGACGAAGCGTTGGTGAAAATCCGCGGATCACTCCAGGGAGAGGACATCGAAAGATTCCGTTCCGAATTTTTGGACTATCATCTCTACGATCAGGCCCAGATCTACTTGGCGTTGACGCCTGAAGAACGCATAACGATGTACAATTATCTCTCCGCGAATGAAATGGCGGACATGTTCGAAATCATCGAAGAAGATGTCGAGTCGATCGAAGCGTATCTTTTGGAAATGAACAATCAATACGCAGCGGATATGTTGGCCAATATGTATGCCGATAATGCCGTTGATATGCTGAAGCAACTGAAGGACGAGCGGATTTGGCTGTATCTGCGCCTGATGCCTATGGAGGCAGCGAAAGAGATCCGGTCCCTGCTGAATTATGAAGATGAGACCGCCGGGGCCATCATGACGCCTGAATTCGTCTCGATCGTCGCCAACCAGACTGTGCGTTCCGCGATGGCCATCCTCAAAAGCAAAGCCCCTGATGCGGAAACAATCTACTATATCTACGTCGTCAATGTGGACAATGTTTTGGTCGGGGTCATTTCCTTGAGGGATCTGATCGTGAACGATGAAGATATGATGATCGGCGATATCATGAGCGAGCGGATCGTATCCGTGAAAGTTAATGAGGGGCAAGAAGATGTTGCCCACAAAATCAGGGATTATGACTTCTTGGCTGTGCCGGTAGTCGATGAAAACAATGTGTTGCTGGGGATCATCACCGTTGATGATATCATCGATGTCATCGACGAGGAAGCCGTCAGCGACTTCTCTGGTTTGGCCGGGGTCGACGTTGAGGAGCAGTCGGAAAACCCGTTTGTGGCGGCATCCAAACGGTTGCCGTGGCTAATTACGCTATTGTTTTTGGGTATGGGGACGTCCACTTTGATCAGTCAATACGAGGGATTGATTGCAGATGCATCGATTCTTTCCGTGTTCGTCACCTTGATCACCGGAACATCCGGTAATGCGGGGACGCAATCACTTGCCGTTGCCGTCCGGAAAATCGGCATGCAGGATGACGAAGAGAAAAATTTGTTCCGTACCATTTTATCCGAGTTGGCGACAGGATTGATTTCCGGGTTGGTGACTGGCATCACGATTGCGATTGTGATCGGTTTTTGGAAACAGAACTTCATTTTGGGTGGAATCATCGGTATTTCCATGTTGGTTGCCATCACGGTGGCCAATCTTGCCGGCAGTTTGATTCCGGTCTTGATGGATCGGCTTGGCTTTGATCCTGCTGTCGCAAGCGGACCTTTCATCTCGACTTTCAGTGATTTGACTTCCGTTTTGATCTATTTCAACATCGCGAAATATTTTATCAGCACGCTCATTTAGGTGCAAAAAAACAGGCAATGGACAAGCAGCCGTTTTTTGGCTGGGGTCCGTTGCCTGTTTTTTTGCTTGGTGCTCGATTTCTGCATGGGAGTTGTCACGCTCTATCAAACGCGTTCTGATTCGCAGGGGATTCCGCCTAAGCTGCTATTACGTCACGGCCAAAAAGCGGCCGTTCTCGTAATAGCCTCTTAGTGCTCATCCCCTAACCGCGAATCATCACGCTCTATCAAACGCGTTCTGAATCCCAGAAATCTGTGCCTAAGCTGACTACCACACACGGACAAAAAGCGTCCGCTTAGTGTTAGTCCTCTTAGTGCTCGATTTCTACCCGGGATTTGTCATGGCTCTTGCGATTTTAATCGCTTAGAGACATGATACACTTGACCGGTACGGTCACAGTGCATCCTTCTACTCTATCATTTTGTCCATGTCATGATGCAGGATGCCGGCTTCTTCGTATTCTTCGCCGCAGATGGTGTAGCCGACTTTTTCGTAAAAACCGATGGCGTGGTTCTGGGCTCCGAGGAACAGGCGCTTGCCGCCAAGCTCACGGACGTGCCTTTCGATTTCCTGCATCAGGGTGCTGCCGTATTTCTTTTCCCTTACTGTTTTGCGGATGGCGACACGCTGCACTTTGTATTTGCCGTCCTCCATCGGGTAAATGCGGGCGGTGGCAACAGGAGTGGATCCTTCATAACCGACGAGATGCAAGGTTTTGTCTTCCAAATCGTCGATTTCTATCGAAACCGGCACCTGCTGTTCCTCCACGAATACTTCTTTACGGATGTCCAAGGCATCCTTGTAGGTTTTGGATTTTAGATTTTGTGTCCATTCAAAATGCAACAATGCGTATTCCTCGCTTTCAGAAATTGTTGGGGTTGCTGGAACCTCTGTTCTTATTTTACCCGAATCGGCATTTTTTGTCTGAATTAATTGGTTTTATCTCATATAATGGGATTCATTTGCTATACTTAACATAATCAGCAAGAGGAGGAATAGTATGCTTGACATAATTGGAACAGTCCAACAACTGACAAATATCCCGTCGCCGACAGGCTATACCGCGGAAATCATCGGATTTTTGGATGAAAACCTGAAAAAGAAGGGGTATCAACCTAAACGTAACCATAAAGGGAGCCTTATGGTTACGGTGAAAGGGATCGAAGACCAAAGCAGGCGTTTTGTGACGGCACATATCGATACGCTGGGGGCAATGGTGCGCGCAATCAAACCAGATGGACGTTTGAAAATCGATCTGATCGGTGGCTTCACTTACCATTCGATTGATGGTGAATACTGTACGGTCCATAGCGCTGCCACCGGGAAAAATTGGACGGGTACGATATTGCTGCATCAAACGAGCGTCCATGTCTATAAAGACGCACGCACAGCCGAACGCAGCCAAGACAATATGGAGATACGTCTGGATGCGGAAGTGCACAATGCCAAGGATGTCTCTTCGCTTGGCATAGGGGTAGGGGATTTCATCAGCTTTGCGCCTCGAACAGAGATTACCCCGTCTGGTCACATCAAATCAAGACATCTGGACGATAAAGCCAGCGCGGCTATACTGCTGCAGTTCCTGCACCGAATCGCGGACGAAAACTTGATGCTTCCTTATACGACCTGTTTTTTCTTTTCCAATAACGAGGAAATCGGTTATGGCGGTAACTCGAATATGCCGCCGCGCACGGTGGAATATTTGGCTGTCGATATGGGCGCGATGGGCGACGATCAGCAGACTGACGAGTATACCGTGTCCATCTGCGTGAAGGATGGATCGGGTCCTTATCACTTCGGACTGCGGCAACAATTGGTCGGGTTATGCGAATCGAAGGAGATTCCATACAAGTTGGATATCTACCCTTTCTACGGCAGTGATGCTTCTGCGGCCATGAAAGCGGGTTGGGACGTGCGTCATGCTTTGATCGGACCGGGAATTGATGCAAGCCATGCCTACGAGCGGACCCACCGGAAGTCCTTGGATGCCTGCGCCAAGTTGTTGGAAGCGTATTTGACTGCTCCAATGATCGGCGATCAGACTCCAAAAAGGGGATATTAAATGGAGAAGTTAAGGAAAACGAATCTGCTCTACTGGAGTGTTTGGCTTTTGGTGATGGCGTGCTTGGTTTGGGTGTCCACCAAAATCGGTTTTATTTTTTATCCGATCGGTACCTTCATCTCGACTATTTTTACACCAGTACTTGTGGCAGGGTTTCTGTATTATATTTTCACGCCGTTCATCGAAATGCTCGAGCATAGGCTCAACGTCAAACGACCGATAGGCATCCTCATAGTGATGATACTTCTGCTCGGAATCATCATTTTTTCATTTCTGGGGCTCATTCCGAAACTCGTAAGCCAAATCGGCGAGCTGTTGACGAATTTGCCGGGCGTCATCCGCTCCTTGAATAAGCTCTATCAACAAGTGATTGAACAGGAATGGGTGGAACGTCTGGATATTCCGACCCAATTGTCCCAATTGAGCGGAAATGTCCAAAGCAGCATCAGTGCCTTCCTGAATGGCTTGACGGGCAGCATCGGTTCCGTTCTGTCGGCTGTAGCGAACGTAGCCTTGCTCGTCGTCATCATTCCGCTGATTTTTTTCTACATGCTGAAGGATGGTCATAAGTTTCCTGAAGCGGTCGCCCAATTGCTGCCGCAAGAATATTCTACGGACGTGCTTGCGCTGCTGAAGGAAATCAACAAAACAATCGCCAAGTACATAAGTGGGCAGGCACTCGTCTGTTTGTTCGTAGGGACATTCACTTTTATCGGGTATCTACTGATCGGACTGCCTTATGCCTTCTTGCTTGGAGTCACGGCAGCCATCACGAACATCATTCCTTATATTGGGCCATACATCGGCTTAATTCCGGCCGCGATAATCGGATTGACGGTTTCTCCTTCAAAGGCATTGCTGGTGTGTGTCGTCGTGTTGGTGGTACAGCAAGTGGAATCGAACATCATTTCACCAAACGTCTTGGGCAAAACGTTGGATATGCATCCGTTGACGATTCTGTTTCTGCTGTTGGCTGTAGGCAAAATTTCCGGTGTTCTGGGAATGATATTGGCGATCCCTGCGTATGCAGTCCTGAAAACCATCGTTCAATATGTCCACGGTTACGTTAGAAACAGGAAGAAAAAAGTGTTATACAAGGAGTAATAAAAATTAATATGGATTCCAAGGGTTATTGATTGCTTTTTACCTTTGGAATCCATTATTATATAAAAAGTATTAAGAGCATAACAAATCAATTTGTGCATTTTTTATTATGAATTATGAGAATGGTCGCGATTGGTTTGTGCAAAATATATTAATGCGGAAAATTTAGGAGGAAGTACAATGAAAGTAATCGTAGTGGGATGTACACATGCCGGAACGTCAGCAGTGAAGACAATTTTGAAGGAAAATCCAGGTACTGAAGTAACGGTATATGAAAGAAACGATAACGTTTCATTCTTGTCATGTGGGATTGCGCTTTACGTCGGCGGTGTCGTGAAAGATCCACAAGGATTATTCTATTCTAACCCTGAGGAGCTTGCTTCATTGGGCGCAAACGTAAACATGCAACATGATGTAACAAACATTGATACAGCAACAAAAACTGTTTCTGTGAAAAACTTAGTTACTGGGGAAGAAGTTCAGGACACTTATGATAAGTTGGTTTTGACGACTGGTTCATGGCCAATCATCCCTCCAATCGAGGGAATCCAGAGCAAAAATGTTTTGCTGTGCAAAAACTACAACCAAGCAAAAGAAATCATCGCACGTAAAGACGACAAAAAGAAAATCGTTGTTGTCGGCGGTGGATACATCGGTATCGAGTTGGTGGAAGCATTTGCCAATGACGGTAAAGAAGTGACATTAGTTGATGGCTTGGATCGCATTTTGAACAAATATTTGGACACTGAATTCACGGACGTCCTTGAAGACGACCTGCGCGCACATGGCGTAAAAGTTCAATTGAACGAAATGGTCAAAGGTTTCAAAGACAATGAAGCTGGTGATATCACGACCGTAGTAACGACTGGCGGAGAATATGACGCTGAATTGGTCATCCTTTGTGTCGGTTTCAGACCGAGCACTGAGCTTGTCAAAGGCCAAGTGGATATGATGGGAAATGGCGCAATCATCGTGAATGATTACATGCAAACAAGCTTGCCGGACGTTTATGCAGCAGGAGACAGCTGTGCGGTGAACTATAATCCGAACGGCGGACACGCTTACATCCCATTAGCAACAAACGCTGTACGTATGGGGATGTTGGTCGGAAAAAACATCAACGGACCTAAAATGAAATACCGTGGAACCCAATCCACTTCAGGTTTGTACCTAAACGGATTCAACATTGGTTCAACTGGTGTGAATTCCGCAAGTGCTGAAGCATTCGGCCTTGAAACACGTTCTGTAATTCTGGAAGACTTCTATCGTCCGGAATTCATGCCATCAAATGAAAAATTGTTGATGAAACTTGTCTACGAAGTGGGTACAACCCGCATCGTCGGCGGACAACTGATGTCCAAATATGACATCACACAATCAGCAAACACTTTATCATTGGCTATCCAAAACAAAATGACGATCGAAGATTTGGCACTTGTCGATTTCTTCTTCCAACCTCATTTTGACCGTCCTTGGAACTACTTGAACTTGTTGGCGCAAAAAGCTTTGGAACAAGAAGCGGAATTAGCTGCCAAATAATTCGAGTCCATAAATTGGAACTCCCCCAGCAATCAATAATCCATTGATTGCTGGGGGAGTTCTTTAGTATGTGGCAAGTGTTTCCGGATAAAACACTTGTATTTTTTGCCGGCTCATTAGATAATGAAAGATAACAATAAACTTTCAAAGATATAAAACGAAGGAGAAACAATCCATGACCACAGACCCCAGTAATCAGACCTTGCTTTGGCAACTGCTGCTGATTGCGGTATTGACATTGGTGAACGCATTTTTTGCGGCATCCGAAATCGCATTTGTTTCACTGAACAAAAATAGGGTTGCGAATCAGGCCATCAAAGGGGATGAAAAAGCACGCAAAATTTTGGCGCTTTTGGATCATTCCGATGATTTTTTGGCGACCATCCAAGTTGCCATAACTTTTGCTGGCTTCCTTTCCAGTGCATCGGCAGCCAATACATTCGCAGCCAGACTCGATCCCTATCTGAGCAACATACCCGGCGCGGAACAGGCTGCCATCCTGATCGTGACGCTAGCGCTCTCCTATATTTCTTTGGTATTCGGAGAACTGTACCCGAAACAACTGGGACTGCAACGCCCGGAAGAAGTGGCGCGCGCCGGTGCGGGCGTAATCACTGTCGTGCAAAAGCTGATGAAACCATTCGTTTGGTTTTTGTCATTTTCCACCAGTGTGCTTGAAAAAATGACGCCGATCACTTTCACGAGCGGCAACGACATGTTTTCGCGTGAAGAAGTGCGTGAACTGTTGGAAAAGAGCAGTGATGAAGGTACCATCGAACGGATGGAATTCAATATGCTGAAAGGGGTACTTTCCATGGACAATAAAATGGCTCGGGAGGTCATGGTGCCGCGGACGGATACCTTCATGCTGAATGTGAACGATGACGTCGAGGAGAACATTGAAGCAGCGTTGGACTCCCCTTATACGCGCATACCGATCTACGAAGATGACAAGGATAATATCATCGGCGTATTGCATCTGAAAAATTTGTTGAAAGAATCCAAAAACACGCCAATCGACCAAATCAATCTGCGAAAAATAATGAATGAGCCGCTGTTTGTGCCGGAAACCATTTTTACGGATGAATTGATGTCATACCTGAAGAAGAGCCACAATCAATTAGCCTTGCTTCATGACGAATATGGCGGCATGGTCGGAATCGTAACCTTGGAGGACATTCTCGAAGAAATTGTTGGTGATATCGAGGATGAGTATGACGAAAGCTATGTGCTGATCGAACGGGTCGGGGATAATGCATACGAAGCCGATGGGGCTACGCCGTTGCATCGCTTCAATGATTATTTTGGCACGCAACTTGAATCGGCGGATGTCGATACAATCGCGGGTTACCTATTGACGGAGTTGGGTGAATTTCCGGAAGAAAACGAGGAAGCATCCATCGAAGTGAGCGGCTTGATCATCAAAACATTGGAGTTCGACAATCGCCGCCTGCTGAAAGTTGGGGTATCTTACATGAATAAGAATGACCGCCCCGCAAAAGAACGTTTTAAAGAGGATGAGTCAAGTGCTGGAGAAGCCGCTGATGGAACGGAAGAAACAGAGTGAATGATGCGCAGTCTTGCCCGGATCGATGAAAGTCGGTCAGGGTAAGGCTGTTTTTTCAATTGGGATAATGTGCTTAAGGATAATCGACCTGCATTTGGGTTCAGCATACGCTCGTAACGACAATCTTGTGGAATGCTGGGATTTCTTGTATAATAACAAAGGTATTGTCGTGGGTTAGCGTGTGCATATTGCTCATGCTATCTTTTTGTGTAAAGGAAAGCGGATAATATTTTGAAACCAAAAGTGCATTACCACAGGTGCTTCATGGTTTTTCATAATGTTTCATGCATCCAATATAGATGGCTAGCTTCACGGGTAAGTCCTTCGGGAAGGAAAAAGGAACCCCTTGTCTCTGCGAGCCAAGGATACTGTTCGATTTGTCATGGTTCTTGTCATCTTGATGACTTAGAAACATGATACAACTGACCGGTACGGTCACGTTGATTCCTATGTTTTGGAAGTCTCTCAGCATATTGCGCTCTACGATGTGGAGCTCGATTTCCTAAATTTCTTTCAGGGCTGAACGAACCCGTTCCGCTTTTCTTACGTTCACGATGGAGATATTTGAAAAAAGGAGAACAATATGACTCAAACATTAGCAGATAAAGTCAAAGCAAGAAGAACATTTGCGATCATTTCCCATCCGGATGCCGGTAAAACGACCATCACGGAACAGTTATTGTTGTTCGGGGGCGCAATCCGCCAAGCCGGGACAGTAAAAGGGAAAAAATCAGGCAAATTCGCCAAATCGGATTGGATGGATATCGAAAAACAAAGGGGTATTTCGGTAACCAGTTCGGTCATGCAGGTTGATTATGACGGAAAACAGATCAATATTTTGGATACGCCCGGACATGAGGATTTCTCGGAAGATACGTACCGCACCCTGATGGCTGTGGATAGTGCAGTGATGGTAATCGATAGCGGGAAGGGTATTGAACCCCAGACGAAGAAATTATTCAAAGTCTGCAGCATGAGAGGGATTCCGATCTTCACCTTCATCAATAAATTGGACCGTGATGGCCGCGAGCCGATGGATCTGATTGCGGAATTGGAAGAAGTATTAGGAATCGATGCCTATCCAATGAACTGGCCGATGGGCATGGGGAAAAATTTATTGGGTCTGTATGACATCTACAACAATCGCGTGGAACTGACGCATCCGGAAGAGAATGAAGACAACGATTTCCTGCCGCTGAATGAAGACGGCGAAATTGAAGGCGATTATCAGGTGAAGCAATCAACCATCTATACGCAAGCGGTTGAAGATGTCCAGCTGCTGAAAGAGGCTGGCAACGACTTTTCGGAAGAAGCGATCGCAGCCGGAAAACTGACGCCTGTTTTCTTCGGATCAGCTTTGACTGGCTTCGGCGTACAAACGTTTCTGGATGCCTTTGTTGATTTCGCTCCGAGCCCAAGTGAGCATCTGACTGTAGCGGACGAAATTGTTGAACCTACGGATGAAAACTTCACCGGATTCATCTTCAAAATTCAAGCGAACATGAATCCGGCTCACAGAGACAGGATTGCCTTCGTGCGTGTCTGCTCCGGTGAATTCAAACCTGGAATGGACGTTTTTGTAACCCGTACCGGTAAAAAAATCAAACTGGCGCATACAACGCAATTCATGGCCGATTCTCGTGAGCAGGTCCAAACGGCTGTAGCGGGTGACATCATCGGGTTGTATGATACTGGAAACTTCCAGATCGGTGATACGATCTATGAAGGCAAAAAAAGCCTTCAGTTTGAAGCTTTGCCTCAGTTTACACCGGAACTGTTCATGAAGGTCACTCCGAAAAACGTCATGAAGCAGAAATCCTTCCATAAAGGTGTGCAACAGTTGGTTCAAGAAGGAGCCATCCAGTTGTACAAAACGTACCACACGGAAGATTATATTTTGGGTGCGGTCGGTCAACTGCAATTTGAAGTGTTCCAGTACCGTTTGTTGCACGAGTACAATGCAGAAGTCGAAATGATGCCGATGGGGTCCAAAATTGCGCGATGGATCGATCCGGAAGATTTGGATCCTAACATGTCATCAAGCCGTAACTTATTATGCCGTGATCGTTTCGACAACCCGGTGTTCCTTTTCGAAAACCAATTTGCCATGCGTTGGTTCGAGGACAAGTACCCAGAAGTCAAATTGACAGCGTTGCTTTAATTCTGATAAAAAAAACAAGACAAAAAACGCACATTGCTGAGAAGCAGTGTGCGTTTTGCGTTAAGAAGATTTTTTTCGAGTGCGGAAAATGTCAATCATTTAAGATGAGATAGCTCCACGAAGTTATGGCCAGGCATAACTTCCACATCGTCAACGGTAAGGTGCAACAATTTCGTCAGCACAAAGTCGATTTCGCTTTGCTTTACGCGACGGTTTTTGTTGAGGATGATGACATCCTCATGTGTTGCGGCACCGGTAAAGATGACTGTAGTTTGTCCCAAAGAATAAACTTTGACAAATTGAGCATCGGTGTTGGCCAATTGCTCACGTACAAGATCAGCGTGGCTATTTGTAACATCGATCAATTTCATGGACGAACACCCCTAACTTAGGTTGGCTGTTTATAGAATAATTATATAACAACTGTTAATTTATTTAAAGAGTAAACAAACAAATGGATAATATTCATGGCCTTTCAAAAGAAAAAGGCAAGAGTCCGTTCGTGAACTCTTGCCTTTTGCGAAATCATATCTTATTCAGATGCTGCTGTTTCTGTGCGTTCGACTTTGCTGACGACCATCAGATTGCCTTCTTCGTCTGCGTCGACGAACAAATCTTTGATTTTAGGATTGTCCAAGTAAAATTCAGCTACCTGATCCTCGATTTGATCCTGGATGACGCGGCGCAGTGGTCGGGCCCCCATGCTTGGGTCATATCCCAGATCGATAAGCCGATCTTTTGCTTTTTGTGAGACGGTAACGCTGATTTGCTTATCCTTCAACAATTCATTGACGTCGTCCAACATAAGCGTGACGATGTTGCTTAAATTTTCTTTGGACAACTGGTTGAACTCAACGATTGCATCGAAGCGATTGATGAATTCAGGCTTGAAGTAATCGCTCAAGCGGTTCAGGATGGAATGCGTCTTGCCCTTCATGGCCGCACCGAAACCTACACTTGCTTCCTGAACGCCTGTACCGGCATTGCTGGTCATGATGATGATGGTGTCTTTGAAGCTGACGGTTCTTCCTTGAGAATCCGTCAGACGACCGTCATCAAGGATCTGCAAGAAGAGGTGCATCACATCCGGATGGGCTTTTTCGACTTCATCCAAAAGCAAAATGCTGTAAGGGCTACGGCGGACGCGTTCGGTCAATTGGCCTGCTTCGTCATAGCCGATGTACCCAGGAGGCGAACCGATCAATTTGGAGACGGCGTGTTTTTCCATGTATTCGCTCATGTCGAAGCGGATGATCGCGTCTTCAGTTCCGAACATTTCAATCGCCAACTGTTTGGCCAGTTCGGTCTTGCCGACGCCGGTAGGTCCTACAAACAGGAAGGAACCGATCGGGCGGTTTTTTCGGCTCAATCCGATCCGGTTTCTGCGGATCGCTTTGGCTACTTTATCGATGGCTTCGTCCTGACCGATGACATGTTTCTTCAGATCGCTGTCAAGATTCTTCAGTTGTGTTTGTTCTTTTTCAAGCAAGTCACCGACCGGAATGTTTGTTTTGATCTCAATGATTTTTTGGATATCCTCTTCCGTTACGACGGGGTCGCCATCGGACGGTACCGGATTGTGTCTCATCTTATTCAGGTTAGTGATCTGATCGCGATAGTAGGCAGCTTTCTCGTAATCTTCCGCATGCAAGGCGGCTTGTTTTTCCTTTTCGGCCGTTTCGATGCGTTCCTCGATTTGTTTCGGATCGATGGCTTTGATGGTCAAATTCTTTTTGGATCCGGACTCATCAAGCAAATCGATGGCTTTGTCGGGAAGGAAACGATCCTGGATATAGCGGTGCGACAATTTGACGGCCGCTTCCAGAGCCTTATCTGAGTATTTGACGTGGTGATAATCTTCGTATTTCGGGCGGATGCCTTGAAGGATGATCAATGTCTGTTCGGGTGTCGGTTCATTGACGCGGACAGGCTGGAATCGGCGTTCCAATGCTGGATCTTTTTCGATTCTGCGATATTCATTCAGTGTTGTAGCGCCGACCAATTGCAGTTCGCCTCTTGCTAGGGCGGGCTTCAGAATGTTGCCTGCATCCATACTTCCCTCCGCACTTCCTGCGCCCACGATTTCGTGGATTTCATCAATGAAAAGGATGATCTGTTTGTTCGCCCGGATTTCATCCATCAACTTTTGCATCCGTTCTTCGAATTGGCCGCGAATACCGGTTCCTTGGACAAGCGACACGACATCCAAGCGGATGACTTCTTTTTCCAGTAATTTTTGGGGGACATCCCCATCCACGATTTTTTGGGCAAGGCCTTCCACAACGGCTGTCTTGCCGACGCCGGCTTCCCCTGTGAGCACCGGGTTGTTTTTCGTGCGCCGGTTGAGGATTTCGATGATGCGTGCGATTTCGCTGTCCCTTCCGATGACAGGGTCGATACCGCCATCGCGTGCCAATTGCGTCAGGTTGATGCCGTATTCGTCCAGCAAGCCGCCTTTGTCGCCGCCGTTTCCTCCACGGACAGCTTCTGGAGTAGGGGACTGATTGCGATTCTGGCTTTGGTTTTGCTGCATTTGTTTGAAGAAGGAATCCAGGTTACCGAAAGAAAAAGGATCCACGGGTCCTTGGGATCTTGGATTCGGATTATTTTGCTGCGACTGGGCCGCTTTGAATTCTTGATAGCAGCTTTGGCATAAGTCGATTTGGCGTCTTTGTCCATTCACGCTGGCATACAGATGAATGGAGGCTTGGTTTTTTCCGCAATGTTGACAAAGCATGGTAATCTTCCTTTCCATATGAATCGTAGCTACATGTATATTATAGTGATAACGACTAAAGGATGCTCGCGAGAAGGTTCTCTGACCAACTCTGACCTTATGGGCCCATTATACATTGACCTATTTTGACTTTCAAGTGATTTGCTTTCAAATGAAGCGTTTTTTTTGCGAGGGCGGTATCTGTCCGTGCGCGAAGGTTGTAATAAATTAGTGGAATTCCGATAATTATGACGAAAATTTGAACAAATCCATTTAAAAGAGTTGTAGTATAAAACGAAAAATGGTAATCTTATTTAATGAAAGGGTTATTTTTGATTTGTTTTCCCATTTTTCTGTTATAATGGAATCGTATCAAAAGTACCTTAAATAAATACATCTCAAAAGGGGTTTATGACTATGGAAAGAAAAGAATATCACGTAATCGCAGAAACAGGGATTCACGCACGTCCAGCAACTTTATTGGTGCAAACTGCAAGCAAATTCAATTCTGATATTAATTTAGAATACAAAGGTAAATCAGTTAACTTAAAATCAATCATGGGTGTAATGTCATTGGGCGTAGGCCAAGGCGCTGATGTTGTCATCACAGCAGAAGGTCCGGACGAAGCAGACGCTATGGCTGGAATCACTGAAACAATGGTAAAAGAAGGGCTTGCAGAGTAATATGAAAAACCACTTACAAGGAATAGCAGCTAGTGATGGTATTGCAATCGCGAAAGCATACTTGCTTACTGAACCGGATCTATCCTTTGAAAAGCGTAAAGTGGAAGATTCAGAAGGCGAAGTTGCTCGCCTTTTTGAAAGCTTTGAAACCGCTAAATCAGAGGTAAGTGCAATCAGAGACAAAGCGGCAGTGTCACTTGGCGAAGAAGAAGCGCAAGTTTTTGATGCACATTTAATGGTATTATCCGATCCGGAAATGATTGGATCGATGAACGAAAACATCCGCGAAAACGGTGTGAACGCTGAGTCAGCACTTTCAGATGTTGCCGGCATGTTCATCGGAATGTTCGAAGCGATGGAAGATAACCCATACATGCAAGAACGCGCAGCGGATATCCGCGACGTTACTGAGCGTGTATTGAGCCACTTATTGGGTGTTAAAATCCCTAATCCATCGACAATCACTGAAGAAGTGATCGTCGTTGCCAAAGATTTGACTCCTAGTGATACTGCTCAATTGAACCGTGATTATGTTAAAGGATTCGTTACCGACATCGGTGGACGCACATCCCACAGCGCAATCATGGCCCGTTCTTTGGAAATCCCTGCAATCGTAGGTTCAAAAGAGATTACGCAAATCGTCAAAGATGGCGATATCATCATTTTGGATGGTTTGGACGGCGACGTCTTCATCAATCCGGATGAAGAAACATTGGCTGCATACAAGAAGAAAGCTGAAGAGTTTTCTGCGATGCAAGCTGAATGGCACAAACTGAAGAATGCAGATACAGTGACTGCAGATGGCAAACATATCGAATTGGCAGCCAATATCGGAACACCTAAAGATTTGGATGGCGTTATCGCTAACGGCGCTGAAGCTGTAGGTTTGTACCGTACTGAGTTCCTGTACATGGATTCTTCGGACTTCCCGACAGAAGATGAGCAATTCGATGCTTATAAAGCTGTTTTGGAAGGTATGGAAGGCAAACCTGTCGTTGTCCGCACAATGGACATCGGTGGGGACAAAGAATTGCCTTACTTGGAATTACCGAAAGAAATGAACCCATTCTTGGGTTACCGTGCAATCCGTATTTGTTTGGCTGAGCCAGAGATGTTCCGTACACAATTGCGTGCCTTGTTGCGTGCTTCCGTTTACGGCAAATTGCGCATCATGTTCCCGATGATTTCAACTCTGAATGAATTCAGAGCTGCAAAAGCGATGTTGGAAGAAGAAAAAGCGAATCTATTGGCCGATGGCGTAGAAGTCGCTGATGATATCCAAGTAGGTATCATGATCGAAATCCCAGCAGCTGCTGTGTTAGCTCATCAATTCGCTAAAGAAGTGGATTTCTTCAGTATCGGAACAAATGACTTGATCCAATACACAATGGCGGCAGACCGCATGAACCAACAAGTTTCTTACTTGTATCAACCATACAACCCAGCTATCCTTACGCTGATCAAGCACGTTATCGATGCTTCTCACGCTGAAGGTAAATGGACTGGCATGTGCGGCGAGATGGCCGGTGACCAAACAGCGGTTCCGTTGTTGGTAGGTCTTGGTTTGGATGAGTTCTCCATGAGCGCATCCAGCGTCCTGAAAACACGTAGTTTGATGAAACGCTTGGATTCCAAAGAAATGGAAAAATTAGCGGACAAAGCGATCAATGAGTGCACAACTGTCGAAGAAGTTATTGCATTGGTTGAAGAAATGAAAGCTAAATTAGTTTAAGCCGATTCAGGCAACCAAAAAGACCGGGCATGCTAGCGTGCTTGGTCTTTTTGGTTGCCTAAGATTCCGAGCGGCTCGCTGATAGCCCTCTGTATTTTTCGCATCCCGCACAGGGTGTATCTGTTGTAAAAAGTAGGTCTGTAGGATGAGTGACAAATGTCAGAATGTTCTATATACTGAATACATTGAGTCATAATAAATTTGATGGGATTTTTTCGAGGTGAAGTCATGAGAATAGGCATGTTTACAGATTCGTATTTTCCTCAAGTGAGCGGAGTATCAACTTCAATCCGCACCTTGAAAGAGGAATTGGAAGCAGAAGGTCATGAGGTCATCATTTTTACCACCACCGACCCAAAAGCTGACGAAGATGAAAAAAATATAATTCGTTTGACCAGTATCCCGTTCTTATCTTTCAAAGATCGTAGGGTCGCGGTCAAAGGAATGAACAAAGCGTTGAAGGAAGCGAAGAAACAGCAGATAGATATCGTGCACACCCACACGGAGTTCAGTTTGGGATTGACAGGGAAATTCGTTGGGTACATGCTGGAAATTCCGACGGTGCATACCTATCACACCATGTACGAAAAATATCTGCACTATATCGCTAAAGGGAAAGTTGTGAAGCCCCGGGCGGTGAAGATGGCTTCCCGTTATTTCTGCAACCGAACGATGGGCATCATCGCTCCAAGTGAGCAAATGAAGGAGAAGCTGGCATCCTACAATATCTACAAAGAAATCCGCGTCATTCCGACAGGTGTCAAGATACCGGAAAGGCTTGCCGGCATCAAGGACCGCAAGCGCGAGGAGTTGGGTATTTCGGATTCTGAATTGGTGCTGCTCTCTCTCAGTAGATTATCTTCAGAAAAAAATCTGGATAAGCTTGTCCATGCCTTTCCGGAGGTCGTCGAAGCCCATCCGTCCGCAAAGCTTGTGTTCGTCGGGGATGGGCCGATGCGCCATGAATTGGAGACGCTGGTGTCGGAATTGGATTTGGTCCGGAACGTGATTTTCGTAGGGGAAGTCAGAAATGAAGCTGTGAACGAGTATTATCAGATGGCGGACATTTATATCAATGCTTCCGAATCGGAAACGCAAGGCCTGACCTATCTGGAATCGATCGTAAACGGATGTCCGGTCATCGCTAAGCGGAATGACTATTTATCAGGGTTGATCAAAGAAGACAGTCTGGGAATGTTGTTCGATGAAGATGATAAAATCGGCAAGACCATCATCGCCTACGCGGATTTTTATCACAATTCAGATGTTGCGACAAATCAAGATGTATGGGATGGACTGATGCAGGAGATTTCTTCAAAAACATTCGCGGACGCCGTATTGAGCTATTATCAGACAAGTATTGACATTTATGAATCGCAACCGCGTGAAGAGTTGAAATTAAGAGTGAATCTCTTGGAAAAAATCAAACGCTGAGTCGGAATGCCGGGAAACAGATTGTTCGGATAATCTGTTTCCCGGCACTTTTTTGTTTTTATCTGAGCTAGTCGTAAGGTATACTGTTGGCATAGCGTTTAGAAGGGGCGGTTTTATAAATGGAAAAAATTGGTTTTATCGGAACGGGTGTCATGGGCTCATCCATGATCAAACATCTCATGAATGCGGGTTATCCTGTCCAGGTCTATAATCGGACGAAGAGTAGAGCGGATGAGGTTGTCGCAAAAGGAGCCGGTTGGTGCGATACCCCTGCCGACGTGACGGCGCAATCGGACATCGTCATTACGATGGTGGGCTATCCGAATGACGTGGAAGAGACCTATTTTGGGGAGAGCGGAATCTTTTCGAAAGCGGATGACCACCATATTCTCATTGATATGACAACGAGTACACCGACTTTGGCTGAAAAAATATACGCTTTCGGGAAAGAAAGAGGGATCCGGACGTTGGATGCTCCGGTATCAGGAGGAGACAAAGGGGCGCAAAACGGCACGCTCACAACGATGGTCGGCGGAGATGAGGGAGCGTTTGGTGCCGCAAAAGAAGTCTTGTCTGTTTTTTCGAGCAAGGTAATGCTGCAAGGGCCAGCCGGCAGCGGCCAGCACACAAAAATGGCCAACCAGATCATGGTTGCCGGCACGATGACGGGAATGACCGAATTACTGGTTTATTCGAAAGCAGCGGGATTGGATTTGGAACGCGTGATCGAACAAGTCGGTTCCGGCAGCGCCGCTAACTGGTCTTTGACGAACTATGCCCCCAGGATCCTGAAACAAGATTACTCAGCCGGCTTTTTCGTCAAACATTTCGTCAAAGATCTGAAGATTGCACTGGATGAAGCGGATAGGCTGGGCGTCGATTTGCCTGCTACCAAACAGGCGGCGGTACTTTACGAACAATTAGCGGACAACGGTTTTGCTGGTGATGGGACGCAAGCGCTTGTGAAACTTTGGTGGGGGGAATAGGTTGTCTTCGAGACTTTGTGGTGCGCGCTGAGTGAATGGAAGTGAACCGCTTGTTTAGGATGAGATGGACAAAGCGAAAGAAACTTTCTGTGCTATGCATCATTTCGACAGGTTTTCCGCAAACATAGTGAAGCAATACTCAAATATTGTTTTTCTTATATAAATTACAGTAAATTGATGCGCAGTCAGAAAAAAAATGCTAGAATAAATAAGAAGTTAGTCTTGAAAGGGGAAATATCATGAAACCTTCACAGCTCTCAGCGATCCTTCGTCGCCTAGAAGTAATGATGGAAGACAATGGTGATGTCGAAATCCGTCGTTTTGAAAAAGAAGGCGTAGAACGTTGCGTCGTTAAATACAACCGCGATACGGAAAGTTTTGAATTGGAAGAACACGATTCAAACCAAACTTATCAATTTGATGATCTTGATTTAGTTGCCATCGAAATTTACGAATTATTGCAAGATTAATTCATTCATCCATCCATGAACAAAGGCAGGGGTAAAATGAGTCGGCTCATTTTATCCCTGCCTTTTTTTCTGTTTCATCTTTATTGGAATAACGTGGCAAAGATTAAAAGTTTTTAATTTTTATGTAGAGTAATTCCTTAACTTTCAGTATACTGTGTAATAAGGAAATAATTGAAGAGGTGGAATTATGGCAAACAAGATTTATGTAGGTTTATTAGGACTAGGGACGATAGGGACTGGCGTTGCCCGCATCATAGGTGGCCACCAGAATAAAATCAATCAAGTGGTCGGCCAGGAAGTGGTCATCAAAACGGTTCTGGACCGCGACCTTGACAAATGCAAAACATTCTTTGGCGAGTCTGTTCATTGCACTGATAATTTTGATGAAATTTTAAACGACGATGATATTTCGATTATTGTAGAATTGATCGGATATGTTCCGGCAGCAAAAGATTATATTTCCAAAGCGTTGGCGGCCGGGAAACATGTCGTCTCAGCAAACAAAGACCTTGTGGCTTTGCATGGGAAAGAATTGGTCACACTGGCGAAAGCGAACAAATGCGACTTCTTGTATGAAGCGGCTGTTGCTGGCGGGGTTCCGATCCTGCGTGCGATTACGGAAAGTTTCGCTTCCGACAATATCCAGAAAGTCATGGGGATCGTGAACGGTACGACCAACTTCATGATGACGAAAATGGACAAAGAAGGCTATTCTTACGATGAGGCTTTAGCATTGGCACAAGAATTGGGCTTTGCCGAAAAAAATCCGACAAGCGATGTCGATGGGTTGGATGCAGCGCGCAAAATGGTCATTTTGGCTCGTCTTGCCTTCGGAACGAATGATGTGACTTTGGATGATGTAGCAGTGACTGGTATCCGCAATGTTTCCATCAACGATATCAAGTTGGCGAATCGTTTAGGCTACAAAATCAAATTGATCGGTACTGCCGAAAAAATCGAAGACAGTGTCAATGTGGAAGTCGGACCGGTATTTGTTCCGGAATCGCATCCTTTGGCCAGCGTCAACAATGAAATGAATGCTGTCTTTGTGGCTGGGGAAGCTCTTGGGGAAACGATGTTCTACGGTGCCGGAGCTGGTGAGTTGCCTACCGCGACAGCTGTTGTCAGTGATGTGATGAATATCGCAAAAAATATCCTTTTGGGAACAACCGGAAACATTTTCAACGAGTATGAGGTAGAGACTTTGATCGCGAAACCTGAGCAGGTCATCAACCCGGTATTCATGCGTTTGGAAGTTACCGATCGTGCCGGACAGTTTTTGGAATTGGCGAAAATCTTCGCCACTGCGGAAGTCAGCTTTGACAAGATCATCCAAGAGCCATTGGCAAACGGTAAGGCGATCATTGTTATCGTTACGCATCCGATGTCGAAAGCGCAAGAAAATGAAATCATCCAGGCGATGGAAGATAATGATGATATGAAATTGAAGGTCCATTTCAAAGTATTGGAACACTGATCGGACTTCTTTTGTATTTCGGATAAATAATAGATCAAGAAATGATGGACCATCGTTCTTTTGGAAAGGATTGATTAGTAGGATGTTTGATATCCGTGTACCGGCAACTTCCGCCAATTTGGGGCCAGGGTTCGATTCCCTTGGATTGGCTGTATCATTATATTTGACGTTGACTGTAAAAGAAGAGGCCGACGAATGGGAAATCCTCCACGATTTGGGGGCGGGGATCCCCACCGATAAAACAAATCTGATTATTGAGACCGCGTTGTCTTTGGCGCCGAATATGGCACCAAGGAAAATCACGATGACGAGTGAAGTGCCTGCCGCCAGAGGATTGGGCAGCAGTTCAGCTGCGATCGTTGCGGGGATCGAGTTGGCCAATCAATGCGCAGATCTGCAATTGAGCATTGACGATAAAATTCAGATCGCTACGCGCATCGAAGGTCATCCCGATAATGTGACGCCTGCCATCACCGGTGATTTTACGGTCGGAACTGTTTTGGATTCCAAAGTATACTGGACGAAGGCGAGTTTCCCTGAGGTTGCCTTGGTAGTGACGATTCCGGAAAAGGAATTGTTGACGAAGGAGAGCAGGGCCGTTTTGCCGGATTCGCTTCCGTTCAAGGAAGCTGTCAAAGGCAGCAGTATCTCGAATATGCTGGTGGCGGCAGTTTTTGCGGGTGACATCGTAAAAGCGGGCGCATTGATGGAGAAAGATGTATTCCATGAGCCCTATCGGGGCACCTTGGTTCCGGAGTTGAGTCAAGTCCGGGAATTGGGGCATGAAATGGGTGCGTACGGTACTTACCTGAGTGGTGCCGGCACGACGATCCTTACGATGATCCACCCTGAAAAAGCAGAGGCGTTCGTTGCCGCGGCCAAAGCCGCTGTCAAAGACAGTGCAGTCAAGCTGCTGCATGTTGAAAAAAATGGCGTGCAAGTAATCAAATAATAGCGGGCCCGAGGAGAAATCCTTGGGTTTTTTGTATTTTGGGGTAGTGTTCGCAGGTGTTAGGGAGGACGCGGGCGGAAAAGATGGATATCGGAAAGTTATCCATCTTTTCCGGGCCCAAATGCGCGCGCCTAAGCTGACAAGCTGCCTAGGGACATAGCGCCATATCAAACGTGTTCTGAATCCCAGAAATCTGTGCCTAAGCTGACTACCACACACGGACAAAAAGCGTCCGTTTAGTGTTAGTCCTCTTAGTGCTCGATTTCTACCCAGGGATTCATCGCACTCTCCCGCGAATCATCGCGCTCATCTTAGACGCGCTCTGCTATGCAGGGGGTTCCGCCTAATCTGATTAGCCTACATGGGCAAAAAGCAGCCCATTGCGGCTAATCCGTTTAGTGCTCGCCCCCTACCGCATAGCATCGCGCTCTTGTATTTTTTTGTTTATGCTTTATAATGTTATTGGAATGGGGTTATAATATACAATTGGATAGTAGTGAGGGTGGGTCAAAACTTTTTTGCGGGGTACAGGGTGCTTGTTTCGGATTGTGTGCCGTGCAGTTATTCGGTTTTGGGGCGCGACTTGGGGAAGTTTTCTCGGGTTTTGCTTGAAAAGTGACGTTGTTGCTTTTTCCCCGTCCTCTTATTTTTTTGATGAGGAGACAATATGTTAAATAAATTCAAACCGACATGGATGGTGGAATCCATCTATCACATCACTCCGGAACAACTTGAAAAGAACAACATCAACGGTGTGCTGACCGATCTGGATAATACCTTGATCGCTTGGAATAATCCGGAAGGGACACAGGAGTTGAAGGATTGGATCGCTTTGATGAAAGAAAATGCGATACCTGTCGTCATCATTTCCAACAACAGCGATAAGCGCATCAAAATAATCGCTGATAAACTGCAATTACCCTATGTGCCTAGATCTCTGAAGCCTTCTCGCCGTGGCTACATCAAAGCAGCCAAACAGCTGCAACTGCCGTTGGATCAATGCCTGATGGTGGGGGACCAATTGATTACGGATGTTTTTGGCGCGAATCGGGCGGGAGTCAAGAGTGCATGGGTAATGCCGATCATCAACTCGGACGGATGGAATACGCGCATAAATCGATTCTTTGAAAGAAAGCTGCTGAAACGTTTGTTGAAAAATGATCCAGGAATGATATGGAGGAAATCACTTGACTAAAGAAGAATTAACAGAAGAACTCTATTGCATCGGCTGTGGGGCGAAAATCCAGACAGATGATCCGACCGAACGAGGATATACTCCGGCGGCCGCTTTGCAAAAGGGTTTGGATTCCGGGCAATTATACTGCCAACGTTGCTTCAGGTTGCGCCATTACAACCAGATGGAAAAAGTTTCCGTCACGGATGATGAATTTTTGGCGATGCTGAACACCATCTCGATGGAAGATGCCTTGATCGTAAATGTCATCGACTTGTTTGACGTTTACGGTAGCATGATTCCCGGTTTGCATCGCTTTGCGGGCAAAAATAAAGTGTTGGTGGTCGGAAATAAAGTGGATGTTTTGCCGAAGTCGGTCAAACTTTCGCGTGTGAAGCAATGGCTGACGGAACAAGTGCAGTCTGTAGGCTTGCGTCCGGTTGATGTCGTGCTGGTAAGCGGCAAGAAAGCGACATCCATTGATGATCTGTTGGAGACCATCGAAGAACAGCGGGATGGGAAAGATGTTTATGTAGTGGGCGTTACGAATGTGGGCAAATCCACTGTCATGAACCAGATCATCCGTGCCGCTACCGGCAATAAGGAAGATGTCATCACGACTTCCCAATTCCCAGGGACGACTTTGGATCAGATCCGTATTCCGTTGGACGATGGGCATTTCCTCATCGATACGCCGGGGATCATCCATCACCATCAAATGGCGCATGTCCTGAGCCCGAAAGAATTGAAGCTTGTAGCGCCGCAACACGAAATTAAGCCAATCACTTATCAGTTGAACCCGGAACAGACGCTGTTCTTGGGCGGGGCATCGCGTTTTGATTTCATCAGTGGGGAAAAATCGTCCTTCACTTGCTATTTCGCAAATGACTTGAAAATTCACCGCACCAAATTGGAAAAAGCGGATGAATTCTATGAAAAACATCTGGGTGGCCTTCTGCAGCCGCCGTCTGCAGAAGACGCGGAAAATTTCCCGCCATTGGTCAGACGTGAATTCAATGTCAAAGTACCGTCCGATATCGTATTTTCCGGATTGGGATGGATCACTGTCCGTAAACCAGGAAAAGTCGCAGCATGGGTACCACAAGGCGTAGACACTGTCATGCGCAAACCAATCATTTAATAAGAAAAGACTGAGGTGTCGAATGGAATTAAGAGGCAAACAAAAACAATATTTGAAAAAAGAAGCGCACCACATGAATCCGCTCTTCCAAGTGGGTAAGGGTGGCTTGAATGAGGAGATGCTTTACCAAATCGGGGAAGCATTGGAAAAAAGAGAATTGTTGAAAATCGCGCTTTTGCAGAACACGGATGAGGAAACGGAAGATGTCGCTGCAACGATCGAAGAAAAGCTGAAAGCGAACGTCGTCCAACAAATCGGACGCACGCTTGTGTTGTTCAAACCGTCCTCGAAAGAAAAGAACCGTCGTTATTCGACTGTCGTTGAAAAAATCTAAAGGCAGGCCAATTCCTATTTTATTGAGGTGAGAAAAATTGATCACAACTTTAAATTTGATCGGACAAACGGATTACATGATCATCGAAGAAACAGAAGTCGAGACGCAGATCGCTTTCCAGGACCGGAAACGCATCGGCATCATGGGTGGGACCTTCAGTCCCCCTCATTTGGGCCATCTGATCGTCGCACAGCAGGTGGGGGAGCAACTCGGCTTGGATAAGATCTATTTCATGCCCGATGCCGAACCGCCTCATATCGATGAAAAGGCATCGATTTCGGCGAAACATCGTGAGTCGATGGTGCGGTTGTCCATTGCGGGCAATCCGTTGTTCGATATCGAAACGATCGAGTTGGAGCGCGGTGGCAAAAGTTTTACGATCGATACGATGAAATTGTTGACGTCCATGCACCCGGATACCGATTATTATTTCATCATCGGCGGGGACATGGTTGAATACTTGCCTAAGTGGAAAAGCATCGCTGAATTGGTGCAACTTGTTCAGTTCGTCGGTGTTGCCAGACCAGGATACGGAAGGGAAAGCATCTATCCGATCATCTGGGTCGATGCGCCTTTGATCGACATCAGCTCGACGGAAATCCGCAAAATGGTCAAGACCGGCCGTTCGATCCGTTATTTGGTTAAAGAGGATGTCAAAGATTACATTTTGGAAGAAGGACTTTATCTCGATGACGAAGACTGAGATTGCATATACAGGGACCTTTACGGAGTGGACGCGGGAAGCTGTTTTGGCTGAAGTGGAAAGACAGATGAAGCCATCGCGTTTCCAGCATGTGCTGCGGGTGGAAGCCTGTTCCATCGAATTGGCGGAAAAATATGGCGCATCCGTGGAAGCGTGCTCGTTGGCCGCTCTTCTGCACGACTTTGCGAAAGAACATGATCCAAAAAACATGAAGGCAATCGTTCTGTCCCAAGGGATGGACAGCGAAATGACCGTCTACGGCAGCGAAATCATGCATGGACCTGTCGGGGCTTATTATGCCGAAACGGTATTCGGAATCACGGATGAGGCTATCCTTGACGCAATCCGCCAACATACAATCGGCGGGGAGACGATGACCCTGATCGGGAAAGTCCTGTTCATAGCCGATTACATCGAATCAGGCCGCTCTTTCAAGGGCGTCGACGAAGCCAGAAGATTGGCGGGAATCAGTCTGGACGAGGCAGCTTATTTTAAAATAGAAAAAACAATCATCCATCTGGTGAAGAAAGAGCTGCCGATTTATCCCGGCACGATCTATGTCTACAACAGTTGGGTCCAAAGAAAAGTGGGGAAATCATAATGAAATTAACAAGTGAAGAATTATTGGAAGTAGTGGTTAAAGCTGCAGATGACAAATTGGCTCAGGATATCATGGCATTGGATGTGCGCGGGTTGACATCGATCGGTGATTACTTTGTCGTCATGAACGGCCGCAATGAAAAGCAAGTCGCTGCAATCGTTGAATCGATCGTGGAGAACGTATACAAAAACAAAGGCGAAATCAAAAATGTTGAAGGCAAAGATTCAGGCAAATGGACATTGATCGATCTGAACGACGTCATCGTGCATGTGTTCAACCACGAGGAACGCGGTTATTACAACATCGAAAAATTATGGAGCGATGCGCCTATGGTCGACATCTCAGGGATGGTCACAGAGCAATGAGTTACGACATCTTTGCCCATTACTATGATGAAATAATGGACCAGTCTGTCTACGACAGCTGGCTTCTTTATGTTGAAAAATATACAGCCGGAAAATCCGGTCTGAACATCATGGAACTGGCTTGCGGAACAGGGAAGATCGCAGTGGAATTGGCAAAAAAAGGCCATCGGGTGACAGGTGTCGATCTCTCCGACGAAATGCTTTCGCTTGCCTACAATCGCATGCAGGAAGAAGGCGTTAAGCTTTCTTTGGCTGTGGGGGATATGCGTTCCCTGGAGCCGATGGGGGATTTTGACGTCGTGACGTGCTTCTCTGATTCTCTTTGCTACATGTCTGATGAAGCTGAAGTGGCGGAAGTCTTTCAAAGCGTCATCCGGAATCTCGGACCTGGCGGTGTTTTTTTGTTCGACGTCCACTCGATGCATCAAGTGAATGACGTTTTTCCGGGATATCAATACATCTATCAGGATGAAGCGGGAGCCTTCCTCTGGGAAAGTTTTGCCGGTGAAGCTGCAAACAGTGTCGAGCATGATCTGACTTTCTTCGTGGGATCCCAAAGTAATCCGGAATTGTTTGAACGCCATTCGGAATACCATCGCGAACGCACCTATCCGTTGGAAGTCTACAAGCGGCTGCTCAGAGAAGCAGGATTCACCGAAGTGACGGCTACAGCCGAATTCGGTGAATCCGAAGTGCGCGAGGACAGTCCGCGCTGGTTTTTTGCCTGTCGTAAAGCTTAAGCAAACCGGGACAAAAACCTGTGCAACCATAAATGAAAACAAAGGGGGGCTTCGATGAAAGTCTGTGGCGTAATCGCAGAATATAATCCTTTCCACAATGGGCATCGCTATCAATTGTCGGAAGCCAAGCGGATGACCGGCAGTGATGTCATGGTTGTTGCAATGAGCGGGAATTTTGTTCAAAGGGGTGCGCCCGCTTTGTTGGATAAATGGACGCGTGCGGAAATCGCTTTGCGGAACGGAGCGGATATTGTTGTGGAGATGCCCGTACTAGCAAGTGTGCAGTCCGCGGATCTGTTCGCAAAGGCAGGCATCCGCTTGTTGCAGGCGATGCAGTGCGATGCCTTTGCATTCGGTGCTGAAGAAGGAACGGCGGAAGATTTCATTTCGCACAGCCGCTTCTTGCGCGAACACGGATCGGAAATCGATCGGATTTTTCAGACTTACCGAAATGATGGCAGAACCTACGCTGCGCAACTGGAAACGGCCATTGCCGAGGTCCTGCGCCCACAAGGTTCTGCCATTTCCTTTTCAACACCTAACAATCAGCTCGGGCTGGCATATGTCAAAGAAAACGAACAGTTCCCCGAACCGATGGAAACGGCCATTGTGCTCAGACGAGGTGCCGGACATAACGACAGCGACTTTTTCGGACAAGAATTCGCAAGTGGGACCGCCATTCGCGAATGGGCGCTCCACCACGGGAAGGAAGCCAAAACGAAGTACATGGGCAGGTTTGTGCCGCAAGAAACGTTAGAGGTGCTGCAGAGGCGTCCTCTGCTTGATTGGGCCCCTTACTGGGGGATGCTGCAATATCAGCTTATGCTGCTTTCGCATGCGGAACTCCGCAACATCTATCAAGTCGAAGAAGGTATCGAATACAGGCTGAAAAAAGAGGCTGAGGATGCCGCTGATTTTATGACCTTCATTCGGCGCATGAAAAACAAGCGCTGGACATGGGCCCGGTTGCAGCGGGTCTGTTCCTATATTTTGTTGGGGATAACCAAAGCGGAAGCGGCCGCCTTCCAGGAAAAAGCGGACACTATCCGCTTGCTCGGATTTACGGAGGCCGGAAGACGCTATCTGAACGCTTTGAAAAAAAATACGGAGACCCCGATCATCACGAAAGTACGTGAGCCACACAAAGCGGACTTGCAGCTGGAAATCCGAAGTGACCGCATCTATCGTTTGGGGGCCATTCCGACTTTGGAGGAGCAGAATTTCACCCGGTCACCCATTTACATCCGAAATGATCTGCATAATCTGAAATAAGACGTTCCCGGAATTTAATGAAAACTTTAATGAAAAATCGCAAGAAGCGTTTGACGGGCCACAACCAAAGAAATATAATGGATAAGTTAATAGATGCTAGAGTCTTTAATGTTCGGTTCTAGGCACTAAGGAGGACAATCAAATGAGCGAAGAAGCCAACTCCGTCAGTTTCGTTCCCGTAATCGTAGGGGGGAACAGAGGAGCCTATAGTTTGGCGAGAGCTTTCTATGAAGCGTACCAAGTTAAAACGAATCTTATCAGCCCGATAATCATAGGTCCTATCGGCAATTCCCGCATCATCAAGCATTACATCCAACCGGGAATCGATGACCTGGATCTTTTTTTTGAGACCATCCAACAAATCGGCCGTGACTATCCGAATATGAAAAAAATTATCTTCGGGGCAGATGACCGCTATGCGGAACTGCTGATCCGGACGAAAGACCGCTTCGGTGATGATTGGATCATTCCGTATGTGGATGAGCCCGTCTTCCTGCGGGCGACCAATAAGGAAAGTTTTTACGCCATCTGTGAAAAAGCAGGCGTTCCCTATCCGAAGACTGTAGTCATGGATGAATTTTCTCTTGATTTGCCGTTTGAATTTCCGATCATCATCAAGCCTGCGAATGCCATCATGTACCAGGGACTGCATTTTGACGGCAAAGAAAAAGTCTTCATCGGACGGGATGAAAAGGATCTTGAACGCATCTATCATTTGGTGCGTGACAACGGCTATACAGACAACCTGATCCTGCAGGAGTACGTGCCCGGTGATGATACCTATCTTGGCGTCGTGACGGTCTACACATCGCCTCGGGACAAGGAAATCAAGCTGATTGCATTCGGCCACATCCTCTTGGAGGACCATACGCCATCCGCCATCGGCAACCACCTGACAATCTGGGCCAGGGAAGAGCAGAAGATTGTTGCTTCCGTTCAAAAATTGATTGCGGAAACCGAGTTTTATGGCTTCTCCAATTTTGACGTGAAGTACGATAAGCGCAAAGATGACTATGTTTTCTTTGAACTGAACGGGCGCCTTGGCGTCAGCAATTATTATGTCACCGCCAGCGGGAATAATGTCGCGAAATACTATGTTGAAGATTACATCGCCAAGAAAAAACTTGGGGTGACCATCAACACGAATGAAGCCTTGTTCACGATGACGCCAAAGAACCTTTTGCTGAAGTATCTCGAGTCCGATGTGTTGCGGAAAAAAGTAAAGGAGCTGTACAAAGAAGGGAAAGTCGTGCACCCTTTGGATGCGCCTTTTGAAGTCAGCCCAAAAAGAAAATTCTATGTGTTGGCTTCCAAATTCAACTATTACAAAAAATTCAGAGCGCATCCGCCAGAGGAATGACCTGAATCAAGAAACAAACGGGAAACGAGGGATGAGAAAGGATGAAAAAATTTTTTGGTATTCTTGGAGGGATGGGAACGCTGGCGACGACCAACTTTCTCGTTGAAATGAACAAACGTCATTTCCCCGAAAACGACCAGGATTATTTCAATTACATTCTGATGAATCACGCTGATATTCCCGATCGTACGGAATATATTTTGGATCCGGCCAAACCGAATCCTGTGGAAGCGGTGATAGAAGATGTTCATATGTTGAATCTTCTTCGGCCGGAATTCATCATCATGCCCTGCAATACGATCCATTATTTCTTCGATGATATTCAAAAGGAAACGACTATTCCGATTCTGAATATGATCGATCTGACGGTCGACTATATTGCGGAACATTATGAGGGCGCAAAAAAAGTCGGATTATTTGCCACTGAGGGAACACATCAGAGCCGTATCTACGAAAATCGGCTTATTGAGAAAGGGTACCAAGTGGTATTGCCGGACAGGGAATTACAAGACAAGATCAATAAAATGATTTATTATTATATCAAAGAGCGATCACATTTGTTTTTCCCTTTGTATTACGAAATTTTGGAAGACTTCAAAAATTGCGGTGCGGACATTGTATTGTTGGGCTGCACGGAAGTTTCGTTGATGAACAGTGAAGATGAGGAACAACGCTATCCGGTCGTCGACGCGGAAAAGGTGCTTTTGGACAAAACGATCACGTTGGCCAAAGAATTAAAAGCGTAAAAAAACGTTTTCCTTTTTGGATGTAAAGGAAAATACATTGACAAAGGTTTTTTTCACTAGTATAATTCAATTTGTTATTTTAGGGGTGATGGAAATGAAGTGGCCATTAAAAGAATTACAAGAACATCGTGGTGAACCGTACTATTTCTCTCGGACGATAGACCGGGAAAGTTCATTGATGCAAAGAAATAATGAAATCAAGGCAGTGTCGCCGATTAAGGCGGAAGGTTTCTTATTATACGAAAATCATTCTGTGCTTGCCAATTTCCGAATCGATTTAACGATTACCCTGCCTTCGTCAAGGTCGTTGGAATTAGTTGATGTACCCTTGCAAATAGCAATCGAAGAAGTGTACACTGAAAGTGAATCACTCTATCTCGAGCAGGATAATCCTGCGGAAGTCGTGCTGCCGCTTGAAGGCGATGAAGTGAATCTGGTCCCCGCTATCGAGGACAACATTCTACTGAACTTGCCTCTACAAGTGTTCACGCCGGAAGAGATGGTGTCCGAGGAAATGCCTAGTGGCGCTGAATGGGAAGTTGTTTCCGAAGAATCTTTCGCAAGAAAGAGACAAGAGGAAAAAACCGATCAGATCGATCCGCGATTAGCTGGTCTGAAGGCCCTGTTAGAAGACGAAGGAAAAACAGAGTGAAATTTTTGACGCTGATTTTTTAAATAAATACAGCGATTAATACAGGGAGGTGTAAGGAAATGGCAGTACCTAAAAGAAGAACATCTAAAGCGAGAAAAGCAAAAAGACGTACACATTACAAGTTAGCGATTCCAGGCTTGAACGCATGCCCTAACTGTGGCGAATTGAAAAAGAGCCACCACGTTTGCGCATCATGCGGTTACTATGATGGAGAAGCAGTTGTTGAAAAAACAAACTAATCATGAAATGCCATCCGCAATTCCAGTCAGCAGAATGAATTTTCTGCTGACTTTTTTTGTTCCTTTTTTTCAGGAAGCATATTTTTCCGGAATGAGGTAAAATGTGTTTATGCGGCATGGACGCCATATTTTCGTAAAGGAGCGTTGGGATGCAAAACTTCCACTATTCTGAAATTCTCTTGTATGTTTTCCCGATTTTAGAAATCATTCTGATCAATAAATTTTTCAGGCCGTATCTCAGGTACAAGCAAATGATCCAACTGACGGTTGCGGATGTCGTCTTGCCGTTTCTGCTGGTAGGCATCCATCTGCTTAGTGTCTACAGTTTGACCTATTCGCTGTTGCCGCATTTCTTGCTGGCGGCTTGCTTCATCGGGATGCTGCAGACGCTGTATTTCGACCTACGCAAAAAGAATCACCGGCCGAAGCAGTTTTATCGTTATTTCATTAAAATACTTTTTTTGATGGCGTTGCTTTTTTATTACATGTTGGTGTTCTTGCGCATTTATTTTCTTGTAAGAGGATAGTCCGAAATTCAAAGAGGGGGGGCAAATATCATGAAAGTATTATTGTACTCTGAAGGCATGAAATACATCGGGAAATCCGGATTAGGCAGAGCGATCGAGCACCAGAAAAAAGCACTCGCTCTGGAAGGGATAGCTTTTACGACAGACTACCGGGATGATTTTGATCTGATGCACATCAATACCTACTTCGGCCAATCCTATCGTCTGTTGCATAGAGTCAAAAAGCAGGGGAAACCGATTGTTTACCATGCCCACTCCACAAAGGAGGACTTCCGGAATTCCTTTATCTTCTCCAATGCGGCTGCGCCGCTGTTCAGCAAGTGGATTCTGCACTGTTACAGCCATGGGGATGTCGTATTGACGCCGACTCCTTATTCCAAACAATTGCTGCAAAAGGCGGGGTTGCAACAACCGATCATACCGGTTTCGAACGGAATCGACTTATCGTTTTACCAAGCGACTGCAGAAATGGGTGCGTCATTCCGCAAGAAATATGGATATAGAGCAGCAGACAAAGTCGTCATGTCGGTCGGACTTTATATCAAACGGAAAGGGATCCTTGATTTCGTTGCGTTAGCCAAGGCGCTGCCTGCTTACCAGTTCATCTGGTTCGGGTACTTGAACCTCCACCAAGTCCCGCGGGAAATCCGTGAAGCCGTAGAGACAAAATTGCCTAATCTGCAATTTGCCGGCTACGTGACTCCTGGTGAGCTCCGGAACGCATACTGTGGTGCTGACTTGTTTTTCTTTCCAACGTACGAAGAAACGGAAGGAATCGTCCTCTTGGAGGCGCTCGCCATGGGTCAGGAGATCCTGATTCGGGATATACCGATCTATGAGGCCGATCTGCTTGATGGCAAACACGTCTATAAAGGCAAGACAAATGACGATTTCCGGAGGTTAATCACCGGCATTTTGGAAGGGACCTTGCCTTCTTTGAAGGCTGCAGGGCAGGAGCATATACGCCAGAAGGATCTAAGCTACGTCGGTTCTGAACTGAGGCGCGCTTACGAAACTGCCATCCGGTTGCATGAGGCGGATAGTGGGGGAATATCAGTTCCGCGGACAAAATGATGGATAACAACTAAAAACAAATTGGTTTCGATAAATAATCGAAATCAATTTGTTTTTTTTATGAATTGTTCGGGAAAATGTGGTAGAAAGTGGGGGGATGTGGTAGACTGAGAACATATTTGAAGGTGGGGGCGAGTGTCTATATGTTGATGGGAGAATTCAAACACAATGTAGACGCGAAAGGGAGATTGATCATGCCCGCAAAATTTCGTGAGGAATTAGGCGATACCTTCATCATCACCCGTGGATTGGACGGCTGTTTATTCGGCTATCCATTAAGCCAATGGGAACTGATTCAAGAAAAATTGATACAGTTGCCCCTTGCCAAAAAAGATGCGCGTGCTTTTACCCGTTTTTTCTATTCAGCCGCTACGGAAGCCGAATTGGATAAGCAAGGGCGCATCAATATCCCTCAAACATTATTGGATTATGCGAAAATTGAAAAAGAATGTCGTATTGTCGGTGTGGCCGACCGTATAGAAATATGGAGCAACGAGAAGTGGGAAGCATTTGCTGAAGAGGCTGCTGAAAACTTCGAAGATATTGCCGAAACGATGATCGACTTTGGATTGTAGGTGCAGAAATGGAAAAATTTGAACATTATAGCGTGTTGCTGAACGAGTCCATCGATGGTTTGAACATCAAACCGGATGGTGTCTATGTCGATTGCACTTTAGGTGGTGCGGGACACAGTAGCGTGATTTTATCAAAATTAAATGAAAAGGGGCATCTGTATGCCTTTGATCAAGACCGTATCGCCATCGAAAATGCGGAAGCAGCTTTGGCGAGTTATATCGAAAAAGGCATGGTGACACTCATCAAGTCCAATTTTCGGAATATCAAAGAAGAACTGGAAAGCCGCGGCATTTTTGGCGTAGACGGCATCCTGTACGATCTGGGAGTTTCCTCCCCGCAATTGGACCAGGCCGAACGCGGGTTCAGTTACCGCTATGATGCACCACTCGACATGCGCATGGACCAAGAGCAGGAATTGACGGCCCGCGCTATTGTGAACGAGTGGCCTTTTGCTGAATTGGTGAAGATTTTTTACCGTTATGGCGAAGAAAAATTTTCAAAACAGATTGCCCGTAAAATTGAAAACATCAGGGAAACCCAACCGATCGAGACAACCGGCGAACTGGTCGAAATCATTAAAGACTGCATTCCGGCACCGGCCAGAAGAAAAGGTGGACATCCGGCTAAGCGCATTTTCCAAGCTTTGCGCATCGCCGTCAACGACGAATTGTCCGCTATTGAAGATTCGATAGAAGATGGCTTGAAGATGCTGAATGTTGGAGGGCGCATGAGCGTCATTTCCTTCCAATCCTTGGAGGACAGGATCGTGAAAGTCCTTTTCAAAGAAGCCAGTTCGAAAGAGGAAACTTTGCCGCTGTTGCCTATTCTTCCTGAGGAATACGAAGCGGACTACAAGCTGGTCAGCCGAAAACCAATCATGCCCAATGAGGCGGAATTGAGTGAAAATTCGCGTTCTCAAAGTGCAAAATTGCGTGTCATCGAAAGAATCAAGAAATAACAGGAGCATAGCTCTGTAATTAAAGAATATCAGCCGGAACCAATAAATTGTGCTTGGACTGCACAGTTTATTTCGGGGGAGGAGAGGATTAAGTGGCACTACCTGAATATAGGGCGGCGATAGCAGAACCGATGCTGCCGAAAGAACTGACAGAACCTAGAAAAGGCCAGCCTGCACCGAAAGGCTACAAAGCCGTTAGAGATAAATATGTCAAAATTGAAAAAATTGCCATTACCATCACGCTGTTAAGTGCCTTGATTGTGTTGCTGCTATCGTTGGCTACACAAGTGACCCTCTCCAATCAGAACAGAGCGTTGCAGGATCTGCAAAATGACAGCATTGCGATTGGTCTGGAAAATCAAAATTTGGAGCAAGAAGTCCAAGAACTTTCAAGATATGACCGCATCATCGAGATAGCAAAAGAACTTGGTCTGGAAATGAATGAAGCAAACGTTAGGAATGTTACGCGATGAAAAAAACAGCTAATCCTCAAAAAAACCGAAAAAAAATGACTCGTATCATGGTTGGTTTGACAGGTTTACTATTTCTTGTATTTATTTTTCGTTTTTCTATGATCATGATCACCAAGAAGGTAAATGGCGAGAATCTAAGCGAGCATGTTAATAACTTATATACCAGAAGTAGTATCCTTGCCGCAAAAAGAGGTACCATCTATGACATAGGTGGTAATCCCATTGCCTTGGATGCTACTTCTTATTCGTTGGTGGCCGTTTTGACCGACGAATGGAGTGAAGATAAAGAAAATCCGAATCATATCATCAACAAGGAAAAAACTGCTGAAATTCTGGCAGAATACATCAGCATGAGCAAAGAAGAAATTCTGGCCATCCTGAATCAGGAGAACTTGAAGCAAGTCGAATTCGGCAGCGCAGGAACCAACCTGAATTATGCGACAAAATCCGGCATTGAAGCGGAAGAGCTTCCGGGCATTACATTTGAGGAGACGCCTTCCAGACTCTACCCAAATGGGATTTTTGCTTCTCATCTTGTCGGCTTCGCTCAAAGTTCAACCAGCGATGAGGAAGCAGACACAAACGAGGAAAAGAAACTGGTCGGCATGATGGGAATAGAGTCCCTGTATGATGATGCCTTGGATGGAAGTGATGGGAAAATCACCTACCAAGAAGATTCAAAGGGGTACAGGATACCGGGTACGCAGATTCAGGAAGAGGACCCTGTGGAAGGTGAGAATCTTTATCTGACGCTCGACAGTCGGCTACAGATCTATCTGGAAAGCCTGATGTCCCAAGTGTATGCAGAGGCCGAACCGGAATCGATGACAGCTATGTTGGTCGATCCGGACACTGGCGCAATCCTGGCGGCCTCGCAGCGGCCCACCTTCAACGCCACAACCAAAGAAGGCATCGATGCGCAATGGCAGAATCTGTTGGTGGAGGATACCTATGAACCTGGTTCCACTTTCAAAATTTTGACTTTAGCGGCAGCCGTGAACGAGGGGGTGTTCAGTCCTTTTGCTACCTATGCTTCCGGCAATGTGGAAGTGGAAGGTGGAACCATCCGTGACTACAATAAGGATGGGTGGGGCAATATCACCTACCTCGAAGGATTGGCGCGCTCAAGTAATGTAGCATTCGTGAAGCTAGTTCAAACGATGGGCTATGATGTTTGGGAGTCCTACATGAAAGCTTTTGGTATCGGCCAATCAACTGATTCGGGATTTGAAAATGAAGCGACGGGGAATTACAGCTATACCTATCCGCTGGAAAAGGCAAACACGGCATTCGGACAAGGGGTAACCGTTACGCCCTTCCAATTGATGCAAGCTTTTACGGCAATCGCAAACGAGGGCACCATGATGAAACTCAACTACCTGGATCGAACGGAAGATCCGAATACGGGTGAGGTCACCGCTATCGAGCCTGAAGAAGTGGGATCTCCGATCACGGCTGAGACCGCCCAAACGGTCCTGAGTTACCTGAAAGAAGTCGTCTATAACGAGAATGGCTCCGGTCAAGCGTACCAAATCGAGGGGACAGAGATCGCCGCAAAAACAGGTACTGCTGAAGTGGTCAATTCCACAACAGGTGGGTATTATACTGGCTATTCCAACTATCTTTACTCGGTAGTCGGATTCGCTCCAGCGGATGATCCCAGCTACATCCTGTATTTGACCATGAAACGACCCGCAAATTTGGACAGTCTGAATGGCTCCAAATATCTGTCAAAAATATTCAATCCATTCATGACAAGGGCAATCGAGTATGACAACCTGAATACGGAAGTGGCCGGGGATGTCAATCAAGCCTCGATGCCGGAAGTGACAAATTTATCCAAAGATGAAGCTTTGGCGGCGCTGACTGCTGTCGGCTATAATGATGCAGCAGTCATCGGCAGCGGCAGCCGGATCGTCCAGCAATACCCATACGCCGGAACGCAGACGATCACGAACCAGAAGGCGATCCTCATGACGGAAGGCGCGATGACGATGCCTGATGTTTACGGGTGGTCAAAAGACGATGTCCTGAAAGTGGCAGAAATTGCAGGCATCAACTTTACTTTTGAAGGCGAAGGCTATGTCGTGTTCCAGAGTCTGGAGACGGGCTCCATTCTGAACGCGGCCACGGAAGTCCGGGTCATTCTGGAATAAGCGTTCGGCACCATAAACAGAAATCAATTTAAAAATGTAAAACACCTATTAGGAGGAAATCATATGCATTGGACAGAAATGCTGCTGCCTTTATCGATCAGCTTTGCCATTACAATCAGCATGATGCCAATTTTTATCGGCTATTTTAAAGTGAAACAATTCGGACAGGTCACAAGAGAAGAAGGCCCTAAATGGCATCAAGTCAAAAGCGGTACACCGACGATGGGGGGAGTCGTCTTCATCATCGCAGCAATCCTGACTGTTATCGGGACAGCGGTATGGAAAGATGTCCTTACCGTGAAATTGGCTATGTTGCTTTTCGTTCTGTTGTTTTTCGCAGCGATCGGATTTTTGGATGATTTCCTGAAAATATTCAAAAAACAAAATGAAGGTCTGACTTCCAAGCAAAAGTTCATTTCGCAATTAGCCGGGTCTTTCGTCTTTGTCGCGCTGTTCTTCTTATCGGGATCGGATCCTTTGATCACGATTCCTTTGTTTGGGCAAATCCATAACTGGTTTGTGTTCGCTGCGTTCACGATCATCTGGATCACCGGTTTTTCGAATGCTGTGAATTTGACCGATGGATTGGACGGATTGGTCGCAGGTACAGCAAGCATCGCTTATACTGCATACGGGGTATTGGCATACCGCCAGGGACAATTGGAAGTCTTGCTGTTCTGTATCGCAATCGTGGGAGGCCTGATCGGGTTCTTCTTTTTCAATAAAAAACCAGCGAAAATCTTTATGGGAGATGTCGGCTCATTGGCATTGGGTGCAGGACTCGCTGTTGTTTCGTTGGCGTTGCATCTGGAGTGGTCGTTGCTGCTGATCGGTCTTGTTTTCGTCATTGAAACGGCTAGCGTTATGCTTCAGGTTGGTTCCTTCAAGTTGCGCGGAAAGCGCATCTTTAAGATGTCCCCGATCCACCATCATTTCGAAATGAGCGGTTGGAGCGAATGGCGCGTTGTCCTGACTTTCTGGGCGGTAGGTTTACTATCTGCAATTTTAGCTTTGTGGCTGCTTGTCTAAGCGAAAGGGGAGAAATAGATGAAAACAAATAATCGATTCGAAAATAAAAAAGTGTTGGTGCTGGGCCTCGCACTCAGCGGCATGAACGCGGCCAAACTGCTCCTGGAACTAGGCGCGATGGTTACGGTCAATGATGCGAAGGAATTGAACGACAATCCGGATGCCAAGGAGTTGATTTCATCCGGCATCAAAGTCATTGCTGGATCCCATCCGCTAGAGCTACTGGATGAGTCGTTTTCCTTCATGGTCAAAAATCCGGGCATCCCGTACAACAACCCGATGGTCAAACGAGCGCTTGAGTTAGGGATTCCCGTATTGACCGAGGTTGAGTTGGCTGCGGAAATCCTCGAAGGCCGACTGATCGGTGTGACAGGCACGAACGGAAAGACCACGACCACGACGATGATAACGGATCTGCTGAATGCGGGCAGAAAAATAGGGAAAGCCTATAAAGCTGGAAACATCGGCGTTCCTGCATCGGCAGTGGCACGCGTGGCGACTGCAGACGACGATGTCGTAATGGAACTGTCCAGCTTCCAATTGATGGGCATCGAGGCGATGAGACCAGCCATCGCCGTCATAACGAACATTACGGAAGCCCACCTGGATTATCATGGGGACCGCAAAGAATACGTCAAAGCGAAGTGGCGCATAACCGAAAACCAAACAGCGGATGATTATCTCGTTTTGAATTGGGATCAGGAGGAATTGCGTACATTATCCCAACATTCAAAAGCCCAGATTGTTCCTTTTTCACGTACGCAGATTTTGAAGGATGGAGCCTATGCATCAGAAGGTTCGCTGTATTTCAAGGACGAAAAAGTGATGGATATTTCCGATCTGAGGGTTCCCGGAGAACACAACATCGAAAACGCATTGGCCGCAATCGCTGTAGCGAAATTGTCAGGTGTAGTCAACGACGCAATCGTAGCGGCTTTCCATCTCTTTTATGGGGTCGAGCACCGGATCCAATTCGTAGCCGAACTCAATGGCAGGAAATTCTACAATGACTCGAAAGCAACGAATATCCTCGCCACCAAAACAGCTCTGAGCAGTTTCCGGACGCCGATCATTCTGTTGGCGGGAGGATTGGACCGCGGGAATACATTCGATGAACTCGTTCCCTTCCTTGGGAATGTGAAGACGTTGATCGTCTTCGGAGAAACGGCCGATAAATTGAAGGACGCAGGCGAGAAAGCCGGCATCGAAGAAATCGTCGTGACGGATCATGTCGCCAGTGCGGTTCCGATCAGCTATCAGTACAGTGAAGAAGGCGACACAATCCTGTTGTCTCCGGCCTGCGCGAGCTGGGATCAGTACAAGAACTTTGAAGTGCGCGGCAAAACATTTACGGATGCTGTCCATTCCGTGGTCAAAGCCACAAGTGAGGAGGATGGTTCTTTCTAGAGGACCTATGCGCTTATGAAAATAGTATTATCCGGTGGGGGAACAGGCGGGCACATCTACCCGGCTTTAGCCCTGATGAACCGAATCAAAGAAAGATATCCCGATAGCGAGTTTCTGTATGTGGGCACGGAACGCGGGCTGGAAAGCACAATCGTACCAAAGGCGGGTGTCGCCTTCAAATCCGTCAAGATTCAGGGTCTTCGCCGAAGCCTATCGCTTCAGAACCTCAAGACGGTCTACTTGATGATCAAGAGCATCTCGGACTCGAAGAAAATCATCAAGGCATTCCAACCGGACGTCGTGATCGGGACGGGCGGCTATGTGTGCGCCCCGGTCCTGTATGCAGCCTCGAAACTTGGTGTGCCGACAATCATCCACGAGCAAAATTCAGTCGCAGGTGTCACAAACAAATTTTTGAGCCGGGTTGTGGATCGCATCTGTATTTGTTTTGAGGATGCCCGCGCTGACTTCTCTGCCTATCCGGAGAAAATTGTGTTCACCGGGAATCCCCGAGCGCAGGAAGTAGCTTCTTTGAAGGAGAGTGCCGACCTGAAGGAATATGGACTGAAGGAAGAGTTGCCGACCGTTTTGATTTTTGGGGGCAGCCGGGGAGCTGCGAAGCTGAATGAGTCTTTCGTAGCCGCCTATCCGCTCTTCAAAGACAAGCCATATCAAGTGCTCTTGGCTACTGGAGACGTCCACTTCAATGCAGTGGAGCAACAAATCAACGCACTGACGGATTGTTTGGACAATGTCCGGATAGTGCCGTACATCCATGATATGCCGAAATTATTCAAGCGCACCGACTTGATTGTATCGCGCAGCGGCGCAACCACGTTGACGGAAGTGATGGCTTTGGGTTTGCCGAGCATTCTGATTCCGAGCCCTTATGTCACAAACAACCATCAGCAAAAAAATGCGGAAAGCCTGGTGAAAAATGGGGCAGCCGAAATGATCCTAGAGAAAGATCTGCAGGCAGAATCATTGTTCAGAGCCATCGATGAGCTGATGATCAATGAAACGGCACGCAAAGAAATGGCCTTGCAAGCTAAACAGATGGGCATAACGGATGCATCAGACCGGATCATCGATGTCATCTTTGCTTTGAAGAAGTAAGAAAGGGAGGGAGACCAGATGGTTTTCGGAAAGATCCGGCAGAAGCTGAACAGGAAGAGTTCGTCGGAAGGGACTCCCTGGCAGCGCGCAACTGCTGAACTGGAAAGGCAAAACAAAGCTGAGTTAAAGCAGAATACCCCACCGAACGACCGCATACATCGTTTGTTGCGAGAGAAAAAAGCGAAGTCGAAAACAAGCAAACGCCTTCCCAAAGCCGCCGGAACAGAGAAACGCCAAGGGTACTTTGGATGGTACAGCATTTTCTTGGCTGGAGCGCTCCTCAACGGGTTTCTGATCTCCCCATATGGAAAAATCAAAGACATCTATGTAGAAGGGGCGGAAGATGTTCCGGAACAAAACATCATCGATGCCAGTAAAATCACCGGGCAGCTTACCGCATTGGGCGTCGTCTGGAATGACGAGAAAATCGATGCGTATGTCACAAATGCGTTAGCGCAAGTCAAAACGGCGGAAGTGACGCTGCGCGGCATGAATGACGTCACAATCCATGTGACGGAACACGAAACCATTGCCTATGTCTACTCGGATGGCAGCTATTACAATGTGCTGGAGAATGGGACGGTGGCAGATACACGACTGAAAGTTCCAATCGGGAACAATCCGGTCATTACAAACTTTGAAATGAACCAGAATCTGGATGAACTGCTCGAACAATATGTACAATTGACAGACAGTGTCCAGAACAGCATCTCTGAAATCAAATACACCGGGACGGAAGAAAATCCGTATACAATCACGGTGTACATGAATGACGGGAATGAAGTGAGGGCGATTTTGCCGTCATTTGCTGAAAAAATTCTGTACTACCCTGATATCGTGAGCCAATTAGGCGAGACGAAAGGAATCATCGATCTTGAAGTGGGCGTCTACTTTACACCTTTTGCACAAGCTGAAGCGTCCGTTTCGGAAGATTCCGCCAGCGGATCCGAATGATTTGAAAAGATTAGGATTGACTTGCAGTCAATCCTTGAACAATGATTCCAGTTATTGTTGAGGGATTGAATGAACTTTTGTCAGACTTCCTTCTGATAGAATTATTTGTAAAAATCTTCGTAAATGAAGAATTATTATGATAAAATGATAAGGTATAGCTTTCTGGCATCACGTATCAGTAACCGACCATTTTTTCGGAACAATGCGGATGTTTACACAAGCCATTATGTCAAACGGAGGTTTCAATAAAACCATGAAGAATTCAGGAATATACGTCAGTCTAGATATTGGAACCACTTCAATAAAAGTTGTAGTCGCAGAATATGTGAAAGATCAAATGAACATTATTGGAGTCGGGAATGAAATTTCCAAAGGTCTTAGTCGTGGCGTCATCGTTGATATCGATGAAACGGTCGAATCGATCCGCAGTGCAGTCAGCCAAGCTGAAAGAAAAGCGAACATTCAGATATCAAACGTCATCGTAGGCATACCAAGCAATCAAATCAGTATCGAACCTTGCCACGGGATGTATGCAGTCGCAAGCGAAAACAAGGAAATCACAGACAAGGATGTACAAAACGTCTTTGCTGCCGCAAAAGTCCGTTCTGTTCCGCCAGAAAGAGAAATCATTTCCGTCATCCCTGAAGAGTTCATCGTGGATGGGTTCGATGGCATCCGGGACCCGAGAGGTATGATCGGCGTACGTCTTGAATTGTACGCAAGCATGATCACGGGTCCAAAAACAATCATCCACAACATCAAACGGTGTGTAGAAAAAGCAGGTCTTCATATCGAAGATATGGTCGTACAGCCACTGGCCATTTCAAGCGTAGCCATGAATAAGGGCGAGCGGGATTTCGGTACCATCCTTATCGACATGGGTGGCGGCCAAACAAGCGCCTCTGTCATGCACGACGATCAATTGAAATTTGCGTTTGTTGATCCCGAAGGCGGAGACCTTGTGACCAAGGACATTTCCATCATTTTGAATACGACATTGGAAAATGCGGAGCGGGTAAAACGCGAATATGGGTATGCCATTTCTGAAGACACGTCCGATGAAGAGTTTTTCCCCGTCGAAACGATCGGGAAAGAAGAACCGGTAAAAGTCGATGAGAAATATCTGTCCGAAATCATCGAAGCGCGACTTGTGCAGATCTTCGAAAACATCAAACGCGCTTTGGATAAAGTGGAAGCCCGCGACCTCCCAGGCGGTATCATTCTGACCGGAGGAGCAGCGGCATTGCCGGGAGTCGTCGATTTGGCTAAAGAAATCTTTGAAATCAATGTCAAACTGTATATTCCGGAGCAAATGGGGATGCGCAATCCGATCTATGCAACGAGCATCGGCCTGATCAAATATGCGGCCGGGCTGGATGACATTTACCGTGTGGCCAAAGGTAAAGTACAGGCGACAGGAAAAGTGATCCCTTTGCAATCCAAAACTGCGAAACAACCGACAGTCATCGAAGAACCTGTCTATGAAACTGAGATTTATGCCGATGAGGAAAATTACGAAGAAAGCTTAGTCGGGAAATTAAAACGTTGGTTCAATAATCTTTTTGAATAATCACGCGGAACATAAAAAGAATGGTATGAAATAGGAGGAAATGAAATGGAATTGGAATTCGATTCAAGCATGAATGATGGAGCAAAAATTAAAGTTATCGGTGTCGGTGGGGCAGGCAGCAACGCCGTGAACCGTATGATCGAAGAAGGCGTACAAGGTGTGGAATTCATCGTCGCCAACACGGATACGCAAGCCTTGAATGCATCAAGAGCGGAAACAAGAATCCAACTCGGACCTAAATTGACGAAAGGATTGGGCGCAGGCTCGATTCCTGAAGTAGGCCGCAAAGCTGCAGAAGAGAGCGAACAACAAATCGCTGAAGCGTTGGCCGGAGCGGACATGATCTTCGTCACCTGCGGAATGGGCGGCGGTACCGGAACGGGTGCAGCCCCTATCGTAGCCCGGATCGCTAAAGATCTTGGTGCATTGACTGTCGGTGTTGTGACGCGCCCATTCACTTTCGAAGGTCCGAAAAGAGGCCGCTATGCTGCAGAAGGTATCGCTGAATTAAAAGCCAACGTTGATACATTGGTCATCATTTCAAATAACCGTCTTTTGGAGATCGTGGACAAAAAGACTCCTATGCTGGAAGCATTCCGTGAAGCAGATAATGTCTTGCGTCAAGGCGTTCAAGGGATCTCTGACTTGATCACGGCTCCAGGATATGTGAACTTGGACTTCGCAGATGTGAAGACTGTCATGAAAGATCAAGGTTCTGCTTTGATGGGTATCGGTATCGCTTCAGGTGAAAACCGCACTGCTGAAGCAACCAAAAAGGCCATTTCTTCACCATTGTTGGAAGTGTCCATCGATGGCGCTGAGCAGATCCTGTTGAACATCACAGGCGGATCGGACTTGACGTTGTTCGAAGCCCAAGATGCGAGTGATATCGTAGCGCAAGCTTCAACATCCGAAGTGAACATCATCTTCGGTACTTCCATCAATGAGAACTTGGGTGATGAAGTCATCGTTACAGTAATCGCAACAGGGATCGACGACAAAAAAAAAGATGAAAAAAAAACCGTTAATCGCGGAGGCAGTGCTTTCAAGGGGCGTAAAGAGGTAGGGAACGCACCTGTTTCATACCCCGAGAAACAAGTTCCGACCGAAAGAGCAGAAGAAAAACCGGCCAAAGACCTGTTCGGCGACTGGGATATCCGCAGAGACACTAGCGTGAGAGAACAGGCACCTCTTTCGGCTCAACCTGAGTCAGAAGAATACCCTGTCAAACAAACAGAAGATAATTATCCACGTTATCACGAAAATAAAGAAGACAGAAACGGTGGAGAGGATTCATTGGATACACCGCCTTTCTTCCGCAAGAGACGCAGATAAGCATGAATATTGAAAGAAATTGCCGGAAAGTCGAGTCAACAGTGGAAGCGGCCTGCCTGTCAGCCGTGCGCAAACGGGAAGAAGTGACGGTTGTCGCCGTCACGAAGACAAAGCCTGCAGAACAAGTGGCAGAATTATACCGCTTGGGGTACCGTCACTTTGCGGAGAATCGCCCCGAAGGTCTGATCGAAAAGCAAGCAGCACTTCCGCAAGAAGACATCATCTGGCATTACATCGGTACCTTACAGACAAGGAAAGTGAAGCAGGTGATCAATCGCATCGCCTACTTCCACGCACTGGATCGTATGTCATTGGCAAAGGAAATCAACGAACGGGCGGAACAGCCTGTTTCTTGTTTCGTGCAGGTCAATGTTACAGGGGAGAGCTCAAAACACGGTCTTTCCGTATCCGAGGCAATCCCTTTCATCAAGAGTCTGGAAAGTTTTCCGAACATCTTCGTTGTCGGTTTGATGACGATGGCACCCATTGATGCAACAGACGTGGAGTTGCGTCAATGTTTTAAGGATCTGAAAATAATGCAAGAGCAAGTAGCGGCGTTGAACTTGGCGCATGCCCCATGCAAAGAGACGAGCATGGGCATGAGCCAAGATTATCCGATAGCGATTGCCGAAGGCGCAACCTTCGTACGTGTCGGATCGGCATTCTTTGCTGAGACAGAAGCATAGACGAAGAAGAAGTGAGGGGTCTTATGGGTCTGAAAGATTTATTCCGAAAGTACTTTGCCATTGAAGAAGAGGAAGATGGATTTGAGGAAGTCGATGAGCCATCGACTGTCGTTCCGGTCCGCAGGTCCGAGCGCAATGAAGAAGGGGCCCCGTCTTATCGGAGCACTCAAAAAAGATCGACGAAAGCAAAGGTAATTCCTATGAATCAACAAGCAATGACCGAAAAAGCCAGCATCCATGTCGTGGAGCCCAGAGTCTATTCCGAGGTGGAAAAGATTGCCGATAATCTGCTGAAAAATCAGGCAGTACTGCTTAACTTCAAAAGGATAGACGCGGAACAAGCAAAACGGATCGTGGACTTTCTGACCGGAACGGTATATGCAATCGGGGGAGAAATCCAACGCGTGGGCGATGAAATCTTTTTATGCACCCCAGCTTCAGTCGGAGTCGAAGGCGCACTGGCCGAAACACTGGAGGAAGAGCGTTCGTTCTACTAGAAAGGAAACAAAATGACAGAAATATTGATTTGGCTTTTACAGATTATTCGTTGGGGCATATCGGCCTATTCGACAGTCTTGTTGGTATACGCACTGATGAGTTGGTTGCCGGGAGCCAGAAGTTCCAAGTTCGGCTATTTTATCTCCAGCATTGTAGAGCCTTACCTGGATATATTCAGAAGATTGATCCCATCTGTAGGCATGGTGAGCTTCAGTGTAGTGGCGGGCATCCTATTCCTGAATTTGGTGGAGTATGGAGCGCAGGTTGTTATCCTGTTCCTGATCAGATTGCTGAACTGACGGACATTTTTTCATCAAACGAAAAAGTGAGGGATTTGTATGCAAGAAGTTTATCAACATTTCCGCAAGGAAGAGCAGCCGTTCATTGACAGTGCCCAATCTTGGATTACGCAAGCAGAAGAAACCTATACGCCATATTTGACGGATTTCCTGGATCCGAGACAACAGTATATCCTTGAGATGCTGGTCGGAAAAAAAGGTGAGGTTCATGTCCAATTTTACGGGGGCTATGAGGCGGCGGAACGCAAGCGGGCAATCATTTGCCCCGAGTATTTCAATCCGACCCAAGACGACTTTGAAATGGAACTCACTGAAGTAGTGTACCCATCAAAATTTGCTAGCCTGACCCATGGGAAAATACTGGGAACACTGATCGGAACCGGCATGAAAAGAGAACTTTTCGGAGATATCCTGTCTGATGGCATACGTTGGCAGTTTTTATTGGCGTCGAATATAGCGAGTTATGTGCATGCGCAAGTCACTAAGATAGGCAAGGTCAGTGTCCGCTTAGAGAGCCGGAACTATACTGATCTGATCACACCTATCGATGACTGGACGATTGTTCATGACACGGTCAGCTCGTTGCGGTTGGATACAGTGATTGCAACCATCTACAACATATCCAGACAACGAGCCAAAGAATTGGTGAGCAGCGGAAAAGTGAAGTTGAATTGGTCGGTATTCGAACGTCCCGATTTCGAATTGGGGTTGCTGGACATCGTGTCCATCCGTGGTTATGGCCGGATCCAGATAAAGGCCATAGAAGGAAAGTCCAAGAAAGACAAATGGCGCGTCGAATTTGGCGTATTGTACAAATAAGAATGACAAGAACGAAAGGTGTGTATAAGATGAGTTTGACTCCATTAGATATTCAGCACAAGGAATTCCCTGTCAAAATAAAAGGGTACGATAAAGAACAAGTCAATGACTTTTTGGATACTGTCACAAAAGAATTTGAAGAAGTCATCAAACAAAATAAAGATCTGCAGAAGCAACTGAAATTTGCCGAAGAAAAACTTCAGTATTTCAGCAACCTGCAGGATGCTTTGAACAAGTCGATCGTGGTGGCGCAGGATGCTGCCGACAGACTGAAAGAAAATGCGCGCAAAGAAGCTGAAATCATTCTGTTCGAAGCCGAAAAGAGTGCGGACCGTTTGTTGCATGAAGCAGCCGGGAAAGCGACAAAAATCAATGAAGAAACTGACAGCGTCCGTAAGGAAAGCCGAAACTTCAAACAGAAACTGCAACTTTTGGTTGAATCCCAATTGAACCTCATCATGAATGATGAATGGAATAATCTGCTGAACGCTTCACCGGAAGGTCAGGTTTCAACGCCTACTCTGAATGAAGTGTTATCCAACCGCACACGCATCATCGATGAATTGGTCGCCAATTCCGATGATGCAGCCGAGTTTGAAGTCGGCGGAAGATTGGCCGAAGAAGCCAGGGCGGAAGAAAAACTTGCGGAAGCTGCTGTGGAAGCTATTGAAATTCCGGAAGAAAACAAGTAAAATCTACGTATTGAAGAATGGAACACCCGAAAAAAGGAAACTTCCAGCGAATTGGCGAATGGTGAAAGGCCAATAAGTCCCTCTTTTTTAAGGATCCTCCATGAGAATCTTTTTGAACAAACATAAGTAAAAAAGGTCGCCTGAACAGCGTTAACGGTTTGAATGAGGAAGCACGACAGCCGATTACGGCCGTTGCCGCTTTGAATTTGGGTGGTACCACGAAGACTTCGTCCCTTTTGGAGACGGGTCTTTTTTTGTAGAAAAAATTTAAACAAAAGGGAGCTCGCGATAATGAAAATGAAAGATACGCTACACCTGGGAAAAACGGCTTTTCCTATGAAAGCTAACTTGCCTGTCCGCGAATTGGAATGGCAAAAGGACTGGGAAGAAAAAGATATTTATGCCAAACGACAAGAAAAAAATGCGGATAAACCGACATTTGTCCTACACGATGGCCCTCCATATGCCAACGGTGCTGTCCACATGGGGCATGCCTTGAATAAAATCAGCAAGGACATCATCGTCCGCTCGAAATCCATGTCCGGCTTCCGATCCCCTTTTGTTCCGGGATGGGATACGCACGGCCTTCCGATTGAACAAGCCTTAACGAATACAGGCGTGAACCGCAAAGCGATGAGCTTGGCCGATTTCCGCAAATTGTGTGAAGATTATGCTTGGAATCAGATTGACGGACAAAGAACCGTCTTCAAACGTTTGGGTATCGCAGGCGATTGGGAAAATCCATACGTGACCTTGTTGCCGAAATATGAAGAGGCTGAAATACGCGTATTCGGAAAAATGGCGGAAAAAGGCTACATCTATAAAGGTCTGAAACCAATCTACTGGTCGCCTTCGAGTGAATCCTCGCTGGCGGAAGCTGAAATCGAATATAAAGATGTGAAGTCTCCATCCATTTATGTCGCTTTCCAGATCAAAGACGGCAAAGGGCTTTTGGATAACGATACGGCTCTCATCATCTGGACGACCACCCCGTGGACTTTGCCGGCAAACTTAGGCATTTCCGTTAATGCTGATTTCGAATATGTTGTTGTTTCTGTTGAAGGAAGAAAATTTGTTGTCGCAAAAGAATTGCTGGGCACAATCAAGGAAGCCATCGGATGGGAATCTGTGGATATGCTGCAGGAACTGAAAGGATCGGATTTGGAGTACATGACCGTCCACCATCCGTTTTATGAGCGAGAGTCTTTGGTCATGGTCGGCGACCATGTAACGCTTGAAGCGGGTACCGGTTTGGTCCATACAGCTCCCGGACACGGCGAGGATGACTATCTCGTCAGCAAAAAATATGGTTTGGAAGTATTATCACCGATAGACAACAAAGGCTGCTTTACAGCTGAAGCGCCAGGATTCGAGGGCGTGTTCTACGATAAAGCCAATAAACCGATCACGGACTTGTTGACTGAAAAGGGTGCTTTGCTGAAACTGGACTTCTTCGTCCACAGTTATCCGCATGACTGGCGCACAAAGAAACCAGTCATCTATCGCGCAACGCCGCAATGGTTTGCATCCATCGATAAATTCCGTCAAGACATTCTGGATGAAATCGAAAATGTTGAGTGGCTGCATCCATCCGGAAAAGTCCGGTTATTCAACATGATCCGGGACCGCGGCGATTGGGTCATTTCCCGTCAACGCGTTTGGGGAGTTCCGCTGCCGATTTTCTATGCGGAAAATGGAGAACCCGTCATCACGCCGGAAACGATCGATCACGTTGCGAAATTGATCGGCGAATTCGGTTCGAACGTATGGTTCGAAAGAGATGCTAAAGACTTGCTTCCTGAAGGATTCACACACCCAGGCAGCCCGAACGGAGAATTTACAAAGGAAATGGACATCATGGATGTTTGGTTCGATTCCGGATCTTCCCATGAGGCTGTTCTGCGCGCAAGAGAAGATTTGACATTCCCTGCTGATATGTACTTGGAAGGCTCCGATCAATACCGTGGTTGGTTCAACTCAAGCATTACGACCAGCGTTGCGATCAACGGCATTGCGCCATACAAAACAGTCCTTTCCCAAGGGTTCGTTTTGGATGGTGAAGGCCGCAAAATGAGCAAATCATTGGGCAATACTGTCCTTCCGGAAAAAGTCGTCAAAAACATGGGCGCAGACATCATCCGCCTATGGGTATCCAGTGTCGACTACGAATCCGATGTCAGAATCAGTGATGATATCCTGAAACAGGTTTCCGAGACTTACCGCAAGATCCGCAACACCATGCGTTTCCTGATCGGGAATACGGAAGATTTCCAACCGAAGCAACATGCAGTGGCTTATGAGGAGCTGCGCAGTGTCGATCAATACATGATGGCGCGCTTGGATCAAGTGGTTGAAACATGTGTGACAGCCTATAAAGAGTACGAGTTTTCGACAATCTACCAAACAATCATGAATTTCTGCACAGTTGATTTGTCGGCATTCTATCTTGATTTTGCGAAAGATGTTGTTTATATCGAAAAAGAGGATAATCTGGAAAGACGCGCCATGCAAACCGTATTTTACGAAGTATTGGTTAAGTTGGCGAAACTTTTGACACCGATCATCCCGCATACAACGGAAGAGATTTGGAGTTTCCTGAAAGAAGAGGAACAATACGCACAATTGGCTGAATTGCCGGAAATCAGCATTCGCGAAGACCAAACAGCGCTTTTGGGCCAATGGGAAAAGTTCATGGACATCCGCGATGCGGCATTGAAAGCATTGGAAGTTGCGCGTAACGAAAAGACGATCGGAAAATCTTTTGAAGCGCATCTGTCCTTGTTCGTTGATGAAGAAACAAAAGCCTTGTTCGCGTCCCTTGATGCGAACCTGGAACAGTTATTCATCGTTTCGCAGCTTGACATCAAGGAATTGGCAGCTGCTCCGGCTGAAGCGATGCAGTTCGACAATCTTGCCATCTTGGTGGAACACGCACACGGGGAAACTTGTGAAAGATGTCGTGCCATCAAGGAAGAGGTCGGAACAATCGAAGATGCAGCCACCCTTTGCGGACGTTGTGCAGATATTGTGAGATCTGAATATCCGGAAGCGCTCGTGCAGGAAGAAGCCTAACCTTTCTACCGAAAGAAACTCGTTAAAACTATGTAAACAATAAGCAAAGAGCACGCAAGAGGACGTCTTCTGACGGCATTCTTGCGTGCTTCTGTTGATTTTAGGGTGAATGTGAAAAGACGTTCCATGGTTGATTATTTTTTTAAAGAAAGCGCATAACTTCCTCTTGAAATCGAGTGAGATATTCGTTATAATTATATTAGTAACTTGTACTAATATGATAGTATTTATTTGTATTAGCATTTTACCAATGAAAATTTTGGAGGTATTACACGATTATGGAACAAGGCAAAGTAAAATGGTTTAATGGCGAAAAAGGCTTTGGATTTATCGAAGTTGACGGAAAAGACGATGTATTCGTACATTTCTCAGCTATCCAAGGTGAAGGTTTCAAAACTTTAGAAGAAGGCCAAGATGTTGAATTTGAAATCGTTGACGGCAACCGTGGCCCTCAAGCAGCTAACGTTGTAAAATTATAATCTTATTTTTTCACATTAGCGAATTCAAAGCGCCCAGAGTTTCTCTGCGGCGCTTTTTACATGCAAAAAAAATGCTGTTTTGACGATCCTTGCCAGGATCGCAAAACAGCGCTTCTATAAGATAACAGACAACTGTCTGCGTGTGATCGATAGGATAGGTTACTTTTTCATACTTCTCATAGCGAAGGATACGATGAAAATCAGGATGACTGCTCCGACCAATGCAGGAACGATATAGAATCCTCCGATTTCAGGACCCCATGCTCCAAATAAAGTTGTTCCTAACCACGAACCGAGAAAACCAGCAACGATATTGCCGATGATGCCACCGGGAATATCTTTACCCATGAAAGCTCCAGCCAATGCGCCTAAGATACCACCGACAATTAAAGTCCAAATAAAGCCCATTTTTTTTCCTCCTTTTTTTCAAGTACAAGTGCAGTAACAATATAGTTATTTCTTATTAACTGTACTACTATTATATATAAAAGGAGTCACAATACAAACAATAAGCCCTTGGGATGAAGGCTTTTCTGAAAACAGGAAGTGGGAGCCATCCATCTGTTGCGGGAAAAGCACAGCTTCACAAGGACAAAAATCAGGATAAGAGGATAAATGAAGAGCTGCCCCGAAAAGACGAGGCAGCTCTAAGGTATCAGTGGAGTTGTTGTTCCTGTTGGTGGATATTCAGCAGCTTGACCTTCAGGTCGTTTTCCATCAGAGAGAGTTCTTTTTCGGCCTCTTTGCGTTTGATCCGGCCTTCTTGTTGGATCTTCAGCGTCTCTTCCAACGTTTCGATCAGATCCTGCTGCGTCTGTTTGAGCGTTTCGATATCGATCACACCCCGTTCATTTTCTTTGGCTGTTTCGATGGCTGATATTTTCAGCATTTCGGAATTCTTGCGCATCAGATCATTCGTAGTCTGCGATACTTGCCTTTGCGCTGTCACTGCATCCTTTTGGCGCAGAAGCGTAAGGGCGATGGCCACTTGGTTTTTCCATAACGGGATGGCGGTGTGGATCGAGGACTGGATTTTTTCAGCCAATGCTTGGTTGGTGTTTTGGATCAAGCGGATCTGTGGCGCTTGCTGGATCGTCATTTGTCTGGTCAAACGCAAGTCGTGGGTGCGTTTTTCAAGTCGGTCAAGGAACTGTTTCAGGTCGTTGACGATCTGCACATCCATTTGGCTTTGGGAAATTTCTGCAGCCTGGATCGCTTTCGGGATTGCGTTTTTCTGAAGATCCTCCATTTTTACCTCGCCGGCCGCGATGTAGATATTCAAGGCTTCAAAATAATCCTTGTTTTTTTGGTATAGCTGCTCCAACGTGACGTTGTCATTGAGCAGGCTATTTTTTTCTTTATCCAGTTTGATCGCGATCTTATCGATTTGGGCGCCTATCTTCTGGTACTTTGCGGTCATTTCGTAAGCGGATTGTTTTACCTTGCCGAAGATTTTTCGGAAGACGTTGTTGTCTTCTGCACGGAGGTCTTCCGGTTTGGCTTCATTGAGGCGATACATCAGATCGTTCAAGGAATCGCCGATTTCACCGGTGTCCTGATTTTGAACGTGATCCAACATAGAATGGGAGAATTCGCCCAGCTGTTTTTGGGCTGCAGCACCATAGCTGATGATGGCTTGCATGTTGTTCTCATCGATTTGGCCGGCTAATGCCAAAGCCTGTTTTTGCCGTTCCTCCGGCAAACGATCGATCAGACGATCCGGATTGCTCGCCTCGGCTGTTGCTTCGGTTGCATCAGCGATGACTGTTGGCTGCGCGAATGGATCCGAGAAAGGATTCGCCAGCAAATCGTCCAGTTCTTGATTGACATCCTTGCTGTCAGTTTGTTTATTTTGTCCGGTAGCATCAAATTGGTCCATCAGTATTCCCCCTATAGTTCTTCGTCCAAAGCATTTGCATTGCTTTTTCCTTCATTATCCCTTTTCAAAACTTGCTTTGCAAGTTCCAACTCGATATCCATATCCTCGATATCATTGGACATGAAGCGAACGTAATCTTCGCCGATGTGGCGGCACATATCATCAATCGTTTTGGCGCATTTATCCAAGGCGGTGTATGTTTCTTTCGTTTTGGAAACGTGGCCGTCGATGGTGATGTATTTTTCCGTCAGCTCTTTCAAGCTAGGAAGGTTCGTATACAGGAATTTGTCGACTTCGTGCAGCCGGTTAGGCTGATTGACGATATTTTTGAAGAAATCCTTCAGTATATCCACCGTATCGTTGCGTGCCGCGATAGCCTTCAATTTTGAGCGTTGCTGTAGATTGGCTTCGATGTCCTGGATCGTAGTTTTGGCCTGATCCATTGTGTTGCGGAAATAGGCGATCTGTTCCTTGGTCAGCCCTTTTGAATGATAGAATGCCTCTTTTTCGGGGCTCACTTTTCCGAGTGTGCCTCTCTGTTTTTGGGTCTTGCGCGACCCTTGCATCCTTCCGCCGTTTTGGACGTAATACAGAAACACGCCCAAGCCGATGGTCAGGCCAATCGAAGTCCAAAAATCGAATTCGAAGATGAAAAAGAAAATCACCAATGCAACCAGGCAGACTACGCTGGAAAACGTGTATTTCAATATATCTTTGATGTTGCTCCACATAAATTTTTCCTCCTTTGATAACGTGCTGTTCACTTTGTCTGTGCTTATGCTATTATTTTAGCACAAAAGCACTGTGGGCACCTATCGGCCGAAAGGATGATTTTCACCGCCAATAACCATTTGGACCGAATCTGTCGCGGGTCTTGTAAATAACGGAAAAGATAGGTTATGATAAGACGTGATCAGGAAAGTAGACAGGGAGGTAAAATTAATGGAATTTGAAGAGAAAACATTGAAAAGTGAAAAAATATTCGACGGTGTCTTGTTGCATGTGGTGAGGGAAGAGGTGCTGCTGCCGAACGGAAAAACTTCAGTCAGAGAGATGATCAGGCATCCGGGGGCGGTAGCGATGATACCGTTCACTTCCGACGGTAAAATGGTCATGGTCAGACAGTTCCGGAAACCATTGGATCGGACTGTGGTCGAGATTCCGGCAGGGAAATTGGAGACTTCCGATACGGAACCTTTGCAGGCAGCGATCCGTGAGCTTGAGGAAGAGACCGATTATCGCGCGGAAAAATGGTCCGAATTGACGGTTTTTTATCCGACACCGGCTTATTTGGATGAACGCATCACCATCTATTTGGCGGAAGGCTTGACGAAAGTCGAAAATTCTTTGCCGATGGATGAGGATGAATTCATCGAAATTCTGGAATTGACCTACGAAGAAGCAAAAGCTTTGCGGGAATCCGGAGAAATCTGCGATTCGAAAACAATCTATGCCATGCTGTATTGGGAGATGCGTCTTTTGCGGGAAAGAATAGAGGGATAGCATGCCAGAACCAAAGAAACCGCTGATCACCCGGGAACGTTATCGGCAGTACAAAAGGGACCAAACAACGAAACCGGTGACCGACGAAAAGAAAACAGCTCCGCAGGCAAAAGCTGCCGAGCGTTCTGCGTCGGTTACGGAAAAGACCATCAGGCAGCCGACTGCCTCTGCGGGTGAGAAGAGCGGCCTCGTAAACGGAAAAAAAAGGTCGGAAAACGGCAACAAAACCAAGGCCGCCAAACCAAAAGCGAAGCTGTTCCGGAAGGCCGAGAAACCGGCATCTTCAACAAAGGTGCAGCGTTTGACGGATAAAGAAAAAGGCAGAAAACTGGACAGCTATCTGAACAAAGCCATCCTGATCGTCATCTTGCTGATCATCCTGGTTTTTGCGATAGCCTTCGCCTTATGACATCACAATGCAGCTACAAGGAAGGAAACACTCATGATCGGAATTATTGGAGCAATGGAAGAAGAAAATCGTATTTTGTTGGAAAATATGACAGATAAAACAGAGGAAACTCATTTTCACCTCGCTTTTACAAGAGGGAAAATCGAAAATCAGGAGGTGGTATTGGTGCAGTCCGGCATCGGTAAAGTCAACTCGGCCATTGCCACCGCCTTCATCATTGATCGTTATCATCCTGAATTTGTCATCAACACCGGTTCAGCCGGGGGATTAAACGCAGACTTGCATGTGGGCGACGTCGTTGTTGCGGATAAAGTTGCCTATCACGATGTCGATGCTACCGCATTCGGCTATTCTCTGGGACAAGTGCCTCAGATGCCGCATTACTATACGGCTGATGAGAAAGTAGTTGAGAAGATTAAGCAAGCAGCTGAAAAAGTCGGCTTGCATGCTGTACAAGGCACGATTGTGTCGAGCGATTCCTTCATAGCTTCCGAAAGCGGAACAAATCGCATCAAGGAACATTTCCCTGATGCCTATGCGACAGAAATGGAGGGCGCATCGATAGCCCAGGCTTGCTACGTATTAGGGACACCTTTCGCAATCATCCGCGCCATTTCTGACGGGGCAAGCGATGGTGCGGCGCTGACATTCGACGAATTCATCGTAGAAGCAGGAAAAAAATCCGCGGAAATGGTCATCGAATTGCTGAAAAACAGTTCAAAATAGAATCCTTTCCGGAAAATGTCCGGTCAATCAAAAATGGGCATTGCGGTATTTTTCCGATTTTTTAGGAGCAAGGATTGAACCACTCAACCGAAAATGGCTGAGTGGTTTTTCGCTGTGATGCAACAGGATGTTGGAACTATAAAAGAGAAAGGGCTTAATGTTGTAAGGGCTTTTCAAAGTATTGTACAATAAGGGTGAAATGTCAGGCTAAGGAGGAGTTTTGGATGCGCCAAGAACTGGTGATCGGAAAAGGTGACAAACCGGCAATCATCCATATGAGCAAGCTGAATCGCCATGGCTTGATAGCCGGAGCGACCGGAACGGGTAAAACGGTGACGTTGAAAGTGATGGCGGAACAGTTGAGTAAAGCCGGTGTTCCGGTATTTCTTGCGGACGTCAAAGGTGACTTGGCGAGCATTGCGGAGCCAGGCGAGTTGAGCGGAAAAATAATGGAACGGGTAACGAAACTACAGCTGGAGGATTTTGAGCCGAGCACGTTTCCCGTTGAACTCTTGGACATCTTTGGGTCGAACGGCGTGCCTGTACGGACGACCATTTCCGATATGGGTCCGATCCTTTTGTCGCGTCTGTTGGGACTTAATGAAACCCAAGAAGGGATCATGAACATTGCGTTCAAAGTTGCCGATGAGAAACAACTCCTGCTCATCGATATCAAAGATTTACGGGCAATCCTGAATTTTGTCGGAGACAACGCAACAGAGCTTCGCCGTGAATACGGCAATATTTCCAAACAATCGATCGGTGCAATCCTGAGAGGCTTACTGGTGATCGAAGAACAGGGAGGAAATCTTTTCTTTGGGGAGCCGATGTTCGATATCCAGGATTTGTTGAAAACAGATGCAGAAGGGCGCGGTTATGTGAACATTCTGATGGCGAACCGTCTGTTCATGTCGCCGAAACTCTATTCTACCTTCCTGTTATGGTTCCTTTCGGAGCTGTACGAGCAATTGCCGGAAGTCGGGGACCTTGAAAAACCAAAGATTGTGTTCTTTTTTGATGAAGCGCATGTCCTTTTCCAGGATATTCCGGATGTACTTGAGGAAAAAATCGAACTCATTGTCCGGCTGATCCGTTCCAAGGGAGTCGGGGTCTATTTTGTGACGCAAAATCCCACCGACCTGCCGAATGACATCTTGAGCCAATTGGGCAACAAAATTCAGCATGCCTTACGTGCCTTCACACCCAAGGAGCAGAAAACCGTCAAAGCGGTAGCCGAAACGTTCCGCCAGCAGGAAGGGGAAGAATTGGGGGAAAAATTGATGGAGCTGAAGGTCGGTGAAGCACTGGTCTCCTTTCTCGACGCGGAGGGAATTCCCGGCTATGTTCAGCAAGTCATGATTTATCCACCGGAGAGCAAAATGGGCATCCTGGATCCGCTCGTCAAGGAAGAAAAAATCAACCGTTCTTTGCTTTACTACAAATACAGTGAGCCAATCGACAGGGAATCATCCTATGAACAACTGCAGCGATTGGCAGAAATCAAAGCGATCGAGTTGGAAGAAAATGAAGAGCTTGCCGCAAGGGACAGGGAAAAAGCCGAACAGTTGAAACAGCTGGAAAAAGAGCGGCAAAAAGAACAGGTCGAGGCCAAACGGTCGAGCAGTTCCCGCGATTCTACAATGGACAGATTCACCAAAAACTTGATGTCGCAAGTGGGCAGGGAAGTTGGCCGCGTCATCTCGCGTGGTATCTTGGGTATCCTGAAAAAATGAAGCCAGACCGAAAAGACCAGTCCCATACAAGGACTGGTCTTTTTGGGTTCGTTTTTTCGGATGATCCGAAAGCATGGTGACGCTTTCCTTAAAATAACTTACTTTTTTTCATGAAAATCTCATATTTGGTATTGTGTTTTATTTCCTCATCCATTAGAATAACATCTATACCATTAATTGAGAATGATTCTCAATTAGAATCGTTCTCATTAAGGAGTTGTTTTTGGAAGATGGTGAAGAGATGTTGAAGAAATTACTGCTTACTCTCGCATTGGCGGGAGTGATCGTGCTTTCCCTGAGTGTGGGAACGGCTGCGTTTTCGGTTGAACAGTTTCTGGTCGGGAGTAACACGGATCGTCTGGTCCTATTGTCGTCAAGGCTGCCGAGGACGGTTACGGTTCTCTTGGCAGGTGCGGGATTGTCTTTATCCGGGTTGATCATGCAATCCTTGACACAGAACCGTTTTGCTGCCCCTGATACAGTCGGAACGGTGGATGCAGCGAGAGTTGGGATGCTCTGCGGCATGATTCTCTTTCCGGGTTTATCGGTTGTGGGAAAGATGGCCCTCTCTTTCTTCTTTGCGGCAGCGGGAACCTTCCTTTTTTTGGTGGTGGTGAATCGCTTACCTTTCAAGAGCCAGATGACAATCCCTTTATTAGGGTTGATGTACGGAAATATTTTGGGAGGCGTAGCTAATTTCTTTGCTTTCCGCTTCAACGTCACGCAAAATCTTTCGGCCTGGATGCAAGGAGATTTCTCATTGGTCATCAAAGGACAATATGAGGGAATGTATCTCATTTTCCTGTTATTTTTGGCACTTTATTTTTTTGCCGACCATTTTACGATTGCGCGTTTTGGGAAAGACGCGGCCAAAAATCTTGGTTTGCCTTTTGAAGCGGTCCTGTTCATCGGGACACTATTCGTATCCTTGACGGTTGCTGTCATCTTGAGTACGGTCGGAAATCTGCCGTTTTTGGGAGTCATCATCCCGAATCTTGTATCATTGCGCTTCGGCGACAACATCCGCAATACCCACGGCAAGGTTGCGCTTTTTGGAGCGGTTTTCCTGTTGCTGTGCGATATCTTTTCGCGCGCGGTTATCCCTCCATACGAAATACCGGTAGAAACGGTACTGGGTGTTTTCGGCGGTGGTCTGTTCTTGTGGCTGTTGCTGAAAGGAGGGCGGACTGCATGAAAAACGTGTTGAAAAATCGCATCATTATGAAGCGGTTGGCGGTGATGGCAGTGGCTGTGGCTTTGGTTTATTTTTTTTGGAACCAGGGTATCGGTAATTTGTTCATTATGAAGTTGCGGAGCACGAAACTTTTGACATTTGCGGTCATCAGTATCAGCACTGCTTTTGCGACAGTCAGCTTTCAGACGATTGTGCACAGTAACTTTTTGACCCCTAGCATTCTAGGGGTCGAATCCTTCTACCGCCTTCTGCAGACAGTGTTGATGTTCTTCAGCTTCTCGTTGCTGGGCAGCCAATTGAATGCGGAATGGCAGTTCGTTTTCCTGGTATTCTTGATGTTGGGCAGTTATTTCTTGCTGTACCGGCTTTCGTGGAACCGGAAAAATTACGATATGCAAATCATTTTGATGATCGGGCTTATCATGGGGACTTTTTTCAACAGTATCAGTTCCTTCATGCAGGTGCTGATGGATCCGAATGAGTACGACAAACTGCAGACGAAGCTGTATGCCAGTTTTCAGAACATCAATGATTCTGTACTTGTTTTGGCTGTTCCGATCGCCATGTTTTCGATCATCAGTCTGTGGCGCAAGCGGAAGGTGTTGGAAGTTATGGGACTGGGTACACAAATGGCCAAAAATTTAGGGATCTCCGTCGAAAAGGAGACGAAGCTCACCTTCATGCATGTCATCCTGTTGATGACTGTCTCTGCAGCGCTCGTCGGGCCGATGATGTTTCTCGGTTTTGTGGCGGCGAATATCGCTTATCGTCTGTTCAGGACGTATTGCCTGAACTATCTGCTGCCTGGTGCGAGTCTACTCAGTTTTGTGATGGTCGTGGCCGGACAATTTCTGGCAGAGGAAGTTTTCAAGTTGCAGACGAATTTAAGCATTCTGGTCGAACTGTTCGGGGGAATCTATTTCTTTTGGTTATTATGGAAGGAAAGGAGTAAGTTATGAAAATCAGTCATGTCAGCAAAGCCTATGAGGATGAAAAAGTATTGGATGATATCTCTTTGGCTATCGAGAGAGGTAAAATAACGGCTTTCATCGGTCCAAACGGGGCAGGCAAAAGTACGCTCCTTTCAGTCATCAGCCGTCTGTTGACAAAGGACGAAGGCATATTGACGATACACGGGAAAGAAATTGAGGCCTGGCAATCCGATGAACTGGCGAGGGAGCTTTCGATCCTGAAACAACAGAATGCTTATCAAGTGCGTATGACGGTCCGTGAACTAGTCTCGTTCGGCAGGTTCCCCTATACGAAGGGCAGGCTGAATGAAGAAGATCATGCTATGATCGACAAGGTTTTGGGCTATCTGAACCTGGTGGAATTCTCCAACCGCTATTTGGATACGTTGTCTGGGGGGCAACTCCAACGGGCGGCCATCGCGATGATCTTGGTGCAGGATACCGAGTATATCTTATTGGATGAACCGCTGAACAATCTCGATTTGAAGCAGAGCATTGTGACGATGCAGACCATCCGGAATTTGGCGGATGAATTGGGTAAAACCATTCTGGTCGTCATCCACGACGTCAATTTCGCCTCCGTTTTTTCGGACAACATCATCGCCATGAAAAATGGGAAAGTCTTCCGGAGCGGCACGGTCGAGGAAGTGATCCGGACTCAAGTTCTGCAGGAATTATATGAAGTGCCATTGGAAGTCATCACGACTGCAGATGGAAAAAAACATTGCACGTATCAAGCAATTTAACATAGAGGAGAATGGAAAATGAAAAAATGGCAAAAGACAATCATCAGTTTGGCTTCAATCTTTACCTTGGCGGCTTGCGGCGCCCAAGAAGGGGCTGCCGATGCGGCAGATTCAACAACAACGACTTCGACTTCGGAAACTGAAACAACGGTGACCATCGAGGATGCGCTCGGCTCCGTAGAAGTGCCGAAAGATCCTGAAAATGTAGCTGTTTTGGATTTCGGCCATTTGGACACACTGATCGCCTTGGGTAAGAAGGATGCAGTCACAGGAACAGCGACCGATAACATGCCGGCTTATCTGGCGGATAAGGCAGATCAATTCGAAAATGTGGGGACATTGAAGGAACCGAATGTTGAGGCGTTGGCGAATTTGGCGCCGGAGCTCATCATCATTTCCAACCGCTTGATTGATTTCGCGGGACAATTGGAGGAAATCGCCCCTGTAGTCGTACTCTCTGTCGATTATACGGACTATTGGGGATCGGTCCAAAAGAACATCACTGCATTAGGCACCATCTTTGATGAAGAGGAGGCAGCCGAAGAGGCCGTTGCAACCTTGAACGAGGAGATTGAGTCCGTCAAAGCGACGACAGCCGGAATCAGCGAGAAAACATTGACGTTGCTCCTGAACGACGGCAGCATGTCCGCTTTCAGCACAGGCTCACGCTTCGGGTTCATCTATGAGACATTGGGCTTCACGCCTGTCGATGCAGCGCTCGAAGATTCCACGCACGGACAGTCCGTCGGGTATGAGGGGTTGCTGGAAATCAATCCGCAGATTTTATTTGTCGTCGACCGCACAGCGGCAATCGGAACAGCTTCTGATGAAAACGCGGCGTTGTTGGAGAATGATTTCGTCTATCAGACGGATGCTTACAAAAATAATAAAATCATCAACCTGTCCTCCGACTTGTGGTATCTCTCAGGCGGCGGGATAGAATCAATCCATTTGATGGTCGAAGAGATCGCAACGGACTTCCAATAAGCAAAAGATTGTCCATCTTCTGGTTTTTTCTCTATAATGATGGAAGCAAATCAGAAAGAGGTGCACAAAATTTGGCAGGTTATCATTTCGATAAGGCAGACTTCAACGTTTTTGACATTCAGGGACTCGATGAAAGGATGGCAGGCATCCGCGAACGGATCCAGCCCAAGTTCCGGCATTTTGCAGAAGCGGTTGCCCGCCTCATCGTTTCGGAAGAGGGTGCCGAGTCGGTGCCCGTACATGTCGCCAAACATCTGCGCCGTACAAAATATGCGCCCGAGAATACCTGGTGCGCCATCGGTGGGGATGCGAGGGGCTACAAGAAATATCCTCACTTCCAAATCGGGATTGCGAAGGAAGGGGTCAGCTTCTACCTTTGTCTGATCGACCAACCCATCAAAGAGAAAGAAATGGCGGCCGCTTTATTGGAGCGGACTCCGGAATTGGAAAGATTACCGCGTGATTACGTCGTTTCGGTCGACCATACCGTTCCGGCTGTGCTTCCGCTGGAGGCTGTCGATTGGGAGTCTGTCCTGATCCGATTGCGGGATGTGAAGAAAGCCGAACTGTTGATCGGCCGCAAATTGGCGCCTTCTGATCCACGCCTTGCGACTGAAGCAGGCACACTGGCTGTTATGGAGGATACTCTCCGGGAACTGCTGCCGATCTATCGGGCTTGCATGGAACAGTATCGATAATCGCGGAACCCAAACCAAAACCAAAAAGGACTGGACAGCGGAATTGCTGTCCAGTCCTTTTTGGCTTGAAAAATATTTTGAGCATCCAAAACGTTGGCTAGCTTCACGGGTTAGCCCTTCGGAAATTAGATAAATCTGACCCATTGCGCTCTGCGATGCTCATTCAGGGCCAGATTTCCTAAATTTCTTTCAGGGCTGAACGAACCCGTTCCGCTTTTCCTGTACAAAAAGAAACGGCAAATTGCTTTGCCGTTTCCTTGATGCCGCTCTCCGGGGAGATTAGCCCAGTTTGTTGTAGTATTCTACTACGAATGACTCATCGATTTCAGCTGGCAATTCTTCGCGAACTGGCAGACGGTTCAATGAACCTTCCAATTTTTCTTCGTCAAAAGTAATGAAGTCAGGACGTCCGAACAAAGCTTCAGAAGCTGCTTTAACAACTACCAAGTTTTTGGATTTTTCGCGCAAGCCGATTACTTGGCCAACAGCCACTTCGTATGAAGGGATATCAACACGTTTGCCATCGACAGTTACGTGACCGTGGTTGACTAATTGACGTGCTTGACGACGAGTAGAAGCCAAACCTAAACGGTAAACTACGTTATCCAAACGTTGTTCCAATAAGATCATGAAGTTAACACCTTGTTTACCTTCTTTGATTTTACCAGCTTTTTTGAATAAAGTTGCGAATTGACGTTCGTTCATGCCGTACATGTGACGCAATTTTTGTTTTTCTTGCAATTGCATAGCATATTCAGATAATTTTTTACGGTTGTTAGGGCCGTGTTGACCTGGAACGTATGGACGACGCTCCAATTCTTTACCTGTTCCCAAAAGGGAGATGCCTAGACGACGAGCTTGTTTCCAACTTGGTCCTGTATAACGTGACATAATAAAATTCCTCCAATAAATGTTTGATTTTTGGAGTAAAATAAGAATGATAAGTCAGCAATGCGTGCAGGTCATCCTTCAATCTTCACCTTATGCAGCCGCAAGGGTACGCAATTGAACCATCTACAGATGGCGATGAACTGTTGACGCGGGTGCTTCTTTCTCGCTGCATTATTTTACACAAAGGTTATTTTACCAAATAACATCAGTTAATGCAATGAAAAAGTGATGTTTTTCATAGTTTGCACAGCGGTGGAACACTTGAGGTAGCCCAATCGAAGGAATTAAGTTTCCATATTATTTTCTGGTTTCTGATTGGTTCTTTCTATGTTATACTAAAAAATGAGATATATTGGGCGTTTTCAATTTTAAATCAAATAAACGAAATTGTCGGAATAGGTGGAGGATTTATTGATGGAGTTTATATATTGGTTAGTAGCGATAATATTATTAGTATTGATCGGGTATGGTGCGATCATGTATTTGACGAGGCAACAAGCGAATCGGATCAAAGCAATTGATGAAAAGAAACAAAAAGCGATGGCCATACCGGTGGCCGACAACCTGTTCACGTTGAAAAATATGAATTTGACAGGGCAAACGAAGCGCACATATGAGAGTTGGCAAGCGACCTGGCAGACCATCACACGTTTTCAGTATCCTGAAATTGAGGCGGCGCTGGTCAGTGCCGAACAATACATCCAACGCATGAATTTCATCAAGGCGAAGCAAGCCATTTCGCAAGCGGATCAGTTGATCGACGAAACGAAGAACAGCGTCGAAAAAGTGAACAAGGCACTCGAAAAACTATTGGAAAGTGCGCAGGAAAACCGCAAAGAGTTGGAAGAAGTCCAGGAACGTTACAATAAAATCCGCAAGCAATTATTGGCGCACAGCTTTACATTCGGTCCGGCCATCGAAACGTTGGAGAAGAACCTGAATTACATGGAGTTGGATTTCACGAAATTCAATTCATTGACAAACGAGGGCGACCATATGGAAGCCAAAGAAATTTTATCGCGTATCGAGCAGGATTTGTTGGTGATGGAAGAAGTCGTCGAAAAGATTCCTGAGTTGAACGAAAAAATCAAGACCGAGTACGAAGAGCAAGTGAATGATCTGAAAGATGGCTATCAACGCCTGTTGGATGAAAAATACATTTTCGAAGGTGTGGATGTCTCAGCTGAAATCGCTGCGGTCGAAAAAGAAATCCAGGAAGCGAAAGATTCCATCGGACTTGCCGACATCAATGAAGCCGGCAAAAAGATGGATAAGGTCGAACGCGATATCGAAGCGGTCTATGCCATCATGGAGAAAGAAATGGAAGCCAAGGATTTTGTTGGCCGCCATACTGCGAATCTGCAAAAGAAAATGGATCATGTCCTGCAGAGCAACCGCTATGTGTTGCTTGAAATCGATCGTGTTTCACAGAACTACTTCTTGAACAGGAATGAATTGGGCCGCGCGCAAGAGTTCGAAGAGCAACTATTGAAAGAAAACGAAGCCTTGCGTTATTATGACAAGATGATGAAGGAACATGAAATTTCTTATTCGGTTGTCCGCGACTATTACGAAAAAATCAGCCAACGCCTTTCCGAAATCGACAAAGAACAGTCTGAGTTGGTCAGCAACCTCAGTGATCTGCGCAACCGTGAAAAGGAAATCAAGGACAGCATCGATCTCTATGAGTTGGATATGCGCAACATGAAGCGCACCATCGAAAAATACCATCTGCCTGGTTTGCCTAAAGTCTATTTGGATCTTTTCTTCTCGGTCACGGATCGCATCGAAGATTTGGCTTCCAAATTGAACCGCGTGAAGATCGACATGGACGAAATCGATGCGATTTCCAAGATGTGCGAAGAGGACATCGAAATGTTGGATAACCAAACCCAAGCTATTGTCGACAATGCCATGCTGACGGAATACATGATCCAGTACGCAAACCGTTTTCGTCATTCGCATGTGGAAATCGAAAATGCCATCAACAAAGCTTTGGTGCTTTTCCACCGCGAATATGACTATGAAGGTGCGTTGGAAGCCATCAGAATTCCGTTGAACCGCGTAGAAGCAGGGGCTGCCCGCAAAGTGGAAGAATCCTATCAGGAAGAAAAAAATCGCCGCTACTATTAAATGCAGAACCAATAAGACACAGGGGGTCGGGACATTGTCTCGGCCCCTTTTTGGACACTCTTTTATGAGAACGAAATAAAATTAAGCCGTAAGCTTTTAATGGCCAAGAGTTTTCTATATAATGGATAGGATGTCCCGGCAAGGGTGCAAAGTTATTAAGGAAGTGTAGATATAGATGATTTATTTTGACAACAGTGCAACTACGAAAATGTATCCGGAGGTTTTGGATACTTACCGAAAGGTCAATGAGCAATTTTTTGGGAATCCTTCCAGTCTGCACAGATTAGGCAATGAGGCGGATGCGTTGCTTCAGCAGTCGCGCAAACAGATCGCCCAGTTACTGGGTGTCCATCCAGATGAGATTTTCTTCACGAGCGGCGGTACGGAGAGCGACAACTGGGCAATCAAAGGCACAGCGATGGAAAAGTTCGCTGCCGGAAAACATCTGATCGCTTCTTCTGTCGAACATCCTGCTGTCTCAAAATCGCTTGAGCAGTTGGGGAAGTTGGGGTTTGAAATCACCTATCTGCCTGTCGACGCGGACGGAATCGTATCTATCGAGGAACTTGAGAAAGCGATAAGAAAAGACACGGTCCTGGTGAGCGTCATGGCCATCAATAATGAAGTCGGCAGCATCCAGCCGATCGAGGCTATCGGCGAACTGCTGGAAAATTATCCGTGGGTCCATTTCCATGTGGATGCCGTACAGGCTGTAGGTGAATGCGAGCCGTTGATCCGGCATCCCCGTGTGGATCTCTTGTCGCTTTCAGCACACAAATTCCACGGTCCAAAAGGTGTCGGCATCCTTTACAAGAAACATGGTAAACGGATTGCGCCATTGTTGACGGGGGGCGGGCAAGAAGCGGGCATGCGCAGCACGACGGAGAATGTCGGGGGAGTTGCAGCGATGGCGAAAGCCTTACGCATGACGCTGGAAAATGGGACCTCGAGCCGCAAGCAGGAACAGTTGGTCCGTCGTAAGTTGTTTGCTGCCCTTTCGGAATATGAAGATGTCCGAATCTTTTCGCCCGAAGATGGCGCCGGCCATATCCTCTGTTTTGCCATGAAAGGCGTCAGGGGAGAAGTGATGGTCCATGCTTTTGAAAGCCAGGACATCTTCATCTCGACGACAAGCGCCTGCTCAAGCAGAAAGAAAGGTACTCCCTACACGCTGGGGTCGATGGGCGTGCCGCTTTCCTGGAGCCAGTGTGCAGTCCGGATAAGCCTTTCCGGCGAGAATACAGAAGCGGAAGCGGAAGCCTTCATCGGACATTTCCGGACGCTGCATAAACAGTTCCAAAAAATACAATAGAATAATAACAGACAGATTGGAAGAGAACATAAAATGGAAACGCACATTCAAATCCGTTTTGGCGAATTATCGACCAAAGGGAAAAACAAAAAACGTTTTGTCCAGCAGTTGGCGCAAAATGTCAGAATGGTCACAAAGGACCATCCGCAGATCAAAATCAAATCCGAACACGATTTTATGTTGTTGGAATTGAACGGAGCTGACGAGGCCGTTATTATCGATCGTCTGCAATACGTGTTCGGCATCCAAAATTATTCGCCGGTCTATCTCGTTTCACGTGATCTTGATGAAGTGAAACGGGTCTTGGTGGAGTTGCTTGGCAAAATGGACACGGCCGGAAAGACGTTCAAAATAGCTACGCGCCGCTCGGATCATGACTACGAGCATGACACGACCTTCATGAATGCCGAGCTGGGGGCAACCGTTCTGGATGCTTTCCCTGGCATTTCGGTCAAGATGAAGCAGCCGGATATCCTTGTGCGCGTAGACATCAAAACCAGCGGTATCATGCTGAGTACGCAAACCCATCAAGGGGCTGGCGGCTTGCCTGTCGGTTCCAGCGGCAGAGGTATGCTCATGCTTTCCGGTGGCATCGATTCGCCGGTGGCCGGTTACCTTGCCATGAAGCGTGGCGTAAAGATCGAGGCGGTGCACTTCCACAGTCCGCCATACACAAGTCCGCAAGCGTTGCAGAAGGCCAAGGACTTGGCGGCCAAGTTGATCAGATTCGGCGGGGAACTCCAGTTCATCGAAGTCCCGTTCACGGAAATTCAGGAGGAAATCAAGGAGAAGGTGCCAGCGGATTATCTGATGACGATCACGCGCCGGATGATGCTGCGGATCACCGATGCCATCAGAGCCGAACGTAAAGGGCTGGCTATCTTCAATGGGGAATCTTTGGCCCAGGTCGCTTCCCAGACGCTGGAAAGTATGGTTGCCATCAACGATGTCACAACGACGCCGATCATTCGTCCCGTCGCAACGATGGACAAATTGGAAATCATCGATTTGGCACAAAAAATCGATACCTTTGATTTGTCTGTGCAACCGTTCGAGGACTGCTGCACTATTTTTGCACCGCCAGCGCCAAAAACGAAACCGCACTTGGATAAAGCCAGACGTTTTGAAGCGCTGCTTGATGTGGAACCACTCGTTGCGCGCGCTGTTGCAGGCATTGTAGTGTCGAGCATAAATGGCCGGGAGGACACTGCCAGCCAAGATGAAGCGCTCTTTTCGGATTTGCTCTAACTTGCCTTCAGGAGCGTATCCTTACCACAAATCGCCGCTTATCTGTATAATGAAAGTATTATCGGATAAGGGGGAATGTATTCATGCAAGTGACATTAAAAGGTGAGACGATTGAGGTTTTAGGGACGCAACCCGTAGTAGGGGAGAAGGCACCGGCATTTTCGTTGCAAAACACAGAAGACGAAAAGGTTTCTTTGGATGATCTGCGCGGTTCGGTTGTTCTGATCAGCGTATTCCCGGACATCAACACGAGCGTCTGCGACAAACAAACACGCACATTCAACGAGACGGCAGCCAACATCGAAGGCTTGACCTTGCTGTCGGTTTCGAGAAACACAAAAGAAGAATTGGTCAACTGGTGCTCTGCAAACGGCATCGATATGCAGATGCTGCATGATGATGCTGGCGAATTCGGTGAAGCTTATGGACTTAAAATTCCAAAAATGGGCAACAAGCTAGCGCGCAGCGTTTTTGTCATCGACAAAGAAGGGATTCTTTCCTATATGGAAATCGTTCCTGAAATCGCAACGGAACCGAATGAAGAAGCGGCATTGGCAGCTGCCAAAAAATTACTCTAATCGCATTGAGATTTCAATCAAAAGGTGCTAAACTAGTGAAGAATAAATAAAGCGTCGATCAAGAAGAGTAGCTTGTCCGGAACCACACAAGAGAGAAAAGCGATTGGTGAAAGCTTTTTTGGGGAAGGAAAGTGAAGTAGCTTGTGAGCAAGTTGTGTGAAGGTCTGCGGACTGGGTAGCGCGGCTCGGAGTATGCTCCGTTATCAAAAAGAGAGACAGGGATCCGTTCCCTGTAATTTAGGTGGTACCGCGATTCATATCGTCCTGCATATTCGTATGCAGGGCGTTTTTTTTCGCAACAAATTTATGAAAAAAGAGAGGAAGTGGCTGAATGTCTAAAGCAGACGCAATGCCGACAAAGTATCAACCCCAGCAAGTGGAATCTGGGAAATATCAAAAATGGGTGGAAGCGGGGCTGTTCAAGCCTAGCGGAGACAAGAGCAAAAAGCCGTATTCGATCGTGATTCCGCCTCCGAATGTAACCGGAAGACTGCATTTGGGTCATGCCTGGGATGTGACGCTGCAGGATATGCTGATCCGCCAAAAACGTATGCAAGGGTTCGATACGTTGTGGTTGCCGGGTATGGACCACGCGGGCATCGCCACCCAAGCCAAAGTGGAAGCGAAACTGGCTGAGGACGGACTTACCCGTTATGACCTGGGCCGTGAAGCCTTCGTCGACAAGGTTTGGGAATGGAAAGAGGACTACGCAAGCGTCATCCGCGAGCAATGGGGAAAAATGGGGATCTCCGTTGATTATGACCGAGAGCGATTCACGCTCGATGATGGTTTGTCGGATGCAGTCCGTAAAGTCTTCGTCGGCTTGTACGAAAAAGGCTTGATTTACCGCGGCGCATACATCATCAACTGGGATCCAAAGGCGAAAACAGCGTTATCCGATATTGAAGTTATCCATAAGGACGTCCAAGGCGCCTTCTATCACTTCCGTTATCCGATGACCGATGGTTCGGGATACTTGGAATTGGCGACTACCCGTCCGGAAACTATGTTGGGAGATACTGCCGTTGCGGTTCATCCGGAAGATGAAAGATATCAGCAGTTCATCGGCAAGACCGTGACGTTGCCGCTGGTGAATCGGGAAATCCCTGTCATTGCGGATGATTATGTCGAAATGGACTTCGGGACCGGTGTCGTAAAAATAACGCCGGCTCATGACCCGAACGACTTTGAAGTTGGCTTGCGTCATGATTTGCCGCAAGTGAATGTCATGAACGATGATGCGACGATGAACGAAGCCGCAGGGAAATACGCAGGCATGGACCGTTTTGCAGCACGCAAGGCAATCGTAAAAGATATGGAAGAACTTGGCTATTTGGTCAAAATCGAGGAAATGACCCACAGTGTCGGACATTCGGAACGCACAAACGTTGTTGTGGAACCGCGCATCTCGACGCAATGGTTCGTCAAAATGCAACCATTGGCTGAGCGTGCGGTCGAAAATCAATCCGCAGAAGAAAAAGTTTCCTTCTATCCGGAACGATTTGAGAATACTTTCCTGACGTGGATGGGCAACGTCCATGACTGGGTCATCTCCCGTCAATTATGGTGGGGACATCAAATCCCAGCTTGGTATCATAAAGAAACCGGCGAAATGTACGTAGGCATGGAAGCTCCGAGCGACGGTGAAAACTGGACGCAGGATGAGGATGTCCTGGATACATGGTTCAGTTCGGCGCTGTGGCCGTTCTCGACGATGGGCTGGCCGGATGAAGATGCAGAAGATTTCAAACGTTATTTCCCTACCAGCACGTTGGTGACCGGATATGACATCATCTTCTTCTGGGTAAGCCGGATGATTTTCCAGAGTCTGGAGTTCACGGAAAAGCGTCCGTTTGAGAATGTGCTGATCCATGGTCTGATCCGTGATGAGCAAGGACGCAAAATGAGCAAATCGCTCGGCAACGGGATCGATCCGATGGAAGTCGTCGAAAAATACGGCGCGGATGCCCTGCGTTGGTTCTTGGCCAATGGTTCCGCACCGGGTCAGGATGTCCGTTTCAGCTATGAGAAGATGGATGCATCCTGGAACTTCATCAACAAAATCTGGAATGCCAGCCGTTATGTGCTGCTTAATTTGGAAGATCTGACTTTCGATGCTATCGACATTTCAGGGGAAAAGACGATAGCCGATAAATGGATCCTTTCCAACCTGAACAAGACGATCACAAAAGTGACGGATCTGTTCGAGAAGTTTGAATTCGGGGAAGCCGGTCGTTTGTTGTACCGTTTCATCTGGGATGATTACTGTGATTGGTATATCGAAATGTCCAAAGAAGTTCTGCAAGGGGAAAATGAAGCCGCTAAGCAGACAACCCGCAGCATTTTGGCTTATGTTTTGGATAATGTTTTGCGCCTGCTGCATCCGGTTATGCCGTTCGTCACCGAAGAAATCTGGCAGAATGTTCCGCATCAAGGCGAATCCATCGTTACGGCAGCCTACCCGGTAGCGGATGAAAGCCATATCGATGAAGCGGCTGAAGAAGCGATGGAGAAACTGATTGAATTGATCCGCGGCGTCCGCAATGTCCGCGCTGAAATGAATACGCCGTTATCCAAGAAAGTTCCGATGCAATTGAAAGTGAATGACGCAGCAACTGAAGCGATTTTCCACGCCAACGAATCGTACATCGTCCGCTTCTGCAATCCGGATACACTTGAAATCAGCCAGCATATCCAAGCTGCCAGCGACGCCGTCACTGCGGTTTTCTCAGGCGGAGAAGTCTACATGCCGTTGGCCGGTCTGATCAAATTGGAAGATGAGATTTCCCGTCTTGAAAAGGAAGCGGAGAAATTGACCAAAGAAGTCGACCGTGTGGAAAGCAAACTGAATAACGAAAAATTCGTCAGCAAAGCCCCTCAGGCTGTAATCGACGGGGAAAAACAAAAAGGAACGGAATACCGCGAAAAATTGGCGGCCGTTCAAGAACGCATCGCTGCCTTAAAAGAGCAGTTAGTCTAAACAGCGAATTCAATTGAATCGAACAGGAAGAACCCTATTAGCAAGTTCCTTTGTAGATAGGGTTCTTCTTAAATAGAAATGGAGTGAAGAGGTAGATGTTTGCAACTTATGAAGAGGCGATGGAATGGATCCATACCCGCAAAGGCATGGGTCCTAAGCCGGGAATAGTCCGAATGAAATGGTTGATGGAAAAAATGGATCACCCGGAGCGCAAATTCAGATCCATCCATATAGCCGGAACGAACGGAAAAGGATCGAATGTTGCTTATTTACGAAGTTTGTTCATGGCTGCCGGCTATACGGTAGGGACTTTCACCTCGCCGCATATCGTCAGTTTCAATGAAAGGATCAGCGTGAATGGGGCGAATATCCCGGATGAAGACGTATTGGAGCAAGCGAACATCCTGCATGCACTCTACGAAGAAATCGGCCAGACGGATATGGGGCCGCTGACGGAATTCGAAGTAGTGACCGCCATGATGTTTTCCTATTTTGGGTCACATCCTTGCGATGTCGTATTGTTGGAAGTCGGTCTGGGCGGGCTTTACGACAGCACAAATGTTGCCGAGCCGGATTTGTCGCTCATCACGACGATAGGCAAAGACCACAGCAATATCCTTGGGGATACCATTGCGGAGATCGCCTACCAGAAGGCCGGGATCATCAAGCAAGGGACACCTGTCGTCATCGGAAGATTGCCTGAAGAAGCTTTGTCAGTGATGGGGGACACTGCAGGGGGGAAAACCGCGCCTTTGTATGAGTTCGGCCGGGACTTCAGCATCGCCAATTGGCGTGAGGGTTCCGATTATCATGAAGTCTTTGATTTTTCGTCTTCGTTAGGCAGCTTCGAGAACCTTGAAATCGCACTGATGGGTGGCCATCAAGTCGACAATGCGGCTACAGCGTTGCAAACTTTCCTGCTGTTCTGCGAAAAGCACGCTTTAAGTTACTCGGAGACCACGATCAAATCAGGGTTACTGGGAACGGCTTGGCCGGTCCGGATGGAAATTGTCTCGCAAAAACCGTTCATCATGCTGGATGGCGCCCACAATATCCCGGCTATGGAAGTGCTGGCTGAAGCGATCAAGAAGAAGTTTTCTGATAAGGGCATCACCATCCTGTTGGCGGCTTTGGCGGATAAGGATCTGGAGGAAATGGGCCAGTTGATCAAGTCGATTCCCGGTAGCAGGCTGCACGTGACCAGCTTCGATTTCCCGAGGGCTGCATCAGTCAAAGAATTGTGCGAGCGGGTGGACGTGCCGGAAGCTGCAGCCTACGAAGATTGGCGCTTTGCGATCGATGATCTGAAGGCGAAACAAGCTGAAGAAGACCTGTTGTTGATTACCGGTTCGCTGTATTTTCTTTCCGAAGTAAGACATTATTTATTAAAGGATAAGGAGTTTTGAGATGCGTAAAAAAGCGGTCATTTTTGATATGGATGGATTGATGTTCGATACGGAAACGTTGGGATATCAGGCGCAAGGCGAATTGGCTGAAGAACTTGCTTTGCCGATAGCGTTCGACTTCGATTATTACCTGAAGCAAGTAGGGCGGTCCGATAAAGATGTGATGCCTGAATTGGCTTCCGACTTCGGCGATGCTGAATTGGCGGAACGATTCCTGAGGAAAATGAAGAAGAGGCAGACGGACATCGCCTCCGAGCAGGGGCTGCCGATCAAAAAAGGACTTTACGATCTGTTGGGCTTTCTGAAGGAGGAAGGCGTGGTCTGCGTCGTTGCTTCCAGCAGCAGGAGGAGAGAAGTCAGCTTCTACCTTGAATTGGCTGATATTTCGCAGTACTTCCGCTACCAAGTCTGCGGTGATGAAGTGTCCTTCGCCAAACCGGATCCGGAAATTTTCCTGACCGCCTGGAAACCCCTCGACATTCCGAAAGAGGACTGTCTGATCCTGGAAGACTCGCTTAACGGCATCCGCGCGGCCTATGATGCGGGTATCGAAGTGATCATGATCCCCGATCTGATCGTTCCCGATGATGAAGCCAAGGCGAAAACGATAGCGATTTTGCCGGACTTGCATGCGGTCATAGATTGGTTGAAAGAGAAATAACCTGTTCCGCTCCTTCTTGCGTATCTATTGAGTAGACGGAAGGAAAGGGGTAAAACAGGATGGTGCAAGAAACAAATCTGCTGATGGAGGTTCCCAAAGCCTCGCGCCCGCGTGAAAGATTGGATCAATTCGGAGAAAAAGCCTTGGCGACGCATGAATTATTGGCGATCGTTCTGCGGACGGGACCCAGAGACAGCAATGTTATGCAGTTGGCTTTACGGGTGCTGAATGAGTTCGAAGATCTACATTCCTTGAAGCTGGCCTCGCTGGAAGAATTGACCGCGATCCACGGAATCGGTCGAACCAAAGCGATCGAAATCAAGGCCTGTGTCGAATTGGGCGTGCGTATAGCCAATGCCACGCAACTGAAGAGCGGAACGATCACCTCGACGCAAAGTGCCGGGACACTTCTGCAGAAAGAGATGCGCGACCTCCAACAAGAGCACGTGGTGGCTGTCTATCTGAACACAAAGAACGAAATCATCAAGAAGAAGACGATCTTCATCGGCAGTCTGAACAGTTCGGTTGCGCATCCGCGCGAAATCTTCCGGGAGGCGGTAAGATTTGCCGCTGCACGGATCATCCTTGCGCACAATCATCCTTCCGGTAATCCCGATCCCTCGGAAGCCGATCTGGTCTTTACCCGAAGGATGGTGGAGTGCGGAGAAATGATGGGGATCGAAATCCTCGATCATTTCATCATCGGGGTCGACGATTATCTCAGCCTGCGGGAATACGGCATCATTTAGTTCCGCTTGGGCAAGCTGAAATGAAAATTTGATGGCAAAAAACTTGCAATATCGGCAAACCTGATATATCATTATGTTAGTGTTTTTGTTTGGTAAAGAAAAGATTGTCATGAACATTCCTATCGTACCAAAAGCAAGAATAACAATTTAGAGTGCTTTGCACGAGGAGGAATTTTTCATGGAAAATGGAACAGTAAAATGGTTTAACGCAGAAAAAGGCTTCGGATTTATCGAACGCGAAAGCGGAGATGATGTATTCGTACATTTCTCAGCTATCTTAGGCGACGGATTCAAGTCATTGGAAGAAGGACAAGCCGTTTCATTCGAAATCGTTGAGGGAAATCGTGGAGCGCAAGCTGCCAACGTTGAAAAAATCTAATTTATCTTAACTTAATCGATCGAAAGGCCCGGGACACTGTCTCGGGCCTTTTTAAATGCCGGATGTCCGATGTTCGTCCTGGAACTCCGATCCGCCCGGATATTCCCTGTGAATAGTGCGAATAGATTGTGTCGATCAGGAGGGGAATTGGGGGCAGTATTACCAATCGACTGCATTCCTGTCAAATTGATTAATTCTTTCTTTTGTTTGTTACATTGGTGTTTTTCTTGTTCCGGTTTGTGGTAAAATAGAAAAGAATTTGTTTGTGGGAGAGTTTGTAGTCAATCAGACGGAAGGATGAGAAGTACTTGGTAAGTTTGAATTTTAAAGGTAAAAACATCGGTATTGATTTAGGTACGGCCAATACGATCGTCTTCATAGCCGGCAAGGGCATCGTGATCAGAGAACCTTCTGTCGTCGCCAAAAATATCCATACGGGAGAGATTCTGTCCGTTGGAGAAGAAGCTTTCCAGATGCTCGGCAGGACACCCGGTACCATCGTGGCATCGCGTCCGATGAAAGAAGGTGTCATTGCGGATTATGATACAACTGTCGCAATGATGAAATATTTCATCAAAAAAGCGACTGGGAATACATTCATCAAACCATATGTGATGGTCTGCGTACCGAGTGGTGTTACGGAAGTCGAGAAGCGGGCAGTTCTTGATGCTACCCGGACCGCCGGCGCCAAAGAAGCTTTCATCATCGAAGAGCCCTTTGCTGCCGCGGTGGGGGCGGGTCTTCCGGTGCACGCGCCTACGGGAAACATGGTAGTGGACATCGGTGGCGGGACGACGGATGTTGCGACGATTTCACTCGGAGGAATCGTTACGAGCCGCTCCAGTACAGCCGGTGGCGATCGGATGGATGAGGCGATCATTCAATTCATACGCAAAAAGTATGGCCTGTTGATCGGCGAACGGACTGCTGAAGACATCAAAATAGCGATCGGTTGTGCCGATATCAAAAAAGCAGCTTCCTACGGTTCCATGGAAATAAGGGGCCGTGATATGGTGAATGGCTTGCCCAAGACTCTGGAGATCCATGCCGAGGATATTGCGGTTGCGATTCATGATGTGGTCGAGAATATCATCCTTTCCGTGAGGGAAGTGCTGGAAGAGACGCCACCTGAAATATCGGCTGACGTCATCGATCATGGCATCGTTCTGACAGGCGGCGGCGCTCTTCTGAAGAATATCGCTGAAGTCATTTCGGCGGAAGCGGAAGTTCCGGTATTTATCGCCAATGATCCATTGGATTGCGTCTCCATCGGGACAGGCGAAACATTGAAGAACATTAACGTCTATAAGCGTAAAAATTTTAGACAGTAAGCCATAATGAATGCAATTGAAAGTGATGTACGAAATGAGGTGTCAATGTGAATCAGTTTTTTAACAATAAAAAATTGATTATTCTATTGATCAGTGTGATTACCTTTATCAGCTTGATAGCATACTCTCTAACCAACAACAGAGAAGATACATCGGTACCGCAACAAGTGGGGAACGATGTGACAGGCTCCATTGCGAGAATATTTTCTAAGCCAGCGGAAGTAGTGGCGAATTTTGTTGATTCAGTCGATAACCTGATGAATACGTATGAAGAAAACCAATCTTTAAAAAGTAAAATTGATACCGTTTATGAACTGCAAGTGCAAGTCTACAATCTGGAACAAGAAAATGCGCGGATGCAGGAAGAACTTGAATTGAAGAATACTTTATCGGAATATGAACAGATCAATGCCTCTGTGGTTTCCCGCAACCCGGATAGCTGGTTGAACCAGATCGTAATCGACAAAGGATCCAATGATGGGGTGGAGGTCGATATGTCGGTGATGGCCGGAAACGGTCTGATCGGCCGTGTATCCGAAGTGAATTCAACCAGTGCGAAAGTGCTCTTGCTGACTACTTCAAACGACACGACTAACCGCGTGTCAGCAGAGATCCAAACCGAATCCGGGCCTGTTCATGGAATCGTGAACGGCTATGATGAAAATACGAAGAGGCTCTCCATGTCCCAAATTGCTCCCGATGCGGTGATCAATCCCGGAGACAGCGTGGCGACATCCGGATTGGGCGGCGTTTCGCCGAGTTCCTTATTGATCGGTACCGTCAAAGAAGTATCCATGGACAGCTACGGTCTCTTCAAGCAAGTGACGATTGAGCCTGCCGGAGAGGTTTACAATATCCGGTTCGTGACCGTCATCAAAAGGCTGAGCGGGAGTGGTGAGTGATGGTGCAGAACAGATCTTTACATCACACTTATTTCATCCCTCTGATGCTTTACTTGCTTTTGATCTTGGATGGATTTTTGATCAACGCCTTCCCGGGTCAGTTTGTCAGTGAAGAGTATATTCTCGTGCCGCACTTGATGCTGTTCGGGTTCGTGCTGTTTGCCTACTATTTCCCGAAGCAGCCGATGCAATTGTATGCGGTTCTGTTCGGTCTGTTGTTCGACAGCTATTATAGTGGCATTCTGGGTGTTTACGCAGTCGCTTTTGCGGTGATCGTGTACTTCGTGAAGAAAATGCAGAAATACCTGACGGAAAATGTTTTCGTGTTGGCGCTGTTGTTCATCAGCGCGATCGTTATGGTGGATTCGTTCGTTTTTGGCTTCTACAGTTTGATGGGCATCACACAGCTTGATTTCAGCGCATTTGCATCAGAGCGATTAGGACCGACCATTGTGCTGAATATTGTGTTGTTCATTCTAATTTATTATCCATTGTTCAAGCTGGTTGGCTGGATGTATGATTGATTCTGATGAGAAATGAATGAGATGTTTTTTAATGAAATGCTTGCATTTAACGAAGGCTGTGGTATTATTGTCTTAAATTCTAAATGCAATGAAGAGAAAAAGTAACTTTTGACTATTTCCAGAGAGTTTGCGGGTGGTGTGAGCAGACAATAGCAATCAGTGAAATCACATCTCTGAGCAAGGATCCCGAAAAGACAGCATCCGCTTTCTCAGTAGGTTGACTCGGTTGTGCCCGTTACAGCACTGACGTTTCAAACGGAACGTTATGAGGCGGTTTCTGTGAAGATGCCGCAAAAAAAGGTGGAACCACGACTTCAATCGTCCTTTAACTTTCAGGAGAAAGTTAGAGGGCTTTTTTTATTGGAAACGGCGTGATGGGGGACCACCACAAAAATAAGGCAGTAAAAAAGTACACATATATGGAGGAGAAGAATATGAAAAAATTAGCATTAATGTTGTTGGCATCTACAAGTTTATTGGCTGCATGCGGTGGAGGCGCTGCCGAGGATTCTTCTGCAATCGTGTCGGAAGATTCAGGGATCAAAGAAACATTGGTGATGGGGCTGGACGATACCTTTGCGCCGATGGGCTTCAAAGATGAGAGTGGCGAAATCGTCGGTTTCGATGTCGAGTTGGCGAAAGAGGTTGCAGAACGCTTGGATGTGGAAATCACTTTCCAGCCGATCGATTGGGCAATGAAGGAAACCGAATTGGCTTCAGGGAACATCGATATGATCTGGAATGGCTATACGATAACGGAAGAACGCAAAGAGAAAGTGTTGTTCTCAGAACCATATTTGAACAACAGCCAAATCATTGTCACGCTGGCGGACAGTGATATCGAAACAAAAGCCGATTTGGCCGGGAAAGTCGTCGCGACGCAACAAGGATCTGCAGCATTCGATGCCATCAATGCCGACGAAACGGGTATTGCTGCTGAGTTTGATGGGGGCGCGCCGATTTTGTACCCTACCTTCAACGATGTGTTCAATGACCTGGAAAGCGGCCGCAGTGATGCAATCGTCGTTGACGAAGTGTTGGGCCGTTATACGATGAAACTAAAAGGCGAGGAAAAGTTTGCTGTTCTTGACGATAATTTTGGCGACGAAGAATATGGTATAGGTGTCCGCAAGGAAGATGTCGCGCTGAAAGAAGCAATCGATGCAGCGATGAATGATATGCGTGAAGATGGAACCTACGATGAAATCTATGCTACTTGGTTCGCTGAATAACAAAATTGTTGGTTAAGGGGGAAAGTCGAATGTTGGATAAGCTAAAAAAAGCTGCCTTGGTCGGAACGGGTCTATTGGTATTGGCTGGATGCGCCGGAGGGACTGCCGATGACACTTCCGCCAGCTCGGAAGTTGTTCCTGAGGAAACGCTGGTCGTGGGTTTGGATGATACTTTTGCGCCGATGGGATTCCGTGATGACAACAATGAAATCATCGGATTCGATGTTGACCTGGCGAAGGAAGTCGGTGAACGGATCGGTGCCGAAATGGTTTTTCAGCCGATCGATTGGGCAATGAAGGAAACCGAATTGGATTCAGGGAACATCGATATGATCTGGAATGGCTATGCCATAACGCCGGAACGGGCCGAAAAAGTCCTCTTGAGCGAACCGTACATCTTGGATGCGCAATCCATCATCGTCTTGAAGGATAGCGACATCCAAACGAAAGCGGACCTGGAAGGAAAGTTGGTTTCGACGCAACAATCTTCCAGTTCAGTGGACAAGATCATGGAAGATGAGTCCGGGATATTTGAAAAATTGGGCGGGGATCTGGTGCTTTATCCTTCCAATAATAATGCTTTCAGCGACTTGGAGTCAGGCCGTGTGGATGCCATCGTCGTCGGTGAAGTCTACGGCCGTTACTACATGAAGCAGTCCGGGAAAGACATCTACCGTGTCCTGGACGATAACTTCGGGGAAGACGAAATGGCGGTTGCCTTCAAAAAGGACAACACAGAACTGCAGGAGCGTGTCGATGCAGCCTTGGTCGATATGAAGGAAGACGGGGCCTTTGATGAAATTTACGACAAATGGTTCTATAGTGAATAACGAAAATAAAGGGTAAGAAAGAGGTTTATGAAATGGACTTGATACAGACGATACTGCCATCATTGCTTGACGGCTTGAAGATGACACTTACGCTGTTCTTCATCATAGGGGTATCCAGCATTCCGTTAGGATTTCTGATCGCCGTCATCCGGGTTTACGGACCGAAGTGGCTGGGTTTTCTGATCCAGATATATGTCTTCATCATGAGAGGGACACCCTTGCTGCTGCAATTGATGTTTGTTTTCTTCGGTTTGCCGCTGATAGGCATTACACTGGATCGTTTTTCGGCAGCGATTCTGGCATATATGATCAACTACGCTGCCTATTATGCGGAAATATTCCGCGGGGGCATCACGGCCGTTCCGAAAGGACAGTTCGAGGCCATTTCGGTGTTGGGTATCGGTAAGGTCAGAGGGTTTTTCAAAATAATCATTCCGCAGGTCACCAAGATCGTATTGCCGTCTGTAGGGAATGAAGTGATTGCGCTAGTGAAAGATACATCTTTGGTTTACGTCATCGGTCTAGGGGAACTGTTGCGCGCAGGGCAGATCGCTGCGAATACGTATGCCTCGTTGGTGCCTTTCCTGGCAGTCGGTATCGTCTATTTATCGGTTACGGCTGTCATTACGGTGCTGCTGAACAAACTTGAATCAAAAGGGAACTTTTAGGGGGGAGCGGCAATCATGTTATTAAATGCGATGAATTTAACAAAGTCTTATCATGACATAACCGTAATCGATGATTTTTCATTCCACATCGATCCAAATGAAATCGTTGTGCTTGTGGGGCGTTCCGGAACCGGCAAAACGACCCTGATGCGCCTGCTCAACAATCTGGAGAAAGCAGACCAGGGCACCATTTCTATCGAGGATGCCGTCTTGTGCAAACAAGGTCTGAAAGGCGCAGAATATGTGGACCACAAAAAAAGGCGTCTTTACCAAAATAAAATCGGCATGGTGTTCCAGGACTACGCTTTGTTCCCGAACCTTTCGGTGCTGGAAAATCTGCTGGAGGCACCGCTTGCCCAGAAATTGGGCAGCCGCGAAGAGCTAACGGCGAAAGCGGCCGGATTATTGGAGCAAATGGGATTGGAAGATAAACTGGAGGCAATGCCGTCGACCTTGTCCGGGGGCCAGAAGCAAAGGGTCGCGATCGCTCGGGCGATGATGCTGAATCCACGCGTGCTTTGCTTTGATGAACCGACATCTGCGCTCGACCGTGAATCTTCCGATAGCATCGGCAAGTTGATCCAGGAAATCGCAGCTGGAGGGACCGGCATCCTGATCGTTACGCATGATACCGAGTTCGGGCAACAATACGGTACCCGGATCGTATCCTCAAGCGAATTCGTCAATAATCGTTGATAAAATGAAATAATGTGCTCTTTTTCAGGTATAAACAGCTTGCTATTTTTATGCAAGTATCTGTATAATTACCTTTGGTCAAAAATAATGAATGCCTGAGAGCATTCCTTTTAAGGGGAGACACATTATGGAAAAAAGTAAAAAACGCGTGCTGAATGCCGCAATAGTAGGGTCAGGGACTGACGATTTGACGAACATGTTCCTGTCCCTTTCTTTGGCCTCGATCATTGCGGATTTGGCTATCTCCAAAGCGCAAGCTGGTCTGATTTCAACGATCACGAACATCGGGATGCTTGCAGGGGGACTGTTGTTCGGATATTTTGCGGACCGTTACGGCAGTTTAAAACTGTTCAAAATAACGTTGCTGTTGTTTTCTGTTGCGACGGCAGCAATGTTTTTCGCTGACGACCTCTCGACGATCTATGCGCTTCGCTTCATTGCCGGAATCGGAACAGGTGGAGAGTATGGCATTGCAATCAGTCTGATCGCTCGTGTCACGCCAGTCCATAAAATGGGCCGGATGTCTTCCTTGAATGCAGTAGCCGGAATGGTAGGGAACATCAGCGCGGCTTTTCTTGCCAGCCTGATTTTGCCTCGCTTTGGATGGAACGCCTTATTCCTTTTGGGCTTGCTTCCGCTTTTGATTGTGCTGTGGGTGCATCTGACCGTTTCGGAGAAGGACTTGGTTGAGACGGAGAATGCCAAACCGGAAAAAAACAGTGAAACCCAGGAATCGAAGCCGTCCTTCAAAGAGTTGTTCAACTCGCCAAAATTAGCAAGGCAAACGTTATCGCTGATGTTCATGGCTGTGGTTCAGATCGGTTGTTATTTCGGCTTGATGAACTGGTTGCCGCAAATCATGCAGACAAGTTTGGGGTTGTCGGTTTCAAATTCTTCTTTATGGATGATTTCGACAATCATCGGTATGTCGATCGGGATGTTGTTCTTCGGCAGAATTCTGGATGCTGTTGGTCCGAGGATCGCATACAGTATTTTCTTGCTGGCTTCAGCATCTGCAGTTTTCCTTTTCGTGATGGCTAAAAGCAGTATCGCGATGTTGGTGGGTGGTGCGATAGTGGGATTCTTTGTGAACGGGATGTTCGCTGGGTACGGTGCTATTGTTAGTCGCCTTTACCCGAGGCATATCCATTCCATGGCGAATAATCTCATCATCAATGTCGGACGCGCAGTCGGCGGTTTCTCTTCGCTCATTATCGGTCTGCTGATGGATTATTCCAATGTCACGACAGTCATGGTTTTCTTATCCGTTTGTTACCTCGCCAGCTTTTTGGTGATGTTGAGCATCGATGGTCTGCGCAAAGAAACATATGCAAAGGCCGGTCTTCAGAAAATATGATCCGTTTTTAAAATGGAAAACAGGGCGCCCGCCCTGTTTTTTTTATTATTCAGATTGACACAGGTATTTATTTTTGGTAGACTATTAATGTTGTAAATGTGCGCACCACAGCTACAACCGCACGGATAGGAGTCATGAGACCTGCAAGGGCACTCCGTTTGGCGAGTCTAAGTAAAATAAGGAGGTGCAGAGAATATGTACGCAATTATCAAAACTGGTGGTAAACAATTGAAAGTTGAAGTTGGTCAAGCGATCTATATTGAAAAATTAGATGCTGAAGCTGGTGATAAAGTAACTTTTGATGAAATCGTATTTGTAGGCGGAGAAGAAACTAAAATTGGCGCTCCATTCGTAACAGGTGCTTCTGTAGAAGGCACTGTTGAAAAACAGGGCAAAGAAAAGAAAGTCACTACTTTCAAATACAAGAGAAGAAAAGATACACACCGCAAGCAAGGTCATCGTCAACCTTATACAAAAGTAATCATTGACGCAATCAACGCATAAGAGTGTGAATAACCATGATTGAAGTGAAATTTAAAGAAGATGACCATGGCAACCTGCTATCTTTCGAGATTACGGGACATGCCGGGTATGGGGTAGAAGGCGAAGATATTATCTGTGCCGCTGTTTCTGTACTGGCCATCGAAACTGTGAATAGCGTTGAACGTTTAGCCGGCTATCAGATGCTTGTTGATGAAGCGGATGAAGAAGGCGGGTATCTCTATGCGGAAATACTTTCCGAAAGGGAAGCGGAACAGCAATACATTACGCAGATTTTACTGAAGCATCTATTCTATTCGCTGGAGGATGTCGCTCAGACATATCCAGATTATGTGACCATAAGAATGCAATAAAAACTGTACTACTTAATAAGGAGGTGCAAACCACATGTTGAAATTGAATCTACAATTGTTCGCCCACAAAAAAGGGGGCGGATCTACTACCAACGGACGTGAATCCCAATCCAAACGTTTAGGCGCTAAACGTGCAGACGGACAAACAGTAACTGGCGGATCAATTTTGTACCGTCAACGCGGAACAAAAATCCATCCAGGTACTAACGTCGGTATCGGTGGAGATGACACTCTATTTGCAAAAGTTGACGGTGTCGTTCGTTTCGAACGTTTAGGCCGTGACAAAAAACAAGTTTCTGTATACCCTACAGCTAAATAATACTTGTACTTTTGCCGATCAACCAATTACATACACACAAAAAACCTTGCGGGGGCAAATGATCAGTCACTTCCTTCGCAGGTTTTTTTGTATTTTACAGAACAACAAAAAGTAAGGGACGGTGAACGACTTGAAAGCAACAAATGTTGAGAGTCTTTTCGGATTAATGGATGAAGCCATCAAATTGCTTCAAACAGAAGCTGAACTTTCATATATAGAAGCGTTGTCCGAGACGCTGGAAAATCTTTCCTTTGAAGGAAAAGCACAGCAGGTGGAAGGGTTGCCTTCAAACGAGGCGGTCGAACGCTTGAACAGCCTCTACAAAAAAATGGATTTGGATGCATTGGATAAGGAAATCATCCGCAAGAGCATCCAATTGACTTTCATCAAGGCAACGAAAGAAGACAAACTCCAGATGAATCATCAAATGACACCGGACACGATAGCGTATCTGATCGCTTATTTCATCGGAGAAATAAAGAAAGATAAGACAGAAAAGTTGCATGTTTCAGACTTGGCGGCAGGGACAGGAAATCTTCTCAACGTCGTTCTGATGCATTTGGCGGACAGGGGCAACGAAGTGACTGCGGAAGCAGTTGACAACGATGATCTGTTGATCAGTATCGCGGCCAACAGCGGATCCTTGCTGGGGTTGTCGGAAAAAATCCATTACACCCATTCAGACAGCCTGCAGGAACTGTTGATTGCGCCTGCTGATATCGTAGTATCGGATTTTCCGATCGGATATTATCCAGTGAACGAGCGCGCAAAGAACTACAAAACGGCTTTTGCGGAAGGAAATTCTTTTGCGCATTTCCTAATGTTTGAACAAAATGTGAACTATTTGAAAGAATCCGGTTGGGGGATTTTTATCGTTCCATCCGACATTTTTGAAACAGATAAATCATCTGTGCTAATGGGGTGGTTGAAAGAAAACGTTCATATACAGGCTTTTTTGAGTCTTCCAGCAGATCTGTTCCATAAAAATGGAATGAAAAAATCAATCATTATTGTTCAAAAAATTGGTGAAAAATCGATCCAAGCCGAACAAGTGCTTTTGGGAGAAATTCCAGATCTTAAAAACGCACAAAAGATGCAATCTTTCCTGGATATTTTCCACAATTGGAGCGCAAAGATGATATAATATTTAACAGAGATATAATAAAACTCAGTCAATTTAAAGGAGAGAAAAAAATGTCAAAAATCATCGCTATCAATGCTGGTAGCTCAAGTTTGAAATTTACATTATATGCTATGCCTGACAAGGAAGTTCTTGCAACCGGAATAATCGAAAGAATCGGTTTGAACGATTCCGTCTTCACAATCAAACACGGAGAAGGCGAAAAATTCCAGGTGACCGAAGATATTGCGAACCATGAAATCGCAGTACAGAAATTGCTTGATCAATTATTGGCATTAAACATCATTTCAAGCTACGATGAGATCACGGGTGTCGGCCACCGCGTTGTTGCCGGCGGCGAAATCTTCAAAGATTCCGCGCTTGTGGATGATCTTGTCTTGGAACAAATCGAAGAATTGGGCGAATTGGCACCGTTGCATAATCCGGCGAACGCTACCGGCATCCGCGCATTCAAAAAATTGTTGCCTGAAATCACAAGTGTTGCTGTGTTCGACACATCTTTCCATGCAACAATGCCGAAAGTAAACTATCTTTATAGCATCCCGATGGAGTACTATGAAAAATATGCTGCCAGAAAATACGGAGCACACGGAACAAGCCACAAATACGTTGCGGAGCGTGCTGCTGAAATGTTGGGCAGACCGATCGAAGAGTTGAAGATCGTTACTTGCCATATCGGTAACGGCGGTTCCATAACTGCTGTACAAGGCGGAAAATCAATCGATACATCCATGGGATTCACGCCATTGGCAGGTATCACGATGGGGACTCGTTCAGGCGACATCGATGCATCTTTGATTGCGTACTTGATGGGCAAACTGGGCATCACGGACATCAACGAATTCGTTGATATCCTGAACAAAAAATCAGGCCTATTGGGTCTTTCAGGCGTATCAAGCGATATGCGCGATGTCGAGACAGCAGCAGAAAACGGCAATGAGAACGCTCAAATCGCATTGGATATCTTCCATAACCGTATCATTAAATACATCGGACAGTATGTTGCGCTCATGAATGGTGTGGATGCGATCGTCTTCACTGCCGGCGTCGGTGAAAATGCTGCGCCTACCCGCAAAATCATCATCGATGGCATTTCTTGGTTCGGTTGCGAAATCGACGATGAAAAGAACAACGTACGCGGTGTTGAGCGAATCGTTTCAACTGAAGATTCAAAAGTGAAAGTACTGTTGATCCCTACAGATGAAGAGTTGATGATCGCTCGCGACGTCGTTCGTTTCAGCGAAAAATAATCATTTGAAATAAAAAATCCGTTATGCCGATGTTTCGGCATAACGGATTTTTTCATGCCATCAAATTTGATGGCCAGCTTCACGGGTTAGCCCTTCGGAAAAAAGAATAAGGAACCTCTTGTCTCTGCGAGCCAAGACATACTGTTCGACTTGTCATGGTTCTTGCCATTTTTGATGGCTTAGAAACATGATACAACTGACCGGTACGGTCACGTTGATTCCTTTTGTTTCGGAAGTCTCTCAGCAATTGCGCTCTTCGATGCTCAGTTGCATGGGACTCTTAGGGATTCATCCTTTAGAGCCCCAGTACAAGGTGACCGTAGGGAACGTTGCGAGGACAGATTTCCTAAATTGTCATGACTCTTGCGATTTCAATCGCTTAATCCTGTCATCAGGCCATCCAACTGATTTCGTAGTGAGGCCCTCTGATGTCGCACTGTGACATCAGAGTACTTGACCGATTAGGTCACAGTGTTTCCTTAATCAGGGCTGAACGAACCCGTTCAGCTTTTCTTAGCTTTGGGTTTGTTCTCGAGGTCGGTCCGGACGACCAGCACATCGCAAGGTGCATTGCGGATGACGTACTCGGATACAGAGCCGATGAACAGCCGCTCGACGGCATTAAGGCCGGTCGCACCGATCATGATCAGATCCACACCGTATTCGGCAGGCAAATCTTTTGCTATGATGGCCTTCGGAGATCCATATTCGACGACGGTATGAACATCGGTTATGCCTTCATTCGTAGCATAAGTTTTGTATTCTTCCATCAATGTTTTGGATTGGCGGACGATTTCATCCGTAAAACTGCCTTCAAAGCCTGTAGGGGTCTGGATGGCTCTTGTATCTATAATATGAGTGATGATGATGGCTGCTTTGTTCCGTTTGGCTACTTCCACTGCTTTACGGAAGGATAATTCTGATTCTCTGGATCCGTCAACCGGTATCAAAATCTTCTTATACTCTTGAAACATATTAACCACTCCTCTAAACTAGTATCGCTTACAAGTTTATTTTACTTCACTTTCCCTAAAAATGAAAGCGTATGCGATTTTTTTCGGGAATTTATTGATTACCGGCCTTGATCTTTCATCATGCCGGCCAGTCGGATGCTGAAGAGTGCTGTATACCCTGAGGCAATCATTACAGCAAATATATAAAGCAGGGTACTCCTGAAGAAAATCGTCAACAGACAGAGGAATCCGATCAACATGTACAGAGCTCCGCCATTCCGGAAAAAGAGCCAGATCTGCAGGCGTTGTTGTTCAGTGATCCGGTCCGGAGCCAGCACGAAAACAGTGGGGCCTTTCAATGTCATGAAAAGTCCGGTTGAAACCAGCAATAGTGAAAAAAGAGCAATCAACAATTCTACCAATGTGCGTCCTCCTCAAGGAAGTCACGGGGAAGTACTGAGAAAGTATTTTCCTGTGCTTTCCAGTCTGCAAAAAAAGCTGCTCAAAGAGCAGCTCCAAAAGTATAAAACTTTATTAGAAATCCGATGGTGCCGGTGAGTATATTCTACTAGTTTTGAACCCGCATATAAGCAGGTGGGCTCCAATATCCAGTCTCTAACTACCAAATGATAAGGCGTGTTATCCACCGAGATAAACAGGATCCCAAGGTAGTAATAAATTGTTCGGTCAACACATTGAGAATATGTCGAACACCTCAGAAATCTATATACGTATAGTAGCATACTAATCAATCGTTGGCAAGCAAAATACAAACGTTTCGGTTCGGAAACATCCCAGCAGCAAGTGGTTAAACGCTACCATAAAATCCTCAGGAATCTTTATTGAAGCGATTCTGCAATTGGTTGGCTAAGGCTTGTTCATATTTACCTGTCGATGCGGGTTCGTAGTAGCGGCGACCTTTCAGCACGTCCGGCAAATATTGCTGTTTGATCCAATGGTCCGGGAAATCGTGAGGGTATTGGTAACCGATGCCGCGACCCAACTTATTTGCTCCGCTGTAATGGGCATCGCGCAAACTATCCGGTATGTCGCCGGATTTTCCGGCGCGCACATCCGCCAGGGCGCTGTCCAAGGCAAGATAAGCCGAATTGGATTTCGGCGAAAGTGCCAAATCAACGACAGCGTTGGCCAAAGGAATGCGTGCTTCCGGCAAGCCCAACTTTTCGGCAGCCTGAACGGCCAAAACGGTACGGGAAACAGCTTGTGGATTACCTAAGCCGATATCTTCGTAGGCACAAACCATCAAGCGTCTGCAGGCAATCAGCAATTCTCCGGCTTCCAACAGTCTGGCCAAATAATGCATGGCCGCATCGACATCGCTGCCGCGGATCGATTTTTGGAATGCCGATATGACATCATAATGGGCATCGCCATTCTTATCGTGGACCAGCGCTTTCTTTTGGACACACTCTTCAGCGATAGCCAAGGTGATGTGGATGGTGCCGTCTGCATCCGGTTTGGTTGAGAGGGCAGCCAATTCCAAGGCGTTGAGCGAACCGCGGACGTCACCCATCGTGCTCCTGGCGAAATGAAGCAAGGCCTCTTCGTCGATCGCAATCTTTTCTTTCCCCAAACCGCGTTTTTCATCCGCAATGGCCCGTTCCAGCGCCAATATGACGTCCTTTGTGGTAAGGGCCTTCAATTCGAAAATTTGGGTCCGGCTCCGGATGGCGGGACTGATGCTGATGTATGGATTTTCGGTAGTGGCGCCGATCAGGATGACCTGGCCGCTTTCAAGGTGCGGCAGCAGAAAATCCTGCTTGGGTTTGTCCAAGCGATGCACTTCATCAAGCAAGAGGATGACCTGCCCGGAAAATTTGGCTTCCTCCACGACAATCTGAAGGTCTTTTTTTGTGTCGGTGGCGGCGTTCAGTTGCCGAAATGCCGAATGTGTCGATCCGGCGATGGCGCTCGCTATGCTGGTTTTGCCGATTCCCGGTGGGCCATAAAGTATCATGGAAGAAAGCATCTTGGCATCGACCATGCGGCGGATGATTTTGTCTTCGCCGACCAGATGACTTTGACCGATGACTTCATCGATATGGACGGGACGCATACGGTATGCTAAAGGTTGTTTCATCATTCTACGCTCCTTTTTCTCTATCCATTATATGCCATCTGATAAAAAAGAACAAACATTCGCCGCTTCATTTCTTTTTGTCAGGTTCGTGAAAATTGATTGAAAAGAAAGCCAAGCAACATCTTTACTATTTACAAGCAGAAAAGCTATAATGAATACATTGAAAATTGGAAGCAGAAAGTGAGCGTACATAATGACGGATTTCAAAGAGATTATTTTAACACATAAATTATCGGCATTATTTTCGAAAGCCTCTTTTGGAATCGAAAAAGAAAGTCAGCGGATAACGGGTGAGGGCAGAATCGCCCGTACAAATCACCCGGCGGTATTCGGAAATCGTAGTTTCCATCCTTACATACAGACTGACTTTGCGGAAAGCCAACCAGAATTGATCACACCTCCGATGCAATCGATCGAGGAAACGCATGAATGGTTGATGGCTATCCACGATGTCGTGCTGCGTTCCTTACCTGAAGATGAGTATCTGTTGCCTTGCAGCATTCCGCCGATCATGCCGGCGAGCGAAGAAATCAAGGTAGCCAAATTGGACAGTGCGGATGACGTTGCCTACCGGGAATATCTGGTGTCGGTATACGGGAACAAGAAGCAGATGGTCAGCGGCATTCATTTCAATTTCGAGTTGAATGCTGCCCTCATCAAAGAACTTCACCAGCTTTCCGGGTCGACCAGTACGCTTAAGGAGTTCCAATCGGATGTGTATTTGAAGATGGCGCATAACTTCATCCGTCACCAATGGATCATGACCTATCTGATGGGAGGGTCGATATCCGCCGACAGCTCCTACTTCGAAAAGGAGTCGCAGCATGAATTGCCTCTGGATGGGTACACAAGAAGCATCCGCAGCAGCAAGTACGGATACGTCAATAATACGGACGTGCATGTTTCTTTTGAATCGATTGATGCCTATGTGCAGGATATCGAGGGAATGGTGACTACCGGTAAGCTCATTGCCGAAAAAGAATTTTATTCCACTGTCAGATTCAGAGGGGCAAACAAAGCGCGTGATTTGCTGACGAACGGAATCGCCTATCTCGAATTCAGGTTGTTCGATCTGAACCCATTTGCTGAGTTCGGCATGCATAAAGAGGACATGTACTTCATCCATTATTTCCTGCTCTATTTATTGTGGATCGAGAAAGATGCCAGCGAAGAAGAGATGAAAATCGGTAAAGAAATGAACTATGCGACAGCATTGGAGAATCCTTTGCAGCCATCCGCATTCCAATCGGAAGGGGTTGCTTTCCTCGAAGGGATGCTGCAGATGTTGGAGGCGATCGGGGCTGAAGAGAAGATAAGTGCAATCGTCAAAGAAAAAATCGAAGTATTCCATAATCCGGAAAAGACAGTTGCAGGACAGATGGTCAAAGCGGTGGATGCATCCAAAAGCAAAGCGATATGGGCAGCATCTTTGGCAAAAAAATACAAAGAGTCCGCCTGGGAACGTCCGTATGCGTTGAGAGGTTTTGAGGACATGGAACTCTCCACGCAGATTCTGCTGTTCGACGCCATCCAAAAGGGTTTGAAAATCAATTTGCTCGACCGATACGATCAATTCATCTCGCTGACTTATAAAAACCATCGCGAATATGTGAAAAAAGGCAATATGACGGCAAAGGACACCTATATCGGTCCGTTAATCATGGAAAATAAGGTCGTCACCAAAAAAATATTGGCGGAGAACGGTTTTGTGGTTCCTGACAGCGGAGAGTATCACTCTGCAGAAGCAGCTTTGCGCGACTATCCTATCTTTGCCGGTAAAGGCATTGTCGTCAAACCAAAGTCCACTAATTATGGGCTAGGGATTTCCATCTTCAAGGATGGTGCCTCCTTTGAGAGTTATGAGAAAGCCATCCATATGGCATTTGAAGAAGACGAAGATGTGCTTGTGGAAGATTACCTGTCCGGCACCGAGTACCGTTTCTTTGTCATCGGCAATGAGACGAAGGCCGTATTGTTGCGCGTACCTGCCAATGTGGTTGGTGACGGCAAACAGACAATCCGCCAATTGGTCGCAGAAAAGAACAAAGACAGCTTGCGCGGCAAAAATCATCGTACGCCGCTGGCATTGATCGGGACCGGAGAACTCGAAAAGTTGACGATCCAGGGTCAAGGGTATACTTTCGACACCATTCCGCCTGCAGGAGTAACGGTTCGGTTGAGGGATAATTCCAATATCAGTACCGGTGGCGATTCGATTGATGTTACGGATCAGATGCACGATAGCTACAAAAAATTGGCGGTGCAGATGGCAGCTGCACTGGGTGTAGCGGTCTGCGGAGTGGATATCATCATCCCGGATCATTCGGTACCGGCCGAGCAAGTGGAACCAAATTACGGGGTTATCGAAGCGAATTTCAACCCGGCCATGCTGATCCACATATACCCCTATCAAGGAAAAAGCCGGCGTTTGACGATGGAAATCCTGCGTTTATTGTTCCCGGAAATGCATCTGGAGGAAGAATAGGGGGGAACTGCATGAAAAAGTCATTTCTTAGAATTGTCCTCTACATTTCAGTTGCCGTTATCATGCTGTACGGCTATCTGATCACGAAGGACTTCAATAATTGGGGAAAGCTATTGTCTTTTGACCCCTTGCTCATTCCCGTTTTTTCAACAGGCTTGTTCCTATCCATCTACGTGCACATCTTTCTTCATGAGGCGGGACATTTTCTGTTCGGAAGGTTGAGCGGATATCGGTTGGTCAGTTTTCAAGTCAGACATTTTAAGTATAGCCAAGCGGATCACAGGCTGCATCATATTCAGACTGCCTCGCCTTTGCTGGCGGGCCAATGCTTGATGGCACCACCGAAAGGGGATCATGCGGAATTGCCGTACCGCGGTTATCTGCTGGGTGGGATCTCAGTTAATGCTTTGACGGGGGCAACCCTCTACAGCTCGGCTTATTTGATGGAACCGAAGGTAGGCTCCCTGATCGTTTTGTTCAGTCTTGTGCCTGTCTGGATGGCTTTAGCGAATCTGTTGCCGAAAGGCCAGAATGATGGAGCCGTGCTGAGGGAAGCCAACCGATCTTTACCCGGACGCAAACTCTTGTTTCAGCAACTGGAAATGGCAAAGCTCATAGAAGAAAAAGTCCCTTTTGCGGATTTTCCGGATGCTCGTTTCGCATGTTTAAAAGATGCGCAGTATCAAAAAAGTTTCCTCGTGGATTACTTCTACATGGTCGCCTATGTCCGCGCTTTGGGGAAATTGGATTTTGAAGAAGCCGATAGCTTGCTGCTGACATTTGCAGCGAACCGTCCTGTCAAAGAATCGGTTTATTGGCCAATCTATCTGATGGAATCGTTGTTTTGCGATGCGTTGTTCGGACGGATCGAAACTGCAGGAGAAAAATACGTTCAAATTCAATCCCAGCCACTGTTGAAAAGGTATTGGAATGCAAACAACAGAATAAGGGCGGCCTATGCGTTCTTCTGTCTTATCGATATTGAAGAAACGAAGAAGTTGTTGGGACAAGGTCCTGCTCCCCAGGATTCCTCTCAGGAAACAGATGCCAGCATCGAACTGCGCCTGTACCGCTGGCTGAAGAGTTATTTTGAACACTAGAAAGTCAAGTGAAAGAAAGAAGGTAACAAATTGATTTATTTCGACCATGCCGCTACTACGCCGGTGCGACCTGAAGTTGTGGCAGTCATTCAGGATTCGCTTATTGAAGATTACGGGAATCCTTCCAGCACCTATGCGCTTGGAAGGCGAACAAGACAGCATATCGACCAAGCCCGCAGAATTTTTGCGTCATCCATCAAAGCGGATCCGGCTGATATCATCATCACAAGCTGCGGTACTGAATCCAACAATACCGCAATCATACCGACTGCGTTGGCTTTGAGAGGGAAAGGCAAGCACCTGATCACTTCTGCAGCAGAACACCACGCAGTCCTGCATCCGATGCACTATCTGGAGACATTAGGTTTTGAGGTGACCTTTCTGCCGGTGGATGACACCGGAAAAGTGACGGTGCAATCCTTGAAGGATGCGATTCGGGAGGATACAATCCTGGTCTCATTGATGTATGCCAACAACGAGGTGGGCAGCATCAATCCGATTGCTGAAATCGGTGCGCATTTGGCCGAGAGGAATATCCTGTTCCATACCGATGCGGTTCAAGCATATGGCAGTGAGCAGATTGATGTCGGACAACAGCATATCGATCTGTTGTCCGTTTCCGCTCACAAAATCAATGGTCCCAAAGGAATAGGATTTTTATACCGTAAAAATAGCCTGCATCTTCCTAATTTCATCCATGGCGGGAGCCAAGAAAACGACCACCGCGGTGGTACGGAAAATACGCCCTACATAAAGGGGTTTGCTGAGGCAGTAACTCTGATGGAAGCAGAACGCAAAGAAAACAACCGCAAAAAGCGTGAGCTGGGCGTTTATTTCCTGAATGGACTTGAAAAGATCGGCGTTCCGTTTGAATGTAACGGTATCTATCCGGAAGGGGTTCCGCACATCTTGAACGTCTGGTTGCCGGGTATGCGTGCCGACAAAATGCTGATCCAGTGCGATCTCAAAGGGATCATGCTGTCTGCCGGATCAGCCTGTACAGCCGGTAGCCTTGAACCGAGTCACGTATTGGAAGCGATGTACGGAAAGGATAATCCGCGCGCATCGGAATCCCTGCGCCTTTCTTTTGGACCGGATAACACAACCGACGAGGTGGAAACGTTGATCGCATTGTTGCAAAACATACACAATAAGCAGTACAAGAACGGCTGAACAAAGAAAAAAAGTATGTTATGATAGAGAAAACGTTATCTTGGAGGACTGCATATGGCATTCGATAAAAATGTATCTTTAAAAGGATCCGACAAAACCTTTCAATTGAATGAACAGGTGAAGCGATACACTTTGCGCGACAATGGCTTTGAAGAAACCAAAAACGGAAATTTCCAACTGGTCCGTGATTTGGACAGCAGCGTGCTGCATAAGCAAGGGATCAAAGTGAAAATTGTCGTCGCTGCCGATCTGAAAACATTCAAAGTTTCCACGACGACCAGCAACGGGTTGCAGACAGTGGATGTCTACGGCAAGGAAACCATGTCGGCTGCTAGAGAGCAGTTGGAATATATTTTGGACAGCCTAATCGAAAACGGTGTCTTGACTGAAGCCGCAGAGTGATCAATCCATTTTAGAGTCAGATAAACACTATGGGCCGGTTCTGTAAGAGAAATTCTTACGGCCGGTCTTTTTTTGCAACAAAATAAAAAAACAAAAACCCGTTTGGATCCATGTGCACTAAAAAAACACGATGTACACTATAAGTGCATTAATATAATTATATAAAACACTATTTTTTTCATTCCATTTCCTATGAAATATGATATACTTATCCAGAATCGCACAAACAATTCGGGAGATGAAGAAAGTGGAACAAAAATATCAAGGCGCAGCCATGACTACAGTTGATAAAAGCGCCCTAAAGAAGTCAGATTTATTTGAGACTTCACAAGTAAAATATTTCATCAGATGTATGCTTGCTGGTATGTTTTTGACATTGGGTACATCAATCGCTGTTATGGTCGCTGAAAAAGCAGAACACATGCTGCCCGGAAGCGGGAAATTTTTCTACTCGTTCATGTTTGCATGGTCTTTGGTCATGATCAACTACATGAATACAGAATTGGGTACATCCAATATGATGTACATGACGGCGGCTACATACCGCAAGGTGTTGGCACCAAAAAGAGCTTTAGCCATTTTATTCGCTTGTATCCTCTTCAACCTTATCGGAGGTGCAATCGCATCATTCATTATGTCATTCACTAATATTTTTCAAGATTTACCGGCTGAGCATTTCCTGTTCCATGCAGTTGAAGGGAAATTGCTCAAAACACCTGTCCAGATGGTAGCCGAAGGTATCTTCGCAAATATCATCGTGAATACGACAGTATTTGTGAGCGCCCATATGAAGGATGATGCCGGCAAACTATTCTCGACCATTTTCATCATTTTCATCTTTGCATTTTTGGGCTTTGAGCACGTTATCGCCAACTTCTCTTCCTTCAGCCTTGCGTTTTTCGCATACGGTGGTGCACTTCCCGGGATGACGGTCGGCAGCGTGTTGACGAACTGGTTCTTTGCTATGATCGGAAATTACATCGGCGGTGGATTGATCATCGGCTTGCTTTACGCATGGATGAACAAAGGTTCCGAAGTATACGTAGACTAAAAACTATAGTTGCCCGACAGGGTACCTCTAAAAATGAGAAGGATCCGCAATGCCGGATCCTTCTCATTTTTTTCATCTGCGGATAAAATGCAGTCCGAATGAAGATTTGTTCGTTTTCCCGGATTTATGTATGGACTGAAAGGAGTTAAGGCTTTTGTGTAGTTGACAAAAGCGAAGATTATCTGTATTGTTTTACTGTCATTTGTTATTTAAAACAAGTCATTCAAGCCGATCGTAGCTATCGGCTGATAGATAAAAAGAAATGTGATTAGGGAGGCTTTTTTATGAAATTGCTTGAAGAGCGCATATTGAAGGATGGTATCGTGTTGGGTGACGACGTATTGAAGGTGGACAATTTTTTGAACCATCAGATCGATCCGGTATTAATGCAACAATTAGGGGATGAGTTTGCACGGTATTTCGCCGATAAAAAAATCACTAAGATTCTTACTGTGGAGACATCCGGCATTGTGCCTGCTGTATTCACAGGTTTGGCGCTGGGCGTGAAAGTTGTTTTTGCGAGAAAACAAAAAAGTTTGACGATGAAAGATAATCTTTATTCGGCCACTGTCTATTCCTTCACGAAAGATGTCACAAATGAAATCACAATCTCCAAAAACTATTTGGATGCGGACGACAATGTGCTGATCATCGACGACTTTTTGGCGAACGGACAGGCAACAAACGGCTTGATGGAAATCTGCGACCAAGCCGGAGCGGAAATAGCCGGTGTCGGTATCGTCATCGAAAAATCTTTCCAAAAAGGCAGAAAAATTTTGGAAGAACAAGGTATGGATGTCTATTCATTGGCGCGCATCAAGTCCTTTGAAGATGGAACGGTACAGTTCATCGAAGAATAGCAAGGCAGGAAGACAGATAATCTCTGTCTTTTTTTGTTCAGTAAAGGACGAAGGTTGTTCCTGAAAGATCTTTCAATCAAGCTTGAATATCTACACATAGCCTTTCGGAATTGTGGTAAAATGTTAAATATACATGAGATTATGAGCGTTATCTTAATGAGGAGGTCCAATAATGAGAATTGAAACACAATGTTTACACGAAGGGTATCATCCAGGGAACGGCGAGCCAAGTGCGCTGCCGATTTACCAAAGCACGACCTACAGATATGACTCTACGGAGCATATCGGAAAATTATTCGATTTGACGGCTGCCGGACATATGTATTCGCGCATCTCCAATCCTACAGTTGCAGCCGTGGAAGAGAAAATTGCAGCGATGGAGGGCGGCGTGGGGGCTTTATGCACAACTTCCGGACAGGCAGCCACCATGATCAGCTTGATGAACATCCTGAAGGAAGGCGATCATTTCATCAGCACCGCCTCCATCTATGGCGGGACCATCAATCTGTTTGCCGTAACCTTGAAGCGTTTCGGGATCGAATGCACTTTTGTCGATCAAGAACTGCCTGAGGAAGAAATCCAAAAAATGTTCAGACCGAACACAAAAGCAGTATTCGGCGAAACCATCGCAAACCCGGCTTTATCCGTTCTGGATATCGAAAAATGGGCAGCGATCGCGCACAAAAACAACGTGCCTTTGATCGTGGACAATACGTTCCCGACGCCGTACCTTTGCCGACCGTTCGAGTTTGGGGCCGACATCGTGGTCCATTCCACTTCGAAATACATGGATGGCCACGCGGTGCAGATGGGCGGGGTCATTGTCGACAGCGGCAATTTTGACTGGAAAAACGGCAATTTCCCCGAATTCACTGAACCGGATGAGTCCTATCACGGCATCGTCTATACGGAAAGCTTCGAGAACGCTGCGTACATCACAAAAGCACGGGTACAGATGATGAGGGACATGGGTGCTTACCCGACAGCCAATGCCGCCTTCTTACTGAACCTGGGGCTTGAAACGCTGCCCGTGCGGATGGACAGACACTGCAGCAATGCCCTGAAAGTCGCCGAATATTTCAAAAAATCCGAAAAAGTCGAATTTGTGAATTATCCGGGCTTAGAAGGGGACAAATACCATGAATTGGCAAACAAATATCTGCCGCTCGGAACATGCGGCGTCATTTCGCTGTCGATCGAAGGCAGCAGAGAAAATGCCATCAAATTCATGGACAGTCTGAAGTTGGCGTCCAATGAAGTCCATGTGGCCGACATCCGGACTTGCGTGCTCCATCCGGCAAGCTCGACACACAGGCAGCTGACCGACGAACAGTTGGCGGCAGCAGGCATCACGCCGGGCCTGATCCGTTTCTCGGTAGGACTTGAAAACGTGGATGACATCATCGAAGACATCGAACAAGCTTTGGCAACCCTGAATTTGGATGCGAAGCCTTATACGGTCTGAACGACAGTTTCCCTAATGACGAAGCAGAATTCCTTCCTGGGTTTTCTGCTTTATTTGCTTTTTTGTGAAAGATTTTCATGCAACGGCAATCAATTTCAGAAGATCGGAAGTGACAGGGTGGCTTACAACAACAAAACGGCACTCATCAAATGGATTGCGATCCTCACGATGACGATCGATCATATCGGTTATTATCTGTTTCCCTCGCTGCTTTTTCTGCGGGGGGTCGGACGCATCGCTTTTCCTTGTTTTTTGTACACAACCGTACAAGGGGTCAGGGAGACGCGTGATTTCCGTAAATATCTGCTGCGCTTGGTTCTGACCGGCTTCATCAGCATGCCGATAACCGCACAAACCGGGAATATCTTCAATATCCTCTTCACTTTGGCTCTGTTTGCTTTGTCGATCAAAGACTACCGGTTCATCTTGCCGGCCATTTTTTTGGTCCAGTTTACGGAATACGGCTTGTATGGCTTTTTGATGGGCTGGACAATCTATGTGCTGTCGGAAAAAAATGTGCAAGCGGGAATTGTCTTGTTTTTATTGGTGAATGCCCTGCAACTTCCCTCGCTGCAGGGGTTCGCTGCCATGGCGCTCATTCCGCTGCTCCTGCCGGTTCCTTTCGCGCTCAGGCCGCTGCCGAAATGGGCCGGCTATCTCTATTATCCGATCCATCAAATTGTTCTGATGCTTATCGCCAGGCTGATGTGACAATGGCTTGTCTGCGGAAAGGCGAGAAAGCTTGAAATATGCGCCGGGATGGTGTAAACTGTTTTTTTGTATCGGGTTTAACTTATATATTGTAAGAAGTGATAAAATACACAAATCAAGTAAGGGTGTGATAGGCATGCAAGACAATTCAAAAATACGCGTGGTGGTCGGAATGAGCGGTGGCGTTGATTCTTCTGTCACAGCGTTGCTTTTGAAGGAACAAGGCTACGACGTCATCGGCATTTTCATGAAGAATTGGGACGATACGGATGAATTCGGATTCTGTACGGCAACGGAAGATTACAAGGATGTTCAGGCTGTCGCACAACAGATCGGTATTCCCTATTATTCCGTCAATTTTGAAAAGGAATACTGGGACAAGGTCTTCCAATATTTCCTGGACGAATACAAAAAGGGCCGGACGCCGAATCCGGATGTCATGTGCAATAAAGAAATCAAATTCAAAGCTTTCTTGGATTATGCGATGGAACTGGGTGCGGATTATGTCGCAACAGGGCACTATGCGCAAGTCGTCCGTGATGAAGACGGCACCGCTCATCTGCTCAGAGGAGTGGACGACAACAAGGACCAAACCTATTTCCTGAATCAGCTATCCCAGGAGCAACTTTCCAAAACGATGTTCCCGCTGGGTGGAATCAAAAAGCCGGAAGTGCGCCGCATGGCTGAAGAAGCAGGCTTGGCGACAGCGAAGAAAAAAGATTCTACAGGCATCTGTTTCATCGGCGAGAAGAATTTCAAAGAATTCTTGACGAATTTTCTGCCGGCGATCCCGGGGAAAATGATCACATTGAGCGGCGATGTGATGGGTGAGCATGCGGGATTGATGTACTATACAATCGGGCAAAGAAAAGGTCTGGGAATCGGCGGAGGCGGGGAATCCGATGATCCATGGTTTGTTATCGGCAAGGATCTGGCGACCAACACGCTCTACGTGGGCCAAGGTTACCATCATGAGAATCTGTATGCGGACAGCCTGGATGCGACCGATATCCATTTCACATCCGAAGGCAAGAAGCCATCCGTCTTCACCTGCACGGCAAAATTCCGTTACCGCCAAAAAGACACTGCGGTCACTGTCTATCTGAACGAAGACCAAACGACTGCACGTGTGGAATTTGCGGAGCCGGTCCGTGCCATCACACCTGGCCAAGCCGTTGTGTTTTACGATGGGATGGAATGCTTAGGTGGGGGAACGATCGACAAGGCATATCAAGCCGACCGTGTCCTCCAATACATTTAAACAATAAGTGAGAGGCCGGTTTTTTCTCCGGCCTCTCTTTAATTTGGGCGCGAATTGTGGTATCGTTCTTAAGGAATCTTGTTACAAATCTGAATATTTTAAAAAAGGGAGGGGATCATCCGGATGGATACAGAACAAGGCTATATCGTCGGAGAAATCAAAGCGATTTTCTTTGAAAACGCGAGTAATTTCTACAAAGTCATGCTGATTTCAGTCAATGAATCGAATCTCCCGCAAAAGCAGGATGAAATTGTTGTGACGGGAAGCTTCGGCCAGATAACCGAAGATACAGCTTATCGCTTTTTCGGTGAGGTCGTGGAGCACCCAAGATACGGTGTCCAATTCCAAGCCACTTCCTATCAGCAGGAAAAACCCACCTCCAAGAACGGCTTGATTGCATTCTTGTCGGGGGAACGTTTCCCAGGCATCGGTAAACGGACAGCCGAAAAAATCGTGGAGACTTTTGGCGCGGAAGCGGTCGACGTCATCCTTGATGACCCGGAAGCTCTGAAAAGCATCAGCGGCATGACGCCCAAAAAAAGGGAAATGATGCGCGATGTACTGATGCAGACGCAAGGAACCGAGAAGATCCTGATTGCATTGGGTAACTATGGCTTCTCCAATAATCAGGCAGCGAATATCTTTCATTTCTACCGCACCGAAACGCTGACTGTCCTAAATGAAAATCCTTACCGACTGCTCGAGGATATCGAAGGCATCGGCTTCAAGAAAGCCGATCAGCTGGCGGAGGAGTTGAACTTCGCTCCGGATCACAGCAGCCGTCTGAAAGGCGGCCTGATAGCGACGCTGCAGGAACTTTGCCTGTCGAACGGTGATACCTATGTCGATGGGACCGTCTTGCTTGAGCGAACAATCCACTTGCTTGAACAAAGCCGGCGCTTCATCATCGAGGATGCACCGGTAATCGAAGCGTTGATGGAAATGGTCATGGATATGAAAGTGGTCGAGGATCACAGCCGCTTTGCCATCCCGTCCCTTTATTTCGCCGAAGAAGGCATCGCATCATCGATCGATAGACTGCTGAAACGGAAAACAAAAATTGCTTATCCGGGAGTGAATTTGGATCTGGAAATCGAGAATCTACAATCCAATCTGCAGATCCGCTATGGGGCCTCCCAAATCGAAGCGATAAAAGCAGCTTTGCTTTCACCGTTCTTCATCCTGACAGGTGGGCCCGGTACCGGTAAAACGACCGTTCTGAAAGGGATTGTCCGCATGTTCTCCGAATTGAACGATCTGCCGGAAGACCCTAAGGATTACAAAGACGGACTTTTCCCAATTTTGCTTGCCGCTCCGACAGGACGTGCCGCAAAACGGATGCAGGAAACGACAGGTCTGCCCGGCAGCACGATTCATCGCTTGCTGGGCTTGACCGGCCAGGAAAAGGAATCCGATGAACTTTATACGCAAGAGCTGGAAGGCAAGCTGTTGATCATCGACGAAGTTTCGATGGTGGATACGTGGCTGATGCACCGACTCTTAAAATCCGTTCCGCCGGGTATGCAAGTGCTTTTTGTGGGGGATAAGGACCAATTGCCGTCAGTCGGTCCAGGCCAGGTGTTGTTCGATCTTCTGAACTGCAAAGCGTTACCGCAAGTCGAGCTGAACGAGATATTCAGGCAATCCGGCGATTCATCGATCATCCCGTTGGCGCACGAAATCAAGAACGGCATCCTCCCGCGCGATTTTCGGAACAATCAAGCGGACCGCTCGTTTCTGCCTTGCCAAACGCACCAGATTGAACCGGTGATCCGGCAAGTCGTCGAAAAAGCGAAGTCAAAAGGGTTCACCGCGAAGGATATCCAGATTCTGGCGCCGATGTACAAAGGTGCTGCCGGCATTGATGCCATCAATACGATGATGCAGGAGATCTTCAATCCGAAAGGGAACAAGAAAAGACGGGAAGTCGCTTTTTTTGATGTCGTCTATCGGGTAGGCGACAAGGTGCTTCAGTTGGTGAACCAACCGGAAAATAATGTCTTTAACGGGGATATGGGTGAAATCACTGCCATCCAATTCGCCAAGGAAACGGAAGAGAAGGTCGACCAGATCACGATCCTGTTCGATACCGTGGAAGTCACCTACAATCGGAACAATTGGAACAAGTTTGTTTTGGCTTACTGTTGTTCCATCCATAAATCGCAGGGCAGCGAATTTACGATGGTCATTCTGCCGATGGTGAAACAGTACGGGCGGATGCTGCGCCGCAATCTGCTTTATACAGCCATCACCAGGAGCAAAAGCAAGTTGATTTTGTGCGGGGATTACGAAGCTTTCGAAACGGCTGTCGTAAGCACGGGCGATATCCGGAAAACGATGCTGCATGAAAAATTGGAACGCAACCTGAATACTGACAAGGTCTTCGCTGCCGCAGATCCTGCCGAGGACAAGGAAAAGAAGGCTCCAAGCGCCGGAAATGAAGCTGCTGAATCCACAAGCATAAATAAAGAAGATAAAAAAGCTCCAAAAATAGTACCCGTCTACCATTTGACCAGTGAACAGATTTCCGATGGGAGCATCGATCCGATGATCGGCATGGAAAATGTAACGCCGGAAATGTTCATGACTGGAAAATAAACCGGGGAAAGTCCGCAGGCAATGAAGAGTTTGCCTGCGGACTTTTCGGTTGCCAGGAAATCATTCAGCGCAAGGCGCTACGATCAAAAAGCAACCAAAGCCGATCGACTCCGTAAAAGAAATAAACTACTCGCCGCCTCAATATTCTGCTATACTGACAGTAAAGCAAGTTTCTGGTTTTCCAATACAGCTACAAGAAGAGAGTGGTATCATGGAACTATTTGATCAATTGATGAATCCGAACTGGAAGAATATCCCCATGGAGCACAAGCTTGTTCTGGCCAGCAGTGTTGTCCGTTATTTTGTGAATCCCCTGTTGTCTGTCGCGGATATCCGTCCGGCGTATTACCAGATGGGTGGAATCAAGACCGAGACGTTTACAGTGGACATCAACGGCGCACCGTTCGTTTTTGTGCCTGGGCACAAGGAGGCCGTACTAGGGTGGGACAGTGGAATCAACGGGCTGGATCCATTGGATATCAGCTCAGACAGGAAAGAGATGTACCTCGCCATCGAAAACTGCCTGAAGCTTTCGGTTCAAGGTGCTGAGTTTTTGCATGACGATCACTGGATGAAGAAAAAAATTGGACCGATCCATTCTTTGGAGGATTTAGAAGAGTTGGTCAACAGCCAAATGTCCCAGCTTCGGACGACAGAGATTGCGCCATTGTTGGTGGAGGTCAGTCCTAATTATGTAGGGATGACGAAAATCGGGAATTATGCAGTCATAAATGGAAAATTTGAAGGACAGAGCGATTGGTTCAGCATGCACGAAAAGGCTATTCATCAGGCTTTGATGCCGAGCGCCACCGGCTCCTCGGTATTTGCGGACTTTCCAGCGCATCTGGTCCAAAACGATGATTTCTTTCTGAGGCAGAACGAAGATTTGGATTCGTACACAGTTTTCGCGCCTTACCAGACCACTTATGCAGAAATGCGCAAGCAATTGGAGAAGGATGGCATGGGGCTATTGTCCAGCGATGAGTGGGAATATTGCTGCGGTGCGTCGACCCGCAGGCTTTTCCGTTGGGGCAATCAGTTGCACCGCAACCTGTTCGAACCGGAAGATAGTCATCTGTACAAAAAGAACATGTTCGGTCTGGAAATCGCAAATATGGGTTGGGGACCGGAGCTGGTCGAAGACGGCTTGTTGGTCAAAGGCGGCTGGATTTCCATCCAAGCCGAGAATATTCTCGAGAAACTGCTGCCGTACGCTACCTATTATGAAAACCATGCGGATGCCTTAAACGGTAAGCAGCAAGAGCCGCTGACACCCGGCTATTACTGCGCAAGACGTTCAATCCGCATAGAAATCTGACCTGTTCCGATTTTCTCAAGAACAGCTTGCATGCGGCCGGGATTTTGGTTATACTAGTTTTTGATTGAAGCAGAGGATATAGGAATGGATAAAAAAAGAGAGTTTCCGTTTGGTGAAAGGAAACGCATCCGTTTATGCTCCCTTTGCGTGAATATAGTAGAAATACTATCGCTTCCAGCGTTAACGGATCCGAGAGGTAATGAATGATCAAAACATTTCATTGCAAACAAGGTGGTACCGCGTGATTCGTCCTTGTATGCAGTGGGGTGTTTTTTATTATTTTCACTCAAAAAAAACAACAATGAAGAGAAAAGGAAGGTAATAATGAAAAATCTGACAAGCAGCGACATCCGTCAAATGTATCTTGATTTTTGGGCAACGAAAGGGTCAAAAGTGGAGCCAAGCGCTTCGCTGATACCGGTCAACGATCCTACTTTATTATGGATCAACTCAGGCGTAGCGACTTTGAAAAAATATTTTGATGGCACATTGATCCCTGAAAATCCGCGCATCACCAATGCCCAAAAGAGCATCCGCACAAACGATATCGAAAATGTCGGCGTAACCGCAAGACACCATACTTTATTCGAAATGTTGGGGAACTTCTCGATCGGGGACTACTTCAAGGAAGAAGCAATCCCTTGGGCATGGGAATTCCTGACGGACGAAAAATGGTTGGCGTTCGATCCGGAGCTGCTTTATGTCACTTATTATCCTGAAGATGCGGATACGAAACGCATTTGGCAGGAAAAAGTCGGTTTACCGGAAGATCATATCGTTCCGATCGCGGACAACTTTTGGGACATCGGGGCAGGCCCGTGCGGACCGGATACGGAAATTTTCTACGACCGCGGCCCGGCCTTCCAGGACTTGCCTGACGGTGACCCTGAAATGTATCCGGGCGGTGAAAATGAACGCTATCTTGAAATCTGGAACCTTGTGTTCTCCGAATTCAACCACAAACCGGACGGCACCTACGAACCACTGCCGCACAAGAACGTCGATACGGGGATGGGTCTGGAGCGCGTCACGAGCGTAGTCCAAAACACACCGACCAACTTCGAAACGGATTTGTTCATGCCGATCATAAAAAAAATCGAAACGTTGAGTGACGGCAAGAAATACGGCGAAAACAAAACGCTGGATATTTCCTTCAAAGTCATCGCTGATCACGTGCGCGCCGTCAGTTTTGCGATCGGGGACCGTGCCTTGCCGTCCAATGAAGGCCGCGGCTACATTTTGCGTCGCTTGATCCGCCGCTCTGTCATGCATGGCCAAAAATTGGGCATCGAAAAATTGTTCCTGAACGAATTGGTTCCGGTTGTGGCAGATATTATGGAATCCTATTATCCAGAAGTAAAAGCTGATCAAGATTTCATCATCAAAGTCATCACGAACGAAGAGCAACGTTTCCAGGAAACGATCCACGAAGGGATGGAAATCCTGAACAGCGTTTTTGAAGAAATGAACGAAAAGGGCGAAACGGTCGTAAACGGCACAAATGCCTTCAAACTGTACGATACATACGGCTTCCCGCTGGAACTTACGAGCGAATATGCCGAAGAAAAAGGCTTCACAGTCGATACAGAAGGGTTTAATCAAGAGATGCAGGAGCAACGCAACCGCGCCCGTGCAGCAAGACAAGTGGAAGACTCCTTCTCTGTGCAATCCCCAGTCTGGGCCGAGGTACTGGTTCCGAGCACTTTTTCAGGTTACGATCAAACGAAAATTTCATCCGAGCTTTCAGTGATGGTGGCGAATGACGACATCGTCGAGAGAGCTGCTGCAGAAGACCGCGTTCAGATCATTTTCCGGGAAACGCCTTTTTATGCAGAAATGGGTGGGCAAGTTGCGGATAAAGGAACAATCGAAACCGAAACGGGTGAAGTGATTGCGGAAATCGAAGACGTCAAACGCGCCCCGAATGGCCAAACCATGCATATCGCGCGTGTCCTGAAGGAAATCCATTCGAACGAAACCTATGTCCTGCACGTGGATGAATCCCGCAGAAGAAACATCACGAAAAACCATACAGCGACGCATCTGCTGCACCAAGCGCTGAAGGATGTTTTGGGAAATCATGCCAACCAAGCGGGCTCATTGGTGAATCCGAATCAGCTTCGTTTTGACTTCACGCATTTCGGCCAAGTAACAGCAGAAGAGTTGGTGCGGATGGAAGAGATCGTGAATGAAAAAATTTGGGAAGCTTTGCCGGTCGTAACAGTCGAAACAACCATCGATAAGGCGAAAGAAATGGGCGCTATGGCTTTGTTCGGCGAGAAATACGGCAAAGAAGTCCGTGTAGTCGATGTAGGCGGCTATTCAGTCGAGCTTTGCGGCGGAGTCCATGTTCAAAATTCACAGGATATCGGCGTCTTCAAGATTTTGTCCGAATCCGGAATCGGTGCAGGTATCCGACGTATCGAAGCAGTGACCGGACAGGCAGCTTATCAGTATTTCCGTACAAAAGAAGCTGAGTTGAACGAAGCGGCGCAGCTGGTGAAAGCACAACAAACAAAAGAAGTGGCCGGTAAAATCAATCAACTGAAGCAAGAAATGAAGGAAATGCAAGGCGAAAACGAGTCCTTGAAAGCAAAAATCATGAATGCCGAAGCCAAAGATCTCTTTGAGAACGTGGAGACCGTCAACGGTGTCACTTACATCACCTATGAAACAAAGAATCAAGATATGAATGGCTTGCGTCAATTGGCTGACCAATGGCGTCAAAAGGCTGTCTCCGATCTTTTCGTGGCAGCTTCGGCCACAGACGGCAAAGTCAATATGCTGGCTGCAGTTGCCAAAGACAAGTTGGAGAGAGGCCTGAAAGCCGGTGATCTGATCAAGACGATCGCTCCGTTTGCTGGCGGAAAGGGCGGCGGACGTCCTGATATGGCACAAGCAGGGGGGAATAACCCGACCGGCATTCCGGCTGCGCTGAAACATGTTGCGGTCTGGATTGCCGAAAATACAAAATAAGCATCCTTTCTTGGGGGCAGGTATCAAAAAAAGATGCCTGTCCCTGTTTGTTTGTCCAATCTGCAAGCAATCAAATGCGGAATATACAAACAGGAGGGAAAGTAGACAAGTCATGGCGCCGATCTGCAGAGTCGGCAGCGGCATTTCTTTGTTGTAGTTTTTTGTGATTTCTTGTAGAATGGTAAATATACTAAAGAAAACCGGGGTGTCGCTATGAGTTCGAAAGATGAAACGATGTTGTTTAATTTTGATGACAATCTGAAAAAGAATGTACAAGAGACATTAGCCCTTGTTTATGACGCATTGGAAGAAAAAGGGTACAATCCTATCAACCAGATTGTGGGGTACTTGCTTTCCGGAGATCCAGCTTATATTCCGCGTCATAATGATGCCAGAAACCTGATCCGTCGTCACGAACGTGATGAAATCATGGAGGAACTAGTGAAGAGCTATCTTTCTGGAACAGGCAGAATCATCCAATGAGGATCATGGGCTTGGATGTCGGGTCAAAAACGGTAGGAGTAGCCATCAGCGATCCGATGGGATGGACAGCGCAAGGGATAGAAATCGTCAAAATCGATGAGGCCAATGGCGAATTTGGTCTTACTCGGATTGCTGAATTGGTTAAGCAGTACGAAGTTGAAAAGTTTGTGCTCGGCTTGCCAAAAAATATGGATAACAGCATCGGGTTTCGGGCGGAAGCGTCCATCGCCTACGGTAAGTTACTTGAAAAAGAGTTAGGTTTGCCGGTCGATTATGTTGATGAGAGACTGACCACTGTCCAGGCAGAAAAAATGTTGATCAATGAAGGAAATGTTTCCCGAAAAAAACGGAAAAAGGTAATTGATAAACTTGCTGCTGTCATACTTTTGCAGAATTATCTGGACAGCCAGTAAAGAGAGTGGTTTTTTTGCCTTGTTTGCGTTACAATATCCTTTGTTTGAATGATAAAAACAATACTTAGATAAAGAGGTGCATACCATGACTGAACATAATCACGATCATGACCATAATCACGACCACGATCACGACCACGAGCACATCACTATCGTGGATGAGAACGGAAATGAAGAGTTATTCGAAATCCTGTTCACCTTCGAATCGGAAGATTTCGGAAAGTCCTATGTTCTGGTTTACCCAGCAGGAACTCCTGAAGGAGAAGAAATCGAGTTGCAAGCCTACTCTTATGTTGAGACAGAGGATGGCGGAGAAGGCAATTTGGAACCAATCGAATCGGATGCAGAATGGGATATGATCGAAGAAGTCCTGAACACATTTATGGAAGACGAAGATCTTCAGTAATAATGTGAGTGACTTGTACGGTAAACAAGAAAGGATCGGGACAAATAATATTGTCTGGATCCTTTTTTTGTTGGTGGATTGCTTTTTCGAATTATTGGAATCCGAACGGACACGAACTGAAAATCTGATGAGAAACCTGTCCAAGATGTTCCAGATGTCTATGCAAATAGCGAAAAAGATTCAATTTACATTGGTTTTCGTGTATAATTACGGAAGTCGAATGGCTAATAGTGTATAAAACAGCCATATACTCAAGTAAGGAGGGCCTTATCTTTGTCACAAAATGATCAGCAAGAACCTCAAGGGCAACAAAAACTCATTCGTCCTACGTTGGAAAAAGAAGCCGTAGACAAAATGAAAATTCGCAAAAAAGAACGGTCATTAGTGCGGAAAATTGTCTTTGCAATCGTAACGATAGGAATCTTTTTAGGTGTCATCGTTGGCTTTGCCGGCTACAAATATATAACAGATGCACTTCAGCCATTGGAGCCAGAAAGTACCGAAGTCGTAGAAGTGGAGATTCCGATAGGGACGTCAACAAAAGGAATCACACAAATCTTGGAAGAAGACGATGTCATTAAAAATGCTACCATCTTCAACTACTACATCAAGACGCAAAATGTTACTGATTTCCAAGCGGGCTTTTATGAATTATCGCCTTCCATGAGTCTGGACGATATCATTGCAACGCTTCAAGAGGGCGGCAGTCCAGTGCCACAATCGAGCGAGCACAAAATCATTGTAAGAGAGGGCAATACAATCGAAGAAATCGCAGCTGAAGTAGAAAAGAAGACAGACTTCACAGCGGATGAATTTTTGACGAGAGTGAATGATGGGGACTTTTTGACGAATGCTGTTGCACAATACCCAGATATTTTGACGGAAGTATCCCAACGCACCGATACGCGTTATCGTCTGGAAGGATACCTCTATCCGGCGACTTATGATTTTATGACCGGAAACAGTTTGGATGAAATTATCTTGCAAATGCTGCAGAAGACGTACGAAGTGCTTACTCCATACGCAGAACAGATCGCCTCTTCAGGCTATACGCTTCATGAAATTCTGACAATTGCTTCACTTGTCGAAAAAGAAGGCGTTACTCCGGAAGATCGTGCGAACATTGCCGGTGTATTCTTCAATCGTTTGGAAATCGACATGCCGATACAATCGGACATCAGTATTTTGTATGCTCTGAATGAGCATAAGGAATTAGTGACTTTCAAGGATCTTGAAATAGAATCGCCTTATAACCTTTACAGAAATACAGGCATGGGGCCTGGGCCGTTCAACAGTCCAAGCGAAGGATCCATTCAAGCTACATTGTCTCCAGCGGACACAGCCTATCTGTATTTTGTTGCGGATACAAAAACAGGTATTGTTTATTTTTCCGAAACATATGAGGAACATTTGCAATTGCAAAGCGAATACGTAGACAGCGAATAATCCGAATAAATTGAGCTGCAAGAAGAGAGGAAGAATACACCAGTGAAAAAACCTATCGTTATTGGGGTGACAGGGGGGTCGGGAAGCGGGAAAACCAGTGTCAGCCGGGCCATCTTGGACAAATTTACCGATGTTTCCATTTTGCTGTTGGAACAAGATTTTTATTATAAAGATCAAAGCGACTTACCGTTTGAGGAACGTCTGAAAACGAACTACGATCATCCTTTTGCGTTTGATACGGATTTGTTCATCAAAGATCTGAAAAAATTGATACAATATGAAAGCATTGAGCAGCCTGTTTACGACTACTCCAAACACACGCGCAGCGATCAAGTGATCCATCGCGAACCGAAAGAAGTCATAATCGTCGAGGGAATACTCATTTTGGAGGATCAACGACTCCGTGATCTGATGGACATCAAAGTCTATGTGGATACGGATGATGATATCCGTATCATCCGAAGAATCAAGCGCGACATGGAATCCAGAGGCCGGACCCTGGATTCTGTCATCCACCAATATCTGACGGTCGTCAAGCCGATGCATCAGCAATTTATTGAGCCAACCAAAAAATTTGCGGACATCATCATTCCTGAAGGTGGGCAAAATCAAGTCGCTATCGATCTGATGACCACAAAAATTGCTTCAATTTTGTCTGAAAATGCAGGATAAAAATAAATCCCTGTAATATTTTAAAAATATAATTGCTTTTACTGGGATTAAGTGGTATTTTATATTCACTATTAAATAGGCAGACAATAAACGATGTAGAGCCACAGGAAATGATTGTTTCTCTTTGGATGACATGCCACCTGTCCCAGATCGGTTTGATCTTCAAGGACAGCCAGCAGCAGAAAGAAGGGAACCGCCTTCCTGGGTGGAATATTGAATATTGAATTATTACTTAAAAGGGGCATATTTCTTATGATCGAAAAAGCATATCCGATGACGGCTGAAGGTAAAGCCAAATTAGAAGCTGAACTTGAAGATTTAAAAGTGAATAAAAGAAAAGAAATCGTTGAACGCATCAAGATTGCCAGAAGCTATGGAGATCTATCTGAAAATTCAGAATATGAATCCGCAAAAGATGAACAGGCTTTCGTCGAAGGCCGCATCACAACGTTGGAAAAAATGATCCGTTTTGCGGAAATCATCGAAGTTCAAAACGTTGACAGCGATATGGTTTCGCTTGGACGCAAAGTGACATTCGTGGAGTTGCCGGATGGCGATGAAGAAACTTACATTATTGTCGGTAGTGCAGAAGCAGATCCGCTGGAAGGTAAGATTTCAAACGATTCACCGATCGCTAAAGCCTTGTTAGGCAAGCAAGTCGGCGAGGAAGTCGTTATTGGCACACCGGGTGGCGATATGAACGTGAAGATCGTCAGAGTGGAACAGGCTTAGAGAAGGCAATCAAGAAGAGGGTAGGACAAAAATCATTCGGAATGATTTTGCTGTCCTACCCTCTGTTTGTTTAAATTCGCTGGTTGTGTAAGACTTTAGTCGTAGGAGTTTATCGACCCTTAGCGCACTGTCAAAACGATTCAGTTGATCTATAATGGAAGCAGATGATGGCGTTCTTGTTTGCCGCTCCTATAAAGGCAGCGTTCGGAGGGAATCACATAACAGCGAAGAGAAAGGAGTGTTCCGGGATGAAAAAAAATGCCTTGAAATTATTCATGCTCATAGAAGGCTTGTTGGGATTAGCTGTCCTGTTTCAACTGGTTCAGGATACAGATTTGCTGCTGGTCTTTGTGTTCGGACTGATATTCATCAAATCCGGTACCGGAAAAGGAGAAAGGCGTCAGATTCTTGGCTTGGTCGGATGGTTTATGGTAGGCATGAGCATCCTCTCCACTTTCTCAGTGTGGCTGATGTTGATTCTGTTCATACTGTTCGTTGCCATAAATGGAAAAGGCATCTGGTCTGAGCTGAAGATGGATACTTTTGTTGATGTTCCTTGGGAGGAAAAAGCGTTCCGCACAGTCAAAACGAAAGAACCGGAACAGCGGAGCGGTTCCAGAAAGCGTCAAAAATGGATCGGAAACACAAGCATAGGCACGGATGTCTACGAATGGGATGATGTCAATCTGAGCATATTCATGGGCGACACGATCATCGATTTGGGGAATACGTTGTTGCCGAAAGAGGAGAACATCATTCTGATACGCAAAGGGTTCGGAAAGACCAGAGTGATCGTACCGTTGGGAATCGGAGTGGCTGTCCATCATTCCGCAATCAAAGGACAGCTTTTTTTCAATGAAGATGAAATAGACTTGACTAATGAAACGATAAAATTATATAGCCGGGACTACGATGAGGCAAACAGAAAAATTAAAATCGTGTCCAATAGCCTGCTGGGTGACCTGGAGGTGATCTACCTATGAGGAAAAGAGCGGTTTTGATTCTGTTCAGCACGATAATCAGTGTCTTTGCTTTTATCGTGGCAGGTGTTTTATTTGCCCTGAGGCCCTATTTAAGTTATCAGGAACTGCTCGAGGTGGATCGTTTTTATGTTCCGGCATTCCTTTATATCATCGTATTGATGCTGTTTGCTGCGATCGTTGTAACTTGGATCGCCCACTTTTACTTGGAAAATCAAGAAAACCGTATCAAGGACAAGTTGCATTGGCTGTACCTCGGCAATTATGAACACACACTATTCAAAAAAAAGCAGGATAAAACACTATTTTTGGATCAGTATTGCTACACAATCCATGATGAAATCGAAATGCTCCGGAAAAAGATGCTCAGCCTTTCTAGGGAGGTGCAGCATTTAAGCGCGCATCCGCAACAAATCGGCAATGAGACAAAAGAAGAAATACTTGAGCAGGAAAGGCATCGCATCGCGAGGGAATTGCATGATTCCGTCAGCCAACAACTCTTTGCCGCCATGATGATGTTATCGGCGGTCAATGAACGGGCCGATGCTTTTCCGGAAAAAATACAGAAACAGATGCATCTCATAGAAGGCATCATCAATGAGTCCCAATCGGAAATGAGGGCATTACTCTTGCATCTTCGTCCAACCAAACTCGAAGGCAAATCGCTGAAAAAAGGCATCGAACAGTTGTTGATGGAATTGAAGTCGAAAGTCCAAATCATAATCAAATGGGAAATCGATGATGTGCATACGATGAGTGGCATCGAGGATCATCTGTTCCGTATTGTGCAAGAGTTGCTTTCAAACACGCTGAGGCACGCAAAGGCAAGCCATCTGGAAGTGTATCTGAAACAAACTTTGCAGGAAATCAGTCTTCGGGTGTATGATGATGGTGTCGGTTTCGATACCTCGATTGAAAAATCCGGAAGCTATGGCCTGATGAACATCAAAGAACGCGTGCAGGGGATGGGCGGGAGTTGTAAAATCATCAGTTTCCCCAAAAAAGGGACTGTGATCGAAATCCGCATCCCGAATACCAATGTGAATACCAACGATGCAAGTGCTGAATAGAATGACCAAGATTTCTGAAAAAAGTTTCATTAGGAGGGTTCAGGTTGATACGTGTACTGATAATCGACGATCACGAGATGGTGAGGCTGGGGTATTCGGCTTATTTATCCATCCAAGATGACATTGAAGTAATAGGGGAAGCGGAGAACGGTTTGATTGGCTATGAAATGGCCCTTGATCTGCGTCCGGACATCATTCTGATGGACCTGGTCATGGAAGTCATGGACGGCATTACCGCGACAAAGGCGATTTTGACCGAATGGCCGAAAGCGAAAATCATTATCGTCACCAGCTTCATCGATGACGAGAAGGTCTATCCGGCATTGGAAGCCGGGGCGTCCAGCTATATGTTGAAAACCTCATCGGCTCATGAAATTGCGGACGCCATCCGTTCCACTTATCACGGTGAGTCAGTCCTGGAGCCAGAAGTGACCGATAAGATGCTGGAGCGGTTTTCGAAGAGGAATATCCGACCGTTGCATGAAGAGCTGACCGCCAGAGAACGGGAAGTGTTGCTGCTCATCGCGCAAGGCTACTCCAACCAAGATATTGCTGATAAACTTTTCATCACACTGAAGACAGTCAAAACCCATGTCTCAAATATTTTGACCAAGTTGCAAGTGGATGACAGGACCCAGGCTACGATCTACGCCTTCAAGCATCATCTGATTCAGTGATTTTGAGCAAAGTGTTATAAAATGAAGCCTCCATATGATAAGATGATTTACGATAGACAGTAGTGAGAGGGGGCGGGCTGATCAGCCGATCAGCGAATAATGAAAATAGAGATCAGTGAACGCGCACAAAAATGGTTTGAACAGGAAATGGGTATTTCAGGAAAAAAAGGGGTCCGTTTCCTTGGGAAGGTCTACGGAAGCAGTCAAATACATGAAGGGTTCTCCGTCGGGCTTGATGTTGATGAGCCGGTAGCTCCAATCGGAAAAGCCGAATACAATGGTATTTTATACTATATTGAGGATGCAGATGATTGGTTCTTTAATGGCTATGATCTGCATGTCGGATTCGACGAAAAACAAGGCGAACCGGAGTATAACTTCATCGCACAAAATAAAGAGGATAAATAAAAAGAGGTCCTGGATCAAAATCCAGGACCTCTTTTTGTCTTCAATAATTTAGATTTACCGTTTCAGACGCCCATAATGACGGGAACAATCATAGGACGGCGTTCCGTTTTTTCATACAGGTAAGGCTGAATGGCATTCGTAACGGTATCCTTCAATTTCTTCTCGGTTACGGCATCGTTGCCCTTAAGCAAAGAAAGAACATCTTGGCGGACGATGGATTGCGCTTCATTGATCAGATCTCCTGATTCGCGCATGTAGATGAAGCCTCGTGAAAGGATATCCGGACCTGCCAACAAATCTTTGTTGCGGAAATCGACCGTCATGACGACGACGACAAGGCCATCTTCAGAAAGCACACGACGGTCGCGCAGAACGATATTTCCGATATCGCCAATGCCTTTACCGTCAACATATACGTCGGCTGCAGTGAAGCTGCCTGCGCGTCTTGCGGATTCAGCTGTCATAGCAAGGACTTCCCCGTTATCGGATATGAAGCAGTTCTCGGTCGGGATGCCGACCGCTTCAGCCAATTCTGTATGAATCTTCAGCATCCGGTACTCGCCATGAACTGGCATGAAGTATTTTGGTTTCATCAAGGTCAACATCAGTTTCTGCTCTTGTTGGCCGCCGTGTCCGGAAGTATGGACGTTGTTTACTTTTCCATGAATAACTTCAGCTCCAGCTTCCAAAAGCAGGTTGATGACGCGGTTGACACTGGTTGTGTTCCCCGGAATCGGTGAACTTGAAAAAATGACAGTGTCCCCGGGATGGATTGAAATCTGTCTGTGCGTACCGTTGGCAATCCGGCTCAATGCAGCCATCGGTTCACCTTGGGACCCTGTGCACATGATCAGAACTTTATCAGCGGGAAGGCTGTTCAACTCACGCGTTTCGATGAACAGATCATCCGGGGCGACAATGAAGCCCAATTCTCTGGCAGTGCGGAAGTTCGTTTCCATGCTGCGGCCGAATATAGCGATTTTCCGGCCCGTTTCGAGCGCGACTTCGGTTACTTGTTGCAATCTGTAGATGTTGGACGAGAAGGAAGCAAAAATGATTCTTCCCGGAACTTTTTGGATGATGTTTTTAAGGGATTGGCCAACAATTTGCTCGGATTGTGTAAATGTTGACGTTTCTGCATTTGTACTATCGCTCATAAGCAACAGCACGCCTTCTTCCCCGATTTTTGCCATTTTGTGGATATTTGCCGGTTTGCCGTTCGCGGGAGTGAAATCGAACTTGAAATCTCCCGTAAAGACAATGTTTCCTGGCGGAGTCTTGACCACGATCCCCATGGTGTCCGGTATGCTGTGTGTTGTTCCGAAGAAGCTGATGCTGGTTTTACGGAATTTGATGATAGAATCTTCATTGATTTCGTGTAGGATAGCATCTCTGAGCAAGCCATGTTCATCCAACTTGTTGCGGATCATGGCAAGCGCCAGTTTGCCTGCATAGATAGGGACATTCAATTGTTTCAAAAGAAAAGGAACACCACCGATGTGATCTTCGTGTCCATGAGAAATGAACAACCCTTTGATTTTGGCTTGATTTTGCACCAGATAATTGTAGTCGGGTATCACATAATCAATGCCAAGTAAGTCATCTTCCGGAAACATGATTCCTGAATCAAGAATGATGATTTCATCTTGGAATTGAACGCCATACATATTTTTGCCGATTTCCCCTAAACCCCCGAGGGCAAATACGCCGACTTCGTTGTTTTTTATGTTAGGTTTCATACATTGAACTCCGTGATTTTGAAGTCGGGATTTTTTTGTTCATATTCCAAATGATTGCCTTCCAAAGGCTGGATGAATTCAATGTTGTAGGGGGTATTTTGTTCGACCAATCTTCTGGCTGTTACGATATCGGATGCCTCGACGTAAAGAGATTCCGTATTCTCTCTGGTAGGTGCATCAAATTTTGCTGGTTGGTATGTTACTTTAAATATCATATAGTTCACTCCATTTTTCTTATTGTTTTTGATAGTACTGTACTTAAAAATTACAATCTTAGTTTGTCAACTTGGTCAATAGTTGTATTTTTTCATACAATCGGTACTCTAAGTTTACCACAATAAAGGCAGTTAGTATAGAAATGACTAGCAAAATCATTTTTGAAGGGGTGCAAGCCTTTCTATTAGTAAGGCAATTCTCTTTTGTTTTTTTTATCGAAAGCAATCAATATTTTTGTAGACTAAAATAGAGTAATTGGCTAGACTGGATACAGAGGGTTTGACGGGCTGGAAGAAAAACGAGCAGAAGCTTTTTTTTTGCCTTGAAGAAACCTGAAGAATCGTTTCTATTAAGGTAGGTGTATCGAAATGTCTTTGATTTGGCGTTATATCAGTCGGTATAACAAATTATTTTTAGTGAATGTATTGGGAGCTTTTGGATTCGTGTTTGTGGAGCTGGGCTTACCCACAATGCTTGCACGTTTGATCAATGAAACGGTTGCTGGCGCAGGGAAGGAGAACATCCTTCGCACGACTGTTTTTATGATCGGCTTAGTCTTGATCGGTTTTGTTGGAAGGGTCATCGTCGCCTATGCAACCGGAAGAATCACAACAAATATGGTAGCAGATATGCGGAATGATATGTACCAAAACATCCAAACATTTTCTCATGAAGAATATGATCGCATCGGCGTGTCATCATTGGTAACACGCGTCACCAATGATGCTTTCATTCTGATGCAATTTGCCCAGATGCTGTTGCGTATGGGTTTGATGACTTTCATTATGATGTTCGCGAGTGCTTTTATGATAGCGCGCACGAGTCCGGAACTATCGGTTATCCTATTGCCGGCTTTTCCGGCACTGCTAGTGATGATCTTGGTGATCGGCAAGAAATCGCAACCGTTATCTGAGGCGCAACAGCAAAATCTGGATGACATAAATGGCAACTTAAGGGAATCACTTTCCGGCATGCGTGTCATTAGGGCCTTCGTAAAAGAAGCTTTTCAAGCTGAACGTTTTGAGGGAGTCAACAACGCATACAGCTTAGTTTCAAAAAAACTGTTTCGATTGATGGCCTGGAATCAGCCGGTATTTTCACATGTGATCAACTTGATCATCATCGCCATCGTGTGGTTTGGGTCCGAGCAAATCGAGGGTGGCAGCCTCCAGTTAGGTGATATGACAGCTTTCATCGAATACAGTTTCCATGCCTTGTTTTCGTTTTTGAATTTCGCTGTCGTCTTCATGATGTATCCACGCGCCTCAGTTTCAGCGAAGCGGATCCAGGAAGTGTTGGACACAACCAGCAGTATTTCCCCTAACGAAGCAGGTATAACGGAAACCCGTACTCGGGGTTATCTGACTTTTGAAGCAGTCAGTTTTGCGTATCCGGGCAATACCGGAACACCGGTGATCAAAGATATTTCCTTTTCGGCGGAACCAGGTCAAACAATCGCTTTCATCGGCAGCACCGGCAGCGGTAAATCGACTTTGATCCAGTTAATTCCGCGTTTTTATGATGTCACAAAAGGGCGTATCCTGATTGATGGGCATGATGTGCGCGACTATAATCTGAAAGCTCTGCGCAAAAAAATCGGTTTTATTCCACAGAAAGCTTTGCTTTTCACCGGAACGATATCTGAAAACCTTCGCTACGGGAAGTGGGATGCCTCAAAAAAAGAAATCGAAGAAGCGTCCGATATTTCCCAAGCCAAAGAATTCATTGCGCGCAAACCAAAACGTTTCGATGAGCATTTGGCAGAGGGCGGAAGCAATCTTTCTGGGGGACAAAAGCAGCGTCTATCGATTGCCAGAGCCATCGTCCGCAAACCGGATATTTATATATTCGATGACAGCTTCTCGGCTTTGGACTACAAGACGGACGCTATCTTGCGCGCACGGCTCAAAAAAGAGACTGGGAAAGCAACGGTAATCATTGTGGCTCAACGCGTCAGCACGATTATGCACGCAGATAAGATCATTGTGATGAACGAGGGCGAGGTCGTAGGCCAAGGAACCCATAAAGAGTTGTTGCGGAAATGTGAGATTTATTATGATATTGCATCCTCTCAAATGAGCAAGGAGGAACTCGCATGAAAAAAGTAGACAAAAAAACGTTGCTTCGGGTATGGGACTACCTCAAATTTTATAAAATGAAGTTTTTTGGATCCATCCTTTTGAGCATAACCATGACGATACTGAATGTACTGGAACCTTTCATCATCGGGTTTGCCATCACGGAAATCGGCAGAAATGTATCGGATATGTTGAAAGGCGTAGAAGGTGCCGGTATCAATTACGATTATTTGGCAAAAGTGCTGCTTATCTATTTTGTAAGGGCACTCCTTTACCAAGCTACGAATCTCTATTCGCAATTGTTCATGACGGATGTTGTTCAGGACGCCATGCATGATTTGCGTAAGGATCTGAGTAATAAATTGAACCGTTTACCGATTGCCTATTTTGACCGTAACCAATTCGGGGACATATTGAGCAAAGTGACGAACGATGTCGACTCCATCGCCAATGCGTTGCAACAATCCTTGCTGCAGGTGCTGAATGCTGTTTTGGGGATCACCTTCGCACTCATCATGATGTTCACGATCAGTTGGAAGTTGGCTCTTACCATGGTCGTGCTGATTCCGTTGGCGAGCGTCCTTTCAAAAAAAATCACGCAGCTGTCGCAGCCGTATTTCCGCGGACAGGCGAAATATCTGGGGCAACTGAACGGATTTGTTCAGGAATCGCTCACTGGCTTCTCCATCATCAAGCTTTACGGTAAAGAAGAGGATGCTTATGCTGACTTCCATTCCATCAATGAATCATTGAAAAAGAATGGCTTCAAAGCGGCCTTCATTTCCGGCTTGCTGTCACCTGCTGTGGCGCTCGTAACCAATGCTTCCTATATCATCATCGCTGTGCTCGGGATTCTGCAAGCGATGGCGGGAGTGATGACGATCGGAAATGTGCAGGCTATGGTGCAGTATGTCTGGCAAGTGAACCAACCGATTTCGACAATCACACAGTTGTCGGCCATCATCCAATCGGCTACTTCTTCCATCCAACGCGTCTTCGATCTCCTTGACCAAGAAGAGGAAGTGCAAGGTGCCGTGAAAGCGAGTTTGCCGAATGAGATCCGCGGAGACGTCACTTTTGAAAATGTTTCTTTCAGCTATGACAAAGAAAATCCGCTGATCAAGAATTTTAACATCGAGGTCAAAAGCGGGGAAACTGTGGCTATCGTCGGTCCGACCGGCGCCGGTAAGACCACGATGATCAATCTTTTGATGCGCTTCTATGAAGTGGATTCGGGATCCATCAAAATAGATGGCCACGACACAAAAGAGCTGACCCGCGCCGATTTGCGCTCCCAATTCGGCATGGTGCTGCAGGACGCTTGGCTCTATAAGGACACGATCACAGGAAATATCCGTTTCGGAAAACTGGATGCAACTTTTGAAGAAGTTGTCGATGCAGCGACTACAGCTAATGTCCATCATTTCATCCAGACTTTAGGTGCAGGCTACGATACCGTCATAAACCAGGAGGCCTCCAATATTTCCTTGGGGCAAAAACAATTGCTGACGATTGCCCGCGCTTTTATCGCCGATCCTAAAATCTTAATACTTGACGAAGCGACAAGTTCCGTAGATACTAGACTGGAAGCTTTAATCCAAAAAGCGATGAAACGCATCATGCAAGGCAGGACCAGTTTTGTGATTGCGCATCGACTTTCCACCATCCGTGACGCCGATTTGATTCTCGTCATGGATCAAGGCGAAATAATCGAACATGGCAAACACGCAGAATTGCTGGAAAGAAAAGGGTTTTACTACGATTTGTATACGAGCCAATTCAAAAACGATTCAGAATAAGAGGAGCAGAAAATTTGAAAAACAAAAAATTCATTTTCTTTGATATCGACGGAACATTGCTGAATGATGAAAAGATGCCACTTGATAGCACTGTCCAAGCATTGCGCCAACTACAAAAGAACGGGCATGAAATCGCGATAGCGACAGGACGAAATCTATTTCTGGCGCGAGAGGTCATCGATACGTTCCAATTGGATAATTACATCGTCTGCAACGGCGCTGCAGGTTACTTCAAGCATGAACTAAAGTATGAAAACAAATTGGATTTGACTGCATTCGAAAAATTGCTGCAAGTTTCCGATGAGACCGGCCATCAGGTTGTCTACGAATCAGCGCATGCTCTGGCTCGTCGCCATGAATCGATAGAGAACAACGCAAGCGAAGCGATGCGCAGCATCGAGTTCGAAGTCCCTGACCACGATGTGTCTTTCTATCAAAACAATCCGCTTTATCAAGCACTTTTGTTCTACAAAGAAGAAGAGAAAGCAATCTATGAAGACGGCGCTTTTCCGGAATTCCGCTTTGTGCGTTGGCACGACGCCGGCGTCGATGTGTTGCCGAATCCGGGGTCCAAAGCACAAACTGCTCTGTGGATGGCGAAACACCTGGGTTTTGCGCATGAAGATACCATTGCTTTCGGGGACGGAAACAATGATTATGAACTCATTTCCAGCGTCGGCTATGGCGTCGCAATGGGGAATGCGGTCGATTCCGTCAAGGATGTCGCCAAATTTGTCACAAAAGATTGCAATTCGGGTGGAATTTCTTTCGCACTTGAAAAATTAGGCTTGTTATAGAAGCAAAAATAGGGTATCATATCATTCATAAGGCGTTTTTACCGAACGTCGTTGATACCCTGTTGTTTTGGGGGCGTAGCTCAGTTGGGAGAGTGCTTGACTGGCAGTCAAGAGGTCGTGGGTTCGAGCCCCATCGTCTCCATCAAATTAAATTAACAGACCCTAGGAAATTTGATACAGAGCCATTTCTGTGTTTTCTAAGGTCTGTTTTTTTGAGCATGCAATGGACCATGTAAGACTAAAAATTCATATATGCATAAATATTCATAAGCACGGGTGTATCAATAACTTAAAGAGGCTAGCTAGAAGGAAGAGATGAAATGATGAGAAAAACAAAATATTATATAACGACGAGGACGAATCGGAAAAATTTCCTTTTGAAATACGGTGACTGGATGTTTAAGTATGTTCCGGAGAGCAAAGCCTGGGAAGCATCCGATTATTGGTACGAAGAAATTATCATGAACGCTTCTGCAGATTTTGAGGAGATAACCGAGGAGCGCGCAAAAGAGATAATCACGAGTGACGGAATCTTTCAAATTTAACAACAAAAATGAGTATCTAATTTCTAAAATTAGGTACTCATTTTTGTGTGCAAAATAAAGTGGAGCAGCATCAATGGCATCCTCATATTGCAGAATTAGGCAAAAAATGCCCTCCAGGACGTTTTTCATCATAGTAGGCAAAAAGGGGGAGAATGGGGAGCCGCAAGAGGGGGTTAAACGTGTGGATATCGGCGATAAACAGCATTTGAACCGTGAGGGGCTATGCCGTGGACATAGTAAATCTCAAAATAGGTGCTGCCAGCTGATGCTGTAGGAATTTCTGCTGAAAGGAGCGTCTTCTAAATAACTATCCCTTGGCGATTTTTGATTATCAGGAACTATGATAGATGCAGTTAATAACCTGCATTCCCGAAACACCTAACTATGATTTAATAAAAACAAGCTAAAACCGTTGATATTAATGGATTTTAAACTCTCTCGTCATCGTCATACCCTAGTTATGTGTTATACTATACATAACTAGGAGGTGGCAGAATGGCTATTATAAACCAGTTTGATAAACGAAGTGGCATTACCTATGTTTACGAATCCATATCCTATTGGGATAAGGAAAAGAAACAACCCCGGGCGAAGCGCACACTGATCGGCAAGCGTGATCCTAATACAGGAGAAATCATTCCGACCGATGGTCGTGGCAGAAAACATAAGGAGGACCAGGAAGCTGCTAATTCAAGGAAACCAGGACCGGTACCTATCGAAATGGCTAGCCGCAGGTTTTACGGTGCCACATATCTGCTGGATGAAATTGGTAAGAAACTTGGTCTAACAGAAGATCTTAAGCAATGCTTTCCTGCTACTTACAAACAAATCCAATCCATTGCTTACTATATGATTCTTGAATCTGAATCCCCGCTTTTTCGTTTTGAAAAATGGAGCACACTTCATAAGCATCCCTATGACAAAAATATTTCTTCACAACGCAGTAGCGAACTTTTTTCAGATATTTCCGAAGAAGAAAGAACAAAGTTCTTTACTCTTCAGGAGAAACGTCGCTCCGGAGATGAATACTGGGCTTATGATACTACCTCAGTGTCCAGTTATTCCCAAACGCTTCGCCAAGCTCAATATGGCAAAAACAAGGAAGACGATAGACTGCCTCAAATTAACTTGGCACTCGTATTCGGTGAAAAATCTGGTCTTCCTTTCTATTATCGAAAGCTAGCCGGCAATATTCCGGATGTGCGGACTGTTCAAAATCTTCTAGCGGATTTCGCAGTTCTCGGCTTCGATAAAGTTAAACTGGTCATGGACCGTGGGTTTTATAGCGAGGCTAATGTCAATGGCCTTCTTAAGGAGCACTTGAAATTCATTGTTGCGATTCAGACAAGTAATTCCTTTGCACGTAAAGCAATCGATACCGTTTATGACAACTTCCGTTCTTTCGAGAACTTTGATGAGCAGCATGAATTGTATGCCAAGACTGTCCTTTCAGAATGGGAATATAAGCAAGAACGCCCCTACAAGAAGGATGTACTCACAGATAAAAAGCGGGTTTATTTACACATTTACTTCAACATCGATAAGTTTGCTGAAGATGAAACCAACTTCGATCGTAAACTTATGGCCATGCGGAAGGAGATTCTGAGTGGCAAACGTGTTGCGAAACATGAACGATTCTACAAGCAGTACTTCCAAATTAAAGAAACTCCGATTCGTGGCTTACAGGTTACTGTGATAGATGAAGCCGTGAAGGCGACAAAGCGCTATTATGGCTACTTCACTTTGATATCCAACGAAAAGATGGATGCTATGACCGCACTGGAATTATACAGAAACAAAGATCTCATCGAGAAAGCCTTTGGTAATATTAAAGATCGATTGAATCTTCGCCGCCTATTGGTGTCATCTGAGAAGAGCCTTGACGGAAAACTCTTCGTTGCATTTGTCGCGCTCATATATTTGTCTTATCTCAAAAAACACATGCATGAAGCAGAACTTTATCAAAACTATACGATTCAGTCCGCCTTGGATAAACTTGATATTATAGAATGTTTTGAGTATCCAGGCTACGACCTTAGGGTCGGTGAGGTTCTTACAAAGCAAAAACAAATTTACGAAGCACTGGGCATCACCCCGCCTGCATAGTTATGTGTTGGCGGGAATCCAGGTAATAAGGCGAACGGAGTAAATATGTGGCCTAGTCACTACAAAACAGCCTCATTAGAAATTTTTATTTTTAATAAAGCATTTTTAAATAATTAAATTTGATATAATATAATTAAATTTTCGACGTAAAAAGAATTTCCATAGGGGAATAACTGTTAATTTGATTAAAAGACATAAAATAGTACTAATCGAAGAGGAAAAGGTGATTTTTAGATGGCAAGTGCAGCTTTGGGAATTGAAGAAAAATTATGGTTAATGGCGGACAAACTTCGTGGGAGTATGGATTCATCGGAATATAAAAATGTGGTATTGGGACTGTTATTCTTAAAATACATTTCGGATGCGTTTGAAGAGAAACATCAAGAATTATTGCAAGATGAATATGCGGATGAAGAGGACCGCGATGAATACTTGGCGGATAATATCTTTTGGGTTCCGAAAGAAGCTAGATGGGGATACATTAACCGAAATTCTAAAAAGCCTGAAATCGGACAAATCATCGATCATGCTATGATTTCGATCGAAAAGGAAAATACATCTTTGAAGAATGTTTTACCTAAAACTTTTGCAAGATACGATTTAGATAAAACACGTTTAGGTGAGTTAATCGATCAATTCACATTCAAAGTTGGAGACACAACTAGCCAAGAACAAGACATCTTAGGACGTGTATATGAGTACTTCCTGAGTAAGTTTGCCAGCGCAGAAGGCAAAGGTGGCGGAGAATTCTATACGCCGCGCAATGTCGTTCAGTTGTTGGTAGAAATGTTGGAACCATACAGTGGCCGCGTCTATGACCCTTGTTGTGGATCTGGAGGTATGTTTGTTCAATCAGAAAAATTTGTGGAGGAACATCAAGGGAATATCGGTAATCTATCGATTTATGGTCAAGAATCCAATCCTACTACTTGGAAGCTAGCGAAGATGAACTTAGCTATTCGTGGCATAGATGGCGATTTAGGTCCAAATAACGGAGATACTTTCCATAATGATTTACATAAGAGCTTGAAAGCAGATTACATTCTTGCAAATCCTCCTTTTAATATTTCTGATTGGGGTGGTGAACGTTTAACCGAAGATGTTCGTTGGAAATATGGTGTTCCACCAACAGGAAATGCAAATTATGCTTGGATTCAACACATGGTTTCAAAATTAGCCCCTTCTGGTACAGCAGGATTTGTATTAGCAAATGGATCAATGTCTACCAGCACATCGGCTGAGTTGGAAATTCGCAAAAATCTTGTTGAAGAGGATATTGTGGAATGTATTGTTACCTTACCGGGACAATTATTCTATTCAACGCAAATCCCCGTATGTCTCTGGTTCGTGACAAAAAATAAAGAACGTCTTAACCGAAAAGGTGAAATCTTATTTATTGATGCTCGTAAAAAAGGTGAAATGGTAGACAGGACCCATAAAGAATTATCTGAAGAGGATATTCATTACATATCATCTATTTTTCATGCGTGGAGAGGAACAAATACTTTACCCTATGAAGATATCGCTGGATTCTGCAAGACGGCTACTTTAGAAGAAGTGCAGGAGCATGATTATATCTTGACGCCTGGGCGATATGTTGGTTTAGAAGAATTGGAAGATGATAGTGAACTGTTTGAAGAAAAAATGGAGAATATGACAGCGGAATTAGCGGAACTCTTTACGAAGTCACACCACCTTGAAGATGAAATCAGGAAGAATCTTGGGGGGATTGGGTATGAGTTTTAATGAGTGGAAATCCTATAAATTATCAGAAATCGCTAATTATACAACTGGAAAATTAAACTCTAATGCAGCTGTTAAAAATGGAAAGTATCCTTTTTTTACATGCTCTCCTCAAACGTTGCAAATAGATAATTACTCGTTCAATCAAGATGCTGTTATATTAGCTGGAAATAATGCAAATGGTGTGTTTGCAATAAAGCACTACAATGGAAAATTCAATGCATATCAAAGGACTTATATAATAAATACGAATGATGCTGAGATTGTTAATAATAAATTCTTATATTATGCTATAGGTTTGCAATTAAATAATTTGCAAAGACTATCAGTCGGGAGTGCTACAAAATTTTTGACAAAACCTATATTAGATAACCTCACTATTAAGGTGCCAAGCAATCTATCTGAAATGGGAAGTATAGTAAGCATCTTGTCAAACCTAGATGAAAAAATTGAAGTCAATAATAAAATGAACAAAGCCCTTGAAAATATGGCACAAGCAATTTTCAAACATTGGTTTGTTGATTTCGAATTTCCTGATGAAAATGGGAATCCATATAAATCAAATGGTGGCAAGATGATTGATAGTGAATTGGGGGTAATTCCTGAGGGGTGGAAAATAAAAAAAATTTCTGAAATAGCAAAAGAGGTAGTAACAGGTAAAACTCCTTCAACCAAAGATAAAGACAATTATGGATCAGACATCCCTTTTATCAAAATTCCAGATATGCACGGCAAGAATTTTGTTGATGAAACGGCGTCTTATTTAAGTAAACAAGGCATTAACAAAGGAAAACTGTTACCTGAAAAATCAATATGTGTAAGTTGTATAGCTACACCTGGATTGGTTAGTATGAATGTATACAAAAGCCAAACAAATCAACAAATTAATTCAATAATACCAACTGAAGAAAATCGGTATTTTTTATTTTTAAACTTGCGAAGTAAATCAAATTTAATTAAAGAACTGGGAAGTGGGGGTAGCACCACACTGAACCTTAACAAAACAGAGTTTGAAAAAATAAAATTGATTGTTCCTAATTCGATTGAATTACAAAACTTTAATCATATTATTGATCCTGTGATGAATAAATTATTAAATTTTCAATTGGAAAATGGATCTCTACAGAAAATAAGGGATGCACTACTGCCAAAACTGCTATCAGGAGAAATTGAATTACCTATTGAAGAGGAGGTATGACAGTGAATGATTACAGCTTTTTAGAACCTGATTTGGAACAAGCTTCTTTAGAATGGTTAGAGGATATTGGCTATGAAGTTCATAATGGCTCCGAACTTGCTCCAGATGGTGTAAACAGCGAACGGGAAGATTTCAGTGAAGTAGTTTTAAAGAATCGTTTGAAATTCGCCTTACAACGTATTAATGATGTTTCTGATGAGGTCATTGATGAAGCGGTTCGGAAGATTACGATTCCCCAGAATCCACAAATGCTTGTCAATAATCGTACCTTTCACAAGATGGTAACTGATGGTGTGGACATTGCTGCTAGGGAAGAAAATCGCAATGTGACAAAGAAAGTATGGTTATTTGATTTTGAGCATCCACAGAATAATGAATTTTTAGCGGTGAACCAATTCACGGTGATCGAAGGAAAGGAAAACAAACGACCAGATATCATTTTGTTCATCAACGGCCTTCCTCTGGTCATTTTTGAATTGAAGAGTTCTTCAAATGAAAAAGTTGGGACCACTGAAGCATATAATCAATTCCAGACCTATAAACAAGCGATTCCTGGTTTATTTAACTTCAATGAAGTATTGATTATCTCGGATGGTTGGAATGCTAAGGCAGGGACGATTTCATCAAATGAAGAGCGTTTCATGACCTGGCGAACAACGGATGGTGCAGCTGAAGCAAAAACAGCCCAAGCGCAGCTAGAAGTTTTAATTAAAGGCATGTGCAGACCGGATGTTATCTTGGATTTGATTCGCGACTTTATTTTATTCAAAGACGATGGAGAAAATATCATCAAGATTTTAGCCGCCTATCACCAATATTATGCAGTGAAAAAAGCGGTGGAAGAAACTAAACGTGCGGTTGCGATGAATGGAAATCAAAAAATCGGGGTTGTTTGGCATACTCAGGGATCTGGGAAAAGTCTCTCCATGGTTTTCTATGCAGGAGAACTGATCCAGGCGCTAGATAATCCGACAATTGTAGTGGTGACGGACCGCAATGACTTAGATGAGCAACTGTTCGCGACCTTTGGACAATCAAGCGACATCTTGAGGCAAACGCCAAAAAAAGCAGATAGTAGGGGAGAGTTGCGCAATTTATTGAGTGTGCAATCAGGTGGTATCGTCTTTACGACGATGCAGAAATTTAATCCCGAAGAAAATGAAGGTCAGATGCCAGTATTAACGGAGCGTCGTAATGTAATCGTTATAGCGGATGAGGCGCATCGTTCCCAATATGGCTTCTCTGGACAAATTAATTATGACAACGACGAAAGTAACGTAAATTATGGTTATGCCAAGCATTTAAGAGATGCTTTGCCAAATGCCTCTTATATCGGATTTACGGGTACGCCGATTGCGAGTGCCGATAAAAATACGCAGGCCGTCTTTGGGCATTATATCGACATTTACGATATGACCCAAGCCGTTAAGGACGGCGCAACGGTAAAAATTTATTATGAAAGCCGAATCATCCCGCTTAATCTTCCGGAAGGTGTTCAAGTGGATGATATTGTAGAAGACATTATTGAAGAACAGGATGCCGATTACCAAACTAAAACGAAGCAAAAATGGAGCCGTCTGGAAGCAGTAGCAGGTGCACAAAGCCGCTTGAAGACCTTTGCTAAGGATTTTATTGAACATTATGAGACGCGACAAGAGGCGATGTTCGGGAAGTCGATGATTGTGGTTATGTCACGTCGGATTGCTATTGAACTATACAAAGAAATTATTGCGTTACGTCCTGAATGGCATTCGGATGATGACAATAAAGGTGTTATTAAAATTGTCATGACAGGTACTTCAAGCGACCCTTTGGAGTGGCAGCCATTCATAGGTAATAAAAGTCGAAGAGAAAACTTGGCAAAACGCATGAAAGATAATGATGACCCCTTAAAAATTGTTATCGTCCGCGATATGTGGCTGACAGGTTTTGATGTGCCAGCCTTGAATACGATGTACATAGATAAACCGATGAAAGGGCACAATTTGATGCAAGCAATCGCTCGTGTGAACCGTGTTTTCAAAGATAAGCCGGGTGGATTAATTGTAGATTATATCGGTATCGCTGAAAGCTTAAAAGAAGCTCTGCAAGAATACACAACAGACGATCGCAAACAGGCAGGTATCGATACCCAAGTGGCTGTTGATCTGATGTTAGAAAAGTATGATTTGATTCAAGAGATGCTGTATAAACACAACTATTCTGATTTCCAATCCGAGAAACAGTCCATACGATTCAAAGTATTAAATGAAACCGTTGACTTTATTTTGGAATTAGGAAAAGAGGAACGAAAACGCTTCTTGGATTTAGTGACAGAATTATCGAAAGCCTATGCTCTTTGCGCAATGGAACCAGAAGCGAAAGAATTAAATGCTGAAATTGGTTTCCTTAAAGCCGTTAAAGCAGGATTAATTAAGATTATAAGCCCAGGGGATAAACCGAAACTATCTCAGAAAGAAGTAGATAGTCGCATTCAACAAATGTTATCGAAGTCGATTATTTCCGAAGGTGTGGTGGACATATATGAGTCATTAGGCTTGGAAAATCCTGATATCTCTATACTTTCCGATGAATTTTTGGCCGATGTCAGAGCTTTACCGCAAAAGAATATCGCAGTGCTGTTATTGGAGCGTTTGTTGAAAGGAAAAGTCAAATCCGTTCAAAGAATGAACGTCGTCCAAGCTAAGAAATACTCAGAGATGTTGAAAAATTCCATTGATAAGTACAATAAACGCAGCATCCAAACTTCCAAAGTTATTGAAGAATTGATTGAAATAGCCAAAGAGATGCGTAAAGCGGCAGAGCGAGGAGAGGACTTAGGTCTAAGCCAAGATGAAGTTGCTTTTTATGATGCGCTCGCGGATCACATGACCGCTAAAGAAGTGCTAGGCGATGAAACACTTCGTGCAATTGCACATGAACTTACAAAAGTAATCAAAGAAAATATGACGATTGACTGGAATCGAAAAGAGTCCGCCCGAGCGAAAATGCGGATTACCGTGAGAAGATTGCTAAGGGAGTATGGTTATCCACCAGACTTAGCAAAATTGGCTGTGGAGACAGTTGTGAGGCAGGCTGAGTTGATGGCGGGGGAGATATAGATTGTATCCTTATGATTAAATAAATGATAGTTATTTTTGTAGCATCACTTTACAAAAATAACCTAGGTTACCTGGATTCCCGCTTAAATTATAACGTGGAACATTAAAAGAGTTATAAATCAATGTTTTCCTATAAATTCAAAGTAAATCTTGTTATAATTTTTTATAATAAGGTTGATGGGAAAAGACTGAATGGGATTTTTCAATACCACTTTATAATAATTTTGGAATAAAGGAGGTTCTTCATAATTTTAATGAACTTACACCGAAACTTTATTATATCAATATATTTATTTACTACTGGTTCACACTCCACGAATGTTCATCGAATAAGTGGAAAATGCGGTTATAGTAGTGCTGGTAATAGCTGTTTGAAATTGTATGGATTATTCGGGTAATAGTGAATTTTTAAAGAACATTCTGAATAAGCTTATTTTTAAAATAGATAAGGAGGGATTAAAGAGTGAAATTTAAAGTGTTTAGAACTAAATTCTTTAAAGAATGTTCAGATATTTGGAAAGAAACATTGAGTGAAATTTATAATCTGATACTAAAGTTACCTAGACAAATACAAAAATGTATTAATAACCTGAAAGTAAATACACTTAAGAAAATACAAACATTCTCTTATTCAAAAGTTATCATAAACGTGTTATTAACTTTTATTTTCCCAATAATATTATTCTCAATTCCTATACTTCAAAATGATCAATCTAGATTTACGGTTAATTTTATGGATAAAATAAAATCTGGAGTATTATTCAGTACTAGTATTAGCATCCTAGCTACAATTATATCAAGTTATTTAGATGGAGCATCAGTCCAAGAGAATAATGAAAAAAAACAAATAAAAGATTTGAATCATTTATTACCAATAATATTAATTGTATTTCTTTTAACTTTTATGGGTGCATTTTACTATGGAAAAATTGAAGAAAAGGCCCTTTTAAATTCAATAGGAATGAAAATACAGATTTGTTTATATATAGCAGTTCAAATCATATATGGATTAGCAGATTCAATAATAAAGAATAGTCCAGTATTAGAGATTACTTCAGCCGCTGAAGTAATCAAAGGTATGCAAAAAACAGAACATATAGTTCATGAGCTAAGTGATAAGACGGATGATCCAAGTTTTCAAGATAGTCTTGGAAATAAAGAAATTTAGGAAGGGAGGAAAACTAATTGAGCACAATCGATTTATCTAGTGCGTTGCACATCAATCAAGGTCAAACGGATAACTATAGTTTTTACATTAATTATATGAAGGCATCTGATATATATAAGTACTCTAATATAATTAGATTATCGGAAAGTAAAGATGGAGTTCAAAGATTTTTAGATCCAATTAGAGTGAAAAATATTGCTAAATATTGTGAAAATGATAATGCTATTTTTCCAACACCGATTATTTTGTCTCTTAATTCGGATTTTATCAAAGACGGGCAAGGGGTAGGTTTGACAAAGCTTATCATTGATATTAGTAAAGATATGATAGAAGAACTAGGCAATCCTTTTTCAATAATAGATGGTCAACATAGAATTGAAGGTATAAAATCATATCACGAGTTTAATAATATTAACAATAGTAAAGATTTTATCTTACCAGTAATAATTTATGAAGATGCTGACCAAGCGACTGCTGCGTCTATATTTGTTACAATCAATGCTAATCAACGACCTGTAGATAAGTCTCTAATTCATCAACTATTTGGAATAATGTATGATGGATCAGATAAATATACTGTACAATCTTTTTCTAACGTTGTAACAAAGATATTGAATGAAAATGAAAATTCTCCATTTTTTCATTCAATTAGGATGTTAGGTCGTAAATTAGAACCTACAGAGTTTATTTCTCAAGGGACTATAGCAAAAAAAATTACAGATAGGATTACTTCTAACATTGAAGAAGATAATTTAAATATTCAAACAAATAAAGATATTAAAGAAAATTCAAATAAAATTTTTAGAATTTACTTTAGCAAAAATGAACCAGCAATAGTAGCTAAAATAATGATCAATTTTTTTAATGCTTTCTCAAAAGTATTTAAAGATATTTGGGAAGATGAAGGTTATCTTACAAAAAAGGCAGTTGGATTTAGTGCATTAATGAAGTTGTTAGATTATATTTATAAGAATAGTGATAAGTTAAAAGAAGAACAACTAATAGTATCGTTTACAATAATGCAAAAGTATTTAGATAAAAAGGATAAAGAGGACAAAGAGGTCAAAAATGAAGGGATAATTCAAAAACTATTCAAATCATCAGGACAAGGATCAAGTGAAAGTAAAGCAACAGAAATTGGGAAAAAATTAGTGAGTTATTATGAAGAAGGTATTAAAAACAGTAAGTCTGAGCTATAAAAAAACACCTCAAAGTGCGCTACAAATAGCCGGATACTTGCGAATTTCAAGCAGTCTCGCGCTATTTCAGATTCGCAGATGGTAAATTTATTGGTTAATGTTTCCGAAATGAATATAAGGCTAGTTCTTGCCAAAGAAGTATAATAAATTAGAAATCTATTCGAACTCCAAAGGACTGAATGCAATGAAATTCGGAATGCGTACACCAAGTATTAAACGATCAATCAAAGCCAGAACAACCGGACGAGTAAAACGCGCGGTCAAGAGTTCCATAAATCCGCTTTATGGTAAAAAAGGCATGGGATGGATCAGAGATCCCAAACGTGCAGCGTACAATAAAATTTATAAGAAAACAACATTCTCATTTTGGGATTTATTCAAATAGGATCAGCAAGACGACTGCTGACGTGGTTCAAAAAAATAACCTGTCCATTTCTGAATAAGTTACACCCATAGCCCTACGGATTTTTTGACCATGTAATTGACCATGTAATTTGTTAAACGCATTTAATTCTATTAACTATTTTTTCGTTTGCTTCTGTATAACAAACGCTATGTAAAGCCTTATTAAATATATCCTAGATTCCCAAAAAATTATAACGTGGTCGGGGGCACAACACCTAAGGTGTTATATAATTGCGACTGCTTCTTCGTAACCTCACCCACTCGCAATGCACTGCCTGGATTTTCAAATGCTTCAATGACATCCAATTCGTCCAGTAATTCCTGCATCGTATAATTTTTATACAGCCCTTTTTCGGACATCTGCTTTTTGATGTACGATAAATAGATCAATGCAATGAACTGCACGAATAATTTCCCTTCAAGCGAACTTTCTGATGAAACGGCTGTGCGCCGTAAATTCAACCGCTCTTTAAGATTTCCAAAGGCTTTCTCAACGATATCTTTGTTACGGTACAAATCTAAAGCGGCGATGGGATCCTTGATTTCATTGCTGATGAGGGCAAAAAATCCGTAGTCTTTTTCCGCTTGGGTAATGGCTTTTTGTTTGGGGGTTACCTTTGTCCCGCGTTTTGGTGTTGAAGTGATTTCGAAGTATTTAACGTACTGCTTTTCGTGTTCCGCTTTGCGGTTCCCGGAAACTAGTTCTGCTTCGATCCGATCAAGAAGCGCATTGAAACGGTTCTCGTGCTCCAGTGCTTTTTCACCGCTAAAATAAAGATGCAGGTACATCCGCCGTTTCCCTTCAATCACATCGCCTTTGTACGGCCGTTTCTGTGAATACTCCCAGTCTATGGTTGCAGTATGGCTGTAAAGTTGGTAGCTGGCATTGTAATTAGCGCGTGTGCGGATGTTATCTCGAACCTTGTTCAGTTCTTCCTGCACGTATTTAAGGGATACTTTTGTGGCCATCAAAAATTTCAAATGATTTTGGTACAAGGCATCGATATTTTCCTTGCTGTAAAACCCTCGGTCCATTACGAGTTTGACCTTGCTAAAACCAAGATTGCCTAGATCGGCAAGCAAGTCCTTCACTGTTTTGACATCGCTTATATTGCCTGCTAACTTGCGGTAGTAAAACGGCAATCCAGATTCTTCACCAAACAACAAAGCAAGATTGATCTGCGCAAGCGGATCGTGGTCCTTGTTGATACCGTATTTGACTTGCTTAAGAGACTCTGAATAGGAGGAAACACTGGTAGTATCATAAGCCCAATATTCATTCTCCGTCCGTCGCTTAGCCTGCAGGCTGAAAAAACGATTTTTAGCTTCTTCCGTAACCGAGGCAAACAGATCGCTGCTTCTTTGCGAGGGAATACAGCTGCCGTAAGGATGGGAATGGGTGCGATCCCACTTTGGAAAACGAAGCATCGTATTGCGATCTTCCAAAATCAAGAAGTAGGCAATCGAGAGTATCTGCTTATAGCTTTCAGGAAAGCAAGCTTTTAGATCGGCTGTAACACCAAGCAGTTCTCCGATTTTGTCAAACAGATAGGTCGCTCCGTAGAAGCTTCGTTTCATGACGGTGGATGGTACCGGCCCTTGCTTTGCAGGTGCTAATGCCGGCGGCATAGCCAACCGCTTAGAGGGAACCAGGTTCCCAGCTTCGTCCAGTTTTCCTATGCAGACACGCTTGCTGCGCGACTGTTTCTTTTCTTTATCCCAATAGTTGGTTGATTCGTAAACATAGGTAGTGCCGTTCTTCTTGTTGGTTACATATACTAAACTCATAAAATCACGCCTTTCCACGTTATAATTATAACGTGGAAAGTGCGGAAATTCAATAGGAATAGCCAGAAAATTCCTTTTATATCAACGTTTTTTGCATTCCTCGTTATAATTTACACGGGAATGAAGGGTAGAAGCTTCGTTTCATGACGGTGGATGGTACCGGCCCTTGCTTTGCAGGTGCTAATGCCGGCGGCATAGCAATCGCTTAGAGGGAACCAGGTTCCCAGCTTCGTCCAGTTTTCCTATGCAGACACGCTTGCTGCGCGACTGTTTCTTTTCTTTATCCCAATAGTTGGTTGATTCGTAAACATAGGTAGTGCCGTTCTTCTTGTTGGTTACATATACTAAACTCATAAAATCACGCCTTTCCACGTTATAATTATAACGTGGAAAGTGTGGGAATTCAATAGGAATAGCCAGAAAATTCCTTTTATATCAACGTTTTTCGCATTCCTCGTTATAATTCACACGGGAATGAAGGATATATATCATATGATAAATAACAACCCATCGTCTCCATAGAAATAAAGAAAACAACTCTTGGAAAGGTTGATATGAAGGGATTCATATGACTTTCTGAGAGTTGTTTTTTGTCGTTACTCGCACCGAAAGGTTTGTATTGGGAAAGACGCGTGGCCTGTCGTGCGCAAAAGACAAGCAAAACGGCACCACGCTGTCAGAAGCCAAAACTATCAGCGGATCAAAGAGCAACGCGCGCGTATCCACCGAAAAGAAAAGAACCAACGGCAAGACCGCCTGCATAAGCTGACGACGAAGTTGGTTCGTGATTTTGATGTTATCGTTTTGGAGGATATAGTGCTGATGCAATTCACCTGTTTATTTTTGCTTCTTTTTTAAATAATCCGCACGTATTTTTTCAAGTTGCTGCTTTTTATCAAATTTGGCAGGCGTCTGTTTTTCATGATACTTCGTCACAGCTGCCTGACCTTTGTAATCCAATTGATATTTCCCCATTTTGTTCACCTACTTTTCTTGTTCTTAAAGAGAAACTCTTCGACCAATAGATTATACCTTATTTTATTGAAGCTAACCTTATTACTTTATTATCACTGAATATAATGAATTCACTCTACTGAAGTCGGTAGGTGGTCGGCTATCTAAATGTTATTTTTTTGTCCAAGCCTATTTCTGCTGCAGTCCAATCGAAATATACAGTTGTCGTGACAATTGGCTTTATTGGTAGGGCTTCCAGTTTCAAAAAGTAGTTGACATTATTCTCCGCAGAACGTAATGTGTGAATAATATATTATATTTAGATGAAGAGAGGATGAGGATTCGGGTGAAGAAATCGGTTTTGACTTTCCGCAATGCCAAGCAGAAGAATGAGCGTTTGACGATGCTGACTGCCTACGACTATTCCACTGCCAAACTGATCGATGCTTCGGGCATCGACTCGGTGCTGGTGGGGGATTCGTTGGGGATGGTGATGTTGGGCTATGAAGACACCTTATCGGTAACGATGGAGGACATGATCCACCATACCAGAGCTGTCGCCAGAGGAGTAAAGGATGCGTTGGTCGTAAGTGACCTGCCGTTCATGTCCTATCAGACTTCCGTCTATGATGCGGTCGTCAATGCCGGCAGGCTGATCAAGGAAGGCCGGGCACAGGCAGTCAAACTGGAAGGTGGTCTTGAAGTCTGTCCGCAGATCAAGGCAATCGTGGAAGCTTCCATACCGGTCATGGCGCATCTCGGTTTGACGCCGCAATCCGTCAATGCTTTCGGCGGATTCAAGGTCCAAGGCAAAGATGAGGAAGCGGCGCGTAGTCTGATCGAGCAGGCGAAGGCTGTCGAAGCGGCAGGGGCCTTTGCGGTGGTGCTCGAATGCATCCCGGCCAAGCTGGCTGAACTGATCACACAAAGCATTTCGATTCCGACAATCGGCATCGGCGCCGGGAACGGCTGCGACGGCCAAGTGTTGGTCTATCAGGACATGCTGGGACTCTATTCCGATTTCACGCCGAAATTCGTCAAGCGTTATGCAGAAATAGGACCGCAGATGGAGAACGCCATCGAAGACTATATATCTGAAGTGAAAAGCGGCGCGTTTCCGGCAGCGGAGCACACCTTTGCGTTGTCAGATGCGGTCATCGAAAAATTATATTAGAGGAGTAATCACGAATGAAGATTGCAGCAACGGTTGAAGAAATTCGCAGTGCCGTGAAGGCCTGGAAAAAGGAAGGTTTGTCGGTTGGCTTTGTTCCGACGATGGGCTATCTCCATGAAGGCCATCAAAGCTTGATGCAGAAAGCCGTCAGCGAAAATGATCGGGTGGTCGTCAGCATTTTTGTGAATCCGATGCAGTTCGGCCCGTCCGAAGACCTGGAAAGCTACCCAAGAAATCTGGAAAAGGATGCCGCTTTGTGCGAAGCCAACGGGGTGGATCTGATTTTCCATCCTGAGCCGAAGGAAATGTACCAACCCGATTTCAGTAGCTTTGTGGATATGCACGGTCTGACGGATAGCCTGTGCGGCAAGAGCAGGCCGGTCCATTTCCGGGGCGTCTGCACTGTCGTGACAAAGTTGTTCAACATCGTGCAGCCGGACCGTGCCTATTTCGGACAGAAGGACGCCCAACAATTGGCGGTCATCCAGCAGATGGTCCGCGATCTGAATATGGACGTCACCGTCATCGGCTGCCCGATCATCCGGGAAGCGGACGGTTTGGCCAAAAGCTCGCGCAACAGTTATCTGTCAGCGGATGAGCGCAAGGCGGCGTTGGTGCTGAGCCGAGCGCTCGAAGTCGCCAAGCAGCTGCTTGCGGACGGAGAACGGGATGCTGCCAAGATCCGCAATGCGATTTCGGAAACGATCCAAGCGGAACCGCTGGTGAAGATCGACTATGTGGAGTTGGTGGATGCGCGTACGCTGCAGCAAGTGGACAGCGTCGAGCGACCTGTATTGGTGGCTTTGGCAGTCTATATCGGAAAAACGCGTCTGATCGATAATTTTATCACGGAATAAGTGGGGGGAAATACAATGCAACTAAATATGCTGAAAAGTAAAATACACCGCGCCGTCGTTGTCCAAGCGGAGCTTTCCTATGTAGGCAGCATCACTGTCGACAAGGACTTGTTGGATGCTGCAGGACTGATCGAATATGAAAAAGTCCAGATCGTCGACATCGACAACGGTGCAAGATTCGAAACTTACGTCATCGCAGGCGAACGCGGCTCGGGCATGATATGCTTGAACGGTGCCGCCGCCCGTTGCGTTCAGGTGTCGGATAAAATCATCATCATGGCGTACTGCATGATGGATGAGCAGGAAGCGAAGGAGCATAAACCGCTTGTAGTGTTTGTGGATGAGCAGAATGCCATCACAACAGTCACAAGATATGAAGAACATGGAAGGCTCAGCATGTAGCCTGTCCCTACAGAAACAATAGAAGCGCAACCGCATCGAGCCAATCGGCCACGATGCGGTTGCGCTTTTGCTTATCGCACGGATTGCAGGGTGTGCTGGATATCTTTGATGGAGAGCTGCAGTTTTTCGTATTCCTCATCATCCAACGGCAAGGGAATCTGTTGCTCCAAGCCGTTCCTGCCGATGATGCAAGGCATGCTGAAGGCTGCTACGCCATGGCAATTGTAAAAGCCGTCAACAGCCGCTGTCACCGGGAAGATGCTTTTCTCGTCCAGCATGACAGCGCGGGCCAAGGCTGCTGCGACTTCCCCGATGCCTGAATTGGTCCAGCCTTTCCAGTTGAAGACATCGGATGCCGTGTGCACCACTTCTTGGCTGACGAATTCCCGGTCCAATGGTTCCGCTGGGGCCAATAAAGCATCGCTTTGGGAAAGGGTGAGCGCACCCACAGTCGTGCTGCTGAAAGCCGGGAAGGCGGTACTGCCGTGTTCGCCCATGATGTAGCCGCTGACGTTCTTTGGATCGACCTGATAGTGGGCAGCAACGATCTGACGGTAGCGGAAAGTATCCAAAGTCGTTCCGGTGCCGAAAATCTTGCCTTTCGGATAGTCGAAATCATTTTCGGCGATGTAGGTGATTGTATCGACCGGATTCGTTATCAGGATGATGATGGCATTCTTTGTGTACCGGGTGATGCCTGTCATGATTTTGCGTATTTCAATGGCATTCTCTTTGCCCATCAACGCTCTTGGCGGCATATCTTCACCCGGGCGCGGCTTTTCACTGACGCCCGCGGAAATGATGATGATGTCGGCATCGGCGCAATCCGCGTAATCGCCGGCGTATATTTTACTGTTTGTCCGGTAGCTGGCGGCCAACGCATGGCGGTGGTCAAGAGCCTCGCCTCTTGCCGTGTCCTCGTTGCTGTCGATCAGGACGATATCGGAAAATAAGTTGAGGTGACTGCAGTCGGTCAATACTTGGGAACCGACATGGCCGACCCCGATGATGGCTAATTTTGTCTGGATCATAGGTCACATTTCCTTCCGTTTTGAGATGTTGTCATTTATTGCTTGGTGCATTTCTGTGACAGAATAGAAGGTTGGCTCCAGCACCACTTTTTCATCCTCAGGCTTCCGGCGATGATTGTACCATAGAGTAGTCCAACCAGCAGCCTGACCGCCGATGATGTCCGTTTCGTAAGTGTCCCCGATGAACAGCAGCTCGCCGGGAGTGGTCTTCAAAGCTTTCTGCACATGCGCGAAAGCCTCGGCATTGGGTTTTGGGGAACCGATTTTTTCGGAAATGAAGATGCGCGCTGGCGGCACCCATCGCTCCAATCCCAAGGCGGTGAATTTTTTCATTTGGTGCTTTTCAGGGCCGTTTGTGAAGACCGCGATCGGGATGTGTCGATTTTCCAACTCATTCAAAAGATGCTCGATGCCGGGGCTCAACACAATTTCTCCTTGCATTTTCTGGTAGGTTTCCTGGAAGCGCATCGCCTCTTCGTCGGTGAGCGGAAGACCCAAGTCGGCGAACGTATGCTGTGTGCGCATGATGTGGGACTCGGCCAGCGTCAGCTCTCCGCTTGAGAACAGGTCGAAGGCGGCATCGCAATGCTCACGGAAAAGGGCGAAAGTGGCTTCGTCACTATGGGAGTTTTTCAAACTGTAATTTGCCAGTGCTTGAAAGAACGGACTTGCTGTGTCGTATAAAGTATCGTCCAAATCGAATAGAATAGTAAGCATTATTGAGGTAATTCCTTCCTTTTGATGTTAAAGTCAGTATAGCATCCAAAGCTGGTATTTCAAATGGAAAAAACAGCAATACTCAGCGAGGGTGGCCATCGGGGAGAGCAGGGTGCTGAATGGTGAGGCAAAGCACTTTTTGTTGCAAATTAAAATTACGTACAGTATAATAGCATACAATAATGTCATACGATCATACAATAATGGAAGAGGCTGCGAACATCAAGAGTAAAATGCCCGTTTGAAAGGGGTGTTCGCCGAAATACAGCGGTTGCTGTGTTGGGGTCAGGGTTAATAATCCTGGCACTGTCAGAACGATTTGCCCAGAATCGTTTGTGGAGTACTTTCGATATTGCGGGCAGAAGGAAGCTGGATTATAGGGCCTTTTGCTTTATAGTCTATTTTTTTGCACAAAAACAGACTGTATTAGCATTGCTATGACGCTCTATGGGTCGAAAGGTGGACAAAAAACAGCTGGATAAGAGGGTTTGTTTAATTTTTTTTTGAGCATGTGGACAGAACTATATACATTAGGGGGAAATAGAGATGACAGTAAAAACATGGAAAAAAACAATGGCAGCATTGACAGGTTTGTTTATTTTGGCGGGTTGCGGCAACGGAGCCACTGATGATTCATCCTCAGCTGACGCTTCAGCGGATTCTGAAACATTCGTGGTCGGGATGGAAGCGGGCTATCCACCTTTCAACTGGACTCAAAATGACGACAGCAACGGTGCGGTTAAAATCGACGGTGCTGATGGTTACGCAAATGGTTATGATGTTCAGATGGCCCAAAAAGTGGCGGATGGCTTAGGCAAGGAACTGGTCATCGTCAAAACGGAATGGGATGGCCTGGTGCCGGCGTTGGTTTCGTCCAAGATCGATGCTATCGTTGCAGGTATGTCGCCGACAGACGAACGTAAAGAAGCAATCGATTTCTCGGATTCCTACTATACAACGGAGCTTGTGGTTGTCGTAAAAGCTGACGGAGCCTATGCGGATGCAACAACTTTGGCTGATTTCGCGGACGCAAAAGTCACAGCGCAGTTGAATACGTTGCACTATGGCGTCATCGATCAGATCGAAGGCGTGCAAAAGCAACCGGCAATGGACAGTTTCACGTCGATGCGCGTAGCTTTGGAGTCAGGTACAATTGATGCCTACGTATCGGAACGTCCCGAAGCCATCAGCGCTTCAGCAGCCAATTCAGCGTTCAAAATGATCGAATTGGATGAAGCGGATACGTTTGAATTGTCCGCTGCTGATTCAGAAATCGCAATCGGTTTGATCAAGGAAAGCGAATTGAAAGATCAGATCAATGAAATCCTGAGCGGCATCACCGAAGAAGAACGCATCCAAATGATGGATGAAGCAATCAAAAACCAACCATCAGCAGAATAAGCAAGGTGGACGGAACATCAAAAAGGGGTATAAATTAAATGGAGTTTAGTTGGGTTATCCGAATCATCGAAGAAAACTGGAGACAGTTTTTGTCAGGTGCATGGACAACATTATATATAGCTTTAATCGGAACCATCATCGGACTGGGAATCGGTCTGATGATCGGCGTCATCCGTACGATCCCGGTTGCGGAATCGGGATGGAAAAAACATGTGTACAACGTAGTGAATTTTTTGTTGTCTTGCTACATCGAAATTTTTCGCGGTACGCCGATGATCGTACAAGCGATGGTCATCTATTACGGGGCCGCCTTGGCATTTGACATCGACATGAACCGCATCTTCGCGGCGTTGCTGATTGTATCGGTGAATACGGGTGCGTACATGTCGGAGATTGTCCGCGGCGGAATCATTTCCATCGACAAAGGACAGTTCGAAGCTGCCCAAGCAATCGGGATGAATCACTTGCAAACGATGCGCAATGTTGTCATGCCGCAAGTAATCCGGAACATCCTGCCGGCGACAGGGAATGAATTCGTCATCAACATTAAGGATACATCCGTTTTGAACGTCATTTCCGTTTCGGAATTGTTCTTTACGACCAAATCTATTTCCGGAAATAACTTCCGTTACTTCGAATCATTCTTCGTGGCTTCAATCATCTACTTCGTCATGACCTTCACAGTGACGCGCATCCTGCGTGCCATTGAAAGAAAAATGCAAGGCCCGGATAATTATCAGATGATGGGTGCAGGCCAAGACCAATTGACTACACCAGAATTAATGGCTCGCAAAAAACAAGCAGGAAGAGACAGAGCAAATTAATTGCCACAGGAGGAATCATTTGATGGAAAAAGTAATTGACGTACAGCATCTGAAGAAGAGCTTCGGCCAACATGAAGTGCTGAAGGACATCGATTTCAGCGTGAATAAAGGGGAAGTCGTGTGCATCATCGGTTCATCGGGATCCGGTAAATCAACGCTGTTGCGTTGCATCAATTTGCTTGAAAAACCTACAGCCGGAGAAATCATCTACGACGGTGAAAACATACTGGACTCGAAGCATGACATTTTCAAGTACCGCAGTAAATTGGGGATGGTGTTCCAACAGTTCAATTTATTCAACAACTTGGATGTGCTGCATAATTGCACTGTTGGGCCTGTGAAGATCCTGAAAAAGTCGCAGCAGGAAGCCGAAAAAATCGCCATGGGCTATCTGGAACAGGTCGGGATGGGGAACTTCATAAACGCCAAACCTGATCAGTTGTCAGGCGGCCAAAAACAACGCGTCGCTATCGCGCGCGCTTTGACGATGGAGCCTGATGCGCTGTTGTTCGATGAGCCGACATCGGCTTTGGATCCGGAGATGGTGGGGGAAGTATTGAAAGTCATGAAGGATCTTGCCAACAGTGGTTTGACGATGATTGTTGTGACGCATGAAATGGAGTTTGCGAGAGAAGTTTCCGATCGCGTCATCTTCATGGATCAAGGCGTTATTCTCGAACAGGGAGCCCCTGAAGAGATCTTCTATCATCCAAAAGAGGATCGGACGAAGCAATTCTTGGAAAGATACCTTACAAAATAAAAAAGAAGAACGGCTCTGCAGAAGCAGGTCCGTTCTTCTTTTTCATTTTTATTCAATGATGATGACATCGTCTGCAACTGCAAAGGGCGCTTGTTCATTGATGTGGTCATAGAACATGATGCCGTTGAGATGGTCGATTTCGTGCTGGACTACAATGGCTGTGTAGCCTTTATAGCGGGCTTTGTGTGTCGTTCCTTCGGCATCTTGATAAGATACCGTGATCCGGCTATGTCTGACGACGAACCCCGGCACTTCGCGGTCCACTGAAAGGCAGCCTTCGCCACCTTTGAGGCAGGCGCTTTCGATCGAGTGGCTGATGATTTTGGGGTTGAACATCACTTTAGCCAGTACTGGAGGGTCATCTTCATATTCCCCTGGTATCAGCAGCGCAATGATGCGCTTGGATACGTCGATTTGCGGAGCTGCCAAACCGACACCTGCGCGCAAGTTGAATTGCTCGGCGATTTTTTCATCCTGGCTGTTCGAAAGAAACTCCATCATTTCTGCGGCGATTTTTCGATTCTCCGCGGATAAAGGGAAAGTGACCAAGTCGGCCGACCTCCGCAATGTAGGATGACCTTCACGGATGATGTTATCCATTGTGATCATGCATGCATTCCTCCTTTTGTTGGTTTCTGTGTTGAAATGATTGGGCTAGCAAACTGCAAAACACTTCACGTTACATAGTACACGTTTCGAAAAAAAAAAGCTAGACTCATCTTTTCTCTTGTAATATAGAATGGGTATGTGTAAAATAGAAAAATGAAAAAATGATTACACAATGGTGTGAGGTTTTTTTGACTCTATAGCGAAAGAAGAGATGATTTTTATGACAGTTGCTAAAGATTATATTGAAAAAGTCTATAAAAAGGTTGAAGATAGAGGCCCGCATCAAAAAGAATTCTTACAGGCTGTAAGAGAGTTGTTCGACACAATCGAACCAGCTTTAGAGAAGAATCCGCACTACATAAAATGGAACATTCTGGAAAGAATGGTAGAACCTGAACGCATCGTTTCCTTCCGTGTTCCTTGGATGGATGATAAAGGGGACGTTCAAGTCAGTAAAGGATTCCGTGTCCAATTCAATTCGGCTATCGGACCATACAAAGGCGGTTTGCGTTTCCACCCTACGGTCAACGAAAGCATCCTGAAGTTTTTAGGTTTCGAACAAATCTTCAAAAACAGTTTGACCGGGTTGCCGATCGGCGGCGGTAAAGGCGGATCCGATTTCGATCCTAAAGGTAAAACGGACGCAGAAGTGATGCGATTCTGCCAATCATTCATGACTGAGCTGCAAAGACACATCGGTCCTACTTTGGATGTTCCTGCTGGGGATATCGGTGTCGGCGGACGCGAAATCGGCTATATGTACGGCCAATACAAGCGTTTGAATGGTGCGGAGACAGGTGTTCTGACCGGTAAACCGGTTGTCATGAACGGAAGCTTGGCGCGAACAGAAGCGACAGGTTACGGGTTGGTCTACTACACGCAAGAAATGCTCAAAGCGAACGGAAAATCGTTTGCCGGCCAAAAAGTAGTGGTATCCGGAAGCGGTAATGTTGCCATCTACGCTATCCAAAAAGTTCATGAATTCGGCGGCACTGTTGTGGCCTGTTCCGATTCAAATGGCTATATCTACGATGAATCAGGTATCGATGTTGCTTTGCTTCAGGATATCAAAGAAATTCGTCGTGAAAGATTGACTGCCTATGCTGCTGAAAAAGAGACAGCTGTCTATAAAGATGGCAGTGTCTGGGACTTTGATCTGAACTATGATATTGCCTTGCCTAGCGCAACACAAAATGAAATCGACAAAGATCAGGCTGAAAGATTAGTCAAAGCTGGTGTTTATTGCGTCAGCGAAGGCGCGAATATGCCGAGCACATTGGAAGCTGTGGAAGTTTATGCAGCCAATAATATTTTTTATGGGCCGGCTAAAGCGGCCAATGCAGGCGGAGTTGCGACTTCCGCGTTGGAAATGGCACAAAATAGTGCCCACAGCCATTGGACCTTCGAAGAAGTCGACGGCAAACTTCAGGAGATCATGGCGAACATTTTTAAAACAGCTGAAAAAACAGCTGAAGAATATGGCATGCCGGGCAATTATTTGGCGGGAGCCAATATCGCAGCGTTTGTGCAAGTTGCTGATGCTATGATTTATCAAGGTTTGGTTTAAAATAAGTTTCAGCATGAAGTTTTATAAGAAAAGGTCATTTCTTAATTGAAATGACCTTTTTTCTTTGTTTTATTAGAGTTAAGAACAAGGTTTTTAATCATATTTTCATATCGGCAAGATTGTGATTTCATGAATGAATGGAACGGCGAGATATAATTCTCTTAAAAGTAATAATCTGGTTTATGGGAAAATGCGGATACTGGTTATCCAAAAAGAGGTAGTCATAATAAAAAGTCTGTTATACTTTTGAAAGCCCATTCCACCAATGGTTTGTAATTACCTAAGAAACAGATTCAATCTTAAAATGTAACAGATGTCTTGTGTCTGATTGCGACAATCTGTAAATATGGATAACAATAAAGAGACAATTAAACGATATCAAGAAGATGGTTATGCTCGTTAAACAGTGAACAAAACCTTTTTGTTAAACGCTTACAATTAAGCAGTGACAGATATTCTGTGCACAAAAAGTGAAAACTGTCCTTTTGCCTTGCATATATTTCGGATGCGTGGTAAATTATTCATGTAACAACTGTGAATTGATACAGTTGAAATCATCTGTATAAACCTCATCGGCAGAGATGAAATATCAAGGGAATAGAGAGGAAAGTGTCAGCATGGCTACAAAACAAACAAAAATCGACATTGACGCATTATTAAGCAGCACGAACACAGATTTTCGCATGGTCCAAATCATGGACGAAGAAGGGAATGTTGTAAACCCTGAACTTATGCCGGATCTTTCTGATGAAGAATTGGTTCAATTAATGACAGATATGGTATGGTCCAGAATTTTACATGAACGTTCAACCGCGTTGAATCGTCAAGGGAGATTAGGTTTTTATGCTCCGACAGCCGGCCAGGAAGCAAGCCAATTAGGAAGTATTGCGGCAATCGAGAAGGAAGACGTCTTGTTGCCTGGGTACCGAGATGTTCCTCAACTGGTCAAACACGGCCTGCCTTTATCGCAAGCTTTCCTATGGTCAAGAGGCCACGTGGATGGCAATAAATATGCTGCCGATCTGCAGGCGTTGCCTCCTCAAATCATCATCGGTGCACAATATGTGCAAGCTGCCGGTGTTGCATTGGGCTTGAAGAAGCGCAACAAGAAAAATGTAGTCATTACATATACTGGTGACGGAGGAAGTTCGCAAGGGGATTTCTATGAAGGAATCAACTTTGCCGGAGCCTACAAAGCGCCAGGCCTGTTCTTCATCCAAAACAACGGTTGGGCAATCTCTACGCCACGTCATGTTCAGACTTCTGCTCAGACTTTGGCTCAAAAAGCTATGGCTGCAGGGATCCCTGGTATCCAGGTTGATGGAATGGATATCCTGGCTGTTTATGCCGTCACGAAAAAAGCGAGAGAGTATGCTGTTGCAGGGAACGGTCCTGTACTGATTGAAACTATCTGCTACCGTTTCGGCCCGCACACATTATCAGGTGATGACCCAACCCGTTACCGCGATACCGCTGAACTGGAAGGCTGGCAAGCAAAAGACCCGTTGATCCGCATGCGCAAATTTTTGGCGGCAAAAGGTTTATGGTCTGAAGAAAAAGAAAATGAAGTAATCGAATCAGTCAAAGAAGAAATCAAAGATGCCATCAAGGAAGCTGACCAAGCTCCTAAACAAAAAGTGTCTGACTTCTTGAAGAGCATGTTCGAAGAACCGAATCAAACTATTGCAGAACAAATCGCGTACTACGAAGCAAAGGAGACTAAATAATCATGGCACAATTAACTATGATCCAAGCCATCACTGATGCGCTTGCAATTGAACTTGCAAACGATCCAAACGTTTTGATCTTCGGAGAAGACGTTGGTAAAAACGGCGGTGTATTCCGTGCGACACAAGGACTTCAGGAGCAATTCGGCGAAGACCGTGTGTTTGATACTCCTTTAGCTGAATCCGGTATCGGTGGTTTGGCATTCGGATTGGCGTTGGAAGGTTTCCGTCCCGTTCCGGAGATCCAATTCTTCGGTTTCGTATTTGAAGTAATGGATACAGTCGTAGCGCAAGCTGCGCGTACACGTTATCGGATGGCGGGCACACGCAATCTGCCTATCGTTTTCCGCTCTCCTTTCGGTGGAGGTGTGCATACGCCAGAATTGCACTCGGATAACTTGGAAGGCTTGATGGCTCAATCGCCAGGCTTGAAAGTGGTTATCCCTTCGAACCCATATGATGCAAAAGGTTTGTTGATTTCAGCTATCCGCGACAACGATCCGGTTGTCTTCTTGGAGCACATGAAATTATACCGTTCATTCCGTGAGGAAGTTCCTGAAGAAGCGTACACTGTTCCTATCGGCAAAGCTGCCATCACAAAAGAAGGATCTGACGTGTCCGTCATCACGTACGGTGCAATGGTCCGCGAAGCTGTAAAAGCTGCAGAAATACTTGAAAAAGAAGGCATTTCGGTTGAGGTAATCGATTTGCGTACGGTTGCTCCACTTGATATCGAAACGATCATTGCCTCAGTTGAAAAAACAGGCCGTGTCGTAGTCGTCCAAGAAGCACAGCGTCAAGCAGGTGTAGGCGCAATGGTCATGTCCGAAATTTCTGAACGTGCAGTGTTATCGTTGGAAGCTCCTATCGGACGTGTAGCCGCTCCGGATACTGTCTTCCCATTCGGTCAAGCAGAAAACATTTGGTTACCGAACGCTACTGATATCGAGAGCAAAGTAAGAGAAACTTATCATTTCTAAGAGCTGAAAGCTTGAGCAAATACAATTCCATATCACAGAGAATTGTATTTGTTCGCTTTTGTGCGTCGGAAATCCAAAAATAGACAAGTGAAGGGAAGTTAGGAAAATGTCTTTTAAATTCAAGTTGCCTGCTCTAGGCGAAGGTATCATGGAAGGTGAAATCGTTTCTTGGTCAATAAAAGAAGGCGACACCATCAATGAAGATGACACATTATTGGAAGTGCAAAATGATAAATCAGTCGAAGAAATCCCATCCCCGGTAACCGGGAAAGTCCTGAAGATTGTTGCACCGGTAGGTACGGTCGCAGTCATCGGTGATGTATTGGTGGAAATCGATGCCCCAGGTCATGAAGAGGAAGGTTCTGCGGCTCCAGCAGCACCAGCTGCCTCAGCACCAGCAACTCCAGCAGCACCTGCAGCTTCAACAGGGGGACTGTTCCAATTCAAATTGCCTGCTTTGGGCGAGGGTATCATGGAAGGCGAAATCGTTTCTTGGCCTATCAAAGAAGGCGATACGATCAATGAAGATGATACTTTGGTTGAAGTGCAGAACGACAAATCGGTTGAGGAGATCCCATCTCCTGTTACAGGCAGAGTAGTCCGCATCGTGACGCCAGTAGGTACAGTAGCGGTCATCGGTGATGTATTGGTGGAAATCGATGCACCGGGCCACAACGGGCCGGCAGCAGCAGCGCCAAAAGCAAGCGCGGCACCAGCAGCGGCTTCAAATGCGCCAACAACAACAGGCGTGGTTGCGGCAGCAGCGAACCCTAACAAACAAGTCTTGGCTATGCCGTCCGTCCGTCAATACGCACGCGAAAAAGGCATCGACATCACTGCAGTTGCACCGACAGGAAAAGGCGGCCGTGTACTGAAAGAAGATATCGATAATTTCAGCGGAGCGGCTCCAGTGGCAGCGAAAGCTGTGACTCCAGCAGTCCAGGCTCAAGCTTCGGCACAAGCAGCAGTCCAAGCGGCTCCAGTAGCGGCAGCTGCCCAAGTAACACAAGCTGCAGCACCAGCTCAACCATTCACTTCGAATATGGGCGAAGCGGAAACACGCCAAAAAATGTCTCCGACAAGAAAAGCGATTGCGAAAGCAATGGTCAACAGCAAGCATACAGCGCCTCACGTAACCTTGTTTGATGAAGTTGAAGTGTCCAAATTATGGGATCACCGCAAGAAATTCAAAGATGTTGCTGCAGCACAAGGAACAAAACTTACTTTCTTGCCGTATGTCGTTAAGGCTTTGGCAGCGACTGTGCGCGACTTCCCTATCTTGAACGCATCGATCGACGATGCTGCTCAAGAAATCGTATTGAAAAACTACATCAACATCGGCATCGCAACAGACACAGACAACGGCCTATATGTACCGAACGTTAAGAATGCTGATGCAAAAGGCATGTTCAAAATTGCCGATGAAATCAACAACATGGCAGCTCAAGCCCACGACGGCAAACTGGCAGCTGCGGATATGAGAAACGGTTCTGTTACAATCAGCAACATCGGTTCTGTCGGCGGCGGATTCTTCACGCCAGTCATCAACTACCCTGAAGTGGCCATCCTAGGTGTTGGGACGATCGCGCAACAAGCTATCGTCAATGCAGAAGGCGAATTGGCAGTCGGTCGCGTAATGAAACTTTCATTGAGTTTCGACCACCGTATCGTTGACGGCGCAACTGCTCAAAAAGCAATGAACAACATTAAGAGGTTATTGGCTGATCCAGAATTATTATTGATGGAAGGGTGAAAATAGACAATGGTAGTAGGCGATTTCGCAGTTGAATTAGATACAGTTGTTGTAGGAGCGGGACCAGGTGGCTATGTAGCTGCCATCCGCGCTGCACAATTAGGACAAAAAGTGGCAATCATCGAAAGAGAATGGATCGGAGGCGTTTGTTTGAACGTCGGTTGTATCCCTTCAAAAGCATTGATTTCTGCTGGACATCATTATCAAGAAGCTTTGGATTCCTCTGTTTTCGGCATCACAACTGAAAATGTGAAACTGGACTTCTCGAAAACTCAAGAATGGAAAGACAACAAAGTCGTCAAAACATTGACTTCCGGCGTCGAGTACTTGTTGAAGAAAAACAAAGTTGAAATCATCCGTGGGAATGCATTCTTCAATGACGGAGAGACATTACGTGTTTTCACTGAAGATGCAGCACAAACGTATACTTTCAAAAATGCGATCATCGCTACCGGTAGCCGTCCGATCGAAATCAAAGGTTTCAAATTTGGCGGACGCGTTATCGATTCCACTGGCGGATTGAATTTGACCGAAGTTCCTAAGAAATTAGTTATCGTCGGTGGTGGTGTCATCGGTACTGAACTGGGCGGAGCGTATGCTAACCTAGGCTCTGAAGTGACTATCCTTGAAGGTTCTCCACAAATTTTACCGACATTCGAAAAAGATATGGTCAAATTCGTTGAAAAATCATTCCAAGAAAAAGGCGTTACAGTCGTCACGAAAGCAATGGCTAAAGAAGCCATCGACAACGGAGACAGTGTGACCGTCAAATATGAAGCGAACGGTAAAGAAGAAGTTATCGAAGCTGACTACGTAATGGTTACTGTCGGTCGCCGTCCCAATACGGATGACTTAGGTCTTGAAGTAGTCGGAGTTGAAATGATTGACCGCGGTTTGGTCAAGGTCGATAATCAAGGCCGCACAAATGTAAAACACATTTTTGCGATCGGCGATATCGTTCCTGGCGCTGCCTTGGCTCATAAAGCCAGCTATGAAGCTAAAATTGCTGCAGAAGCTATTGCAGGACATCCTTCTGCCGTTGATTACCGTGCTATGCCAGGGGTTGCCTTTACGGATCCTGAATTAGCGACCATCGGCTTCACTGCTGCCGAAGCAAAAGACAAAGGTATGGATGTCAAAGCATCCAAATTCCCATTGTCAGGTAACGGACGCGCATTGTCATTGAACCAGACAGAAGGCTTTGTTCGTTTGGTTACGACAAAAGAAGATAACGTTCTGGTCGGCGCGCAAGTTGTCGGTGTGAATGCCAGCGAAATCATTGCTGAGCTTGGGTTGGCGATTGAAGCTGGAATGAACGCAGAAGATATCGCGTTGACGATCCACGGTCATCCATCCTTATCCGAAACAATCATGGATGCTGCCGAATTGGCTTTGGGCATGCCGATCCACATCTAATTCCAAAATAGTAACAGGTAAAGAGAATCCGGATCCGGATTCTCTTTATTTTTTTTGTCAGGTATAATATAGTAGAAACAGGAATAGATGGAGGGAATAAGATGCAACATTATGACTATCCGTTCGAAGTGGAGTGGTCCAAAGAGGAAATCGTCAAAGTAATCTCTTTATGGAATGCTGTCGAGCGAGCTTACGAAAGTGGGATCAGCAAAGAAGAATTTATGCAGGCTTACCGTGAATTCAAAACGGTGTTGCCTTCTGTCGGTCAAGAAAAAAAATACGGTAATCAGTTCGAAAAAGAATCTGGGTACTCTTTGTACAAAGTGCTGCAGGAAGTGAAGAAAAGCGAAAAGAATAAAATCTTCCTAGGGAAGCGTTAAATGACTGGATAAGCCGCAGATGGAAGAGCAGAAGAAGGGAGGAGCCGGATGGATCAGATCGATAAAAGACACAGCCTGATCAAGTCTTGGTTGTATGAGGCTGCGGACTTGCTGCGGGAATCGTTCAATAAGGAACTTGAAATTAAAGAAAAAACATCGCGAACGGATCTAGTGACAAACATGGATCGGGAAATTGAGGTGTTCCTGTATGAAAAAATCACCGAACATTTCCCGGATGAGCGTATTTTAGGGGAAGAGAGCGTAGGTCATGATATAAGGGACTTGGAAGGGATAGTCTGGATCATCGATCCGATCGATGGCACCCTCAACTTCATCAAGCAGCGAGCGAATTTTGCTATCATGATCGGTATCTATGAAGACGGTGTCGGACATTTGGGTTACATTTATGATGTCGTCAGGGACGAACTTTATTTTGCGATACGCAATAATGGTGCTTACTGCAACGATCGGAAGCTGCCGCTGGTGGAGGAACGGCCGTTATCAGAAGGGTTGGTAGCAATCAGTAACCGACTGGTGGTTTCGGATGCGGATGAGGCACGCAGAATCGCCAGAAACAGCAGTGGTTTGCGCGTCAACGGTTCTGCCGGTTTGGAAACAGCTTGGGTTGCATCAGGTAAATTGGTGGCTTATATCGCGCCTTCTTTGGCTCCATGGGATATCGCTGCCGGAATGGTCGTAGCTGAAGAGGTGGGGTTGGTCTATAGACAAGTTACAGGAGAGAAAATCAATCTGCTTCAGAATAATGCGGTGATTGTCGCAAATAACTGTGCTTTCCAGGAAATCCAAAACGAATGGCAATGAGTGTTGGGACCTCATTAAGATTAAAATAAAGTGGACAAGATACAGAATGATGTATTTTGTCCACTTTTTTTTGGTTGACGAAAGATGTCAGGATTCATGACATGAAAAGGCATCATTTAAATGATTTTATTCACTTGTGCCGAAAAAAGAAATCACTTTTCTCAGAAAGAGCATGAGATTAAAAAGTATAAATGTGAGAAAAAAACGAATAATGATAAAAAAATGAGTTTGTAAAGGGGTTTTTAATGATTTTTCATGAGAAGGATTCTCATTTTGGGAGCGCTTTGAATCGGGTCTCTCATTTTTCTAATGAAAAACCTTACAAACCCATGTAAGGTTTTTCCGGCTGTTAATGCGTACTTACAGCATTTTTTTTGGCTAAAACATTTACATTTGATTAAATTATGGTTATAATTTTCGTATTAAGTGAGCTGGATGTGAAACAAATGATAAATGGAGGTTATACAATGTCAGAATTTAATCAAAATGCCATAGCTTCTTTTAACCTGAATGGCCATCAGTATGAGTACTATAAATTAAAAAAATTAGAAAATAATGAAAGAATAAAAATCGCTAAATTGCCTTACTCGATCCGGGTTCTGCTTGAGTCATTGTTGCGCCAGGTTGGTGAAAGCGGAATCAAGGAAGAGCATGTTGTCACTTTATCTAACTGGAGGGCAACGGAAACGAATGAAGGCGAAATACCTTTTAAACCTTCCCGCGTTATCCTTCAGGATTTTACAGGCGTGCCGGCAGTCGTTGACTTGGCTTCCTTAAGAAAGACGGTCCATGATTTGGGTGGGGATCCAGCACTGATCAATCCGGAAGTGCCTGTCGATTTGGTCATTGATCACTCCGTACAAGTCGATAACTTCGGATCACCACAAGCCTTGATCGCGAACATGAAGATGGAATTCCTGCGTAATCAAGAGCGTTACCAATTTTTGAGCTGGGCCCAAAAAGCCTTCGACAACTACCGCGCTGTACCGCCCGCTACTGGGATCGTCCACCAAGTCAATATTGAGTACTTGGCATCCGTCGTTACAGAAAAAGTGATCGATGAAAACAGAAGCTTAGTTTTCCCGGACACTTTGGTAGGAACGGATTCCCATACAACAATGGCAAATGCGCTTGGCGTATTGGGCTGGGGAGTTGGAGGAATCGAAGCGGAAGCCAGTATGCTTGGTGAGCCATCCTTCTTCCCTGTACCTGAAGTCGTAGGTGTACGCTTCATCAATTCGCTGCAGGAAGCAGCTACCGCAACAGATTTGGCTTTGAAAGTCACCCAAACTTTGCGCGAAATGAAAGTAGTCGGAAAATTTGTAGAATTCTTTGGTCCGGGATTATCTTCGATGACCTTGGCAGACCGTGCGACCATCGCAAACATGGCGCCTGAGTATGGTGCGACTTGCGGTTTCTTCCCGGTGGATGATGAAGTCCTCAACTACTTGACACTGACAGGCAGGGATGAAAAGCATGTTTCTATAGTAGAAGAATACGTCAAGGCTAACGATCTTTATTACCGTGTCGAAGATCCGGAACCGGAATACACTACAGTCGTTGAAATCGACTTGAGTACAATAGAGGCGAATGTTGCAGGGCCGAAACGTCCGCAAGATTTGGTGCCGGTATCGAAATTGAAAGAAGATTTCCAACGATCTTTGGCTGCGCCAAAAGGCAATGCCGGATTCGGATTATCCGAAGAAGAAACAGATAAAGTAGTTTCGTTGATCCTCGATGGGGAAGAAGTGAAGATGAGAACTGGAGACGTTGCGATTGCGGCGATAACAAGCTGCACGAATACATCGAATCCATACGTGATGCTGAGTGCCGGATTATTGGCGAAACGAGCAGTGGAGTTAGGGCTGAATGTCCCTAAATACGTGAAGACTTCATTAGCACCCGGATCAAAAGTAGTTACTGCTTATTTGGATAATGCCGGTTTACTGACTTATCTGGAACAACTGGGTTTCAATACTGTCGGCTACGGTTGTACAACCTGCATCGGAAATTCAGGGCCGCTTTTGCCTGAAGTGGAAGAAGCAATCAAAAATAATGACTTGTTGGTTTCAAGCGCACTAAGCGGAAACCGTAACTTTGAAGGACGGATCCACGCATTGGTCAAAGCCAACTATTTGGCATCTCCGCCATTGGTAGTCGCCTATGCATTGGCCGGTACGATGAACATCAATCTGAAAACTGAGCCGATTGGTAACGGAAAAGATGGCCAACCCGTCTATTTAGCTGATTTGTGGCCGGAAAGACACACTGTCGAAGCGATGATCCGTGATTTTGTTACACCGGAAATATTCAAAGAGGAATATTTGCATGTGTTCGATGACAATGATGCATGGAACGCGATCGAAACGAATGATGATGCTTTGTACCAGTGGGAAGAGGGATCGACTTATATCGCCAATCCGCCATTCTTCGAGAATTTATCGCCAGAACCGAAACCGATCGAAAGCTTGAAGGATTTGTCGGTATTGGGGAAATTCGGTGACTCGGTTACGACCGATCACATTTCACCAGCAGGAAGTATCGATGTGAGTACGCCGGCTGGCCAATATCTGGCCTCCAAAGGCGTGGGAGTCCGTGATTTCAACTCATACGGTGCAAGACGCGGAAACCATGAAGTGATGATGCGCGGGACGTTGGCAAATATGCGTATCCGTAATCAACTGGTATCCGGCAAAGACGGCGGCTTCACGATTTACTGGCCGAATGGCGAAGAGATGAGTATCTTTGAAGCGTCAGAAAGATACCGCCAAAACGGAACTGGTTTAGTGATTTTTGCGGGCGATGATTATGGAATGGGTTCATCCCGAGACTGGGCAGCCAAAGGTGTCAAACTTCTTGGGGTCGAAGCTGTCATCGCCAAGAGTTATGAAAGAATCCACCGTTCGAATCTTGTTATGATGGGCGTGTTGCCTCTGCAATACCAATCAGGTCAAGATGCAGAAAGTCTGGGGCTGGATGGATCGGAAAAAATCACGATCGATTTGAACGATAGTGTCGGCATCCACGCGGAAGTGCCTGTGACGGCAGTCAAATCAGATGGCCAAGAAATCAAATTCACGACCATTGCCCGGTTTGATTCCGAAGTGGATATGACTTATTACCGTAACGGAGGCATCCTGCCGATGGTGATCCGTAAAAAAATGGGGCTTGCTTATTAAGCGGCAAGCCATCCAATTCACTGAAGAGAGGTTTTTGAGAGGAGAGAAAAATCATGGAAGTACATAAAGGATTAGCAGATGTTGTCGTATCAGAAACTGCCCTAAGCGCAATTGTAGAAGGGGAATTGTCCTTCTCAGGATACAGTATCGACGAATTGGTTGAAAAAGATGCATCATTTGAGGAAATCATCTTTTTGTTATGGAATTCAAGAATGCCTAGCCGGGAAGAATTTGCGGAACTGAAGCAAGATCTTCACAAGCATATGGCTTTATCTGAGAGTGTTATCGCTTGCCTGAAAATACAGTGCCGTCAGAATCTTCACCCAATGAGTGTGTTGCGGACGACTGTCTCATTATTGGGCGTATTCGATCCGTATGCGGAAGAGATGGACGAACGTTCTGTCTATATTCAAGCAATCTCGATACAAGCAAAAATTCCTACAATCGTCGCTGCATTCGCCAGATTACGCAAAGGGTTGGATCCGATCGCGCCTCGCGCAGACCTTTCGTTCGGAGCCAATTTCCTGTACATGTTGACAGGTGAAGAGGCGAATCCGGATTTGGTCAGAGCATATAATCATTGTTTGGTACTCCATGCCGATCACGATCTTAACGCATCAACCTTTACTGCGCGCGTTGCAGCCTCAACTCTGACGGATGTCTATTCTTGCATCACCGCTGCCATAGGAGCTCTCAAGGGTCCCTTGCACGGCGGAGCGAATGAGCGCGTATTCGATATGCTTTCCGAAATTGCTGAATCTGACACCAGAGATGTTGCGGGCTACTTAAAAAAAAAATTGGACAACAAAGAAAAAATCATGGGATTCGGACACCGTGTCTACAAAACGGAAGATCCCCGCAAGAAACACCTGAAACGCATGGCTAAAGAGTTGACAGATGAATTCGGAAAAGAAGATTTATTTAATCTTTCCTGCGAAGTGGAGGATTATCTTTTGAAGGAAAAAGGATTGATTCCGAATGTGGATTTCTATTCTGCTACCGTTTATCACTGCTTCGGGATAGAACATGACCTCTTCACACTGTTGTTTTCGATGAGCCGTGTTGCCGGGTGGTTAGGGCATGTGTTTGAGCAAAAAAGGGAAGCGACGTTGATCCGTCCGCGTTCAAAATATGTGGGACCCGTTAATCTGACGTACATCCCTTTGTCTGAAAAAGAAACTATTGGAGGTAATGCCCAATGACACTTGGCGAAAAAATTGTAATGAATGAAGCAGGTTTGCATACACCTGATTTTCCGATCATCCCTTTCATCGAAGGGGATGGCATCGGTCCGGAAATTTGGCAAGCATCAAAAAAAGTATTTGAAGCCGCAGTTGCGAAAGCCTATGGCGATTCCCGTAAAATAGTCTGGAAAGAAGTGCTTGCAGGCGGAAAAGCTTATGATTTGACCGGTTCTTGGTTGCCTGATGAGACTATGGATGTCATCCGTGAGCATTTGGTTGCCATAAAGGGACCGCTGACGACACCGATCGGCGGAGGGATCCGTTCCTTGAATGTCGCTTTGCGCCAGACATTGGATCTATTCGTTTGCCTGCGTCCTGTCCGTTATTTCGAAGGCGTGCCGACACCGTTGAAAGAGCCTGAAAAAACCGATATGGTTATCTTTCGGGAAAATACCGAAGACTGCTATGCCGGAATCGAGTTCGAAGCGCAAAGTGAAGAAGCGAAACGAATCATCGAAATTCTGCAGACCCAATTCGGCGTGGATAAAATCCGCTTTCCAGAGACATCGGCTATCGGCGTCAAGCCGGTTTCAATCGAAGGTTCGGAACGTTTGATCCGCAGCGCTATCCAATATGCTTTGGAAAATGGTCGGACTTCCGTGACGTTGGTCCACAAAGGCAACATCATGAAATTCACGGAGGGCGGTTTCAAGAAATGGGGCTATGCCTTAGCGGAACGCGAGTTTGGCGACAAAGTCTTCACTTGGGCCCAATATGATGCCGTAAAAGCTGCGGAAGGCAGAGCGGCAGCCGATAAAGCTTATGAAGATGCTGTTGCGGCAGGCAAGCTGATCATCAAAGACCGGATCGCGGATATCTTCCTGCAGGAGATTTTGATGAACCCTGAAAACTACGACGTCATTGCTACCTTGAACCTGAACGGTGACTACATTTCCGATGCGTTGGCTGCTCAAGTGGGCGGAATCGGGATTGCCCCAGGAGCGAACATCAACCAGGACACAGGTCATGCCATTTTCGAAGCAACACACGGTACTGCGCCGGAATATGCCGGTTTGGATGAATTGAACCCATCTTCTGTTTTGTTGTCGGGCGCTATGTTGTTCGATTACATCGGCTGGAATGAAGTCAGCGACTTGATCACCCGTGGAATCGAGAAGACGATAGCCAACAAAACGGTTACACGCGATTTCTATTATCTGATGAAGGATGAAGCTGCCCAAAAAGTCAGCTGCTCCGGTTTCGCGGAACTGGTCATCGCAAACATGTAGGAACCAATCAAAAAATCGGAGGCATAATCATTCTGGATTATGTCTCTTTTTGCGGATAAATCCGGTGAGGGTATAGCGCTTTGAATCCGCGCTGGCCAAGGCCAGCCTTGGCGGAGAGGCATCCGAAAGAAAAACTTTTTCAAGAAAGCCGTTACATTGAACTTTTTTCTTTCCAAATGGTTCTGGAGGTGATAGACTGGACAAGTTGATAGTTGTCTTCATGAGTTTTCAGCGAGTTTTCACCAATTCCGCAAACGAAAGCTGATGGGAAGTTCAAATTCAGAATTGTGATCGACTATATAATGGCAGTAGCAGTTGGCATATCAAACAGCAGTGAAAAACAAGTAAATATTTTGGAGGAAAACAACAAATGGAATTTAGAAAAGATATTCGTAATGTTGCAATCATCGCCCACGTTGACCATGGTAAAACAACATTAGTAGATGAATTGTTGAAACAGTCGGATACACTGAACGCAAGAACTGAGCTTATGGAACGCGCAATGGACTCCAATGATATTGAGAAAGAACGCGGCATCACAATCTTGGCGAAAAATACTGCGGTACAATATAAAGGCACACGTGTTAACATCATGGATACACCCGGACACGCGGACTTCGGTGGCGAGGTAGAACGTATCATGCGAATGGTTGATGGCGTAGTGCTCGTCGTCGATGCTTATGAAGGTACAATGCCGCAAACGCGTTTCGTATTGAAAAAAGCTTTGGAGCAAAAACTGGTTCCTATCGTAGTAGTAAACAAAATCGACAAACCGACTGCCAGACCGGCTGAAGTTGTGGATGAAGTCCTGGAATTGTTCATCGAATTGGGCGCAGATGATGAACAATTGGAATTCCCGGTTGTTTATGCTTCTGCAATGAATGGGACTTCTAGTATGTCAGACAACCCAGATGACCAAGAAGATACGATGGATAACGTTTTTGATGCGATCATCGAACACATCCCGGCTCCAATCGACAATTCTGCTGAACCATTGCAATTCCAAGTAGCTTTACTCGACTACAGTGACTTTGTTGGCCGTATCGGTATCGGACGCGTATTCCGTGGCACAATCAAAGTTGGGGATCAAGTATCCTTACTTAAATTGGATGGTTCATTCAAGAATTTCCGTGTAACAAAACTGTTCGGTTACTTTGGTTTGGATCGTATCGAAATCGAAGAAGCAAAAGCAGGCGACCTGATCGCCATTTCCGGTATGGAAGATATCTTCGTCGGTGAAACGGTGACGCCTGCTGATCATCGTGAAGCTTTGCCGGTTCTGCACATCGATGAGCCTACACTGCAAATGACTTTCTTGACAAATAACTCTCCTTTCGCAGGCCGTGAAGGTAAATGGGTCACTTCCCGCAAGATTGAAGAGCGTTTGATGAAACAATTACACACTGATGTATCCTTGCGTGTTGATCCTACCGACTCTCCTGATGCTTGGGTCGTTTCCGGACGTGGCGAATTGCATTTGTCCATCCTGATCGAAAACATGCGTCGTGAAGGTTACGAATTGCAAGTATCTCGTCCAGAAGTTATCATCAGAGAAGTTGATGGCGTAAGATGCGAGCCGTTTGAGCGTGTTCAGATCGACACCCCTGAAGAATACATGGGTTCCGTAATCGAAACGATCAGCCAACGCAAAGCTGAAATGCAGGATATGCAGAACAGCGGCAATGGCCAAGTCCGTATCATCTTCCTTGTTCCATCACGTGGACTGATCGGTTACTCTACTGAGTTCTTATCCATCACTCGCGGATATGGTATCATGGCGCATACGTTTGAAGCGTACTTGCCAGAGTTGCCAGGGAAAATCGGCGGACGCAGCAAAGGCGCGCTTGTATCTACTGAAACGGGCAAAACAACAACTTATGGCATCATGGGTGTTGAGGACCGCGGAACGATCTTCATCGAACCTGGGGTGGATATCTATGAAGGTATGATTGTCGGCGAAAATGCTCGTGACAACGATATCGCTGTTAACATCACAAGAGCGAAACAAATGACGAATATCCGTTCCGCAAACAAAGATTCCACTAACGTGATCAAACGTCCGCGCACATTGACGCTGGAAGAATCGCTTGAGTTCATGGGAGAAGATGAATATTGCGAAGTGACACCTGAAAGTGTACGTCTGCGCAAACAAATCCTGGATAAAAATGAGCGTGAAAAAGCTGCTAAACGCAAGAAAAAAGCAGAATAATCCGACGACAATTTCTGAAAAAGGCCCGTGGCAACCATTGCTACGGGCCTTTTTTTCTTCAATCCGCCGGCACATGAATGGCGGTAGGCGTTAGCCTATTTGTTTGGTATAATAAACTTGAATCACCATACGCTTTTTGTATCGACCGCAAGGGTTGCGGGGGTAGTTCAAGATAGAATGCATTAACTTTTGAGGGGAGGAATTAAAATGGATAGCATCAATAAAACAACTGCTTTGGAAATCTTGATGCAAGATGCTGAAAAAATCTACAAATTAATCAACAGCCAAAAACAACACCTTTGTTTTGCGAACTGTCCGGCCTTTGAAGATGTGGTGGATACGCAAATGTACGGATTCTCACGTGAAGTCGATTATGCCGTGAAATTGGAGATCATCTCGAAGGAAGATGGACACAAGATATTGAGTGACTTGGAGGCTTCTTTGAACGCCATGTACACGAATTATTTTGATCAATCGAAAAACGATTCCGCCGACAAAGGGGTTTAGTTGTCCATATGATTAAAAATACAATCAAGAAAAAATTTTCCTATACGGATTGGCGTTTGCTGATTCCATACATCATCCTGTCGGGATTCGGAATACTGATGGTATACAGTTCCAGCAGTTATCGCGCCCTGACGGATTACAACAATTCGGAACATTTCTTTTACAGACAAATTTTATTTGCTGGACTGGGTTTGTTCGGGGCGCTGTTCGTTTCATTTCTCTCGAAGCGTGTATTCAAAAACGATAAGCTGCTGCAATATGGACTGGTTGTTCTTTTTTGTATTTTGGCTTATCTGCTTTTGTGGCCTGGTACTGAAACAAAAGGGGCACGGGGATGGATTTATATTGGGTCTTTTGGGTTCCAACCTGCGGAGTTCATGAAATTGAACCTGATCCTTTACCTTTCCTTGTTCATTTCCCGCCATCAGAACCTCGTAAACGGTCGTTTTTATGAAATGATGAAGAAACCGATTGTATTAACGTCTGCGGCAATCCTGATGGTCTTCTTGCAACCGGATCTCGGTGGAGCAGCCATCATTGCCTTCATTTGTTTGGTTATGTTCCTTCACAGCGGCATCAAAGTCAAATATGGAATAGTGACGTTTGGGGCGATCGGGGTGGCTTACGGGCTGATCATTGTTATGGTGAAAACATTCGGAAGCAGCATCCCATTTTTCCAATCCTATCAGATGGAACGGATCACATCATTCATCGATCCGTTTGCCGATATACAGGATTCCGGTTATCAAGTGGTGAATTCCTACTATGCTTTAAGTAGGGGGGGGATTTTCGGTGTAGGTATCGGTGAGAGCATCCAGAAGTCCGGCTACTTGCCGGAACCCCACACCGATTTCATCTTGTCCATCGTTGGGGAAGAACTGGGCTTGGTGGGGGTTGTATTCGTTTTGGTGCTGTTTTTCTATATGGTTTACCGTATTTTTAAAAATGCCATCAAAATTAAAGACCCGTTTGCCCAACTGGTCTGCATCGGAATCGGCACGATGTTCCTGATTCAGGGAGTCATCAATGTTGGGGGGGCAACCGGCCTGATGCCGTTGACCGGAGTCACCTTTCCGTTCGTCAGCTACGGTGGTTCCAGCTTGGTGGTATCAGCCGTTTCGATCGGACTGGTCAATAACATGTACATCAACGATCAGATTTCCAAACAACCAAAATAAGCAAAGAAAAAAGAGCCGGTTTTCGGCTCTTTTTTCTTTGCTTGGCTACAACAGTACATACTCAGCTGCAGGAAAGCTGTTCGCATCATACAAAAATAGAGTATAATGGTATTTATAATGGTATTCTGTGCCATTCTGAACGTTCGGCAATCACAAGGAGGGGTAGGTATGAAATTTTTCGTCAAAGTAGTGTCATTGTTCATCTTGTTCGTTTTCATAGCCTATGCGCTCCCGCTCTATTTGGATGATGGGGAACGGGCAATGCCTTCATTGAATGTTGCGAGCAACGAGCGGACTTCGATTGATGAAAATAAGGGGTATCCTTTGCCTGTGACGGGTTATGAGTCCTACATAGGCCAATCCATTGGTGCATACACAGCTAAGCATGGCGAGCCGATACGCGTTGGTGAAGCCTATGGAGGAAGTGAATGGTGGATATTCGGAACCGATGCTACTGACTACATCCAAATAGGCGTCAAGGATGATATCATCCGTTCCCTCTATATTTTGGGGAACAAAATTGAAACAGGCATGTATACTATCGGTATGACGCAGGATAACGTACTTGATGAGGCTTACCTGGCAAGGGATTTTCAAGTAACTGTCGACGGTACGCTGTATGAAATAGCTTTATCGGAAAATCAAAAAGAACGGACACCCTTGATCCAGTTCGAGAATGACAGTTTTGTGGTTTTGTTGTTTGATGAGGTGACGAAAACGGTTTATGGGATGTATTTTCTTTCGAATGAGGCATTGCTGGAATTGGAATACTATTCCCTCGCATCAGAAAAAAACTATGAATCCGAGCGTGAAGACTGGGAGCGAAATGTTGCTGCGGATGCGGAGAATGTCCTGCAAATCAAAAGCTTATTGGGCATAATGCGGGAACGCCGAGGCTTGGCGGTTTTCCAAGAATCCGAGGAACTGGGTCAGGCAGCGGGTGAGCTTATGCCGAGCGAAGCAGATATCAATGATTTTAAGGCAGCCTTCACTTTATCGGACCAACACATCGAGAAAAAAATGGCGGAAGCTGTCCCTGAAAGGCGAACGGCCTATGTTTTTGATGACGACTGCTACAGTGTCCCTGCGTTTTTCCTGAAGCTGCTGCAAGAGGATAATATCATTTTTGACGACTATCTGACGCGCTATGCTGTGGCGAGCAACGAGCATTACCAATTGATCCTTTTTGGCGAGTAGGCTGCGGATCCATAAAAAACGGTTGAGTAGCCCAGCGTTTCAAGCTATACTAAAAAGTAGACATCATTAACACAAGAGGCAGGGGAACCAGATGATCATCAATGAAGAGTACTTTGCGTTGGAAGACCAAACCTTCCGACTTGTGGAAGCGATCTGCAGCGGAGAAGCTATGTCATCCTGTAAGGAAGCAAAGCGTCTTTTGGCACAAAGTAAAGAAGCCGATGCTAAGATTCGGGCATTCAATGAAGCGAAAGAGGTGTACGAGCGAATCGAGGCCTATGCTGATTTTGCACCTGGTTATCAAGAAATCAGACAGCGCGTTTACCGGGCGAAACGAATCATGGACTTGGATGAATCCGTCCATCGCTTTCGTGTAGCTGAACGCGAACTACAAGTGCTTTTGGACAAGGTTTCCGAGCGATTGGCGCATGCCGTTTCATCGGATATATTGGTTTCTGCAGGGGACCCATTTTTCCAATCAGGGGATTCTAACATGCCTGCAGCTTGTCAGATACATATTTCCGGTAGGGGGGAAGACATATGAGTTTAGAAGTGACCAAAAGGCAGGGAATCGTCGTCTGGGTCTATACCTTGAGGCAAATCAAAAATTTAAAAAGATACGGTTATATCCATTATGTTTCCAACAGAATGAAGTATGTTTTATTGTACGTCGACCAAGAAGAGGCGCAAGCCACAGCAGAAAAATTGAACAGTCTACATTTTGTCAGGAAAGTGGAATTGTCGCATCGTCCTGAAATCGACATGACTCTCAAGAATGCTCTTCCTGGCAGGAAAGACCGCAGTAATCCTGAAGCGGAATACAACGAGTCCGCTTTTGAAACGAAGACGTATTCTTTTTAGGATGCGTACCGGAATAAAAAATATTTTTTTGTAGGTGAGGACAGATGCGAGTTATCGCAGGAGAATACAAAGGACGCAGACTGAAAAGCGTTCCTGGCAGCAATACACGCCCAACAACGGATAAGGTCAAAGAATCCTTGTTCAATATCATCGGTCCATTCTTCGATGGCGGAACCAGCCTGGATATGTTTGCAGGCAGCGGCGGCTTATCGATTGAAGCGGTTTCCCGTGGAATCGATCGAGCGGTGTTGTTCGAAAAGAACCGAAAAGCTCTTGATACGATCAAGGAGAACATCGCAATCACGAAGGAAGCGGAGAAATTCAGCCTTTATGCGGGGGACGCGCGAAAAAATCTTCGTGCCTTTGCTGCAGAAAATCCGAATACACAATTTTCTCTGGTCTTTCTTGATCCGCCGTACTCTGAAGAAAAGACCGTCGCTGACATCACTGAAATGATTGCCTTGCAGTTGGTCAATGAAGAGACGGTCTTTGTCTGTGAGATGGCAAAGGAAAACACGTTGCCGGAACAGATCGGCCCATACGGAAAGTGGAAACGTGCTGTTTATGGAACCATCGCTATCGAAATGTTTGACTACAATCAGGAAGGTTGATTCCATGGATAAAACAGCGCTATTTGCCGGGAGTTTTGACCCGTTGACAAACGGACACATCGATACAATTTCGCGTGCAGCGATTGTTTTCGACGAAATCGTGGTTGCAGTATCGACCAACACATCCAAGCAATCTTTATTTGACGGTGAGCAAAGAATCCAGTTGGTTGCCGAAGCTTTGCGGGACTTTCCACAGGTTCGTGTCGTCCGCCATACCGGTGGGCTCACCATTGAAATGGCAAGGGATGTCGGCGCCTGCGCGCTTTTGCGTGGGGTGCGGAACGTGAAGGATTTCGAGTATGAGCATAGCATCGCCTCGATGAACAAGCTGCAGGCCCCCGATCTGGAGACCGTGATCCTGCTGTCTTCGGAAAACTATCGTTATCTCAGTTCCAGTCTGATCAAGGAAGTCGCGATGTTCGGTGGGGATGTATCCAGCTTGGTGCCGACCAACATCAACGCCGCTATCCTTCAGAAATTCAAGGACAGCGCCTTCAAGGGAAAAAAACGCTCGGATTGAATCGAATACTTGCATAAGGTTGGGAGAGGAGCCTCTGGTTTCCCTCCCAACCTTTTTGGCGTGGCCTTCCGGGAAAATTATTTCACGCAGCTGAATGTTCCTTTGTCTTTTCGCGTATGTTTTCAGTGGATGCGAAAGGAGGGATAGCTTGGATGCTATTCGGGAATGGCTTGCTTATCATAAGCGGGAAATGGTCAGATTTGCCGTTTTGTTTTTGGTTCTTGCTGTAAGTCTTTTTGGATTGAGTAGATTGATATACTTCAATACGGCAGAAACTGTTGCAGAGGAGTTGTTGCTGGATGAAGCCTATCTGGCGGCAAGTTCTGCTGAATCAAACCTGTCGTCAGGACAGCCGGAAGAGGCGGAGCCGATCCAGGAAATCATTGTTGTCGATATCAAAGGCGCCGTAAAAAAGCCGGGTGTATACCAAGCCGAGGCTGAGATGCGCGTCATCGACATAATTGATTTAGCCGGTGGTTTAGGTGAATCGGCAGATGCCGACACGGTGAATCTATCCCAACGTGTGACGGATCAGATGGTTATTTATATTCCTGCAGCCGGGGAAGAAGCGGTTCTTCCGATTGTAGCGCCGGGAAACGAACTGACCGAACAAGAGATCGGAAGCGAGGGGGCCGGAACCGAGAAAGTGGACATCAATACGGCAGATGCGGTATCGCTGCAGACATTGAATGGGATAGGTGAAAAAAAAGCTGCGCTCATCATCGCGTATCGTGAGGAGAACGGCTCTTTCCAGGCGATCGAGGAAATAATGGAAGTTTCAGGAATCGGTGAAAAAACCTTCGAGGGGTTAAAAGATCTAATCACGGTCGGAGCAAAATAAAATTGAATCAAGGGAGCGGCTCTTGTATACTTAATTTTATATATGGATGGAGGTTACTACTGCATGGAAAGAATTCCTTGGAATCAATATTTTATGGCACAAAGCGTGCTGCTCTCACTACGGAGCACTTGTAAACGTTTGGAGGTCGGTGCCACAATCGTCAGGGACAAACGCATCATCGCCGGAGGATACAACGGGAGTGTTTCCGGCGATGTCCACTGCATCGATGAGGGCTGCTATGTCGTGAACGGGCACTGTGTCCGCACCATCCACGCGGAAATGAATGCGATCCTCCAGTGCGCCAAATTCGGCGCCCAGACCGAGGATGCGGAAATATATGTGACACATTTCCCTTGTCTGCAATGCACGAAAATGATTTTGCAGGCCGGCATCAAGAAAATCTACTATTTGGAAGACTATCACAACGACTCCTATGCCATCCACCTTTTGGATGCAATGGATATTCCGTATGAACAAGTCCCCCTCGATCCGGATTATTTTTATCAATTGCTGAAACGAAAAGAACAATCAGATGATGGCTCTGCTGCTTGTTGCGGTCATCATGACGACTGACCATTAAAGGCTACTTGCTTTTGCCTGCCTTGATCGTCTTCCCGATAACCGTTATTGGGTTTGATAAAAATAATTTCTTTGCATGGGTTCTGCTGTTTGTCATTTTTGCGCGTCTATTTTTTATGCAAGCAAAGATTCTGAATGTCATTGCTGCCGTGGTAGTGATCGCAACCACAGCGAGCTTGCTGATTCACCAGCAAGCAAATGTATCTGAGTTCAACGATCAGGAAGCACGGTCCGTCAGAACAGCTGCGCTGCAGTTGGATCCGAATGATATGCGTATCAACGGTGATTTACTGACAGGGGAAGCCTTGATGCAAGCAGGAGGCAAGGAAGAGCAAATTTATTTTTACTACACGATCGAAACGGAAGAAGAAAAGATCAACTGGGAACAGAAACGATTTCCGCAGCGTGTCCTTGCCACGGTCCAGTTGGAAAAGCCGGAAGCTGAGCGGAATCTGTACCAATTTGATTTTGAAGATTATCTGAATGCAAAAAGCATCCATTGGGTCGTCACGATTGAAACGATGCAGGTCCGGAGCGAAGATCGTTCCATCTGGTCCTGGTCAAGCAGTATCAGGCGATCACTCATTTTGATGCTGGAAAAATTACCCGCTGTTCAGACGACCGACTATATTCAAACTATGTTATTCAATCAATCGCATGCTATGGCGGGAGATACTTTGGACGCCTATCGCGGAATCGGTTTATTGCATCTTTTTTCGATTTCCGGCATGCATATCCAGCTGCTGCTGTCGCAGCTGCGCTATATCCTTTTGCGGATGAAAGTCAGCCATGAGGCCACGAATAAGTTGCTGGTTGTGTTTCTGATCGCTTATGGTGTGTTGACCGGATGGGGTATCGGTGTCTTTCGGGCTATCTGTACGCATTTTTTCCTTCTGATGGGCAAAATCACTGGCCATCGGGTTGAAGCGAAAGACGCCTTCGCGCTTACGGTGATGGTTGCTGTTTTGTACAATCCGCTGCTGATCTATTCGGCAAGTTTTCAATTGAGCTACCTTTTGGCCGGTGTATTGTATTTCGTCGCGCCGATAAGTGCGGAATGGAAAATGAGTGGGCTGTTGAAGGATATCTGCCTGACTGCGCTGATGACGATGGTTTCCTTTCCCGTTGTCGCTTATCATTTTTTTGAGGTTTCCTGGCTTGGGATCTTTGTAAATGTGATCTTTTCCTTCTTTTTTTCTTGGTTGCTTTTTCCGCTGTTTTGGATATTGTTCTTTACCGTGCTCTTTTTACCTGAAACCTCGTTGCTGGGATTGCTTTGTGCCGTGTCCGACAAATTGCTTACCTTATTGGAAAATTTTGCTGGAGCCGCCGCTGATTTGGATTTTGCGTCACTCATTACAGGGCGGCCGCCTGCCTTTTGTTTTGCGCTGGTCTGGATCGCCTTGATTCTGCTCTTGTTGAGTGTTGAAAAGAAGCAAAGGAATATCCGCGGTCTTTGTTTCCTTATGGCTGCGCTCGGTTTGTTTTTCTTCGCTCATCAGCTTAATCCTTCCGGGAAAGTTGTTATGCTTGATGTGGGGCAGGGCGATGCCATTCTGATCATAACGCCCTTTCATCGTCGGGCGGTGCTGATAGATACAGGAGGTAGTCTGACTTTTGAAAAAGAGGCTTGGCAAGTCCGGGAAACAGCGACGACCGCCGGTGAAAAGCTAGTGTCGATCATAAAAGCCGAAGGCGTGAAAAAATTGGATGGGGTCTTTCTGACGCATGCCGATCAGGACCATGTCGGTTCATTACGGGAACTCGCTGAAGGGTTGCCGATCGATGCGGTTTATTTCCCTAAAGGAGCGGAAGGGAATGCGGCATTCGCCGCAGTGCTGCTTGAACTGCAAAGTCAACACCAAGTTGATATATTCCCTTTATTGGGCAAGGTAGACCTAGAGATTGATGTTGATTTTGTTTTTCAGATACTGGCACCATTAGAGCCGGGTGAAGGCGGGAATGAGGATTCATTGGTCATCCAAACAAGCATAGGCGGGTTGGATTGGCTGTTCACGGGCGATCTAGGAGAAGAAGGGGAAGTCTTGCTGATGCACACTTATCCTGATCTGAATACCGATATTCTGAAGATTGGCCACCACGGAAGCGCGACATCCAGTTCGGAGGGCTTCTTGGACCATGTCCAGCCTAAATTGGCCTTGATATCAGCCGGTAAAAAAAACAGGTATGGCCATCCGGACGCAGAAATACTGGAACGCCTGGAATTGAGGAATATTCCTGTATTACGCACAGATCGACAAGGCGCTATCCACTTCCGGTTCGGGTCGGGGGAAACAGAATGGCGAACCATTTTGGCGAACAAAAAATAAAAATGATGAACGGTGGTCCAAACATGAATTATACAACGGAGATGTCCAAAATAAAAAAAGGTCAGCTGCAGCCGGTCTATTTATTTTTGGGCAAAGAAGATTTTTTTATAGAAGAAGCAAGGCAACTGTTGCTGCGTACGGTTGTTGAAGAGGCCGATAAGGATTTGAATGTCGGCATATTCAATATGGATGAGGCACTTTTGGACCGAGCGCTTGAAGATGCGGAATCACTGCCTTTTTTTGGGGAAAGACGGTTGGTCATCATCGAGAATCCGTTGTTTTTGACGGCTGAAAAACCAAAAAATGGACTGGAGCATGATCTTGCTTGGCTTGAGAGTTACCTGGAGAACCCTTCACCCTCAACGATTTTGGCTATTTTTGCTCCTTACGAAAAATTGGACAGCAGAAAAAAAATAGCTAAGCTTTTGACGAAGAAAGCCGTCACTGTGGATGTTTCCCCGTTAGCGGAGAAAGAAGCCCGCAAATTTTTAGGGGATATGATCAAAAATGAAGGCTACCAAGTCAACCGCGATGCGCTGGAATTATTTTACGAGCGGATTGAAAATCAACTGTCGCGGGGTATGCGGGAGCTGCCCAAACTGTTTTTGGCCGGATCCGAAGAAAAAAAAATCACCAAACAAATGGTGATAGACTTGATCCCGCGCAATCTGGAACAAAACATTTTTGAACTGGTGACACAAGTGCTGAACAAAAACACTTATCTGGCTATCCAGATTTATCGGGACCTGTTGCTCCAAAAGGAGGAACCGATCAAAATAAATGCAATCCTTTTAGGGCAATTCCGATTGCTGCTTCAAGTGAAGCTGCTCTCAAAAAATGGGTATCAGCAAACGGATATCACGAAAGTGTTGAAAATCCATCCTTATCGTGTGAAACTTGCTTTTCAACAAGTGAGGAATCTTTCCGAAAAGGTCCTGGCTGATGCTTTTCAGGGCTTGATCGAGACGGAGTATAACATGAAGACAGGACAAGGGTTGAAAGAGATCCAGTTTGAGTTGTTTCTGATCCGCTACGCAAATGCAATGCCTAAACGGTGAGATGACCATACAAAAAGGCCGAAGACGGACCAGTTGGACTGGACTGTCTTCGGCCTTGCGTTTTGAAGTCTCTAAAATCAAAAAATTATTTAGCTAATTTTTTAGTTAAACGAGAAATGTCGCGAGACGCTTTATTTTGATGAATTAAGTTTTTAGAAGCTGCTGAATCAATAGATTTAACTGCTGCCTTTAATAATTCTTCGCTGTTATCAGCGCCTTCTGCTACTGCAGCTTCAAATTTTTTGATAGCTGAACGCATAGCACTCTTTTGAGCGTTGTTTTTTAGGTTAGCTTTTTCGCTAGTGCGAACACGTTTGATTGCTGAATCGATATTTGGCATTGGGTTCACCCCTCTTTCCTTATTTCTATAACTATTAGGCTGTTTTGCCAACATGCCATATTATACATAATTTTGGAGGGTTGTGCAATAAAAAATGAAAGAGATTCCCTTTTAATCAAAGTGACCCTGAATTTCAAGTCACATATTTTGGGGTTTTGGGGTCAAAATCAGGCCAGGCGATGCCGAAAACTCCAAAGTGTACGAAAGTATGTTTGGGTGGTAAAATAGTTGTAACAGTGAGTAAAGAGGTGAATCATCCAAATGAAAGATCAATTTGAATTAGTTTCCCCATACCAGCCCAGCGGTGATCAGCCGGAAGCCATCAAAGAGCTTGTCGATGGATTGAATTTGGGCAGACGGGCACAAACCCTGCTGGGCGCGACTGGGACCGGCAAGACGTTTACGGTAGCGAACGTCATCCAGGCAGTGAACAAACCGACACTTGTCATCGCCCACAACAAAACGTTGGCTGGGCAATTGTATGGCGAATTAAAGGAGTTTTTCCCGAACAACGCCGTCGAATATTTTGTGAGTTACTATGACTATTATCAACCCGAAGCCTATGTCCCTTCCAGTGACACGTATATAGAGAAAGAATCCAGCGTAAACGATGAAATCGATAAACTGCGACACTCAGCCACCAGTTCCTTGCTGGAGAGGCGGGACGTGATTGTGGTCGCTTCCGTGTCCTGCATCTATGGTCTGGTGAATCCCTTGGACTATAAAGAGCATACCTTATCGTTGCGGCAAGGGATGGAGATGGAACGGAATGAACTGCTGCGCAGGTTGGTGGAAATGCAGTTTGAACGCAATGATATCGATTTTAGGCGGGGTACGTTCCGCGTGCGCGGGGATGTGGTCGAAATTTTTCTGGCATCACGCGATAACGAAGCGATACGTGTCGAATTTTTTGGGGATGAGATCGACCGGATCAGGGAAGTCGATGTGTTGACCGGTGAAATCAAGAACGATGTCGAACATTTTCCCATTTTCCCGGCCACTCACTTCGTGGCAAATGAAGAAAAGACCTTGCATGCAGTCGACATGATCCGGGCGGAATTGAAAGATCGTCTTAAGGTGCTGCGCGATGAAAATAAACTATTGGAAGCCCAACGGTTGGAGCAACGCACCAACTACGACATGGAAATGTTGATGGAAATGGGATATTGCAACGGAATCGAAAATTATTCCAGACATATGGACGGGCGCGCTCCCGGAGAACCTCCGTATACGTTGCTTGATTTTTTCCCGGATGATTATTTGACCGTCATCGACGAGTCTCATATCACGATGTCTCAAATACGCGGCATGTACAATGGTGACCGCTCGCGGAAAGAACAGTTGGTGGCTTACGGCTTCCGTCTGCCGAGCACTTTGGATAATCGTCCGTTGACGTTGAAGGAGTTCGAGGAGCGCGTCAACCAGATTCTTTATATATCGGCGACGCCTGGACCGTACGAGTATGAACAAAGCCCTTATGTTTCTCAACAGATTATCCGTCCGACAGGCCTGTTGGATCCGATAGTGGAAGTGCGTCCGATCAAAGGCCAGATTGATGATCTGATCAGTGAAATCAATTTGCGTGTCGAACGCAATGAGCGGGTCTTCATCACGACTTTGACGAAAAAGATGTCGGAAGACTTGACCGATTATCTGAAGGAAGTCGGCATTAAAGTGAATTATCTGCACAGCGAAATCAAAACGATGGAGCGCGCGGAAATAATCCGCAATCTCCGATTGGGGGAATTTGATGTGTTGATTGGCATCAACCTGTTGCGGGAAGGGTTGGATGTTCCCGAGGTTTCGCTTGTTGCCATCCTGGATGCCGATAAAGAAGGCTTTCTGCGGAGCGAGCGCTCACTTGTCCAGACGATTGGACGGGCTGCCCGGAACGAGAATGGGAAAGTCATCATGTACGCGGACCGCGTAACGGATTCAATGGAGCGGGCCATAAAAGAAACGAACAGGCGCCGTGCAACGCAGGAAGCTTACAACATTAAGCATGGCATCACGCCGAAAACGATCATCAAAGAAGTGCGTGACCGGATCAGCATTTCGCATACTCCTGAAGATGCCGAAGGGGACGTCAGTATTTTGAACGTCTACAAAGCGATGACTATGGAACAACGCCGCGAAGCACTCGATCAACTGGATAAGGAAATGCGGGAAGCCGCCAAAGCCCTCAATTTCGAGAAAGCGGCAGAAATCCGTGACATGGTGTTGGAGTTGAAAGCAGAGTACAAAGGTTTATAAAAAAATGATTTCCACTTGCAATCGGTAAGGAATTACGATAAACTGTTCCATGTATTATATATACGACCTTCAACTTGGTTAAACGAATCACCAACGTTCTACTCAGTTAAAGGTAACTTTATGAAAGAGGTGAAAAAAATGGCAATTTCAAAAGAACTTAAAAATGAAATCATCAAAGAATACGCTATTCACGAAGGAGATACTGGATCCCCTGAAGTGCAAATCGCAGTTCTTACGTATGAAATCAACCACTTGAACGAGCACGCACGCGTTCATAAAAAAGACCACCATTCTTACCGCGGTTTGATGAAAAAAGTCGGACACCGTCGTAACTTGTTGGCTTACTTGCGCAACAAAGACGTTGCACGCTACCGTGAACTGATCCAAAGATTAGGTTTGCGTCGTTAATTTCGTGGCTAAGACATATTAAGCGAGATTCCACTGTGAATCTCGCTTATTTTTTGGGATTTTTCGGACAATGAGTGCAAAAATGCTGAGCAATCAGCTATAATGGAATGAGGCTCCCGCTCTACAGACCGCTACTATACAAATGTGAGCTTATAAGCCTCGGTAGGTTGACATTTGTTTAGTAGTTGGTAGATGGGAAGCATCGCAAAAGGAGAATGATAAAATGTCAGAAAAAAAAGTGTTCCAAATGGACTGGGCAGGTCGTTTGCTGCAAGTCGAAATCGGCCAATTGGCTAAACAAGCCAATGGCGCGGTATTGGTGAGATACGGGGATACTGTCGTATTGACGGCTGCTGTCGGTTCAAGAGAACCAAAAGATACCGATTTCTTCCCATTGACTGTGAACTATGAAGAAAAAATGTATGCAGTCGGTAAAATACCTGGAGGATTCATCAAACGTGAAGGCCGTCCAAGTGAAAACGCAACATTGACTGCACGTTTGATTGACCGTCCGATCCGTCCGATGTTCCCTGAAGGGTTCCGCAACGAAGTGCAGATCACAAACGTCGTCATGTCCGTCGAACAGGATTGCGCGCCGGAAATGGCTGCCATGTTCGGGTCCTCGCTGGCGTTGGCGATTTCCGACATTCCATTCTATGGACCGATCGCTGGCGTGAATGTCGGCCGCGTGGATGGCGAATATGTTTTGAATCCAACCGCTCCACAAAATGAAGCATCTGATATCGAGTTGACTGTAGCCGGTTCAAGAGTCGCCATCAACATGGTTGAGAGCAGCGCTGCTATGGTCAATGAAGAAGACATGCTTGGGGCATTGATGTTCGGCCACAAAGCAATCCAGGAATTATGCGATTTCCAAGATAAAATCGTAGCCGAAGTCGGCAAGGAAAAAATGACCGTCAAGCTTTTGACTTTAAACCCTGAACTTGTGGCGGAAGTGACCACTGCTTACGGTGAAAAAATGACGACAGCCATCATGACAGAAGAAAAATTGGCTCGTGAAGCCGCTATAGAAGATGTGAAAGCTGAAGCGATCTTGTTCTTCAACGAAAAGTATCTGGATGACGCCAACTTTGCCCAAATCTCCAAAGAAGTACGCCAAATCGTGGAAGACATGGAAAAAGACGAAGTGCGCCGTTTGATCACAGTCGACAAAATCCGTCCAGACGGCCGTAAAATCGATGAGATCCGTTCATTGGCTTCCGAAGTCGGCCTATTACCGCGCGTACACGGTTCCGGTTTGTTCACGCGTGGACAGACGCAGGCCTTGTCCACTTGTACATTGGCTCCGCTGGGCGAACATCAGATCATCGATGGCCTCGGTATGGTGGACAGCAAGCGTTTCATCCACCATTACAACTTCCCGCAATTCTCGGTCGGCAGCACTGGCAGAGCAGGAAGCCCTGGACGCCGCGAAATCGGCCATGGTGCTTTGGGTGAACGTGCGTTGAAACAAGTCATTCCGACAGAAGCCGAGTTCCCTTACACAATCCGTTTGGTTTCGGAAGTATTGGAGTCCAACGGGTCTTCTTCACAAGCAAGCATCTGCGCCAGCACGCTGGCAATGATGGATGCGGGTGTGCCGATCAAAGCTCCGGTAGCGGGTATCGCGATGGGCTTAGTGATGGAAGGCGAAAACTATACAGTCTTGACGGACATCCAAGGACTTGAAGACCACTTGGGCGACATGGACTTCAAAGTTGCCGGAACAAGCGAAGGTATCACTGCGTTGCAAATGGACATCAAAATCCAAGGCATCACAGAACAAATCCTGACTGAAGCATTGATGCAAGCGAAAAAAGCACGGATGGAAATCCTTGCTGAGCTGACCAGCACGATTGCAGCCCCACGCGAAGAACTGTCCCAATATGCTCCGAAGATCGAAATGATGCAAATCAAACCAGACAAGATCAAAGTCGTCATCGGTAAGGGCGGAGATACGATCAACAGCATCATCGAAGAAACCGGCGTGAAGATCGACATCGATCAAGAAGGTAACGTGAGCATCGCTTCTGCTGATACGGCAATGATCGCCCGCGCTAAACAAATCATCGAAGAATTAACGCATGAAGTGAAGGTCGGCGAAATCTACGAGGGTACTGTAAAACGCATCGAAAAATTCGGTGCATTCGTCGGAATCACAAAAGGCAAAGACGGTATGGTCCACATATCCGAATTGGCTAACGAGCGTGTCAAAGAAGTCGAAGACGTCCTGGCAATCGGCGACAAAGTCAAAGTTAAAGTCATCGAAATCGACAGACAAGGCAGAATCAATCTTTCCCGTAAAGCGTTATTGCCTAAAGAAGAAAAGTAAACTGCTCAAAATAGAATAATATTGTACGGAAAGAACAGGCACGACCTTCAGAAGAAGAGGTTGTCTGTTCTTTTTGTATACAACTAGGAAAGTACACAATTTTTACGCTAATCTAATGTCCCTGATCGGAAAGAAAGTGTGTCACGGTTATTCTAATAATCCTGACAAATGGAGTAATATTGATTAATAATAGATTTTAATATTAAATCAATGAATTTTTTCCATAAAAGCGTTATTATAGTGTAAAGAGAAACAAATTTTTACGACTGCATTTTATGGACATATTTTCCGAGTATATCGCCACCGTTAATGTAAGCGCTTTATATGTTTTTCGGTGCAAATTACAGTGATTTTTAACAATGGTTCCGATTTCGCCACCAGGGTTCTTTTGTAGTAAAATTGTGGACATCATAAAACTTCTATGTAAGCTTTTATCACAAATGATGGTATCATCATTATGAGCAAACAATCTGTCGTTCAATCATAAAAAAAGCACGAGGTCGGATACACGGAAGGCTCGATGAAGAAGAAATACCAATCGGAAACAGCAACGGAAACTGGCTGATTCGTTTCCGTTTGTTTATGACAGACCAAAATAAAACAGTAAAGGATGAGTGCAATGGTGCCAGAATCTATTTTCTCACAAGGTCAAATGCCGACGCTCAAGGAAGTGTTGGCCTCAAGGGAACAACGTGCCTTTTTTGAAGAGGAAATCAGCAAGACGAATGCAAATCAGACGTTGATTTCCCTTAAATGCAATATTCCTGGACCAGTAAAATATAATGCCATCGTAAGGCAGATTTCTGAAATCGGCATCCAAGAAATCAAAAATGCGATTCAAGCAAATAAATGGAAAATCACTTATGAAAAATTGATGGATTTGGATACGGGTCCGGAATACTTTGTCGTCGTCGATACTTATCCGACTGCCGTGAAACAAGCCGCCATCATGATAGAAGATGGTAGCTTGCTCGGTCAGCTCTTCACGATCAGTGTGTTTTACTTGGAAGAAGGCAAAATGATCGAAGTGCAGCGAATGGAAATAGGCTATGAGCCGAGAAAGTGCATGATTTGCGGGGATGAAGCATTCGAATGTGAAAATGCGAATGTACACAGCAGGGATGAAATCCAGAAAAAAATCGAAGCTATACTGCGGGAGGACGGAAGAGTCCGGTTGGAGTAAGAAACCATGTTTATTCATCGAACGCAGCAAATCCGCGAAATCATCGGAAACAACTGAATAATCAACATTCAGCATTCCAAGCAGAGACCCCGGGAAGGGTTTGGGCTTGGAATGTTTTTTGGGGTAATTAAAAAATAGATTAAAAAATTCTAATAAAGTATGGTAAAATGCTTAAGTGAAGGATATGCACATCCTAAAAAATGATAATAGAGAAAATGAATGAGTGAGGGATCAGTGATGAAAGAGTATAATGTTGCCATTGTAGGTGCTACAGGTGCTGTTGGAGAAAAAATGCTGGGCTTGTTGGAAAATGCTTCTTTTCCGATAAAAAGCTTGAAGTTGTTGGCTTCTAAACGGTCTGCAGGCAAAGTGAAGACTTTCCGAGGACAGGAGCTGCAGATCGAAGAAACGACTGATGACTCATTTGGAGGCATCGATATCGCCTTGTTCAGCGCTGGGGGCGGCATCACGAAACAATTTTCCCCTGCAGCCATCAAAGCTGGAGCCATCGTCATCGACAATACGAGTGCTTTTCGTATGGATCCGGAAACGCCATTGGTTGTCCCTGAGGTGAACCCGGAAGACTTGCGCAAACACAAAGGGCTGATTGCTAATCCAAACTGTTCCACTATCCAGATGGTGGTGGCTTTGCAACCGATCCGCGAAAAATTTGGTTTGGATCGCGTCATCGTTTCCACATACCAAGCGGTGAGCGGAGCTGGTCTGCATGCTTTGGAAGAACTGAAAGATCAAACCCAAGCGGTCCTGAACGGTGAAGAGCCAGTCGCGAAAATCTTACCTTGTGGTGGCGATAAGAAGCATTTCCCGATCGCATTCAACGCTTTACCGCAAATCGATGTGTTCAGCGAAGGCGGCTACACGTATGAGGAGTGGAAGATGATCAACGAAACCAAAAAAATCATGGGCGACCAGGACATCAAGGTTTCAGCAACCTGTGTGCGCATCCCTGTGATGTCCGGACACTCGGAATCCGTCTATTTTGAAGTGGACGACAAGAACGTTTCCGTCGCAGACATCTGGGAAGTGCTGAAAGACGCTCCAGGAGTCGTGCTTCAGGACGATACAACCAATCAAGTTTATCCTACTGCCCGTGAATCCGTCGGGAAAAATGAAACGTTTGTCGGGCGTATCCGTAAAGATGTAGATGTCGACAATGGTTTCCATATGTGGGTTGTTTCGGATAACTTGTTGAAGGGCGCTGCATGGAATTCTGTGCAGATTGCTGAAAAAATGATCGAAATGGGTCTTCTGTAAAATTTTTGAGTTTGGATGATCCGGACCACCTCAACTGAGGAATTAAATAAGACTTGTCAGAGGACGGGCCGGGGAAGGTGTTTGGTTATAAACATCATTCCCGGTCTGTTCCTTTTGAGAGGTCTTTTTTCACTTTCAGAAAACCAAAGCAGAAACTGAAGCAAATGCTACAATTTTGCCGATAATCATGTATAATATAACAGAGAGGATATCGGTCACGTTTAGCCGGATGCGAAGAAAACGCATTCGCTTGTAGACCCTGGAGGCAGTTCGGCAACGCAGCAACGCTGGTTTTCAGGGGCGATAATACGGAGAAAGGCATTCAAACGATCAAAATAGACAACAGCACAGAAAGCTGGAAAATAAGAGGTGGTACAATGAGTAAAGTAAGAATAATTTCTCTTGGAGGTGTGAGAGAAAGCGGTAAAAACATGTATGCAGTAGAAGTGGACGATTTGATTTTTGTATTGGATTGCGGTCTGCTCTATCCGGAAAATGAATTGTTGGGAATTGATGTTGTCATTCCTGATTTCACTTATCTGGAGGAAAATAAAAATAAGATAGCGGGCATTTTCCTGACGCATGGTCATGCAGATGCTGTGGGAGCACTGCCTTATTTATTGCAAAATATCGATGCACCAGTGTTCGGCACGGAGTTGACCATTGCATTAGCTAAATTGGCGGTTGAATCAACAGGTTTGGCTACAGGTTTTCAGGATTACCATGTCATCGATGAGAACACTGAAATTGAATTCGAAAACACCAGCGTCCGATTCTTCAGAACCACGCATACAATCCCTGATTCTGTAGGTATTTGCGTGAAGACGGAAGAAGGCAGCGTCGTATATACTGGTGACTTCAAGTTTGACCAAAGTGCCTCCCCGATGTACCGTACAGATTACGGCAAAATTACGGATATCGGTGAAGGCAAAGTATTGGCGCTGTTGAGTGATTCCGGAGATGCCGAATCGACTACGGAAAATGTCAGTGACCGCAAAATTGAGGAAGAAATGTTGGATACCTTCATCAATGCTGAAGGACGCATTATCGTGTCCTGTGTCGCAAGCAACATTTTGCGGATTCAGCAAGTTTTTGATGTGGCTCTTCAAGCTAACCGTAAAATATTTTTGACAGGGCCGACTTTGGTCGAAATTGTCGATGTCGCCATGAAACTAGGGAAATTAGTGCTGCCGTCCCCAGATTTGCTTGTAAATGTGAAAAACATCAATGATTACCGTGATGAGCAAGTCTTGGTTCTGGAAACCGGTAACAGTGGGGAACCATTGGAAGCATTGAAGCGGATGTCCAAAGGCAGACACAAGCAAGTGAATCTGAAGGAGGGTGATCTAGTTTACATCACGACTACGCCTTCCACTGCGATGGAAACAACCGTCGCAAAAACCAAAAATTTGATTTATCGTGCCGGTGCATCCGTACGGGAAATATCGGGAACATACAAAGCATCCGGCCATGCTTCGCCGAATGATCTTAAATTGATGATCAACCTGCTCCGCCCTACCTATTTTGTGCCTGTCCAAGGCGAGTATCGGATGCAGGCTGCCCATGCCCAATTGGCTAATGAAGTCGGTATTCCCTTCAAAAATATTTTCATCCCTGGAAAAGGCGATGTAATCGAGTATGCAAAAGGGCGTATGCACATGACGGGACAAGTCCCAGCTGGGAATGTTCTGATTGATGGTATCGGTGTCGGTGATATCGGCAATATCGTCTTGCGCGATCGTAAACTGTTATCGGAAGATGGTATCTTCGTTGTCGTTGTCACGATTTCCAGAAGATTGAATAAAATTCTGTCGGGTCCGGAAATTGTTTCGCGTGGCTTCGTCTACATGAAAGCGAGCGAAGAGCTCGTCAAGGAAAGTTCGAATATCGTCAAGGAAGTAGTCGAAGACAATCTGCATACAAAAGACTTCGATTGGGCTAAGCTAAAGCAAGAAATACGCGATTCGCTGAGCCGTTATCTTTTTGAAAAAACGAAGCGCAAACCGGTGATTTTACCGATCATCATGGAAGCATCCAATTATCAGAAGAAGAACTGATGACCGTTTGCTAAAAAGGCAATGAATCGGATTGTTGTTGAAAAGGAGAGATTCATTTTTATGGGTTCTAATAGTACGAGGGCTTGGATCGAGGCAGCTCTGTTTGCTGTCCTCGCGATCGCCTTGGCATATGTGACGGTGCCAGTGGGAGAATACAAAATTGTGTTTGCTTTGCTGCCGTTGCTTTTCATTTCGCTCCGCAGAGGCATGCTGCTTGGACTGGTTTCAGGAACACTGACCGGCCTTGCATTATTTGCGCTTAAAGGAGAGGGGACGGATGTTTCCGCAGATATCCTGACCCAAGCGGCACCGTTTGTTTTCGTGGGCATCGCCGGCTTTTTCGCGAAGTTCACGCAGCGCACTTTGAACAATAAACGTTTCCCGAATGCAGCCTTGAATATAACGACGGCATCCTTTTTCGGAACGCTTATCCATTTCGTGTGGTTGTTGATTTCGGACATCTTCCTCAGCGAAGAAGCCGTTCCTGCCGGGATTTCTGCCTTTGCGCATTTCCTTCCGGGACAGGCGCTATCCTTTGCGGTCACTTTTGCCGTCAGCGCGGCCATTATGCTGTTGATTGCGAAATTTGCTCCTAAAGCGTACATTCCCAAAGGCACCCGTTTCCTGAGCAGAAAAGAAAAATCGAAACTATTGAATGATTAAAAATAGAAGGCGAAGGAAGGATTTTGATGATCCGGACTTCGCCTTTCTGTTTTTGTGTGAACATGTGCTATCATTAGTCCGTAACATGTTTTGTCATTATGTTGAGTTGGAGTGGTCATATGAGTATTTGGTCAATGATATTTACGGCAATCATCACTTTGAATACAATCGGTGCAATCATCACTGTCTTTAAAGAAAAGAGGGATGTTGCAGCCACTTGGGCCTGGCTGTTGACGTTAAACCTCCTGCCGATAGCGGGCTTCATCATCTATCTCTTTATAGGAAAAAAGATGTCAAAAGAAAATATCTATGATATGCGGACACAAAAGAGCTTGGGCATGTCCCAGCTGGCGAAGGTCCAGATTGAGATGCTGGAGGATGAGGATCTGGCGCAAGGTTTGATCGAAACCGATTATGCCAAAAAAACAGCTATTTTATTCCTTGAGAGTGACGAATCCATTTTGACCAAGGGGAATAAAATCCAGATATTCAAAACGGGGGAAGGCATTTTCGAATCCCTTGTGCAGGACATCTACAAAGCCGAAAAACACGTGCATATGCTCTATTATACTTTTCGCTCAGATGCTTTGGGGAAGCGTGTACTTGCGGCATTGGAGGATCGGGCAGCAGCCGGTGTGGAAGTTTTGGTCGTTTATGATGCGATGGGCTGCAGAGGGAACGATCCAAGATTCTTCAAAAACCTTGAAAAATTGGGAGGGAAGACGGAAGTTTTTTTCGGGTCAAAAATACCTTTCGTCAATTTACGGATGAACTATCGAAATCACCGCAAAATAATGGTAGTGGATTCCGAAGTGGCTTATCTTGGAGGGTTCAATATCGGCGATGAGTATTTGGGGCTAGGGGATCTAGGTGAATGGCGCGATACCCACATGAGGATAGAAGGGAATGCGGTGCTGACGCTTCAAAGCCGGTTTTTCATGGATTGGAACGCGGTCGCCAAACCCAAGAATCGGAAAGATTATGCAGAAGCCTATTTCCCAATTGTGGATAAAAAAGGAAATACAGCCATGCAGATTGTAGCCAGCGGGCCGGATGACGAAGATCAGCCCATCAAAATGGGTTTCCTGAAGATGATCAGCCAAGCGAAGGAATCCATTTATATACAGACACCTTATTTTATACCTGACGAAAGTCTGCATGAAATGCTGAAAATCGCGGCTTTATCGGGTGTACAAGTCAAAATCATGATCCCTTCGAAGCCAGATCACCCGTTCGTCTATCGGGCAACGGAATATTTCGCGAAAGACATCATAGAGTATGGTGCTGAAGTCCATATGTACCAGAATGGCTTTTTGCATTCAAAAGTTCTGGTGATTGATGATGAAATTGTATCGATAGGCACCGCAAATATGGACGTGCGTAGCTTTAAGCTGAATTTTGAGATCAACGCCTTTATTTATGATCGTGAAGTGGCTGAAGAATTGATCGCGAACTTTGAAGAAGATCAGGTAAGGTGCATCCCCGCAACCCATGACTATTTCGCAAAACAATCGAAGGGCCGGAAATTTAAGCAGGCTTTTTCCAGGTTGCTGTCACCGATACTCTAGACGCCAAACATGATTTAAATGAAAAAAGGAGGACAAGCCATCCCGCAATCGACGGGGTGTACTTGTCCTCCTTTTTGTCTGCTGTCTGGAGTGAATCAACCAAGTTGGATGGCCAAAATTTGACTGATGTTCAGCAGGTAAGTCACTTTTTTATCGGCAGTTGTGAACATGACTTGTCTTTTCGGGGTTACGCGGGAATTGAAGTTGCCCCATACTAGTGTTCTTGTATATGATTTCGGTCCGTGTTTTTCTTCAATCACAACATACACAGGGGTGTGGTTTTCAAAAGCTTGATTAGCGAAACGGACAACTTGATGAATCGGCATCACTTTGTCAAGAATGGCCTCATTGATTGATCGGACGGACGAGAGTGGGCGCAGGTAGGATTTATTTGAAGTATTTTCATTGCTATTGGATACCGGATAGATGTAGTTTTGCATGTTGGTTCCTCCGAACGTGTGTTTGTCTTGTATCCTCATTATAAGAACGTTTGTTCTTTTTTGCAAGCTATTTATTTTGCGCTCAAAAAAATTTCAGGGCAGCAGCAGTGCAACTCGGCTTGATGTTTCGTCGTTTCGGCCGAAAATGTCCCTGGCTATAGGGTTATCGGGTAAAGTAAGGGTATCTGATGAGCGGGTTGGCCACATAATAACATTGAATGAGAGGAAATTGCTTACATTACTGGGAAGGAACACCGAAAAAAATAGGTCCCAAAGCAGACTCCTTGAGAGGTACCTACATTGAGGCATGACTCTTGGGTGTTTTGTTCACAAAATGTTCATCTAACATTTTGAGAAAATTCAAGAAAGTTTCTTCCTATTAGATAATCTGCAGTGATTGTTGAAAACGCTGGAAATCGTGTTCAAATACATTTGAACGGCCGTTACAATAACTGTATAATGAAAATACTGATTGGAAAAAATCTTTTTCCTAAGGAGAATCAAATAAGGGACGGAGGTGGAATGAAAGATGCAAATATTTGATGAAGTAAAAAAGATTGAGCAGGAAGCAACTGATCTGGAATTGGATTATCAGAATAAACTGCACAAGCTTGAACAGAATACGCAAGATAAAATAGGCGAAATGAAAAGGAATATCGAAAAAGAATTAGCTACTTTTCAATCCGAGGAACTTGCGAAGAAGTCGGAGCAACTGGCAATTCTCAAGAACGCTTCCGCAGAAAGTGAGAAAGCGGAAATCGAGAAGCTGCAGGCCCGGTTTGCAGCGAAAGAAGAAGAACTTGTGAATGCCGTAATTGAGGAGGTGATGAGTAAATATGGCAATCGCTAAAATGAAAAAAATTACTCTCATTTCTTTTCACGAAAAAAAAGAGCAGCTATTGACGGCTATCCAGACTCTGCAAAGCTTGGAAGTCATCGACTTGCCTGCTGCGAAAGAAAATCTGCAATCCTTATCGCCTAAAGAACGAGAGTCAATTGAACAAAGCGTCAAAAAGACCGAAAGCTATCTGGAAAATGTCACGGAAGCCTTGTCTTTCCTGCGACCTTATTTAAAGAAAGAGGCTTTGCTGAAACGGTACACGGTCCCTAAACAATCCATGTCTTTGGAAGAACTGGAGAAAGCAACATCAGAATTTTCGAGGGATGATCGTGTAAATGCTGTCTTGTCTCTGAAAAATCGCCTGAAAGAATTGGAAGAAACAAGAAAAGATTTGTATGAACAGGAAGACTTCTTGATCCAGTGGAAAAAGTTGTCATTCAACCCTAAAAATGCAGAGGAATTTGATCATATTTCCGTCAAAGTCGGGACAATCCCTCAAACGCTCAGCAATGACTATATTGAGAATGTCACTTCCAGCCCTTTGGTTTATACGGAAGAAATATTCCAAAATAAAGAATCATATGGTGCGGCGATTTTCTATGATCCGATCATTGAAGCGGATGTGAAAGAATTACTGGACAGCAATCATTTTCAAGCGCTGCTCTATAATTATGAACTGCCGCCTGCAGATGCTTTGGTTGAAGTCCAGGAGCAGATCAAGAGAAACCGTGAACAACAAAAGCAGCTGATGAATGATCTTTCCGATATGAAGGCCGACGAGTGGCAGTTAATGCTACTGTCCGAATATTATTACGCAAAACTGCAACGGGAAAAGAGTCAGCAATTGTTGGTGAATGAGAAGCATCTTTTCGTTATCCAAGGATGGCTCGAGGAGGATAAAGTAGAAGAAATAAAACATACTTTAACCGATACGGCATCTGGGGATGAATACGCTTTGCTGGTGGATGACGCAGAAGAATCGGATTTATCCGACATTCCGACAGTTTTGAAGAACAACAGCATCGTCACCCCTTTCGAGAGTGTCACTGCCATGTACAGTTTGCCGAAATACAACGAAATCGATCCGACACCTTTGCTTACGCCATTCTATCTTTTGTTCTTCGGTATGATGATAGCGGATGTCGGGTATGGATTGGTGTTGTTCATCGGAACCTTTTTGGCATTGAAATTCCTGAACATCGATAAAGGGATGCGCAAAAATATCAAATTCTTTCATATTTTAGCTTATCCATCGATTTTATGGGGATTGGTGTACGGGTCCTTTTTTGGTATCGAACTGCCGGTTTCGCTCTTGTCGACGAGTAAGGATGCCAACACGATATTATTGATTTCGGTAGTATTTGGTGTTGTGCAGATTATGTTTGGATTAGGAATCAAAGCATTCTTGTCGCTTCGCGATAAAAATCCATTAGGTGCCATTTCGGACAGCATCGGCTGGTTGGGGATCATTATCGGAATCATTTTTATCCTCTTCGGAATGATGCTGTTCCCGAGCCAAGTTTTGGTGACGGTGGGAGCCGCAATGGCCATCACAAGTGCGGTGGCGATCGTTTTGGCGACGGCGATGGCATCTGAGAACAAAGCTTTGGGAGTCGGAGCAGGTTTGTATAATCTTTACGGTATAACCAGTTATATCGGGGATATGGTAAGTTATACGCGTTTGATGGCTTTGGGGGTTTCTGGCGGCAGCATCGCGGTTGCTTTCAACATGATCATCGATTTTCTGCCGTTTTGGGCCAGAATCACAATCGGTGCTGTATTGTTTGTCCTGCTGCACACAATCAATTTCGGATTGTCCATGCTGAGCGCATACGTGCACGGAGCCCGTTTGGTTTTCGTCGAATTTTTCGGTAAGTTCTATGAAGGCGGCGGCAAAGCATTGAATCCTTTGAAGACGGAAGAAAAATATATCAATTTAAAAAAATAAAAAAGCATAGTACTGGGAGGAATTAAATAATGGAAAATATGACATGGTTACAATATTTCATCGAAAATAACGGTGGCATGATGTTTGCCGCTCTAGGTGTCGCAATCGCAGTAGGTTTGGCAGGTACGGGTTCCGCAAAAGGTGTGGGTATGACAGGTGAAGCTGCAGCAGCCTTAACGAAAGAGCAACCCGAAAAATTCGGTAAATCATTGATCCTTCAACTTTTGCCAGGTACGCAAGGTTTGTACGGATTCGTTATCGGCTTCTTGATCTATCTGCAAATGTCTCCTGAGATGAGTGTTTCACAGGGGTTGTATTACTTGATGGCCGGCTTGCCGATCGCAATCACCGGATTGACTTCAGGTATTGCACAAGGGCGTGTTTCAACTGCGGCTATGCAAATATTGGCAAAAAGAGAAGATCAAAACACAAAAGGGATCATTTACTCCGCCATGGTTGAAACGTATGCCATCCTTGGTTTCGTAACATCATTCTTGTTGGTATTGAACGCTTAATTTTCTTGAGTACCAGGTGACTTAAGAAAAAAGTGAGGAGATGAAAACGCGTGAAAGACCTACAATCCTTGTCTGAACAGATTCTGAAACAAGCGCAAGCCAAAGGGCAAAGCAAACTGGAAGAATCCGAAAAAATTTCTATCGTCAAGATAGAAGAAAGCAGACTGAAATTAGTTGAACAGCAAAAAAATCGCAAGGCGGCTATCCTAAAAAAAATCGCCAATGATTTCGATCGCGAACGTCAAACATTGAAGAACAAAGAGCGGAATGCGGTATTGTTGGAAAAACAGCAAATTCTGAAATCAGTCTTCAAGCGTTCGTTGGAAACGATGTACGCTTGGGATAAAGATCAGTTCGCAAACTTTGTGCAAGGTGTACTTTCCGGATTCGACAGCTCAACGGCTTATACGATCGTTCCGGGAGCAAAATCGATCGATCATTTCCAAGGGGAACCGATGCAGAAACTATTGAAAAGTTACCCTGCTGTGAAAGTGGCAAAAGAGACGATTCCGAACAGGGCTGGATTTATCCTTCAAGAGGGCGGCGTCGACTATAACTTCTGCTTCGATGAGTTGATTGAAGAAGTGAAGAAAGAATATTCAGCAAAATTAGCGGTAATCGCATTCAAAGAAGAACAGTAAAGGAGGGGCATCATGCAAGAGATTGACTACAAAGGCGTCAATACGGTACTTCGCACCTATGAATTGCAGCTGTTGGCGGAAGCGGATTACGATCGGATGCTAAAAGCCCATTCTTTAAAAGATGCTTTGGATGTTCTGAAAGGCACCGGTTATGCGTTTGATGAAAAAGAAGTTTTGGCCAATAAGAACTTCGAAGGGTTCCTTATGGAGCATTTGGCCGAAATCTATCATGAATTCTTCACGGCAACGCCAGCTGAGGAAGTCGTTGAACTGTTTGCATTGCGCTATACTTACCATAATCTGAAGGTGTTGCTGAAACAACGCTTTTCAGGTGAGGAGCTCGAACATTTATTGATTCCTATCGGAAAATATTCTTTGGCCAGTTTGAAGAAATTGGTCGAAACCGGTGAAGGCAGCGAGGAACATCCGGTTTTGGTGGAGGGTGTCCAACACGCTCTGCATGACTTTGAAGAGGAACAGCGGATTGAAGCCGCTACTATCTATATGGATACTTATTATTTCAAACATCTGCGTTCCATCAGCGATGAGATTCAACATCCAAGCATCACCAAAATGGTGGATGGGATGATCGACCTCTACAATCTGTCGACCTTGGTAAGAAGTCTGAAGCAGAACAAACCACGTGCGTTCCTGCATACGGTCTTATCCAGTTCCGGTTCTGTTGCAAAGCGTGACCTGATCGAAGAATCGATCAATGGAGCCAGTGCGGTGATGCGGAAGCATTACTTCAGCAAACCTTACGGTGAGAAACTGCTCCATCTGGTTTCAGATAAAACGGATGAGGTGGACACTCAGAAGCTGGATAGTCTTGTGGACGAGTATACTTATGAATTGGTTGCGGAAGGATTGTACCAGCCTTTTGGCCCGGTCCCTTTGTTGGGTTACCTTTTTGCCAAGGAAAAAGAAGTCACGAATATCCGGTTGATACTGATTGGAAAAGATAACCAGATAGATGAAGCGATTTTGAGAGAAAGGATGCGACCTGTATATGGCTCATAATATTGCAGTAGTGGGAGATAAAGATTCCATCCTTCCTTTCAAAATTTTGGGGTTTGATGTATTTGCATGCCATAATGCGCAGACCGCCCGCGAAACAGTCGACCGTTTGGCGGTCGAAAATTACGGAATCATCTATTTGACCGAAGAAATGGCTAAAGAAATACCTGATACAGTCAGCAGGTATGATAACAGAGTCCAACCCGCCATCATCCTGATCCCTAACCATAAGGGGTCGCTGAACATCGGAAAGAACCGTATTCAGGAAAATGTAGAAAAAGCAGTTGGACAAAATATTTTATAATTAGGAGGGGACTTTTTTGAAAAATGGAAAGATAATAAAAGTTTCCGGACCTTTAGTTATGGCGGAAGGAATGGAAGCAGCGAACATCCAAGATATTTGCCGGGTCGGCGATCTTGGACTGATCGGTGAAATCATCGAGATGCGAAATGATGTCGCATCCATTCAAGTTTATGAAGAAACTTCCGGAATTGGTCCTGGAGAACCTGTACTCACAACGGGAGAGGCCTTGTCTGTCGAATTAGGGCCAGGAATCCTGTCGCAAATGTTCGACGGGATCCAGCGTCCCCTGGACACGTTCCGTGATGTAACAGCAAGCAATTTTTTAGTGCGCGGGACCGATATCCCCTCACTGAAGAGAGAAAACGTCTGGGAATTCAAAGCCACAAAGAAAATCGGTGATCATGTCGTAGCCGGTGATATTGTCGGTACTGTGCAAGAAACCAAGGTTATCGAGCACCGCATCATGGTTCCTTATGGCATCTCAGGGAAGTTGACTGCCATCCAGGACGGCAACTACACTTTGGACGATACGGCCTATGTCATCGAAACGGAAACTGGTTTGAAAGAGTTGACTCTGATGCAAAGATGGCCGGTCCGCCGTGGCCGTCCGTTCAAGCAAAAAATGAACCCGCACACGCCGATGGTTACCGGTCAACGTGTCATCGATACGTTCTTCCCGATCACAAAAGGGGGGGCAGCGGCTGTTCCAGGTCCGTTTGGAGCAGGAAAGACTGTCGTGCAGCATCAGATTGCGAAATACAGTGATGTGGATATCGTAATCTATGTAGGTTGCGGTGAACGCGGAAACGAAATGACGGATGTTCTGAATGAATTTCCGGAATTGGTCGATCCGAACACCGGCGAATCCTTGATGGAGCGTACGATCCTTATCGCGAACACTTCCAATATGCCGGTTGCGGCGCGAGAAGCATCCATTTACACTGGGATAACGATTGCGGAATATTTCCGTGATATGGGCTACAGTGTTGCGATCATGGCGGATTCGACATCCCGTTGGGCAGAAGCTTTGCGTGAGATGTCAGGACGTCTTGAAGAGATGCCTGGTGACGAAGGTTATCCAGCCTATCTAGGGAGCCGTGTGGCGGAGTATTATGAGCGTGCAGGCCGAGTGTTGGCTTTAGGATCAGAAGACCGTGAAGGAAGCATTACGGCCATTGGAGCTGTATCCCCTCCTGGAGGTGACATCTCTGAACCCGTAACGCAAAATACATTGCGTGTCGTTAAAGTGTTCTGGGCGTTGGATGCCACATTAGCACAAAAAAGACATTTCCCATCCATGAACTGGTTGACTTCCTATTCTCTTTACAATACCGAAGTAGGGGAATATCTGAACAATGCCTTACAGACAAAATGGTCTGAGATGGTCCAGCATGCGATGAACCTCCTGCAGGAAGAATCGGAACTGGAAGAGATCGTCCGCTTGGTCGGTATCGAATCCTTGTCCGAAAAAGATCGCATGACCATGGCCATTGCGGAATCGTTGCGCGAGGATTACCTGCAGCAAAACGCTTTCGACGACGTGGATACTTATACATCCCGTGAAAAACAATTGGCGATGCTTGAACTGATTTTGAGTTTCGAAACCGAAGCACGTGAAGCGATGCGTTTGGGCGCTTATTTCAATGAAATTATTGAAGGCACCGTTGATCTGCGTGACCGGATCGCAAGAAGCAAATATATCAGGGAAGAAGAGCTTGCTGAGATGGAAAACATCAAAGCGGACATGAAGAAAAGATTACATGAGATTGTTGCGGAAGGAGGGATGACGCATCATGCTTAAGGAATATAAAACAGTTACTGAAGTTGTAGGGCCATTGATGGCAGTAGAGCAAGTCGAGGGAGTCAAGTTTGACGAGTTGGTTGAAATCCAGATGCAGACCGGCGAAATCCGCCATGGTCAAGTATTGGAAGTCAGCAAGGACAAAGCGATGGTGCAGATTTTTGAAGGCCCAAGCGGGATCAACATCAAAGACACCAAAGTCCGTTTCCGTGGAAAACCTCTTTCCATTGCGGTGTCTGAAGACATGGTCGGACGAGTGTTCGATGGTATGGGAAATCCGATAGACGGAGGACCGGAAATCATCCCGGAAGCAAGTTTGGATGTCAATGGACAGGCAATCAATCCGGTTGCCCGTGACTATCCGGATGAGTTTATCCAGACTGGTATTTCTGCCATCGACCATCTGAACACGCTCGTAAGAGGACAGAAACTTCCTGTATTCTCCGGATCAGGTTTGCCCCATAAGGAATTGGCTGCACAGATCGCCCGTCAAGCGACTGTATTGAACAGTGATGAGAAATTTGCGGTTGTGTTTGCAGCCATGGGAATCACTTTTGAAGAAAAGGAATATTTCATGGAGGATTTCCGGAAAACTGGCGCCATCGACCGTTCCGTTATGTTCATCAACTTGGCGAACGACCCGGCCATCGAACGTATTGCCACTCCTAAAATGGCTTTGACGGTCGCTGAATACTTGGCTTACGAGAAGGATATGCACGTCCTGGTCATCATGACGGACATGACCAATTACTGCGAGGCTTTGCGTGAGATTTCGGCAGCCCGTCGGGAAGTTCCCGGTCGCCGTGGTTATCCTGGTTACTTATACACGAACCTGTCCACCTTGTACGAGCGCGCGGGTCGACTGATCGGCAAAAAAGGTTCGGTTACACAGATTCCGATCCTTTCCATGCCAGAGGATGACATTACGCATCCGATTCCGGATTTGACCGGCTACATCACGGAAGGACAGATTATTCTTTCGCGAGAATTGAACAATTCCGGCATCAAGCCGCCGATCAATGTGTTGCCGTCGCTTTCCCGTCTGAAAGATAAGGGTACCGGCGAAGGCAAGACAAGAAAAGACCATGCACCAACGATGAACCAGTTGTTTGCGGCGTACGCAAAAGGAAAGCAGGCTAAAGAATTAGCTGTCATCCTAGGGGAATCAGCATTGTCCAAGACCGATAAACTGTATGTACAGTTCACGAAGCGTTTTGAAGAAGAATACATCAGTCAAGGTTTCTATACGAACCGTTCAATCGAAGAGACATTGGCTTTGGGTTGGGAACTGTTGTCCATCCTGCCGGTGACTGAACTTAAGAGAATCAAGAGCGATATGATCGATGAGTTTATGCCGAAGGGAGAGTGATCGTCCATGGCTAGATTGAATGTAAAGCCTACCCGGATGGAACTGTCCAATTTGAAATCGCGTCTGGTGCTTTCCACACGCGGCCATAAGTTGCTGAAGGACAAACAAGATGAACTGATGCGTCAATTCATCAATCTGATCCGCGAAAACAACCTCTTGAGGGATGAAGTCGAAAAAGAATTGACTGCTTCGATGCGTTCTTTCGTGGTAGCGAAGTCGCTGCTGAATGAAGCCTTCATCGAAGAGCTGTTTGCGGTACCCGGAACGGCGGTAGAGTTGGATATCCAAGAGAATAACATCATGAGTGTTGTTGTCCCTCAGATGAATTTTTCGATTATCGATGAAGATGATAAATCTTCGGATATGCAATACGGATACGTGAACTCGAATGCAGAATTGGATGATGCGATCCAAAAAATCGAAAAAATCCTACCGAAATTGCTTAAGCTGACGGAAATAGAAAAAACATGCCAACTTCTGGCCGATGAGATCGAAAAGACAAGAAGGCGTGTAAATGCACTGGAATACAATATGATTCCGCAGTTGCAGGAGACAATCCGTTACATCCAGATGAAACTTGAAGAGAATGAACGTTCCAACATCGTTCGTATGATGAAAGTCAAAGACATGGGTGTTTCATGATGAAGAAAGAACAAGACAGGGATATCCTTGTCTTGTTCTTTTGTCTTTACTCCCATACTGCGATTCAGCAGTGAAGTGGCTGAAAACGCTAACTGATAAAATGTTGGCGGAAGACCCCAGTAAAGGTTTTAACCTTGACGAAATTGTGTTAAACTATGAAATAATAAACAGAACGCCGCATTAGGCTGTACGATGCTGTAAAAATATAATTGGATGGTGGGCATTAAATGACAGAAAAAGGATTGTTGATTGTCTTATCCGGACCTTCGGGAGTAGGCAAAGGGACCGTGAGACAAGCAATTTTTTCTCGTGGTGAACGGGAGTTCATATATTCAATTTCCGCTACGACCCGCAAAGCGCGCGAAGGGGAAGTGGATGGCAAAGATTATTTCTTCAAGGAAAGAGAAGAATTCGAGAGAATGATCGCCGAAAATGAACTGTTGGAGTATACCGAGTATGTGGGGAATTACTATGGAACGCCAATCGACTATGTAAGAAGAACGTTGGATACGGGGAAAGACATTTTTCTGGAAATCGAAGTTCAAGGTGCCATGCAAGTGAAGGAACGGATGCCGGAAGGTATATTCATCTTCTTGACGCCTCCTGACATGACGGAACTGGAATCACGGATCGTAAATCGTGGCACGGACGAGTCCCCGATCATCAAACAAAGAATGGAAAAGGCTATTGAAGAGCTCAGTTTGATGCGTTATTATGATTATGCGGTAGAAAACGACACAGTAGAGAATGCGGTACAGAAAGTGCTCGGCATCATCCAAAGCGAACACTTGAAAGTTTCCCGGATTCTGGATACCATCTGTGCGGATGAAAGGGAGTAAAATAATATGATGTTATATCCTTCGATCGATAAATTGTTGGAGCAAGTGGATTCAAAATATTCAATGGTCATTCTTTCAAGCAAAAGAGCGCACCAGTTGCACGATCGCTCCGAGCCTTTATTGGATCATTACCAGTCATACAAGAATGTCGGACGCGCGCTGGAAGAAGTAGTTGCCGGCGAATTGGAAATCAATCCGAATTCCATCATCCCTGAAAGATAACAGAATAGGAATGAAATAAGACTACTGTTTTTGAACTTCAAAATCAGTAGTTTTATTTTTTGATGCCAAAAAATCGGAGAAGACTTTAACGGGATTATCTAGTAAGATAGTGGTTAGAAAAAGAAGGGGAGGGCTTTACTTGCAAATTGCAAAAGTGATTGTGGATATACCTGCCATGCAGACCAATCGTCCCTTTGATTATGCGATCCCTCCAGTTATGGAACAAAAGTTAGGGAAAGGGATGCGGGTTGAAGTGCCTTTCAACAATCGCGTCATCCAAGGGTTCATAACGGAAATTTCTGATCATACCGATTTTGAAGGGGAATTGAAAGAAATCACCCAACCATTGGACATCGAACCGGCATTGACCGAAGAGCTGCTTTTGTTGGGAGAGGAAATGGCAGAAACCGTTTATGCCTATCGGATCCATTGCTACCAGACGATGCTGCCGCCTTTGATGAAGGCGAAGTACGAAAAAGAGATAGAGGTCATCGATGAACTGGATGAGGAGACCTTCTATGGACTTTTTCAAGGAAAGAGCAAAATGAGTTGGGAAAATGCCGTCGATCGGGGCATCTTGCCGCAATTGATCGAATTGAAGCGTGCCGGTAAAATTGAAGTCAACTACATCCTGAAAAACCAAGCGAAGGCAAAAACGGTGCAAGTCTATTATTCCGATCTGGAAATGGACAGTCTGGAGGACGCATACCGCAGCCTGAAAAAATCAGCCAAGCAACAACAGGCTTTGCTGGCGGCAATCATGTCCCTGAACGGAACCCCGTTGACGTCCAAGGATTATAAGGATCAATTCGATATCGGACCAAGTACGATCCGGACCGGAGTGGAGAAGGGGTGGCTCAAAGCTGCCGATCGTGAAATACTTCGGGACCCCTTTAAGGATAGGCAATTCAAAAAAACCGAAGCGTTGCCTCTTTCGGACGAACAGACGGCAGCTTTTCAGACGATTGGTGCCAGCATCAGGGAAGAACGGCATGAGGTTTTTCTGATGCAAGGCGTTACGGGAAGCGGCAAGACCGAAGTCTATCTTCAGTTGATCGCTGAAGTGATCAATCAAGGCAAGACAGCCTTGATGCTCGTACCCGAGATCGCTTTGACGCCGCAGATGGTCAAACACTTCAAGAGCCGCTTCGGAAACCGCGTGGCAGTAATGCACAGTGCGTTGTCAGCGGGGGAGAAATACGACGAGTGGCGAAAAATCCACCGTGGTGACGCCGATGTCGTGGTCGGGGCGCGTTCTTCCATTTTCGCCCCGGTTGAGAATCTAGGCATCATCATTATGGACGAAGAACACGAGAGCACCTATAAACAGGACGAAAATCCGAAGTATCATGCCCGCAATATAGCGATTTGGCGCGGGCAGCATCACCATTGCCCGGTTGTTCTGGGAAGCGCGACGCCTTCGCTGGAGTCGCGGGCCAGAGCCCAAAAAAAGGTCTATACGTTGGTCGAATTGAAAGGACGCTTCAATCAACGCGCACTGCCCCAAGTCGAAATTGTCGATATGCGGGACGAGTTCAAGGCGAATAACCGCAGCAGCTTTTCGATGACTTTGCAGGAAAAAATCGTTGATCGATTGCAGAAAAAACAGCAGATTGTGCTGATGCTGAACAAAAGGGGCTATTCCTCTTTCATCATGTGCCGGGATTGCGGCTTTGTCCTCGAGTGCCCGAATTGTGACATCAGCCTGACTTTGCATATGGACAGCAAAACGATGAAATGCCATTACTGCGGCCACGAAGAAGCAATCCCCAACACCTGTCCGAAATGCAAGGGCCACAATTTCCGTTATTACGGAACGGGAACCCAAAAAATCGAGGAAGAACTGCAGACACTCTTCCCGGATGCGCGCATTTTGCGCATGGATGTGGACACCACCCGCAAGAAAGGTGGACATGAGGCCATCCTGTCGGCATTCGGAAGAGGGGAGGCCGACATCCTACTGGGCACGCAGATGATCGCAAAAGGATTGGACTTTCCGAACATCACGTTGGTCGGCGTCATCAATGCGGATACTTCATTGGGGTTGCCTGATTTCCGGTCTTCGGAAAGGACGTTCCAGCTGCTGACCCAAGTCAGTGGCCGCGCGGGTCGCGCGGAACTGTCCGGTGAAGTGGTCGTGCAATCCTATAATCCGGACCATTACGCCATCCTTTTTGCCCAACAGCACAATTACGAAGGCTTTTACCGTACCGAGATGTCGCTCCGGCATAAAGCGGGTTATCCGCCTTATTTTTACACGGCGCTCATCACCGTAAGCAACCCTGACGAAAAGAAAGCGCAGAAGAAAATTTATGAAATCCATGAGATCCTTCAAAAGAAACTCGAGCCCGAGACAATCATGCTCGGACCATCAAAGGGATCTATCGCGAGAGTGAACAACCGCTATTATTTTCAGATATTAGTGAAATACAAACAGGAAACCAAACTACATCCGGCATTGAAACAGATTTTGGATGAGTCACAAAAAGAAAATGCGCGCGGTCTCTATATTTCAATCGATTCAGAGCCGGTCAATTTCTTCTAGGAGGTATACAAATGAAAAAAATCATTTTTATGGGCACCCCGGAATTTTCAGTGCCCATTTTAGAGGCTTTATTGCAGCATGGTTATGATGTGATCGCAGTTGTCACACAACCGGACCGCCCTGTAGGCAGAAAGAAAATATTGACGCCTTCTCCGGTGAAGGAAGCCGCGCTGAAGCATGGTCTGCCGGTCTATCAGCCGGAAAAAATTTCCGGTTCCCCAGAAATGGATGAGCTGATAGCCTTAGAACCGGACCTGATCGTCACAGCGGCCTATGGACAATTTCTGCCGGTCAAGCTGTTGAATGCTCCCCGCTTCCGCTCCATCAATGTGCATGCTTCTTTGCTGCCGAAATATCGCGGCGGCGCACCGGTCCATTACGCCATCATCAACGGGGAAAAAGAGACCGGAGTCTCCATCATGTATATGGAGAAGAAAATGGACGCAGGGGCTGTTTTGGCGCAGAGAGCCATACCCATCACCGAGCAGGATGATGTCGGGGCGATGTTTTTGAAGTTGAGCGAACTCGGCAAGAATCTGCTGATCGAAACCTTGCCTGATTTTTTCCAAGGAAAACTCGTGCCGCAAGAACAGGATGAATCCGCAGCCACCTTTTCACCGAACATCAAACGCGAGGAGGAACGCATCGATTGGTCCAAAACGGCCGCACAAGTTGCCTGCCAAGTCCGCGGCATGCGTCCGTGGCCAGTGGCGCATACGCTTTTGAACGGACAACGGATCAAAGTATGGGCAGGCCAAGCTGTCGGGACGAATGCGAGCGATGAACCCGGAACTGTGAGCGCAACAGACAAGGATGCTCTGTATGTGGCCTGTGGGGAAGGCACCGTCTTCAAAATGACGGAACTCCAGCCTGCCGGGAAAAAACGCATGTCAGCTGCGGACTACTTGCGGGGCGGCGCCTGCGAAATCCATGAAGGCACAAGGTTTGAAGCGGATGGACAATAAACTTAAAAACAAGATCAAGCACACAGTCCGTTATCTGGCTGTCGATATATTGGAGAGCGTAGAGAATGAGGGCGCTTATTCCAATCTGCTGCTGAACAAAGTCATTCAATCCGAAAAGTTGTCCCCTAAGGATGCCGGCCTATTGACGGAGATTGTCTATGGCGTCATCCAGCGGAAAATGACTCTGGATTACGGCCTTTCGTCCTACATCAAAGATCCCAAAAAACAACTCTCTTGGGTCACTAACTTACTGCGCATCTCCGCCTATCAGATGGTCTATTTGACGAAGGTGCCGGATCATGCCGTCCTTTTCGATGCGGTTGAAATAGCGAAAGCTAAAGGCCATGCGGGCATCGCCAGCTATGTGAACGGCGTACTGCGCAATGTGCAGCGCAATGGGCTGCGCGACTGGAAGGCGATAAGCAACGCCAAGAAACGCATCAGCGTAGGGGCCAGCATGCCGAAATGGCTCGTGGCTTATTTCATCGAAAAGATCGGCATCGAGGAAACCGAAAAAATGGCATTTTCCCTATTGGAAGATCCCTTCGTATCGGTCAGGCTGCAGTCAGGTGAAATGTCCCGTGAAGAGGCTGTCGGACTTCTGAAAGCAGACGGTTATGATGTGGTCCCGAGTCCTGTTTCTCCAGTGGGCATCCGGATCCGCGGCGGGAAAATCGTCGACTCTCCGCTGTTTAAAGAGGGTATCCTTACGATTCAGGACGAATCGAGCCAATTGGTCGCACCGGTCGGAGCGTTGGAAAAGGACTTTCTGGTTTTGGACAGCTGTGCCGCACCGGGCGGCAAAACGACGCACATGGCCAGTTATCTATCGGCTTCGGAAAACGGCAAAGTCATCGCTTTGGATATGTATGAGCACAAGATAGGCTTGATCATTCAAAACGCCGAGCGACTGCACGTATCCGATCGCATCGAAACAAGGGTGTTGGATGCGAAGGAGGCAGGTGAAGCATTTGCACCGGAAACTTTTGATGTCATCTACGTCGATGCACCCTGCTCGGGGTTGGGCTTGATGCGCAGAAAACCGGATATCAAATATGTGAAGAATGCGCAGGACTTTTTGGACCTGCATCAAGAACAGCTTCGAATCTTGGACTCCGTCAGTCCTTTGGTAAAAAAAGGTGGACGTTTGGTGTACAGTACATGTACACTTACTAAAGAAGAGAATCAAATGACTGTCCATACATTCATTGAAAATCATGCCGAATTTGCGATTATCCCGGTTCACTCCGATTATTTGGATAAAAAATCTTTCACTCCTGAAGGATTTGTGCAGATTTTTCCGCATGATTACGGGACCGATGGATTCTTCATCAGCTGTATGGAAAAAGGTAAATGATAAGAAAGAATTGAGGGGAAAGAATGCAGATAGCCTTCAAAAGTGATAGAGGCAAAAAAAGAGCAATCAATCAAGATTACGTGAGTTATTTCGTGAATGAAGCCCAGCAGCCGCTCATGATCGTATGCGATGGCATGGGTGGCCATAAGGCTGGTGACGTTGCCAGCGAAATGGGGGTATCCCATCTGGGCGCAGCCTGGAAAGGATCCCGGTTCACGAACAGCGAAGAATTGTCCCGTTGGCTGATCGTCAACATCCAGCGCGTCAATGATCTGATTTTCCAGAAATCGTTGGATTACAGCGATCTGGACGGAATGGGGACGACTTTGGTGGCGGCAGCCAGCGTAGGCAAGGAAATCATTTTTGCCAATATCGGTGATAGCCGAGCCTATGTCTACAGAAATTATAAACTCCGCCAAATCACAGAAGACCATTCCTTAGTGAATGAATTCATCAAGTCAGGGGAAATAACCCCCGAGGAAGCGCAGCATCATCCAAGAAAGAATATTTTGACGCGCTCCCTCGGTGTCTCCAGAAAACTGGACATCGATATCATCGCCATGCCGCTCGTGCAGGGCGATCTGTTGTTGCTTTGCTCCGATGGCTTGACCAACATGATGGATGATGAAGAGATTTCCCAAATGCTGAAAGAATGGCTTCCGCTTGAAGAAAAAGTCCTTTCCCTGGTCGATAAAGCAAATGCTGCTGGCGGACTGGATAACATCACAGTCCTTTTGGCTGATTTTACGGATAGAGAGGGGGAACCGTTGTGGAGGCAGGAAAGAAATTAGGCGGTCGCTATAAAATTATCCGGCATATCGGAAGCGGCGGGATGGCAAACGTTTATCTGGGCCACGATCTGATTCTGGATCGCCCGGTTGCCATCAAAGTATTGCGCTTTGACTTCCGTAACAACAAGGATGCCTTGCGCCGTTTCCAGCGTGAAGCCCTCTCGGCTACGCAATTGATCCATCCCAATATCGTGGGCGTTTATGATGTTGACGAAGAAGATGAACTGCAATACATCGTGATGGAATTCATCGACGGCACGGATCTGAAAAAATACATCGACATCCAAGGCAGGGTTTTGCCGGAGAAGTCGATCCACATCATGAATCAAGTTTTGTCGGCTGTGGCGTTGGCGCACAAAAACCGGATCATCCACAGGGACATCAAACCACAGAATATTCTGATCGATCATCAGGATCGCATCAAAATTACCGATTTCGGTATAGCGGTCGCGTTGTCGGAAACGTCGATCACCCAGACGAATACGCTGTTGGGGTCCGTTCATTATTTGTCCCCGGAGCAAGCCAGAGGCAGCATGGCCACTTCAAAATCAGATATCTACGCTTTGGGCGTTGTCCTGTATGAATTGCTCAGCGGGGCGGTTCCGTTCGATGGAGAGTCGGCCGTCAGCATAGCCCTGAAACATTTTCAGGAACCGATGCCTTCCATCCGGGAAAAGCATCCGGAAATCCCCCAAAGTCTGGAAAACGTCATTCTGAAGGCGACGGCGAAAGAACCGCTCGATCGCTACGCTACTTGCGAAGAAATGATGGCGGACCTCGATACGTGCTTGAATGAGGGACGCCTGCATGAAGCACCTTTTATGCCGGTATCGCTCTTGCAGGAAACCAAAGTGCTCACCCCCCTATCCGCTGAAATAGTGGCTAAAGGGGATAACGACAAAACGATTGTTTCGCCTCCATCAAGCGTGAAAGCCGAGCCGATCCAGGAATACGAGCCTGGGCGAGAGGCTGCTGTAGCCGCAGTCGGCAAGAAAAAACGGAAGAAGTGGACAATCTCTCTTATCTTCGTGTTGATGCTCGCTCTGATCGTCAGCTTTTTCCTTTTCTTCTACAATAACCGAGAGACGGATGCGGTGATTGTGCCGGATGTGTCTGATATGGATCAAGCCAGTGCGCGCCTTGCTTTGGAAGATGCCGGATTGGTCGTGGGGGATATAACGGAAGAATACAGTGATGAAGTCGAAGAAGATTATGTCATCGGAACATCGCCAAAAATTGGTGCATCCGTGGAAACCGGAGATGAGATTGATCTGGTCATCAGTCTGGGCGAGGAATTATTCACGCTGTTGGACTATGAAGGCCAAGAGTATGAGCGTGTTTTGGATGAATTGCGTGAAGAAGGCTTTACGATCGAAAGGACGCATGAATTCAGCAGCGAAGTCGCAGCAGGCATCATCATCAGCCAAAGCATAGAGCCCGGTGCGGAAGTGAAGCCAAGCAAAACTACGCTGTCTTTTCTTGTGAGCGACGGAAATGAATTCTACACGATGCGCGATCTATCGGGCTATACGCGAAAAAGTGTCGAGGATTATTCGAGTCAATACGGTCTTGCTTTGACAGTCACGGAAGCCTATTCGGATACGATTGCAGCAGGTCTCGTCGTAAGCCAAAGTCTTGCAAGCGGGTCCGCTTTTGTATCCGGAGATACTTTGAGTGTAGTGATTTCATTGGGTCCTGAAGAGCCGCAAGTCATTTCCTTCAGCCGCACCATCACGATTCCCTATCTGGCTGCAACCGTATCGGAACCCACTTCTGAGAGCGACAACAGTCAAGGTAGTGAAAATGCCAACAGCAATGCGAATGTCAGCAGCACCTCCAATGAGCCGAACCATATCGTCATTTATGTGCAGGATGAAGATCATATCCTCAGTGACGTATTCCGCGAGTTCGATATAGCAGCGGATGAAGTTGTGACATTGAATTTCCGTATTCTTGAAGGCAGCTCCGCCTCTTACCGGATCGAAAGAGATGGTGAAGTCATCAATGAAGCGTCCGGAATTACACAATAAAAAAGATAGGCTGCAAAAAATGACAAACTTCAAAATGGTTTGTCATTTTTTTGTAGAACAGTGTAGAATAGAGAGAAAGAACTAAACTAGGAGGCGTTGTCGATTTGCAAAAAGGACAAGTCAGAAAAGCAATAAGCGGGTTTTATTATGTATATGTGGACGGCCAAACGTACCAAACAAGAGGGAGAGGAAACTTCCGCGTGAAAAACATGGCTCCGCTTATTGGGGATTTTGTCGATTTCGAAAGTGACAACTTAACGGAGGGTGTTCTGTTGGACATCTACCCCAGAAAAAATGAATTGATTCGTCCGACGGTGGCGAATGTCGATTGTGGCGTCATCGTCATGTCGGCGATCGAACCCGATTTTTCATCCTATTTGGTGGATCGTTTCCTGGTTTATCTGGAAGCGAACAACATCACTCCCATCATCTATGTCACAAAAATTGATCTATTGGATGAAAGCGTTAAGAAAGATATGTTGCAGTACAAAACATATTATGAGTCGATCGGATACAAGATGATTTTATCGGATTACCCTGAAGGGGCTTCCTCTTTGGATGAGTTGGTCACAACCATCGGCAAAGGGGTGGCGGTGTTTATGGGCCAATCCGGCGCCGGGAAATCGACTTTGTTGAATCAGCTGATGCCCGAGTTGGATTTGCAGACAGGTGAAATCTCGACTTCATTGGGCAGGGGGCGCCACACGACACGACATGTCGAATTGCATCCTGTAGGCGACGCTCTGATCGCGGATACCCCTGGTTTCAGTACAATCGACCTGATCGATATCGAAACTGTCGATCTGCCTACATTTTTCCCTGATTTTGAAGCGCAGCGCGACCAATGCCGGTTTGCAGGCTGCATGCACATCAACGAGCCGGATTGCCGGGTGAAGGAGGCCGTTGCATCCGGAGAAATTGCCCCATACAGATACGAACACTATCTGCAGTTCCATGAGGAAATCGTCGGCCGTAAGCCGATGTACACAAAAAAAAATAAGAGATAAGGTGCGTGTGAAAATGAAAATTGCTCCATCCATACTAAGTGCTGATTTCGCGAATTTAGAACGGGACGTCAAGTTAGTTGAACAAGCGGGTGCCGATTATATCCACATCGATGCCATGGACGGCCAATTCGTCGCCAATTTGACTTTGGGTCCAAATGTTGTGCAGGCAATCCGGCCGCACACAAAATTACCGTTGGATTGCCATTTGATGGTGAACACGCCTGAAAAATTGATCCCGGCTTTTGCCAGAGCCGGCGCCGATATCATCACGATCCACGCGGAAGCTACTGCTCATATCCATGGAGCGATCCAGATGATCAAAAATGAAAATATAGCAGCTGGTGTCGTCATTAACCCAGGCACAAGCGTAGACGTCATCAAACCCGTGTTGGGTGATGTCGATATGGTACTTGTCATGACCGTCAACCCGGGCTTCGGTGGCCAAGGTTTCATCGAAAGCACCTTGGGGAAAATCCAAGAGTTGGCTTCTTTGCGCGAAAAACATGGCTATCATTACGAAATCGAAGTCGACGGCGGCATTACTCACGAGACCATCACCAAATGCATCAAAGCAGGTGCTGATGTATTCGTAGCCGGTTCCTACATTTATGACGATGAAAACCCAGCAGCTGCCATCAGCCGACTGAAGGATGCTTGTCATAATGCAGTCTGAAAAAGTGGTGATTGTGGTCGGAGGCGACCAGACGGATGTAGCAGCCTTGGTCCACCGCTATTCGGTAAGCCATCGCTTGGTCGGCGCAGACCGCGGAGCGTTGACGCTTGCCGAGCTGCTCCCGCATTTCGATGCGGCCATCGGCGATTTTGATTCCGTCACCCCGGCCGAAATGGAAGACATCAAAAAGAAAAGCCATGTTTGCCACATCCTTCCTGCCCAAAAAGATGAAACGGACACAGAGGCGGCTATCGCCTATGCAATCGAAACGTTCAAGCCTGAAGAAATCATTCTTTTGGGAGCCTTCGGAGGACGGTTGGATCATCTGATGAGCAATTTATGGTTGGCGTTCCATCCGCTACTGCAAGGGGTGTCAGGAAAAATCAGCCTGATGGATCGGCATAACACTTTGCGGTTTTATATGCCCGGCAATTATGTTCTGGAAAAAGAAGCGGATAAACAGTATTTGTCGTTCATCGGCATGACCCCTGTCAAAAAATTGACATTGACGGGAGTTGTTTATCCTTTGCACGGAAAGGATTACGAATACCCGATAGCTTTGGTCAGCAACGAGTTTAAAGACGATGAGATGCATTTTTCTTTTGGAGCTGGCCTATTGGCAGTCATCCAAAGTTCTGATAAGCGCAAATAAGGAAAGGGGCCGCGGCCCCTTTCCTTATTTTTGACGAAAAAAAAGATGAGCTGGAATCACGGCATGGTCCCTGGGCTCATCTATATTTTTATACTCTTTCAACTTTACCAGATTTCAAAGCTCGAGCTGAAACCCATACTTTTTTAGGTTTTCCATCGACTAAGATACGAACTTTTTGTAAGTTTGGTTTGAAAGTACGTTTTGTGTAGTTCATAGCGTGGGAACGGTTATTACCTGAACGGCTTTTACGTCCTGTTACGAAACATTCTTTTGACATTTTCTTTCCTCCTTTGCTGTTACAGAAGCAAAGCTTCTTTCCAATTCATACACTTGATTAATTTATCATAATTCAAAAGTGAATGCAACTGTTTTAAAGGAAAAATACTTGACAGCTGTTTTTTTTATCATGCCCTCATCAAATATCGGCATTTATCTGTCATAAAAAAAGGATGAGTGAGGGATGAGAAAAGTCTGAAAGATAATGCGAAACCAGTCGGAATTCCCGTAAATCGAACGAAAATGAGGAATTTAATCGTAAAAAGTTATTTCTTTCGTATAAAATATGCTATCATTATTTGTAATTACGATTGTGTGCATACATTAAGGAGGCTATTATACATGGCAGTTAAAATCCAAACACAATATGGGATGGTTGACTTATCGAACGAAGTGATCGCTACGGTAGTGGGCGGCGCCGCAACGGATAATTATGGCGTTGTCGGAATGGCCAGCAAAAATCAAATCAGAGATAACATCAGTGAAATATTAAAAAAAGAGAACTATTCACGCGGTGTCGTGATTCGTCAAGAAGAGAATGGAGTAGCTGTTGATGTTTATATCATTGTACTCTACGGAACAAAAATTTCTGAGATTTGCCGAAATGTTCAAACCCAAGTCAAATACAATCTTGAAATGATGTTGGGCTTTTCCGCAAATACAGTGAATGTGTTCGTCCAAGGCGTAAGAGTATTAAAGGACTAAAGATTACAGATCACCATTTTTTGTGGTGAAGGAGGATTATAAGGTGAAGAAAACTGAATTAACAGCTGAAGACTTTAAGGCGATGGTCGAAATCGGTGCCGAACGCCTCAGTGAAAATGCGGAATATGTAAATTCTTTGAATGTGTTCCCTGTTCCGGACGGAGACACGGGTACAAACATGAATCTATCATTCACATCGGGAGCTGAGCGTGTCAGGCTGTCGAATGCTGCAAAAGTTGATCAATTAGGATCGGATTTGGCTAAAGGGTTATTGATGGGCGCCAGAGGGAACTCGGGCGTCATTTTATCCCAGCTGTTCCGGGGCTTCTCAAAAGCGATCGAAGGCAAAACAACCTTGAATACAATTGACTTAGCGGAGGCTTTTTCCCACGGGGTCGAGACAGCCTACAAAGCGGTCATGAAACCTGTGGAAGGAACCATTCTGACGGTTGCACGCGAATCCGCAAAAGCCGGCATGAAAAAAGCAGAGCATACGGACGACATCATCGAGCTGATGGGAACGGTCCTTAAAGTGGCTCAGATTGCGTTGGATAAGACCCCTGATCTGTTGCCGGTATTGAAAGAGGTAGGCGTGGTCGACAGTGGCGGACAAGGCCTGGTGTACATTTACGAAGGTTTTATGGAATCTTTGACCGGAGAAAAAGTGCCGTCAGCCGAAAAGGTAATCTCACAAGCGGATGTGACCGAAATCGCTCACCAGGAAAATTATCATAACGTTTCACACTCCATTGCATCTGAAGACATCGAATTCGGCTATTGCACAGAAATCATGGTTAAACTGGGCGAAGGCGAAACCGTGACGGATACTTTTGACTATGATACATTCCGAAATCATCTGAACGAACTCGGAGATTCCTTGTTGGTCGTAGCAGATGACGAAATCGTGAAGGTTCATGTGCATACCGAGTATCCAGGGGAAGTCATGAACTACGGCCAAAAATTCGGCTCTCTGATGAAAATCAAAGTGGATAATATGCGCATGCAGCATGACGCTGTTCTGGAAAAAGCGGACGCACCTGTAAAAAAAGTTGAAAAAGTTCCTTACGGTGTGATAGCTGTAGCTGCCGGTGAAGGTGTGCATGCCCTGTTCAAGAGCATGGGGGTCTCCACGATCATCAATGGCGGACAAACGATGAATCCTAGTACGGAGGACATCCTTAAGGCTATCGAAAGCACCAATGCCGAGCAAACAATCATTTTGCCGAACAACAAAAATATTCTCATGGCTGCAAATCAGGCTGCCGAAGTGTCTGATGCGGCTGTAGTTGTAGTCGCTTCAAAGACGATTTCACAAGGCCTGACAGCTATGCTTGCCTTCAATGAATCAGCGGACTTGGAAACGAATAAAGCCAATATGACTGCCGAACTGGAAAATGTTGTCAGCGGACAAATCACGAATGCGGTGCGGGACACCGTCATCGACGGATTGGCTATCACGAAAGACGACTTCATGGGAATCGTCGACGGGAAAATCCTGACGGCCGACAAGGACAGAAAAGCCGCAACGATAGAAACCCTGAAAAAGATGATCACGGACGACAGCGAAATCGTCACCATCATCTTCGGGGAAGACAGCGATGAAAATGAAAGCAAAGAGATCGCAGCAATCATCGAATCGGAATATGACTTCCTGGAAGTGGAAGTGCAAGAAGGAAATCAACCGGTGTACAGTTATCTTCTTTCTGTAGAATAATCTGAAAAAGCTGAACGAGTTTCTCTGTTCGGCTTTTCTTTTTCAAAAAACAATCCGGAATGCCCGGAATATTGTCGGGAAGCGGATGGTTGGAGGTGCCGTTCTGCTGCCGGAAGAAAGGAGGGGAAGGGATGGAAGCGGAACACAGCAAACGATTGGATATCTATGAACCAGTCGGGGAATTGCCCCACGTAGGACCGAAGCGGGTTGAGGCACTGCATTCGTTGGGCATCGATACAATCTATGATCTGATCACACATTTTCCTTTCCGTTACGAGGACATAAAAGTCAAAACATTGGACGAAATCGAGGATTCGGACAAAGTGACGCTGAAAGGACAAGTTGTGACGGCTCCGGTCGTTCATCATTACGGCTTTAAAAAAAGCAGGCTATCATTCAAATTAGCCATAGAAGATGCCATCATCTCAGTAACCTTCTTCAATCAGCCTTACCTGAAACAGAAGATTTTGCTGGAGGATGAGGTCGCAATCTTCGGAAAATGGGAACGCGCCCGCCAAAGCTTGGCGGGGATGAAAATCCTCGGCAGTTCGAACGGACAGGATGATTATGCCGCCATTTATCACGTCAACAAGGCGATCAAGCAGCAGACCATCCTGAATCTGATCAAACAGGCGATCGAACTGTACTCTCCGGTCATTCCCGAGATTCTTCCGCAGCATCTGATGCAGACGTATCATCTGATGAGCCATAGGGATGCCATCCGGGCGATGCACTTTCCCAAAAGCGATGAAGAATCGGAGCAAGCCAGACGGCAAATCATCTATCAGGAGTTTTTCCTTTATCAAGTACGGCTGCAATTGCTGCAGCTGAGCCGCAAGACGGAGAACAAAGGCATTCCGGTCCTGTACGATGTGGACAAACTGAAGGGGTTCATAGCGACTTTGCCGTTTGAACTGACGGATGGGCAAAAGAAGGTCGTCAACGAAATCTGCCGGGATCTGCGCAAACCGTATGAAATGAACCGTCTGTTGCAAGGGGACGTCGGCAGCGGCAAAACGATCGTAGCGGTGATCGCCCTGATGGCGGCCGTCCTGGGCGGGTACCAAGGGGCTTTTATGGTGCCCACTGAAATTTTGGCGGAACAGCACCATCGTACCTTGCAGAGCCTATTCGAGTACACCGATGTCTCCGTTGCCCTGCTTACCGGCAGCACGAAGGCAAAGGAAAGAAAAGAATTATTGAAGCGGCTTGCAGAAGGGGACTTGCATATCCTGATCGGAACGCATGCGCTGATCCAAGAGGATGTCGTTTTTTCCGACCTTGGCCTGGTCATAACCGATGAGCAGCACCGTTTCGGTGTGCAACAACGGCACAAGCTGAACGAAAAAGGGAACAACCCGAATGTCCTGTATATGACAGCCACGCCGATCCCAAGGACGTTGGCGATAACCACGATGGGGGAAATGGATGTTTCGGTGCTTGACCAGATGCCCGACGGCCGAAAACCGATCAAAACCATCTGGAACAAATCGGATAAGATCGAAAATGTACTTGAGTTCATCCGGAAACAGATGGATAATGGACAACAGGCGTACATCATCACGCCTCTGATCGAGAAATCCGAATCATTGGACGTCAAGAATGCGGAAGACGTGCATCAAGCCGTGACGGCCTATTACAAAGGGAAATACCAGATCGGTCTGTTGCACGGTCGTCTCAAGTCCGAAGAAAAGGATCAGATCATGCGCCGTTTCCAAAACAATGAGCTGCAGGTTTTGGTATCGACGACAGTCATCGAGGTCGGCCTGAATGTGCCGAATGCAACAGTGATGGTCATCCAGGATGCCGACCGATTCGGATTATCCCAGCTCCACCAATTGCGGGGCCGGGTGGGCCGGGGAGACAAAGAGTCCTACTGTGTGCTGCTTGCCGATCCGAAAACCGACAACGGCAAGGAACGCATGCGCATCATGGTGGAGTCGACTGACGGTTTTTACCTGAGTCAAAGGGATTTGGAACTGCGTGGACCGGGTGATCTTTTCGGAAACAAACAATCCGGCTTGCCCGACTTCAAATCAGGGGACATCATACGGGATGCCGTCATCTTGGATATTGCGCACAATGACGCTATCCAAATCACGCGCGAAAGAGACTTTGAAAGCAACCCTGCCTACGAATGTTTACGGGAAGCAGTCGAGCGCGAAAAAGAAAAGTTAAAGAGATTGCAGTGAAACTAACAAAAGTGAGGTATATCAACCATGAAGATCGCAGTCGATGCGATGGGCGGAGATTTTGCGCCTCAAGCAATTGTAGAAGGCATTTTAATGGCCACCAAGGAATTTAGTGATTTAGAGTTTTTGCTTTTTGGTGACGAAGCCAAAATACGCAAAGCATTAGGGGATCAGCATGCCGAAGACGGGAAAATCAAGATTGTGCATACGATTGAAAAGATCGACAGCGACGATGAACCAGTCAAGGCAATCCGCAGAAAAAAACAAGCTTCCATGGTGTTGGCTGCTCAAGCAGTCAAAAACAAGGAGGCGGATGCATTGTTTTCGGCAGGAAATACGGGTGCGCTTTTGGCTGCCGGATTATTGATCATCGGTCGCATCAAAGGGATCGACAGACCCGGCTTGATGCCGATTTTGCCGGTCATCGGCAAAGAGAACGGACAGTTCCTGTTGATGGATGCAGGCGCGAATGCTGATTGTAAGCCGGAAAACATCTATCAATTCGGTCTTTTGGGATCGTATTATGCCAAATTTGTGCAAGGCATCGAAAATCCAAGGATTGCTTTATTGAACAATGGTTCTGAAGCAACGAAGGGCAGCGAGCTTTCTAAAAAAGCCTACGCGTTGTTGGAAGCGGACTCTGAACTCAATTTCACAGGCAATGTTGAAGCGCGTGAAATTTTGCTCGGCGCTGCGGATGTCGTCGTGACGGATGGCTTCACCGGGAACGCTGTCCTGAAAACGATGGAAGGTACAGCAATGTCCTTGCTGAAATTGATCAAAACGCAATTGCTTTCAGGCGGTCTGAAGACAAAAATCGGCGGAATGCTGATCAAGGATTCCTTTTCGGAAATCAAGGATACGATGGATTACTCGAAACACGGAGGCGCGGTGCTGTTCGGATTACGGGCCCCTGTCGTCAAGACGCATGGATCCGCAGATAAAGTCGCTGTTTACCACACAGTGAAGCAGATCCGCAAAATCATCAGTTCCCATGTCATTGCTGATGTCGTGAAGCATTTTGATGAAATGAACGCCAAGCCTGTAAGCGAAGCTGAGACAAAGTAAAAAAACGTAGACAAAAGATTAGCGTATGGGTAAAATAGATGTGAGCCTTTACAAAATATTTTCAGTAAATGTGATGTAATTGGTTATGGAACGATAATGGAGGTGTAACGCTTGGCAGATACAACTACTTTTGAACGAGTAGCCAAGATGGTTATTGAACGATTCGGTGTCGATGAAGCAAAGGTAACAAGAGAGTTGACTTTCCAAAACGACCTCGGGGCGGATTCATTGGATATTGTTGAACTCGTTATGGAACTTGAAGATGTCTTTGCTGTGCAAATTTCCGATGAAGATGCTGAGAGGATAATCACAGTAGGGGACGCAGTGGACTACATCGATTCTCAAAAATAAGGATTGCAATAATTTAACGACAAAAGCAACATTGACGGTTCTCCAGTGCCAATGTTGCTTTTTTTTCAGGCCAAGAGGACCGATTATGGCAGGAATATGAAATGAATTAAAAATGGATGAAATGGCGGTTGTTTTTGAATGGGCTTAAACGTATAATGTTAGGAGATATTTCCTCAAGTTTGTTATATAAGCATGGAAGGAGGCGCACGATGGGACTTGGAAGACCCTTGTTGGAGATAAATGCTTTGCATACTGCATTCCGGATGCAGGATAACTATTATGATGCTGTGGACGATGTTTCCTTCAGTCTGGAAAAAAATGAAATATTGGCCATTGTGGGAGAGTCCGGCTGTGGTAAAAGTACCCTCGCAACAACGATCGTCGGACTCCACAATAAGGCGAACACCCGGATTTCGGGAGAGATCATTTATCAGAACCTGAATCTTATCGATTTGAACGAAGCGCTTTACAACCGTATAAGAGGAAACGACATCGGGATGGTTTTCCAAGACCCCTTATCGGCACTGAACCCGATGATGACTGTAGGCGAGCAGATAGATGAGGTGCTGGTTTATCATTCCAGGATGACAAAAGAGGAACGCGCTTTGCGTGTCAACGAATTGTTGGTTCAAGTCAAGTTGGAGGATCCGGAAGTGACAGCAAAACGCTACCCGCATGAGCTGTCTGGGGAAGTGTGCCAACGGGTCGGCATCGCCATTGCGATAGCTTGTGAACCGCCGATCATCATCGCGGATGAACCGACTACTTCTCTGGATGCCACTGTTCAAGCTCAAATATTGGATTTGTTGAGCGAGGTGAGGGACGAAACGGGTGCCGGAATCATTTTGATCACCCATGATTTAGGTGTCGTAGCCGAGATTGCGGACAGAGTTGCCGTCATGTACGCGGGACAAATTGTCGAAACAGCCGGTGTCGTTGATCTGTTCAGGAATCCGAAGCATCCATATACACGATCTTTGTTGCGTTCGATGCCGCAAGCGAATGAGGCGTTCGAATCGGATTCCGGGGAACTTTATGTGATCCAAGGTGACGTTCCTTCGTTGCAGCATTTGCCAAAACAAGGCTGTCGATTTGCCGGGCGAATTCCGTGGATTCCTGTTTCCGCGCATGAACAGGCACCGAGAATGCATGAGGTTGCCAAAGGTCATTTTGTCAGGTGCACGTGCCATGAGTCTTTCCGTTTTGAAGGGGAGAGTGAATAAGATGGGACTTTTGGAAATCAAAGATTTGAAGATTCACTACCCGCTCAAGAGCGGTTTTTTATCCAGAAAAAAAAGACTTGCAGCCGTTGATGGCATCAGTCTGTCTCTGGAAGAAGGGAAGAACTACGGCCTGGTGGGCGAGTCGGGATCCGGAAAGTCCACAGTCGGAAGAGCGATCGTCGGATTGGAGCGGATCACTGCCGGCCAAATCATTTATGATGGCATTGACGTAACCAGTGCGATAGGAAAACGGAAATCAGCCCACAAGCGAAATGTACAGATGATTTTTCAGGATTCAACTGCAAGTTTGAATCCAAAAAAACCAATCGGACAGATCATTTCCGAACCTTTGCATAATTTTGAGCAGTTTTCCCTTTTGGAAGAAAAAAAACGGGTCCTGGAACTATTGGAAATGGTGGGATTACCGGAAGAGGCGCTGAAAAGGTATCCTCACGAATTCAACAGCGGTCAAAGGCAACGCATTGCCTTGGCAAGGGCAGTTGCGCTCCGACCAAAATTTGTCATAGCTGATGAACCCGTTTCGGTGTTGGACCTCTCTGTCCAGGCGCAAGTCCTGAATTATATGAAACGCATCCAGGAGCAATACAGACTCAGCTATCTTTTCATTTCTCATGACCTGGGAGTCGTGCAGCAGATGTGCGATGAATTGGCGATCATGTACCGAGGAAGGTTCGTGGAATACGGAAACAAGCAGGACATCTATCACAATCCGCAGCATATATACACGAAAAGGCTCCTTTCCGCAATTCCGAATTTGGATCCGGGCAACCGGGAACTGCACAAGCGGTTGCGTCGGGAAGTAGAATCAGAATACAAACAGAGTATGGAGAGTTATCTGACAAAGGACGGTCGTGTAGGGGATTTGATCCTGCTGTCGGAAACGCATCGGATTGCCGGCAGACCATCGAAAGGAGAGCGATAGCGATGTGGAACAGAATTCTGAGGCGTTTTTTCTTTATCATTCCGCAACTGTTGGCGTTCAGTTTGTTGGTGTTTGCGTTGGCGCAATGGATGCCAGGAGATCCGCTGACCGGGCTGATTGTTCCGGGAATGGATCAGAGCAGCCTTGACGTGATCCGAGTTGATGCAATCCTGGATAGTCCTTGGTACATTCGGTATCTGCAGTGGATCACAAATATGCTCAGGGGGGATTTCGGCCTCAGTTATACTTACCGGATGCCTGTTGAAGTTCTGGTTGGTGCAAGGCTTGGCAACACACTCTGGTTAGCGATGGCCTCCCTTTTGTTGTCTTACTTGATTGTAGTTCCGCTTGGCATTTATGCCGGGCGTTTTAACGGTTCTTTGGGGGATAAAGTCATTCGATTTTTGAACAGCGTCAGTTTAGCCTTGCCGATGTTTATTGTTGCCTTGGTGTTGGTTTGGCTTTTTGGCTTTCAACTGGAATTGTTTCCGACGCGGGGGATGCCCTTCTTGCCGGAAACGCAAAGCATATTTGCTTCCCTTTGGAACAGGCTCCGCCACTTAGCGTTGCCGGCGCTGGCTTTTGCCCTCTCGGCATCAGCTAGTAACATTCAACGGTTAAGGTCGGGCATCATCGAGGCCAAGCAAGAAGATTATGTACTGACGGCGCGCTCAAAAGGCGTTCCTGAGAGCATGGTTTATCGGAGGCACATTTTCAGGAACGCGAGTATGCCGGTAACTGCTCTGTTCGGCTATGATATCACCGGTTTCATAGGGAGCAGTATTTTTATCGAATACCTCTTCTCCTACCCGGGGATCGGCCGACTGTTCATCAGTTCTTTAGAATCACGCGATTTCAGCGTCATGGTTGCCTTGTTGCTGATTTATGGGCTGGCCGCTTTAATCGGCACGTTAGTATCTGATGTCATTTTGACGATTGCGGATCCGCGCATCAGGATGAGATAGCAAGAGGAAAAAAGGGGGGATATGTTGAATACGGAGGAAGAAAAGAAAGCAGGAAGAATGGAAGAACTGAAGACGGAGATAGTCTCCGTTACGGCAAGCGAGAACCGGTTGAGCCACGAAGTGAATGAGGAAACAAAAAATGTTGTCGATTTCCGCGGCATGCTTGAAGAATTCCGAAAAGACAAGTTGGCGGTCATTGCTTTGGGTACGCTCGTTCTGATCTTGGTGCTGGTCTTTGCTGGATCCCTTTTTTTTGATGCAAGCCAAGTCATGCGGGTGGATCTGTTGAACAGGTACGCTTCGCCGGGAAATGGGCATCTATTGGGGACGGATGAAGCGGGACGGGATGTGCTGGGACAGTTGTTGCTGGGAGCGCGCACCTCGCTGCTGGCGGGTACCGCCGTGACAGTCCTGACTGGATTCATCGGAATCGGATTGGGGCTGCTTTCCGGCTATTACGGTGGTTTCCTGGATGGCCTGCTTATGCGCTCCATTGATTTCATCATGGTGCTCCCGGCAAGTGTTTTGGTTCTCGTACTGATGGCCATCGTATCCGAATACAATTTTATTACGTTCGTTTTGCTGATGAGTGCCTTCAGTTGGGCAGGAAAATCAAAGGTTTTTCGAAACCGGACGCGTTCGGAAGCCAGCCGTGACTATGTGCGGGCTTCCAAAACAGCAGGGACAAACGACTTGCTGATCATGTTCCGTGAAATATTGCCTAATTTCAGTTCACTGGTCATCATCAATACGACTATGTCGTTGGCAAGGAACATCGGGATGGAAACAGGTTTGAGCTTTTTGGGATTTGGGCTACCGCCCACCGTTCCGAGTGTAGGCAATTTGTTGCGCTATGCAATTTCCCCAACCGTATTTGAAAACTATGCATGGGTATGGTTACCAGCATCCACACTCATCTTTGCATTGTTGTTGTGCATCATTTATGTCGGACAGGCATTGCGGCGTGCGGCAGATGCTAAACAAATGCAAGGATAATGAGGAGGATTAGTATGCTGACTAAAATGATTGGTACGTTCGTGTTTGCTGCGCTGTTGGCCGGTTGCGGAAACAAAGAAGTCCTATTGGAAACGGACGGGAACTTTTCCGTTTCATCCGCTGCCATACAGGAGTTCGACACTGTCATGAACAGTGATGCCCCTGCCATCGCCGGTGGAATGTTGAAATATGCGTTGGTTGCCGAATCTTCCTTCCAGGGTATCTTCAGCCCGGTTTTTTCAGGAGATTCGCATGACGAGGAGCTCCTGGCTTTTTCGCATGAATCCATTTTTTCGTATGATGAGAAGTTTCAGCTTACGCAAGCTGGCATGGCCACGTTTGTTCTGAATGAAAATCTAAAAACAGTATCGATCACTTTAAGGGATAACCTGAAATGGTCGGACGGAGCGGCACTTACGGTAGACGATCTCCTTTATGCCTATGAAGTGATCGGGCATCCAGACTATCCCGGATCCCTTTATGGGGAGGTTTTTGAAAATGTCGTGGGCATGGATGAATACCATGAAGGTACTGCCGATACGATTGCCGGCATCGAAGTTTTGGATGATACCCACCTCATCATTGCCTTCAAAGAATTGAATTCGTCCATTTTGCAGGCGGGAGGGGCCTTGTGGAGCCAACCGTTGCCAAGGCATCAACTGGCAAGTATCCCTGTATCGGAAATGGCGCATTCATCCCAACTGCGTGAACAACCTGTCGGAGCGGGTCCGTTCCGGGTCCAAGCAATCATTCCGGGTGAGTCGGTCCTTTTTGAAGCCAATGAATACTACTGGAAAGGGAAACCAAAGTTGGACAACATCCTTGTGGAAGTGGTCGGATCGGCAACGATCGTAGCCGAAATGGAAGCGGGAAATTACGATGTCGCTGTGATGCCGACAAGTTCTTACAAAACCTATAAAGATTTCGATAACATAACCTTGTTGGGCAGAAAAGAATTGGCGACAACTTATATCGGGTTCCAATTAGGGTCCCGAGACGTAGAATCAGGCGCCAATAAACCGAATTTGAGTTCGAAAATGGCGGACGCGGCATTACGGCAAGCGATGGCATATGCGCTCGACAACGAATTTGTCGCTGCGGTCATTTTCGATGGGCTGCGGCAACCGGCGAGCGGCATGATCCCACCAGTGTTCGAGGGCTTCAGTGACGATGAGGCGGTTGGCTTCGGGTACGATCCCGTGAAGGCGGCAAGCCTGCTGGATGATGCCGGCTATCTGGACAGTGACGGCGATGGTTTTCGGGAAACGCCGGACGGAAATCCGCTCGAAATCAACTTTGCAGCCGTTGCAGGGGGAGATGCGGCTGAGACGGTCGTTGCGTATTATATCCAGCAATGGGAAGAAATCGGTTTGCATGTCTCGCTCGCCACAGGAAGGTTGATTGAATATCAACGGTTCCATGCCATGATTGCATCAGACGATCCGGCTATTGATGCCTATCAGGCAACTTGGGTCACAGGAATGGACCCCAATCCGACCGAAATGTTCAGTCGCACCGGTACGCTCAACTATACCCGTTGGATCAGCGGAAAGAACGATGATTTGTTGCGTCAAATCAATGCTGCAGATTCTTTGGATGAAGATGCTCGGATGCAGATCTATCAAGAATGGCAAGCATTGCTGTTGGAGGAAGCTCCTGTCATCCCGACGCTCTGGCGCACGCAGATTTTTGCCGTCAATAACCGCGTGAAAAACTTCAATATCCGCTATGGTGCAGCCAGAGGATGGGAAACCATCGAACTGACATCGGAAGAACCCGTCCGGTAATGCGCGTGCAGTTCGTTTATCAGAAATGAGGAAGAGGCCCGGACTTTTGTCCTGGCCTCTTTTCCATAAGTATGGGCTGACTGTTCGGGAACTAAATTTTCGTGCTTATGGCCCACATTTGTCGTATAATGAAAAAGGACTCTGCTTACAAAAGCACCTTGATAACAGGGAGTCCATTCAAGGAAAGGAGGGGACGAATTGGAAAAAATAGTCAAACAAATAGCAACTGACTTCTCGATTGTTTTCAGGAACGAGAAACTTTTGCATGAAGCATTTACCCATTCATCTTATGTGAATGAGCATCGTCATCTGGCATTGCAGGACAATGAGCGATTGGAATTTTTGGGCGACGCGGTCTTGGAAGTCATCATCTCCGATTATTTGTTTCATACCTACGATACGTGGCATGAAGGCAAAATGACCCGTCTGCGTGCGCAGATCGTCTGCGAACCAAGCCTGTCCGCTTTCGCGAAGGACTGTCATTTCGACTCTTACATCCGTCTGGGTAAAGGGGAAGAGAATATGGGCGGAAGGCAACGTCCGGCTTTGCTGTGTGATGTATTCGAAGCGTTCATCGGAGCCGTTTACCTTGACCAAGGTATCGAAGCCGCCAGGAAGTTCATTAACCAAGTCATGATCACGAAGTTAAACGAGGATGCTTTTTCACATGTGATGGATCATAAGACCAGCCTCCAGGAAGAACTGCAAAAAAATGGGGACGTGGATATCCAATATATCCTACTGAACGAAGACGGGCCTGCGCATGCGAAGCAATTCGATGTGGAAGTGCGGGCATTCGGAAAAGTGATGGGGCAAGGGCAAGGCCCAAGCAAAAAGGCCGCCGAACAGAAAGCGGCACAGAACGCTTTGGAATCTCTAAAAAAATGAAAAGCAAGATTCACCGGAAAGGATGTTATATTTGCATCTTGAAAGAATAGAAATGTCGGGTTTCAAATCATTCGCCGACAAAACCGTAATCGAATTTGATGAAGGTGTGACAGCGGTAGTAGGGCCGAACGGGAGCGGCAAAAGCAACCTTTCGGAAGCTGTCCGCTGGGTATTGGGGGAACAATCCGCAAAAAATCTGCGTGGGAAAAAAATGGACGACATCGTTTTTGCCGGCTCGCAGACACGCAAACCTGTCAACATCGCCGAGGTTACCCTCATCCTGAACAACGAGGACGGATTCCTGCCGCTGGAATTCAGCGAAGTGAGCATCACCAGGAGATACAATCGTAATGGCGACAGTGACTGTTTCATCAACAAAAAGCCATGCAGATTGAAAGACATAACCGAATTACTGATGGATTCGGGCATCGGGAAAGACTCTTTTTCCATGATTTCGCAAGGAAAAGTGGAACAGATTTTTCAAAACAAGCCCGAGGACAGAAGAATCATATTTGAAGAGGCTGCCGGGGTAGCCAGATACAAAAACCGCAAAACGAGCGCCGAACGGAAGCTGTCCCAAACGGAAGAGCATCTGAACCGGATCGAGGACATCCTGCATGAAATCAACAGCCAACTCGCTCCGCTGGAAATCCAACGGAAAACGGCATTGGAGTACAAGGGGAAAAAAGCGTCATTGAGCGAGATTGAAATCGCTTTGACTGCTTCCGAAATCGAGCGGCTGAACGCGCAGTGGCAAACGAGCAAACGCGAGCTGGCCGAATATGATAGGAAAATCAGCACGGAAGAACGTTCTCTTGCGAGCACCCAGGCTGCTTTGCAGCAACTGAAACAAAAGTTGGATGCCTGCGACGAACAGTTGGAAACACTGCAGACCGGCTACGTCACTGTCATCCAGAAATTGGAACAGTTGGAAGGCCAAAGGCAAATTTCCCAGCAACGGGCGATGTACTCGTCAAAGAACCAAGAAGAGCAAGCCCGGATCATCGCTGAAAAAGAGGCACTGATCAAGACGGAAAAAGCCAATCTTATGGCCTTGCGGACTGAGCTTGCGGCGAAAGTGGAAGCGAGGAAGGAGCTTTCGGAAAAAAGAGCGGCCCTGTCCGAAAAGGAATCGCAACTGATGCAAAACAAGGCGGAGCTTGTCCAGCAGCTCCGGAACGATTACATCAACCGGCTGCAGGAACAATCCAGCAACCGGAACACGACCGTCCATCTTGAAAAAGAAATGATGCTCGCAACGGAACAAGAGCATCGTTTCCTTTCGAAAGGCGATGAACTGAGGAAGCATCTGCGCCAACTGAAAGCGAAGCAGCAATCGTTGAATGAGGAATACGTCCAGTTTGTTGAAGAGAATGCCAACCTGGAATCGGAGCTGCAGGAGTGCAAGCAAAATAACTTCCAGCTCGTCTCCAAGCTCCAACAACTGAACGCTGAGCTGGATACCGTAACCCGGAATCTGCAGCAGGCGGAAGCGCGGCGCGAGAGTCAGCAGGAGTTGGACGACAGCTATGCCAGCTACTATCAGGGCGTAAAGGAAATGCTGCGGAGAAGGGAAAGCGTTGCGGGTATCCGTGGTCCCGTCGCCGAATTGATCCAAGTTCCCGAAAAGTACACCTTAGCCATCGAAATCGCTCTGGGAGCCACGATGCAACACATCGTGGTGGCGGATGAACGCACCGCTTCACAATGCATCGGTATTCTGAAAGCCCAACAATTGGGGCGCGCTACTTTTCTGCCGATGACAGTCATCCAAGGCAAACAGTTGCCCACATCTGTGCGGACGACATTGGCAACAATCCCCGGATACATCGGCATCGCGAATGAACTGATCGGCTATGAGGAGATGTACAGTGCAATCGTCAGCAGTTTGTTGGGCACGACGATTGTAGCGTCAAATATCCAGGACGGTCTGCAGATCTCCAGGAAATTGCAGAGCCGTTATCGGATTGTGACCCTTGAAGGAGATGTCATCCATGCTGGCGGATCGATGACGGGTGGCGCAACAAGGCGTCAGCAAGAAGCCTCCTTATTGGCCCGCAAAAACAATCTGAACAAGCTGACCGACTACGTGCAACAGTTGTCCGTCCAATACAACCAGCTGAAACGGGAGCAAGAGAAATGGTTGCTTCAGCAGCAAAGTCTGCAGGAAGAACTGGACGACAAGCGCCAAAAAGCGACCATCAAACAGTTCGAACTGCAGCAAAGGGAAGCTTCCCTGCAGCAAGTGACAGCCGAAATCGCAACAAAAGAAAAAGAAGCGGCCGCACATGAATACGAAAAACGCATATTTTATGAAGAGAAAGAGGACAGACAAACGCGATTGGCCCAAGCCCAACAAAATTTGCTCGTCCTCAACAGCGAAATCGACCAGCTTCAGAAGGATATAGCGGAATCCAGCCTCAATGAAGAGGAGCGCTTGAAACTGCTGCAGGACGTTCAGTTGAACCGGCAGCAGGCCGATCAGGAGCTGGCGGTACTGCAGGAGCAGGAAAAGCAACTGCGGCGTGATGTGAAATTGTCGGCTGAACGCATCCAAACGGAGCAGGAAGCCATCAGCTCGTTGAAGGGCAAACAAGATCAAGTCGCCAAGCTGGCCGACACGGAGACACTGACCATCCAAGAAATAACGATGCAGCTGAAGTCCGCCAGTGCAGAAAAAGAGAAGTTCGATACAGAGTTAAGACGGCTGCGGGAGCAAAAAAAGCAAACCGAACAAAATCGTGGCGTTCGGGAAACTGAGCAGAACGAAAAAAATAAAAACCTTCAGAAATTATGGAGTGAGCACGCCAAACTGGAGACAAACGCCGGGCGCTATGAAATCGCCATCGACCACCACCTTGCGCATTTAAGCGAGGAGTACGGTCTCAGCTTTGAAGCGGCAAAGCAAGACCATCAGTTGACCGTGGAACCCGAAGAAGCAGCCCGCCAAGTGAAACAGCTGAAAAAAGACATCGAGGAACTGGGCCCGATCAATATGGGCGCAATCGAGGAATATGATCGCATTTCCGAAAGGTTCACTTTCCTTTCGGAACAGCAGACGGATCTGCTTTCCGCCCGAGGGAACCTTCTGAACACGATGAACGAAATGGACGATGAAGTCCGCTTGCGGTTCAAGGAGACTTTCATCCAGATCAAAAAGCAATTCGAAAAAACCTTCCCGAAATTATTCGGCGGCGGCAAAGCTACGCTGGAACTGACGGATCCGAATGACTTGTTGGAGACCGGAATCGAAATTGTCGCGCAGCCGCCAGGTAAAAAACTGCAGCAACTCAGCCTGCTCTCCGGCGGAGAAAAAGCATTCACAGCGATTGCGCTCCTATTCGCCATCATCGAGGTCAAACCGGTGCCGTTCTGCATTTTGGATGAAGTGGAGGCTGCCCTGGATGAAGCAAATGTATCCCGCTTCGGAAAATATCTTGCAGCGTCAACCGAATTGACCCAGTTCATCGTGATCACCCACCGCAAAGGTACGATGGAAGAAGCCGATGCACTGTATGGTGTGACCATGCAGGATTCCGGCGTATCCCGTCTGGCATCGGTCAAGTTTGAAGATTATGAAGAAATAAGCTAAGGGGATGAAAATAAATGATTAAATTGATTGCACTCGACTTGGATGGGACGTTGTTGAATCCAGACAAAAAGATCAGCGATGCGAACAAACAGGCCATCCACCGCGCCAGGGAAGCTGGCGTAAAGATTGTCCTTTGCACGGGACGCCCACTTATGGGCATCAAGGCTTACGTGGATGAACTGGACCTGCTTCAGGCAGAAGATTACTCCATCACCTACAATGGCGGTTTGGTCCAGAAAAATAAAACATCTGAAATCATTTCCCAGAAGGTGCTGAACTACGGTCAGATTGTGGAACTCTATGATCTGAGCAAGGAATTGAACATCCCGATGAACATGCTGGATCTCGAGTCTGTATATGAACCGGAATACCCGCAAGGCAGGGAGTCCTTATACAAGAGCCTGCAGAGTTCGAGCTTGCCGTTCGTTGAGAAAAAAATCGAAGACTTTCAGGAACAACATGCGTTCAATAAAGTGGTTTTCTGCATCGCGCCTGCTGTCCTGGATGAAGCGATCGCCAAAATACCGGCGGATTTCTACAGCAAATATTCGATGATGAAATCACGGCCGCTTCTGTTTGAAGTCATGCATCCTGAAGTCGACAAAGGCAACGGCATCGCTGCTTTATGCGATCATCTGGGCATCACTGCCGATGAGGTCATGGCTTGCGGAGATGAAGAAAACGATTTGGCGATGTTGGATTTTGCGGGCGTAAGCGTCGCGATGGGCAACGCTCCCGATAAAATCAAGGAACGGGCGAGCTTCGTCACGAAGACAAACGGGGAAGATGGCGTCGCACACGCAATCGAAACGTTCGTCTTTGCTTAAAAACAGCTTGCCATAAGAGAGGAAGTGTTCAGATGGGATTATTTGATCGGATAAAACGCGCTTTTACAGGTGAAGATGTCGTTCAGACACCGGTAACCGAAGAAACTAAGATTGTCATCGACAAATTCGATAAAGGCATGGAGAAGACGCGCAAAAGCTTTTCAGAGAAGATGAATGAACTGTTCGCCGGCTTCAGGGAGGTGGATGAAGAGTTTTTTGATGATTTGGAGGAAACGCTGATATCCGCAGATGTTGGTTTTGATATGACGCTGGCACTTTCGGACGTGCTGCGCGATGAAGTCAAGATGAAGAACGTGCGCACCGGAGAACAAGTGAAGAACGTCATCATCGAAAAAATGGTCGAAATCTATGAAAAAGGCCAGACGGAATTACCCACCATCAAAATAAATGAAAACGGGCCGACCGTCATCCTGTTTGTGGGCGTAAACGGAGTGGGGAAAACGACGACCATCGGTAAGTACGCTCATCAGTTGAAGAACCAAGGGAATAAAGTGCTGTTGGCGGCCGGAGATACTTTCCGAGCCGGCGCAATCGAACAGTTGGAAGTCTGGGGGGAACGTGTCGGCGTTCCGGTCGTGACGAGCGATGCAAAAAGCGATCCGGCTTCCGTCGTATACGATGCCCTGAAGCAAGCCAAAGAAGAAAATTATGACTACCTGCTTATCGATACGGCCGGAAGACTGCAGAACAAAGTGAACTTGATGAAAGAATTGGAGAAGATTAATCGGATCATCGCAAGGGAAATCCCAGGCGGCGCAACCGAAACGTTGTTGGTGCTTGATGCTACGACCGGACAGAATGCTCTGATACAAGCGAAGCAATTCAAGGAGACGACAGATGTCACCGGTTTGATCCTGACGAAATTGGACGGCACGGCCAAAGGCGGCGTTATCCTGGCGATCCGTCAAGAACTGGATATACCCGTCAAATTCGTCGGTTTGGGCGAAGGCCTGGATGATCTGCAGGTGTTCGATCCGGAGCAGTACATCTACGGATTGGTAAAGGACCTGCTTGAGAAAAAATAAGGAAACGGTCTACCCCGCCTGATGAGGCACAATTCACAGCAAAAGGCGACAGCCGCATGGTCAGACCGGCAATCCCGACGCGATTGCCGGTCTGATTTTTATTTTTTGCTGCGGCGACACGGCTTCGCTGCAATTTATGGTTGACTAAGCTTGGCAAAATCGGTAATCTAATGAAGTGTAAAGATTTTTTCTTGACAATCCGTACGAGAAGGAAGGTATTCTGATGGAACTGGAAAAAACCAATAATATGAATACTCTTTATGAATTCTATAATGTCCTGTTGACGAACAAACAGAAAGGCTATCTTTCTTTGTATTATGGTGATGACTATTCGTTAGGCGAAATCGCTGAAGAATTTGAGGTCAGCCGGCAGGCAGTGTACGACAACATCAAGCGCACCGAAAAGATTCTGATGGATTATGAGCAGAAGTTGAAGTTGGCGCAAAATTATAGCCTCCGGAACAAAAAGTTGGACGAATTGGCGAATTACGCTGAAGAAAAATATCCCGATGACAAATCATTGCAGAGGCTGATCGCCAATCTGGAAGAACTTGATGACAGAGATGAATAAACAGTAAGGAAGTGGCAAATATGGCATTTGAAGGGTTATCCGAGCGTCTCCAAGGCGCGATGACCAAAATCGGCAAAAAAGGTAAGATTACGGAAGCCGATCTGAAGGAAATGATGCGTGAAGTACGTTTAGCTTTACTGGAAGCTGACGTGAATTTTAAAGTAGTAAAAGAATTCGTCAAAAAAGTGAACGAACGGGCGTTGGGTTCGGATGTGCTCGAGTCACTTTCACCGACGCAACAAGTCATCAAAATCGTCAATGAAGAACTGACGGAATTGATGGGCGGGCAGCAGGAACCATTCCAATTTTCTGCCAAGCCGCCGACCGTCGTGATGATGGTCGGCCTGCAGGGTGCCGGTAAGACCACCACTGCCGGGAAACTTGCCAACTACATGAAGAAAAAAGAGAATAAGCGCCCGATGCTGGTCGCAGCCGACGTTTACCGTCCGGCAGCTATCAATCAGTTGCAGACTTTGGGCAAACAATTGGATTTCCCGGTGTATGCATTGGGGACGGAAGCAAATCCGGTCGATATAGCGAAGCAAGCCGTTGAGCAAGCCAAACTCGATGGCCGCGATCTGGTCATCATCGATACGGCGGGACGATTGCACGTGGATGAAGTATTGATGTCAGAGTTGAAGAACATCAAAGCGGCCGTCAACCCTACCGAGATCCTGTTTACGGTGGACGCGATGACAGGGCAGGATGCGGTCAACGTAGCGCAATCCTTCAATGAACAGCTCGGCATAACCGGTGTCGTCCTGACCAAATTGGACGGGGACACACGCGGCGGGGCTGCGCTTTCGATCCGTTCCGTAACCGGAAAACCGATCAAATTTACGGGTCAAGGCGAGAAACTGGAAGACTTCGAGCCTTTCTATCCTGAACGCATGGCTTCCAGAATCTTGGGCATGGGCGATCTGATGACGTTGATCGAACGTGCGCAACAAGATTTCGATGAGACGAAAGCGGCGGAAATGGCCGCAAAAATCCGCGAAAACACCTTCAACTTCAATGACTTCATCGAGCAGATGGACCAGGTCACCAACATGGGGCCGCTTGAGGATCTCCTGAAGATGATTCCGGGCATGAGCAACGTTCCGGGACTGGACCAGATGAAGATCGATCCCAAGGATGTGGCCCACATGAAGGCGATTGTGCTTTCGATGACGCCCGCTGAACGCGAAAACCCTGAGCTTCTTTCGCAGAGCAGACGCAGACGGATTGCGAAAGGCTCCGCAAGATCGTTGGCGGAAGTCAACCGTTTGATCAAGCAGTTCAACGAATCCAGGGATATGATGAACAAGATGTCCAAGGGCAATTTTGCAGGGATGGAAGGCCTCCTTGGACAAGGCCCGAAAGGCAAAATGGGTAAGTTGGCCATGCAGCAAATGGCCAGACGGATGAACAAAAAGAAGAAAAAGAAAAAATAATTCCAAGTGTAAAGAGAAAACACTTTACAAGCAAATGGAAAACTGGTAATATATAAAAATGTGAGATACAGATATATGGAGGTGTTATATAAATGGCAGTTAAAATTCGTTTAAAACGTATGGGTTCTAAAAGAAACCCGTTTTACCGCGTCGTTGTAGCTGATTCACGTTCTCCACGTGATGGACGTTTCATCGAAAAAGTAGGTACATACAATCCAGTTGTTGAACCAGCTGAAGTTAAATTTGACGAAGAGTTGGTTTTGAAATGGTTAGCTGAAGGTGCACAACCTTCTGATACAGTTCGTAACTTACTTTCTCAACAAGGTATTATGAAAAAATTCCACGACTCTAAGTTAGCTAAATAAAAGGGTGGTTTAAATGCCTGAAATTTCAGATTTAATCCTGACAATTGTCAAACCTTTGATTGTCCATGATGATAAGATGTCCATCGAAATCAAAGAGACAAGTGAGTTCATGGAATATCACTTGCATCTTGATGCCGAGGATGTCGGTCGTGTGATCGGGAAACAGGGACGGGTCGCCAGAGCGATCCGTACAATTGTATACAGTGTCAGAACCAAAGGCACAAAACGTGTCCGCCTTGTGATTGAAGGGGCCGAATAATCCGCTTTAGATGCGGGTCCGGTCTTTTCCGCTCGGTGGATGCCTAACTTAATAGCGAATAGATAGAAGCGGATGATGATACAATTGTAGCACTTATCCCTTCTATTTTATTATGTACAAAATTTTTGCAGGACGATTTAGTAAGGAGAGGTGAAAAATGGAAAAATTTTATGATGTCGGAAAAGTTGTGAATACCCAAGGCCTAAAGGGGGAAGTGCGTGTCATTTCCAGCACTGACTTTGCGGATGAACGCTACAAAAAAGGGGCTACGCTCTACCTGTTCCGCGACAACAGTGAGCCGATCGCTCTGAAGGTAGCCAGCCACCGGGTGCATAAGAATTTCAATATGCTGACATTCGAGGGCTACAACCGGATCGAAGAGGTCGAGCCGTTCAAAGGCGGAACCCTGAAAGTTTCGGAATCGCAGTTGGAGGATCTTTCGGATCACGAGTTCTATTATCATGAAATCATCGGATTATCCGTCGTCAGTGATGCCGGCGAAGAATTGGGTACGATCAAAGAAATTTTACCGCTTGGGGCGAATGATGTTTGGGTTGTATCCCGACCAGGCCAAAAAGATTTATTGGTTCCGTATATCGCATCGGTAGTGGAAAAGGTATCTTTGGAGGAAAAAAAGGTTACCATCCACCTGCTAGAAGGAATGATGGACTGATGAAGATAGATGTATTGACGTTGTTTCCGGCGATGTTTGAAGGCCCTATGTCCGAGTCGATCATCGGAAAAGCGATTGAGAGCGGCCGTGTTTCGATCACTTGCACGAACTTCCGCGATTATTCCGAAAACAAACACAATTCCGTCGATGATTATCCTTTCGGCGGCGGCGCAGGCATGTTGTTGCGCGCGCAGCCGATCGTAGACGCGCTGAAGGACATCGAGGTCCATTCGCCCGAAACCAAAAAAAGGATCGTCCTTTTGGATCCTTCCGGAAAAACCTTTAATCAGGATCTTGCGGAGGAGTTCGCCGAAGAAGAGCACCTTGTCTTCATCTGCGGCCATTACGAAGGTTTCGATGAGCGCATCAAGCAGCATGTGACGGATGAAATCTCGATCGGGGATTATGTTTTGACGGGCGGGGAACTGGGCGCGATGGTCATGATCGATGCGACGGTCCGTCTTTTGCCGGCTGTATTGGGCAATGAGCAGTCGAACAAGACCGATTCTTTCTCGACCGGTTTGCTCGAGCATCCCCAATATACGAGACCGCGCGATTTCCGGGGGGATGTCGTCCCTGAAGTGCTTTTCAGCGGAAATCACCAGAAAATCGCTGATTGGCAAGAAAAGGAATCTTTGCGCAAAACCTGGCTGAGGCGACCGGAGATGCTGGAAAAGATCACCTTGTCGAAAAAACAGCAAGCCTGGTTGGTTGAGATACTGCTGGAAGAAAAGGCTGACAATTAAGCGCACTAGTGCGTCTTGAAATTCAAACAATGTAAACGAAAAATACTTTACACGTCAAAATTATTGTGGTAGAATTCTACAGGTGAGCAGAGAGACTGCTCGATAATACGATATTCCGCTGTGCAGAAAAATTGTGTATGAATGTCGGTTGGAAGGAGAAAAAAACATGAGTCAATTACCATTGATCGAAGCAATTACACAAGGACAATTACGTAGTGATATTCCTGCATTCCGTCCTGGAGACACTGTTCGCGTCCACGCTCGCGTAGTCGAAGGAACAAGAGAACGTATCCAATTATTCGAGGGCGTAGTCATCAAACGTCGCGGATTCGGAATCAGCGAAACATATACAGTACGTAAAATTTCCAACGGTATCGGTGTGGAACGTACATTCCCATTGCACACACCTCGTGTAGCTCAAATCGAAGTTGTTCGCTTCGGTAAAGTGCGTCGTGCAAAACTTTACTACTTGCGCGCATTACACGGAAAAGCTGCTCGTATCAGAGAAAAACGTCGTTAATATTCCGCATGACATATGGAAAGGTCTGGACTTCGGTTCCGGACCTTTTTTGTATACCGGGATAAGCATGATTATTGGGGAAAATGTGCTATACTTGTAGCACCATATACGAAAAGAGTGATAATTTTGACGATATTAGCAGCGCTTGATCAAAAATTCCAGGAAAAAGGCATGCCATTGAAAAGTCATCCCATCCAAAATGGTCAGTATTTGTATCAAGGGAAATTCAATCTCGACAAAGAACATTCCCTGCCGTTCGGTGTAGTCATCGCCAAAGATGAGGCCGAAAGTGATTTTCAGATCAGCTACAGAAAATTGGCTTACCTGAATAATTATGCTGATAAAGTGAAGCTTTTGGAACTGATCAATGAATTGAATCAAACCAAGACTTTTTATTATACACTTTGCCTGGCGGGCGATGGAGAGATTTTCCTTCGACTTCTGGGCCGCTCGACAACTGATGTCAAACCACTATATGAAATGCTCGTGATCGGATCGAATATCGCAAGGGCCATGACAGCAGAGTTAAAAAGCAACTTTCCGACGTTGGGAAGCGAATGATCGGCAAGCATGGCGTAAGACGCAGAACGCAGGAGGTACTTTCAAGAAAATGAAACAAAAATTAATCGCTTTGGATTTAGATGGGACCACGCTCAACAATCAGTCGTTGTTGAGCGAGCGGACCAAAATGGTGCTGGCAAGGTTGCAAAAGGAAAACCATCTGGTAATGATCGCAACTGGGCGCCCATACAGAAACAGCAAAGAATTTTACGAGACACTCAAGATGACTACCCCATTGGTGAATTTCAACGGTGCCCTATGCCACAATCCAACCGACAGCAACTGGCGCAATTACTACCACAAGACACTCAACAAAGATTTTGCGATGGATCTGATCGAACAACGTGAAGAGATGGGCATCGATTTTATCTGTGTGGAAGGCAAGGAGACGCTTTTCGCATCCACCGCCACGCTGCCATCAAACGAATATTTCCCGAAGAATTTGCTGGCGACGCAGATCACTTCGAAAGACACGCTGTCGGAAAATCCGACTTCCATGAATGTGTTTTCGGAGGAACAGAATTTGGGAATCATCCGTGACCGGATTTTGGCGCGCTATGGGAATGCCATTGAAATCCGTACATGGGGTGGCACGATGCCCTGCCTCGAAATCGTATCCGCAGGCGTCCAAAAAGCGCTTGGCGTTGAAGTGGTCGCGAATAATTACGGCATCAAGCGGGAAGATATCCTTGCCTTCGGTGATGAGGATAACGATATGGAAATGATCCGCTATGCAGGGCACGGAGTCGTCATGCAGAATGGGATTGCGGCATTGAAGAATATCGCCGACGATGTAACAAAACATTCGAATCATGAGGACGGCTTGGCAATCTACCTGGAAAAATATTTTTGCCTGTAACAGCCGATCAGAGCTGAAAAAGAGGGATGAATATGATTATAATCGAAAGAAAAATCATAAATGATATACCGATTCTGGAAATCGTTGAAGAAGACAAGAAAAACGAAACGACTCCGCTCGTGTTCTTTTATCATGGCATCACGAACCAAAAGGAGAGAGGCTTGGAACCCGGCTATGCATTAGCCGGCAACGGCATGCGGGTGATCATCCCCGATGCCTATCGTCATGGTGAACGCAAAGATGAAGCTTATGCTGGCGAACCGGCGGCAGAATTCTGGTCGGTGGTCCTGCAAAACATCAAGGAAATGCCTGCCATTGTGGAAGCCTACGTCGAAGCGGGAGTGGCAAAAAGAGAAAACGTTTCGGTCACAGGCCTCTCGATGGGGGGCATCACGACCTGTATCGCCTTGACGCAATATCCATGGATCCATTCGGCAGCCTGCCTGATGGGCAGTCCGGATCCGGTCGGGTTGTCCCATTGGGCATTGAAGTCCCGTTGGGTGGAAGGGCTGCCGCCGATCGATGATGAGAAGGTCAAAACATTGATGGCGCCTTTTGAGAGCCTGAGCCTCAAAGAACATCCGGAGTCGCTCGTGGACACGCCGTTTTACATCTGGCACGGTACAGCCGACGAGAGTGTTCCGTACGAACAGATGGCTCAGTTCGTCAGCTCCATCAGCGGGGAAGATTTTGCGGATAACATTTGTTTCCGGTCGACAGAAGGTGCCGGACACCGGGTCCCTTATGCTATTTTTGAGGAAATGGCAGCATTCTTGGGGAACGCATATTAGCATTGAATTTCTATGCACAAACTGTTATCATCTAGTTAATCCAGAAAGGTAAGAGGTGTTTGCAATGACTGAAGAGACAACTCCCCAATATTCGCAAGAAGAATTGGAAAGCATAAAAGAACGCGTCTTAGCGGCGCTTGAGCAAGTGATAGATCCGGAATTAGGAATAGATATCGTCAACTTAGGTTTGATTTATGAAGTGGAACTGGAACAGGATGGCTTCTGCCTGATCAAAATGACGCTCACCACAATGGGTTGCCCGTTGGCGGATGTCATCACCGACGAAATTCACCGTGCTTTGAAAAGTGTTCCTGAAGTGACCGAAACGCAAGTGAAATTGGTCTGGTATCCTGCCTGGACAACAGACAGAATGTCCCGATATGCACGCATCGCGCTAGGAATCCGATGATAAAAAGAGCAACAAAGGAAATCACCTTTGTTGCTCTTTTTTTTCGGGTTATCATTTGACCAATTTTGACCATGGTCGTATACTTGTCATATAAAGGATACGTCAGTAGATTTTTGAGGAGGTCCCAGCATGGAAATGGAAAAAATGACGACGGCCCTGCAGGAGGCGATCGCAGAAGCGCAGCGCATCGCCATGGTGCGCAAGCACCAAACCATCGATGTCGCCCATCTGTGGAAAATATTTCTGCAGCCGGATAGTTTTGCGCGAAATTTTTACGTCGATGCAGGAGTGGCGGTCGATGCGTTTGAATCGGCCGTTGACAAGGAACTGGATAAATCAGTTGTGATAGAAGGCACTTCCGTCCAATATGGGCAAACATTCAGCCAAAATCTGTACAATCTCTTTCTGGAAGCGGATCGCAAGCGATCGGAGCTGAAGGATGATTTCATCGCCACTGATACGGTGCTTTTGAGCTTGATGACACTGAAAAATCATCCATTGACCAAATTTCTGGTAAATCAAGGCGTGACGGAAAAAATCATCGCCGAAAAAATCAAGGACATGAGAGGAGGAGACCGCGTGACTTCACAAAATCAGGAAGATCAGTATGAAGCATTGGAAAAGTACGGGATAGATCTCGTGCAAGCGGTGCGGAGCGGAAAACAAGATCCGGTCATCGGCCGGGACGAAGAAATTAGGGATGTTATCCGTATTTTGTCGCGCAAAACCAAAAATAATCCGATCCTGATCGGTGAACCGGGCGTCGGCAAGACCGCCATCGTAGAAGGTTTGGCCCAACGGATCGTGAAAAAAGACGTCCCGGATAACCTGAAGGACAAGACGATCTTTTCGTTGGATATGGGCTCGTTGATTGCGGGAGCCAAGTATCGCGGAGAATTCGAGGAACGCCTGAAAGCGGTACTGAAGGAAGTGAAGAAAAGCGACGGCCGCATCATCCTTTTCATTGATGAGATCCACACGATTGTTGGGGCTGGGAAGACCGAGGGGAGCATGGATGCAGGCAATCTGCTGAAACCGATGCTTGCCAGAGGCGAATTGCACTGCATCGGAGCGACCACTCTGGATGAATACCGCCAAAATCTGGAGAAGGATAAGGCGTTGGAGCGAAGATTTCAGAAGGTGTTGGTGAAAGAACCGACAGTCGCCGATACGATCAGCATCTTGCGGGGATTGAAGGAACGCTATGAAATCCACCATAGCGTCAATATACATGACAATGCGCTCGTTGCGGCAGCTACACTTTCCGATCGCTATATCACTGACCGGTTCCTGCCGGATAAAGCGATCGATCTTGTCGATGAGGCTTGCGCGAACATAAAAGTGGAAATGAACTCGATGCCCACCGAGTTGGATCAGGTAAGCCGTAAACTGATGCAGCTCGAAATCGAAGAGGCAGCCCTGAAGAAAGAATCCGACGAATTGAGCAAGAGAAGATTGGCGGCTTTGCAAGTCGAGTTAGCTGATCTGCGCGAGGAATCAAATGAATTGCGCATGAAATGGGGCAATGAAAAGGAAGAGGTCGAAAAGTTGCGTGCCAAACGTGAGGATCTTGAGGACGCGCGTCGGCAATTGGAGGACGCCGAGGCAAATTACGACCTGGAACGGGCCGCAGTTTTGCGTCATGGCAGTATCCCACAGATGGAAAAGGAATTGGCGGCTTTAGAAAAAGAAAATGCAGCACGAAGAGGCAAGGAAGGGAACCTCGTCCAAGAATCGGTCACTGAGAATGAAATCGCGACAGTGGTGGGAAGGATGACCGGCATCCCGGTGACAAAGCTGGTTGAGGGCGAAAGAGACAAACTCCTGAAATTGGAGGCAACGCTGCATAAACGGGTCATCGGCCAAGAGGAAGCGGTGGAGAGCGTCACGAATGCCGTATTGCGCTCGCGTGCCGGCCTGCAGTCACCTAACCGACCGATCGGGTCCTTCTTGTTCCTGGGACCTACAGGGGTCGGGAAAACGGAATTGGCGAAAGCGTTGGCGGAAAATTTATTCGACTCCGATGAACATATGGTCCGGCTTGATATGAGCGAATACATGGAAAAATTTTCGGTTTCCCGGCTCATCGGGGCGCCCCCCGGATATGTGGGTTATGAGGAAGGCGGCCAGTTGACGGAAGCAGTCCGTCGGAGCCCTTATACAATCATTCTTTTGGATGAAATCGAGAAGGCGCATCCGGATGTTTTCAACATTTTGCTGCAAGTATTGGATGATGGACGTTTGACCGATTCGAAGGGACACGTGGTCGATTTCAAAAACACCGTCCTGATCATGACCAGCAACATCGGATCGCAGCTTCTGCTGGAAGGCGTTCAGCCTGACGGTACCATTCCGGAAGATGTGGTGAAAGAGGTCAGGAAGACATTGAAAGACTCGTTCAAACCGGAATTTTTGAACAGGATCGATGACACTATCCTCTTTACGCCATTAACCAAGGAAGATGTCAAAAAGATCATCGTGAAAATGGTCAAGGAGTTGTCCGGTCGATTAGTGGATAAACAGATTCAGCTCTCCGTTTCAGATGAGGTTTCAACTTGGATAGCGGAAAATGCATACGATCCGATTTACGGAGCACGGCCACTCAGAAGATTCATTTCAGCCGAAATCGAAAATCCGTTGGCTCGCGCCATCATTAAGGGAGAAATCCATGAAAATCAGGCAGTGACGGTAGCCTTGGTGGGCGATCAGGTCGGATTCCTGACCGTTGATCTCGATGAATTCCAACAATAATTTGACAAGTCGGCAAGCAGAGAGGAAATCCTGAAAGGGATTTCCTTTTGTTATTTCTGTATTTGCGGTAAAATGATAGTGTAAATTTTATTGTTTTTATATGTGCGACCGTTTGTTTCTTTTTATCGGAACAAAGCAGAAGGAGGCGTTCATTTTGCTGTTTTTGATCATAGGTTTTCTGTGTCTGGTTTTTATGCTGTTCACTTCGAGGTATTACGTATTTGGAGGAGCGGCTGTCCTGAGTTTCTTGTTGTATTTCCTGTATTTCGGGAGTGGAAACTGGATGACGTTGCTGTTGTTCCTGTTCGGGATCATGTTGTTGGTTGTGGAGTTGTTCATACCCGATTTTGGGTTGGTGGGGATCGGGGGGTTCCTGATGGTAGCGGCCGGACTGTTTTTGAATAATGAACGTATTATGGAAAGTGTGTTGGATGTGAGTTTGGCGATCATCATATCCGGGATAGCGACGTCGGTTCTGTTGAAAAAAGGTTACAAATTCCTGCCGGATCAAAGCAAATTGATTCTCGATACGTCTTTGAATCGTGAGCGCGGTTATTCGTCCAGCCAGGACTATTCCAATTTTTTGGGAATGACCGGAACTGCCAAGACGACATTGCGGCCAGCCGGAAAAGTTGAAATCGGAGGTGTGGAACTAGATGTAGTCAGTGACGGGAAGGTCATATCGGAAGGGAAACAGATTCAGGTTATAAAGGTTGAAGGAGTCAAAATTACTGTTAAGGAGTTGGATGGAGAATGACAGAAGGATTGATAGGAATCATCTTTATTGCAGTATTTGTGGTACTGTTTTTATCTTTGTTTTTCCGTTTTGTCCCGGTTGGTCTGTGGATTACTGCTTATTTTTCGGGAGTGAAAGTGAAAATCTCGAACCTGGTCGGCATGCGGTTGCGCCGAGTAGCACCCTATATGATCGTGCAGCCGATGATAAAAGCCACGAAAGCGGGACTGATGATTGATATAAATGAATTGGAGGCACATCATCTTGCTGGCGGGGATGTCAATATGGTCATCGATGCGCTGATTGCGGCGCAGCGTGCCAATATCGATTTAGGTTTTGAAAAAGCTGCTGCCATCGATTTGGCCGGTCGTAACGTGCTGGAAGCGGTTAAGATGAGCGTTAACCCGAAAGTCATCGAAACACCGATCATCGCGGGTGTCGCCATGAACGGGATTGAAGTAAAGGCCAAAGCGAAAGTTACGGTACGTGCCAACATCGAGCGTTTGGTCGGCGGTGCGGGCGAAGAAACAATCATCGCCCGGGTCGGAGAAGGGATTGTCACAACTGTCGGTTCTGCGAAGATGCATACTTCCGTCTTGGAGAATCCGGACTCCATTTCCCAAACAATCCTGAAAAAAGGGCTGGATTCGGGTACTGCTTTTGAGATATTGTCCATCGATATCGCTGACGTTGATGTCGGCCGCAACGTGGGCGCAAAATTGCAGGCGGAACAAGCGGAGGCGGATAAGCGTGTGGCCCAAGCGAAAGCGGAAGAACGTCGGGCTTTTGCGGTCGCTGAAGAACAGGAAATGATCGCTGAAGTGCAGAGGATGCGGGCGAAAGTGGTCGAATCCGAAGCGCAGGTGCCATTGGCAATGGCAGAAGCGTTACGCAACGGCAATATTGGGGTAATGGATTATTATAAAATGAAAAATATCATAGCGGATACAGAAATGAGGAGCAGCATTTCGGAGTTTCCGACAGATAGAAGCGATCCGGAATGACTAGCCTAGCGTTTCTCTTGCCGATCCTTTTGCCGATTCTTTTCCTGGTGTTCTTTCTCTCCGTGCTCATCTCGATAGTCAAACGGATAAACCGTCTATCGGAGAACGCCAGACTGAGATCGGGCGCATCCCAAGCCGCTGCCTTACAGCAGACATTCCGCCAGTCGCTGGATGGGACCGGAAACGAGAATGCGAAACGACTGATCAATAAAATGGCGACAATGAAACCTGAACAACTCTATGGCTTTTTCCAGGAGCGTCTGCCCGAAAAATATTGGCGGGAAGTCAGCCGGATTTTGACCGACAGAAATTGGCGAAGGGGAATTCTGCTGTTCGTGAACCGTGAAAATTTATGGCAGTTGCTGTTGCAAACGAGACCGCTAAAAGTCGGCGGCGAACAAAACGGAACGGAACTCACGGATGAAGCCGATGAGGAACAGTTATTTACGGACTATGATATGGATCCTGCCATAGGATTGGCCGACGACTTCAGCTTCTTTTCCGAAGATCAGAAGGAATTGAAGACTGCCAAAAGAATGGAGAAATCCACTATCCAGAACAAGAAAAAACACTCCGCCAATCAAAAAGCATTGATGCGTGCCGTCATTGCCAAAGAAATACTGGATAGGCCGGACTTTGATCACAAATGACAAATTGAAGGAGACAAATGGATGCCCAGAGAAATAGGATTGAACACTTTGGCGTATATGCACAGATCTGCGGACCATAAAGTGGAACAAAAGGAAATACTGAAGGAAATCAAGGAAATGGGCTTCCCGATTGTGGAAATCAGAAGAGAATACATCCTCTCCGGCAAAACGGAAATGCAGGAAATAGCCAAGCAAGCCTCGGATTTTGGCTTGAAGGTATTCTATTCCGTACCGGCGGAACTTTTTACGGCAGGTGCGTTGAATGAACAGTTAGGCAGCTATTTTGAGGAAGCCACCTTATTGAACGCAGTCCAGTTGAAAGTGACATTAGGTGAATTCCGGGGGATCACTTCACAGATTGCTGAAGAATTAAGGGAATTGCTGACGGCATTCTCTGTCCGTTTGACGATCGAAAATGATCAGAGCGCAGAGAAGGGCAGCCCCGTTGTCCTGATGGGTTTTATTGCTGAAGCCCGCAAAGCCTCTTTGGACATCGGACTGACTTTTGACACGGGTAATTTCGTATATATCGACAGCGATCCGTTCGTTGCGGCAAAGGAAATGCGCGAAGCCGTGAACTACATCCACATCAAGAACGTTGCCAAAACGGACGAAGGTATTGTTTTATCCGGCCTGGAATCCGGCTTGGTGGATATGCGCCGTCTGTTGTCGGTGTTCCCGGAGTCTGTGCCGGCCAGCATCGAATATCCATGCGGCGTCGGCGAAGAAGTAACTGAAACCATCAGTGCTGATCACAAAAAGATCCGCTCTTGGTGAATGGCTTCATGGATAAGTTTATGAGGCGCTTCAAAGTGTGCCTGACAGTCATCCCCAAGTCGATCAGAATAAGCAATAAAAAAATGCGGTCCGAAATATTCGGATTGCATTTTTTAATAGTGAACACAAGAAAATAGTGTGCGACTGTGGTATACTGATTGCCGGATATCTATAAGAAAGAAGTGAATACATTGACTGAACCAGCGATTCGTTATCGCCTTATCAAAAAAGAAAAACATACAGGTGCGCGTTTGGGAGAGATCATCACCCCGCACGGCACTTTTCAGACACCCATGTTCATGCCGGTAGGCACTTTGGCCACCGTAAAGACGATGTCTCCTGAAGAATTGAAGGCAATGGGTTCCCAAATCATCCTGAGCAACACTTATCACCTTTGGCTCAGACCGGGATCGGACTTGGTGGAAGAAGCAGGCGGCCTGCATAAATTCATGAATTGGGACAGAGGGATTTTGACCGATTCAGGCGGTTTTCAGGTCTTCTCATTGAGCGAGAACAGACAGATCACTGAGGCTGGTGTGCATTTTCGGAATCATCTGAACGGGTCGAAAATGTTCCTTTCACCGGAAAAAGCGATCCATATCGAAAATCAATTGGGTGCCGACATCATCATGAGCTTTGATGAATGTCCACCTTACAGCGAAAGCTACGACTATATCAAAGCATCGGTCGAAAGAACGACCAGATGGGCAGAGCGCGGCCTTGAAGCTCACAAAAAGCCCGATCAACAAGGCTTGTTCGGCATCATCCAAGGAGCGGGCTACAAGGATTTAAGGCTGCAGAGCGCCAGGGAACTGATTTCTTTGGATTTCCCGGGCTATTCTATCGGCGGACTGTCGGTAGGTGAGACGAAGGAAGAGATGAACGGAGTGCTTGATTATCTGACGCCAGTCATGCCCGAGAACAAACCGAGGTATCTGATGGGTGTAGGTGCGCCGGATTCTTTGATCGACGGAGTCATCCGCGGAATCGACATGTTCGACTGCGTCTTGCCGACCCGTATCGCGCGGAACGGCACTTGTATGACAAGCAGCGGCCGTTTGGTCATCAAAAATGCGAAGTATGAACGGGATTTCCGTCCGTTGGATGAAAAATGCGAGTGCTACACCTGCAAAAACTATACACGTGCTTACATCCGTCATTTGTTCAAGGCTGATGAAACATTCGGCTTACGCTTAACGACTTATCATAATCTTCATTTCCTGATAAATCTGATGAACAATGTGCGCCAAGCCATCATGGATGACAATCTTTTGGAGTTCAGGGAAGCGTTCGTGGAGGAATATGGTTTCAATGTTGAAAATCCGAAGAAGTTTTAGGTTTTGGGTGGTAGTCTAACTTAAAGTTTGGTAAAGTGGATGGTAGGTATAAATAATCCACAGATGGAGGGAAATGTATTGGATACAGTAATCATGATAGCCTTTTATGGGGTGTTGTTCGGTGTAATGTATTTCATCCTGATCAGACCACAAAAGAAACAAGCGCAAAAAACGCAAGATATGCTGAGTCAAATCAAACCAGGGGATAAAGTAGTGACCATCGGCGGTTTGCACGGAATTGTCGAAGAAATCAATTCGGCAGATAACACAGTCGTATTGGATTGCGAAGGAATCTTCCTGACTTTTGAAAAACGTGCTATTTCACGTATTTCAAAGGTTGCCACAATCACAACTGATGATGCGATTGTTGAAGATTATGCAGCAACCGAATCCGAGCAGACGCAAGAAGGCGCTAGCGAAGAGTAAAATGATTTGATTCATCGGAAGGGGGGACGGCGATTGTCGGATATAACAGAGAAGCAATATGATCAATTGGAGCCTTGGTTCAAGCTTAAGGCAGCCGAGTTTAATCAATTAGGTTACGAGAGCATCCAAGTTGATGATATCCATCGCTATTTCAAGGAATTTTCTTGGAAACATACTGTCCCTCCACATTATTATCAGCAAATCCGTGATATCATGAAAACAACGGTTAACCACTATTTCGACTTTGTCGCTTTGGAAGCGCAAGTCTATAAGGTATCTTCGTTGGATGAAATTAATTTTGATGATTTCCTATGACTGTTTCTACGCGAAAAGTGCAATACTTCAGAGTATTGCACTTTTTGCGTAGAAACAGGATGAATGTGGAACACGGTTTGTGAGGTTGGAAATCAAATTTTGTGGACATCATCAAAGTGGGACGGTTTAAGCCCTTTAAATCAGGTGGAATAATTTTTCCGCTGAAATGAGCAGAGTTAATGCACGGTCAGGTGGATTCGATAAATGGGATGCGAATAAATTCGCTCCTTTTTTCTTTAAAAAGCAAGAATCGGCCTCTCTAGGGACGATTCGCGTCCCTTTGTTTTTTTGTCCAGAAATTTTTCCCAAAAAACTTTTTTTCTGGATGGATTCCGAACAATGATAATTATTTCACAATCAAAAGGTTGAAAAATAGACTGGTTACATAAACTATTTGTGAAAACCTAGAGAGTCAACGAAAGTCTTTGAACACGCTTACAAAGTTTGTTTGAGGTATACGTGAAAAAAATCACATTCATTTGCTTTACAAACGAAATTCCATGAAATATAATAAGCATGTGAAAAGGATAACATATATTTTTAGGAGGATCTCACATGAGTAAAGAAAAAGTAGTTTTAGAGGAGAAAAAACCCATGATGACTGCAAAAGAAGAAATCAGCAACTACACTGCAAAAGCCCAAAAAGCTTTGACTCTGTTTGAAGATTATAATCAAGAACAAATCGATCACATCGTCCATGAAATGGCTTTGGCTGCACTTGAGCAACATATGCAACTTGCGAAAATGGCAGTGGAAGAAACTGGACGTGGTGTTTATGAAGATAAAGCCATGAAAAACATGTTTGCAGCTGAAAATATTTGGCATTCAATCAAAAAAAATAAAACAGTCGGCATCATCGAAGACAACAAAGTTGATCAAATCATGAAGGTTGCCGCTCCTGTAGGTGTTGTGGCCGGTATCGTTCCGACGACAAACCCTACTTCAACTACTATATTCAAAGCAATGATCTGTATGAAAACAAGAAATCCGATCATCTTCTCTTTCCACCCAAGCGCAGAAAAATGTTCAGCTGCAACCGCAAAAGTTGTTTATGATGCTGCAATCAAAGCGGGCGCTCCAGCTGATTGTATCCAATGGGTAGATGGTGTATCCATGGAAAAAACTACTGAATTGATCAACCATCCAGAAGTGGCTGTCGTATTGGCTACCGGTGGAGCTGCAATGGTAAAAGCTGCTTATTCTACAGGTAAACCAGCATTGGGTGTTGGGCCTGGTAACGTTCCAGCTTACATCGAAAAATCAGCAAACATCAAACGTGCTGTAAACGACATCATCCTTTCAAAAACATTCGATAACGGTATGATCTGTGCTTCAGAGCAAGGCGCAATCGTTGATAGCGAAATCTATGATGAAGTCAAAAAAGAATTCCAAAAACATAATGTTTATTTCGTAAAACCTGAAGAATTGAAGCAATTAGAAGATGTTATGATGAATGACAACAAAACAGGCGTCAGACCAAATGTTGTCGGTATGCATGCTCTTAAGATTGCTGAATTGGCTGGGTTAAAAGTTTCTGAAAAAACAAAAATGTTGGTTGTTGAATTAGAAGGCGTTGGGGCAGAATACCCGCTTTCAAGAGAAAAATTATCACCAGTTCTTGCAATGATGAAAGCAACTTCTACTGAAAATGGTTTTGAATTATGCAAACAGATGCTTGATTTGGATGGGTTAGGACATTCTGCATCAATCCATACACGCCGCGACGAATTGGTTGAACAATTCGGTAAAGAAATGAAAGCTTGCCGTATTCTTATAAATTCTCCATCAACACAAGGTGGTATCGGTGACCTGTACAACAACAATATCCCTTCAATGACTTTGGGTTGCGGATCTTACGGCAGAAACTCAGTTTCTCATAATGTTTCTGCATTTGATTTATTGAACGTGAAAACTGTTGCTAAAAGGAGAAATAATATGCAGTGGATTAAATTGCCAGAGAAGGTTTACTTCGAAGAAAATTCAGTTAGATACTTACGCGATATGAAAGATGTCGAAAGAGTCTTCATCGTCTGCGATGATGGCATGGTCAAATTCGGCTATGTGGATGTAGTCATCGAACAATTGAAGCAACGCAACAACAAAGTATCTTACGCAATCTTCTCGGATGTTGAGCCTAACCCGACAACAAACACTGTAAACCGTGGTACTGAAAAAATGCGCGACTTCCAACCGGATACAATCATCGCAATCGGTGGGGGTTCTCCAATGGATGCTGCCAAAGCGATGTGGTTGTTCTATGAGCACCCAGAAAGTGACTTCTTCGGCGCTAAACAAAAATTCTTGGATATCCGCAAACGTACTTACAAGATCAAGGATATGGAAAAAGCGAAACTTGTCTGCATCCCGACTACATCAGGTACTGGTTCGGAAGTAACACCATTCGCGGTTATCACAGACAGCGAAACACACATCAAATACCCATTGGCTGATTACGCATTGACTCCAGATGTTGCCATCGTAGATGCGCAATTCGTATACAGTGTTCCGAAATCCGTAACTGCAGATACCGGTATGGACGTATTGACGCATGCCATCGAATCTTTTGTTTCCGTATTGGCAAATGATTATACTAAAGGATTGAGCTTACAAGCCATCAAACTGGTATTCGAAAACTTAAGAAATTCATACAACTATGGCGACAAAGAATCACGCGAAAAAATGCACAATGCTTCTACTATGGCTGGTATGGCCTTCGCGAATGCTTTCTTGGGTATTTCCCACTCGATCGCACACAAAATTGGTGGTCAATGGAATCTGATCCACGGCCGTACAAACGCTATCCTGTTGCCGCATATCATCCGCTACAATGCAATCGATCCTCAAAAACATGCAATGTGGGCTAAATACGAGTACTTCCGTGCAGATGAAGACTATGCTGAAATCGCTCGCTACTTAGGTTTCAAAGGCAACACAACTGAGGAATTGGTTGAAGCTTTAGCAACAGAAATCACTAAATTAGGTCAAGACATCGGCATCAAGATGAACTTCCGTGATCAAGGCATCACTGAAGAAATGCTTGAACGCGATGCAGACCGCTTAGCTGAATTGGCATTCGAAGACCAATGTACAACTGCTAACCCTAAACAACCACTAATTTCAGAAATGAAAGAAATCATCTACGCAGCCTACAAAGGTTAATAGTAGATAACAAAAAGCCGGGACATGCTCCTGGCTTTTTTGTTGTCCAAAAATCATCTGTGATACGCCAAAGGATTAGTCGAGCCGAATGAAATTGTCCATCTTGCCCAATATAACGCCGCCGATTTGTCGCTACCCGTCTTTCACAGACGCATCAGTGTTGTGTATACTGACAGCGGAAGAACTATTGCGGGATTTGGCCTTGCAATCAAAAACATTTGTCGTATAATATAAATTAGAGTTTAGGTTTACCTAAAAAAGGAGGGAGCGCATGACGCCGCACAAAGAGGATTATCTGAAAGTGATCATGGAACTGGGTGGAGACAAACAGCTTGTCAATAATAAACAGATTGGGAAGGCCTTATCCGTATCTGCCGCTTCCGTGACCGAGATGTCAGTCAAACTGCTTAAGGATGGCTTGATCAGCCACATCCCGTATCAAGGGGTGCAGATCACCGACAAAGGCCAATTGATTGCGAATAAGTTGATCCGCAAACACCGGCTTTGGGAAGTCTTCCTTTCGGAAAAATTGGATTTTAACTGGGACGAAGTGCATGAAGAGGCGGAACTGTTGGAGCATGTCTCCTCGGATCGCTTGATCGATAAGCTGGACGCCTATTTAGGTTTTCCTAAATTTGATCCGCATGGAGGGATGATACCCGACAAAGAGGGCCGGATTGAGGTTTATGAAAGCAAACTGCTGATCGAGCTGGAAGCCGGCAGCCGCTTCGTCATCAGGGAGGTTGATGACGATCAGGAATTTCTGGCGTACCTGCTAAACAAGGACGTGAAGTTAAATGTGCCGTACCTTTTGACAAAAGTGGAGCCGTACGAAGGCCCGTATACTTTTGAGGCGCAAAATCACCAAACTTACCAAATCAGCTTCAAAGCGGCAAGTAAAATTTATGTGCAATGAATCTGTTTAGAACGAGGAGAAAAGTATGCAGATTGGGATCTTGACCTTTAAGGAACCCGAAAATGATAAAAGCAGAAAAATTATCCACGTGGATATGGATGCTTTCTACGCTTCAATCGAGGAGAGGGATTACCCGGAGTATCGTGGCAAACCGATCGTCATCGCGAATCATCCAAGAGATACCGGTCGCAAAGGTGTTGTGACCACCGCCAATTATGCAGCCAGGAAATTCGGCATCCACTCGGCGATGAGTGCGCAAAAGGCATTTGAACTCTGCCCGGAAGCCATCTTCATTCCTCCGCGGATGAGCCATTACAAGACCGTTTCCCGACAAATCAGGAGAATATTCGGGCGCTACACCGATTTGATAGAGCCTTTGTCGCTGGACGAAGCCTATCTGGATGTCACCAAGAATAAGCAGAATCTGTCGAGTGCGACCGTGATTGCCCGAAGAATTCAAAGAGAAGTCTGGCAGGAGACCGGCCTTACCTGCTCGGCCGGTGTTTCCTACAACAAATTCATCGCAAAGATTGCTTCCGACTTCCGGAAACCGGCTGGCATGACTGTGATTACACCAAACGATGCAGCCCGCTTTTTGAGGGAGCTGCCTATCGAAAAGTTTTATGGTGTCGGCAAGAAGACCGTCGAAAAGATGAAAATGTTGGGTATCCATTCCGGAGAGGATCTTTATCTATTTGATCAGAGTGAATTGCTTTCACAATTCGGCAAGCATGGCTATGTCCTCTATCAACGGATCCGAGGCATCGACAACAGAGCTGTGGAGCCTGAAAGGGAAAGGAAATCGATCGGGAAAGAACATACCTTTGCGGTCTTTCTGACTGATGAGGAGCAGGTCAGATTGGAACTGAAACAAATCGCTCTGGGTGTGCAAGGAGCGTTGCACAACAGTAAACTGCACGGTCGCTCGATTGTATTGAAAATACGGTATGCCGATTTCGATACCATAACCAGAAGGAAAACCCATATCGATCATTTTTCCCAAGCGGAGGATATTTCCTATCATGCCTGGGAACTTTGGTTGGAGCACGGCACGATAGAACGGCACGTGCGTTTGTTGGGGATCACCGTAACGCAGCTTGACCCGATCCATTACGAGAACATTCAGTTGCCATTATGGGATACGAAACATCTGTAGAAGAAATCACTCATCATTACATTATAAAGGGGAGATAAAAATTATGTTAGAGTCATTCAGTCAATTAAATCCAGTTATGCAAGCATTCATAGCGGGATTGTTCACTTGGGGTTGTACCATCATCGGTGCTTCATTCGTGTTTTTCTTCAAATCCGTCAACCGCAAAGTTCTTGATGTCATGAGCGGCTTCGCTGCCGGGGTCATGATAGCGGCGTCGTTCTGGTCATTGTTGGCTCCGTCCATTTCCCATGCCGAGGAGAACGGCTACGGCGCCTTATCGTGGGTTCCGGCATCAATCGGATTTCTGTTGGGGGGCGTATTCCTGCGCATGACCGATAAAATCGTTCCCCATCTGCATCTGGGTGAACCTATGGAAAACCGGGAAGGGCCGCAGACGCAAGCTTCCCGAAATCTGTTGTTGTTTCTTGCGATCACGATCCATAACATACCGGAAGGATTGGCAGTCGGAGTCGGGTTTGGGGCGGTCGCAGCCGGTATATCCCAGGATAATACGCTGTTGAGTGCCATCGGCTTGGCGATCGGTATCGGTATTCAGAACATACCCGAGGGATCCGCATTGTCCATGCCGATCCGGGCTGATGGAAACAGCAGGCTGAAAGCCTTTAATTACGGCCAGCTTTCTGCCATCGTTGAACCGATTGCGGCTGTCATCGGGGCAGCTGCCGTAATATCCATGAGTGCGATTTTACCGTACGCGCTCGCATTCGCTGCTGGAGCCATGATTTTTGTTGTCGTCGAGGAACTGATTCCGGAGTCGCAAACGAACGGCAACAGCGATATCGCCACGATGGGACTTATGGTCGGCTTCACAGTCATGATGGTCCTTGACGTTGCCTTAGGGTGATGAATAGCACATTAAAAAGGCCTTCCATGCGGAGGGCCTTTTAATGTAGGCAAAACAAAATAATATCGCTCGCTTTTCGTTGTACTAATGAACTGTTTCATGATACGATGAGCACTGAATAATACAGTTTTTCACAGAGAAAGGTGAGGAATCAGATGAGGATATCTTTTCACGGTCAATCTTGCGTATGTATTGAAACAGCAGGACAAAAGCATCTGCTGATTGATCCGTTCATATCAGGAAACCCACTGAGCGACCTGGATCCGGATGCGGTTCCTTGCGATGTGATCCTGTTGACACACGCACACGGTGATCATGTCGGTGATACAGAGAAAATCGCACGCAGAACAAATCCGCTGATTATTTCGACGGTTGAACTAGCGGGCTATTTTGCCTCGAAAGGATTCCGTACACATGGCATGCAACCGGGAGGAGGGCATCTATTCGACTTCGGATATGTGAAACTGACACAAGCGATCCATGGTTCGGCCATGACTGTCGATGGCTTGCCGTATACGTTTGGATTGGCAAGCGGGATCCTCCTGAACGCTGAAGGGAAAACAATCTATCATGCGGGCGATACAGCGCTGTTTTCCGACATGAAACTGATAGGGGAAGATTATCCGATCGATGTGGCGTTTCTGCCGATCGGGGATAACTATACAATGGGGCCGAAAGATGCCGCCAAAGCGGTTACGTTTCTAGAACCCCGAATTGCGGTTCCGATCCACTACAATACTTTTCCTTTGATCAAGCAGGATCCGAATGATTTTCTGTCCCTTCTGGATGAGGGAGTCGGTCTCATCATGCAACCGGGAGATTTCATTTCACTATAAATAGAGAAAGTAAGGGAGTACACTATGGCAACGAAACACGAGCAAATCATTCAATACATCGAAACGATGCCGGTCGGAGAAAAACTTTCCGTCCGCACGATAGCAAAAAATTTGAACATGTCTGAAGGGACAGCATACCGGGCCATCAAGGATGCCGAGAACATCGGACTGGTTTCAACAATCGAACGTGTGGGCACCATCCGGATCGAACGCAAGTCGAAAGAGAACATCGAGACGCTGACTTTCGGGCAGATATGCAAAATCATCGACGGGGATATTTTGGGCGGTAAGAAAGGTCTGGACAAGACTTTGAGCAAATTCATCATCGGTGCAATGCAACGCGAAGCCATGGAGCGATACATTTCACCCGGATCGCTGATGATCGTCGGTAACCGGAACGATATCCAGGAATTTGCATTGGAGAAGGGGGCGGCGGTACTGATTACGGGGGGATTCGACACGGATGAGAGCATCGTCCATTTGGCGGATCAGGTCGAAATGCCGATCCTGCGCACGACCTATGACACCTTCACTGTGGCGACAATGATCAACCGCGCCATGACGGATCAACTGATCAAAAAGGAAATTATGCTGGTGGAGGATATCTATACATCGATTGATGAGACGAAGTATCTTTCACTGGATGACACCGTTTTCCAGTACCGAAATCTCAATACCGAAAGCACACACTCGCGTTTCCCGATCGTCAATCATAATATGCGGCTTGTAGGAATCATCACTGCGAAGGACATCCTTGGAAAGGCGGATACTCTTTCGCTTGAGCGGGTAATGACTCGGGATCCGATAGTCGCAAAAACGCACATGAGTGTCGCGAGCGTGGCGCACCGAATGATCTGGGATGGCTTGGAGGTGATGCCGGTGGTGAAAGATAACCTGCAATTGCTCGGCATCATTTCCCGCCAGGATGTCATGAAGGCCATGCAACTTGCGCAGCGCCAGCCGCAGGTCGGCAATACGATTGAGGACCAAGTCGTAGAAAACCTATCTTTGACCAACTTGGAAGAAGGCGACAGCATACCTGCTTATCGTTTCAGGATTACACCTCAAATGACGAATAGTCTTGGGACCGTGTCATTCGGTGTGCTAAGTGAAGTATTGGCAAGCACAACCAAGAAAATTTTGTACACGTTGCAAAAACGGAATGCGGTGATCGAGCAGATGGACATCTATCAATTGAAGATGATCCAGATTGACAGCATCATTGAGATACGTTCTAAAATATTGGAGTTGGGCAGAAGATCATCCAAATTGGATGTTGAAGTTTATTTGGAAAATTCGCTGGTCAGTAAAGCAATCGTCATTTGCCAACTGATGGAAAAATCATAGGGGGTGAACAAGTGTTAAATCCGATTTATATAGATATAGTCAATAAGATTCAAGCGTACGCCACCATCATCATCCATCGGCACCTGCGTCCGGATCCGGACGCGCTGGGTTCACAGAATGGCCTCGCCAGCTTGATCAGGCAAGCCTATCCTGAGAAGAAAGTGTTCGTTGTCGGAGAAAATGAAGACAGTCTTTCCTACCTCGGCAGCATGGACACCATTCCGGATGAGGCCTATGAAGGCGCCCTAGTGATCGTCACGGATACCGCGAATCAGCCAAGAGTCAGCGACAAACGCTTTGTCAACGGGAATTATTTGATCAAAATCGATCATCATCCGAACGAAGATCCTTACGGAGATATTTGCCTGGTGGAGACGCAAGCCAGCAGCAGCAGCGAAATCATCGCAAAAATTTCCTTTTCAACTGGGGATAAATTGCCGATGAATGATGCAGCTGCGCGACTGCTCTATGCCGGCATCGTCGGCGATACGGGCAGATTCCTCTATCCGGCGACTACGTCAGTGACCATGGAGATAGCCTCGAAACTGATGCATTTTGATTTTTCCGCGTCGGACATCAGTCAAATGATGAACACGAATTCATTGAAAACAGCCAATTTATCAGGGTTCGTCCTGCAGAGTTTGACAATCAATGACGTCGGGGTTGCCAGCATCATCCTCTCCCAGGAAATACTTGGGAAATTCGGTGCGGTCGACAGCGACACCGCTCCAGTTGTTCCCTTGCCGGGCACAGTGGAGGGCGTGTTATGCTGGGGGATTTTTGTGGAGCAGCCCAACGGCACGTACCGCTGCAGACTGCGCTCAAAAGGTCCGATCATCAATGAGGTCGCCAAACGGCACGGCGGCGGCGGTCATCCGCTTGCGAGCGGCGCGAACGCGAAGGATGAGTCGGAAATAAACGACATCATTTTGGAATTGGAAGAATTGGCGATCGAATGGCAGAACACGCATTGATGTAGCAAATTTGCATCGAAAAAAGGCCGGAAAAAAGCGAAACGATGCTTTTTTCCGGCCTTTAGCCTTATTCTTTTTCCTGTTTCTCTTTGTAACTTTGGCTCCAGTTGAATTCAGTCCAGTTGAATCCGTCCTGTTCAAGCAAAGTGTCGCTCTCTTTTGGTCCCATCGAGTGGCTTTCATAAGCAAAAAGGCTATCCGTGCAATCTTCTTGGGCATCCCACACTTTACGGATCTGATCAATGAAGTGCCAAGACTGCGCGACCTCATCCCAGTGGGAAAAGTTTGTCGGATCGCCGTTCAGGCAATCCAATAAGAGGCGTTCATATGCTTCGGGGCTGTTTGCCTGCGTCTCCTCATCGTAGATGTGATGCATACGGATGTTCTTCATCTCGGTTCCTTGGCCGACCCGTTTTGCGTTCAGCCGCAGAGAGAAGCCTTCCAAAGGTGAAACGTGGATGGTCAGTACATTCGGTTCAGCGATTTCTTCGACATTTTCTGTCGGGAAGATGTTCATCGAAACGTGCTTGAACTGGATATGGATGTAGGTTTCTTTGGAAGCCATCTGTTTACCTGTGCGGATATAGAAGGGAACACCTTTCCAACGGAAGTTATCGACTAAAATTTTTCCGGCCACAAAGGTTTCCGTTGACGATGCTGGATCGACGTTCGGCTCTTCCCGGTAAGCTTGCAAAGCTTTTGCGGGGTTTCCGGCGTATTGCGCCCGGATAAAGTTGCGGTTGACCTCTTCCGGCGTATTGTACAGACGCAGGGAACGAAGCGCCTTTATTTTCTCGGAGCGGATATCTTCACCTTGCAGAGACAGCGGTGGTTCCATGACCAACAAAGCGACGATCTGAAGGATATGATTTTGCACCATATCGCGCAAAGCACCATTGTTATCGTAGTAAGCGCCGCGTTCTTCCACGCCAACAGTCTCGGATAGGGTGATCTGGACGTTATCGATGTATTTGTTGTTCCACAGCGATTCGAAAATCATATTGGAGAATCGGACAGCGGAGATGTTCTGCACCATTTCTTTGCCCAAATAATGATCGATGCGGAAGATTTGGTTTTCATCAAACGATTTGCGCAACTTGGTGTTCAGCGCATCCGCGGATTCGAAATCGCGCCCGAAAGGCTTTTCGATGATCAAACGGTTGAATCCGTCTTCCGTCAGCAATTTTTGTTCCTTCAGTTTTTCGGCAATGATGCCGAAAAATTCCGGAGACATCGCCAGATAAAAAATGCGGTTCCCTGACAGCGAATACTTGGCATCCAAAGATTCGGACAAGATCTTCAATTTGATATAGTGTTCCGAGTCGTTGACGTTGTGTGCGATATAATAGAAATGAGTTGCGAAAGAAACCGCGTCTTCCTTATCTTCAATCAAATCTTCGATGGAATCCAAGACCACTTCACGGAAATGTTCATCGGACCAATCTCGTCTAGCTGTTCCGATAACGGCAAAATTATCTTTGATGAATCCTTTTTTGTATAAGCGAAATAATGATGGATACAGTTTGCGGTGAGCCAAATCACCAGTTGCTCCGAAAATAGTGAATAAAGCAGTATTTTGGGTAATCATTATATGCCCCCCTTTATTAGTATGATTAGATTTTATTCATTATATCATTATACTATTATCATTTAGCGTTGGCAATGAAAGAAAACGTCTGTTTTCATAACCACGGTGTCTTTTGAGGAGTGCCTTCTTTCTTTCGTATAATTATATTGCGAATAAATTTACGGGTTCGGTTTTCATATTCTTATTTGAAATTAAGGTTTAAACCTTCTGCATGTGTTATAATGGTAAGGCATAAAATACGCAGAAGAAAAACAAGAGGTGTAAACGTGGAATTTAAAGACTTTCAATTGAAGCCATTTTTGCTGGAGGCAATCAGCAAATTGAATTTCAAAGAACCGACCGATATCCAAAAACAAATTATCCCGATCATTCGGACCGGCAAGAGCGTGATTGGACAATCGCAGACTGGAACAGGCAAAAGCCACAGCTTTTTGCTGCCTTTGATCGACGCCATCGATCCAGCAAAAAATGAAGTACAGGTTGTCATCACTTCGCCAAGCCGTGAGCTAGCTGAGCAATTGTACCAAACAGCCAGTCAGCTGGTCTTGAACGCGCCCGAAGAAATCCGTATCGTCAGTTACGTAGGTGGCACAGACAAGAAACGTCAAATGTCAAAACTAGTCAACAACCAACCGCATATCGTTATTGGAACTCCCGGCAGGATCCTTGACCTGGTCAACGAACAGGCATTGAAGATCCATACTGCATCCAAAATGGTCATTGATGAGGCGGATATGACACTGGATCTAGGCTTCCTGCATGATGTCGATCAGATTGCCGGCCGCTTGCCGGAGAAACTCCAGATGCTGGTATTCTCCGCCACGATTCCTGAGAAACTGAAGGGTTTCTTGAAGAAATACGTCGAAAACCCTGTCGTGGTCCAGCTGAAACCGGAACACATCATTGCACCGGCAATCGATAACCTGTTGTTGTCCACTAAAGGACAAGCAAAAATTGATGTTCTCTACCAAGTGTTGACGATGGGGGAACCGTATCTGGCGTTGATTTTTGCCAATACAAAACAAAATGCCGAGGAAATCGCTGACGGACTGAGACAACGTGGCATCCAGCCTGCAGTCTTGCATGGCGATGTGCCTGCTCGTGAACGCAAACGCATCATGAGAAGAGTCCACAATCTGGAGTATCAGTTCATGGTGGCTACCGATTTGGCGGCGCGCGGCATCGACATCGAAGGTGTTTCGCATGTCATCAACTATGAATTGCCGAAGGACATGGAATTCTTCGTTCACCGTACGGGCAGAACGGGACGCAGCAACCTAAAAGGGACTGCAATCACTCTGTACGCACCGGGTGAGGAAAAAGCTATCGATGACTTGGAAAAATATGGCATTGTTTTCAAACCGGTTGCTATCGAAAAAGATCAACTGGTCGAAACCTATGAAAGAAAACGCCGAGAGATGAGAAACGCTCCAAGTCAATTGGAACCTGATCACCGCATCCGCGGAATGGTAAACAAGGCTAAGAAACAAGTGAAGCCAGGATACAAACGTAAATTGAAAGAAAATATCGCCAGCCAGCAGAAGCGCAAAAGAAGAGCAAGCAAAACCCGCAGCCACGGATAAAAGATAAGAAAAACGGAATGGGTTTGTTCAGGGCTTACCCCTGCAGTTGGCCAACAATATAATCAAATAGGCCGCAGCACCTGATCTTTCGATCAGGTGCTGCGGCCTATTTTTCGTCAGGAGCCAGATGTCTCCGAAAAATTACTGCTTTCCTGCTAAGTCTTGAGTGCCTTGTAGCAATAGAAAATACCGATGAGCGCTATCGCTTCATCCTGGATCGTCGGATAGATGCTGAATCCGTTCAAAAAGCTGAAGAACAGCACCGGAACTACTGCGGCAACCAGTGCCATCTTCAGGATTTCACGGAAAGGGAGTTTCTTCCGCATAAATCCTGTCAATACATTCGCGAACAGCGCGATTATCAATAATGTTAGCAGTACACTGAATGAAGAGATGAAAAGACTGAACAAAAGCATGATTACACCGGAAAAAAACTGATCGCTCGAAAAATTGCGCAGCAATTTCTTGAACGACTCATCCGTAATGTCGTCTGCCTGCTCGTACGGCAAGCTGAATGGGACATCTTGAGCATAGAGGGTGAAAGCATCCTTTGAAAAGACGAGGCTCAAAATCAGATCAGGCGATGACATTTCTTTTTCGAGTTCTCTCTGTGTGTATACTTCCTGACTATCGAAAGCCAACAGGACCGTGTCGGTTTTATGGATGAAACCTTTTTCCATAGGCTCATCCAACAGCAAGGCGCTGTCCGCAATAGTGAATGGAGGTATTTTTTCCGCTATCACACCCGCATCCGCCGAAAATTTTTGCAAGGTGGAGAACCCAGCCAGAAACAGGGGGATACTGACGGACAATGAGAGTAAGAAGAAGAGGAAAAAGGCCGCGCCCTTTTTTAAAGTTTTGGCACCCAGTAATTGCTTTGGCTCCATAAAACTATCTTTGATTAAATTGAAGATTGAAATTGTGATCACCGCTTTCTGCATCATACTAACTCAGTCTATCGAAAATGGATGCATTTAGCAATCAAAAATTGCTACGGCTTCGAGGCATTATTTTTGATAAAGTATGCAAATGATGATACAGTGAAATCAGTCAGAAATCACTAAACTATTTTAGGAGGAATTTAACATGGCTTTTACATTACCGGCATTACCTTATGCGTACGACGCTTTGACACCATATATCGATGAGGAAACGATGCATTTGCATCATGAGAAACACCACAATGCCTACATCACAAACGCGAATGCAGCGTTGGAGAAACATCCTGAATTATCGGACAAAACAATCGAGGAATTATTGGCTGACTTAAACAGCATTCCAGAGGATATCCGCACAGCAGTAAGAAATAATGGTGGTGGACATGCAAACCACAGCTTGTTCTGGACAGTTTTGGCACCCAACGCGGGCGGAGAACCTACAGGAGCTGTAAAGGATGGAATCGAAGAAGCTTTCGGCAGCTTTGATGCCATGAAAGAAAAATTCTCTGCAGCAGCTGCAGGCCGTTTCGGATCAGGTTGGGCTTGGCTCGTAGTTTCCGATGGTAAACTGGAAATCACCTCCACTCCAAATCAAGATTCACCGATCAGCGAAGGCAAAACGCCGATTTTAGGCCTTGATGTCTGGGAGCATGCTTATTACTTGAACTACAAGAACGTGCGTCCTGAGTACATCAAAGCATTCTGGAACCTTGTGAACTGGGATGAAGTCAACCGTCGTTTAGCGGCTGCAAAATAAGCAAAAAAAGATATTGCAATCCAATTAAAGGATTCAGGGCACCCGCTCTGGATCCTTTTTTCTTACTCCCGTAATGGTCTGATGGATGATGAACTGATTATTCAGCTCTGCTAAGTGCGATTGTTTTACTTTCCGGATATTATCGATTAATATATATCTTGTAAGATGTATATGCACGGTGAGGATAAATTTGGAAAGGAGACGGTATCGGATGGAGGAATCAATTTTTGAAAGATCGCTGGAGGATCAGCTGTGTTTCGAGGTTTATCGGGCAGCGAATGATTTCGGCAAAATGTATAATCGAGCTTTGAAAGATTTCCATCTGACATTCCCTCAATATCTTGTCCTGTTGGTTTTGTGGGACGATGATCATATTTTGATCAAGCATATCGGGGAGCGGCTGGGGATGGGGATCGGAACATTGAATCCCATATTGAACCGCCTCGAGAAACAGGGCTGGCTCATAAAGGAACCGTCGCTTCAGGACAAACGCGCTACAATCGTTTCCTTGAGTGAAAAAGCCGTCACTTCAAAGAAAGCAATCCATTTTGCTATCTTGTCCGAAGTGAAGTCCTGTAACCTGGAAGGCATTGATGGTCGGTTTTTGATGAGTCAGTTGAAGCTGCTGAACAGCGCGATGAACCAGACCGATTCCGGGGCTGGATAAAACTGGACAGACTGCCTGTTCGAGGAATTACGCTATTATTCATCAAAGGTAAATGCAGCAATAAAAAATAAAGGGGTTGCAAAAATGTTCTTAGCTTGGAAAGAAATCAAACATTCAAAAACGAGATTTTCGTTGATCATCGGCGTCATGGTGCTGGTGTCCTACTTAGTATTCTTTTTGGTTGGCCTTGCCTATGGGTTGGCCCAGGACAATCGGACCAGTGTGGACAAATGGGATGCAGACGGCATCATTCTGACGGACGAGTCGAATACGAACATCAATATGTCCATGATGCCAAAAGGGGCCATCAATGAGGTGGATGCAGACGAAGCGGCTGTAATCGGCATAGCTCCGAATGTCATCAGGAAAAAAGGGACATCCGGTGATGATGCAAAAATAAATACAACTTTTTTCGGTATCGAATCGGATCAGTTCCTGATGCCTGAAGTCATCGAAGGAAAAGCTTTTGAAAATGATGATGAAGTCGTTGCAGACATCAGTCTGAAGGAAGAGGAGGGTATAGTCATTGGGGACACACTCCAGTTGGCGGGATCGGACAAGGAAGTCGAAGTCGTCGGGTTCACTGAAGATGCTAAGTTCAGCGTTGCGCCTGTTCTGTACACGACAGTCTCATCCTATCAGGACGTGCGTTTTGAGCAGATTGATGAGTCTGAGGAGGGGCGCATCAGTGCGATTGTTGTACGGGGAATCGATGATACAATCGAAGGGGTGGACTCCGGAAACGAAGATCTAAAAGTATATCCGATTGCGGATTACATCAATGAAATACCAGGGTACACTGCCCAAGTGTTGACGTTTGGCTTGATGATCGGCTTTTTGGTCGTCATTGCGGCAGTGGTGATCGGTATATTCATCTATGTTCTCACCATGCAGAAATCGAGCATGTTCGGCGTCATGAAGGCACAAGGCATTTCAAGCGGCTATATAGCAAAATCAGTCGTCGTCCAAACATTCCTGTTGGCGGCAATCGGTGTCGGCATCGGGTTAGTATTGACAGGCGCGACAGCTCTGGTCTTGCCGCCTGCTGTTCCTTATCGCACAAATTTATATTTTCTGAGTGGCATAGCTGCCTTGTTGGTCATCATGGCCATGATCGGCGGCGTGTTTTCCGTTAGGGCAGTTGTAAAAATAGACCCATTGAAGGCAATCGGATAGGAGAGACAACAGATGAAATTAATAGAAATGATAGATGTTTCCAGATCATTCGGTGAAGGTGAACTAAAGATAGATGCGCTAAAAAAAACGAACATAGCCATAGAGGCGGGTGAATTTGTAGCCGTCATCGGACCGAGTGGCTCAGGTAAGAGTACTTTCTTGACTATCACGGGAGGACTGCAGACCCCGTCTTCCGGAAAGGTCTTGATTAATGGGAACCCATTCAGTGAAGTGACCGAGAAAAAGAGGGCCAAACTCAGATTTGAAGAAATCGGTTTTATTCTGCAAGCCTCAAATCTGGTCCCATTTTTGACGGTCCAAGACCAGCTGCACTTGGCAAATAAAGTTGAAGGCAGTAAAGTGGATAAACAAAAACGCGATGAATTACTCAGAGAATTAGGCATATTCGAATTGAAGAATAAATTCCCGAGTGATCTCTCCGGCGGTCAAAGGCAAAGGGTCGCCATAGCGAGAGCCCTATATCACGACCCGTCCGTCATTCTTGCGGATGAACCAACCGCCAGTTTGGATACGCAGAAGGCATTTGAAGTTGTGGAAATCCTTGCCCGAGAAACAAAGTTAAAGAAAAAAGCGACCATTATGGTCACTCATGATGAACGTTTGATAGATTATTGTGATAAAGTATATGTAATGAAAGACGGCATCTTGTCCGAAAGAATCGGCGGCTAAACAATAACGGAATGGAGGAAGAGAAGATGGACAGCATCAAATTATATTTCTTGACATTTTTTGTGTTCTTTTTAGTGGATATTGTCTGGTTGGGAGTTTTATCTAAAAATATTTACAGCAAGTACTTGGGGCACCTCATGGCGCCGAATGTCAACTGGGTGGCAGCGATAATATTCTATTTCTTGTTCATCGGCGGACTTGTATTTTTTGTGGTCCATCCGGCCCTCTTGAAAGAAAGTCTGCAATATGCCATTTTGGCTGGCGGTTTTTTCGGACTGGTCGCGTATGCGACGTATGACTTGACCAATCTGGCTACTATCAGGGACTGGCCGATCATAATCACCTTGATCGACTTGGCCTGGGGAACTTTTTTGAACGCCGCGACAGCAGGGATCACTTACATTGCGGCCCAAAGATTTCTCTGAAAACGAATAAAGATTTAGATGTGGATGGAGGAAGAACGATGAATATTTCAACCCTGGATAGCGAGAGGCTTTACAATTCTTTTTTATCGGGTGCGCATGAAGTCATAAAGAACAAAAACAGTCTGAACGAAATCAACGTATTTCCGGTCGCTGATGGGGATACCGGCAGTAACCTTTCCTCAACTATGCATGCGATCATCATGGATGCAAAAATCTCGGGATCCGTCAAGGAAACGATGAACAGCATAGCTGATGCCGCTTTAACGGGTGCAAGAGGGAATTCCGGTATCATTATTGCCCAATACATCAACGGGATTTTTCTCAGTCTGATGGATGACGAGACGATAACCATCCCTTCGTTTGCGGAAACGGTCAAAAATGCGGTTCCTTATGCCTACCAGGCTATTTCCAATCCGGTGGAAGGAACAATCATCACCGTGATCCGTGAATGGGCGGATGCGGTATACAGCCATAAAGATCTTTCGGCTACTTTCTCCGAATTGTTTTCAAAATCACTGATTACGGCCAACAAATCCTTGGAGGCGACAACTTCCCGTTTGAAAGTGCTCCAGGATTCCAAAGTCGTCGATTCCGGCGCGAAGGGATTTGTCTACTTTCTGCAAGGTTTTGCAACATTCTTGCACACCGGAAAGTTGGACTTGAAGGTCAGCGAAGAACAGGAAGATCTTTCTTTTAATGAGGAATTGATCCACAGCCAAGGGGAAATTCGCCATCGCTACTGCACTGAAGCGCTATTGTCCGCGGACTCGATTGATCTGGAAGCATTGAGGTCGGAATTGGCACTCTATGGGGATTCGTTGATTGTGGCAGGAAACAACCGCAAAGCCAGAATCCATATCCATGCCAATGCTCCGGAGCAAGTGTTCCAAGTTTTGCGCAAGAAAGGCATCATCTTGCAGCAAAAGGCGGACGACATGATCAGGCAGAATGAATCAGCTTTTGATCGGAAGTATGACATTGCACTGATCACCGACTCGATCGCGGACGTTCCGCAAGCCATACTCGATCGTTATCAAGTGCACATGTTGCCGCTCAACCTGAATTTTGACAACACTTCCTATCTCGACAAGGTGACGATGACGCCTGAACTTTTCTACCCGTTGTTGGAATCGGCCGTCGAGTATCCGAAAAGTTCGCAGCCGAATCCGATTGTTGTCGAGAAATATCTGGAAACGGTGCTCGCGCATTATGATCAGGTCATCATCGTGACTGTCGCGAAAGAGCAGAGCGGAACCAACAGTGTGTTCCGGAATGCTGTCTCCAAAAAGTTGCATGAAGGCAAAAAAATCGCTGTGATCGATTCGAAACGGAATTCCGGGGCGGAAGGATTACTTGTCATGAAAGCGGCGGAAATGATCGCCGCAGGCACTCCTTTCGACGAAATCGTCTCCGCCGTTGAACGCTTGAGGGAGCGGACGAATATCTTCGTCAGCGTCAACAATTTGAAATATATGGTGAGGTCCGGACGTTTAAGTAAAGTTTCAGGGATGGCCGCTATGTCGATCAATCTCAAACCGGTCGTATCCATCGATGCGGAAGGCAAAGGTTCGATCGCCGAGAAGGCATTCAGCGAAAAAGGCAACGAAAAGAAACTGTTCGGATTGCTGGAAAAAGTGAATACGCAGGAGAAGGTTTCAAGGTATGCGATCGTGCATGCCAATAATCCCGAAAAAGCAGAAGCCTATCGCAAGCGCAGCGTAACCTTGCTTGGCAAGGAACCGGAATACATCATGAACATCTCCACAATCGTCGGTATGAGTGCCGGGGTCGGCACTGTGGCGATTTCCTATATGTGCGAGGAAGACTCATAAAGAGAAATAAGAAGAGCGGCGGGATTTCAGATCCCCGCCGCTCTTCTTATTTTTTTTTACGATATTTCTTCAATAACAACCCACCGGTGATTGATGCACCTGTTATTGACAGTCCGGTCATCAGATAGGGGGTACGGTACGTAAATGCGATGCTATGTTTGCCCGGGCTGACCGGCACCGCCAATAAGCCATTCAGGGCGATGGTCGTTTCGGCCGGTTCGCCATCGATCGTCACTCTCCAACCCTCGCTGAAGGGGATCGTCGTCAGCAACACTTCATCTTCAGTCTCAATCGTGACCGATCCTGTGATGTGCGTCTGACTGAAAGATTCGATTGTCAGCTCCTCCATTTTCCGCCGGGAAATGGTTTCCTCGAACAGCGTTTTGTTCAGTTCGTAAAGTTTCAGGTCCTGCACGCGAATCGAATCCTCGCGCAACTCGATCGTAAAGGTGATGTTTTCACCCTGCTGGTTGCTTGCGATATTGATGACCTGATCATTCCGGTAGGTCGTATAATAATCCAACTTCAGATTATTCACATAAAGGGTTGCGTTATCGTCGTCGATGCCCGCATCCAGAACAAGATAATAAGGATTGTCGCTGGTGGGCGTGAACTGGAATTCGATCCTTGAGATCGCCCCATCCACAGACCTAAAATAAGTTGTGTTCTGCGCGTCATCTGCAGCCGAGGTGACATTCTGGAAGACGTTGGAATCAAACGGACGCAAGGAGAAATATGGTTCGATGCTTTCTTGATTGTTGAAGGCATCCAATACCTGTTCCTGCATCAATATGGGATGATCCTCGATCGGCTCGAGATCCAATACACTGTCGGAAACTCCGAATGCCAACGACAACGCATAAGGATTTTCGAATGTAGTGGATCTGTCCGTTTCCGAAACAAGATTGTAGTGGGTCAGATCCGGGCGGGTGGAGTTGCGGTTCAAGCGATACACGCCGTCATTGAGATCATAGAAGGCTTCCGGCAATTTCTTGTCCTGGATAAAGTATTTCACACCAAAAAGCGCATCCGTAAATAAAGTCCCGGTTGAATAAACGATAAAGCCGTTTCCGTCCGGAAAGCCCAATGATCCGAACAAGGCGGGAATTTCTTTTTCGAAAGTGGAGCTGAAATGATTGATTCCTGCATAATTGGCTTGGAAGCTGTCGTTTTTGGAACGTTGGAACGTTTTTTCGATCCGATAGAAAGTGTCTGCAGGTGTCCGCACCTCAGCCAACATCGTGTTCAGATTCGTCTGGTAATCGGCGAATTCGTCCTGCTTGACGTAGCCCAACCGAAACAGGTCGATGGCTGCATTTGCAGTCATCTCTGCAGTGATCACGAAAAGTAAAGCGTAAGTCAGCCATTTTCTGGGCTTATCCCTAAGCATCAGCAAGGCCAGCACAAGCACAGAAATGACCGCTGTGATCAATACTTGGACGGGCTCCAGAAATTCAAAATCCTTTTTCAGGACGTAGATGGCCGTGGCTGCATTGATTATCAAAAGGCTGCATGCCAACAAAAATGGGAAAGGGCGATAGGTGCGCAAGGCCCGGAAGCCATTCAAAAGGAAAAAGAAGCAAACAGTGAACGAAAAACGGTAAGGGTACCAGATCGGATATTGTCCGGCATGCCAAATTTTATTCAGGAACTGTACGTTCATCGCCAAGAAAAAGATGGCGGTCAGCGCAAGCGAGGTGAATCGTTCCTTTTTTGAGAAAGCAGGATGAACAAAGTAATAGATGTACGCAGTCAAAGCGACTGTGCCGATAAAGAGGTTCGGATGTCCACTGGGCATCTGATCGAAATTGAACGACCCGATATAAAACTTCGAAACGACTTCGACCGGATCATAGGCGAAACGCCAATCAATCAGGTTATTGGCATAACTTGCTTTACTGCCCAAAAGCGAGTAAAACGTTGGGATCAATAGGACAGAACCAAAGCCAGCCCCCAGTAAAGAATAGCCGAAGAAACGGGCCGATTGGATGAAAAAGTGCCTCAGATGCGCCTTCAGGCCTTTTGTGACGACAACTTCTTGTCTGGAAAATGCAAAAACGTAATAGAAGACCAAAAAAACACAGATCATGAAGCCGATGTAATAATTGGAAATCAACATCACTCCGAGAAATAAGCTGTAGTAGAGACCGCTCTCGCCCAGAAGTAGTTTTTCCAGACCCAGAATGATCAGAGGCAGGAAGACGAGACCGTCCAGCCACATGACATTCAATTGGTTGACGATGACGTACCCCATCAAAGCATAACTCAATGCAAAAGATGGAACCAGCAAGCCTTTGCCTTCGAAGCGGGAAATCAACAGATAAGCAAAAGTCAATCCTGACGCCGAAACCTTCATCAATATCAAGAGGGTCACCGCCAAAGGCAATTGGGACTGCGGGAACAGCAGAAAAATAAGATTGAACGGACTCATCAGATAATAAGCCCACAATCCCAACATCTCCCCGCCGATTGACTTAGTGAACGAAAAGAAAATGGCGGAAGGGTCGGACAACAAGGTTGTGCGATAATAGCTGAAAAAATCCACATATTGCTGGCCAAGATCCACAGTCAGCAATGTGTTGTTGCCGAAAGGATAAACGCCCATGGTTGCATAAATCACCATCATCACAAATAAAGGCATTAAGAACGAAAGACAAAGCATATTTTTTTGCGGGTATAGATTTGTGAGACGCTTCTGCATGCTGCACATTCCTCCTTTGAAACGAAATTTTGTGGCATTCCTGTAGGGGTGGCTGACCGTGCCGGAATGCTCGTGATAGTCGAAGCGAAGATTTCAAAAGCGCTTCTGCTATTTTAGCATATCCGATTGGTTTTATGAATAATCTGAACATGCATCGGCATATCCGGAAATGCCACATATTAAAAATTTATTGCGTCGTTTGTAATACACTCTTTTTTTGCTATAATAGGTTGTTGAACTATGGTTTTAGGAAGGTGCAAAATTGGAAGATAATACCCAAAGCAAAAGAAAGAGAAAATCGCATATCCCATTTCGCTTGAACCTGCTTTTTTTCATCGTGTTCTCACTGTTTTCCGCGGTGATATTCCGACTTGGATACTTGCAGATCGTTCGAGGAGATGAATTCGAAGCCATCGTGAAACGTACCGAAACGACACTTGTGACGGAATCGGTGCCGCGCGGGTTGATATATGACAGAGACGGCAATATCCTTGTAGGCAATGAACCACAACATTCGATAACCTATACAAGAGGAGCGAATACCACGGCCAAGGAAATGGCGAAGGTCGCCTCTTCATTGGCAGGCTTGATCAATGTCAGCATTGAAGAACTGACGGAGCGCGATCTGAAGGATTATTGGATGGCCTTAAACAACGAAGTCATGTTGGGACGCCTGTCGGATGACGAAAAGTTATTGCCGGGTTCCGAACTGTATGGAGTGGAGCTCGAAAAAGTAACAGCGGAGGATATCGCTTATTCGGATGATGAAAAAGAGATTGCCGCAATTTTCAAACGGATGAACAGCGCCTATGCCTTGTCGACCACCAGCATAAAAAATAAGGATGTTTCGGATGAAGAACTGGCACGGGTGAGCGAAAATCTGTCCGGTTTGTCCGGAGTGGATGTCGCGACTGATTGGGTCAGAATCTATCCCGAATCAGACTTGCTGAGGAGCATTTTGGGCGGGGTGACCAGCGAAAAGATCGGTTTGCCGAGCGACAAAGCTGCTGCCTATCTGGCAAAAGGCTACGCCAGAAACGACCGCGTCGGGAATTCCTACTTGGAGCAAGAATACGAGTCGGTGCTTTCGGGCACGAAATCACAATGGGAAACGATCACGGACCAATCAGGCGTGGTTTTGATGCGGGAGGAATCTTATGAAGGAAAAGCCGGGGATAACTTGGTTCTGACCATCGATATCGATTTTCAGAAGGAAATCGAACAGATCGCCACGGATTTCCTGAACAGCAACGTCGATTCCTATAACGACCGGATTTATATAGTCGCATCGGATCCGGGTACAGGAGAAATCTTGGGCATGACCGGGAAGCAACGCTCGACCTCAAACGAAATTGTGGATGATGCACTGGGCATCATCAATTCCAGTTACGGAATGGGTTCGGCCGTGAAGGGCGCGATGGTGCTGACCGGATATATGAGTGGTGTCATCAGCATGGAAAACAATGTCCTCGTCGATGAACCATTGCAATTCCAAGGCTCAAATCTGAAAAAATCAGTCTTCAACCCGACCATAGGCAGCCAGGTGGCCATCAACGACATCGAGGCATTGGCCCGTTCATCGAATATTTACATGGTCAAATTGGCGATGTTGATGGGGGGACAATCATCCTATGAATCGGGAGGTACCTTGAATATTTCCGCAGATCTGATCGACGAACTGCGCAGCTACTTTTCCCAGTTCGGCTTGGGTGTGAAGACGGGGATCGATTTGCCGAACGAAGGCAGTGGGTTGACAGGGTTTAGCCAAGCCGCAGTTAACGTAGTCGATCAATCATTCGGACAGTATGATCTGTACACAACCCTGCAATTGTCGCAATACATCAATACCATCGCCAATGGCGGCACCCGCTACGCTCCTCAATTGGTTTCGGAAATCCGCAGCACGGATGCGAACGGAGCGCTGGGGGCTTTGGAGACGACCTTGGAGACAAAGGTGATGAATCAAGTGGACGTCGATGCGGCAGCGATGGAACGTGTCCAACAAGGATTCTACCAAGTGACTCACAGCACGGACGGAACGGCCTACTCGACCTTCGGGAAGGACCCGAACGACGTCGCCGCCAAGACAGGGACAGCGGAGGCTTTCTACGACGGGAACAATGATAATCTGAAGGGGGAAGGCGTCTTCAACTCCACCTTCGTCGGCTATGCACCCTTCGACAATCCGGAAATCACCGTAACCGTTGTGGTCCCTTATCTCAAATCGGAAACGGGCCGGGCTACACCGATAGCCAAGAAAGTGTTTGATGCTTACTTCAACACAGGGGATTACGCAACGCCAGCAGAATAACCGGCCAGCTCTGAAGAACCATCGGCTGACGACTTCCAAAGGGATACAAAGAAGGAGCCGGAACAAGGATTGCAATATCCTTGTTCCGGCTCCTTCTTTTTTGTAGAGTGGATCATTATTCCAGGGTAATGATGTCGGCGATGACTTCATAGCCCATATCCTGGGACAATTGATACTCTCCGACGTTGATTTTCGTGACAAGATTCCGGTCATTCATATACTGTTCAAAGACAGCCCGATCCGTAATGAGTCCCGCACTGACGAGGTTGTCTATGACGACGGACATCGGCTGTCCTGAACTGATGACAAAAGTGACGGGGGCGTTCGCGACAGGGGGAGCTGAACTTTCGATAATGCTCGCTGTTTCAGCTGGAGCACTGGAGGCTACGGCTGCTTCGTCAGCAGGAGCGCTGCTTAGAACTGGCTCATTCAGTTGTTTCTGCAATTCCAATTCCGCCAAAGTACTTTCATATTTTTCTTGATAATCCGTTGAATCGGCATTTGCTTCTCCGTTGAAGGTGCTGCCAGGGAGTGCTTCCGGATAGAAGAGCTGGAAGCCAGCCAACAGCACGGCAGACAACAAAAAACCGATGGATAAAAAACGAAGCTTTTGTTTGTTCACTTTATTTTCTCCTCTATACGATTGATTGCTCTATGTAGTTATCGACAACGAGTTGCACGGTGGTGATAGGGACGGACAGTTGCTCTGCAATTTCATCAAACGTTCTTCCGCTTGTATACAAAGTGATGATGTGCTGCTTTGTCAGATTGTGTACTTTTTTGACGGTCTGCGAGTCTTCGGAAACGGGAATTTCTTTTCCCAATTCTTCTTCCACAGCGATGAGGCGTTGCTTCAATTCATGGATTTCTTCCGTTAATTGTAATGTGTATTCACTCATCTCATCAGCGAATTTGCGATCATTATCCTTGACGAAAAATGATGCAAACAGCAATATGATTGCGATTGTCAGCAAGACAATCACGATGGTCCATTGTTCCATCTTTGTCACCTCAATTCTTCTTTTTGATGCCTGATAACATTCTAATGAAATTCGGGTGTTTCTGCAACCTTATCTGGTATTTAATTGGGAGAAAGCTGAAAAAATCGAACTCAGGTATAACTTGTTCAAAAAATAGTGGCTTTATTTTTTCATAAGTGATACAATGAGAAACGCAGAAGATGATTCGATCTTCAATTTTTTTATGTTTGGAGGGAAGAATATGCGGTTAAATATTACATTGGAATGTACGGAGTGTAAAGAACGTAATTACTTAACAAAGAAAAACAAACGTAACAACCCGGACCGTCTTGAAGTGAAAAAATATTGTCCACGTGAAAGACGCGTGACTTTGCATCGTGAAACAAAATAATTAAAATGACAACAGGATATCCTGTTGTTTTTTTATTTTATCCGGAAGGATTTTTCTATAGAAATAGTGTACGACAGATTGTTTGCTTGAGGAGGTTATTGAATGAAAGAACGGATAAGAAAAGAGATGTTGGAGAAATTGAGGGATCTGCCTTCGGAAGCTCGAATCCGGATGGAGAAAGAATTGATGAAAGCAGTCTGTTCAAGTGAAGAGTGGAAAGCTGCAAACACGATCGGAATCACATGGTCCAATTTCCCGGAAATCGATACGCATAAAATCATCGAAAAGGGGCTTGAAGAAGGCAAACGGATGGTCGTTCCCTATTCCGGCAAAAACCGCGTGATGACTTTTCATGAATACTTGCCGGATACTCCCATGTCCAGAAGCGGATTCGGCATCATGGAACCTATCGATAAGAGCAACCCGGTTCCGACCGAGGAAATCGATCTGCTGCTTGTTCCTGGATTGGCGTTTTCGGAAACGGGTTATCGCATCGGGTTCGGCGGCGGCTACTATGATCGCTATCTGACCGCATACAAAGGAAAGACTCTGTCACTGCTGTTCCCGTTCCAATTGTTCGAGGATCCGGATTGGGAAATCGAAGCTTTTGATATACCGGTCCAAAAGTTGTTGACGGCAGTATTCTAGTATAAAATAGGATAATAATGGAAAGGAGTGGCATAAATGCGGTCATATAATACCAAAAGATCCTATTTGCCGGATCAATTCTCTGTAACGCACTTGTTCTTGGCCATTCAGATCGGCATTTTCCTGCTGATGACCCTGAACGGCGGGAGCACCAATATACTGACGCTTATTCTGTTCGGAGCAAAATTCAACCCGGCCATTGCGCAAGGGGAGTGGTGGCGTTTGATTGCGCCTATGTTCATCCACATAGGCTTCACCCACATTCTGGTGAACAGCATCACACTTTATTACTTGGGTACGCAGATGGAGAGTCTCTACGGGTCCTTGCGTTTTGCGCTCATCTATCTTCTGAGCGGGTTGATGGGGAATCTCATGAGCTTCGCCTTCAATGATTCAATCTCCGCTGGTGCAAGCACTTCCCTTTTCGGGTTGTTTGCCGCGGCCATCGTTCTGGGACGTCAGTTCCCTTACAACGCTGGGATCCAGCTGATGGCCCGCAATTTTACGATGCTAATTTTCCTGAATTTTTTCTTCGGCTTTTTTTCATCAGCGGTCGATAATTTCGGACATCTTGGCGGGGCGCTTGGCGGAGCGCTTGCGGCCGTGTTCATCGCGATGCCTCGCACCGCCAAGAGCCAAAATGGACAAAGGCTACTTTTTCTGGTCATTTATTTTGTGAGCGCTATATTCTTTGCTTATACGGGTTTAATGCGGACAGGTTTTACGTTATACTAGACATAAATTGAACTATTGGAGGAAATGACGTGTATAAAAAATTTATCGGTATTGATCTAGGCGGCACTTCAGTGAAATTGGCTATCTTGACAGCAGAGGGCGATATCCAGCAAAAATGGAGCATCCCAACGAACATCAATGATGAAGGGACTCACATCGTGCCTGATATCATCGCTTCGATCAAGCACCATCTGGATCTCTATCAAATGACTGCGGATGATTTTCAGGGCATCGGCATGGGGTCGCCGGGAGCGGTGGACCGTGAAGCGGGTACTGTCGAGGGAGCTTTCAACCTGAACTGGAAAACACCCCAGCCTGTGCGTGAAGCGATCGAGCGGGAAATCGGAATCCCTATTTTTATAGACAATGATGCAAACGTTGCCGCACTCGGAGAAAAATGGCGAGGTGCCGGTGCGGATGACCGCGACGTCGTATTTGTGACACTTGGCACAGGTGTCGGCGGAGGAATCATTGCGGAAGGAAATCTGATCCATGGTACTGCAGGGTCAGGCGGCGAAATCGGCCACATGACGGTCGAACCGGGCGGATTCGACTGCACCTGCGGCAAGAAAGGTTGTTTGGAGACTGTCGCCAGCGCAACAGGCGTCGTCAAATTGGCCCGCAAACATGCGGAAGAATATGCCGGCAATTCGCAGCTCAAAGTCATCATCGATGATGGCCAGGAAGTCACTTCCAAAATGGTGTTTGATTTGGCGAAAGAAGGTGACGAATTGGCCGTTCTTGTAGTCGATCGCGCTGCCTATTATCTGGGTTTGGCCTGTAGCCACATCGGGAATCTTCTGAATCCAGCTTACATCGTCATCGGCGGAGGCGTCTCTGCAGCCGGAGAATTCCTTTTGGAGCAAGTAAGAACCTATTTTGCTGACTTCACATTTCCGAACGTCAAGAAGACGACGCATATCAAATTAGCCGCGCTCGGGAATGATGCAGGAATAGTAGGGGCGTGCTACCTTGCACTGACGGAAACCAGCAAATAAAATATCCAAAGCAAATGGGCCCTGAATATTTTCAGGGAAAGAAAATACAGGAGGATGGAGCATGGCATGAGAAACCGGGGGCTAGCATCAATCATTCTCTCACTCTCAATTTTTCTCATTCTGACTGCCTGTGCACAGCGGTTGTCTTATCCTGACCAACCAGGGGTAAGTGAGCAAAGCCTTGCTTCCGGACCCAACATCCGACCAATCCCTCAGGATGGATTTCTTTACACGGTAGGCTGGTTGGACGATATGACTATTCTTTTCGCAATGGAATCAAATGGGGAATACGGTCTGTACAGCCATGATCTGGATACGGGTGAAGAACGGCCGATCCGAACTTTTTCAGATCGGCTTGTTTTTGTTGCGCTGTCTGCAAATGGTCGGCGGATTTTGGTGCAACTCGCAAGTCAGCAGGGAAATAACCTCATGATGATCGACAAGGCAGGGAATGCACTTGCTGACATTCGTTTTTCTGATGGGATTTTGACGGGTGTTTCCTGGAATCCGACAAACGAAGGGAAGTTGTTTCTGTCTGCAAAAAAAACAGTGGGCAGCTTGGAAAATTACCTTTGGGATTTGACCTCCGATGAGGCATTGACGGCACTGTCTGTCACTGGGGAAATGCCGGTTTGGTATTCGGAAAATATGTACCTCCACCGGGAAATCGCTACTGATGGCGTCTCTGCATTGGTGTTGAGCGACGTTCGTTTTCCCGGCAAAGATACTGTCATCGATCGGGCAATCCTTGCTTACGGACTGGAAGGCGAAGCCGTATGGGTAGTGGCTGCTTCGGATTTCAATGAGGAAGAGCTGCTTGCTGTCTCCTACTATCCGCTTCTGATTGCTCAAGGCTATGTTGCCTTGCCCCGCATCACTGATGGAAGCGGGCTGGTCATCCCTGAATTCAAAAAAGGGAATGACTCGGACGAAACGTTCGCCGTTCTTCCGAAACAGGGGCCGGAGGGGGCTGCCAGAATCACCTTTGAACTCGCAAAAATTGATTTCTCCGAAAACACTTCGGAGGTGCTGACTGAAGTCGAGCGAATGGCCCCAATTTCCGTTTCGCCAGAAGGGACCTACGTGCTTTACGGGAAACGTTTTGAGTATCTGTACGACGTGGAGCGCAATGTCTGGATACAATTAACGGAATAGAAAAAAGTCTTTAAAACTGTAGCAATACGCCTTGCACAAGTGTAAAATATGAGAGCAAGAGTATCGAAAGGATGGATTTATTTTGAATTTAACAGGAATTGATATTTTTAACATCGCATTATGGATATTCATCATCGGATATGCCATTTATCAAGCTTATTTTTATTTCCAAAGAAAGAATGCGGCGACAGTATTGACTGCAGAGGAATTCAGAAAAGATCTGCGGAAAGCGCAATTGATCGATGTCCGCGAAAGAACGGAGTTCGAAGCTGGCCACATTTTGGGAGCGAGAAATATCGCTTATTCGGCATTCAAGCAACGCTACCCAGAAATCCGCAAAGATCAGCCGATCTATCTGTATGACCAAAATTCCATGTTGAGCGGACGCTGCGCAGCAATTTTGAAAAAAAATGGTTACAAAAATATTTTCATCCTGAAGGGCGGCTATGCCGGCTGGGATGGGAAAGTCAAAAAAGGCATCTGAGTCAATCAAAAAGGTTCCCGGAATCAGCTAGTGGATTCCGGGAACCTTTTGATTGTTTTTTCCTACATATTTATGAACAAATAGTACAGAGCGGAAAGGAAAGTTCCTCCGACCATGGCAAGCAACATGATCCAAATGATGAATTTGCTGAATTTATTGAATTTTGAAGAGGTAGCACCAGTTTTCTTTGTCAACATTATTCCCACCTTTTGTTTTTTACATGGCATAGTTTACAACATTAAAATACAAAAGTAAATGTTGGAGAACCGAGGGGGAGAAAAGAAAGCCATTATTTTCAATTGTTTGCTTTCCATTTAGACGAATTTTTGTTAGGATTAAGATTATAGAATGATGTGTTTATCATGAAGGGAGAATTTATTTATGTCAAAACAGCAAATTGGCGTTGTCGGTATGGCCGTAATGGGCAAAAATCTAGCATTGAACATTGAAAGCAGAGGGTATTCCGTATCCGTATTCAACCGTTCAGGTTCAAAAACTGAGCAAGTGATCGCGGAAAACCCAGATAAAAAATTGGTTCCCACTTATACTATCGAAGAATTTGTTGAGTCTTTGGAAAAACCAAGAAGAATCATGATGATGGTAAAAGCTGGGGAGGCAACCGACAAAACGATCCAATCGTTGCTGCCTCATTTGGATAAAGGCGATATCCTGATCGACGGAGGGAATACTTTCTATAAAGATACAATCCGCCGCAGCAAAGAATTGGAAAATTCAGGCATCAATTTCATCGGAACGGGCGTTTCCGGTGGGGAAGAAGGCGCATTGAAAGGCCCTTCAATCATGCCGGGTGGACAACGCGAAGCATATGATCTGGTTGCACCGATTTTGGAACAGATTTCCGCTAAAGCTCCGGATGGCGAGCCATGTGTAGCCTATATCGGCAAAGATGGCGCCGGACATTTCGTTAAGATGGTCCACAACGGAATCGAGTACGGGGACATGCAATTGATTGCAGAAGCCTACGACATCATGTTCAAGTATCTTGGCATGTCAGTGGAAGAAATCGCTGCAGTCTTCATCGAATGGAACAAAGGCGAGTTGGACAGCTTCCTGATCGACATCACTGCTGATATCTTGACTAAATACGACCCTGCAACAGGAAAACCAATGGTCGAGATCATCCTGGACCGCGCCGGCAACAAAGGCACGGGCAAATGGACTTCCCAAAGCGCTTTGGACTTGGGAGTGCCGCTGCCGTTGATCACCGAATCCGTTTTTGCCCGTTACATCTCCGCTTTGAAGACAGAACGTGTCGCTGCCAGCGAAATTCTGACCGGACCTGCCGCTGCAACTAAAGAAGGTTTGGACAAAGAAGCGTTTGTTGAGAGTATCCGCAAGGCGCTGTACTTCAGCAAAATCATGAGCTATGCGCAAGGATTCGCTCAATTGCGCGTTGCCAGCGAAGAAAATGATTGGGATCTGAATTATGGCGAAATCGCTAAAATTTGGCGCGCAGGCTGCATCATCCGTGCGCAATTCCTGCAAAACATCACGGATGCTTACGAGAAAAATCCTGAATTGCAGAACTTGTTGTTGGACGACTACTTCGTGGAAATCACAAAACAATATCAAGGAGCTGTACGTGAAGTGGTTGCTACGGCTGTAGGTGCAGGCGTTCCGGTACCGACATTCTCATCTGCGGTAGCTTATTTCGATTCTTACCGTTCAGCTGTATTGCCTGCAAACATCATTCAAGCGCAACGCGACTACTTTGGAGCGCACACGTATGAGCGCACAGACAAGGCTGGTTCTTATCATTTTGAGTGGGATAAAGAAGTGGAAGTTCCACAAGACTAAAGCGATATAGCGCCTTGCTGGCCTACATTTATGTCATCCGAAGCACTGCTTCGGATGACATTTTACTATCAGGATCATTTAATCAGGAAAAATTCCCGACAGTGTGTTAAAATAAAATGAAATTGTAATGGCATGTTGTTATTATTCAAATGAGACATTAGGGGAGAATTCTATGGAAAATAGAGACAAACAAAGAATATTGATTATCGAAGATGAAAAAAATCTGGCGCGTTTCATCGAGCTTGAGTTAAAACACGAAGGCTACGAAACGGAAATTTGCTACAACGGCAGAGCCGGCCTTGAAGCCGCCATGAACCAGGATTGGGATGTCATCCTTTTGGATCTGATGCTTCCTGAATTGAACGGCATCGAAGTTTGCCGTCGTCTGCGTCCCGTCAAAGATACACCGATCATCATCATGACCGCCCGTGACTCCGTTATCGATCGTGTATCCGGTTTGGACCACGGAGCCGATGATTACATCGTGAAGCCATTTGCCATCGAAGAACTTTTGGCAAGGGTCCGTGCTTTGCTGCGCCGCATCGACATCGAAGAAGAGCAACGCAAGGTGAAGCAGACGACCGTCACTTACCGTGACTTGACAATCGAAAAGGAAAACCGCGTCGTGCGCCGTGGCGACGAGCACATCGAATTGACCAAACGCGAATACGAATTATTGTTGATCCTGATGGAAAACATCAATGTTGTGCTTTCAAGGGATGTATTGCTGAATAAAGTATGGGGATACAAAACAGAAGTGGAAACAAACGTAGTGGATGTATATATCCGATATCTGCGCAATAAAATTGATGTAGCCGGCCAAGAAAGTTATATCCAAACGGTTCGTGGCACCGGATACGTCATGCGCTCATAATACTATGCGCAGAATCAATTATATGCCAACCAAAAAAAGAGGAAATCCCAAGTCCATTCGGTGGAAATGGGGTTTTCTTTTAAGTATCGCTTTCTTCTTGCTGTATTTTCTGTCCGCTTTACTGATGCTTAATGTCTACAAAAGCTATCAATATGATCAACAAAAAGAGGAAGCCGAAAACTTGCTTTATTCGGTCCAATCAGCCTTGTCCGAAATCGATACGAAGCTGTCCGTCAACAGCGTAGAAAGCATGTTCGAAAAAATTTCTGTTTCGACTGTGACGAAAGGCCTCCAATCTGTCGGCAACTATCCATTTTTGGAGGATCTCAAGAGCAGAGGGGCGAACATCCGCGTATTCGATACAGATGGGCAGTTGCTTTATGAAACTCAGAAGAGTTATACGACATTCATCAAAAATCCCGATACTTATGTGCGCGAAACAAAACTGAACGATCTTGAAGCATTTGTCGCAGGCAGCCCGATCCTCAGCCAGGAGGACTCTTTCCTGCTGGGATATGTACAGATTGTTTTCCGATTGAATGATTATCATAAAGTCGTCTCGCAAATGACGCAGTATTTTTGGATAGCGACGGCAATCGTTCTCGTTTTATCCGCGGCTGCCGGCTACGGTATCGCCATTTACTTCTTCAGGCCCATCAAACAGATGGTGGATACGATGGATGCGATCGAAGAGGACACCTTGTCGGAGACCCGCATCAAAATATCGAAAAGCAAGGACGAATTCACCGATCTTTCTGTCCACATCAACGGCCTGCTGGATAAGATGGCGCTGTACGTCACCCAGCAAAAGCAGTTTGTGGAGGACGTTTCGCATGAACTCCGCACCCCGACAGCCATTGTCGAGGGACATCTGAAATTGCTGAACCGTTGGGGCAAGGAAGATCCGCAAATCCTGGATGAGTCCCTTGCCGCTTCCTTGACCGAAATCCAGCGCATGAAGACTTTGGTCCAGGAGATGCTTGATCTTTCGAGGGCTGAACAAGTCGAAATCCATTATAAAAATGAAGTGACACCGATCCGGAACGTCGTACTGCATACGTTCCATAACTTTAAGATGTTGTATCCGGATTTCGTTTTCAATCTGGATGATGATCTGAATCGCGAGATTTATGTGAACATCTACCGCAACCATTTTGAGCAAATACTCGTGATATTGATGGACAACGCCGTTAAATATTCGACTGACCGGCATGAAATCCATCTTTCGATTTCCGAATCCATGTCCTATGTCCAGATTGCCATCCAAGATTTCGGCGAGGGGATGTCCCAGGAAGATCAGCAGAAGATCTTTTCGCGTTTTTATCGCGTCGATAAAGCAAGATCGCGGAATAAAGGCGGGAACGGCTTGGGCTTGTCGATCGCGAAAGAATTATTGGAAGGCTATAAAGGTGATATCACCGTCGAAAGCGTATTGGGACACGGATCTGTCTTCCGCATCCAGTTGCCGATTCTGAAGGATTATGCACCGGATGAGGAATTATAGGCTCTTGACTGGAGAAAGTCCCTAATACAAAACCTGAACTACAAAAAAAGCAGGAAGCGAACTCATGCGTGAGCCGCTTCCTACTTTTTGTATAGCTGAAACTAAGATCTTGATTGTTTACCTGCGTTACGGCCTTTTTTGCCATCCGTCTGTTGATTCTTGGCGGACAAAGCTTTTACCGCTTGCTCCGGTGCTGAAGAGGACGCTGGCTTAGCCATTTTCACATTCTTTTTGACCGGGCGATCCTTCATTTCTTCTTCGACTTGCTTCTGGATTTTAGGTTTGATCATGTGATTCTGAAGCGCAGTCTGGGCTGCGGCGAAAATGCCACCAGCCAGCCAGTAAAGGGCCAACCCCGCTGGTGAGGACCAAGAGAACATCAGAATCATGATCGGGTTCATCAGCATCATCGATTTCATCTGTGATTTGGTTTCCTGCGGCATACCGATTGTGGAAACGTAGCCCTGGATCACATAGGCCACACCAGCCAGGATTGCCAACAACGGACTGCTTACACCAAGATTGATGCCAAGGAATGTGCTTTGGGAGATTTCCGGCGTCAAGTTGACGGCCTGATACATAGCTGTAAAAATCGGCATCTGAATCAGAATCGGTAAGCAACCGACGCCGCCGGTCATGCTGATGTTGTTTTCTTTGTACAATGCCATCATTTCTTGGGAAACTGCCGCTTTTTCCTCAGGTGTCGCTGCATTTTTTTGACGGAATTGGATATCTTCCAATTCTGGTTTGATATACTTCATTTTTTCTTGCTGCACCATCGTTTTTTTGATTTGGCTAAAGTTCAAGGGCATGATAGCCAAGCGGACAATGATTGTGATGGCGATGATGGCCAGTCCATAGTTGCCATTAAGCAGTTCCGCCAGCATAACGATCAAATTGCCAGTTGGCACCACCAAATAGTCGTATATGAAGCCAGTCGGATTTTTATTCTCATCATATTGCATGCAGCCTGTCAGGACCACTAACAAGGCCATCATTTCCGCGGAAAGCAATAACTTCTTTTTAAGTTTCATCGTTCACGTTCCTTTACAATTTTTCGATAACATTACCACTATACCTGAAGGGGGAAATATATTCAATTGGTTACGCGAAAACTTATGTAATTCTCAATGCTTGCGTCTTCTTCGAGTTTGTAGGTATCGACTTTGCCGCTTGGCGACGGACTGCGTTTGACCGCCGTGATGAAAGCATCGATTTTATCAGTCGGGCCTACCGCTTCGATGTAGACACTTCCGTCATCCTCGTTTTTGACGATGCCGGAAATTCCGATCTGGTCCGCCACCATTTTTGTCATATAACGGAACCCCACGCCCTGTACCCGGCCGTTCACTGTCATTTTGATTTTTTTCATGATAAATTCCCTCCAGATTCTAGGATGAGCATACGTTGCAGCTTTTAATTTCAGTTTACAGTCTTCATCAAGAAGTTTCAATCCCGATACCTTGCGCGGGAATATTTTTCCGGGCTGTGCTATACTTTTTGCAACAAAGAAGGTGATTGCATGTACCAAGTGATACGGACCGAGGGAGAATATGAACCTTGGTGGTTTTTTGAAGATTGGACGGATTTTATTGTGGAATCGACAGAGTATGCCGATTTCCAGGAGGCAGTCGCCGCCTATGAGCAGGCTGCCGAAAAACTATCGGAAGCCTATCCATTCCAAAAAACGAAGGAAGTCTACCTGACTGCCTACTGGTCGGACGGAGAAATCCGGTTTTGTGAGAACTGTGATGATGATGTACAATTATATCATGGGCTGATGCTGTTGCAGGACAGGAAAAAACTACGACCGGAATGATTGTTCAAGACCGAAAAAGCTTCAGCATCTCGCAAAGGCGTGTGCTGAAGCTTTTTTGTCCAGGCCCACCGATAAAAAATAGCCTCGTAAAGGGTTCATTTTATAGTATAATGAAGCGATACGGTAATCAAACGAACAATCTATGGACCGCTGTTTTGTGCAGATACGCAACGGTTTTGAGCAAATGATAAAAAGGAGTTGGCATGTTTGGCGAAAAGAACGACGACAAGAAAGAAAAAGAAGGCGACCGGGCAGAAGATATCCTACGAGCTTATCGGCGTGCTGTTTCTTTTTAGTGCAGCCTTAGGGATCGGGCAACTCGGTTTTGCCGGTATAGCGCTGGCGAATTTTTTCCGTTTTTTTGTCGGTGAAACCTATCCGATCAGCTTGGCGCTGTTCGGTGCCTATGGTCTGTACTTGATTTTGAGAGGGAAAGAACCAAAAATAAGAAAGAACTGGCTGATCAGTGGTATCCTGCTTTATTCAGCTGCATTGCTTTATCTCCATTCGCAGGCTTTTGAGACAGTCGTAATGGAGGGGGCATCGGTCGTTTCCGTTACGCTTGCCCGCTTTTTGGTCGATGTCAGACAAGCGGATACGGCTTCAGAGATGGGCGGGGGCTTGATCGGGGCAGCGTTTTACACAGGAACCCATTTTTTGGTTTCGCAATGGGGCACTTACATCATCATTGGTCTGCTTGTGTTTTTTGGTGTGGCGGTCATATTCGGCTTCACGACGCATGATGTCATGGAAGTCGTGCGCAAAGTTGCCTTGATCTTCGGGCGCAACAGCAAACGAGCGGTACTTTTCACGAAAGATAAAGTGGCCAGCTCGATCATCGATTCGAAAACAGTGAAAAAACCGACCAGGTCCAACAGCGTTTCGACCGAGAAAAAAACTTCGATAGTCGAAAAAGCCAAAAATCAGATCAAGAGCGAGTCGGCAGCGAAAAAATTGATGAAGGAAGAAGCGGAAGCTTTGAAACCTTCAGAAAAGGAAACACTCGCCGAGAAAGAGCACGAACCCGTTCAGCTGAAAATCGACAGTTTCCAGCAGCAACTTGAAAAAGCAGCCGAACACAAACATGCGGACAATGAAAAGAGCGTGTCCGCCCAACAGGCCAGCCTTTCAAAAACAACGGCGGGAGGCGGCGAGGAAGACAACAGCGGCGATCTGGAGTTTGAAATCACCGCCGAGCAGGAAAACAGGGATTACCAATTGCCGCCTGTGACTTTATTGAATGAAATCAAAGCGATCGATCAATCGAATGAATATGCGACAATCGAAAAAAATGTCAAAAAACTGGAGGAGACGTTCGCCAGCTTCGGTGTAGAGGCCAAAGTCACGAAAGCGAACCTCGGGCCGGCCGTGACCAAATATGAAGTCCAACCAGCTGTCGGGGTGAAGGTCAGCAAAATCGTGAACCTCAATGATGATCTGGCTTTGGCTTTAGCGGCAAAAGACATCCGCATTGAAGCGCCGATACCCGGAAAATCCTTCATTGGAATCGAAGTGCCGAACAGTGAAGTCAGCGTCGTATCCTTCCGGGATGTCATGGAAGGCCAAAAGCACACAGACAAGCTGTTGGAGGTTCCGTTAGGCCGGGATATTTCCGGCGTTGTGCAAAGCGCGAATCTGACGAAGATGCCCCATCTACTGATTGCGGGTGCAACCGGAAGCGGAAAATCCGTCTGCATCAACGGCATCATCACGAGCATCTTGATGAAAGCCAAACCGAACGAAGTGAAGATGATGATGATCGATCCGAAAATGGTGGAATTGAATGTCTACAACGGCATTCCCCACTTGCTGACCCCGGTTGTCACGAATCCCCGCAAAGCAGCCCAAGCGCTCCACAAAGTTGTGACAGAAATGGAAAGAAGATATGAATTGTTTGCCGGTACCGGTATGCGCAATATCGATGGATACAACAATTTGATTGTCGAATACAATCTGGAGAATGGGGAAAATAATCCTACCTTGCCATACATAGTGGTCATTGTGGATGAGTTGGCCGACTTGATGATGGTGGCCAGCAATGAAGTTGAAGATGCGATTACCCGCTTGGCACAGATGGCACGGGCTGCGGGAATCCATATGATTTTGGCTACGCAACGGCCGAGCGTTGACGTCATCACCGGCATCATCAAAGCGAACGTCCCATCCCGGATTGCGTTTGCCGTATCCAGTTCGATCGATTCGAGAACGATAATCGATGGCTCCGGTGCAGAGAAGCTTCTGGGCAGAGGCGATATGCTCTTCCGTCCGATGGGTGAGAACAAACCGATCCGTGTGCAAGGAGCGTTCATTTCCGACGAGGAAGTCGAACATATTGTCACTTTCGTCAAAAACCAGCAAGAAGCGAACTATGTCGAGGAAATGATGCCGACCGAAACTGTGGCTGCTGCGAGCGAAGAGCCGGAAGATGATCTTTTCGGGGAAGCTGTAGAATTCATCAGATCGGATGAAACGGCGAGCATTTCCAAACTGCAGAGGAGATTCCGGATCGGCTATAATCGGGCAGCGCGCCTGATCGACGAGATGGAGGCAAGAGGCATTGTTGGACCGGCTGACGGAAGCAAGCCCAGAAAGGTGAACATCAGCGAAGGTGTATACGAAAATGATACGGATATTCCCTATGAATCTGAGGTTTGACCCAGAGGTTTCTGAAAAATATATGGATATTAAATGAAAAAACGATTACAAAACAAGTCGCTATCATTTGTTTTTTAAGAAATACATGATATGATATTTTTTGTAAGAAGCTTGTACTTACAAGTTCAAAAAATTGAAGTTTATTGGAGGGGTCATGGTGAAGAAGCAAAAATATGTTAGTTTATTGGCATTAGGGTTAGGTGTCAGCACAATCCTGGCAGCTTGCGGCGGCAACGGCGACACGGCTGACAGCAGTGCAACAGGTTCGAGCACGGCAGAGGGAACAGGAGATAACTTCACTATCGTGATGGTTACCGACGTCGGCGGTGTGGATGATAAATCATTCAACCAAAGCGCATGGGAAGGTCTTGTTGCATGGGGCGAAGAGAACGGTAAAGAAAAAGGGATCGACGGATATGATTACATCCAATCGAATGCCGATTCGGAATTTGTGACGAACTTGAACACTGCCGTAAACAGCAATTTTGATCTTGTCTTCGGTATCGGATACAAATTGAAGCCAGCGATGCAGGATGTGGCAACACAAAATCCGGATACCATGTTTGCCATCATCGATGATGTCATCGAAGGCGAAAATACAGTATCTGTATCATTCAAAGACAACGAAGCTGCTTTCTTGGCTGGTGTCGCTGCAGCCAAAACCACCAAAACCAACCAGTTGGGATTCATCGGCGGACAAGAGAGCGTCGTAATCGATCGCTTCGAAGCTGGATTCGTAGCTGGTGCCCAATCCGTCAATCCTGATATAGATGTAAAAGTTGAATATGTCGGTTCGTTCGGCGATGCTGCGGGCGGGAAATCTAAAGCTGCCGCAATGTACGCAAGCGGAATCGATGTCATTTATCAAGCTGCCGGAGATTCCGGAAATGGCGTGTTCTCAGAAGCCAAGGATATCGTAAAAGCCGATCCTTCAAAAGAAATTTGGGTAATCGGTGTTGACCGTGACCAAACCGAAGAAGGCTTGCTGACTCTTGATGACGGCACTGAAAGAAACCTTACATTGACCTCGACACTTAAGGGTGTAGGCAAGGCAGCTCATGATGTTGCTAACTTGACGATGAATGGTGAATTCCCGGCAGGGGAAGTGCAGACCTTTGGATTGGCTGAAGAAGGTGTCGATCTGACTGAGGGCCAATTGAGTGAAGACGCTTTGGCTGCAGTCGAAGATGCAAAAACTAAAATTTTGGACGGGACGCTTGTAGTTCCGGAAGCTCCAGAAAAGTAATACCGTCCTATACTTTATTAGCGAAGTAGCTTGATTCCGGTGAGGATATTGAGGTACTTCGCTTTTTTCTTACCATCGTCTCGATAAAGGACGACTCGCATGACTTAAACAAATGTTTAGTTTTCATGACAAACAAAAGTGGATAGGATGTTGGAAATACTTTATAATAGGTGTGAAATAGTGTTTTCAGTATTATGTTTTATAAGCGTGTCTCACTGCTGCATGAGGGAATGCATGCATTCAATTTTAGTAAGGGGTGGAAACAGCATGACAGAAGAAAATTATGTCATTGAGATGATTGGCGTTACGAAAGCTTTCGGCAATTATAAAGCGAATGATGATATTTTTCTCAGCTTAAAAAAAGGTGAAATTCACGCGCTGTTGGGTGAAAATGGTGCAGGCAAGTCGACTTTGATGAATATACTGTCCGGCCTTTTGGAACCGACCAGCGGGACCATCAAAGTCAAAGGGCAAGAGGTCAAAATCAGTTCTCCGGGTGTTGCCGATAAATTGGGTATCGGAATGGTGCATCAACATTTTATGTTGGTCAAGGACTTCACGGTTACGGAGAACATCATTCTGGGCAGCGAGCCGAGCAGATTCGGCGTTTTAAATAAAAAGGCAGCTGCTGATGTGATTGCGGATCTGTCCAACAAATATCGCTTGGCAGTCAATCCATCCGCCAAAATCGAAGACACCACTGTCGGAATGCAACAACGGGTTGAAATCCTGAAAACATTGTATCGTGGTGCGGACGTCCTCATTTTTGACGAACCGACGGCGGTGCTGACACCCCAAGAAATCGACGAATTGATGTCGATCATGAAAGAATTGACGAAAGAAGGCAAGTCGATCATCCTGATTACGCATAAACTGGATGAAATCAAGGCAGTTGCCGACCGTTGCACAGTTATCCGCAAAGGTAAGAGCATCGGCACCGTCGACGTGAAGCAGACCTCCCAACAAGAACTGGCCGATATGATGGTGGGGCGTTCCGTTCTGTTCCGAACAGCCAAAAAACCATCCCAGCCAAAGCAAGCTGTTTTGGAAATTGACGGATTGTCGGTCAAAGAGAGCCGTGGACTGGAAGCCGTACGTAATTTGAGTCTGACGGTAAGGGCGGGTGAAATCGTTGGAATCGCCGGAATCGATGGGAACGGCCAAAGCGAATTGATCCAAACCATCACTGGCTTGCGGAAGGCTGAGAGCGGAACCGTCAAGCTGAACGGCGAAACCATCACGAACTTGGCTCCGCGCAAAATCACTGAATCAGGCTTAGGGCATATCCCTGAGGACCGACAAAAGTTCGGTCTGATTCTCCCGATGCGTTTGGATGAGAATATCGCCTTGCAGACTTATTATCAGGAACCATACAGCAAATACAGCTTCCTGAATGATAAAGCCATCGAAAACCATGCCATCGAACTGATCAAAGAGTTTGATGTGCGGACCCAAAGCGAGAAGTCGACAGCTGGTTCGTTGTCCGGCGGAAACCAGCAAAAAGCAATCATCGCCAGGGAAGTCGATCGGAATCCTTCGTTATTGATTGCAGCCCAACCGACCCGAGGATTGGATGTGGGCGCCATCGAATTTATCCATAAACGCTTGATCGAGCAAAGGGACAAGGACAAAGCGATTCTGCTGATGAGCTTCGAGTTGGATGAAATCTTGAATCTGTCCGACATCATCGCCGTGATGTTCGAAGGCGAAATTGTGGCTTATGTCAAGCCGGAGGAAACTTCCGAGCAAGAATTAGGTCTATTGATGGCCGGTTCTTCTTTGGAAAAGGCCCGGGCAGAATTGGAAAAAAACAAAGAAGAGGAGGCGAGCATTCATGAGTAATCAACAAGGAGCCACTCGCATCCAAGGAATCATCGTACCTTTACTTTCGGTCATATTAGGGCTGTTGATCGGCGCAATCGTCATGTGGTCATTCGGTTACGATGCCGTCGCAGGTTATTCAGCAATGCTGAAGGGAGCCTTCGGATCGCCGTTTTATATAGGTGAATTACTGCGGGAAGCTACCCCTTTGATTCTGGTCGCATTAGGTTTTTCGGTAGCCAATACAGCCGGTTTCTTCAATATCGGTGTAGCGGGTCAAACCTTATTCGGCTGGTTGGCATCCGTCAGCGTGGCCCAGATGCTGCCTGAATTGCCGAAGGTAGTGTTGTTGCCATTATGCATTTTGGCCGGTATCACCGCGGGAGGTCTGTGGGCGGGCATCGCCGGTGTCTTGCGTGCTTACTTCAATACAAGTGAAGTGATTGTCACCATCATGCTGAATCACACAGCTTTATACATCAATAACCACATCGTCAGGAATGTTTTGACGGATTCCGGGGATTCCACGGCCAGGATCACCGAAAATGCCAGTCTGAGGGTGCCGTTCCTATCGGAAGTGACCCGCAATTCGACACTTCATGCCGGTATCTTCATTGCCCTCATCATGATTGCGGTGGTCTGGGTGCTGATGAAGAAAACAACATACGGTTTCGAATTCCGTTCAGTCGGATTGAATCCTGATGCGGCCGATTACGCAGGGATGAACGCCAAGAAGAACATCATTTTGGCCATGTTGATCAGCGGTGGTTTGGCCGGTTTGGGAGGAGCAATGGAAGGGTTGGGGAATTTCCAGAACATGTTCGTTCAAGGCGCGATGCCGGCCGTCGGATTCGATGGTATGGCAGTAGCTTTGTTGGGAATCGGTAGCCCGATCGGCATCCTTTTTGCCGCACTTCTGTTCAGCACGCTGAAAATCGGCGGAACGAGTATGCCGCTTATGTCCGGCGTCCCTGTAGAGATAGTCGATATCGTGATTGCATCAATCATCTTCTTCGTCGGTGCGAGCTATATCATCCGGCTATTGGTCAACAAACTGTCCAGAGTCAATAAAAAGGAGGTGGCGTGAGATGGACTTGCTAGCGATTCTATCGATTATCGTATCCTCGGCTTTGATCTATTCGGCACCTTTGATTTTTACCGGTCTTGGGGGAACGTTCTCGGAACGGAGCGGCATCGTCAACGTGGGACTGGAAGGCACGATGGTCATGGGAGCATTCTCAGCCATAGTCTTTAATCTGAGCTACGCCGACAATTTGGGTAAACTGACCCCTTGGGTTGCGTTGCTGGTTGCAGGGGCGGTCGGCATCTTCTTTTCGATCATCCATGCAGTTGCCACCATCAATTTAAGGGCGAACCATATCGTTTCCGGAACGGTCATCAATATGCTTGCCCCAGCGCTGGCGGTATTTTTGACCAAGGTTCTTTATGAAGGGAAAGGCCAGACTGCCTTCATCATACAGAATTTCGGTAAGACAAGTTTCCCTATATTGAAGGATATTCCGGTCATCGGCCAGATATTCTTCACGAACACGTCAGCTCCGGCCTATGCAGCAATCGCAACGGCGCTTATCTGCTATTTCATCATCTTCAAGACGACTTTCGGCTTGCGCCTGCGTTCGGTAGGGGAACACCCGCAAGCGGCAGATACATTGGGGATCAATGTCTACGTGATGCGCTACGCCGGCGTGTTGATTTCCGGATTTTTGGGCGGTGTGGGCGGCGCCATCGTCTCCCAATCGATCAGCTTGAATTTTTCCGGATCGACGATTGCCGGTCAAGGTTTCATCGCTATGGCTGCCATGATTTTCGGCAAATGGAATCCGATCGGTGTTATGGGCGCGGCAATTTTCTTCGGTTTCGCCCAGAGTTTGGGCGTCATCGGCAGCTATATTCCGGTCATCCAGAATATCCCTTCCGTATACCTCCAGATCGCACCATACGTCATTACGATCATTGTGCTTGTAGGTTTCATCGGCAAATCCAGGGGCCCAGCCGCTAACGGTACGACTTACATCAAATCAAAGTAATCTCTGAAAGTGAGAAGGGTTGGCTCATCGAGTCAGCCTTTTCTTTTTGCGCTAACCATGGGAGAAAAATGCCCAAGAATGGCTTAATTGAAAAAAAGCTTGAATTAGAGTATAGTTTTCCCTATCGACAAATAAAATAGCTTACAGGACGTGAAATGGATGGAATATAAATTAAAGCAAGGTGTTACGGCCTATATTGAGCCTTCCGACAAATACAAAACCGTATTGATCCAGTACAAATTCAGGACGATCTTCAGCGGTAAAACTGCAACGGAGCGTTCTTTAGTGAAGAATATGCTTGAAACGAACAGCGAGCAGTACCCCAGCCAAAACGAGATGGATTTGAAATTGGCCAGCCTTTACGGTGCGACGCTGCATACGCAATCCCAACGCTTCGGCAAGCAGCATGTTGTGACGATGAGTTTGTCCGTCGTCAATGATAAATTTATCGGAGGCGACGACACACTTTTGGAAGAGGCGTTCGCTTTTCTGGAAGAAATCATTTTCAGGCCCAATGCCGAGGATGGCAAGTTCCATGAGAAGACTTTTCTGAGGGAAAAGGGAAATCTGAAAAATTATTTCGAATCGCTTATCGAAGATAAGTCAGCTTATGCGCGGATGCGCTTAAACCAAGTGCTGTTCGAGGGAACGGATCAAGCTTATCAAGGCATAGGTGACGCAGGGTTCCTTGAGGATATTACAGCGGGCAGCCTGTTCGATTGCTATAAAGAGATGATCGGGTCGAATCAACTGGATATCCTCGTTTCGGGTGATGTTGCGCCCGAACGGATACTGAAAATATTGGCTGCCCAGAAGCTTTCGGACAGAAGAGAAATCGAAAAAGAGGTATTCTATCACCGCGAAAAAAATATGGAACCCGTTAGTTCAAGCGAAGCCCAAGACATCAATCAAGGCAAGCTGTTTTTCGGCTTCTCCTCCCCCGTCTATTACATGAACGACCATTATTTTGCCGGGTTGGTTTTTGATGGATTGTTTGGGGGATTCCCGCATTCAAAACTGTTCCAGAATGTCCGTGAGAAAGAGAGTTTGGCCTACACGGCTTCAAGTGGGTTGGACTTCCTGCGTGGAATCATGACTGTCGGCACCGGAATTGAGTTTGATAAACGCGATCAAGTCGAGGCAATTGTTTTAGCACAACTGCAGGATATGCAAGCGGGTGATTTCCCGGATGCGCTGATTGCACAAACAAAAAGCATGCTGATCAACCACTACAAACAAAATGACGATTATCAAGGCAGAAGCTTGGCGAAGCGGTACCAGGACATCCTCATTATAGAAAATCCTCTCTCGCAGGAGGAGTGGATCGCCGGCTTGAATGCGGTGACGAAGGAGCAGATTGTTGCTGTTGCGGATAAAATGACTTTGCAAGCGATATTTTTCTTGAAAGGCGAGGCTACAGATGAATAAAGTACACTATGAGGCTCTTAACGAAACAGTCTATACGGAAGTATTGGAAAACGGATTGCAAGTAGTATTGATTCCGAAAAATAAGTATTCAAAAACCTACGGCATCTTCACCACGAATTTTGGCTCGATCGATAACCAGTTTGTGCCGATAAACGGAGACAAGGAAATCAAGATTCCAGACGGCATCGCACATTTCCTTGAGCACAAATTGTTTGAAGGTGAAGAACATGATGCTTTTGAAGACTTTGCGAAGTACGGCGCTTCGGCGAATGCCTTCACTTCCTTCACGCGGACAAGCTATCTCTTTTCGGCCACGGATAATATCGAAGAAAACACAAACAGCCTGCTTGACTTCGTTCAAGACCCGCATTTCACGGCGGAAGGCACTGAAAAGGAAAAAGGCATCATTGCCCAAGAAATCCGCATGTATGAAGATAATCCGGGATGGCAACTTTTTTACGGTCTGCTGCGAAACCTCTATCCCGAACACCCGCTCTCGGTGGACATAGCCGGAACGGTGGATAGCATCCAGGCAATCTCGCCGGAATTGCTGCAAATCTGTTATGACACGTTCTACCATCCGTCCAACATGAACCTATTGATGATCGGTAATTTCCCTCCCGAAGAAATGATGGATACGATCAAACAAAACCAAGCTGGCAAGACGTTTCTTCCAGCCAAGCCGATCCAGCGCACTTTGCCGCCAGCCGCAATCCAGGACATCATTCCTTACAAAGTAATCGAAATGGATGTGCAGCGTCCGAAAGTGATGCTTGGCGTGAAAGGTTTGGATGCGGAGGTGACCGGAAACCAAGCCGAAGAATATAAAATCTATGGTTCGCTCTTGCTGGAACTGCTTTTCGGCCGGAGCTCCACGCATTTCATTGATCTATACGACAGCGGTTTGATCGATGACAGTTTTGGGTATTCCTTCAATCTGGATCGTTCCTTCCATTTTATGGCAGTCGAATCGGATACGGAAGAACCGGAACTGCTGGAGGAAAAGCTGAAACGGATTCTGTTGGATTGGGAAACGGATGCTAATCTGACGGATGAGAAATTTGATTTGCTGAAGAAGAGCATGATCGGAGAACAACTGCAGGCTTTCAATTCCCTGGAATACATCGCAAATCACTACAGCACATTGCTGTTTTCCGGAGCGGAACTTTTCGAAGTCGTTCCGTTGATCGAAGAAACCAGTCTGGAGGACATCCGAAGATTTGCCGAGGGATACCTCAAAGAACAAAGGATGAGCACTTATGTGATCCTCCAGAAGGGGGCAAAACAGCAATGAAAGCTGCTTTGGTGACGGGGGCCTCCGGGGATATCGGGACATCCATCGCAAGGGATCTGGCCCGCTCAGGCTGGTCGCTTTACCTGCATTATCATTCCAATCGAGAAAAAATCAATCTGCTGCAGGCCGAACTGCAATCGGCCTATCCGGAACAGGAATTTTATCCGATCTGCCTGGATTTTACCGATGAAGCGGGAGTTTCGAAACTTGCTGACCATATCTTCTCGCTCCAAGCAATTGTTTTTGCACACGGCAAGACCGAATATGGGTTGCTTCAGGACATGACTTCATCGCAGATGGATGTCTTGTGGGCGACCCACGTCAAAATGCCTATCCTGATCATCCAGGCGCTACAGGGGAAAATCGCCCGCTCACACAACGGACGTATTGTTTTCATCAGCTCCGTCTATGGAGAAGCAGGCAGTGGGCTCGAAGTGCTCTACAGCACCGTCAAAGGGGCTCAGATCGCTTTCGTGAAAGCCTACAGCAAAGAAGTTGCCTCTCTCGGAGTGACCGTCAATGCCATTTGCCCGGGAGCAATCGATACGCAGATGAACGCTCATTTGGAAAACGATGAAAAAGAGGCTCTTCTTGAGGAAATACCACTGGGCAGATTGGGAAGACCGGATGAAATCAGCTTCTGGGTTTCTCAATTTCTGAAGGAAGACAGTCGCTACATGACCGGACAGGCCATTTACGTATCCGGCGGATGGCTCAGGTAAAACAGTATAGGAACTCCTTTTGGAGGGATTTTATGTTATAATACCCATGGTAACTTCTGGGTTTGCAAGTGAAGGCAGGTGAAGAAATGGTTCAAATTGGGGAAATCCTAAAAAGTGCTAGACTTTCCAAGGGATACACATTGGATGATCTACAGCAAATGACTAAAATACAGAAGCGGTATTTGATTGCGATTGAAGAAGGCAATTTTGAGATTATGCCGGGCAATTTCTACGTCCGTGCCTTCATCAAGCAGTACGCAGATACTGTGGGCTTGGATGGTGACCGCTTGTTAGGGGACCATGCAAGTGTGATTCCGGAAATACAGGGGAGCAGCCAAGTGGAGGATTCCGGTGCTTTTTCTCCCACGCGCTCCGAGACCAAAAGAGCTTCTAAAAAGACGAATTTTAATTATGGAGGCTCTGTCCAGAGCCAATTGCCGACGTTTTTGTTGGCTGTGGCGGTAGTTGCCATCGTGCTGGTGGTCTGGAAGGCCACCTTGAACAATGACGATGAGCAGGTCCAGATCGAAGTGGCTTCAACCATCACTCAGACAACCATGGCATCGCAAGAGACAGTTTCAAGCAGCACGGAGCAGACGGACAGTGACAGTATCACAGAACAAGCAACGCAGGTGACCCTGGTTTCGTTTGCCGATGGGTACGCGGAATATGACGTCACCAGTCTGTCGTTGCCTTCGGAATTGAAAATATCAGCAGTGGCGGGGGGCAGTTCTTGGATCAGCGTAAGCGTAAACGGGGCAGTCCAAGAGCCTACGGGGATTGTGAACGGTGAAAATCCGCTGACGATCACGCTGCCAGTGGATGCAAGCGTGATTGAGGTGATAGTCGGCGTGATGCCGGCAACGATCATCGAAATGGCCGGCACGGTCGTCACAATGCCGGCCGATTATCAAGAGATTCAGACCCAGACCTTATCCTTTACCGTCAAAGGCGCAGAATAAGTCAGGGCACAATAAAGGAGTTGCATAAGTTGAATTTACCTAATAAATTGACAGTGGTGCGGATTTTGATGATTCCGTTGTTCATGGTCGTCACCTTGGTCCCATTCGATTGGGGAATCCTCACGATTGCCCAATCACAGATTGCGGTCCATCAACTGGTCGGAGCCGTCATTTTTGCCGTTGCCAGTTTTACGGATTGGCTGGATGGATATATCGCCAGAAGGGACGGGCTGGTCACCAACTTCGGGAAATTCGCTGATCCGTTGGCGGACAAGATGCTTGTCGCCACTGCGTTGATTGTGCTTGTCGGTCAAGGCCTGGCCCCTTCGTGGGTCGTCAGCATCATCATCAGCCGGGAATTGGCGGTTACAGGCTTGCGCCTTTTGCTTGTGAAGGAAGGTGAAGTCATGGCAGCGGCATGGCCGGGCAAAATCAAGACGGCGACACAAATGATAGCCATCATTTTATTGTTCCTGGACAATTTTCCTTTTCAGGCAACCGGTATCCCGGTTGCGGATATCATGCTGTATCTTTGCTTAGTTTTTACCATCTACTCAGGAGTGGATTATTTCGTCAAAAATAAGCATGTCTTTGTCGGATCCATGTAGTTTTTATAAATAAGAAGGGCTGGGTTGCGCTAGGTTGCAATCCGAACAAAAGGAAACGCTATTCTTTTGTGCCCTTCTTTTTCTTTATCTTTTTTACGCAATTTGAATTTTTTGTTTCATTTGAGCGAATACTATGGATGTGAGGGATCAAATATGAATGCAGAAATCATTTCGGTCGGAACGGAATTGTTGATGGGACAAATAGTGAATTCGGATGCAGCGTTCATCGCCAAAGAACTGACCGGTTTGGGCATAGACTCCTATTTTCAGACGGTTGTCGGCGATAATCCGGGGAAAATAAAAGAAGTGATCAAAATAGCTGAATCACGGAGTGAACTGCTGATTTTCACAGGGGGGCTCGGTCCCACCCAGGACGACTTGACCAAACAGACGGTGGCGGATCACCTTGGAGAAGAGCTCGTCATGGATGAAGAGGGGTTGATGCATATCCGGCAATGGTTCGACCGTTCGGGAAGGCGCATGACGCAGAACAATGAGCGTCAAGCATTGGTATTCAGGGACGGCATTGTCTTCGCGAATCCGATCGGACAGGCGCTCGGCACCTATGTCGAAATAAATGGGAAAGGCTATTTGCTGCTGCCTGGACCGCCAAGAGAGCTTGAGCAGATGTTCCGGCAGTTTGTGAAACCGTTCCTCTCCAGCAAATACGAAGATCAGCAAGTCATCTCATCGACGACGCTCCGTTTTTTCGGAATCGGCGAATCTACCTTGACGACGCAGTTGGATGAACTGATCCGCAATCAGACCAACCCGACGATAGCGCCATATGCCGGGAAATACGAAGTGACCTTGAGACTCACCGCAAACGCTGCGACAGAAGCAATTTGCAGGGAGTTGTTGGATGAAAAAAAAGCGGAAATATTGGCGGTCGTTGGGGAATATTACTATGGTGACGGAGACGGATCCAGCCTTGCCGAAGTGGTAGGCAAGAAACTGCTGGAGAGCAAACGCTCCATCAGTGCGGCCGAGAGTTTGACCGGAGGGCTTTTTCAAGCGGAACTTGTCAAGGTTCCGGGCATCAGCGAAGTTTTCGCCGGAGGCATTGTTTCCTACCAAGAGGGTGCTAAACAACAGGTTCTGGGCGTTCCGGCGCACGTCCTCGAGACACACGGAATGGTCAGCCCGGAGTGCGCTGTGGCGATGGCTGAGCGTGCGCGCGAACTGTTTGACACCCAGTTGGCCATTTCTTTCACGGGCGTTGCCGGGCCTGATCATTTGGAGAATAAGCCGGCCGGGACTGTATGGATTGCCCTGAGCCAAAAAAATGGACCGACCGCCGTCCAAAGCTTCCGCTTTTCGCGCGATCGCCTTGGGAACAGGGAACAGGCGGTCATGCAGGGATTTGATATGATTCGGCGGAATTTGATGGATTCTGATCTCAAGGAATAAAAACGAACATCTGTTCACTTTATTCTTGCTTTTTTGTCCAGAAAAGGATAGTATTACGTTGTGGTGTTAATGCATGCAAATGAAAGCTTGGAGGAAACAATAGATGGCTAATTTAAATGATAATAGACAAAAAGCCTTGGATGAGGCTCTGAAAAAGATAGAAAGAAATTTTGGTAAAGGGTCAGTCATGAAGCTTGGCGAAAAGGTGGACACACAAATATCCACTGTACCAAGTGGTTCGTTGGCTCTTGATGTTGCGTTGGGTGTGGGCGGCTATCCGAGAGGCCGTATCATCGAAGTGTACGGTCCTGAATCATCAGGTAAAACAACCGTTGCGCTCCATGCGATTGCTGAAGTGCAAAAAAAGGGCGGCGTTGCTGCGTTCATCGATGCTGAGCATGCTTTGGATCCAAAATATGCTGCGGCTTTGGGCGTGGACATCGACGAATTGTTGCTTTCCCAACCGGATACAGGTGAGCAAGGGCTGGAAATCGCTGATGCTTTGGTTTCATCCGGGGCTGTCGACATTGTGGTCATCGACTCAGTTGCCGCATTGGTTCCGCGTGCTGAAATCGAAGGCGAAATGGGAGACTCCCATATGGGCCTGCAAGCACGTCTGATGTCCCAAGCTTTGCGGAAGCTGTCCGGATCGATCAACAAAACAAAAACGATCGCCATCTTCATCAACCAGGTCCGCGAGAAGATCGGCATCATGTTCGGCAATCCGGAAACGACACCGGGAGGAAGAGCGCTTAAATTTTACGCTACTATCCGTCTGGAAGTCAGAAGAGCGGAACAGATCAAGAGCGGAACAGACATCATGGGTAACCGCACAAAGATCAAAGTAGTCAAAAATAAAGTTGCGCCGCCATTCAGGACAGCTGAAGTGGACATCATGTACGGCGAAGGCATTTCCCAGGTCGGCGAAATCATCGATATGGCTTCCGAAAAGGATATCGTCAATAAGAGCGGTGCATGGTACGCCTATAAAGGCGAGCGCATCGGCCAAGGCCGCGAAAATGCAAAAAAATTCCTGCTTGAACACACAGAGATGCGAGCTGAAATCGAAAAACTTGTCCGTGATGAATACGGCATAGGTGATAAAAAAGCGATAGAAGCACAAGCAAACGAAAAAGACGAGCTGGTTGAATCGGTCGATCTGTTGGACGATTAAAAAATGTTTTTCAAGAGGTCGGGGCCAAAATCTTGGCCTCTGCCTTTTTTTGGTGGAAAAAAAGGCAATATTGGAACAGAAAAACATGTATTTTGTTTATGTTACCGTTTTATCGTTGACATGTCAGTATTCTACGTTTAGAATGAATTTATGTGCATCGCTTCATTCTGCACATTGTAAAACTAATTTTTATTCATTTTTTTGACAACAAAATTAAATAGATACGGAGGTGAAACTATGGATTTATGGACTTTAGCCTTCGCTATCATAGCTTTAATTGTTGGTGTCGCTGTCGGATATTTATATCGAAAATCGAATCACGAAAAAGAAATAGCTGGTGCCAAAAATACCGCTTCCCAGATTCTTGAAGACGCTCGTAAAGAAGCAGAAACAACGAAAAGAGAAGCTATGTTAGAGGCGAAGGACGAGAACCACAAATACCGCTCGGAAATAGAAGATGAGTTACGTGAACGACGCGGTGAGGTTCAAAAACAAGAAAATCGATTGATCCAAAGAGAAGAAAATTTGGATAGAAAAGATGCCAGTCTATCGAAACGTGAGCAATCTATCGAGTCAAAAGAGGATAATCTTGTCAAAAGACAAAACGCTTTAGTTTCTGAGGAAAATCGCATTCAAGCATTGGTGGAAGAGCAACAACATGAACTGGAAAGAATCGCTACCTTGTCGCGTGAAGAAGCAAGAAAGATCATCATGGACGAAACGGAAAATCAACTTTCGCACGAGATTGCGGTCATGATCAGAGAGTCTGACCAAAAAGCGAAAGATGAAGCAGATCGTAATGCGAAAAACATTATCCTGCAGGCGATTCAAAGAAGTGCCGCCGATTTGGTTTCGGAAGCAACGGTTTCAGTCGTTACGTTGCCCAACGATGACATGAAAGGCCGGATCATTGGCCGCGAAGGAAGAAATATTCGGACTTTGGAGACTTTGACAGGTATCGACCTGATCATCGATGATACGCCCGAAGCGGTCGTGTTAAGCGGATTTGATCCTATCCGAAGAGAAATCGCGAAAATGACTTTGGAGAAATTAATTCAAGATGGACGTATCCATCCTGCAAGGATTGAGGAAGCGGTTGAGAAAGCTCGTAAGGACATGGATGAACGCATAAGAGAAATCGGCGAACAAGCAACTTTTGAAGTTGGCATCCATTCTTTGCATCCTGATCTGATCAAAATTTTGGGACGTCTTCATTTCCGGACTAGTTATGGACAAAACGTCCTTAACCACAGTATCGAAGTCGCAAAACTTTGCGGCGTAATGGCGGGAGAACTAGGCGAAGACATCAACCTGGCCAAACGTGCCGGACTATTGCATGACATCGGAAAAGCTCTCGATCATGAAATAGAGGGTTCACACGTTGAAATAGGCGCAGAAATCGCCCAGAAATACAAAGAAAATCCGGTTGTTATCAACGCGATTGCCTCGCATCATGGCGATGTTGAAGCAAACTCAATCATTTCAGTATTGGTCGCATCTGCTGACGCTTTATCTGCTGCTCGTCCGGGCGCAAGAAGTGAATCTCTTGAAAATTACATCCGTCGTTTAGAGAAACTGGAAGGAATTGCCAACAGTTTTGAAGGCGTGGCAAGCAGTTTTGCTATCCAGGCAGGAAGAGAGATCCGCGTGATGGTCAAGCCAGATCAACTTGACGATTCTAAAGCTATACGCGTAGCTCGCGAGATTAGAAAGAAAATCGAAGAAGAACTAGATTATCCGGGACACATCAAGGTTACGGTTATACGCGAAACAAGAGTAATTGAATATGCCAAATAATGAAATACCAAACGGGACATGCAATTGTCCCGTTTTTTGCTTTTCATGGGCATGGGGGCAACGGCTTATCGAAACAGACAAAATATGTTACTATAAAAAGACTAGAATTTAGAGAAGAGGCTGAAGATGAAATTACTATTTATTGGGGATGTCGTAGGTTCAATCGGCAGACAAATGCTGCAGGATACACTCCCGCTACTGAAGAAACATTACCGTCCGCAAGTGACCGTTGTGAACGGTGAGAATGCGGCTGGCGGCAGAGGCATTACGGAAAAAATTTACAAAGAATTTTTGCAGACCGGTGTCGATGTCATCACCATGGGGAACCACACTTGGGATAACCGTGACATATTCGAATTTATCGGCACAGCCAACAAGATGATCCGTCCGGCAAATTTTCCGGAAGGCACTCCCGGCATCGGCTGGACGATCATAAAAGTGAATCAACTGAAATTGGCTGTGGTGAATCTGCACGGCCGTGTCTTCATGAACAGCCTGGACGATCCTTTCCGTAAAGCGGATGAAATACTGGAGCAGGTCCGCAAGGAAACGAATTGTATCTTTGTCGATTTCCATGCTGAAACGACCAGCGAAAAACAAGCGATGGGCTGGTATTTGGACGGTCGCGTTTCGGCTGTGGTCGGCACGCATACGCATGTACAGACAAATGATGCGCGCATTTTGCCTGACGGGACAGGCTATCTGACGGATGCTGGAATGACCGGGGCTTACGACAGCATCCTGGGCGTCGAAAAAGAGATCATCATCCAGAAATTTCTGACGCAAATGCCGATCCGTCATGAAGTGCCCGAAAAGGGCAGGAAATTGCTTTCCGGTTGCTATATTGAAATCAATGACCAGACCGGCAAGTGCACGAAAATCGAGAACATCGTGATCAATGAAGATCGCCCATTTGGAGGGGAATTCTATTGACCCAAGAACAGCCTATCGAAGGCCAGGCAGAAGCAGAATTGCGTAAACTGACCGAAATGCTGAAAAAAAATGAAGTAATCGTCCGCTATCAAAAGGCCGAAGTAAACGCAAAGGAAAACCGATCGCTGGAACAATTGGTCGAAGCCATCAAAAGCAAGCAAAAAGAAGTCGCGGCTTTTGAACATTACGCCAAACCGGCTGCGGCAGAAAAAACAGCCGCTGAATTAGCGGATCTGAACAAACAATTGCAGGAGAGCATAGCGGTCCAGCAATACCGGGAAGCTTTATGGGATGCCAACGAACTATTGGAAAACGTCATCGGCATCATCCAACGCGGCATCGATGCCGCTATCGAAAAAGATGACTCCAAAAGATAGATAATGATAGATAGATTGAGGTGAAAGCATGCCACAGAAGACTAAAAACACGCCTATGATGGAGCAATACTTATCCATAAAAGAGCAGTATCCGGATGCGTTTTTGTTCTATCGCTTGGGCGATTTCTACGAATTGTTCCATGATGATGCCATGAAAGCTGCAAAATTACTGGAAATCACGCTGACGAGCCGCAACAAAAATGCCGATGAACCGATTCCGATGTGCGGGGTTCCTTTTCATGCTGCAGCTGATTACATCCGGAGGCTCGTGGAAATGGGGCACAAGGTTGCCGTTTGCGAACAGATGGAGGATGCCAAGCTGACAAAAGGCATGGTGCGGCGGGAAGTCGTGCGGGTCATTACGCCCGGGACATTTCTGAACGAGAACGGCAGCGAAAGCAAAACAAATAATTACTTGGCCAGTGTCATCCAAAACGAAGCAGGCGGGTATGCGCTGGGATATGTCGATATCGGAACGGGGGAACTGAAAGTCAGCCTCCTGTCCAACGAAGATGCCGTATTCAACGAGCTCCAGACATTGCCTTTCAAAGAAATCGTCCTGGACACAAACACGGCTGACGGCCTAACGGAAAAGTTAGAAAAACATTTTGGCATTCTGGTTTCCATTCAGGAGAAGCTGGTTCCGGAAACGGACTTCCGCGATCTGGTTGCGGAATTGCCGCAACAGTCGGAAAAAGATGTGCTTATCCTGTTGCTGAGTTACCTTTCGGATACCCAAAAGCGCAGCCTGTCCCATCTTCAGAAAGCCGTCGCCTATCAAACGGACGCTTACCTGAAGATGGATACCTATGCGCGGCGCAACCTCGAGTTGTCCGCATCCATCCGGACGCAGCAAAAAAAAGGCAGCTTGTTGTGGACGCTGGATGAAACAAAAACGGCAATGGGTGGACGGATGCTGAAACAATGGCTCGAAAAGCCGCTGATCAACCTGAGCGACATACTCGAAAGGCAACGGAAAGTCGAGTCGTTGGTCAATCACTACTTTGAACGAATGGACATCAACGACGCTTTGACATCGGTTTATGATCTGGAACGTTTGGTCGCCAGAGTATCGCTCGGCAATGTCAACGGCCGCGATCTGATCCAGCTGAAAACCTCTCTGCAGCAGATCCCGGGATTGGTCCAAGCCATCGCTGCAATCGACGAACCGGATGTTTGGCAGGCTGTCATCGACCAATTGGAAGCTTATCCAGAAGTCATCGATCTGATCGAGCGGGCGATCACGGACAATCCGCCGATCCAAATCACCGAAGGCAACATCATCCGCGACGGTTACAATGAGCATTTGGATCGCTACCGCGATGCGATGAACAACGGGAAACTGTGGATTGCGATGCTGCAAAAAGAGGAAAGAGAAAAGACCGGTATCAAAACGTTGAAAATCGGCTACAACCGCATTTTTGGCTATTACATAGAAGTGACAAAGGCAAACCTCTCTGCGCTGCCTGAAGGGACTTACGAGCGCAAGCAGACGCTCGCCAATGCGGAACGTTTCGTCACGCCTGCATTGAAGGAGAAAGAGACGCTCATTTTGGAAGCTGAGGAAAAATCAGTCCAATTGGAGCATGAGCTGTTTGTCGCTTTACGGGAAGAAATCAAAGGATACAGCCGACAGTTGCAGGCACTTGCCAAACTGGTGGCGGAGATCGATGTTCTGCAGTCGTTCGCCCACGTCAGCGAAGCTTATCACTTCTCCAAACCCGAATTGAGCAACAGTGACCGCAATCTGTTCATCAAGGAAGGGCGCCATCCGGTTGTAGAACGCGTTATCGGCAAAGATAAATTTGTGCCAAACAGCATTTCCATGGATAAGGACAACCACATCCTGCTGATTACCGGGCCGAACATGTCAGGCAAGAGCACTTACATGCGTCAGGTTGCGCTGATTGTCATTCTGGCCCAGATGGGTTGTTTTGTGCCGGCCGAGAAAGCCCATTTGCCTATCTTTGACCAAATATTTACCCGCATAGGCGCGGCTGATGACCTCTATTCCGGTCAGAGCACGTTCATGGTCGAAATGGTCGAAACGAACCAAGCGCTGCGATTCGCCACCGACAAGAGTCTGATCTTATTCGACGAAATCGGCAGAGGCACAGCAACGTATGACGGCATGGCCTTGGCCGAAGCGATTCTGCGTTACATCGATCGCACAATCAAAGGCAAGACGCTGTTTTCGACGCATTACCATGAATTGACCCAACTCGAAGACGATTTGGCGGGGACGAAGAATGTTCATGTAGGAGCAATCGAAAAAGACGGAGAATTGGTTTTTCTGCATAAACTGATGCAGGGGCCTGCAGACAAAAGCTATGGCCTGCATGTGGCCAAATTGGCCGGAATGCCGCATGAGTTGATCGCCGAGGCGCAGGTCATCCTCAATTCATTGAATGAACAGCACGTGCTGCATGCTGGTTCGGGCGTGCCTGTTCCCGATGACACGGTCGAACAATTGGCGCTGTTCCAGGAAAACGCGATGCTTCCGAACGAGAAGCACGTACTGGATGAATTATCTGACTTGGCGCTGGAGGATTGCACACCGATGCAAGCCATGCTGATGATAGACGGTTGGAAAAAGTTGCTGAAATCGCAAAAAAAGTAGGTGGAAATGATGGCCAAAATCAGGGAACTTTCCCAAATATTGACGAACCAGATCGCTGCCGGGGAAGTGATCGAACGCCCGGCATCGGTCGTTAAGGAATTGGTGGAGAATGCGATCGATGCAAACAGTACGCAGATCGATGTCTTCATCGAAGAGGCAGGATTAAGGAAAGTGCAGGTCACCGACAACGGCGACGGCATCGCGGCGGACGAGGTGAAACTTGCCTTTACGCGGCATGCGACCAGCAAAATCTACACGCAGGATGATCTTTTCCGCATCCACTCGCTGGGGTTTCGGGGCGAAGCTTTGCCCAGTATCGCTTCCGTCGCAAAAGTTTCGATCGAAACGGCTGTCGCTGATCAAAGCGGCACCTATTTGTCGATAAAGGGCGGCGTCATCGGAGAGGAAAGGCCGAATAAATCCCGTAAAGGGACTACAATCATCGTCGAAGACCTTTTCTACAACACGCCCGCCCGCCTGAAATACATCCGTTCCCTGCAGACTGAATTGTCGAACATCACCGACATCATGAACCGGATCGCCTTAAGCCATCCGGAGATCGCTTTTCGTTTGCATCATGAAGGCAATCAACTCCTGCATACAGCAGGCAACGGCGATCTGCGCCAGACCATCGCCGGAGTCTACGGGACACTGACCGCCAAGAAGATGAAACTGATCGAGAACGAAAATTTGGACTTCAAAGTGAAGGGCTACATCAGCTTGCCGGACACGACGCGGGCAAGCCGCAACTACATCACCTTGATACTGAACGGGCGTTTCATAAAAAATTACGCCTTGAACAAAGCCATCATCGACGGCTATGGATCCAAGTTGATGGTCGGAAGGTATCCGCTCGCCGTCATTGTGTTGGAGGCGGATTCCCTGCTTTTGGATGTGAATGTTCACCCTTCGAAAAAAGAAGTCAGGATCAGCAAAGAAAAAGAACTTGGGGAATTGATCCAAAATGCAGTCGCTGCTGTTTTGCGGACAGAAGAACGCATCCCGAGCGGCATCGAAAACCTGAAGTTCAAACGCCAAAGTCCGGTTGATTCGATCCGGACCGAGCAGTTGAGCGTCTCTTTCCGGTCATTCGATCAAGAACTTGTGCAGGAAACGGAAGTGAATTTGCCGGCAACAAGTGAACACGAAGATTTTCGCTCTTTGGAGACATCGTTGAACAACGGGCCGATTCATAACGAGAACGATGAACACATAAAGTTCTTAACAGATTCCGCAGAAATCGAAGTTCGTGAAGACTTTTCCCTTCCAAGTGAAGAACAAGAAGTTTACGTTGTTCCGTTCAGTGACAAGCCAAAACAGGATCGCAATGCTCCAGAAATGCCTTGCTTGTCCGGAGAAGCAAAAAATACGGATGCCCATGAAGAACCGATCATGAAAACCGTCCAGAAAATCGAAGCGGAAACAGAGAAGGGAACAGGGAGCAAGCGACCGTTCCCCGACTTGCACTTCTTCGGCCAGATGCACGGCACTTACCTGTTCGCGCAAAACGAAACCGGGCTCTACATCATCGATCAACACGCTGCTCAGGAACGCATCAAATATGAATATTATCGTGAGGAAATCGGCAAGGTTTCCGCCGATCTCCAAGGTTTGCTGATACCGATCATATTGGATTATCCGGCGAATGAATTTCAGTTGATCCAGGAAAGCAGAGAGAAGCTGGAAGCGATGGGCCTGTTCCTGGAACCTTTCGGCCAGAACAGTTTCATCGTTGAAAAACATCCTGCCTGGTTCACGCCTGGTGAGGAGGAAGACATTCTGAAGGAACTGGTGGAGATGTTTTTGGCTGAAGGTGATATCTCCATCAAAAAGCTTCGGGAAGCCACTGCCATCATGATGAGTTGCAAGCGATCGATCAAGGCGAATCATTTCCTCAGCGACAAAGAAGCACGCCGATTATTGGCCGATCTTGCCGAAACGGACAACCCCTACAATTGCCCGCATGGCAGGCCGGTGCTGATCCAATTCTCCAACCAGGATATGGAGAAGATGTTCAAGCGAATCCAGGACCCGCATTGAGGGCGTATCATTTCTTATTTCTGCCTGTATATTGTAAAATAATGATAGTTACATAGCAGATAGGAGTGGAAAAAATGGTGCAAATCAATGACATTTCTGAAATGATGGGCGAACTGAACAAAGAAAGTTCGATCCAGGCCTTGGGCAGCAAAACGGGCGTTGATGCAAGCATTTTGCCGAAATTGGCTGTCGTTGCAATCCCTTTGATCCTTCGGGCATTAAGCAAAAACGCAGAGTCAAAAGCAGGAAAAGATTCCTTATCAGATGCATTGGAAAAACATAAAGGTCAGACGAAAGACGTATCCTCGATCGAAGACGTGTTCAAGAAAGTCGACACCGATGACGGGGATAAAATATTGGATCATGCTTTCGGGGACAAGGACAAGGTCGTGGACCAGATCGCTGCTCAAACAGGCATCAGCAAATCTGAGGTCGCCAAGGTCTTAGCTTCCATGGCGCCGATGATCCTGGGCATGCTGGCTGACAAAAAGGATGCTGATGGGTTGGATTCCGACGGTGTTGCCAAACAGACAGACATCTTCTCCAAACAAGCTGAAGAAACGGCCACGAAAAATTTCGATATCACCGATCTTTTCCCTAAGCAATCCGGAACGGCGACGCCATCGGCAACAGGCGGATTGGGCGGCATCCTGGGAAGCATTTTGGGGAATCTGTTCTGATCCCAAGCTGATTAAGAACGTGCGAAGCAGAACAAGACTTTTTTGTTCTGCTTTTTTGCATTTTTTGATATACTGGAATAATGAAGAGAAAGGGGCCTGATCTCAAGATGGACAACAAAGAGGAACAATTGAAGCGCTTGACGCCTTTACAATATGAAGTGACACAGAACGAAGCTACGGAAAGGCCTTTTTCCGGTGAATACGATGATTTTTACGAGAAGGGCATCTATGTGGATATCGTGAGCGGAGAGCCTTTATTCAGCTCTGCCGACAAGTACGATGCAGGCTGCGGGTGGCCTTCTTTTGCAAAACCGATTTCCACTCTGAAGGAGCTGGAGGACCGCAAGTTGATGCGCAAACGCACAGAAGTCCGGAGCGCTCAAGCCGATTCCCATCTGGGGCATGTTTTTGAGGACGGCCCTGCAGAATTGGGCGGACTGCGCTATTGCATCAATTCGGCAGCCCTGCGTTTTGTTCCTTACGATCGATTGGATGCGGAAGGCTACTCAGAATATAAACAATTATTCGAATAGGCAACGACGATAAGTCCCAAGGCTACCGGTCCTGGGATTTTTTGTTGCTTCATGCAGACCAAACGATTGTTCCCACATATATGGCTGATCGGCTGTCATTTCCGTTTGGTTTTATGTTATGATAGGGACCGAATGATAATCAGGAAATGAAGAGTAGGAGTCAGATGATGTACGAATATATAAAAGGTAAATTAGTCTATGTGGGACCGCTCTATGTGGTGCTGGAGAATGGTGGCATCGGCTACCAATTGCAGGTCGCAAATCCTTTCCGTTTTTCCGGAAGTCTGAACCAGGATGTAACGTTTTACATCTATCAGGCAGTCCGTGAAGATGCAATCACGCTGTTCGGGTTCAAGGACTACACGGAAAAACAGTTGTACTTGAAACTGATCAGCGTCTCCGGAATCGGACCGAAGAGCGGGTTGTCCATATTGGCGAGCGATGATCACCTGGGACTGATTCAAGCGATCGAAACAGATAATGTGGGCTATTTGGTGAAATTCCCTGGTGTAGGCAAAAAGACAGCTTCGCAGATCATTTTGGACTTGAAAGGCAAACTCGGGGAACTGCTGCCCGATACGTATTGGATGGAAGAACATCCCGTCAATGAACCTGCTGGCGCACAGTCTGCTGTGTTGACGGAAGCGCTGGAGGCTTTGGCCGGTTTGGGATATTCGGACCGTGAAGTGAAGAAAATACTGCCGCTATTGGAAAAAGAAAACTACACCAGCGCCGAAGAAGTGCTTCGTACGGCGTTCAAGCTACTTTTAAAAGGGTGATATAGATGACAGCTGAAAATAGAATCGTTTCCGGAAATACGGAAGACCTGACTGAAGATTTGATCGAAACAACATTGCGGCCACAATTGATGGCGCAGTACATCGGCCAAGACAAAGTCAAAAATGAATTGAAAGTGTATATCCAGGCCGCAAAAGCGCGCAGCGAAGCTTTGGATCACGTGTTGCTGTATGGGCCTCCAGGGTTGGGGAAAACGACATTGGCGATGGTCATCGCCAATGAATTGAATGTCCGGATCCACAGCACGAGCGGACCGGCAATCGAGCGACCAGGTGATCTGATGGTATTGCTCAATGAACTGGAAGCGGGGGATGTCCTCTTCATTGATGAAATCCACCGTTTGCCACGGATTGTGGAAGAAGTGCTGTACTCTGCCATGGAGGATTATTATGTGGATATCATCATCGGACAAGGGCCGACAGCCCATCCGGTCCACTTTACGCTGCCGCCGTTCACGCTGGTCGGTGCCACGACAAAAGCCGGCAGTCTGTCGGCGCCCCTGCGCGACCGATTCGGGATCGTTTCGCGTATGGAATATTACAGCCTTGAGGATCTCCGACAGATTGTTCATCGCTCTGCGGATGTTTTATCCACGGAAATCGATGAGTCAGGCGCTGTCGAAATTGCCTTAAGATCCAGAGGCACCCCGCGTGTAGCCAACAGGTTACTCCGGCGTGTGCGCGATTTCGCCCAAGTTTATCGCGACGGCCTGATCACGAAGGGGATCGCCGACAAGGCCTTGTCCATTTTGAGCGTGGACAATAAAGGGCTTGATGACCTGGATCGGCAAATATTGACGACGATGATCCGATTCTATAATGGCGGCCCTGTCGGTCTTTCGACGATCGCCGCCAACATCGGCGAAGAAATGGAGACGATAGAGGACATGTACGAACCCTATCTGCTCCAATTGGGCTTCCTGCAGCGCACTCCGCGAGGCAGGGTGGCGACCCCCATGGCTTATGACCATTTGGGGATCAAGTATGATACAGAAAATTAAGTGAGGTATTTTATCGATGAGGACAAGTGATTTTGATTTTAATTTGCCGGAAGAGCTGATTGCGCAGACGCCGTTGCTGGATCGTTCGTCATCCCGGCTTCTTGCCTTGGACTCCAAGACTGGAGAAATCAAGGACAAACATTTCACCGACATGGTGGAGGAACTTCAGGAGGGCGACGCACTGGTGCTGAACAACACACGTGTGCTGCCTGCGCGACTGCACGGCGTCAAGCCGGATACCGGCGGGCATATCGAAGTACTGCTTTTGAACAATACCCAAGGGGATGAGTGGGAAACGCTCGTCAAACCGGGAAAACGGGTCAAAGTCGGAACGGTCATCTCTTTCGGGGACGGACGCTTGACTGCGGAAGTGATGCAATCATTGGAGCACGGCGGACGTATTTTGAATTTCAAATATGATGGCGTATTTTTGGAGATATTGGAATCGCTGGGCGAAATGCCGTTGCCGCCGTACATCAAGGAGACATTGGCTGATCAGGAGCGTTATCAGACCGTTTTCGCCAAAGAAGTCGGATCGGCAGCTGCGCCTACAGCCGGGCTCCATTTTACGGCTGATCTGCTGGAGCAAGTGGCCAGTAAAGGCGTCAAAATCGTCTATCTGACGTTGCATGTGGGCTTGGGTACTTTCCGTCCGGTGTCGGTCGATGATATCGCCAGCCACGAAATGCATTCGGAATTCTACCAATTGACGGACGAGGCAGCGCAAACGCTGAATGAGGTCCGTTCCAATGGAGGGAAAATAGTGGCGGTTGGGACGACTTCAGTGCGGACGCTGGAAACGATCGGTACGAAATTTGAAGGGGAGATCAAGGCTGACAGTGGATGGACTAAAATTTTCATTTCGCCCGGCTATTCCTTCAAGGTTGTGCAAGGCATCATCACCAATTTCCATTTGCCGAAATCGACCTTGGTCATGCTGGTCAGCGCTTTTGCCGGAAGAGAAAACGTCCTGTCCGCTTACGAGCACGCAGTCAAAGAAAAGTACAGATTCTTCAGCTTCGGTGACGCCATGTTCATCAAATAGAGAAAAGCGGAACGGTTCGTTCAGTCAAAAAAACCTTCAGGAATTTGATCCCTGAAGGTTTTTTTCAATTTCTCTGCCGTCTTTAGAACGACCAATCGGTTATTTATGGGAGGCCGTCTTCGGCATCAACGCAGAAACGAGAACTACGATCAGCGCGGTGAAGATACCCGTCATGGTTGCGATCATAAAGTCATAACTGCCGCCGGACAAGGCGCTGCCAAGATAAACAGATACTTGCCCTAAGATAAATCCCCAGAAAATGATTGCAATATATTTCATGTCGTTTACACCTCTTCTCGAAATTCATTTTATCACTTTTTTTTGAGATGACAAGCATTACTTGCCCAACGACTTTTTCGCTTCTTGGATTAGGACGGGTACGCTATAATGATAGTATTGATTAGAAAAAGGAGGCTACAGACATGTCTTTTGTGCATTTGCAGGTCATCAGTGCCTATTCTCTTTTGCAGACGACTACCCGAATAGAGGATTTGGTGCGCAGCGCCAAGGCAAAAGGCTATCAGGCCATCGCACTCACGGACCAAAATGTCCTTTATGGTCAAGTCGACTTCTTCAAACTTTGCAAAAAGTATGCTATCCAACCCATTTTGGGCATCCAACTGGATTTGCCCGGAATCATCAGTAAAGATCGCTCCTTTCCATTGGTTTTGTTGGCAAAGGATTTCGAGGGCTACAAAAAGTTGATGGCTTTGTCGACGGTCAGGAATCAGGATGCTTCGGATAAGGATTTGCTTTCCCTTTTAGGGGCTGATACAAGCCGCCTTATCGCGATTACGCCCGGAGAAAAAGGCGAAATCGAGAGTTTTTTGGTGGGAAATGATCCAGAGAACGCCAAGGCAGCCAGTTTGGCCTGGAAAAAAATTTTCACCCCCGGCAATTTTTATTTAGGCGTTCAGCTCCACGAAAAAATGAAACCGATCATCCCGAGACTGAAGCTTCTATCGCAGGAGACGAATATCCCGACTACGGCTATGCATGACGTCAGATATCTCGAACCGAGCGACAATTTCAGTTGCCGTGTCCTGAAGGCAATCGAAGCGAACGAAAGAGTGGATCTGCAATCTGAAGCGTTGGATGGCACGTATTACTTGCCGTCCTGCGAAGAAATCGAAAGGAAATTTCGGGAAGCTGATTTGGTGGGTTCCGCTGAAACGACCCAGAAAATTGCGGACGAAATAAAAATCGAATTGCCATTGCATCAGTCGCTGTTGCCGCGTTATCCGCTGCCTGCCGGGACAACACCCCAAGCATACCTAAGACGGCTCTGTGAAGAAGGGCTGCGTCAGCGGATCGGGACTTCTGATGCGGAATATGAAAAACGCTTGGCTTACGAATTGGAAGTCATCCATGAAATGGGCTTCGATGATTATTTCCTGATTGTTTGGGATGTGATGGCTTATGCCCGAAAAGCGAAGATCATGCCCGGAGCCGGCCGTGGTTCCGCCGCAGGCTCGCTCGTGTCATACGTCCTGCGCATCACTCATGTCGATCCCATCAGATACAATTTGTTGTTTGAACGGTTTCTGAACAAAGAGCGCTACAACATGCCGGATATCGATTTGGATTTTCCGGATAATCGGAGGGACGACATCCTGCACTATGTCCGGGATAAATACGGTTCGGACCACGTCGCCCAAATAGCCACATTCGGGACGCTGGCCGCGAAAATGTCTTTGCGTGATACGGCACGCGTATTCGGACTCACAACCGCGGAGGCTCAGGCATGGTCGAATGCGATCCCGAATCAATTGGGCATCAGTCTGGCGGAGGCAAGGCAGAAGTCAAAAGAATTACAGCACCTGATCAGCGCGACTGACGTGAACCGCCTTCTTTACGAAACGGCCGAAAAGATTGAAGGCGTTCCGCGGCATGTTTCCACTCATGCGGCAGGTGTCGTCATCAGCGACAAGCCATTACGGGATATTGTGCCTTTGCAGAAGAAAAACAGCGATCTGTATCTGACACAGTACACGATGGGCAACATCGAAGAAATCGGGTTGCTGAAAATGGACTTCCTTGGTCTGAAAAATCTGACGATACTGAACGATGCGGTGCAATTGGCCAGCGATGCGCACAAAAAAAACATCAACATTTGGGAAATACCGATGGATGACGATCGGACGCTCGACATATTCCGAAGGGCGGATACGAATGGGGTGTTCCAATTTGAATCCCCCGGCATAAAAAATGTATTGCGAAAGCTTAGGCCGGAATCGATTGAAGATGTCGCTGCCGTCAATGCGCTTTATCGGCCGGGTCCGATGGAACAGATCGACCTCTTCATTTCGCGGAAAAAGGGATTGGCCGCAATCGATTATCTCCATCCGGATCTGAAGTCGATCCTGGAGGTTACCTACGGGGTAATGGTTTATCAGGAACAGGTCATGCAAGTGGCTTCCAGAATGGCTGGCTTCAGCCTGGGGGAAGCGGACATCCTCAGAAGAGCAATAGGCAAAAAACAAAAATCGGCTATCGATGAAGAAAGAAAACACTTTATTGAAGGGTCGCTGCAGCAAGGCTATTCCGAGCAGACGGCCGAGCAAGTGTATGATTACATCGAGCGGTTCGCCAATTACGGTTTCAACCGTTCGCATTCGGTCGCCTATTCCTTCATAGCCTACCAACTTGCTTACATGAAGGCAAACTTCCCGGAAGCTTTTTTTGCTGCTTTGCTGAATTCCGTCAACCAACACTCGGATAAGATGAGGGAATACTTCATCGAACTGAAAAGGCGCAACATAACCGTTTCCTATCCGGACATCAATACGAGCAACTGGAAATTTGCACTGCAGCATCAGACGATCCAATTCGGCTTGGGCGGAATCAAAGGACTCAGACGCGATTTTATCCAAGAAATCATCAAAGAGCGTCAAGGTCATGGGCACTATCAGGATTTCGTCCAATTTTTGAGAAGGATCCATCCGAAGTGGCTGAAAGAGGAAAACATCACACCACTCATCTACAGTGGGGCGTTCGATAGTTTCGGGCATTCGCGCGCGACACTGCTGCAGTCGTTGCCGGGTATGCTGAATAGCATCGATTACAGCGGAAACAACATCGACCTTTTTTCGATACTGGAACCGAAATATGTTGAAACGGAAGAACTGCCCCTGCTGGAACTGTTGGATATGGAGGAAGCTGCTCTGGGCCATTCTTTGAAGGGCCATCCGATCGATCAATTCGGCAAATTGTACACCAACGGCTCAGTTGTTTACGTTACCGAGCTGGCATACGATAAAAAAATGCGCACGATGGGACTGATCAAAGACATCCGAAGAATCCAGACGAAGAAGGGCGATCCGATGGCTTTCGCAAACCTCACCGACAGTACAGGCGAAATCAGCGTCACGATTTTTCCCGAGTACTATATCCGGTTCATGAAACAGCTGAAGGCAAACCAGCTGCTTGTCGTTGAAGGCAAGCTGGAGCGGTCAAAACAAGCCGACAAAACGAATTTTTTGGTCACGCACATTTGGGATGCAGAAGTCTATCAGGAAATGATGGGTCAAAAAAAAGAAAATGTCTTCATCCGCTTGACGACGGAAAACAATCAAGCTGAACTGTTCAATAAAATGTACCGGATATTGAACAAACAACCGGGTGACCATCCCGTCATCCTCTACAACGAAGCCAAAAAACAAACGGTGCGGTTGACGGCTGAAAACTGGGTCACTATTTCGGCTGAATTGCTTGAGTCACTCCAGGCTGTATTTGGGAACGGAAATGTGGCCGTTAAATGAAAGTGGAAAGTCGATATCCGTATACTGTTTTCATAAATATGGAAGTTGCCCAGACATGTCAAGCCATTTTGGCTTGGCCTGTCTGCAACGAATCAGCTAAATGTGGGCGGTAGTAATAACAATTTGCTGAAATGTTGGGATATTACGGACAAGAAGCCATTATTTTTGATTGTTTCTTTTTTAACAATCAAAAAAACGTGAAATTAAAAGACATTTTCATAAAAAGATGATAAGATAGTGAAGGACAAATTCAAAAAATATTTAATGCATGTTTTTTTTGGAAATTGAGAGTTTTTAACTTTATTGATGAGGTGAAGTCAAGTGAAACGTATTGCAGTTTTGACCAGTGGTGGAGATGCACCAGGAATGAATGCTGCCATTCGCGCTGTCGTGCGCAAAGGCATTTATGACGGTTTGGAAGTATATGGCATCAATTATGGCTATGCTGGCATGGTAGCCGGTGATTTCCGTCGTCTGACGATCGATGATGTCGGAGACACAATCAGCCGTGGGGGCACAATTTTATATTCCGCCCGCTATCCGGAGTTCGCAAAACGCGAAGGACAGCTGAAAGGAATCGAACAGTTGAAGAAATTCGGCATCGATGGCCTGATCGTAATCGGGGGCGATGGATCCTACCGTGGAGGAGCAGCGCTTACTAAATTAGGTTTCCCGACAATCGGTATCCCAGGAACAATCGACAACGATATTCCCGGAACGGATTATACGCTTGGTTTTGATACTGCGATCAATACAGTATTGGAATCCGTGGACAAAATCAGAGATACTGCAACAAGCCATATCCGTACATTCGTTGTTGAAGTAATGGGCAGAAATGCCGGTGACATCGCTTTGTGGACTGGTATCGGCAGTGGCGCGGAATCCATCGTCATTCCCGAAAAAGAATTCACAATGGAAGAAGTAGTTGCTGAAATCCAGGAAGGCAGAGCGCGCGGCAAAAAACATACGATCATCATGTTGGCTGAAGGCGTAATGTCAGGGGTTGAATTCGCAGAGAAACTTTCCGAATTCGAAGAATTCCATACACGTGTAACTGTTCTGGGCCACGTGCAACGCGGCGGATCGCCATCAGCGAAGGACCGTGTATTGGGAAGCATCTTCGGTTACAACGCCGTTAAAATGCTTGAAGAAGGCAAAGGCGGAATCTGTGTAGGCGTCAAGGGTGATGAAGTTGTATTCAACGATATCATCGACACACTTGAGAATCAAAAACACTTACCATTGTTGTCGCTTTATCAGATCAACAAAGAAATTTCTTTCTAACGAAAAGTTTACTTACGTTTTACAAAATATAAAATGAGGTGCTTATTTTCTATGAAAAAGACAAAAATTGTATGTACAATCGGGCCTGCCAGTGAATCAGTAGAAACACTCGTAAAATTAATCAATGCCGGTATGAACGTTGCCCGCTTGAATTTCTCGCACGGAGATTTTGAAGAACATGGTGCTCGTATCGTCAACATTCGTGAAGCGTCAAAAATCACAGGCAAAATGTGCGCTATCCTTTTGGATACAAAAGGCCCTGAAATCCGTACAAACAACATGAAAGACGGCATCGTGTCGTTGATCGCAGGAGAAACAGTAAGAATCTCAATGACAGAAGTTGAGGGTACGAAAGATAAATTCTCAATCACTTACCCAGAATTGATCAACGATGTTGTTGTCGGAAACCATATCCTATTGGATGATGGCTTGATCGACCTTGAAGTTACTGAAATCGACAAAGAGAACAATGAAATTGTTACTTTGATCAAAAACTCAGGAATCCTGAAAAATAAAAAAGGTGTCAATCTGCCGGGGATCAAAACGAACTTCCCAGGGATTACACAAAAAGATACTGAAGACATCATCTTCGGTATCGAGAATGATGTCGATTTCATCGCAGCGAGCTTCGTTCGTCGCGCAAGTGATGTATTGGCAATCACTGAGATTTTAGAAAAACATAATGCAACCCACATCCAAATCATCCCTAAAATCGAAAACCAAGAAGGTCTCGATAACATCGACGAGATTCTGAAAGTTTCTCAAGGTTTGATGGTTGCCCGTGGTGACTTAGGAGTAGAAATCCCTACGGAAGAAGTTCCTATCGCACAAAAAATGTTGATCAAAAAATGTAACGCTTTAGGCAAACCAGTCATCACAGCAACACAAATGCTTGATTCCATGCAACGCAACCCACGTCCTACACGTGCTGAAGCAGGAGACGTTGCCAACGCAATCTTTGACGGAACTGATGCGGTTATGCTATCCGGAGAAACAGCTGCAGGGGATTATCCGGTTGAAGCTGTTTCGACAATGGCTACAATCGCAATCCGTACTGAAGAAGCGCTCGTTGGACAAGACGCATTTGCTCTGAAAGCATACAGCAACACGGATATGGCTGAAGCAATCGGTCAGTCGGTTGGACATACAGCCCGCAACCTTAACATCCAAACAATCGTTGCCGCTACTGAGTCTGGTCACACAGCGCGCATGATCTCTAAATACCGTCCGAAATCACACATCGTTGCAGTCACTTTCTCGGAGCGTCAAAGACGCGGATTGGCACTTTCATGGGGTGTGTATCCGTTCGTAACCGAAAAACCTGATTCAACTGATGAAATGATGGAATTGGCTGCTAAAGTTGCCAAAGAAGAAAAATTCGCTAAAGAAGGCGACTTGATCATCATCACTGCTGGTGTACCAGTAGGCGAACGCGGCACAACAAACTTGATGAAGATCCAATTGATCGGAACAAAATTGACTTCCGGCCAAGGTATCGGCGATAAATCTGTCATCGGTAAAGCTGTTGTGGCTCTTTCCGCGGAGGAAGCAATCGCTAAAGTTACAGAAGACTGCATCTTAGTGTTGAAGACTTCTGATAAAGACTATACACCTGCATTCGAAAAAGCTGCAGCGGTGATCGTTGAAGCTGGCGGCTTGACAAGTCATGCTGCGGTTGTCGGTATCGCAAGTGGCATCCCGGTAATCGTAGGAGCAGCCAATGCGACTACATTAGTGGAAGACAATGAATTGATCACAATCGATTCTCGTCGCGGCATCATTTACCGCGGTGCAACAACTACCATCTAAGCTTAACTAAATTAGAGAGCATCTGTGGGTCTGGGACGAGAGTCTCGGACCCATTTGCTTTCCTTGAGTACGGATAATAAGCATAAATATGACAAATATGACAAGCGCGGAACAACGGCGCTTTGGAAATCATTTTGTGATATGATAAAATAGAAGAAATACAGCGACGGAAGGACCGTCTGGAGGAAAAATATGAGTAAAGTACTAGGAACAATCATTACAGGTGTGATCGTGGACGAGAACGAGAAAAGTGTCTTCGTCCAGAAAGACGGCATCACTTACAGATTGGATAAGGCAGAGTCGGAAACGGCGTTGCAGTTAGGGGACACTGTTAAAGGATTCGTCTACGAAGGGATGAACAAGCAACTGCGCATGACCTTGAAGGAGCCGACAAGCCAAGTAGGGAAATATGGTTGGGGAACAGTTGTGGCTGTCCGGAAAGATTTAGGTGTGTTTGTGGATATCGGTCTTGAGGACAAAGAAATTGTCGTTTCTTTGGATAACTTGCCCGATATCAAATCACTGTGGCCGAAAAAGGGAGATCGACTGCTGATTGCCTTGGAGCAGGACAGCAAAGACCGTCTGTGGGGAGTCATCGCCGATGAACCGGTATTCCGTTCCATTTCCCGTTCTCCGGGTGAGGAATTGAAAAATAAAGATGTGACTGGAACCGTCTTCCGTTTGAAATTGGTGGGTACGTTCATCTTGACGGATGATCATTACATCGGGTTCATTCATCCCTCCGAGCGGGAAATCGAACCACGCTTGGGTGAAGTCGTCAGTGGGCGGGTAATCGGCATCAGTCAACACGGCATGCTGAACCTGTCCTTAAAACCGCGTGCCCACGAAGCAATCAGTGAGGACGCAGCCATGATTTTGGTGTTGCTGGAGCAAAGCCCTACGCACAGCTTGCCTTATTGGGATAAGAGTGACCCTGAAGCGATCAAAGAATACTTTGGCATCAGCAAGGCGCAATTCAAAAGGGCGTTGGGACATTTGCTGAAGGCCAGGCTGATCATCCAAGAAGATGGTCACACAAAATTAATCAAAAAGGATTAGGCTCAGCCTGTCCTTAAAGGAGCCGACAGCAGTGACGGAATTGTCATTAAACACCATCAAAAAACAATTGCAAGAGGCAGGGTTCAAGCTCACTCCACAACGAGAAGCTACTGTCAGCGTGCTGCTGGAAAAGGAAAAAGAGCATCTCAGCGCGGAGGAAATTTTCCTGCTGTTGCGGCTTAAGCATCCCGATATCGGTCTTGCCACGGTCTATCGTACATTGGAAATCTTGACCGAACTGAACATCACGTACAAAGTTGTGTTTGAAGACGGCTTGTCCCGCTACGATTTAAGAAGGACCAACAATGAACATTTCCATCATCATCTTTTATGCATCGAATGCGGCAATATCGAAGAAATACACGAAGATTTGTTGGGTGAGGTCGAAAAAGATGTCGAAGCCCGCTATCAGTTTGTGGTGAAAGACCATCGTTTGACTTTTCACGGTATTTGCCGTGACTGCCAACAAAAACAAAGGAATAAATAGCCTGTAAAGGCCGAAATGGATTAAGTGATATGGAAGAAGAAATCAATGCATACGGGCGTTATTTGAGGATTGAGAGAGGGTTATCGGATAATACAATCATCAGTTATCAGCGGGACCTCAGAAAATATAGCCGTTTTTTGGAAAAGAATGAGATTCATGCATTCGACGATGTCACCAAACCGGATGTGCTTTTGTATCTACAATTTTTGAACGAGGAAAAATTAGCGACAGCCTCGATCGGAAGGATGATCACCAGTCTCCGGAGATTTCATCAATACTTGAAGCAAGAAGGGTTGATCGAAAATGATCCGATGGTCACTATTCAGCTGCCGAAAAAGCAGCAGAAGTTGCCGAAAGTGCTCTCGATGGATGAAATCGAACGCCTGATGGCTACGCCGGATGTGAAAACTGTCCTTGGCTTGCGGGACCGGGCCATATTGGAACTATTGTACGCTACTGGTCTTCGCGTCAGTGAACTCATCCACATTACGATGAGCGAAATCCATCTGGATATCGGGTTCATCCAAACGATAGGGAAGGGCGACAAAGAAAGAATCGTGCCGTTGGGTGAGGAAGCCGCCTTCTGGATTTCGGAATATTTGTCGGACAGTCGGCCAGCTTTGGCGCGTGGGAAGAAGGAGACGGCTTATCTTTTCCTCAATTTCCATGGCAATGGGTTCACCCGTCAAGGGATCTGGAAAAATCTGAAGCAAACTGTGCGGGATGCCGGCATCAATAAGAATGTATCTCCGCACATGCTGCGTCATTCTTTTGCGACGCATATTCTGGAAAACGGGGCAGATCTGCGGATTGTACAGGAACTGTTGGGGCATGCTGATATTTCCACAACCCAGATTTATACGCACATCACAACAGAAAGAATGGCAGAAATCTATCAAAAATATCATCCTCGTGCTTGAAGCGTAACGGATCAAGTCCGCTGAGGATAAAGGAGGAACAGGAACATGAAATTTAATCGCATCCATTTGGTCGTATTGGATTCAGTCGGCATAGGCGAAGCACCAGATGCCCACAAGTTCGGCGATGTCGGTTCGGATACGCTTGGACATATCGCGGAAGTCGCAGGGCTGGACATTCCCAATCTGGAGAAGTTGGGTTTGGGGAATATACGCGAACTGGCTGGTGTAAAACCGGACAGCGCATCCATCGGCTACTATACAAAACTTGAGGAAGAATCCGTCGGTAAAGATACGATGACTGGCCATTGGGAAATCATGGGGCTCAACATCCAGTCACCATTCCGCGTATTTCCTGATGGTTTTCCGCAAGAATTGATCCAGAAAATCGAAGCCCATACAGGCAGGAAAATCATCGGGAACAAGCCGGCCAGCGGGACGGAAATACTCGATGAATTCGGTGAGCACCAAATGAAGACCGGTGATTTGATTGTCTACACGTCGGCGGATCCGGTGCTGCAGATTGCCGCGCACGAAGACATCATTCCGCTTGAGGAATTGTACGCGATCTGCGAATATGTCAGAGAAATTACTTTGGAAGATCCTTACATGATCGGGCGGATCATCGCCAGACCGTATATCGGCACTCCGGGCCAGTTTATCCGCACAAGCAACCGGCACGATTACGCCTTGAATCCATTCGGGCAAACGACCTTGGATTATTTGAAGGAAGCGGGCTTCGATGTGATCGCCGTCGGCAAAATCAATGACATCTATAATGGCCAAGGCATAACGGAATATGTGCGGACGAAAAGTAATATGGACGGCGTCGATCAGCTGCTGACGGTCATGGGAAAAGAGTTTCAAGGCCTAAGCTTCCTAAATTTGGTCGATTTTGACGCGCTCTTTGGACACCGTAGAGATGTGAAAGGGTATGCCAAGGCGATCGAAGATTTTGATGCGCGTATTCCAGAGATATTGGCTGCTTTGGAAGATGATGATTTATTGTTGATAACCGCAGATCACGGCAATGATCCAACGTTCCCTGGAACAGATCATACACGCGAGTATGTTCCATTATTGGCTTATTCGAAAAAAATGGCAGGCCGCGGCAAAATCGATCAAGGCAAGTTTGCGGACATCGGTGCGACTGTATCCGATAATTTCCGAGTGGCCGCCACTAAAAACGGGCGTAGTTTTTTGGACCAATTGGACTAGTGAGGTGTGGGAATATGACAAATGATCAAAACAATGTGCGGATAGCCGCAGAATTTTTAGAAGAAAAAGGCTTATTGGAACCTGAATTCGGTTTGATTTTGGGTTCAGGCCTAGGCGAATTGGCTGATGAGATAACGGACGCGATTGCGATTCCTTATGAGGAAATCCCTTACTTCCCCGAATCGACGGTTGAAGGGCATAAAGGCCAACTTGTATACGGAAACCTGAGCGGAAAGAAAGTCATCGCCATGCAAGGGCGCTTTCATTTTTATGAGGGCTATGGGCTCGAAGCGGTCACTTTTCCGATCAGAGTAATGAAGTATCTGGGCATCCATTCCTTGGCGCTGACAAATGCGGCCGGGGGCATCAGTTATGCCTTCACACCCGGGGATCTGATGCTGATCACGGATCACATCAATCTGACGGGCCAAAATCCTTTGATCGGTCCGAATGATCCCGAGCAGGGGCCGCGTTTCACGGACATGAGCCAAGCTTACGATTCCGGATATCAAGTGAAAATAAAACAAGTCGCTGCTGAGATGGGCTTGGATCTGAAGGAAGGCGTTTATCTTGGCCTGACAGGTCCGACGTATGAAACGCCAGCAGAAATCCGTATGTGCCGGGTGTTGGGTGCTGACGCTGTCGGCATGTCCACAGTACCGGAAGCCATAGTAGCGCGTCATGCAGGTTTGCGCATTTTTGGCATTTCCTGTATAACTAATTTAGCTTCAGGCATGCAAGCAACCCTGAATCATGAAGAAGTCGTCGAAACAACAACCCGGGTCAAAGAAACATTCAAAGCCTTATTGAAGAATGTATTGACAGTCCTGTAAATAAGGGTCACGAAAACAACGCTATCGTACAATGTTGTTGCTAAGAGTCGTACCCGTACAGAATGAGGCGATTCAGAACGGGTATCAAGGTAAATACGAAGTGAGAAGGAGATCGAAGTGTTCATTTCTTATAATCAATCATATGAAAAAATAGCTATGGGACTGCTTTCCTATGTAACAGATCTAAAAAATGTGGCGAGGCTGAAGCCGGAAATGGAAAGCTACATCGAAAATGTCGATAGGAAACTATTCTTGTGGAAAGATGAAGAGACAGATAACATCGTTGCTTTGATAGGTGTGGAAATAGATGAGACAATGGTGCTGGTTCGTCATATCGCTGTCTCGCCTTCTTTTCGGAATGAAGGCATTGTCCATCAACTTTTGGATGGACTGCAACAACACTATCCCACAAGCACAATCAACGGGACTCTGGAAACCGCGCCATTCATCGCCAAATGGAATCAGAAGCAATTGAACCGAAGCGATGAGGAAACGAGTGGATCATTGTGAGCGAACAAAATGAACTCACCCTCATATTGCCGGATTTTGAGGGACCCTTGGATCTCCTCCTGCACTTGATAAAAGAATTGAAAGTCGATATTTTCGATATACCGATTGCAGAGGTGACTTTTCAATATCTGCGTTATTTGGACACGATGCAGGAGATGAAACTGGATGTTGCCGGAGACTATTTGCTGATGGCTGCAACATTGTTGGAAATAAAGAGTCGGATGTTGCTTCCCAAGAAAGAAGTGACCTTCGAAGAGGAGTTTTATGAAGAGGGCGAGGACCCAAGGGAAAGCTTGATTCAACAGCTCGTGGAATACAAGCAATTCCAGGAAGCCGCCAAAGCATTAAAAACTATGGAACAGGAACGAGGTTTGTATTTCACGAAGTCGGCAACGGACTTGGAGGAGCTTCAACAAGCAATCCCGCTGGCTCCGGGTGAAGTTTCCGCTGCAGATTTGATTGCTGCACTTCAGAAGATGTATCAGAAACTGCAGAAAAAGAAGCCGCTTCAGGCCACAATGGAGCAGGAACAATATACGGTTGACCAGACGATGACTTGGATCATGGAGAAGTTGGAGAACCTGCCGAATGACTCTGATCCTCGTCTTCCCTTTACGGCTTTCTTTGAAGTGCAGACGAAATCGCAGATAGTGAATACGTTTTTGGCGATGCTTGAACTGGTCAAAGAAAGAAAAATCAATTTTTCTCAAGAAGATACGTACGGAACTATTTTTTTAATACGCAATATGGGAGTTTTGGCAAATGAATAAAAAAGGGGCACTGGAAAGTCTGTTGTTTGTGGCAGGGGATGATGGCTTGAGCATGGATGAAATCACCTCTTTGTTGGAGATCACCGCATTGGAAGCACAAAATTTGTTGGTCGAGATGCGAGCTAGTCATAATGACAACATCCACTCCGGTTTGACGCTTATCGAAACCCGCAAAAGATACCAACTCGCCACAAAAAGAGAGTATGCAGAACTCATCAAAATGTACGCTGTTTCCCCATTCGCGACGCACTTATCACAAGCTGCCCTGGAAACGCTGGCGATTATCGCATACAAGCAACCATTGACGCGGATGGAAATCGATCAGATTCGCGGTGTGCAGTCAGCCGGGCTGGTCCAAAGGCTGTTGCTGAGAGGGCTAATAAAGGAAATTGGACGTTCCGAAACGCCGGGTAGGCCGATCATTTACGGTACAACCGATTATTTCATGAATTACTTCGGACTGACGACAATTGATGATCTTCCGAATGTGGAGGAGTTATTTCAAATGCAGGATAATGAATCCTTCGATCTTTTTGATTTTCCTGCGGACGAAGACACAGATAACCAACTTGCTTTTTTTAATACAGATTCCATCATACCGGAATAAGAATGATCGACAAAAACAAATAAGAATAATAGGTGAATAAATGGAAAGATTACAGAAAGTTATTGCTCATGCTGGAATAGCGTCACGGCGGAAAGCCGAAGAACTGATCACTTCTGGTGCAGTAAGCGTAAACGGGAATAAGGTAACGGAATTAGGGGTCAAAGTTTCAAAAAGTGACAGAGTGGAAGTGAACGGCTTACCGATTTATCGTGAACAGCCGGTTTATTACTTGTTCTACAAACCAAAGAATACCCTCTCATCTGTGAAGGACGACAAAGATCGCACTGTCGTCACTGACTTCTTCAATGTGAAAGAGCGGATCTATCCGATCGGCAGATTGGACTATGATACGACTGGGCTGCTGCTTTTGACCAATGATGGTGAGTTTGCGAACCTGCTGACCCATCCCAAATACCACATCGACAAAACCTATGTCGCTAAGGTCGGCTGTATCCCTACGCGTTCCGATTTGAACAAATTGGAGAATGGGATCGTGATCGACGGCAAAAAAACAGCGAAAGCGAGAGCTAAGTTGATTTCTGCCAATTCCCAAAAAAATACAGCAATCATTGAATTGACGATCCATGAAGGCTGGAACCATCAAGTCAAAAAAATGTTCGAAAAAATTGGTTGTCCCGTTGAAAAACTGAAAAGGGAATCATTCGGGTTCCTTACGCTTGGTGATCTGAAGCCGGGGCAACACCGAGAGCTGAAGGCGTTTGAAATCGAGAAGCTGAAGAATATGGCTCTTGCGAACGAAAAGGCATCAAAAAGGTAGTTTTCTTATCGAATCAGAGAGGATGATCACGATGACAAATTCCAGCGGGAAAATATTGATTGTGGATGACGAAGAGCGCATCCGAAGACTGCTGAAACTCTATCTGGAAAAGGATGGCTACGAAACAGCCGAGGCAGAGGATGGAACAGCCGCAGTAGAGATGATCCTGAATAACCATTACGATTTGGTTTTGTTGGATATCATGCTTCCTGGCATGACCGGCATTGAAGTAGCCAAAATTGTCCGCAAAGAAAAAGAAATACCGATCATGATGATCACTGCCCGCGGAGAAGAGAACAATCGCGTAGAAGGATTCTTGTCCGGAGCGGACGACTACATTGTGAAGCCGTTCAGCCCAAGGGAAGTCATGTTGCGGGTTGCAGCCATACTGAAGCGGACGAAACCGTCGGAATCGGAATCAAGTACAATTGAATATCCGATGCTGAAGATTTTTCCGGATGCCCGAAAAGTGCTGGTTGACGAGGTGGCCATTAATTTAACACCCAAAGAATTTGAATTGTTGCTTTATCTTTCAAAGTCGCCGGAGAAAATTTTCACAAGGGAAGTCCTGTTGAAAGAAGTCTGGAAATACGAATTTTTTGGTGATCTGCGTACGGTCGACACGCACGTCAAGCGGTTACGGGAAAAACTGTTGAAGCAATCGAAACCTGTTTCAAAAATGATAGTGACCGTTTGGGGGATGGGTTATAAATTCTCCCCGAATGATGACCAAGCAGCAGACGATAAGCAATGAGAAGGACGAGCATATTCCTCAAATCATGGGTTCTATTGACTTTTTTGACTATAGCCATCATGACTTTGATGTATATCGGCCACGCAATCATCAGTGTGAACTCAATCGAAGACACCTATAACAAAATGCTGCAGGAGAAAATCACCGCGTACAAGGATACGATTATGAGTTCCCCTGAAGCTTATCTCAGACAAGCGGGTACTGCGCAGTCTTTGGATCCGGAATTGCCCTATTATATCAAAATAGGGAATCAGAGCCGTTTCGTCGTGCAAAATCCGGATCTGAAAGGGCAGTCCGAAATGCTTCTGAAGAATATTTTGGCGGATGATCAAGTTCTGGATGCGATCGACAGCAACGAGGATGATTTCAGCAGAATCACCATAGAAGACGAAGATAATAACCCTTTGCTTTTGATGGTTTTCGTTCACTCTTTTGAATTGCAGGGACAACCCGGAATGCTCGTCATCGGTTACGATTTGGATGAATTTCAGGCTTATGATCTGAACGCAAAAAGCATCACGTTGTTGTTGTTGACCGTCTATCTGATGGGGACCATCATCTATTATCAGCATCTCATCAGGAATGTTTCTGAACCGTTGGAGGTTATGACGGATATCGCCTTCAAATACTCACGGAATGATTTCTCCAAGAGAATCACGTTCGAATCCTACGACGAGATATCCGGACTGGGTACCGCCATGAATAAGCTGGGAAAGACCCTCCAAGCCACGATGCTGATGAACAGGGAAGAACGCGAACTGTTGAATCATCTGTTCGATTCCTTGCCGACAGGGATCCTTTATTTTGACCAAAACTTTCACTTGAAGTTAGTCAACGGACCGGGCCAAGAGTTTTTGGATTTTTGGCGAAGGGTGGATCCGGATGCGGAAGCTAGGGCGATACCGCATCAGTTCAAGGAAATGGTCGAGCACGCCTTCAAAACAACAGCCGGGACAGAAGCGGATCTCAGTTGGTCTCAGCGGTACTATAATGTAAAAGTGACTCCGGTCATCCAGGCAGATCTTCAAAAAACTGCTGGCGTCCTGATTGTGCTGCAGGATGTAACGAATGAACGGCAGTTGGACATCATCCGCGGTGATTTCATCACGAATGTATCCCATGATTTGAGGACGCCGTTACAGATGATCAAAGGTTACAGCGAAGCCATCATCGACAATATCGCTGAAAGCAATGACGAGAAAATTGAAATGGCTCAAATCATTTTGGATGAAACGACCGAGATGAACAAAATGGTGAACAATCTTCTGGATCTGTCGCGCATGCAAGCGGGGTACATCGACTTGAATCGGCAAACCGTCGATCTCGCGGCATTCTTCGACCATTTGACAGGCAGGTTCGAGAACAGTTTCAAAGAAGCAGCCATCCAATTCACTTATGAACTGGCTGATGGCATCAAAACCTATTCCTTCGATGAAGAAAAAATGAATCAGGTATTCTATAATCTGATCGATAATGCGGTACGTTATTCAGCCGAAACCGGCACACGCAGGCAAAAATTCATCCATATAACCGTCCGTTTGGATGATATGTTGGATAAGTTAGTTTTTGAAATCAGCGATAACGGAATCGGCATTCAAGCGGAAAGTTTGCCGTTCATCTTCGAGCGTTTCTACAAAAATGATAAATCGCGGACATACTCGAAGCAAAAAGGGACCGGTATCGGGCTTTCGATCGTGAAGACAATCGTGGAAGCGCACGATGGGGAAATTGAGGTCCATAGTGAACCGGGTATAGGGACGACATTCTTGGTCCGTTTCCCGTTTCGAGCGGTTTGAGAAAAGCAGTCGGATAATACTCTAAAAAAAATATCTCGAAACCGTTACAATCTGACTTGACAAGAGCGTATGTATCACTTATAGTCTGTATATAACAAAAATATAAATAAGATTCGTCTTCAGGGCAGGGTGAAATTCCCGACCGGTGGTGAAAGTCCACGACCTCGCAATGGTTCATTGCGGGCTGAACTGGTGTAATTCCAGTACCGACAGTAAAGTCTGGATGGAAGAAGATGGGGTTTCTTTGGATTGCAATTTCAAAGGCTCTATTTTTATGTATCCATTTGAGGATGATAAAGATAGGGCTTTTTTTATATTTGGAGAAACCCATCTCTGAGACAGTCAACAGGGAGGATTCATTAACATGCAACAAAATAAAACAAAAAGATTGGTCGGTATTTCACTATTTGGGGCATTGGCGTTCGTGCTGATGTTTATCGCTTTTCCGGTTATTCCAGCCTTTTCTTATCTGAAGATCGACTTCAGCGATTTGCCGATTTTGCTATCGCTATTCCTTTACGGACCAGCCGGCGGGATCATCTCCGCTGTCATCCGATCCGTTTTGCACTATATTCAAACAGGCGGGGACATGGGCTATCCTATCGGTGACTTCGCTAGTCTCCTGGCGACTCTCTCTTACACATTGCCTGTCTATTACCTATTGAAAAAAGCGAAGACGAAAACAGGCGTCATCTTGGCTTTGTTGACGGGCACTTTGGTTTTGACGGTTGTCTTATCGGTAGCCAATTGGGTCATCATCACCCCTTTATATATGTATTTGTTGAACTTTGAGATGGGTTCCGTCAAAGAATTGGTATTGGCTGGCATCTTGCCTTTCAATATCATCAAAGGCCTTGTCGTCAGTGCGGTCATCCTCTTGGTGATGCCAAAGCTGAAGCCTTGGTTGGCTCAGAATAAAGTTCCGTTTGCTCAGTAAAAACTTGCGGTTCACGATTTATTCTTTTCAAAAACAAGAGGCTGCACCCGAATCAGTAATGATTGCGGGTGCAGCCTCTTTTGGAGTGTACCTGAGCAACGGCTCGAACACAATCACTGCTCTTCTGAAGGGAAAGGTCGATCGGAACGCAATATGGCACCGGTTGGGCATTTGCGGTAGGCCTCCAAAAAGGCGTCAAAGCATTCGGCGGGTACCGGCACATTTCCTGCATTCAAATCCTTTTTGGTGAAAGCTATCCCTTCGGAAGTGTAATCAAAGAGATCTGGTGAAATTATTTGGCAAAGTCCACAAGCGATGCAGCTATCCTGGTTTACTTTGGTATAATACATAACAGAAGTACCTTCTTTACAAAAATTTGGTGGTGATATGATGAAAGATCTGACCTATATAGAGTATCTTTTTTTGGATTGCATTTCAACCGAGCGCCCCATCAAGGAAGCGACGCTTTTTTATATCCTGATCGGAAAACGGACCGTGTCCACTATGCTCCAGTGCCGCCAATATGATCTGGAAGCCTATTTCAGTGTCATGCCGGGCATGAAACCGACAGTGTTGAAAAAAGGATTGGAGCGGTTAGTTTCGGATGGTTTGATAATCGGCAATGATGGTGAAGGTTTTCTTCTTACGGAAACAGGCTACGAAACAAAAACTGCTTTCTTTAGCGATCACGCGCATTTCTCCTTGGCAAACCAAATGGAATATGCTATCGTTCAGGGCATTTTGCGTCGTCGGTTGCTGTTTCTGATCCAAATCCTTTCCGAAATACTGCATAAAAATAAACACTACTACCCCATCGAAAGGGAAGCAAAAGAACAGATTTGGATGAAGCGCTTGTTGGCAAATCATTCAGGAGACAAAGCGTCTTTTGCGAAAAGCTGTGGAAAGGAATGGCATTCCTTTCTGTCGTGTATGCCTGAAAGGGATGCCGGGCTCTTTGCGCTTCAATTTGAAGGTAATGACCACCTGAGGAAAACAACCGGTCAAATGGCTGAACTGTTTTTGTTGGATGAAGCAGAGGTGAAAATACTGCTGCACCAAATTTGGCTGAGCTTGTACGATGCATTGGAAAAAGAACCGGAAAAGTATCCAGTCCTTTCTTCGGTCGTGTTCATGACGATAAATGAAAATGGCTTAGCTTCCGCAAGCGCGGAAACGACGATGCGTTATTTCATGAACGGGCATGCCATGAATGAAATCATTTCGATGCGGGGACTGAAACAGAGCACGATCCAAGATCACTTTGCTGAAATCGCCCTGATCTATCCCGAATTCCCGACGAAAGAATTTTTGGACAGGGAGAAAATGCAGTATCTGCAACAGCTTTTGGAGCACGAAGTTCGTGTCGATTACAGGGAAATCCAAAAAGTATTTTCCGAAATAAACTTTTTCGAGTCCCGGTTGATACAAATAAGAAGCGAGGTTGCGGCTAAATATGGATGAGGCACAATTGAAATCAGAACTTCAGAACTACTTCGGCTACTCGGCATTCAAAGCCGGTCAATTGGAGCCCATCCAATCTGTTTTGGCGGGCAAACATACGCTGGCCACTTTGCCGACCGGAACCGGGAAATCGTTGATATACCAGCTGAGCGGCTATCTTTTGGAGGGGATTATCGTTATCGTTTCGCCCCTTTTGTCTTTGATGGAAGACCAAGTGGCCCAACTGAAATATATGGGTGAAAAAAGGACGGCCTCATTGAACAGCATGCTGCAGTTCGAAGAAAGGCAAAGATTACTGAGCAAGTTGGATCGAATCAAGTTTTTGTTCCTTTCTCCCGAGATGCTGCAGAACCAAGTTGTAATGAATAGACTCAAGCAGATCCCGCTTGCTTTGTTTGTGGTCGACGAAGCGCATTGCATCTCCCAATGGGGGTTGGATTTCCGATCCGATTATCTTTTTCTGGGGGCAGCTAGGCAAGAATTGGGCAATCCATTGACATTGGCTCTCACCGCCACAGCGACGCCGGCCGTGATGGCTGACATCATCGGATCCTTGCATATCGATGGAAATGCTTTGAACGTATTTGAAGGAGCGGTCGACCGTGCCAATATTTATTATAAGGTCGCAGCAGTGCCTCCAGATTCGAAAAATGAGTACCTCCTGGAGCTTTTGGGGAAATATCCACACCCGGGTATCATTTACTTTTCCAGTAAGGCACAAGCTGATGCGGTGGCTTTCATGATCCGAAAAAAAACAGACTTACGCGCGGAATCCTATCATGCCGACCGGATGAACGAAGACAGGATCACCATTCAGCATCAATTCCTTCGGGATGAGTTGGACGTCATTTGTGCCACAAGCGCATTCGGAATGGGGATCAATAAACCGAACATCCGTTATGTGATCCATTATCACATGCCGAATTCGCTTGAGGAATATGTTCAGGAGATCGGGAGAGCCGGGCGGGACGGCCAGCAGAGCATAGCAGTCCTCTTGTATTCGGAAACAGACTTCAATTTTAAAGTGAAGATGCTGCAAAGCGATTTTCCGAATGATTATGTGATTGAAAGTGTTGTCAAGAATCGGGCGATCAATCCCGATTACGGGGGTCCGACCGAGCAAACGTTACTGCTGCATATACTTCGGCAGCGACTAACAAAAGAGGAAGCGAAGCAATTTATCTCGAACCGCCATGATCTCAAGAGGAACTTGCTGAAGAGTATGAAGGGATTCGCTGAAACGGAAGATTGCAAGCGTGAGTACATCTCCGCCTATTTCGGGAAAAGCTGCCTCGTCAAACCTGACTATTGCTGTGACAGTTGCGGGAAAGAGGACGAACCTTTAGCGGGAGAAGCATGGTCAAGGAAGGCGCTTCCAACGAGAGGGGCGGAGCATTGGGAAAAAATCGTGTCCGACCTTTTTCTTTTATAAAATTTAACCCAAAATTTGCGGAAATGTGCTACAATTAGCATGAATCACTTATAGGAGGAACCCGAATGGATAAAAAGAATCGCAATCGCAATAATGGAGAGCCTTGGTCACGTAAGTTCGGCGAAGATGAAAATCTGAAGAGCCGACAATATTCGCGTTCGGCCAGAAATACAAAAAATAAAGAAGTAGCACCTCTATTAAAAGTATTGCTGTTTCTCTTTTTGGCTATTCTGATCATTCCTTTTGCAACCATCTATTTAAATAAACAGAATCAAAATACTCCCGCACCTAAGAGTGCTGAGCAAGTGATGATCAATAAAAGAGTAGCCAGCTCCAGTGTCGAGAGCAGTGAAGAAACGTCTTCCGAAGAGGCCGAATCATCCAGTGAAGTCGTTGAGAGCGTCACAGAACCGGAATCGGCGATTGTGGAAGTCCCAAGTTCCAGCATTGCCCCTGTAGTGGTCGAAACGCCGGTTGAGACAATCAAAGAACCGGAAACGGCAACCGGCACATACAATAATTCCTACACAATCAAAGCGGGTGACAACCTTTACCGGATCGCTTTGAACCATGGGATGACTTTGGATGAATTGATGCAGGCTAACGGGTTGGTCAGCACAGAAGCACAAATCGGTATGGTGTTGAACGTTAAATAATGAAAGCCGTCTGATAAGGCGGCTTTTTCGATGAAATCGTACAGAATGAAGTTGGAGGGTTATTGTGAAAAAAATGAATATTGCCATCGATGGTCCAGCATCAGCAGGAAAGAGCACCATCGCAAAGAAAGTTGCGGAAAAGTTGGGATACATCTATCTGGACACAGGCGCGATGTACCGAACGTTGACTTATGCGGCTTTATCCACCGGAGGCGATCTCCATGATGAAGAGGCACTGAATAAATTGTTGCAAGGGATCAGGATCAGCTTTTCGACTGCGGGAAATGAAATGCAGCATGTTTTTCTGAATGATGAGGACGTGACCGAATTGATCAGATCGGATGAAGTGACCCAAAACGTCTCCTTGGTTGCATCATTTGCCAAAGTGCGTGAAGAAATGGTTGCCCGTCAAAAGAGCATCGCACAATCAGGTGGCGTGGTAATGGATGGAAGGGACATCGGTACTGTCGTATTGCCAGATGCAGAAGTCAAGATCTTCATGACAGCGACAGCCGAAGAACGCGCACTGCGACGCTACAAAGAGAACACTGCAAAGGGTATGAGCGCTTCTTTGGAAGAGTTGACGGAAGATATGAAACGCCGCGACCATTTGGACAGCACCCGGAAGATTTCACCGTTGAAAAAAGCGGACGACGCCATCATTTTGGATTCTACACATCTGGATATCGACGAAGTGGTGAAGCGAATTCTCAGCATTATCGAAGCGACTATAAAACCCTTACAAACATTGGATTAACAATACTAGACGATTTTAAGCAAAAATGTTAAAATGATTATATGCAGTATTACGCTTTCAAAAAATATAGAGTCAAGGATTAATTTCTTAGCCGAAAGGCGAAGGAATTAAGGGACCTAGCCAATCGGTTGCCGCAGACTTTTAGGAGGAATAGTTACATGTCAGATTACATTGAAAACCCAGAGTTAAATGAAGAAGAGTCCAATAACGTTGAGCAGACTATGCAAGATGTGTTGGATGAAGCGTTATCCATTGAGGTGGGTGATACTGTCAAGGGGGAAGTTTTAAGTATCCAAGATAGACAAGCCATCGTAGGAATCATTGGGGGCGGCGTTGAAGGAGTTATCCCTTACAACGAATTATCTGCAAAACCATTCGATGAAGTTACAGAAATCCTAAACGTAGGTGACGTTGTGGATTTGGTTGTCATAAAACAAATCAAAGATAAAGAAAATGGAAGCTTTTTACTTTCGAAGCGTCGTGTCGATGCTAAAATCGTTTGGAAAGAGATCCAAGATAAATTCGAAAACAACGAAATTATCGAAGCGCCAGTCAAGGACGTCGTTAAAGGCGGATTGGTCGTTGATGTCGGCGTGAGAGGATTTGTTCCAGCTTCAATGGTCGAAGATCATTTTGTGGAAGATTTCAGTTCTTATAAAGGCAAAGTAATGACTTTCAAGATTGTCGAACTTGAACCGAGCGAAAATCGCTTGATTTTATCGCATAAAGCGGTAGTGGAATCAGAAAAAGAAGCCAACAAAGGCAAGCTGATGGATGAATTGGTAGCCGGAGACGTTGTCGAAGGAACTGTCGCTCGTTTGACCAATTTCGGAGCATTTGTCGATTTGGGTGGCGTGGATGGTTTGGTCCATATCTCTCAAATTGCTCATGAGCATGTGAAGAATCCTGGTGACGTTTTGGAAATCGGGCAAACCGTCAAAGTCAAAATCTTGTCCATCGACAAAGAAAATGGCCGTGTTTCCTTAAGCATCAAAGACACATTGGCTGGGCCATGGGATGCGATCGCGGAAAAAGCGCCGGTTGGAGCTGTGTTGACTGGTGTTGTCAAACGTTTGACAAGCTTCGGTGCATTCGTGGAAGTTTTCCCTGGTGTCGAAGGTTTGGTGCACATTTCCCAAATTTCACATCAGCATATTGCAACGCCGCATGAAGTGCTGCAAGAAGGCCAGGAAATTCAAGTCAAAGTACTGGATGCAAAAGAAGATGAGCAACGCCTGTCTCTGAGCATCAAGGCTCTGGAAGAAAAAGCTGCGAACGAAGCACCTGCAGCTGTAGAGAAAAAAGAGAAAAAGACCGAAGAATATGTGGCTGATGATTCAGACGGAAACTTCACATTAGCAGATTTACTAGGCGACAAGCTTTCAGGTTTGAAAGACGATTCTGAAGCCTAATCAGCAAGGAAAATGATCATGTGAGGGCATGGAATTCCATCCATGCCCTTTTTTTGTTGTTATTATTGACGGATATGTGTTATAACTGACATGGACGAAAACATTGAGAAAACCATACACAGTGAGCAAATACCCAAAAAGTTTTGTGTTGTAGAGGAAAAGAAAGGCGGAGGTTAGATGCCAAATCCAGTAGTGGCCATAGTAGGCAGACCAAACGTAGGGAAATCAACAATATTCAATAGACTGGCAGGAGAGAGAATTTCCATAGTCGACGATGTCTCGGGTGTCACGCGCGACAGAATTTATGCAAAAGGAGAATGGCTGGGCAAAACATTTAATATCATTGATACAGGCGGAATCGATATCACTGATGAGCCTTTTATGAGCCAAATCAAGTTGCAGGCCCAAGTGGCGATCGAGGAAGCCGATGTCATCATCTTTTTGACAAGCGTCAGAGAAGGCGTAACGGATGCCGATGAGAATGTCGCAAGAATTCTCTATCAATCCGATAAACCTGTCATATTGGCGGTAAATAAAGTGGATAATCCGGAAATGCGCGCCGAAATATTCGATTTTTACAGTCTGGGATTAGGCGAACCCTATCCTGTATCAGGCAGCCACGGTTTAGGTCTTGGAGATCTGCTTGATACGGTTGTAGCCAATTTCCCATCTGAAGACGAGAATGCGGAAGAAGAAGATATCATCAACTTCAGCTTCATCGGCCGTCCGAATGTCGGCAAATCATCTTTGGTGAATGCCATTTTGGGGGAAGAGCGCGTAATCGTTTCGAATATTGCCGGGACAACCCGTGACGCCATCGATACGATGTTCGTTGATGAAGAAGGCACAAAATTCCGGATGATCGATACAGCCGGAATCCGTAAAAAAGGCAAAGTCTACGAATCCACGGAAAAATACAGCGTTATGCGTGCCATCCGCGCAATCGAGCGTTCGGATATCGTTATGGTCGTGCTGAATGCGGAAGAGGGGATCCAGGAGCAGGACAAAAAAGTTGCCGGCTATGCACATGAAGCAGGCAAAGGAATCATCATTCTGGTGAACAAATGGGATACTTTGGAAAAAGACAATCATACGATGAAGGAATTCGAGGAAAAAATCCGTAAGGAATTCCAGTACCTCTCATATGCGCCTATCATGTATGTTTCCGCAGTGACGAAACAGCGCTTGTCCAATATTCCTGCGAAAATCAAGGAAATCAGCGGAAATCAAAACCGTCGTATCTCTTCATCCTTATTGAATGATGTCCTGATGGATGCCGTCGCGCATAATCCGACGCCAACAGACAAAGGCCGTCGCCTTAAGATTTACTACATGACGCAAGTTGCCGTAAAACCGCCGACTTTTGTAGTATTTGTAAACGACCCGGAATTGCTGCATTTCTCATATGAGCGTTTCCTCGAGAACAGAATCCGTGATTCGTTCGATTTTGAAGGAACACCATTCCGTTTGATCGCCAGACAAAAAAAATAAAAAATAAATTGCCTTCCCGAAGGTATTAATCCACTATAATCGTTGCAGTAGCACGGTTTGTGTGATATTCTTTATTAGAAATATCTTTTCAATCTGACTGCGGTATTTCAGAACTGTTTTTGGACCACTCAAAAATAGTTTTTCCATGTTTTGTTGTGTTATCAAAGAAAGCATGTATTCTTCTTCTTTAAAGGAGGTGAAAGGACAACATGGCAAACAAAGCTGAATTGATCGAAAGAGTTGCTGGAAAAACAAACTTGACTAAAAAGGATGTTACAGCAAGCGTTGATGCATTATTTGAAGTGATTCAAGAAGCATTAAAAGATGGTGAAAAAGTTCAAGTTATCGGTTTTGGTAATTTTGAAGTTCGTGATCGTGCGGCTCGTAAAGGACGCAATCCTCAAACTGGGGAAGAAATCCAAATCGAAGCAAGCAAAATTCCTGCATTCAAACCAGGTAAAGCATTGAAAGATGCAGTTAAATAATTTTTGAAAATGAAGTTGGGGCCTCACGGGGCTTCAGCTTTATTTTTTTGAAATTTTTAAGGAATGTTAGAGGACAGTGTATGTATCCTTGACGGAGAAAAGCCTGAGGAACAAATAGATACAGATGGTGAACTTTATGATAAAATATAAAGGAGGAGCACCACCAATCAGAGTGTATTTGAAGGAGCAGTAGAAGAATGAATAATGAAGCACAGGCAATGATAGAAGCCATTCAAAACAATGATTTGGATGCGGCTGTCCAACTGTTCAAACAATCAGTTGAGCAATCCGTCCTGGAGAACAACAGCGCTGATTTGGCCGAATTGGCGGAAACGATGCATGCCTTGGGCTTCTTGAGTGAAGCAAAAGAGGCATATGGAGCATTGAACTACCTGGCCCCGCATATACAGGAGTGGAATATCGCCTTAGCGGAAATCGCCATCGACGAAGACGATTACGATCAAGCTTTGGATATCCTCCTAACGATCGATAAAGAAAGTGACGTGTACCCTCAGGCTTTGTTGACGATGGCTGATGCTTATCAAGTGCAGGGACTGTACGAAGTCAGCGAAAAGAAAATTTTTGAAGCAATGGCGCTATTGCCGGATGAACACATCTTGGATTATGCGTTGGCCCAGCTTTACCATTCGATCGGGGAGTACAAGAAGGCGATCCCGATTTATGAGGAACTTTCATTCGGAAGCGGCGAAATCACATCCGCAACGCAGCTGAATTTTTTCTTGGGTGACTGCCACAATGCCATCGGCGAATTCGAGACGGCTTTGCAGTATCTGGAAAAAATCCCGGCTGATGAACATTTCCCTGACAGTTATTTCCAACTCGGCTTCACCTATTTCCAACTTAAGGAATATGCGCGCGCCATCACCATTTTTAATAAATTGCTCGAAGCGGACAATGCGTACCTGAGCGCATATTTGTATTTGGCGAATGCGCTTGAGGCTGAGCTGGAGTTGGAAGAAGCGCTTGCTGTGATGGAACAGGCCATCTCGCGGAATCCTTATCAGCATGAATTTTACACGACAGCGGCCAGACTGCAATTGAAACTGAACAGGGAGCAGGATGCGGAACATAATTTGCGTGAAGCGGCAGCGCTTGAACCGGACCTTTCCAGTATCCATTTGGCCTTGGGGAACCTGTTGCTGAAACAAGAAAGATTTGAGGAATTAATTGCATATATTGCAGACCGGGCAGAGCAGGAAGACAACGATCCGCAATACAATTGGTTGCTTGCGGCCAGCCATAACGCCTTGGAGGACTTTGACTCGGCGAGCAAAGAATACCTGGCGGCTTATCCGCATTTTGCCGATAGTGAGGCATTTTTGCTGGAGTATGCAGCATTCTTGAGAGAAGAAGGCGATCTGGAAAAACTGAGCGAGGTCATTCACCAAGGTTTGGCTCTTTATCCGGCCAACACTGAGTTGCTTCAACTCCATGATGATCTGCACCATTTCGATCAATAAGTCGTCATCCCATCGGATAGGAGGTTTTAAAATGATGAATCCTACTTTGGAGGAGAAAAAAATTTTTATTTCTTGGTTTATTCAGAATTATCAATTGAAGCGCAGAGAGTCCCTTTGGATACTCAATTATCTGCTTAATCATGAGATTTTATTGAAGAATATCCATCTGATTGAGGAAGTCCATACAACGAACAGGGGAATGGGATTTGCCGCAGTCGGAAATCCGAAAGATGCCTTCATGTACTATAAAGACGGAAAGACATTCGAGGATCCCGAACAGGCATTCCATGATCTGCGCTTGAATTGGAAAGAGGATTTTTATCTGGAGTTGTTCTTTGATCAATCCTACCAAGTCCTTTCATTTTTTGGTGTTCTTGAGGACAATCCGTACCTCCAAGACTCCGAAATTTTCGATAAGGATCTGGAAGAGATCGTAGAGAAGTCATTAGAAAAGTTGGCGGTGAAGGATCGCATCCATTATCTGAAAAAACAGATCGATATCGCGCTGATCCAATACGATGAAACCAGCTTCAGAAAGTTCACGAAAGAATTAAAAGAATTGGAAGAAAAAAATATGATCTGAATACAACGCTGATACGGCAGGGAAAATGCGCCGTAAGCGTCAAACGGAAGGGAACGTGTAGTATGAAAATTGTAGTTTCAGGATTCAAAGGCAAAATGGGAACCGCCTGCACAAATATGGTCTTGCGTCAGGAAGACTTTACTCTGGCGGCTGTATACGATCCTTTCGCAACAGAAAAGCAACTGGATGAATTGCCGCAATACGCCGGCCATCCTGTAAAAGTCTACAGCGACAAAGCGACGCTCGTCAAGGAAGTCGAAGCTGATGTTTGGATTGATTTCTCAAGGCCGGATGCAGCCTATGACAACACACGTTTCGCGCTTGAAAACGGCATGCGCCCCGTAATCGGCACTACCGGTTTTTCCAGCGAGCAACTTGAAGAATTGACCAGCTACTCTAAACAGTTGGGTCTGGGTGGCCTGATTGCGCCTAATTTTGCGATCGGAGCCGTGCTGATGATGGAATTCGCAGCAAAAGCAGCGAAATATTTCCCGGATGTGGAGATCATGGAACTGCATCACGATAACAAATTGGATGCACCAAGCGGCACTGCCATAAAGACTGCCGAATTGATTTATGCCGAGAGAGGCGATCATCAACAAGGGCATCCTGATGAGGAAGAACTCATCGCAGGCGCAAGAGGCGCTGATTACCATGGCATGAAAATCCATAGCGTCCGCTTGCCGGGCCTGGTCGCGCATCAGCAGGTGCAATTCGGCAGTGCCGGAGAAGGGTTGATCATCCGCCACGATTCCTATGACCGCGATTCTTTCATGAACGGAGTAGCCCTGTCCTGCAGAAAAGTAATGGGAATCGATCACCTGATCTATGGATTGGAAAAATTCCTATGATCATAAAAGCACCGGAATTTCAAAAAGCGATACCGATCATCGAAGCCATCGAGCAGGCTGGTTATGAAGCCTACTTTGTTGGAGGAAGTGTGCGCGACACGCTGCTGCATCTGGATATTTCGGATGTCGACATCGCATCGAGCGCTATGCCTGAAGAAATTCAGCGGATCTTCCCGATCACTTTTGATGTAGGCATCCAACATGGAACGGTGATGGTTTTACATGATCGGGAGACATACGAAATAACAACTTTCCGGACAGAATCGAAGTACGAGAAGTTCCGCAGGCCAGAGAAAGTCGAGTATGTGCGCAGTCTGCAGGACGACCTGAAAAGACGCGACTTTACGATCAATGCGATTGCAATCGATCGGCACGGGAACATCAAAGACTTCTTCAACGGGCAGGAGGACTTGGCTAACAAATTGATTCGGGCAGTCGGAAATCCGGAAGAACGCTTCAGGGAAGATGCCTTGCGGATGATGCGCGCAGCCAGGTTTGTGAGCCAATTGGATTTTGAAATCGAACAAGCTACGAAAGAAGCCATTATCGAATACCATCCGCTCCTTTCGAAAATTGCGGTGGAGCGCGTGCGCGAAGAGTGGAATAAGCTTCTCATCGGAAGAAACCGCAAGGGCGGAATCAAGTTTTTTGTCGAAACACGTCTGTTCCAGATGTGTCCGGGTTTCCAAAATCGGGAAAAGGAATTAATCGATTTAGCACTGTTTCCGCTGCAGTTCAAAGGGACGACAATCGCTTGGACGGTGCTGATCCATTTCCTTGATCTGAAGGACGAAGCGATCGAACCGTTTTTGCGGCAATGGAAGTGTTCCCGCAAGGAAATCATGGACATTCGCGTTGGTGTACAGGCATTGAAAAAACGCCTGCAGCAATTCTGGGACTATCCACTCCTTTTCGAAACAGGAATCGAAATCGCTACTGAGATTGAAGCCATCATCGAAGGATTCGGTCTACCGAACCGGAGCGAAAATTTGATAGAATTGAATGCATCCATGCCGATCCATAAACTGAAAGATTTGGCATTGGACGGAAAAGAATTGCTTTCCTTGCTGGACATCCAACGTGGCGGCCCTTTTGTGGGTGAGATATTCGAAGAATTGAAAACACTGGTATTGTCAAACAAACTGGAGAATAACCCCTCCGCGCTGAGGGATTTCATTACGAAAAGAAGGATGATTTATTTGGACGAGACATTCGAAGTCACCTATACCGTCGGTCAAAAAGATTTGGCATCCGAAATCGGTTCAGGTACGTTGCCGGTTCTTGCGACGCCGGCATTGTTGGCCATGATCGAAAACGCCTGTATGGGAATCGTCAAGGAACATCTTTCCGAAGGCGACACGACGGTCGGTATCCATTGCGATCTGCACCATAAAAAAGCCTCTCCCATCCATGCCGAAATAACGGTGACGGTCAGAGTGACGGAACACAGAGGGAACAAATATTTCTTCGAATGCGCTGCCCATTCCCAAGGCCATGAAATCGCATCGGCAAAGCATACGAGGGCAGTTGTCAATGCGAATGAATTCATGGATAGCCTCTAGCAGCTCGACTTACTTTTTTTCCGTCATCGGAAGTGTATTGGTACCCACTTATTAAAAAATATGATAAGATAGTTACATATTCAAAAAGTAAATATATCAGGAGTGATTTCGATGAAAAAAGTAATGACAGGTTTGAGATTTATTTTTAGAAACGGCGAAACATGGACAATCAAGCGTGAATATATCGGAGATTTATGGATTAAACAAGTTACAACAAGCTACGGCCGAATCGGAAACAGTGATTTCCAAGAAATCCACCCTTGCGAATCTTTACGTATCGAAATTCACCAAGAAGCAGATCACGTCAATACAAGCGATATCAATCTCGGTGGGCTTGAGCAAGGCATGTTCGAACGTGTTGCGAGCCATCAGGATATCGAAAAAATGGATATCCTGTACCAAGATGAGGATCATCCGAAATCCGACGTCATCGTTGAAGTGGATCGCATCTACTTCCCTTACAAAGCATTGGATATCGATGGATTTGACAACGAACACCAATCTTCATTCGTTTCATCCGAAAACAAATTATATATCGTAATCGATCCGGAAAAAAATGTGAAAGACATTTATCCTGATATCGTTTAATGCATCCAAAATAATGGGTCCTTGCTGGCTAAGCGAGGGTCCGTTTTTTTGCGTGGGTTCGTCAGCCTCTCACCCAAAGCCCTCAAAAAAATCCGACAATTATCGTTTTTACGGTAACAATAGCCACGACATAGGATATAATGAGGTCAGCTGCATAACATGCACAGTTTGGTCAGAAAGACTCCTGGTTATATGCGATCATTTCAGGGAAAGTCTTGCGGAAAGAAATACCGGAACAGGAGAAGCTTCTGTTTATTTAGGAGATTATTTTTATGAAGAAAACCTATGCCATTGTCGATCTTGAGACAACGGGATCCAGCTTCAAACGAGGGGATCGGATCATTCAATTCGGGTGTACCTTGCTTCAGGCCGGCAAAATAGTTCAAGAAATCAATATAACCATCAATCCCGGCAGGAAAATACCGGATATCATCGAAAAGTTGACGGGGATCAAGAATAAGGACGTCAAAGAGGCGCCCTATTTTGAAGACGTATGTGATTTCATCTACAACACGCTGGAAGGGTGCGTATTTGTAGCGCATAATGTGCATTTCGACTATCATTTTTTGGACAGTTCCTTCCATGAGGTCGGCATGCCGCCGCTTTCGCTGCGCGCGATGGACACGGTGGAGTTGACAAAAATCCTCTATCCGACCTTATCCAGTTATCGGTTAGGCGATTTGTCAAAATACTTCGTTCTGACCCATGATAGTGCCCACAATGCTGCGAGCGACGCACATGCGACTGCAGAACTGTTCCTCCAGTTGAAGGAGAAAGCCAACAATTTACCGTTGGTCACGCTGGAAAAATTGAATTTCTTATCGGCGCATTGTCAGGTGGACAACGATTTATTTTTCTGCGAAAGTTATGAAACCGCCAAAGAGATGCGATCGCCCCTCCCGCCGAAGATTTTTGTCAAAAACGGGTTGGCGCTGAAGGTAAAAGAAATACTTTCGGAACAGACTGCCTACAGAGAAAAAGAAGTGTCCGACTTCCCGGAAGTGGCCCAAAGACTGATGGGAAATCACGGTATGGAAATCCGATCGGAGCAGATCGAGATGATGCAAACGCTTTTTGACTTCCAACAGGCAGAAGCTACCCGAAATCTGGCTATCGAGGCTGCACCGGGCATCGGCAAGACTTTGGCGTATCTGTTGCCTGCTGCTTATCAGGCGACTCCGGAAAACAAAGTCCTGATCAGCACATCCACGCTGCTGCTGCAGGAACAGATCATGGATAATGAATTGGTCAGGTTGCGCAAAATGCTGCCGTTCGAGCTACAGGTAAGCTCATTGAAAGGGAAGACGAATATCATCCATCTGGAGAAATTGGCGGCTTTGCCATTGGAATCCCTCACAAAAAAAGAATCCTTGATCATGATGAGCATCTACGTCTGGTTGACCGAGACGGAAACCGGCGATATCAGCGAATTAAGTCAGGCTCAGAGCTTCGATTTTTTGTGGGAAAAACTAACCTTTGAAAGCCATGAAGCCCCATTGAAAGGGAGATGGAGCGATGATGATTTCTTCTCCTTCAACAACAAAAAAGCGGAACAAGCCAGCCTGATCATAACAAACCATTCTTTTTTGAGTCACCACATCGATGACCTGGCTATTTTTGACCAGTGCGAATCCATAAAATTGATTCTCGATGAAGCGCATCAATTCCCGCGCGTCTATCAGGATGCGCAAAAAAAAAGTGTGGCTTTGTCGATCCTGAAGCGGCGATTGAAGCGGTTCGGATATTTCCTGCGGGACTTTCGCGAGGCAATGGAGAATGGTACCGAGAGCGATTCCCTGGACTATGATCTGTTCAACCTCGAATTCGCAGTCGATCAATTACAACAGGAATGTGCCAATTTGGAAGAAATGTTGATGCGCTCCCTGACCAATGAGGTGGAGGAAAAGGGTGAGGTCTTCCTTGATGAGAAATTTCAGGTTGAGACCGGAATGAAGAAAATCCTCAAGAAAATGCACAAGTATATACAGGAAACAAAGCTTGCTGCTATGCGTTGTCTGGATAAAACCAGCTTGAGTAACGATCCGCTCATGGGTCCGCGCGCAAAAGCGTTGCTGGATGACTTGAAAGCGGTCCGGGACAATCTGCAATACTTCATCGAAGATCGCCCGGGCACGTATCATGTGCTGCACTACACTTGGGGTAATGACCTGCTTTCGCTGAGGATCGAGATGAACCAGATTGATCTGTCTGAAGAAATCCATACCAAAATCAATGAACGATTCAGCAGAACGGTCTATTTGAGTTCGACACTCAAAGTAGATGACTCCCTGGAATACTTCAAAAATAAAGTCGGAGAAGCCGAATTGCAGGAAGCTTATTTTTCCTCACCCTATAATTTGGGCGAACGATTGCGGATCTTCCTTCCGACTGACATCAAGGCCATCACGTCATTAGAAGATAAACAAGCCGCCGGACAGATTGTTTCGACGTTGCAGGAAATCGTACTCCCGCAACAAGTGAAAGCCTTAGTTTTGTTCACATCCAACCGCTTGCTTGAGGAGGTCCATAATCAACTCAAAAATGCTGTCTCTGCCGGATTCCCGGGAACCGAGATACTCGCTCAAGGTTTCTCCGGAAGCCGGAGAAGGATGCATAATCGCTTCATGGCGGCAGATGCTGCCATCTTGCTGGGTTCTGCTTCCTATTGGGAAGGCATTGATTTTTCCGATCAAGCCGTAGAAATTTTAGTGATCACCAGGCTGCCGTTCGATCCGCCGCATCGCCCCGAAAATCTAGCCTTCCAAGCCTTTCACCAGGACAAAGGCAAGAAGACGTTCTATGAAGAGTTCCTCCCGCGGGCGATGATCCGGCTGAAGCAGGGAATAGGCAGGCTTGTCCGCTCCAGAAATACGAAAGGTGTCGTCATTTGTCTGGACGACAGATTGACCAAAAGCAATTATTCCAAAAGGATGCAAAAGATGCTTCCGGAGGGCGTGGGGATAAAGGTAACAGATCTTGCTGAAATAAATGCAGAAATCCAAGGATTTCTGAAAAAATAATGCGTCGGGATATTCCCTCATCTTCAAGTTTAAGGTATCATTAATAATTAGGTGAGATTACGGTTAAGTTTCAAAAAAAGACAAGGAAGTGGAAGATGTGAAGAAAAATATCATTGTTGGGACGATTGTGATTCTCTTCCTGATGATCGTCAGCTCCTACACGATATTTTACCGAAGCCAGCAGCCGATGTTGCAGGCGGAGAAAGAAGCAACCGCCATTGCGGAAGAGCTTGCCAACATCCAGCAAGTCCAAGATTTTTATTGGTACAATGGATCCGAAACGTATTTTTCACTGGCTGGTATCGATGACAACAACGAAGAATTGTATATCATCATAAAGAAAGACGGCGGTGAAACCACTATCCTGAACACAGCAGAAGTCATCACCGAAAGTGAAGCCAAATCAATCACCCAGGCGGATAAGAAGCCTGAAAGGATTATGGAAGCAAGACTCGGGATAGAGAACGAAGAACCGGTTTGGGAAGTCACCTACAAAAATGCAAATGAAACGATTGGTTACTATTTGATATCCGCTATTTCTGGTAAATGGCTCAAAGATATAGAAAACATATAAATTGGAGTGATTGAGATGGTAAAAATTTCTGAAAGAATGAAAAAAATAAGCGAATCCCCAACATTGGCGACGTCAGCAAAAGTCAACGTCATGAAAGCGCAAGGCAAGGATATCCTTAACTTGACCGTAGGGGAGCCGGACTTCGATACGCACGTTTCAATTTTGAATGCGGCTGTAGAGGCAATCCAATCAAACAAAGCGAATCATTACACGCCGACTGCCGGTATCCTGCCATTGCGTCAAGCGATTGTGGATTACCATCAAAAATATGACGGAATCAGTTACGCCGTCAATCAGGTCATCGTGACTGAAGGGGCCAAAAACGCTTTGTTTGCGCTATTCCAAGTCATTCTTAATCCCGGAGATGAAGTCATTGTGCCTGTTCCGTATTGGGTAAGCTACACGGAACAGATAAAATTGGCGGGCGGCGTCAATGTGCTCGTCGAAACAGCACCTGAAAAAGACTTTAAACTGACTGTGGAAGATCTGGAAAACAATCGCACCGAAAAAACGGTTGCTTTGCTTTTGAATTCGCCGTCGAATCCGACCGGTATGATCTATACGCCTGAAGAACTGAAGGCGATCGGCGAGTGGGCGGTTGCGCACGATATCTTGATCATCGCTGATGAAATATATTACCGACTGACTTATAACGGAAATGAAGCCATCTCAATCGCTTCCCTATCAGAGGAAATCAAGAACCAAACAGTCATCATCAACGGAATCTCCAAAACCTATGCTATGACAGGCTGGAGAATCGGATATGCAATCGGCAATGCGGATATCATCAGTAAAATGATTGAATTATCCAGTCATTCTACGAGCAACCCCGCTGGACCAAGCCAATATGGCGCCTTGGCTGCATTGACCGGGCCGCAAGACTTCGTCGAGGAAATGCGTGCAGCTTTTGAAGCACGCCTGAACTTCTTCTATCCATTGGTTGCAAGCATTCCTGGTTTCAAGGTCACAAAACCTCAAGGTGCCTTCTACCTGTTCCCGAATGTTAAGGAGGCTGCTGAGATGTGCGGCTTCAAAGAAGTCAAAGACTTCACGCTGGCTCTGATCGAGGAAGCAAATGTCGCTTTAGTCTCAGGCGATGGTTTTGGGTACCCTGATTACGCCAGAATAAGTTATACTGTTAGAGAAGAACTGTTGGCAGAAGCAGTAGATCGCATCAAAAAATTTATCGAAACCCACAAAAAATAAACTATTTTTTGTGGTAAAAGGGGTAGAATAGTTTGAAACTTATCACAATGGACCAAGCAAAAGAATATGTAGGGCAAGAGATTTCCATAGGTGCTTGGGTCACCAACAAAAGAAGCAGCGGGAAAATCGCTTTTCTGCAATTGCGTGACGGCGCCCATTATTTCCAAGGCATTGTTTTGAAAAACGATGTCGGCGAAGAGTTGTTTGACGTCGCAAAATCACTGACGCAAGAAACTTCGTTGATCGTCAAAGGAATTATCCAGGAGGATACCCGCTCGAAGCTTGGTTACGAATTGCTCGTTACTGGCATCGAAGTGCTGGGAGAAAGCCAAGATTATCCGATCACGCCTAAAGAGCACGGAACAGATTTCCTGATGGATCATCGCCATCTTTGGCTGCGTTCATCCCGACAGCACGCCATCATGAAGATCCGCAATGAAATCATCCGCGCCACTTATGAATTCTTTAATCAGGAAGGGTTCATCAAGGTGGATCCGCCGATTCTGACCGGCAGCGCGCCGGAAGGGACGACCGAGCTGTTCCACACCAAGTATTTCGATGAGGAAGCTTACTTGTCCCAGAGTGGGCAGTTGTATATGGAAGCGGCCGCAATGGCCTTCGGAAAAGTGTTCTCATTCGGGCCGACTTTCCGGGCCGAAAAATCGAAGACACGCCGCCATCTGATCGAATTCTGGATGATGGAGCCGGAAATGGCCTTCATGCATCAGGAACAAAGTCTGGAAGTCCAAGAAAAATATGTCGCTTATCTGGTCCAATCAGTGCTGGATCATTGCGATATCTACTTGGATACGCTCGAGCGCGACAAAGAATTGCTTAAAAAATATACGCAATTGCCTTATGACCGCATCAGCTATGATGATGCGGTAGCCCTATTGAACGCAAATGGCTTTGATGATATCGTCTGGGGAGATGATTTCGGTTCGCCCCACGAAACCTTTATCGCAAACCAGTCGGACAGACCGGTATTCATCTTGAATTATCCGAAAGCGATCAAGCCTTTTTACATGAAAGAACATCCGGATCGTCCGGAAGTCGTTCTTTGCGCGGATATGATCGCTCCTGAAGGATATGGAGAAATAATCGGCGGCAGCGAACGCGAAGTGGACTACCAACGCTTAAGCGAACAGATCGAAAAATTCGGCCTGAGCAAGGATGATTATTCGTGGTATTTGGATCTGCGTAAATACGGTTCAGTGCCCCATTCCGGATTCGGACTGGGACTTGAAAGAATGGTGACTTGGATTTCCGGAACCGAACACATCCGTGAGTCGATCCCGTTCCCTCGTCTACTGAACAGAATCTATCCTTAATACTAGGGCATTCCGCGAAACTGAATTTAATCACAACAGAATGGGAGTGGGGCAAATAGCAACTATTTGTTCCGCTTCCTTTTACTCTGAAGGAGTTTATCAATATAATGTCATACAACGAATTAACCAAATGGATCGAATCTGGCCAGACGCTGATCCCGAATTTTTTGCTGCAGAATTACAAAAGGATCGGGCTTACCGATACGGAATTCATTTTTGTGCTCCAGCTGAAAGCTTACATCGATAAGAACATCCCGTTTCCGAATCTGGCATTGATTGCTGAAAATATGGGTATTGCCGAAAAGGATGTCTTTTCCTTGCTGCATAATCTGATGCAGAAGCAAATGATTTTGATGGAGACGAAAAATGATCTCGCCGGCAAGGTGGAGGACTCCTATTCCTTGGATCCGATCTATCAACGGCTATTTCAATTGATGGAACGTTCCGAGAAAAAACAGCCCATCCAGCAGCAGGAGAAGAATATCATGACCATGTTCGAGCAGGAATTCGGGCGGAACTTATCGCCCATCGAGATGCAGACCATTGCGAGCTGGATCGATATGGACCACTATCCGCTCGAATTGATCGAATCAGCTCTAAAAGAAGCGGTATTGAATCGCGTTTACAGCCTGAAATACATCGACCGCATTCTATTGGCTTGGGAGAAGAAAAACATCAAAAGCGTAAAAGATTTGGTCCAACAGCAATCGACGCGGCCCCAAAGCAATCAGGGTAATTTTGATGAAAAAGCGAGAACGGATGCGCCGATGGAAGTGCCGTTGTACAATTGGCTGGACACTGACGCGGACGCATAGATGGGGTGAAATATGTTATCGAAAAGAAAGACGGTAGAAGCGCTGGATGAAATGGCGGCGCTGTTCCCGAATGCGCAGTGCGAATTGCTGCACCGGAACGTGTTTCAGCTGTTGATTGCGACACTCCTCAGCGCCCAGGCCACGGATGTTTCCGTCAACAAAGTTACGCCAAGCCTGTTCGACCGCTTCCCCACGCCCGAGACTTTCGTTGCGGCCCCGCTCGAGTCGATCATCCAAGAAATCAGGACAATCGGCTTATACCGGACCAAAGCTGCCAATATCCAAAAATGCTGCAAAATGCTGCTGGAGGACTTCGGCGGCGAAGTGCCGCGCACGCTTGAGGAACTGACCAAGTTGCCCGGAGTAGGGCGCAAAACGGCAAATGTCGTCATGAGTGTCGGTTTTCATATTCCGGCAATTGCAGTGGATACGCACGTGGAGCGGATATCGAAACGTCTGCGCATAGCTCCCCAGAAAGCATCGGTTCTGGACGTGGAGGAACTGCTGATGAAGAAAATTCCGAAGGAACGCTGGTCTGATGCCCATCACCAGATGATTTTCTTCGGCAGGTACCATTGCACAGCCCGAAACCCCAAGTGTGAAGTTTGCCCGTTGCTTTCGATGTGCCAGGAAGGGCAGAAGCGTTTGGGTTTGAAATGAAACGGATCTGAGTAGCTTTCGGCATCCGGAACAAAAAAACAGCCAGCTCCCGATAAAGGAACTGGCTGTTTTTTATGGATTTTGATTTTCTTCCTCGTTATCCTGTGCAGCGGGGGATGATTGTTCGCTTTCCGCTGAAGAACTGGAGGACGAAGAAGAGGAGTCTTTTGCTGTATTGCCCTCATCTTCGGAATCCGCTTCGGAGGAATCCTTTACCGGATCGGCGATGGTCAACTGGATGGAAGAAGCCGGTGAGGTGCTTGAACCGACTTTAACGACCAAGGAAATCGTGAGTGTGCCTTTACCAGGGTTATCCAGGATGACTTTGGTGTCCGTTGTTGTTCTGGATGTGTCGCCTGCAGTCACCGTATATTGCGCTTGTGCGTTGGAGTCGGTGCCGCTGGCTGAATATTCATCCCATTCGATGGTCAATTCATCCTTATCCGCATCATAGCTGGCCTTCAAACCGGAAGGTGCCAGCAGCGTTACGCCGTATTTCTTGGAGACGGAAGTAGGTTCCGTTCCTTTGACGAAAAGCTCTGTGGCGATCAGGTTGCTCGGCGTATTTGGGCCGGGCTTCATGATCGGATCTGTGTACTTTTCGATCGAGACTTGGCTGACCGATGCAGGCAGCGTCCAATCGGCATAGTCGGTATCTTGGGACACATAGGACATCAACTCCCTATATATGTCACGCGTCAGGCTCTGTGTCTGGTAATCCAAAAAGTTTCCGTATTCTTTGGAATTGTCATAGCCGACCCATACCGAAATGGAGTGGCTTGTCGAATATCCGGCGAACCAGGCATCGGGAGCTGCGTAAGGTACGTTTGTGCCGCCGACTGCTGCCAATTCTTCATCCGTGTAGTTGGTTGTTCCGGTTTTGCCGGCCTGCGGCAAGCCCGGTATCTGGGCATTTTTAGCCGTTCCATCGGTGATGACGCCCTTCAGCATATCTGTGATCATGTAGGCCGTGGACTCCTTCATCGCTTCCGTTCCGTTCGGTTCGAAGGAGAATTCTTCGCCCTCCGCAGTCGTCACGGATTGGACCGTGTAAGGCTCGTAGTAAGTGCCCCCGTTAGCGAAAGCTGCATAGGCTGCGGAAAGCTCGATCGGTGTCGCTTCGCCGCCGATGGCATTGGACTCGACCAAATACTCCTGGCCATCGTTCGTGATCGTGATGCCCAATTTTTGCAGGAAAGAAAAGGCGCTATCGGCACCGACTTCCTGGAAAGTCTTCAATGCCGGAATGTTGCGCGAATCGACCAATGCTTCGCGGATAGTCTGATCACCTTTGTACTTGTTGTCGTAGTTGTTGATTTCGCTGCCGTCCGAGTAGCTGTAAGCCTCATCGACGACCAATGTGCCTGTCGAATAATCCAAGTATTCGATGGCCGGTCCGTAAACCGCCAATGGCTTCATCGTCGAACCGATGCTGCGTTCGAGTGTTGAGGCGCGATTGAGTCCAAGCTGCACATTTTGGTTGCGTCCACCGATGACTGCCTGGATGGCACCAGTGTTGACATCGACCATAGAAACACCAGTCTGCAGTAGATCATCCGGAAATTCGATGTAATCGTAGGTATTTACGATATCGTACAGACGTTGCTGGGCATCCATATCGATATTGGTTGTGATCGTCAGTCCACCTTCATAGACGTCCAAGCCGGTCTTTTCGGTGACTTCATCGATGACGAGCTGGATATATGGATCGATCACTAGTGAGGTGTTGACGTCACCGGAGTGATCGAGTATGCTGCCATCAATTTGGACTGTTTTCGCTTCGGCGCTTTCTTCTGGGGTGATTTTCCCGTTTTCGACCATCATGTCGAGAACGAGGTCACGTCTGGCTTGCGTGGCCGACGGGTTATAGATCGGATCATACAGGGAAGGGGCTTGCGGCATGCCAGCCAACGTGGCGGCTTCAGCAAGTGACACGTCGGTGATGGTCTTTCCGAAGAAATATTCGGCGGCCGTTCCCATGCCGTATACGTTGTTGGACATGTAGACTTTGTTGATATAGAAAGCCAAAATCTCGTCTTTCGTATATTCCCGTTCCAGTTGCATGGACATCCAGGCTTCCTGAGCCTTTCTCTCCAGTGTTTGGTCTTCGGAACTGGTTGAAAAATAGGATAATTTTATCAATTGCTGGGTGATGGTGCTTCCGCCTTGCGAAATGCCGCCTTGTTGGAGGTTCGCGAACAAAGCACCTAGGATCCGGATCGGATCGACACCCTTGTGATCGTAGAAACGCTGATCTTCAATCGATACGATGGCATCCTTCAGGACTTGCGGAATTTCTTCAGCGCTGACCAATGTCCGGTTCTGGTCGTTGCCGCCGATCTCCTTGATTTCGTTTCCGTCCAGGTCCAAAATTGTTGATGCCACTGTTCCGATCAGCTTTTCCTCGGTCAGTTCAGGAGCGGAAGAGACGTAGTAGAAGAACAGCCCCGCCCCTGCAGCGAGTCCGATCATTCCTAAGGCAAAAATGCCGAAGACTGCTTTCTTCCAGAGCGGCATCCCGCTTTTTTTTGTTTTTACGGCCGCTTTGCGTGGGCCTTTTGTTTTTCCGTTCTTTTGTTTGTTGTTTGCGCGTGATCGTGTATGATTGCCTTCATTCGGCATGTGGTTCACCTCTTAAATTATTTGATAGTGCGTTCAAGCATTTTGTCCACTGCATCCAGATAATCCAGTCGGGGATTGAATCCGTATGCCACTTCGATCCCATTATCCTCAATGAAAGCCAAAGGGATCGATTTACGGCCATTATTCAATGTATTCTCCCAAAAGTCAATCAGATAGGAACTGTTCAGCAAGAAGACGCGGTTGAAAAAGGAAAACCGGATCAGTACGAATGTGATTCCTTGCTGTTGGATACACCTTTTCATGTGGATGATCTGATGCGCGTGGAAGTTGCTCAAGGGTATGGCTGTCTTATTTTTTGTTTCTTTGGCCTCAAAGTCCAGGTATAGCCCTTTGTAGACGCCGTTGTAGTCGGTAGTGGAGGACTGCCTGTAGTAGGCCTCTTTGATGACGGCTGCACTTCTTTTGGGATAGTCCACTTTGACGACTTGGATAGGCGTCGGCTTTTTATGGATGACGGCTTTTCCTGATGAAAGGTAATGTTCGTTGCTGCTGTTGATCTCTTCTTCAAGTGTCATTCCCCGGTTGCTGTATAGGAAGTCTTTCCTCTTTTCAGTTTTCGGCATATGCGACTCGGCATGGAACTTTTTGCCGTTCGGATAATTTACGGCCACTGACGATCACCTCCATTGAATGATTATACCAAAAACATGCGGTGAAAGAAATCTAAGAAACCGTTAAAATCGAAGGCTAAAGCGTTGATAGCGGCCACATTTTTTGAACGAAAACGGAATAATTAAGCACTTTATGTTTACAACATCACTTTTCTAGTGTAGTATTGGAGAGTGTGCAATATCAAATTAATTGCAATAAAATCAAGATTTTTGGAGGAAAGTAAATGACTGCAAACTGGGAAAAAACAGGCACTAACGATGGTGTCTTAACATTTGAAATTTCAGAAGAAATCATCAAACAAGAAATGGATAAAGTCTTCAACAAAGTGAAAAAGAGCGTTTCCGTTCCTGGATTCCGTAAAGGTAAAGTTCCTCGTCACGTATTCAACAATATTTATGGTGAAGAATCTTTATTTGAAGATGCATTGAATGGCGCTTTGCCTACTGCTTATTCACAAGCTATCGAAGAAGCTGGATTGGATCCTGTTTCTCAACCAAAAATTGACATCAAGAGCATGGAAAAAGGCAAACCTTGGGTCATCACTGCTGAAGTTACAGTGAAACCTGAAGTGAAGCTTGGAGAATACAAAAATCTTAAAGTTGAAAAACAAGACCGCATCGTTACCGATGAGGATGTAGAAAACAACTTGAAAGAAAAACAAGAGCGTCAAGCTGAATTAGTTCTTAAAGAAGAAGGCGCAGAACTTGGCGACACAGCTGTAATCGACTACGAAGGATTCGTCGATGGTGTGGCATTTGAAGGCGGCAAAGACCAAAACCACTCTTTAGAGTTGGGTTCTAATCAATTCATCCCAGGTTTCGAAGATCAATTGGTCGGCGTTAAAGCTGGAGAAGAAAAAGATGTTGTCGTAACTTTCCCTGAAGACTATCAAGCAGAAGATCTTAAAGGTAAAGAAGCTACTTTTAAAGTAGTCGTGCACGAAATCAAAACAAAACAATTACCTGCTTTGGATGACGAATTCGCAAAAGATGTCGACGAAGAAGTAGAATCATTGGATGAATTGAAAGCTAAAATCCGCAAGGAATTGGAAGAAAGTAAAAATGCTGCAGCTGACGAAGCTGTTCAGGATCTAGCTTTGAGACAAGCAGTGGACAATGCTGAAATCGTAGAATTGCCGCATGTGATGGTTCACGATGAAGTGCACCGTCAAATGGATCTTTTCCTGAATGACATGCAACGTCAAGGGATCTCCCCTGAGTTGTACTACCAAATCACAGGTACTACAGAAAAAGACTTGCACGTCCAAATGGAAGCTGATGCTGACGTACGCACAAAAACATCCCTAGTGTTGGAACAAATCATCAAAGATGAAAACATCGTCGTTTCTGAAGAAGAAATCGCTGCAGAAATCGAAGAGTTGGCGAAACAATACAACATGGATGCAGACCGTGTCCGCGGATTGGTCAGCCCTGATATGTTGACAAACGATATCCAAATGAAGAAAGCGATGAGCATCATCACTGATTCAGCAATCGAAGAATAAGAAAAGTTGAAACAAAATAAAGAGATCGGGACATTGTCTTCCATAGTCAGTGTCCCATCTGTTTATTCTCAGGGATATATTCGGGCTTTAACCCCACAAGGTAAACGAATCATATTCTTTTTCAATTTTTCCTTTCTGTGTTAAGATGTAAACCGTTCGAAAGCGGTCAGGATCACTGCGCCAAAGTAATCGGCGGATCCTGGAAAGATCTGCTGGATCGGAAAGTAAGTATATAGGGAGGAGAATGATTGTGTTCCATGATGAAAGTGTCGGGACAATACATTGTTCATTCTGCGGAAAATCTCAGGACCAAGTGAAAAAGATCATTGCGGGGCCGGATGTATATATTTGTAATGAGTGTGTAGATCTGTGCAAAGAGATCATCGAAGAAGAGATCTATGCACCAAGCGAAGCGGTATTCACCGAGGTACCAAAACCGCAGGAAATCCAAAAGATTTTGGGAGAATATGTGATTGGCCAAGAAAAAGCCAAACGGACGCTGTCTGTAGCGGTCTATAATCACTACAAACGCATCGGCCAAATGAGCATGATGTCAGAAGATGATAATGTAGAGTTGCAAAAAAGTAATATTTGTTTGATAGGTCCGACAGGTTCGGGTAAAACATTCCTTGGCCAAACATTGGCGCGCATCCTGGATGTCCCATTTGCGATTGCAGATGCGACTAGTCTGACGGAGGCCGGCTATGTTGGTGAGGATGTCGAAAATATCCTATTGAAGTTGCTTCAGGCTGCCGATTTTGATGTCGAGCGGGCTGAACGGGGAATCATCTACATCGACGAGATTGATAAGATCGCCCGTAAAGGTGAAAATGTATCGATCACGAGAGACGTGAGTGGTGAAGGGGTTCAACAGGCGCTGCTTAAAATTTTGGAAGGCACTGTTGCGAACGTTCCACCGCAAGGCGGCAGAAAACATCCTCAGCAAGAGTTCATCCAAATCGATACGACGAACATTCTGTTCATCGTCGGGGGTGCCTTTGATGGCATCGAAACGATCGTGAAAGAGCGCCTTGGCGAGAAAGTCATCGGCTTCGGCTCTCCTCAAGCCAAACATTTGGAAGACAAGAGCATCATGCAGCAGATCATACCGGAAGATTTATTGAAATTCGGTTTGATTCCGGAATTCATCGGTCGTTTACCGATAATGGCTGCATTGGAAAAGCTGACGGAAGACGATTTGGTTCATATTCTGACACAACCAAAGAATGCCTTGGTAAAACAATACAAAAAATTGCTTGAGTTGGATGGCGTCGAATTGGTTTTCGAAGATGATGCACTGCGCTCCATCGCCAAAAAAGCACTGGAAAGAAACACAGGTGCCCGCGGATTGCGCTCCATCATCGAAAACATCATGTTGGACATCATGTTCGATATCCCAAGCAGAGATGAAATCGTGAAGTGCGTCATAACGGACAACACAGTCAATGGCACCGATGCGCCGTTGTTGTACGATGAAGACGGCAAACAGATCAACTGAACATGAGCTTGCGTTTGAAGTCCGGCGAATCAGACAATTTCCAATCTGATTTCCGGATTTTTTCGCCTAATCATGGCGGTTGACTGCAGAAACAGTTTCAAGCATCGTTTAAATTGCAGATGGCTTTGAAAAGGAGTGGAAATAAATGCACGTAAAAGAAGCGGAAATCGTAATGAGCGCGGTCGATCCGAAACAATACCCGGACACCGGTTTTGCTGAGATCGCTTTGGCGGGGCGGTCCAACGTGGGCAAGTCATCGTTCATCAACAAACTGATCAATCGCAAAGCGTTGGCGCGGACGTCAAGCAAACCGGGAAAGACCCAGACTCTGAACTTCTATCTGATCAATAATTCATTTTATTTCGTAGATGTTCCAGGTTATGGTTACGCGAAAGTTTCAAAGACTGAACGGGCAAAATGGGGTCAAATGTTAGAGACGTATTTCACACAAAGGGATACGTTGCGGCATGTCTTTTTGGTTGTCGATTTTCGTCACGAGCCTACGGAAGACGATATTCAGATGAAGGATTTCATCGAGTATTACAACCTTCCTTATTCGGTCATCGCGACCAAATGCGATAAAATACCGCGTGGGAAATGGAACCAACATTTTTACCGTATCAAAAAAGCTTTGAACCTTCCGAGCGATGAGTCCTTGATCATGTTCTCGAAAGAGACGGGCGAGGGCTTTGAAAAGGCCTGGACCTTGATTGAAGGAATATTGGCTGAGTATGATGAAGAGTTGCAGGGTTAGAGAGAAACAAAAGAAAAACGATGGGCAACATCCTATTATTGGATGTTGCCTTCTTTGTCCATCCACGATGACGGGTCAGACAATACGGGACAATGTGAGTGAATATTTGCATGTGTTGCAAAAATATGGTAAAATCTAATTTGTATCTTTATGCTCGTTTTTATAAAATGAAGAGATTTCTTCAAGGTGGGAGACATTTGGCAGAACGTATTTCAGAAGAAAAATTAGCGCAAATCAGAACCGAAACGAATATTGTTGATGTCGTCAGCCAATATGTACAACTCAAAAAAAGAGGCAAGAATCATTTCGGATTTTGCCCATTCCATGACGAAAAGACCCCCTCTTTTTCTGTTGCGGAAGAAAAACAGATTTTCCACTGTTTCAGCTGCGGAAGAGGGGGGAATGTTTTTACTTTTTTGATGGATGTCGAGGGTATTTCATTCGTTGAAGCAGTCATTAAGACAGCCGAATTAAGTAACATCGCCTTGGATTTTTCGTACGAAAATCATGCCCAGGATAATCCGCTTCAGTCAAAAAAAGAAAAGCTGATCCAAATACATGAGGAAGCAGCAGCTTTTTACCATCAGGTCCTGATGAATACCGTTACGGGCCAAGCTGCGCTGGATTACATGATCCAACGCGGCTTCACCCCTGAGACGCTTAAAGAGTATCAAATTGGCTTTTCCCCTTCCAATCGGACGGCGCTCTTTCAAATGCTGAAAGCGAAGGCATTCGATGAAGGAATCCTTCAGGAAAGTGGTATATTCACGGACAGACAAGGCCAAAATGAACTTTACGATCGGTTCTCGGCCAGGATCATTTTCCCGTTGCGTAATGCTAAAGGAAAGACGGTCGCTTTTTCCGGCAGAATTTTGCATGTTTCCCCGGAGGATGATACAGGGTACCATGAAGCAAAATATCTGAACAGTCCCGAAACGCTTTTGTTCAACAAACGGGATTTCCTTTTCAACTTCGATAAAGCCCGCAGTGAGATCCGCAGACATTCCGAAGTGATCCTTTTCGAAGGGTACATGGATGTCATATCCGCTTGGCAAGCGGGTGTGAAAAACGGCGTCGCCTCGATGGGAACCAGTCTGACGGACGAACAGAACCGAATATTGACGAAAACGGCCGATAAAATAGTCATTGCTTATGACGGCGATCGTCCCGGTGTCGAGGCGACCAAGCGCGCCATTGAGATACTGGAACGGAATAAGCACTTCGATATCTCGATTTTCCCGCTGGAAGCCGGTATGGACCCGGATGAATACATCCAGCAGAAAGGTGCGGAGGCATTCGCCAAGGCACTAAAAAATAGCCGTGAGACAGTCATACAGTTCTATTCACGCTACCTCAAGATGAATCTGAACCTAGATTCCGAAAAAAATCGCATCACCTATATCGAAACCATGCTTAAGGCGTTGGCGCCCTTGGATTCTCTGATCGAAAGAGAGCTCTACATGAAGGATATCGCGGATGAATTCAGCATACCGATCGATATCCTGCAGAAACAACTGAAGGGCTATCAACAAGAGGTGCTTCAGCAGCGGCCTGAACGCGAACCGGTCAGGAGGACTGCACCGCATGATGCTGCGCCTCACGCTATGTATCCGAGCACGAACAAACGCAAAGTCACCCAAGCAGAGCAAAGTGAAAAGCAACTGCTTTACCGGCTGTTTCATTTCGAGGAAGTCTGGTCGTATCTGAATGAGATTGATGCGGATTTCAATTTCATCCATGATGACTACCAGACGATCTACATTTTGTATGAAGAGTTTTTCAGGCAGACTGGGTTTGTCGGAAATATCGACCAATTTTTGGACCGCATCAATAATCCGGCTCTTCAGAATGTGATTACGGAGATCGAATGGTTCCAATTGGATTCGGAAGTCACCTATCAGGAAATTCAGGATCTCGTCCATATCATCCGGGATAAGTCGTCCCTTCAGGATCAACTGACCAAAAAACAGGCTGAAATGAAGGAAGCCCGAAAGAAAAATGACAATGAGCGTCTGAAGACAATCATGTTGGAAATCGTTTCCCTCTCAAAAGAATTAAAAGCAACAAAGAAATAACCCGCATCGAATGGAGGAATCATTTTATGGCAATCGAAAAAAATGATCAAGGTTTAACGTTAGAACAGGTAACCAAAAAGCTGATCGCAGAACACAAATTATTGGGGGCCGTCTTCTACGACGAATTGGCCGATAAGATAGCTACACCTTTCCAATTGGACGCGGATGACATGGATAAATTGATTCAAAAAATGGAAGACGGCGGTGTCAGTGTCGTAGACGCTGACGGCGGTCCGACTGCCCGTCAACTTGCCAAAGAAACGGTAAAGCCTGAAAAACCGGCTACAGCCAAAAAGGATGAAGAGGAAGACCTGATGGCGGTGCCACCAGGTGTGAAAATCAACGATCCGGTGCGCATGTACTTGAAGGAAATCGGCCGCGTACCTTTGCTGAACGCAGAGGAAGAAGTCAATCTGGCCTTGCGCATCAAAGATGGCGATCAGGAGGCGAAACAGCAATTGGCTGAAGCCAACTTGCGTCTGGTCGTTTCCATCGCGAAACGTTATGTAGGCCGAGGCATGCAATTCTTGGATCTGATCCAGGAAGGCAATATGGGTCTGATGAAAGCTGTCGAAAAATTCGACCATACGAAAGGGTTCAAATTCTCCACCTATGCCACTTGGTGGATTCGTCAAGCCATCACCCGCGCCATCGCCGACCAAGCCAGAACGATCCGTATCCCTGTGCACATGGTGGAAACAATCAATAAATTGGTCCGGATCCAACGGCAATTGCTGCAGGATCTCGGACGCGAACCGACACCGGAAGAAATCGGTGCCGAGATGGACCTTCCCACTGAAAAAGTCAGAGAGATCCTGAAGATCGCCCAAGAGCCTGTTTCCTTGGAAACCCCTATCGGGGAAGAAGACGATTCGCACTTAGGCGATTTCATCGAAGACCAGGAAGTCCTGAGTCCGGCCGAACACACTGCCCAAACGCTTCTGAAGGAACAACTTGAGGAAGTGTTGGACACTTTGACTGACCGCGAGGAAAACGTCTTGCGTCTTCGTTTCGGTCTTGACGACGGGAATGTGCGGACTTTGGAGCAAGTTGGGAAAGTATTCGGCGTCACCCGCGAGCGGATCCGTCAAATCGAAGCGAAAGCGTTGCGCAAATTGCGCCACCCAAGCCGCTCGAAACAATTAAAAGATTTTCTTGAGTAATAAGCACCCTAACCCGAGGTATTGCACTCGGGTTTTTCTTATGCCATTTTTCGGAACGATGTTAGGATTAATGGGATATATGAAATGGAATTATGCTAAAATAGAACTATCAGCAAAAATGGAAATGGAGGGATAAGGTTGAACAATCAACAATTATCCGTAAGACTCGAGACGGTTGCAGGTTTTGTGCCGGAAAACGCCAGACTGGCCGATATCGGCTCGGATCACGCTTATTTGCCTTGTGTTTTGGCAGCGCGCGACGTCATCAGTTATGCATTGGCAGGGGAAGTTGTGAAAGGCCCCTTCGAATCGGCAGCGGAACAGATCAGAACATCAGGAGTCGGCGATCGTGTCAGCGCCAGATTAGGTGATGGCATGGATGTGATTGAACCGGCGGATCATATAAACGTCGTCACCATCTGCGGGATGGGTGGGGACTTGATTTCCAAAATTCTGGAAAAAGGCAGATTGAAAGGCAAGTTGGTTGGTGTGGAACGGCTGATTCTTCAGCCCAACAACGGAGAAAAGAAACTGCGTGAATGGCTGATCGGCCACCAATTCAAAATCATCGACGAAACGATATTGGAAGAAAACGGAAAGATTTATGAAATCATCGTCGCTGAAAAGGCAGATACAACGGAAAACTACTCCGATCTGGAATACAGTTTCGGCCGTTTCTTGCTCCAGGGAAAAAATGAGACTTTCCGCAAAAAGTGGTTATCCGAAATCGACAAGTGCCAATACATATTGGACAGCATGCAAAAAGCAAGCAACAATCTGAACGAAAAAGAACAGCAAGTGATCAATAAAATCAATGAAATTAAAGAGGTGCTGGAATGAAAAGCATTACTGGTTATGAATTCATCGAATTATTCGAATCGCATGTTCCAACTTGGTTGGCAGAGGATGGGGATCCGGTGGGACTTCATTTGGGCGATTTGAGCCGTCCTGTCCGCCGTATTTTGGTGACACTGGATGTCCGTCCGGAAATCGTTCAGGAAGCCATCGAAAAGCAAGTCGATTTTATTTTCTCCCATCATCCGCCGATATACAGACCGCTAAAAAATTTGGATGTGTCAGATAAGCAAACGAAAATGTACGTCGATCTTCTGAAGCATGACATCAGCGTGTATGCGGCCCACACGAATCTTGACAATGCGAATAACGGAATGAATGATTGGCTTTCTGATGCTTTGGGGCTGTTGGATGTTGAAATCATGGATGTCACGAAGCGTGTTCCTGTGAAAAAAATATCGGTATGTGTGCCGAATGCTGACTGCAATCGTGTCCGATTGGCTATGACCGATGCGGGAGCGGGGAACATTTCCGACGAATATAGCCACTGCTCCTTTGAGGCACAAGGAGTTGGCCGCTTCACGCCAATGGAGGGCGCAAAGCCTGCCATCGGCCATGTCAATGAGCCGGAGGAAGTCCAAGAGAAGAAAATCGAGATGGTCGTCGAAGACAAATATTTGGCTGACGTTTTGGAGGCACTGCAAGAATCGCATCCGTACGAAGAGCCTGTCTACGAAGTCTATACAATCAATAATTTCCAACGCGAGTACGGCTTGGGAAGGGTCGGTAATTTGGCTTTGCCGATGTCTTTGCGCTCCTTTATCCAGTACGTCAAGGATGTTTTCCAGATCGAGGGCATGCGTTTCATCGCAGCCGATTTGGATCAGACGATCAGCCGCGTGGCCATCTGTGGCGGAGATGCCGGCAAATATTACCGGAAAGCAATCAAGAAGGGGGCGGATGTGTACATCACGGGCGATGTCTACTACCACACTGCCCACGATATGCAGGCTGATGGACTGACTGTCATAGACCCAGGCCATCATATCGAGCAAATCTGTAAACCAAAATTATTTGAATTATTCAATGAATGGAAAAAAGAAAATGAGTGGGATCTGGAAGTCATCTCTTCCGAAATCAATACGGATCCTTTCATTTTCGATAGTCAATTGTGAGAGGATGTCAATGCATGCAAAAAAAATTAGTGGACCGTTTTTTAAAATATATACAATTTGAGACAAGATCGGATGAAAAAAGTTTGACCGTGCCTTCTACCCAAAGCCAGGTGGATTTCGCAAAAATGGTTCTGATGCCGGAATTGGAAGCAATCGGACTTTCGGATATCCAATACAATGTAGCCAATGGTTTTGTGACTGCACTTTTGCCGCGCAACTCAGAAAAAGAGTTCCCTGTAATCGGGTTCATCGCCCATATGGACACAGCTGATTTCGAGGCTGCAAATGTAAATCCGCTTATTTGGGATCACTATGCGGGCAACGATCTGATTTTGGATGCGGAAGCACAAGTGCTCCTTTCGCCGAAGGATTTCCCTTCTTTGAAGAACTATATCGGTCAGACGTTGATCACTACCGACGGAAAAACGTTGTTGGGTGCGGATGACAAAGCCGGCATCGCTGAAATCATCACAGCATTGGAAGCCATAAAAGCTGCAGATGACATAGAGCATGGGGACATCAAAGTCGCTTTCGGGCCCGATGAAGAAATCGGTCGTGGAGCTGATCTTTTCGATGTGGCCGGTTTCGGCTGCGACTTTGCCTATACGATGGATGGTGGTCCGTTGGGTGAGCTTGAATACGAAAGTTTCAATGCTGCACAAGCCATCGTTACGATCCACGGTAAAAATGTGCATCCTGGAACTGCCAAGGACACGATGGTGAATGCGATCAAGCTGGCCATCGCTTACGACAGCGCTTTGCCACAAAATGAAGTGCCCGAAAAAACCGAAAAGCGCGAAGGTTTCTATCACCTGTTAGGCATTGAAGGCAATGTGGAAGAAAGCAAGATGACCTACATCATCAGGGACCATGACAAGGAACTTTTTGAGAACAGGAAAATGACCATGCTCACGTTGGCGGAACAGATGAACAAGGAATTGGCTGAAGATCGCATCACTATAGAAGTGCACGATCAGTACTACAACATGGGGGAAGTGCTGAGGGAAGACATGCGTCCAGTCGCTCTGGCGGAAGCAGCGATGAAGTCAGTGGGGATCACCCCGATCATCGAACCGATCCGCGGCGGTACGGATGGTTCAAAATTGTCCTTCATGGGCTTGCCGACTCCGAATATTTTTGCCGGGGGAGAAAATTTCCACGGACGTTATGAATTTGTGTCTGTTCAATCAATGGAGAAGGCCGTTGCGGTCATCGTAGAAATCATCAGACAAAGTCAAGGGTACGGAAAGTGATGAGAGATCCAGTGCTCATTTACTTCATCATGGTGAATATATTGCTTTTCATTATGATGGGCATCGACAAAAAGAAAGCGCGGCAAAAAGTTTGGCGCATACCGGAGCGCAATCTGCTCCTGTTGGGACTTTTCGGCGGCGGACTGGGCGGACTGCTGGGGATGCAACACTTCCGGCATAAAACCAAACACCTGACTTTCAAGGTAGTCTTCGTTTTGGGCACACTCTTGACCGGGATGACAACCTATTTCGTATTCGTATGAGAACAAAAATGCCGCTATTTCCCATCCGGGAGATAGCGGCATTTTTTTCATATAAAATAATGTCAACGGAAAAGTGCATCGCCCTTGGTGCATTATACATTTGCAAGATGTTTGGTGCATCCAAAATTATGGCTAGCGGAATAAGCCTGCCTCTCGGAAATTAGATAAATCTGACCCATTGCGCTCTACGATGCTCATTCAGGGCCAGATTTCCTAAATTTCTTTCGAGGCAGAGCGGCTTATTCCGCTTTTCTTATTTGTTTTTCATCAGGAATTGGAAGGATACGGCTTCGGGGCCGGCATGGGTCATGACGCTTGCGCTGGCATATGACGTGTACATCCGGGCATTAGGGAAGGCGTTTTTCAGCATGCCGATGATTTGGTTCGAATATTCCGACAAACCGTCATGCGTGATTCCGATCGCTTCGACATCCAAATATTTTTGTTTCAGTTCTTCGATGATCTCTTCGTAGCGTTTTACGATTGCTTTGGTACCGCGGCCTTTGATGTCGGTAGTCAACGCGCCATCGATCATTTTAAGGTTCGCTTTGATATTCAGCAACGTCGTGATGCGCCCCATCGTTTTTCCGATGCGTCCGCCCTTGACCATGTTTTCCAGGTTGACGATGCAGATGTAAAGGAGGGTGCGTTCCTTAACGGAGGTGACCCGAGGCAATGCTTCCGCAACCGTCAATCCTTCTGAGGAACATTTTGCGGCTTCCAAAACTTGGAAGGCGGTAGCTCTTGCGCAAAACTGTGAATCGATGACCGTCACGTTGCCGTGGGCGAGTTTAGCCGCCTGGTGAGCGGAATTCACGGTTCCGCTCAATGTCTCAGTCACATGGATGGACAGAACTTCACTGCCATCCGCTGTCAGTTCATTGTATTTATCCAAGAACGTCCCCATGGCTGGTTGGGAGGATTTTGGCAATTCCTTGCTGTTCATCATTTTTTCGAGGAATTCAGGTTTGGTTATGGTGATGCCGTCGTAATAAATGACATTATCGATCATAGATGAAAGCGGAATTACGGTGATTCCGTATCTGTCAATTTCTTCTGGGGACAATTCCGTTGTGGAATCGGTCACTATTTTGAAGTTTGGCATATTGATTCTCCTTAATTACTGTCGTATTTCCTTAAGCATAGCAGATTATACGGAAAAAGTAACGCAGTTCTCATTGCGATTGTAAGCATATTCTTCTAATCTTGATGTTTTTTCATGTAGAATAGATTATGCTATAATAGGTTAGTTGTAGAAGAAAGTAGGTTGCAGACATATGGACGGAATATTACCTTTATGGAAAGAACGCGGCATGACAAGTCACGACTGCGTGTTCAAACTGAGAAAAATACTGAAAACAAAAAAAGTCGGGCATACCGGGACTTTGGATCCGGAAGTGGATGGCGTTTTGCCGATCTGCATCGGGAAAGCGACAAAAGTCGTCGAATTTTTGACGGACACGGACAAAGCCTACGAAGGGGAAATCACTATCGGGGTCGCTACGACGACTGAGGACAGCCAAGGTGAAACAATCGCGAAAGCTCCTGTCGATCAAGCACTGCCTTTGGCTGAAATCGATGCAGCGATGGAATCCATGGTTGGAGAAAGCATCCAAGTTCCTCCGATGTATTCCGCAGTCAAGGTGAACGGGAAAAGACTGTACGAGTACGCCCGCAAAGGATTGACTGTTGAAAGACCGCAAAGGACCATCCACGTTATGCGTTTTGAGCGGATTTCGGAACCTGTCTATCATGCGGAAGACGAAACGATGTCCTGGTGTTTCCGGGTCACTTGCGGAAAAGGGACCTATGTGAGGACCTTGGCCGTCGATCTGGGCGCAGCCTTGGGTTATCCGGCTTACATGTCAAGTTTAACCCGCACGATGAGCGGAGCCTTCACGAAAGACGATTGCCTGACGTTGCAGCAAGTGGCTGAAGCGATGGCGAACAACGAAATTGACGCGCATCTGAAACCGATCGACTCGGTATTCGCAACATATCGGCAAGTTGCGCTCGATGATGAAATGTGGGATAAAGTGAAAAATGGTGCGGTACTGCCGAAAGCGGGGCCGTTCGAAACGATGGATGCCCCGGTTTTGTTCACCTATCAGGGAAAAATCGTGGCGATGTACGAACAGCATCCGACCAAAGCCGCTTTCATCAAACCCAGGAAAATGTTCCTATCATAATCAGCAAGGAGTTGTTAACGCAATGGAAATAATCCATATGCATCATCCCTATGACCAAAAAAAGATGCCTGACGAGCAAATCGTGCTGGCTTTGGGATACTTTGATGGCGTCCATAGAGGACATCAAGAAGTGATCAAAAGAGCAAAGGAAGTTGCCGAAAAGAAGAAGCTGAAACTTGCCGTCATGAGTTTCAATCATCATCCGAGTATCGTATTCCAGAAGATGAATCCGGAAACGATGCAGTATTTGTCGACCGTCAGCCGCAAAGCCGAAATATTGGAGAGCTTGGGCGTTGATTATTTCTTCGTCATCTCTTTCACATCTGCGTTTGCCTCATTAAGGCCGCAGGAATTCGTCGACCAGTACATTTGCGGCTTGCGTGCTGCCGCAGTCGTCGCCGGTTTCGATTATACTTATGGCCCGAGAGAAATAGCGGATATGAAACAATTAGTGCACTATGCTAAAGGACGCTTTGAAGTCATCGAAGTTGCCGAATTGAAGAGCGAAACCGAAAAAATCAGTTCCACGCATATCCGGGAAGCATTAAACGAAGGGAACATGGAAAAAGCGAATGAATATTTAGGCTATGTCTACCAGATTGAAGGTACGGTCATCCATGGCGATGCGAGAGGCAGATTGTTGGGTTTCCCGACTGCAAATATCCAGACCGAAAAGCATACACGGTTGCCCAGGAACGGCGTATACATCGTAAGCATCAGGGTGAACGGAACTTGGTATCGCGGTACAGCTTCGATCGGGCACAACATCACTTTTGAAGCTGGCCGCGACAAGACCGTTGAGGTGTACATACTGGACTTCGATAAAATGATTTACGGAGAAGACGTAGCTGTCAGATGGCACCATTTTATCCGCAGCGAAATCAAATTTTCGGGAGTTGAACAGCTGATTGCGCAGCTGAAAAGCGATGAAGCGGACACGATCGCCTATTTTCAGGACCACCCCTTGGACGAGGTGACACTCTAAATGGCAGCCGCTTATTTGCACATCCCGTTCTGCGAGCATATCTGTTTCTATTGCGATTTCAATAAAGTGTTTTTGGAAGGGCAACCGGTTGATGAATATGTGGATGCTTTGATCAAGGAAATGCAGTTGTCGAAGCAGCTGCACCCTGAAGAAACGATCAGCACATTTTATATCGGCGGAGGCACACCAACGACACTGAATGAGCACCAGCTGGAGAGACTGTTGAACGGCATCCGCAGTACCTACAATTTGCCGAAAGGTGCCGAATTCACGATGGAAGCCAATCCGGAAAGTGTGTCGTTCGAGAAGCTGAAGATCATGCGTGATCATGGGGTCAACCGTTTGAGTATGGGAGTCCAATCCTTCAATAACGACATCTTGAAAAAAATCGGCCGCATCCATACTGCCGAGCAAGTATATACGTCTGTAGCCGATGCCCGCAAAGCTGGATTCGAAAATATGACCATCGACCTGATTTTCCGACTGCCGAATCAAACGATGGCCGATTTTCAAGACAGCCTGAATAAAGCACTGGAATTGGATTTGCCGCATTACTCGATCTACGCCTTGATTCTTGAGAACAAAACGGTGTTCTATAACTTGATGCGTCAAGGTAAACTGCCGTTGCCTTCGGAAGACACAGAGGCCGATATGTACGCCTTGGCTATCGAGACGATGTCAAAAAACCGCAGGAACCAATACGAAATCTCAAACTTTGCACTGCCGGGCTATGAATCTCAGCATAATCTCACTTATTGGAAAAATGAGTCCTATTTCGGTTTCGGGGCAGGTGCGCACGGCTATATCGATGGAATCCGTTACCACAATCACGGACCAATCCAGCAGTATCTGGCGCCTTTGCGAGAAAATAATCTGCCGATCATCCGACAGCAAAAGTTATCGAAAAATGAACAGATGGAAGAAGAAATGATTCTGGGGCTGCGTACGATGGTTGGTGTCAGTCAACAGCATTTTGCCGATAAATTCCAGATATCGCTGTTGGATCAGTACGCTGCCGTCATTTCGGATTTGGTCGCGGAAGGCCTGTTGATGATCGATGGCGACAGGATCCGCTTGACCCAGAGCGGCGTTTTCCTCGGTAACGAAGTATTCCGTTCTTTCTTGATGTGAATCAGTCCGTTGCCTGCAGAGTGCCGATAATGTTATGAAAAATGATTGTATTCCGTTGACAAAGCCTGTTACCCGTGATAAATTTATTTATGGTTAGCACTCATTGTGGTCAAGTGCTAAAGTGAGGTGAAAATCTTGTTAACAGAAAGACAGTTGCTAATTTTGGATTTAATTGTCAGGCATTACATCGAATTCGAGGAGCCGATCGGTTCGAAGACGCTCCTCAAGGAATCTTGTTTACCTTTAAGTTCCGCAACGATCCGTAACGAAATGATGCGGATCGAAGAACTGGGCTTCCTGGAAAAGATGCATTCTTCATCCGGCAGGATACCTTCCATCCGAGGCTACCGCTACTATGTTGATCAACTTTTAGGCAAAGAAAGCGAAGAAGTCGCTGATGAGGTCAAGCAAATGATCAAGCACGGCTTTCAGAATCCTTACCGTGAAGTGCAGCAGGTCGTCGAAAAGTCAGCTGAAATGTTGTCCTTTTTGACGAATTACACTGCCTTGGCGATCGGACCTGAAACAAAGGATAGCCACTTGACGGGCTTTCGACTGGTCCCTCTCAATGAAGGGCATGTGATGGCGATATTGGTGACTGACAAAGGACATGTGGAAAATCAGATTTTTTCTGTTTCGCCGGGCTTCTCAGCCGCTGAGATCGAAAAAATCGTCAATATCTTCAATCAGGAACTGGTCGGCCGCACGCTGCAGGAAGTATTCGTCAAACTGCAAACGGATATTCCGGTGATTATCCGGAAGTACGTCGATGCAAAAATCGATTTTACAGCGATCTTCAATGACATCGTGGCAAAGTTGGAGCATGACCGCTTCCATGTAGGCGGCAGCATGAATCTTCTGAACCATTTGGATGCGACAATGGACAAGAATAAAGTCAAAGCCATTTTAAGCATGCTGAACGGTTCTCCGGATATCCATGCGCTTTTTTCAAACTCCAACGATGGCGTCGGGGTCAAAATCGGAACGGAATTAAACAATGAGCTGCTGCATAATTTTAGTCTGATTACGGCTACCTATGACACGGCCGGCAACGGTAAAGGCCTGATCGCATTACTGGGGCCAACCAATATGCCTTACCAAAAAATGATCAGCATCATGAAATTTATGCGCTATGAACTTTCTGATAGCTTGAATGATCTGAACAAATAAGCACGACAAAGGAGATTTTGAAGTGGACAATAACGAAGAATTAGTGGACCAACAGCAATCTACCGCTGAGACAACGGTGGAAGAAGGCCAAGAAACAGTTACAGAAGTAAGTGAGGTTGAAGCATTGCAGGCAACCTTGTCCGAAACGGAAGACCGCTTATTGCGTCTGCAGGCAGAACTAGCCAATATCCAGAAGCGTAACGCGAAAGAACGGCAAGATGCGGCGAAATACCGTTCCCAGTCATTGGCGCAGGAATTGTTGCCTGTGATGGACAGTCTTGAGCGCGCATTAGCGATTGAAGTTGAAGATGAAAAAGCTGTGAACCTGAAGAAAGGTTTGGAAATGGTCATGAACCTGTTCACGGAAGCTTTTGCCAAAGAAGGGATTTCCGCCATCGATCCGATCGATCAGCCTTTCGATCCGAATTTCCATCAATCCATTCAAGTGCAACCGGCTGCCGAAGGGCAAACGCCTGATACGGTTGTCGCGGTAATTCAAAAAGGATACACTTTGAAAGAACGCGTATTAAGGCCAGCAATGGTCGTTGTATCACAATAAATTCATTAACAAACATAAAAATTTCACATAGAGGGGAATAACATCATGAGCAAAATTATCGGTATTGACTTAGGAACAACAAACTCAGCTGTCGCTGTATTAGAGGGCGGAGAAGCTAAAATCATTCCAAATCCAGAAGGAAATCGTACGACACCATCTGTCGTTTCATTCAAGAATGGCGAAATCCAAGTGGGTGAGGTTGCAAAACGTCAAGCAGTGACTAACCCGAACACAATCAGCTCAATCAAACGCTACATGGGCGATGCTGGCTACAAAGTGGAAGTGGAAGGCAAAAGCTACACACCGCAAGAAGTATCAGCGATGATCCTTCAATATTTGAAAGGCTACGCAGAAGACTATCTGGGCGAAAAAGTTGACAAAGCTGTTATCACTGTACCTGCTTACTTCAACGATGCACAGCGTCAAGCGACTAAAGATGCTGGAAGAATTGCCGGTCTGGAAGTTGAACGTATCGTCAACGAGCCGACTGCTGCTGCTTTGGCATACGGATTGGACAAAACCGATAAAGACGAAAAAATCCTTGTATTCGACTTGGGTGGCGGTACATTCGACGTTTCCATCCTTGAATTGGGCGATGGCGTATTCGATGTATTGAGTACAGCCGGCGACAACAAATTGGGTGGGGATGACTTCGATAACAAGATCATCGACTACTTGGTTGCGGAATTCAAGAAAGAAAACGGAATCGACCTTTCAAACGACAAGATGGCGAAACAGCGTTTGAAAGATGCTGCTGAAAAAGCCAAAAAAGATTTGTCGGGCGTAACTTCAACTCAAATCAGCCTGCCGTTCATCACTGCCGGTGAAGCAGGTCCGTTGCACTTGGAATTGACGCTCACCCGCGCAAAATTCGATGAAATCACATATGATTTGGTTGAACGTACAAAAGTTCCTGTACGCCAAGCTTTGAAGGATGCTGGTTTGTCCACTTCCGAAATCGACGAAATCATCTTGGTCGGTGGTTCAACACGTATCCCTGCAGTCATCGAAGCGGTCCGCAAAGAAGCCGGCAAAGAGCCGAACAAATCCGTCAACCCGGATGAAGTTGTCGCAATGGGCGCTGCCATCCAAGGCGGAGTCATCTCAGGCGACGTAAAAGACATCGTACTATTGGACGTTACACCTTTATCATTGGGTATCGAAACAATGGGTGGCGTGTTCACCAAATTGATCGACCGCAATACAACCATCCCGACAAGCAAATCGCAAGTCTTCTCGACTGCAGCCGACAACCAACCAGCTGTTGATGTGCATGTGCTGCAAGGGGAGCGTCCGATGGCAGCCGACAACAAAACATTGGGTCGCTTCCAATTGACTGATATTCCAGCAGCACCTCGCGGTGTTCCTCAAATCGAAGTATCATTCGACATCGACAAAAACGGTATCGTCAACGTTCGCGCTAAAGACTTGGGAACGCAAAAAGAACAAACAATCACCATCAAATCATCTTCCGGTCTGACAGACGAAGAAATCGAAAAAATGGTGAAAGATGCGGAAGCGAACGCTGAAGCAGACAAATTGCGCAAAGAAGAAGTGGAATTGCGCAACGAAGTGGATCAATTGATCTTCCAGACTGACAAAACATTGAAAGAGCTTGATGGCAAAGTCGACGCTGATGAAGTGAAGAAAGCTGAAGAAGCCAGAGACGAACTGAAGGCAGCGGTCGAAGCGAATGATTTGGAACAAATGAAAACGAAGCGTGACGCTTTGAATGAACTAGTCCAAAACTTGACCGTCAAACTTTATGAGCAAGCTGCCCAAGCGCAACAACAAGAAGGCGCACATGACACAGCAACTGATGATGGTGTCGTAGATGCCGATTTTGAAGAAGTAGACGACAAATAGTCAACTCTAACGGGAGGAAGCCAACGCTTAACTGCATTGGCTTCTCTCACTGTATAGAGATAAAATGTTCAGATGAAGCCAATCAATGGAGGCGAAACAATGGCGAAAAGAGATTATTATGATGTCTTGGGTGTGTCGAAGGATGCCACAGACGATGAAATAAAAAAAGCTTACCGGAAACTTTCCAAAAAATTTCACCCGGATATCAATAAAGAAGCGGGCGCAGAAGACAAATTCAAGGAGCTTGCTGAAGCTTATGAAGTCTTGAGCGACGGCAACAAACGCGCGGCCTACGACCAATACGGCCATGCCAGTACTGATCCCAACTTTGGGGCAGGCGGCGGTTATGGCGGTGGGTTCGGCGGGTTCTCCGGCGGATTTGAAGACATCTTTGATTCCTTTTTCGGAGGCGGAGGCGGTCGCGGCAGAAATCCGAATGCCCCCCGTCAAGGCTCCGATTTACAATACCGTATCCACCTTACATTTGAAGAAGCGATCTTCGGGAAAAAAGAAACCATCCGTTACAAACGTGATGAAGAATGCAAAACCTGCAGTGGTTCCGGCGCAAAACCGGGCACGCAGCCGAAAACGTGCTCGAAATGTCATGGTTCTGGAGCGGTCGGTGTCGAACGGAATACACCTTTCGGCCGCGTAATGACGCAGGCAGTCTGTGATGTCTGCGGCGGAACAGGTAAAGAGATCACGGATAAATGTACAACGTGCTACGGCAAAGGGCATGTCGAAACCGATCATTCTGTGGCAGTCACAATCCCTCCTGGCGTCGACGATGGACAACAGATGCGCTTGAACGGCCAAGGGGAAGTCGGCAGCAATGGCGGTCCGTATGGTGATCTGTATGTTGTTTTCCAAGTGGAGCCAAGCGATATTTTCGATCGTGAAGGGACAGAAATCTATTACACGCTTCCGATCAGCTTCGCCCAAGCCGCTTTGGGTGATGAGATTGAAGTGCCTACCGTACATGGAAAAGTGAAACTGAAGATTCCTGCCGGCACGCAGACGGGCACGAATTTCCGCCTGAAAGGCAAAGGGGCGCCGCGCTTACGCGGAACCGGAAATGGTGATCAGCACGTTAAAGTGACAGTCGTCACGCCGAAAAACCTTAGCGAGAAACAAAGAGAGGCAATCCGCGCATTCGCAGCAGCAGGCGGCGATACGCTGGTGGAAGACGAAGCCAATTTTTTTGATAAAGTAAAGGACGCCTTCAAAAATAAAAAGTAAATAAGCTGAATGAACCGTTGCGTTGGAAATGACATCGCAGCGGTTCATTTTTTTGCCCATACGCTATTCTGTTAGATTTTTTGTAACTAACATGAGGGAAAGCGACACTTTTTTTATAGAAAAAGAATAAATATTCGCTAATTTTATAATGAAAGGGGTTACATTTTGAAGAAATAGGATTATAATGGAAGTATCAAATAAAAGAGGTGACGTAAATGGCTACGAGAGAATCGTTCAAAAGATCCGAATTAAAGAAGTCCAACCCTTTACTTACGAAATTCCGGACAACGGTCGAAACAGCTTTTTATGGCAGAAACATGCAGGAAGTCACGGACATGACGGAAGCCTATGAACTCGCTCTGAACGCTGCAGGAGTGATCGTGACCGATCTGCCTGTTCTCCATACAAAAGAATTGGGATTGCCGGATGATGCAAAAGTCCTTGTCGAAAACGGCGGGAGAATCATCGGCCGCAGCGCCCGCGCCAGACGTATCATCGGCGAGAACAAAGAAGAAGACGAACTCCTTGAAGGCATCATCCGGGATGTCATCTATAAAAACAGACTTCGCCATTACTACAAAGCGACAGGCTATGTGGGTCTGGATAAAGATTTCATCATCAAGGCGCATATCGCTTTTCCCGAGGGATACGAAAACAGTCTCTATTCTTGGCTGTTGAACTTCCAATGGAACAACCCGGAATATCAGGAAATGTACGCGCAGTCGAAGCTGTACAATGAAGGTGACATCTACATCTATACGGATCCCGACTGGCGCCATCCGGATTATCCGCTGGGTGTGGCTATCTTCGAGCCCGACAGAAACGTCGCCTGCATTCTGGGAATGCAATATTTCGGTGAGTTCAAAAAAGGTACACTGACGCTTGCTTGGGGGACCGGTCATCGGAATGGCTTCGTTGCTTGTCATGGTGGACAAAAACACTTCCGCCTTCATGATGGCGGTTCGTATGTTGCTTCCTTCTTCGGGCTTTCGGGGTCAGGCAAATCGACTTTGACCCATTCCAAGCACGACAACAAATATGAAGTGAAGGTGCTGCATGACGATGCCTTCCTGATCGATTTGAAGGATGGCTCCTCCATCGCTTTGGAACCTTCCTATTTCGATAAGACCCAGGATTATCCCGCCGATCACCCCGAACAGGACTATTTCGTGACTGTCCAGAATGTGGGCGTAACAAAGGATGCAGACGGCAAAATTGTGTTGGTGACCGAAGATATCCGAAACGGCAATGGACGTACCGTCAAATCACGCTACTCCACTCCGAATCGCGTGGATAAGTTCGAAGAGCCGATCAATGCCGTCTATTGGATCATGAAGGACGATGCCTTGCCGCCTTTGGTGAAGGTCGACGATGCGGTCCTGGCGGCAACTTTCGGCACGACATTGGCTACGAAACGCACGACTGCGGAAACGCTGAAGAAAGGGGAATCGGCAGACACACTGGTCATCGAACCATTCGCAAATCCGTTCCGGGTCTATCCATTGGTTGAGGATTATGACGGCTTCAAAGAGTTGCTGGCTCACGAAGATGTCGACTGCTACATCATCAATACTGGATTTTTCATGGGTAAAAAAATACCGAAGGAAGTGTCTTTGGGTGTCATCGAAAGTGTCGTAGAAGGGACTGCATCATTTGTCCCATTCGGGGAGGCACCTCATCTCAGTTATCTGCCGGTGGAAGGCTTCGACCCCGATTTTGAAGACAAAGACTATACGAAGTTGGTAAGAAGACGCATGCAGCTACGGGAAGATTTCTTGGAAGAATTCAATGCAGCCCATCCGACTGTACAGTTGCCTGATGAATCCATCCAAGCGTTGCAAAATATCATTGATGCTTTTTAAGTGTCAATTGGAAAGAATCCGGTGGGGAGCCACCGGATTCTTTTTTCGCTAATTATTCAAACAAAAGTGAGAAAAGTGAGAAAGGCTTGCCAATCTGAGTCGGCATCTTGTCATAAAGGCTTTAGATTGGTATAATTTTTAAGTGAACGAATGGACGTCAGAGAAAGTGAGCAACGATAATGAACTTAGAAGAGATGAAGCAACGACAAAAAATGATCAGAAATTTTTCCATCATTGCCCATATTGACCATGGTAAATCCACATTGGCGGACAGAATTCTCCAAATGACCGATACAGTCGCCGATCGTGATATGCAGGCACAATTATTGGATTCCATGGATCTCGAAAGAGAACGGGGCATCACCATAAAATTAAATGCCGTCGAGTTGACTTATAGGGCCAACGATGGAGAAGATTACATCTTCCATCTGATCGACACACCGGGACACGTCGACTTTACGTATGAAGTATCCCGCAGTTTGGCAGCCTGCGAAGGGGCGATCCTGGTAGTGGATGCGGCGCAAGGGGTCGAAGCACAAACGCTCGCCAACGTTTATCTGGCTTTGGACAACAACCTGGAAATCGTGCCTGTCATCAACAAAATCGATTTGCCTGCCGCAGATCCTGAACGTGTCAGGGCAGAGGTAGAGGATGTCATCGGTATCGATGCCAGCGATGCTGTTTTGGCGAGCGCAAAAATCGGCTTAGGCATTCCTGAACTGCTGGAACAGATTGTTACAAAAGTTCCGGCTCCGGAAGGCGACTTGGAAGCACCTTTGCAGGCTTTGGTTTTTGATTCGGTCTATGACCCATATCGGGGAGTCGTCCTAAATATCCGGATCAAAAACGGTGTGGTCCGTCCAGGCGACATGATCAGATTTATGGCTAACGGCAAAGAGTACGAAGTCATTGAAGTAGGGATTTTCTCGCCGAAACCGATCAAACGCGACTTTTTGATGGTCGGTGACGTAGGCTATTTGACTGCCGGCATCAAAACAATCCAAGATACACAGGTCGGTGACACGGTCACGTTGGCGAACAATCCTGCCAGCGAAGCCTTGGCCGGTTACCGCAAAATGAACCCGATGGTATACTGTGGTATCTACCCAGTTGATGCATCGGACTTCAATGACTTGCGTGAAGCTTTGGAAAAACTGCAATTGAATGATGCTTCCCTGCAGTTCGAGGCGGAATCTTCGCAAGCATTAGGTTTCGGTTTCCGTACCGGATTTTTAGGCATGCTGCATATGGACGTCATCCAGGAACGGATCGAACGCGAATTCGGTTTGGACATCATCACGACAGCGCCATCTGTTATTTATCGTGTCAACAAGACCGATGGCGAATTTTTGGAGATCGACAATCCTTCGGAAATGCCCGATGCGACTACAATCGAAAGTGTCGAAGAGCCGTATGTGAAAGCAAGCATGATGGTGCCTAACGACTATGTCGGCGCCGTCATGGATATCGCTCAGAAGAAACGCGGCACTTTCGTTACGATGGATTATTTGGATGATTTCCGTGTCAACGTCGTCTATGAAATGCCTCTGGCGGAGATCATCTTCGATTTCTTCGACCGATTGAAATCAAGCACGAAGGGTTACGCTTCTCTTGACTATGAATTGATCGGTTACCGTCCAAGTAAATTGGTCAAGATGGATATCCTCTTGAACGGCGAAGCAGTCGATGCCTTAAGTCTGATCGTGCATCGCGATTTCGCTTATGCCCGCGGGAAAATAATCACCGAAAAATTACGTGGTTTGATTCCACGCCAACAATTCGAAGTCCCGATTCAAGCGACGATCGGCAACAAAATCTTGGCAAGAACCACCATCAAAGCCTTGCGCAAAAACGTACTGGCCAAATGTTACGGCGGGGATATTTCCCGTAAGCGCAAATTGCTTGATAAACAAAAAGAAGGCAAGAAGCGCATGAAGCAAGTCGGATCCGTCGAGGTTCCACAAGAAGCCTTCATGGCCGTTCTGAAGATGGAAGAGGACTAGAAGGCTGTTATATCAACCTTACTAGCCCGTTTCAATCCTTCAGCAAAGTATTTTTCACACATTTTTCACACATCATTTAAAAAATGTGTGAAAAGTTCATCAGAAATCCTGCGAGATGCGGTCGAATAATTCGGCTGTGTCTCGCTTTTTCTTTTGGGTCAGATGGATATAAGTATCCGATGTGATTGCTGCGCGGGAGTGTCCAAGTCGAACCTGGACTTCCTTGATCGTTGCGCCGTTCTCCAAAAGCATGGTCCCATGTGTATGCCGGAAGGAATGGAAATTGAAGTCTACACCGCTAATCTCGCGAGCCTTGCCGACGTGCCATTTGATGGAATTTGGAGTCACAGGAGCACCGTCCTCCTTCGTACATACAAAGTTCGATTCTTTATAAAAAGGACCATAACGCAATCTGTTCTCTTTTTGTTGTTTCTGATGTTTCCTGAGAATTCCATATAAAGCCTCGCCAAACGGTATTTCTCGATAGCTGGATGCCGTTTTGGGAGACGTAACAGCTATTTCTCCGCCTTTATGGATCATCGTTGCTTCAACATGAATGATTTTGTCCTCCATATCCACATTTTTCCACTCCAGGGCGCATACTTCACCGCGCCTCATACCCGTGAAATAGGCAATCATCATAGGAATATAGAACGCACTTGCTTCCGGAACCGCCATGCGCAACTTGCTCCAATCTTCCCGGCTAATGATCTTCATTTCATCTTTCGAAAGTTTCCTTTTTTCGAAGCGAGGTGATTCCACATAAGCCATAGGATTTTCCTTCAGGAACATATACGGATAGACAGCCTTACGAAAAGCATTCTTCAGGACAGAAGTCACAATGCTGATGGTTTTCTGAGCGTAACCTTTCCGAAACTCTTCATGAACCAGATTCTGAAGAACTGACGGATCCACTTCCCTGAGATAGTATTTGTCCAGGTAGGGCAGTATATGTTTGTCGATTACCATGCGATAATTCTGCTGCGTGTTGTATTTTAAATTCGTCATCACATAGTTCTCGTACCAATACTCAAAGTAATCCCGGACGGAAATGCTAGATACATCTTTGTAGCGTCCGGTGTCTTTCAATTCATTGATGGCTTTTCGCAGGGCATTCTCCGCGTCCTCGTAAGTTATCCCTCCGAAGCGTTCGATCTGCCGCCTCTTGCCATCCACTTTTGGAAGATCGAGGGTGTAATAATAATTTTTTCCTCTTTTTCGGATGGTTCCTCTCATTTTCAAGCACTCCTTTTGGATTTTTATTATTAAAAATCAAACATACGTTCTTTTTGTGTGTTAAAGAAAAGCCTTAATTACAAGGCTTCTTGATACACCACTTTCGCTTTGGTCGGGGATAGGGGTGTTTTTTTTGTTGCATCTTAAACAATGAACAAAAGTTCTCGTTGCGGTTCAAGAGCATCTATGACTATAATGATGTTAAAATGAATGTGAAGGTGGTATTTATGAGCGAAAATTTAAAAGTCAAAATCATTGTATCTGAAGACATCGTTTCACAAAATGTTAATAACCAAACAAGCAATTTAATTATCAATCCAGTATACGTACTTAGGGCGCCTTTTGTACCAACTGCCCTGTCATTAGGGATAACGATTGTTACAGCAGGTCTCGAAACAGGAAAGAATCATGAGATTGAAATATCAGTTTTAAATACTAAACTTAATGAATCAATCTATACAACAGGCACAAACCTTGTGCTTGTACCAAGTGGCGTAGATAACTTCAATTTTAGCTTGGATTTAAAAAATTTACCTTTCATGAATATTGGTGAGTATATTATTAATTTGAAAGTTGATGGAAGCGAGTTTTCAGATACTTTTATGGTGAAAGCAAATCAAATTTTGGGACAATGATGAAATATGAGCACTGCATATTTCACTCCTACAAATACGCAAAGCAAAACGTTTGAGAATTCTGAAACTAGCTCACCAAGCTCATCACAATTAATCATGTCACTTGCATCAATTCTCATTGCAACATCCTCTTTATCTTCGCCTTCAATCTTCACACCGAAACCGGAGATACCAACTCAAGTTGAACAATCAGCAACCGGAATTCATAGCTTTAACAATTCGAAAAAATCTGAAAGCTTATTATTTAGAAGTCCAGAGCCAAAAGATGATACAATAAGCATGAACAATGAAACCTTGGAGGTGGAAGATTTGGCAGAAAAAATTACTCAAGCTCAATTGGAAGAGGTTAAAGCGCATTTTGACACAAAGTTAAGTGCAACAAAGACAGAAGTTATATCCGAAGTAGCCCAGATGATTAAGGATGCCAAAGATGAAATTATCCAGAGCAATAACGATAGTAAAGACAAGAAAAACAGCACGATAAAATTCGTTGTAGGAAGTATTATAGTCCCGCTTTTAGTTGTGCTTATAACAATTTGGGCAACTTTAGAACTACAGCCCATCTCGTAGAATAGATTCTCATATTCAGAAATAATAGTCCAAAGGCATTTTAGGATGCCTGCTATCACCCTCACTCCTTACCGTCCAAAGTAGGGGAGTGGGGGTTTGTTTGTTAATGTGTGGCGCTTAATAACTAATTCCTGAATAATATGAAAACAACTCGGGCACAATATCAAAATCTCCGCTGTCCTCTAAGTATTCATAGATAGTAGGGTGAGATTTTACATAATCTGCATTTTGATACAAATACTCGCCGCTATCATCATTCAAAGCTTTCTCAAAGTCAATATTATCTAATTGCTCTTGCGAGTAATAGACCGATATAATGGCATATTTATCACCATCTTCTTCAAAAGGAAGGGCATTGATAAGTATAGCGCCATCTGTAACTACATCTTTGTACTTATCTAATGTTTCTAAAGCTGCATTATTAAAACTAGATACCTGTAATTCCTCAGTTAGAATACTTTCATCTAATTGTGTGAAAACTCCGATTCCACGTACCGTTTTAAATTCATCGTTATAAATAAGGGTATCCTCTAACAGCTCATTTTCACTTTTTAAACCTGAAATCGAATTCTCCCAAAAGCCCATTGTCTCAGCGTAGGCAGCTTTCACGCCTTCAAGATCAGCACTGTCGTATTTTGCTTGTTCGTCTGCTAATTTACTTTCATAAGTAGCAATCAGATTATTGTTCGATTCAATTTGGCTAGTTCCGTCTTTAGGTTCTTCAATAGATGCTTCAGATACATCGTTTTTTGCGCAACCCATTAACAGCGAAATCGTTACTCCAAATAGCAAAAAATTCTTTGAGATTTTCATTATAAAATACTCTCCTATTCCATTGAGGTAGGCTATTTCTATAAATCAAAAACAACCTCTACAGCTTTACCGAGTATCCTAGCTGGATTAAGCTCTGTTATGATATATGGAGCATACGCGCTGTTCTCCGCCACCAACATTATGATATCCCCTTGCTTCTTAACTCTCTTTAAGGTCGCTTCTGTGTCCCCATTCACAAGTACAGCCGCAATCTCACCGTCTTCAACTTCTTCCTGCAATCTGATTAGCACATCCGCACCGTTTCTGATCGTTGGTTCCATGCTGTCGCCGGCAGCCTTCAAATAAAAAGTATCACCGCTTGGCAAGGTTTCTCTTAGATGGTAGCGATAGCCGATGATATTTTCATCTGCCAGGATTGGATCGCCGCATGCTATGGTTCCTATAATGGGGATGCGGACCATGTTGTTATCTGTAATTGGAATTATGTTTGATGGCGTTGCGTTCATGTTTAACTCGGATGTTAAATCAGATAGGTTAACGTGAAAGAAATCCGCTAGCTTCTGAAGACTCCCGCCGCGAGGCATCTTTTTGCCGTTTTTCCAGTCGTTTACTGTCGAATAGGGAATTCCGGTTTTGTCAGATACATCACTCACATTCATGCCTGTTCTGTTCATTAAGGCATTCAAATTCTTTGAGAAAATAGTTTTAATTTCATCAACCACTTAACACACCTCCTTATGATTTTATAACTTAATAATAACGTAAAAAGCGTAGTTGTCCAAACAAAAAGCAAAAAAAATAACGCTTTTTGCAAAATAAAACTTGCAATAACGCTTTAAGCGGTATATGATATTTACAGAAGGGAGTGAACGACGATGACAAACAAAAAAAAAATTCCTAATAACCTAAAATTTTCACTAAGAAGCTTGAGAGTTAGGATGGGAATGAAACAGGAAGAAGCTGCTGAACTGCTTGGTATTTCAGTGATGACGCTTAGAGCATTGGAAAGAGATAGCAGCAAAATAGATTATTCAATGATTTTAAAAATTGAGCAGATCTATAACATTCCTCAGGACTATATTTTTTTTGGTAACAATACCGCTTTTAGCGTTATTTTAAAAAAAGAAGGGAGTAATTCAAATGAGTAATTTAGTTGTCCTTAAAGAGCAACAAGTCGTAACAACTTCACTTCAGGTGGCAGAAACATTCGAAAAGCAACATAAGCATGTTTTAGATAGTTTAGATGAGCTGATGGGGGTAGCCGAAAATTCGGCAGACCTATTCTGGGAAGATACCTACATTCATCCGCAGAACAAACAGAGCTATCGCATGATTTTCATGAATCGCGACGGCTTCACGCTACTTGCAATGGGCTTCACCGGCAAAAAGGCACTCGAATTCAAACTGAAGTACATCAAGGCCTTCAACGATATGGAATCACACATCAAACAGCAGCTTGATATGTCGAACCTCAGCCCGGAATTGCAGCTGATGGCGAACCTAGTAAACAACATGGCAAAACAAGAACTGGCCCAAAAACAATTGAACGATAAGGTAGATAGCATTTCTGAAATCGTGGCGCTTAACACCACCGACTGGAGGAAGGAAGCGAATGCGCTGATCAACAAGGTTGTGCGTGTCATGGGAAATACAGCCGAGGCACATAAGGAAGTGCGCAGTGCTATCTTCACGGAAGTCGATAGACGTGCTGGAGCGTCACTGGAGACAAGACTCACGAATAAGCGCCGCCGCATGGCCGATGAAGGTGCCAGCAAGTCGAAACGCGATAACCTGACGAAGGTCGATGTCATTTCCGATGATAAGAAACTCGTGGAGATCTATGTCGCTGTGGTGAAAGAATTTGCAATCAAGTATGGCGTTTATAAGAGGGAGATGGCGAAATGAGTAAGCCCACACTGCTAGGCCTAGCAAAGCAAACAATCGAAAACTGCTGTGATTGCAGCATCGTTGATCCGGAAACAAATGAGACCCTAGCTATCGGGATGCAGCTGAATAACAGAATCAGCATCATGCATTATGAGGATGCCGGCAAAGTTTACGTTTTAGAGGAAAAAGACGGAGAGGCAAGCGAGTTGTTTGAAGTAACTGAAGAATTTCTAAGTGCGTTTCAATCGCTATTTGAATGCATCGATGAACTGAAGGAAATGGAGGGGTGAGAAGAATGGTAATTAATATTAAACAAAGACTTGCCTCCGTATTTCAAAAGGCAAGTCGAGAAAATAATGAAGATTTCGATACACAAATACTTAAAGGAATTAATTCTGTTTTAGAAGAAAAGAATGCTGATTTCAGATTGGTAAAAGAAAATGGATTAATTAATTCAAAAAGACCAGCTAATAAAGATCAATAACAAATTTTAAGGAATGCATTTCCTAATGGCGTAATTTTCACTAACCCTTTTGCTAACTCTGGTTCATGTGGAATCAATAGCGCATCAAGTTCTTCGGAAGTCACATTCATAAAGTTCATTACTTTTTCTTTGCCAAAAGAATTAACGTCTGCTTGATAACTTCTTCTAGAATTCTCGATACGATTGTTAATTTTTAAGTCTTGAAATTCTTTTGATTGGAAATATTTATCATACATATTGTTTGCTGTTAACCACTTGTCAAATCTAATTTCAATTAAACCAAGCCTTTGCAAATTAATTAGTGAGATTGCATTTAATTCGTAATTATTGCCGATTTCTAAAAACAATAAATCGATTAATTGGTTTGTACCTTTACCACTATTTATTGTTACTGAAACAACAGGATAGGATGTTATTTTTAAAAACAATTTGATGAGATTCCCATCGTGAGGAGACATTTGTTTGATTATTTCAACAAATGAATGATGAAGATATTCATTTTTTCTATTATCCATTGAGGAAGCTATTAAATTAGCAAACATATCTCTAATTTCTTCCTCTTCAATGTAAAACTTTGATGCTTCTAACGCTGGGCCTAAAATACTAATTTTTGGTTCCTGAATGTATTCATCTGGAATAAGTACTGCAGCTTCTTCAATTGAATTCACATATTTTTTTAAGTTGTTTTGTCGTTTAATTTCATTTTTTTGAAGATACATGTCTAGAGGTCCAAATATTTGCTTCCACAAATGATTGATTGTATTTGCTGGTGCTTCTGCACCTTTTGTTGCCATGGACGTAATAAAAGCAGTCATCGCTGCGGAAACGATTACATCATTCATTCATACCAACCTCGCTTTAAATATATAGATTTGCAGGAAACTCCGGGCGAAGGCGAGTCCTACTAACCTAAGTATACAAGATATATATGGGGAATGTAATCACAAAACACAACATATAGTGCAAAGGAGGTGCAAAGATGTGGGAAATAATCGAAAAAATATTGAATGAGAAGAATTTGAACCAGGAGCAGCTGGCCAAACGCATGAAGGTTCATTCCGGCACAGTATCAGACTTAAAAAAAGGCCGAATCAAGAAGCCTAGTTTTGAACTGATGTGCAAGATCGCAGATGCATTAGAAGTTAGCCTGGACGTGTTCAGGAAGAAGGAGGAACAGCAATGAGTGAACTAATCAAAGCGATGCCGAAAAGGGCATGCAACTTAAAAGAAGCGGCCGAGATCCTGGATATCTCCTATCACAGCTTACGGGCATTGATCAATGCGGGAGCCATTCGTCCGATATACCTGCCGCAGGCAAAAGTGACGGATGTCGAGATCGACAGATTTATTCGAAGTGTCCAAAAAGACGGAGAAAAATACAAGGGACTACTTGAAGAAAATAATCGGCGCGTATCGGCGAAAAAGCCAACAACAGAAGAAGACAAGGTCGAATCGTTGGAGGTGGCGAGGTGAAAATATTTACAGATGAGTTTGAGGATCGGTTGGTCAGCATTATCGGCACGGTCTTCGTGGTCGGCATCGCATTGCTGGTTATCGGCATTGTCGGGGGTTTAGAACGGGGGTTGATCTGGTGAAGATAGATTTGAATCATAACATCGGGCTACTGAGTTGGATCCTGACGCGTGAACAAATCGAATATGAAATCATCGGATTCGGCAATATCTGCATCCGCTGGGAGATTGAAAAAATATCAGATCCGGTCCTCATGTTCGACTACCGCTGCAACATCCTGAAATACTGCGATCGCTACAGCGAACTGGAGCAAGCGGACCAGGAGCGATTGAAGCAAGTGTTCGAGGAATACCACTACAAGAAACCAACGTGGGAGTGAGAAAGATGAACGAGAGAGAATATATGGAAAAACTACTGCAGATTGAACTTGCGGAAGTTTGCCTAAGAGCAATGCTAATAGAGCAAGCCAAGCATCAAGCGGATGCGGATCGTGCAGCAAGAAAAGCGCGTGCGTTCGAGCATAGGGTTAAAAAATTACAAAGGCAATTGGAAGATGCGGAGGATAGCCTATGAATTTATTCGCAGTAACGGACGTGCTAAATGAAGAATGTGTGTCACACCGAAGTATTTCTTCAACAACCTTGCGACTGGATTGGCTGATCGACGGTGCTTCCAGGCCGGTCATCGTGTTTGATTTAAAAGCCAACCGCATCACGCCGATGTCTGACCACAAATACATGCCTAAGCAAGACAAGGAGCGGCTCCGGAAAGTTATCAGGCGCTGTAAATTCAAAAATGTGCATTAAAAAAGCCACCTATCGCGAGTAGGTGACTAAAAAAATTATCTATCTAGGAGTGAGTATATCATGAACAGAACAAATTTTGAACGCTTTTTGGAACCTGACGAATCACAGGTATTTGGTTCTGATTGGGAAGGTAACGAGATTTATGAAGGTGATGAATATGTGGAGACGGAGATGGGGCTTGTCCGTCTGGAGGATATCCCCCGGTTCGTTAAGGAAACGCAGAAAGTGATGGTGGCAGGAGAATGAGACAAAGAATACCAACCAAAAATATGAGCCGGGAAGACTGGCTACAGCTGAGAAGAACCTCTATAGGTGGCAGTGATGTGGCCACAATCCTGGGCTTCAACAAATACAAGAGTCCTTACCAGTTGTGGTTGGACAAGACGGGGCAGATTGAAATTGATGCATCGGATCCAAGTGAGGCAGCTTATTGGGGAAATGTGTTCGAGAAGACAGTGGCGGAGGAATTCACGAGACGTACAGGTGCTAAGGTTCGGAATGATAATCACATGTATTTCCACCGTGAACACGACTTTCTAAGCGCGAACGTGGATAGACAAGTTGTGGGAGAGAATGCCATTCTCGAATGCAAAACCGCCAGCATGTTCTTGTCTGATAAATGGGAGGGTGAGAATATCCCGGATCAGTATATCTTCCAGGTGCAGCACTATCTGAATGTCTTGGATAAAGCTTATGCCTATATAGCCGTTTTGGTAGGCGGGCAGAAGTTCCAGTGGAAGCGAATAGAAAGAGACCAAGAACTAATTGACATCATTCAGGAGCGCCTGATTGCGTTTTGGGAGGTCAATGTAACACAGAATGTTGCGCCACCTATCGACGGCAGTCAAGCAGCAACAGATTTCCTGAAGGAACGATACGCCAACAGTGAAGCGGGAAAAGAAATTACACTGGCATCTTCCTTCGATGAAACAATTTCTCTATTGAACGAAGCGAAGGCAGCCAAAAAGACTGTCGAAGAAACCATCAGCTTGTACGAAAACCAAATTAAACTGGCGCTAGGTGAGGCGGATGCGGAAATCGGCATCACGCCAAGCAACCTCATCTACTGGAAACCCGTCACGACAAACCGACTGGATACAAAGACACTACAAAAAGAACAGCCGGACATTTACGAGCAATATCTGACTGCATCGCAATCAAGAAGACTAACGATAAAGGGGATCAAATAACATGGCAACGAATTCGAGTTTGAAAAACCAATTACAAAATAGCAACACCCAAGCACCGGGACAAGCAAAGCAACTGGGCCTAAAATCACTTCTGAATTCTCCAGTAGTGCAGGAGAAATTCCGGGATGTACTGAAAGAAAAATCGCAAGGCTTTACGGCATCTGTCCTCAGTTTAGTGAACAATGATTCCTACCTGGCACAAAGCGAGCCGATGAGTATCATCACCTGTGCGATGACGGCCGCAACACTGGACCTGCCGCTAGACAAAAACCTCGGCTATGCCTACATCGTGCCATTCAGGGACTACAAGGATGGCAACAAGCAAAAAGGGCAATTCATCCTGGGGTACAAGGGATACATTCAGCTGGCGCAACGATCTGGCCAGTATGAAGCTTTGAACGTCATCGAAGTGTATGAAGGCGAGCTGCTTTCTTGGAATCGCCTGACTGAAAAATTTGAGTTTGATCCGAACGGAAAACTGTCTGATGTCGTGATCGGATATGTCGGCTACTTCAAATTGCTGAACGGCTTCGAGAAAACCGTCTACTGGACCAAGCAGGAAGTGGAAGCACATCGCATTCGCAACAACAAAACCAAAAATAAGACAGAGCTGTCAGGGGTTTGGAAGACAGACTATGACTCAATGGCCAAAAAGACCATCCTCCGGAACATTCTTTCCAAATGGGGTATCTTATCCATCGAAATGCAAAAAGCTGTCACAACGGATGAAACGGTTCAAACGCTGGATAAGGAAACCGGAGATATCCGCGACATTACACCGGATGAAGATTTCGATGCGATGCCGGGCCACGTGCCAGATAAGCTTGGCACCTTCGTCACCGAAGATGGCGAAATCATCAATCTGGATGACGAGGCTGCACAAGAATCATTATTCGAAGAAAGGACAATCAAACCAAAGGAGTAAACGGAGAGGGAGCTTCCCTCTCTTGATTGTGAGGTGAAAATGAATGGCAAGGCCAATACAAGACGGACTTCGATACTTTCCGCTTGATGTCGATGCGGACTATGACGATAAAGTCCAATTAATCGAGGGGCTGCATGGCGCGATCGGATTCGCAGTGATAATCAAAATGTTCATGAAAATTTATAGCTCTGGTTATTTCTACAAATGGGAAGAAAAAGAGCAGATTTTAATTGCAAAACGTATCGGAATAGACAGTAATTCCGTGAATAACATCATAAATGATTGCGTTAAGTATGAGTTATTCCAAGAAAAACTATTTAATGAGTACCGCATCCTGACTAGCGACGGTATCCAGAAACGTTATTTTACAGCGGTTGGTAAGAAAAAGAAGGGCGATGTCATCAAGGAGTACCTGCTGATCGGTGAGCAGGAATTGCGTGAAATGTGCCCTCTGATGGTCATTAAGTCAGTTATTCCAGAAAAAACCATAGTTATTCCTAGAAAAACCGAGGTTATTCCCGATTCTGGTACACAAATAAAATTAAATAAAATAAAAGAAAATGAAATAAAAGTAGATGAAAGTAATAATCCAGAAAACAAGCCTCCAGCAGCCGCAAATATCTTCACGATTTATGAGCAAAATTTCGGGATGCTCAATCCGATGGCGATCGAGACTGTTGAAAAATGGGAAGCGGACCTTGGAGAAGAGTTGGTCATCGAAGCCATGAGGAGGGCTGCTGTAGATAACAAAAGTTTCAGGTATGCCGAAGGGATCATGCGTAGTTGGGCTAATACGAATGTGAAGACGGTAGCGGACGCTGAAGCGCAGGACGTCGCATATAAGCAAAGGCAGAACGGCAATGCACCGAAGAAAGAGAAAATGCCTGAATGGGCTGATAGTACCGTGCCAGCGACAGAGACGGCGCCTGACCCTGATCAGCAACGGGCAATACAGGAACGCATAGCACGGCTGAAGAGCAGCGGTAAAAGCATGGAGGCGTAGGAGATGAATGAACAAACAAGTTTGAATTCAGAATTTCATGCCGAGCCTGATTTTAAAGTATATACCGGATGGATTCTAACTGTCGGGGAATTAAAAAAGAAGTTAGCGGTATACAACGATCATGATCAGGTTAGGCTGGATTTTCGCGGAAAAACGCCATTCGGAGAACTGATTGATATCTCCATGCCTATTGAGTGTATTGGTCACGGTGGCGGTAGTGAGGATGCAGATGGCAAATGGGTAAATCTTATTTATATCAGCGGAAATGGGAAATAGGAGGGAATGCATGTCTGTAAAATTGCGAAAAAACGTAACGGTTTATACGAAAAAGAGATGCCAGCAATGTAAGCTCACGAAGTTGTGGCTTGATGAACACGGTGTTCATTATCATCTGGTTGACATCGTTGAAAATGAGGCAGCAGTTGAAAAAATCAAGCAACTTGGTTATCAAACGGTGCCAGTGGTTATCATTCATGATGAGCCGGAAACAAGTTGGAGTGGGTTCAGGCCCGATGTATTGGAGGGAGAATTCTTATGATCAATAATGTTGTGCTAGTAGGCAGGATCACGAAAGACGCGGATCTGCGTTATATCTCAAATGGGGATGCGGTGGCGGCTTTTACTCTTGCAGTAAACAGACAGTTTACAAACCAAGCAGGGGAAAGAGAGGCTGATTTCATCAACTGCGTTCTCTGGAAAAAGGGTGCAGAGAACTTTGCGAATTTCACTCGCAAAGGATCGCTGGTCGGTATCCAAGGCAGAATTCAAACGCGAAATTATGAGAATCAGCAAGGGCAGCGTGTTTATGTAACGGAAGTTGTTGCAGATAATTTTACTTTACTCGAAAAGAAGGGTGATGCGCGTGATCATTCTAATAATTCAAGCGGTCAATCGAACAACCGGGCTAAGCAACAAGGTTTTGACGAGTTTAATCAATCAGCTGATCCATTCAGTAGCGCTGGTGAGTCTATTGATATTGGTGATGATGACCTTCCGTTTTAAGAAAGGGGATGCCGATGAGTAAATATGGAGCAAAAAAAGTCACGATCGATGGGATTACATTCGACAGCAAAGCAGAGGGCCGCTATTACGAGCACCTTCAAAAACTCAAAAAAAGCGGCCTTGTAGAAGATTTTCAGATGCAGAAGGCATTCACATTACTTGATAGGTTTGCGCATCCGCAGACGGGCAGAATCGTTCGAGCCATCACCTACAAGGCTGACTTCGAAGTGTTATACGCAGATGGCCGGATAGAGGTGGTCGATATCAAAGGTTTCCTGACACCTGAGTTTAAAATAAAAGCCAAAATGTTCATGTTTCGTTATCAAATTCCGTTGGTGCTGCTGAAATGGAGTGCGGCAAGTAAAAAATTCGTGGAAGTCTAGGAGGAGATTGGATGGCATTTAATTTCTTTATTCGCAAAAAGGATATCCAAGAGCAGATGGAGCCGCCAAAAAATAGTTTGATCGATGCGGATCTGTTACTCGTTCAAATAGGATTGATGCAGCAGACCTATTTCAGCCTTGCAAAGACCAGGAGCGGTAAAGGCGAGCCGAGAGGATACTGTCGAGCGCTCAAGGACATCGAAGCGATGATCAGGGACATGAAAGATACTGAGGTAGACAAATGAAATTACCTGCATACACAAAAAGGAGGAAGCTCACATTGCCGGAAGAAGAACATAACAAAATGATGGGTCAGTTTCAGGAGAAAGTGTTTGACCTTGGCTTGACGATGAAATGTAACAACGGTGTGTATGGGATTTACATGGATGGCATGCGCGTTTATTCTCTTAACAAAAGGACTTACAAATACAACAAACATTGGTATGCCAAACAAACAACGGACGATCGCATAGACCTTCTGGAAATCGTCCTATACAACTACTTTGGCCCTGGTGGAAAGGGAAGTTCGTTGATCAATACGAAGAAGGCAGGTGATCGATGTGGCGTTCTCGAATGAATTTTATGATTACCTGGAAGAGCTGCCCGAAAAATGGGAACTGCTGCCAAATGATGATATCAGGATAGTAAAGCTTCAGACATTGGCAAAGTTAAGCGAAAAGGACGGGTGTCCAGCCGAGTATCGTAAGAGAGTAACTGTGAGCCGGAATGGAGTGTTTTTCAAAGCTTACCGAACGGCTATTGAAGCCGGCAATGAGTTGGGGATGTCAGCCGAAGCAGTTCGAAAAGTTGCCAGGGGAGAAAGAAGGCCGTTGGAAGGCTGGGAGATTGAATACGTGAAAGGGTGATTGGATGAGACGTTGCACGAAGAATTATTTAGAGGGCATGCTGAAGCTTTATCCGGAGTACGTTAAGATGATTGGCAACAAAGAAGCCTCCATAATGAATCCGGATGAAATTTATATAGATCAGAATATCGGCGGCGGCAGAAGCAGCTTGGTAGGAAGACCGACAGAACGAAAAGTCATGAGCATTCTAGAGGATGAGGACCTGAACGCGATCAAGCATCACAAATCAGTGATCGAGCGCACGTTAAAAAATGCGGACACAATCACATTCGGCATAGTCGAAGCGCATTATTTCAACGATACGAAAATAGACATCATTGCACAAGAGCTGGAGACAACGCCTGATCTGTGTAATAAATTGCGTAAAAGGTTTCTCGAAGAATTGGCGACAGAATTTAGGCTCATTAAGTAGTAAAAACTTGCTAAACGGAGCTTGTCAAGGTACAATAGTGGTATATTGAAATACATGTATTTTAGGGCGCTCACACTGGTGAGCGTCCTTTTTTGTGCGCAAAAAAAGAGGTGAATGCATGAGAACGGATGATAAACGGTATCTGTGCAGGAAGTGTGTAGCTGAGTACCGGGATTCCGGTTTCGTACTGACTCAGACGCACAAGAAATATACAGATGGATGCGAGCGGTGCAGTTGGCATTTGGCGCATGAATATAAAATAAAAGAAAAGTAGGGCGGTGGTGAAAATGACATGAACTGGGAGAATATAAGAGCTGAATTTGAGAACACGGATATCAGTCTGAAGGATCTCGCAGAGAAGCATGGCATTAAGACTGCCACACTCAGAAGCCGTAAGAGCAGAGAAAAATGGCAGAAGCGCGGCTCACCGGATGATGCAACGCAACGCAACAAAAATGCAACGCAACGCAAAAACGTTGCAACGAAAAAGAAAGTTGCTCCGAAGGCTAAGGAGATATTAGAGAGCAGCGATCTAGAAGATTGGGAAGAAGTGTTCTGCCTTGAGTACCTGAAACATTTCAATAAGACGAAAGCCTATCAAAAAGCGCGTGCTGGTATAGCCTATGAATCGGCAAGGACACTAGGCCCTAGGCTGTTCGCAGAAGTTCGCATTCAGAAGCGTTTATCCGATTTGAAAAGCGCTAAGAATGAGCAGTTATTTATCCAATCGGCTGACATCGATGAGCAATGGGCAAAACAGGCATTCTCTGATGTTTCTGACTTTGTTGAGTTCGGGACTGAGATACGCGCCGAAATCGATGATGAAGGTAATTTGCAGGAAGTCATAAAGAACTTCGTGCGATTCAAGAACGCATCTGAGATAGATGGTAGTTTGATACAAGAAGTGAAGATGGGCCGTGATGGTCCGGTAATCAAACTGTACGACAAGCAGAAGGCAATGCAGGAGTTGCAGAAACGATTAGGCGACGGAAGCGGCGGCAAGCAGATAATCATCAACAATCCGTGGGGGGTGCCGTATGGACCCAAACCAGATTGACATAACGAAAGAGGTTAACCCAAACTTCCAACAAGTGTGGACGACGCCAAAGCCGTTTAACATTTTAAAGGGCGGGCGTAACTCGTTTAAGTCCTCCGTGATAGCGCTGCTGTTGGCGTTCATGATGATCTTGTACATCCAGATCGGCGAGAAAGCGAATATCGTCGTGATCAGGAAAGTCGGCAATACGATTCGCGATTCCGTGTTCCGGAAGATTCAATGGGCGCTGGGTAAGTTCCGAATCCTTGATGAGTTCGATTGTACGGTATCGCCATTCAAGATCACGCATAAAAAAACAGGCTCAACATTCTACTTCTACGGTCAGGATGATTTCAGTAAGCTAAAGTCAAACGATATCGGAGACTTAATCGCGGTCTGGTATGAAGAGGCGGCTGAGTTCAAGAGTGAAGAGGAGTTTGACCAAACGAACGTGACATTTATGAGGCAAGTGCATCCGCGTGCTGACATGGTGCGATTCTTCTGGTCATATAACCCACCACGTAATCCATACGAATGGATAAACGAATGGGCCGAAAAAATGAAGCTAGAGGACGATTACCTCGTTCATGAATCAAGTTATCTGGATGATGAGTTAGGCTTCGTCACAGAGCAAATGCTTGCGGATATCGAGCGGATTAAGCGTAATGACTATGACTATTACCGCTATATCTATTTAGGCGAGTCGGTAGGGCTAGGAACAAACGTATACAATGCCGATCTGCTGCAACCGTTGGACAAGCTGCCTAATGACGAGTACATCCTATACCTCGCCTATTCGACAGATAGCGGGCATCAGGTGTCAGCCACTGCCACGTTGTGCGTTGGGTACACGAACAAGCAGAACGTCATCTTGTTGGATACGGATTACTACTCGCCGATGGGCAAGGTTAACAAAAAGGCGCCTAGTCAGATGTCTAAGGATTTGAACGCGTTTGTGACGAACACAAGCAAGCGTTGGGGAAAGCCGATTGAGTTGGAATTGATTGACTCGGCCGAGGGTGCATTGCGTAACCAATACTATCTGGATTACAAGATACGTTTGCATCCGGTAGCGAAGAAAAAGAAAGTCGTGATGATCGATTACGTTCAAGATTTAATGGCGCAAGGCCGATTGTATTATCTGAATACTCAGAACAACAAGATATTCGTTGATGAACACCGCAAATTTATGTGGAACGAAAAGACGATACATACTGAGAACCCAGAAGTCATCAAGATTGACGATCATACCTGCGATGCATTTTGCTACTTGTGTACTAGTTTGGGGAATCGCTGGGGTCTGAGAGTGTAAGGAGGTGTGACATGCGTTTTATAGATAGAATCAAAAGTTTATTCAGGCGAGGAGGTGCGAAAGTGGGAATGGTAAGCACATTGGAGACGGTATTGGACCACCCAAAGATTAACGGGGACAAAAAGGAATATGCGCGGATCAATCGCTCGTTGCTGTACTACGAGGGCGCGCATCCGAATATTAAGTATAAGAACAGCAATAAGAATATGGTCGAGCGCGAGCCTTCGACGATTAACATGCTGAAGAAGGTCGCAAATGAATATGCATCAGTCGTTTTTAATGAGCAATGCGAAATCGAAGTGGACGGTCCTGCAGCTGAGTTTATTGGCGCGGTATTCGAACATAATGATTTCAAGAAGAATTTCAGCAAGTACCTGGAGCCGATGTTTGCGCTTGGCGGGCTTGCGTGTCGTCCGTATCTGGATACAGGCACAAATCAAATTGAGTTCTCCTGGGCGTTGGCAGATGCCTTCTATCCGCTCGAGAGCAACACGAACAACATCAGCGAGTGCGCGATTCCATTTACCACAACGCGAGTGGATGGAAAGCGGACGATTTATTACACGTTGTTGGAGTTTCATGAGTGGGATAGCGGTCGCTATGTCGTAACCAATGAACTGTACCGATCGGAACGAGAAGGGGCTGTCGGGGTTCGCGTGCCTCTGAGTGAGTTGTACGAGGATCTCGAAGAAGAAACGTTCTTCAACAATTTGACCCGTCCGATATTCGCTTACTTGAAGCCGAGTGGATTTAACAATATCAATCCGTATTCTCCGCTTGGGCTAGGTGTATGCGACAACGCACGGCAAACTCTTGATCGGATTAATCGCACCTACGATGAGTTTGACCAGGAGATTAAAAAGGGTAAGCGCCGCATAGCTGTCAGCGAGATGCTGATGAACAGCACCGTGGATAGAGAGACCGGGCGCGTGCAGCAGTACTTTGACGAGGACGAGGATATCTTCCAAATTATCCCAGGTGCGAACCTGGACGATATGACAATCAACGACTTGACGAGCGACATCCGTACACCGGAATACATTTCCGCGATTAATTACCATCTCAAAACGTTGGAGATGGAAGTTGGGCTATCTGCCGGAACGTTCACGTTTGATGCAAACGGCGTGAGAAGCACGAAGACGGCCACTGAGGTCGTGAGCGAGAACTCGCAGACCTATAAGACGCGATCGATGCAGATTACAGAGGTCGAGAAGTTTATCAAAGAGTTGGTCGTTTCCGTCTGTGAGTTAGGCAAGGCGCTCGGCGTTTATAGTGGCGAGATTCCCGCCTTCGATGATATCGGCGTTTCGTTTGATGATGGCGCATTTCAAGACAAAGATGCACAGCTTGCGTTTTATGTTAAGTTGGTCGGATTGGGTTATCCGGTCGAAAAAGTCTTCGAGAAGGTGCTTGAATTGCCTGAAGAAGAGGCGCTTGCGTTGTATCAATCAGGCATGAAGCGGCAAATTGAACGCACAAGCGGCATGTTTAACAGCATGGGGATGCCGGAGGAGGCTGAATGATGAGATATGTTGAGTGCAATGTCAACAACCGTGTGAAAGCGAAATTGACAGAAGACGGCCAAGCGATCGTGAGAGAGCATTACGCTAAAACGCTAGGCTATGCTGCGGGTGTTATGGCGGATGAAGAGGGATACACTTCGTTTCAGGTCTACGAATTCATGAAAATATTTGGAAACCATATGTTACTCGGGCGCAAACTGCCTTTTGATGCGTGCGTATTGATCGAAACTGATAGGGGTGAGAGAAATGAAAGCTAGAAAGAAGCCGGTAGTGATTGAGTTTGTTAGATACGACGGAAAGAATGAACATAAAGTAAAGGCTTTTGTGGGGTCTTGCTTAAACATCCAACAAGAACATTATGCTTCTGAGGTTGTAGAGATACACATAGAAACGCTAGAAGGTTGGATGAGGGTTAGTGTTGGAGATTATGTTATCAAGGGTGTAAACGGCGAATTTTATCCGTGCAAGCCTGATATATTCGAGAAGACATACGATATCATCGGGGAGTGATGTAGATGGCTATCACACCTAGGCAACTAGACATAAAAGGCGCATACATCCAAGATGCATATGCTGCGCTCGAGAGTGAAATCTTGAAGATGCTGATCAAGAGCCTGAAGACAAAAACAAGCGTTGAGTTGGACGGCGACACGGTATGGCAATGGCAATTAGAAAAGACGAACCAGTTAGGCATGATGAACATGCAGACAGTCGCAGAACTGACCAAACAAGCCGCCAACGTGAGCCGGAAGCAACTGGAAGAGATGATATTGCGCGATGGCTATCAGATCGGAACGGAAGCCAATCAGGAATTCGCAAACTTGATGAACGTGGATGTCAAACCGTGGACGAACCTCGATCAGATACTCAATGGGTACTTGGATAGTCAATGGCTAGATTTAGACAATCACGTAAACCAGACGTTAATCAGCACGAACTACAGCGGGACTATCGCAAAGTCCTATCAGCAAGTTTTGAATGACACGGTTGCTAAAGTCATCACGGGCTTTCAAACTCCAAATAAAGCCTTTTACAGCTCGGTTTATGCCATGGTGGATAAAGGGTTAGAAACGGACTTTATCGACAAGGGCGGCAATCCTTGGAGCGTTGAGCGCTACGTTCGGACGGTCATCAAGTCAACGACACAACGCGTGTTTAATGATTTGCGATTAGAGCGATCCAAGGAGTATGGCATCGTGACCGCGTTGATGAGTACACACGCCGCCGCACGCGAACAATGCAGTCATATCCAAGGCGGTTGGGTGCTGATGGTGCCGACTGCCGAAGCGCCGGAAGAGTTGCAGTACATCAAATCGATTTACGATTATGGGTATGGAACGCCATCCGGAACACGCGGCATCAACTGCTCGCATCGGTTTTATCCGGCCGTTCCTGGCATCAACAAGAACAACATGCCGGAGCCTCCGACACCAGAAGAAGCGCAAGCCAACGCCGAGATTGTGGCCAAGCAAAGGCGGCTAGAGGTTGCCGTGCGCAAAGCCAAGCAATCACTAAGCGCAGCTGAGACACTAGGCGATAAAGAGGGAATCGAGCGATTCAGTCAGCTGATACGCAAGCGACAAGGAGCAATCCGCGAACTGATCAGCGAAAACGAAAGCTTGCTGCATCGTGATTATTCTAGGGAGTTCGTACACGACTAGGAGGTGAGACCTTGCTAAATTTACACCAAGTGACAAAGAACAACGTCCCAAGCGGTAAATTTTAGAGAGGAGGTGATCCAACATCTTCCAGCTAGTGGATGACTAGCCGCACAAGCGTAAATAAAAGGGGTGTTTGAGTGGATAAGAGTTTAAAGGCAATTACTATGGACGGCAGCAACGTTATTTTTAAATTAGATGGTTGTCACGATCTGCCTGCAAAAATGTATGAAGAGGATGGGTTTCCAATCATCGAAACGGCATGGGAATTAACTGATGAGCAGATAGAGCAACTTATAGAAACGAAACAAATATCAATAGCAGTTATTGGCAAAAGAATTCAGCCGATATCCGTTCAAGTCGTCTAATAGACGGCTTTTTTCACGTCCTGAAGAACGACGCTAAAAGTCTTAGCACCGAACGCGGGCGGAATATCCCGCAACTCTAACTGGTACCGACCAGAATAAAAAGGAATGGAGTTTTGATAATGGATTGGATTAAGAGCATTTTAGATAAACACACTAAAGAAGATGGAACTGTTGACGTGGAAGCGGCGAATAAGGAAATAGACGCGGAATTTCCAAAAAACGCGGTACCTAAGACAGATTTCAATTCGAAGGTGGAAGAGTTAAGGACAGCGAACGAAACGCTGACCACGTTGCAGAATAGCAACAAGGACAACGAAGGTTTGCAGTCCAAGATTGCGGAATACGAAACGGAAGTACAACGATTGAAATCCGAGCAAGCTGAAATCACGAAGTCGTATGCGTTGAAAGATGCGTTGACAAAAGAAGGCGCGTTGCCGGACTACATCGATCTGTTGCTACCTACGTTTAAAGATTTAGAGTTGGGTGAGGATGGCAGCTTGCAAGGATTGGCAGAAGCGTTGGAAGGCATCAAAACGAGTAAGCCGGCTTTGTTTCAGGCAGCAGATCCCGAACCAAACAAAGCGCCAAACATTACGCTGGGGGGAACACCTAAAGCGGGTGCCCAGACACCACCGGATGCCTTTGCTGCAGCGGTGCAAAAATTTATTTAACAGGAGAGTAATTTAAATGGCTATTAAACTATACACAAAACAATATGCAGGTATGTTGCCGGAGTTGTTCGCTAAAAAATCAGCATTTTTGAGAGCGTTCGGAGGGACTATCCAAACTTTGCAAGGGGCAGAAGCAGATGCGAATTTCCTAAATTTGAAAACGACTGACACGGATGTCGTTATCCAAGCTTATTCAACTGGCGCGGCGGTAGCTTTCGGAGCAGGTACGGGCAACACAAACCGTTTCGGAGTTCGTAAAGAAGTGAAGTCGACTGATACACAAGTGCCATTCGACACGCCACTGGCGATCCATGAAGGTATTGATAACTTCACGGTTAATGACATCCCAGAGCAAGTTGTTGCAGAACGTTTGGCATTGCATGCCGTGGCATGGGCTGAGAACTACGATGGCGTCATGAGCGCTACGATTTCGTCTAGCGCGTCCGCAACGTTGACTGAAACAGAATTAAGTGAAACGGGTGTCACGAACGCATTTGCTGAAGCGCATAAAAAATTCGTGAATAATAACGTATCTAATGCAGTTGCGTGGGTTGCTTATGTTACAGCAGACGTATACAATTTCTTGATTGATTCTAAGCTGGCAACTACCGCAAAAAACTCTTCTGCAAACGTGGATGAGCAAACACTTTACAAGTTCAAAGGGTTCGAGTTGGTGGAGTTGCCAGATGCTAAATTCCAGACTGGCGATAACGTGTACTTTGTAGCGGACGGCGTCGGTGTTGCGGGTGTTGCGATTCCGGTTGCACGTACTATGGACTCCGAGGATTTCGCAGGCGTTGCGTTGCAAGCTGCCGGAAAACTAGGTAAATACATCCCAGACAAAAACAAAAAAGCGATCCTGAAAGCAAAATTGGTAGCAATCCCAGCAGGCTAAACGGAGGTAAAACATAATGGCTAAATTTAAAGCATTGAAGACGTTTCGCGATATCCACACGAAAGTGATCTATGAACAAGGGACTGTCATTGAAATGGCAGTCAAACGTGCAGACGAGGTCAAAAAGAACCTTGACGACACTTTCTTGGAACGCGTTGAAGAAAATGACGACAAAGACAAACAAGAAGATCTGGAGGGGGCTGAATAGTCCTCTCTTTTTACGAGGAGGGGATTTAATGGCTTATCTAACCTACAACGAATACATCGGGTTCGGTTGCGCGGACTTTGCGGCGGATGAATTCGAAAAACTGGTCCTAAAGGCATCGGGATACATAGACAGCCAAACGCGTGACTTTTATCAGTTTAACGACTTGGAAACGGATATCCCGTATCGCAGAGACAAGTTCAAAAAGGCGATTGCCTTGCAAATCGAATATATGTACCTCTCAGGCGCATCGAGCAGTTATGAAGCAAATACACCGCAAACGTGGTCAATCGGGCGCACAAGTGTGTCGGAATCCTCCAGGTACTCAAATACAGGGAGGAACGAGGCGCCGAGTATTATCTCGGATGATGCCATTTTGGCGTTGAGTGGAAGCGGGCTGTTGTATCGTGGGGTGAGCCGATGAGATTGCGACTACCGCCAATCACGGCTTATCCACACAAGATTGAGTATGTGTTTAAAACCGGAGAAGACGACTGGGGGAAACCCATTTGGTCTGATCCGGTATTTATTGAGCGTGTGCGCGTGGATGAGGGCTATAACTTCAAACGAAGCGGCACGAACAGCACGAATGACATGCCAAATGCACTGATATCCATGTTCGAAAAGTACAACGACTATCTGCCGGATTTTGAAAACGAGCAAAAGGTTTTTTTCAACGATCGGGAATTTACGATTGTGAAAGTCATCCCGCTTTACTTTATGTCCGATGAAATCATCGGCTACGAACTGGAAGTGAAATGATGGTCACGATCAACATAGATTTAAAAGAGGTCTACAGTACGATGTCGGAAGAAAGCATATTGGCTGGTCGGCGAGCCCTATCCAATCAAGCATTAGCGGATATGAACGAGAACTTTGTCCCTATGCGTGACGGTTGGCTGCGGAACTCGGCCATTTTGGCACTTGATGGCAGTGAAATCATCTGGAATACACCGTATGCGAGTGCGCAGTATTATGGCGGAACGGGTGAGGTTACCTTCTCGCGCTACACCACGCCGGGAACTGGTCCACATTGGGACTTAAAAGCTAAAGCGATGTTTATGAGCGATTGGGTCGACGCGTACACGAAAGGGGCGGGGCTATAGTGGATTTTATGCAACGGCTACTGGATAGTGTCAATGACGTTTACAAGTTGCCTATCCGGTGCCAATTAGGCTATTTGAGGCCGACAGAATCGTTTTGCCTGTACCCGCTACCGGGTGGGCGCATCACGCAGGAGTTTTACAGCGGGGAAAAGGATCAGCAACTCAATTATGAGTTTGCTATGAAGTCGAATGATCAGGAAAAGATACACACCACCTTATGGGCGGTTCAGAATCATCTGGAGGAACTTGAAACGCTGGAAAGCGCGGATGGTTCCTTTTCCTTTGATTCAATTTCCATCACGAACAAGCCCTTTATTAATCAGCTTGACGATAAAGGCAACTACATCTTTATGTTGGATGTACAGGCAAAAATAACAACATATCCTAAGGAGGACGAATAATAATGGCAAGATTAAAAAACGCGGCACGACAACATTTTGTGGCGCCTTATGTTAGCGGAACAGAAACAGCGCCCACATCAGAAGGATGGTTGGAACTCGGAAAATACATCTCCACAATCGGGGATGACACGCAGGAAGGTAGCGAGGAGGAGGGCTTTTATTCGGGTGATGGCACATCTGAAATCACAGTTACATCCGTCGCACAAGCCTATACACCGGAAGGCTACTTTGATCCGGAAGATGCGGCGCAAGCGTTGATTGCGGGTTTGAAATTTAAAACAGGCGATGGCCGTAAGATTTGGCACAAAGTCATTCGATCGGACGGCAAAAAGCAATGGGTGGGCCGTGCGACTGTTTCGGCTATTGTTGCGGGCGCAGGGGATGCCGTGGCATACGAAACATTCAGCTGCAACATCCGCTTTGACACCATTCCGGTTGAGTCGGATATTCCGGCGGGTTAATAAATCGATGATGAGGGATGCCTAAAAGCGTCCCTCTTTTTTTATAGGAGGTAGCAAAATGGCAGATATCAAAATTGGTATCAAACGTACAGGCTTCCCGGTCAAGATCGGCGAAATTGAATTGTGGTTTGATAGCTCAATCGAAAACCTGAAGAAGTTTTTTAACGTCGACAAGTTGGCAGTTGAACGATTGGAACAAACGAAAAAAATGGCCGAGAGCATCGTTTTGCCGGAAGAAATCAACGAAGAAACGGTCAAGGCGATGGATGAACAGACCATCGATGATGCGTTTATCGTTAACAAAGAATTTATCGCGATCCAATACGATTTGATTTTTGGGGATGGCACGTTTGAAAAAGTGTATGAAAAGTACCCGGACATCATGGCATTGGAAGATGTGTTGGAACAAGTCGGGCAAGCTGTTGCGCAAAAAGTCGAGGACATGGAAAAGGAACGCCATGAGAAGTCTGTTGTTAAGGTGTCAGACCACTTGAAGAAAAAAGCAAGTAAGAAGTAGGCGAACGCAATGAAACTGAATGACAGGCTTTTAAATGCGTACGAGTACAACGGCGCGGAATACCGGATTGATATGGCATTTGACAATGTGCTAGACATATTCGACGTGCTTGCAGATGACGATTTAAGCGATTTTGACAAAGCGAATCTCGGACTGCTGTATTTGTTCGATGGGGAGCATTTGGACCCGGATAGGGCAACGATTGCGCCTGAGGATGCCGTGGAAACGTGGAACGACATTTTTGAGAATTATATATCGGTCGCTGACAAGGAAGTAGTGGACTACGACCTGCAGGGCAATCCGATGCCCAAGAAAGCGACGAAGAAACTGATAGACATTGAAAAAGATGCCGAGTTTATTTATTCGTCTTTTCGACAAGCTTATCGGATTGATCTATTTGACGAGCAAGGCAAAATGCACTGGCACAAATTTCAGGCGCTTTTGAATGGGTTGCCGGAAAATACGATATTCAAGCGCATTATACAGATTCGGGCGTGGGAACCATCAAAACACGAGTCAAAAGAGCACAAGAAGAGCATGAGTGAGTTACAGGAGATTTACAGCCTCGAAGATGATCAGGAGGAGGTGGAATAATTTGGCAGACGGAAAAATCAGCATAGCCATTGAGGTGGATGGCAAACAAGTTAAGGTTGCATCGACGGACTTAGACAAATTAGCTAAAAGCGCTGAGGGTTCAGGATCACCGCTGAAAGATACGGAAAAAGGTTTGGAAGGCATTGGCAATCAAGCGAGAGGCGCAAAAAAGCCACTTGATGACGCAAAAAAAGGAATTGGCGGCGTTGGTGATGAATCCAAGAAGGCTAACACTAGCATCAAAGACATGGCTATTTCTTTCGGATTAGTCAAAGTTGCATCGGCTGCCTTTAAGGTAGTCGCACAATCGTTGGATGCAGCAATCTCGCGGTTTGATACCATGCAGAAATATCCGAAAGTATTGGGCGCTTTAGGTTTCAGCGCGGAAGAATCTGAGAAATCGATCAAACAACTCGCGGATGGCATCGATGGATTGCCGACAAAGTTGGACGATGTGGTTGCTAGTACACAACAGATGACATCCATCACTGGTGATCTTGGGAAATCGACGGACACGGTATTAGCGCTAAACAACGCATTTCTGGCAAGCGGAGCAAGTGCGGCTGATGCGAGCCGAGGAACGAACCAGTTTGTGCAGATGCTATCCAGTGGTGTAGTTGACCTACAATCATGGAAGACGTTGCAGGAAACGATGCCTTTGGGGCTTCAAAAAACAGCTGAAGCGATGGGTTACGTTGGGTCTACGGCGCAGCGTGATTTGTATGGAGCGTTAAAAAGCGGCGAGATTACATTTAGGGATTTCCAAAATCAGTTGATTGAGTTAGGTATTGGTACCGGGGTTCTGGCAGACCTCGCGAAAGAAAACAGTATGGGGATTGCGACGTCTTTCGGGAACTTGCGGAACGCGGTAGCCAAAAACATCGCGAACATCATCACAAAAGTGGATGAGATGACACAAGCCGTCACAGGTAAATCAATTGCCGAAAATATCGACAGCCTAAAGGTCATTATCAACTCCTCGATGGCATCTATCGGCGAATCCATCGAAAAAGCAACGCCTTACGTCATCGCATTTAAAGACGGTGTGCAGGCGACGCTCCCGGTCGTTGAGTTTCTGACTCCGGCGATCATGGGACTTGTAGCTGCTTACACAGCTTTGCAAATCATCAGTAAGGTTAACGCTCAAATCGCTGCAACTAAAGCGGCGTTTGAATTGATGGCGCCGACCATAGCGAAACTAACCGCATTGACAACGGCGAAAACAACCGCCGAATTGATGGATAGCGCGATGCAAACTAAATACCTAGCCGCAAACCTGGCAAGCATGTCGGCCTTGACGGCTAAAAACGTTGTAGTCGGATTGTTAACCGGAAGCCTGACCCTGAACACTGCCGCCACTCTCTTACAGGCGAAAGCGGTCGTGGTACTATCCGGAGCACTTAAATTTATAACTGGTCCGATCGGTTGGGTCGTGCTCGGGATCGGGGCTTTAGTCACGGCCGGGGTGGCGTTGGTTAAGTGGTTCAACAAAGCCACCGAGGATGGCGCAAAGTTGACAAGCGAAACGGAAGATTTGGCAACGGCGAACGAATCGCTGGCCGATACCGTCGAAAGTAGTGCGGATGCTTATAAAAAGAACCAGAGCGACATCCAAGCGACGGCGGACGCGAACAGTGATTTGATTGCGAAAATCGAAGAGCTGTATGCAGTCGAAGACAAAACAAGCACGCAGAAAAAAGAGCTGTCCGCATACGTTGAGCAGCTGAATGGATCCATGGCCGGATTGAATCTGGCCTACTCGGAAGAAGCTGACATGTTAAACCAATCGAGCGAGTATTTGCAACAGCGCGTGGACTTGCTGAAAGAGCAGGAAACAGCTAATGCCGCACAAGAGCGGATGTTGGAAATCTCCAAGGAACAATCTGAAGTCGAACAGAAGTTAGCGGAAACGAACGTATTACGCGAAGAGTGGAATCAGAAACTGGCAGATGGATCCGTTAAATCGCGTGAACACAAAGCGGCGATTGCTGAGTTGGACGAACAAGAAAAATTGCTAAAAGACACAACTCTCGCATTGGGAGATGAACAGAAGCTTACAGAAGCCAAGTTTACGGAATCTATGGCAGCTATTGATGCGGCAACAAGCGAATCCATCGGCAGTCAAATTATAACTTACGCAGACTTAAGCGAATCACAAGCCGCGGCTGTAGAGAGTATGAAAGCCACTTGGGAAGACTATAAAGCCGCTGCAACAAACATGTTTGATGTACTGAGCGAAGAATCCGAGTTATCAGTCGCGGAAATGACCGCGAATATGGAAGAAAATCAGCGCGTTATCGGTGCATGGGCGGACAACATCGCAATCCTAGCCGCACGCGGTGTGGACGAAGGTTTGTTGGAAACGTTGCGAGCAGCAGGGCCGGAATCCGCTGGATACGTTAAAGCGATGGTAGACTCCTCTGACGAGGAATTGAGTCGAATGAGTGAAGTTTATGCCAATGGCATGGGCGTAGCTACAGATGCAGCAGTGACCACGCTCGACGAAGGTAATGCTCAAGTATTCGAATCAGTCAAACATCTCGTCACAGGGACAGAGCAGACAATGAACGAACAAATTGCCGCCGCTGACTTTGGAAGCATTGGTAAAAACGTTGCCGCCGGGTTGACCGATGGGATCAACGAAGGTGCGGCCGAAGCGGTTGCGGCATCCGAAACCATGGCGCAAGATACGATTGATGGGGCGGAAAGCGCCTTTGAAATCAACTCGCCATCTCGTGTATTCAAGGGCATGGGTGGTTTCATCACAGAAGGATTGGCGCTGGGCGTGAATACGGGAACAAGACTCGTGCTACAAGCTATCACATCCATGTTTAATCAAGCGCGTGCGCAATCTATGGCAGGCGTGGCTCAAATCATCGCGTCCTACAACGGATTACCGAACAGTATGCGCTCCATCGGCTTATACGCAATGTCTGGGCTGAATGGCGGACTGATGGCCGGGTCCGGCTCCGTATTGGCAACTGCCAGAAGCATCGCGAACAGTGTTGCGGCTACAATGCAAGCGGCGCTTAAAATCAATTCGCCATCACGCGTCATGCGTGATGATGTCGGGCGTTGGATTCCAGAGGGATTGGCGGAAGGTATTCGAGGCAACGCGGCATCTGTTTACGAAGAAATCAATCGTATTTCTGCGGGTGTTGTGAAGGGCGGTAGTCCGGAAATGGCGCTAGGATTGAATGGCATGACTGCCTTGAGCGCGGGCTATGCGACGATCAATAATAATTCTCGGGCGGTTACAGATGCGTCGCAGACAATCACAAACAACAATCGTCCGGTTATCCATATAGAAAAAATAGAAAATCATTCCGATTCGGATATACCTAAAATTTTAGAGGAATCCGCTTGGATCTTGAGCAGGGAGGGGAGCAGACTATGAGGGCAAGTTTTGAGTATAAAGGCGTGAACTCGCTGGATATGTACATGCATATCCGGAACGAAATAGTCTTCACCTCTCCGGAGGCGGATGTCGACTTTATCGAGGTGCTCGGAAGGGATGGCGAACTGGCTATCGACAACGAGCGCTTGAAAGGCGTGCCGTTTTCGATTCCTATCACGCTGAAATTGCCGGAGGATGTCACAATTGAGCAAGCCGCTACAGCTATATCAGATTGGTTGAAAAACGATATTGGATGGTATCCACTGCGGTTCTCGGGCAGTCCTGATTACGAGTATCTGGCAATCTACACGGAGCAATTTAAAGTTGCGGAAACGCTGAAAAACTACGGCAAAACGGTGTTGACTTTTAAACTCAAACCATACAAGCGCAGAATCGGGAATGAGTCGCTTAATCTGACAAATGGAATGACATTGTACAACGCCGAAAAACGCACCTCCAAGCCGATTATCACCGTCGAGGGGCAAGGAGATATAACATTCAAGAAAAACGGTGCGGACTGGCTTATTTTGACGGCGGTAGACGGGTCTATCACGGTGGACTCCGAAACGATGAGCGTGTTCAAGGGAAGCTTGCCCCAGTTCAATAAAATGAACGGTAATCTATCTCCGATGTTCCCGGCATTGCCGCCCGGAGACAATACCATCACATGGGTCGGAAATGCCACAAAAGTAACGATTAACCCACGTTGGGAGGCGGTTGTTTGAGTTATGCAGTATTGTATAAAGCCAACGAAACGGACTTTAACACGCTCGGTTTGGGCGTGCTGCGGGATGCTATCTCACCGCTGGTAACCGAGGAGCGCAACGGCCAATTTGAGTTGGCCATGAGCTATCCGGTAGATGGGGCGCTGTTTGGCGAGATCCAAAACGACCGCATCATAAAAGCAGATGCTGGCCAAAAACTGAAGGCGCAACGCTTTAAAATCATCCGTATCACAAAGCCTGCGGGTGGCATCGTCAAGGTTTACGCGGAACACGTTTCCTACTTGTCGCAGGACTTGGCTTTAAAACCGTCGGTAAGCTTCAACGGCAACGCAACGCAAGCGCTGACCTCTTGGAAAAACAACATAGTCGATGAACATCCCTTCACGATTTTTTCAGACGTCCAGACAACCGGAAGTGGCATTTGGACGATCGACAAGGTTGAAAATGCAAGACGGGCGTTGGGCGGTGTCACAGGCTCCATATTGGACACCTATGGCGGCGAATACCGTTTCGACAACCATCACATTGGTCTGTACGCAAACCGCGGGAGCGACTCGGGAGCCTTGATTGCATACGGCAAAAACTTGACCGATATCGAGCAGGAAGAGGAAATTGCCAATACATACACATCCATTTACCCGTATACGAACATCCGGGATGAGGAAGGCAACGAAAGCTTGCTGACCTTGCCGGAGTATTTTGTAGACAGCGAACACACGAGCAATTACGCGCGCCGGAAAATTAAAACGGTGAACTTTCAGCAAGACGACATCACGACCATCGAGCAACTACGGGAACGCGCGCAGCAGTACATCGTTGACAACGATATCGGGGTGCCGAGTGTCAATCTGACCGTCAAATTTGTGGATTTGTCGAAAACGCTCGACTACAAAGATTTAGCGCTGATCGAAGAAATCAACTTGTGCGACCAAGTGACGGTTTACTACGATAAATTGGGCATCCGCCAAAAGGCTAAAGTCATCAAAACAGTGTGGAATGTTGCACTTGATCGGTATGAAGAACTGATTATCGGCAAGGCGAAAGCGAATCTATCGCAAAGCATCGGCACAACGGTAGATGGGAAACTGGAGACAGTCGTTACTGATCTGAACAGCGTGCGGATTTCCGCGGATGGAAAAACGAAAATCTTTATCGGTGTCGCTGAACCTGTTGCAACAAACATCAACGATTTGTGGTACAAGCCCGTCGAGGACGGCGGCGTTGAAATGTACCGTTGGGATGGCGTTATCTGGGGATTGCAAAAATCTAGCGCGGGCGCTTTAGCCGGGACGATAGACTTTGCAAACATCCAAGCCATCAACATCGATGCAAATGCGATTACAACCGGAATACTCAGCGGGTCAAACATGTGGCTGAACCTGGTAACCGGGGAAATGCACTTCACGAACCCGGCAACAGGCGATGTCTTGGTGTTGGACCAAGGAGAAATCTTCTTTCAAAATGGCGCTAATACACGACACTTGAAATACACTTCAGAGGGTTTGAAAATTGTTCCCGGGGCAGGGAATACCGGAACGAATCTCAACACATCTATCCGACTGCATGGCGGTATCACTTATATCGATTTTTTTAATGACGTAACCGGAAATGTGCCGGAGAGCACTAACCGAGCGCGTATGGAGTCAAATGGCGAATACATTTATTTGCGAACGGCAAATGGCGAGAAAGTACACGTTATCGACTGGGGCGGGGAGTACAGAGAATTGGTTGCAGGTGCCTTTACAACCGCGGGATCAAATAACCCGACCTACCATTATGCGGACCGATGGGAAACACCTCGTGACGGGAACCGCGGATTGGTTGCATCGCCGAATGGGACCGGGAAATTTTATGTCAGCAACCCTGAGCAGACGGCCTATTATCCAGTGTGGGCATCGTCATTTGATGTATCCTCATCGATTGAGTTTAAAAAAGCCATTGAGGACTACACAGGGAATGCTACGGAACTAATTAATGGCACGCCAGTAAGGTTGTATCACCTTAACGAGGATGTCGAAGGAGTGGATATCAAGCGCATTGGGTTGATCGTGCAAGAGTCCCCGCTGGAAGTAATCAATCCGGACGGCGGAAAAACGATTGATCTGTACGAGATGGCCTCCTTGCTCTGGAAAGGTAATCAAGAATTGTCTGCAGAACTAACCGCAACTAAACAAGAACTTGCAGACCTCAAAAATCTGTTAACTGATAAAGGAGTGATTTAATGGCAACGCCAAAAATATTGCTATACGAAGTAGAACTGAGAGCAGTCAGGCTGAAAAGAAACCTCTCACGGCCAGTGGTTTACACAAATGATCTGAACTCGGCGGAGTTTCAGTTCAAAGTAATCGATATGGATGCCGGGGATTTGTCAACCGCTACGGCTACGACATTGTTGTATATGCGAGACGGTTCTTTCTTCCAGAACCCGAAAGAAGACGTCAGCTTGGTTGGGACCACATTTAGTTATACGTTAAAAGAAAATGAAGGAAACCATGCCGGTATCGCACAGATTCAACTGGTTGTGACTATTGACGATGCTGAGTTTGCTTCGCAGCTGTTTGAGTTCGAAATCATAAACGGCTTGGAAACGAAAGTCGCCCAGGAAGTCATGATTTACGACTGGACGACTCTGACGCGGGATGCGCGGGCTTATATTGATCAGTTTGTTGCCGACGAACTGTTACGTGATGCCGAGTTTGACAACAATGAATTTGACCGCAACACGGCTTTCGTCGCTTCACAAGATGCGCGCTCTTTGGCATTCGGAACGGAGCAAACCAACCGCGGAACGGCCTTCACGGATGAACAGAATGAACGCACAACGGCATTCAATGAATCCGAATCGGGTAGAACAACCGCCGAAACCGGCCGAGTGACAGCTGAATCAAATAGAGTGACCGCTGAATCCGGACGAGCGACAAAAGAAGGACAACGCGTGACGGCTGAATCCGGAAGGGTAACGGCTGAAGGTGGACGAATCACCGCGGAATCCGGACGAGTGACCGCAGAAAGCGGAAGGGTTACAACATTCGCGGGATATAATGCACGGATTACTGGCATGGAAGCGGATGTAAATGCTAACGGAACGAATGTCATAACTAACGGCGATATGACCAGCGCAAGCGGATGGTATGGGAATTTGGCAACGTTGGTGGCAAGCAATAATGAGTTATCGGTTACAATTACCAGTAAAGCAGCATCAACTGGTGCCATTACGCCTAACACGACCATTCCGAATGGCAATAAATTTTATGTTGCCGCTGAAATAAATGCAAAATATAGCGGTAATATACTAATTGGATATGATCAAAATCGTGTGACGATTCCAAATCCAACGCCAGGTGTATACACTAGATTTAGCGCATCAGGAACAAAAGCGAGTAATGATAATATTGTTATTTATCATGACACAACTTCTGCTTCTTATGTTGTCGGCGATGTTTTTAAAATACGAAAGGCTTTCGCTATTGATCTAACCGCCGCATTCGGCAAAGGCAACGAACCAACCGCCGAACAAATGGATGCCTTACTGGCCAAGTTCACGAACTCGTGGTTTGACGGTACGAAGAATCTATTCCGAGCAAATGCAACGCTGAATAAACTGATGGCGTTGGATGCTAGGACTGAGTTTGAAGCTAAAAATTTAGCCATTAATGGTGACTTGTCAAATGGAGAAACCGGAATTACCATCTTAAATATGGGAAGTTATACAATTTCAGCTAATGAATTTGTTGGGGTTGCCAATGGGGTTGGCGGTGGCGTTAGATCGACAGGATTATCAATAACTGCTAACCACAAATATTACGCCGTTTCAAATGTCAAGGCTTCTTCCGCGCTTGTTAAGATGCGATTGTATGACGGCGTTACGCTTTACAGTAAATCCCATTCAGGATCTGGAAGCTATGAACGATTGAGTTTTATTTTCACGCCGACAAATTCAACTGGTTCAAGCGGACAATTTCAGCGTGTTCTCGATGATCGCGCGAGCGCATGGGATGAAATCAGACTGAAATATTCGCTTTTAATTAATTTGACGGAGGCATTCGGAGCCGGTAAAGAGCCAACACTTGCCGAGATGGACAGACTTATGACGCGGTTCCCGAACAGCTGGTTTGATGGCGTGAAGCCAATTCAGACAATCGAAACGCTGTATCAGGAGAAGGCTAACAAGGTGCAAGAAGCGTGGATAGCGCCGACAATATTGAACGGCGTAACGACTGATTCGTCATATCCAGTTAAGTATTTCAAGGACGAATTCGGCATTGTCAGAATTAGAGGGCAACTTTATTCAACTGCTGATACTATTATGTTCACGTTGCCTGTTGGTTACCGTCCGAGCCAAAGGATGATGTTTCCTGTTGTTGCCGGAACGTTGGTATTCGGCATCGTTGCTGTTGATATTGATGGCACAGTTAAGGCGAGAACGAATTTGAGTGTATACGGAATACTTGACAGTATTTCATTCAAGGTTTAGGAGGGTTCATAATGAAACTATTCAGAAAAATAGATACCACTACAGGTAACTTTTTGGAGGATGTGCTTTTCGAAAGCCATCCTTTTTTGATGGAAACGATCCTGGTTGATGTGACCGATGAAGAAGGAATTATCACGCAGGTTGAAGAAATTCGGCCCGTACTAGATGCAGAAGGCGAAACGCAGCTCAATCCGCAGTATGTCGAAGAGGCACCGCCACAGGGCTTTTATCTGCCGCGGTATCTGAACGGTGTATGGGTTGAGGGTGGTGTTGCGCCGGAGCTAGTACCACAACCACCGACACTTGAAGAACGCGTAGCAGATGCTGAGAACACATTGTTGTCATTACTATTTATGTAAGGGAGAGAAAGGAAGATGAGTGATATGTATGGATTTTTATTAAATATGTGGGTTATGAAAAGGATTGAAAATGTTTATCTTGATCGGATGGTTGAAAAAGGCTACATCACAGCTGCAGAAGAAGAGATGATTATAGCTACACCACAGATTTGACACTAACTATTAATGAGTGACTATACCCTTTTTTTAAATGTATAATGAATTGGAAAGGGGATGTATTATGACGACAATTGATGATCTTAAATATTTATCAGAAAGAAGACTAGAAGCTGTAGAAATTCTTAATGACAACAAAATCTATGACATTGCAATGCATGACTCAGGATATATCATAGAATTCGCCCTAAAAGCAGCTGTTTGTAAAGTTGAAGGTTTCCTGGAATATCCTAAGGATAATAAATATCACACACATCGTTTCGATAACCTTGTAAAACTCGCGGGCTTAGAAGAAAAACTTTCTCAAAAAAAAGCTATGGATAGAGAATTTATGAAAAATTGGTCTATAACAACAAAATGGGCCGTTGAATTAAGGTATCAGACCATAGGTAAAGACGATGAAAGTAAATCGAAATCGTTTGTTAATGCTGTTAAGTCAGACAAAGGCGGTGTCCTTCCTTGGATAAAGACGCATTGGTAACAAATTTAAGAAAAATGAGCGATAAAATAATTAAAGATCATAAAAAAGTTAGTTTGATTATGCTTCTGGGAAACAATATCAAACCTGAAGAAGAACCCACCTCATTTGACTACATCATAAGCGCTAGCTGGTTAAATAATTTAAGTCAGGATGAAGGTCTGGATTTAATTCTAGATTATTTGTATGATAATTTGACTAGTGATGACTTGAAACATGTGTCAAGGGTTACGATTATACACACAAATGATGCTTTCGTTAAAAACATGTCAATGATTGGAATGAGTGGCGGAACTGCAACGCTTGTTAATTGCCAGTTTAATAATTTGATTATTCCTTACGCGATCTTATTTGAATCTTAGTATGAAAATAGAATATTGGAATTAAGGTTGCCCATCCGGGCAGCCTTTTTATTATGGACAAAGGAGCGTGGACAATGGAATGGATATCCGCATTAATCGCAAGTGCCATCACGGGAGCGGTGACTTTTTCAGTCGCCAACAAACAGACAAATGGATCGATTGAACAAGAATACACAAAAAATATCACTAATCTGTTTACGATTTATAAAGACCAGGTGGATGCGATGCAAAAAGAAGTCAATCAGCTGAAATCACAGATTAAAGAAATCGAGAGCAAATACATCAAAGATATAAACGGTTATAAAGTTATCGTCGAAAAATTGGAGGACGAAAACGAAGCGCTGCGGGAAGAAAACGAAGGGCTGAAGATCGAGAATGCAGTATTGAAAGGGGATCACGAAAATGGAATTTAATATTTTCATTGCACCAATCACGATGATTGCCGTGGAAATGGCAAAACGTGCAGGATTGGAAAGCAAGTATCTGGCATTTGTGGCCGTGGTTTTTGGGGCGCTATTCGGCGCTCTGTACGGCTTTATCTACAAGGGTGATATCTTTGTCAATGCGTTCGAGGGATTGTTGTATGGGGCATCCGCATCAGGCATGTGGGATGCGGCTACGAAGACACTTAAGGAGGAAAAATAATGGGCTATGTAATCAACGATAGACGAGCTTCCGCACTGGGGGGCCAAAGTATGGACCGTAACCGATCGGCAATCACAACGATCGTATGGCACTATTCTGCAGTAATGCGTAAGGTTCGCAAATTTATCACTGGCCACGAAGAATACTGGAAGAACACTCTCGGATGGGACCGCGGCGGCTATCATTTTTATATCGACGCCGATGGTAACATCTGGCAAAATTATGATTATGAGCGAATCACTTGGGGCGTATACAATAATAACGGATACTGCGTCCATATCAGCGTTGAAGCTGGTAACGGATCGGATTACTCGCAAGCTCAAATTGATGCACGTGAGTGGCTGACAAGAAAAATTATGAGCGATCTGAATATTCCTGCAAGTAAAGTTAAAGGGCATTGGGAAGTGTACAACAATTCCTCTTGTCCTGGTTACACGAAAGCGCAAATGGATGCATTCCGTGCGAAATTAGCACAATCGGCCGAAGTGGCTCAAGTTGCGGTGGCTTCTCAAACGCGCATTCCTGTTAGTTACAACAAGGTAGTTGCTCATGGCGGTTATTCAATCGATAGTAAGCCATGGGGCGAGCCTGGACTGGTAAATTGGGGCAAAACAGACGACATTATCGGCAATACAATTTCAGTTTACGAAGAGAACGGAAGTGGCGAGTATGTCAATGGCGTGAAAGTCGGATGGATTGACAAGCGTGCGCTGATTGATGTTCCTGCGCGTGTGGCTGTTAGCTATAACGTCATTGTCAAAACTGGCGGCTATTCAATCGATTCTAGGCCATGGGGCGAGCCTGGTTTTGCTAATTGGGGCACAACAGATGCATTTATTGGCCAAAATGTTCCGGTCATTGAAGAAAATGCATCCGGGGAGTACGTCAATACAAGCCTAGGATGGATTGATAAACGCGCTGTCGAAAGAGAGCCTGTTGTCGTTTCATCTACGCTTCATCTTCCTGCTGGACAAACGTGGATCACGTATCCAGAAAACGGACCATACAAAGCCGGAAACGTGATTGCAGTTGAGCAGACATGTTCTTGTTTAGTTCTAGGTGATAAGGGACAGGGGCTTATTGTGGTAGATCTGGAAGGTAACGTTGGTCGCGTGGCGATTCGGTACGATGAGTCGAAGGGCGCGACAATCGAAAAAAAATATGTATGAACGTGTAGTTCAAAAAATTGTATTTAGCCAAGTGTATAATTCCCTTAAATACGTATGTTATAATTTGTTCAAGTTATAATAACATCTTGACTCAGGAGGTTGGCACTTGGACAAAGGTAATGAGGTTATGAGTTTTAGTAGGAAATCTGATATTAATAGTGCTATTGATGAAATTGAACGGTTACTAAATTCTGGGATATTTACTAAAGAAGGAAGTAAAACACCATTTTTTAAAGCATCATTTATTCACGTAATGATCCTTCTGAGGGAATTAATGTACAATAGCGAGAAGTATGCAAATAAGAGAATCGATTTCAAAGATGACGTAATTCCATTAATAATGGACAAAAAGAACCAGAGTGTTCATGATATTACTGATCTAATCAAATATGTTAGGGATTCTATGTGCCACACTGATATTCCTCATCACTACTTCACGAATGAAATTAAGGCTACTTTTAACGTTGTTTTTGGAAAAGGCGTTTTAATTAGTTATGGAGAGGATAGTGTAGGTGCTGATTATGAAGATGATATCTGTTTTTTCTTTGGAAAAGAAAAAATATATTTGAAAAGACATATAATCAGGGCCTTCATTGAAGCCAGGGCAGCATTGCTCCCATTAACATCTTTTCCAAATTGGGATAGAGATGAGAATCCGATGTACTAAGTAAAAATTTTTTAATAGTTCTGAGGCATTCTTATTAATTTTGAAAAATTCCCGATAAATAAAAAATCAAATCCAACCAGATGCGTATCTATTAAGTGAGGCTGGTTTGTATCCCCCAAGGTTAGCCAGTCTCTTTTTACATTCAAATGAAAAAAGCCTTTCGCTCTAAATCGGGCGAAGGGCCTTTTTTGCGTCCTCATAAGATAAAAGAAAGCATATGAAAGTATATGAAAACATATGAAATTTGATTCAGCGAATTGACTTGACTAGTTCTGTAAAGTAGAATTACTTTAAAGAGGAGGGATAATTATGCAGTGTCTTAATACGAATAGTAGAAGACTAGCAATAGTTGCATGGTTAAAAGATAATGCTCCTGAAGAGTTTTATAAATCCTTAAAGGTTCAGAAGTTTCTATTCTTTTATGAAAGTTTTTCAAAAATTATAGACTCTGAATATTCTTTTGAGTACCTTAAAGGATACAAAAATGGCCCAGTGTTTAGCGAGGTTTACGGTGATTATACATATCGAAATGATGAGCTGGTTTCGACCATTGAAAGCATGGATGGTGACTCCATAATATCCAAGATCAATCTAGACATAGCAAAAAAAGCGAGGTTTTTGGTACAAATTCTTAGTGAAGAGGAATTATCTGAATTAACACATTCGTATAATGTGTGGAGTAGCAAAGAAGAGAAGATTAATAACGGTGTAAAACAAGTTGATCTATTTGAACAAGATTTTGACGAAAACGATGATTTCCTTACAGAAAGTTTACTTACTATGTATTCTGAAGAGTTTATTGATGAAAACACAATCTTAAACATCGAGAATACAAAATTTGTACTATCAAATCAGGACTACAGTGTCCTAACTGAAATTCAAAAATCTATTTTACAAAATTTAGCTGATAACGAGAATTTAGAAAATCCTGTTTATGTAACAATTGACGAAGAAGGTGTATTGTTAATTGACTAAGATAAAAGATGTTATTACAGTTAAAATTCCATTTCCTGATATTGATTCAAACTTGGCTGTAAATCCGCACATGTATTTATGTATTCAAGATGGTGTTAACAAAAAGTTTCTATCATGCCAAACTCGAAAACCTATGTTGCTTGCAAAAAACAGACCGCCTTTTCGCTACGTTGATGAGAATGTTGATCCATCACGAAACCCGTTCAACAAGGCTACATTAATAGGATGTGATTATGCATTTTGTTTCGATAAAATTCATGTATCAAGTAGGCTGCTAACAGTAACGAGGCGCGACGTTTGCGAGGAAGTATATGATAAAGTAATAAAGGAAATACAGCATACTAAATTTATCGATAAGTCGATTGACACTTCCGCGTTAATTTCTATTAATCCAGGTCTGTCAATCATGCCGTCTAAATAACCCCAATCCAACCGGACCGGGGTTTTTATTATGTGCACACTTGAATATCTAAAATACTTTTCAATTCTCGGCCAGTAAGCTAATTCAGCATACTTGAATTTTCCGTCTGCATGGGATCTTTGTCAAAGTAAGCAAAATTTTCCAACATTTTTCCAACATCTCTTCTATATAATACTGAAATCTTATGATGTTGCATGAGGCGTTACGATAATCAACTTCCATAGAATAACGCGCGGCAACAGGCGTTTACGAAGTTATATGAAACTGGCTGATTCCGCTTGATATGCGTGGTCTACAAGAAGCCTTCATGGCCGTTCTGAAGATGGAAGAGGACTAACCCAAAAGGCAGTCAGTAGATTCTTTGGAATAAATACAATTAGAGAACGTACCTGGATAAGCATACATTCCAGGTGCGTTCTTTTTCAATTGAGAATATACACACCTAATTGAGAATGCGGCTTATTCTGTTCAGCAGACTGCCGGGTCTTTTAAAGCAATAATTCGTCTAACGTTACATTTCCAATGACATCCCCATGAAGGGCAAGGAGGTTTTTGAATCGGGAATCCTATATAGTTAAAGGTTTTTAGCTGGCAAAATCCACTCTTTCCAAAAATGAAAAAATAATTATAGTTCTCAAGTGTTAAAACTTGACCCTTAATGACCGATTCTATATAGTTGTTGATAGGTATTATTCTAAAATAATTATTCTAATTGGAGGAATCAGAATGTCATTAATCGGAAAAGAAATAGTGGAATTTAAAGCGAACGCTTATCACAAAGGTGAATTTATTGAAGTTTCATCGGAAGACCTAAAAGGAAAATGGAGCATCGTCTGTTTTTACCCTGCGGACTTCACTTTCGTTTGCCCGACTGAGTTGGAAGATCTTCAGGATCAATATGCAACCTTGCAAGGCCTTGGAGTAGAGGTTTATTCCGTATCGACCGACACACACTTCACGCATAAAGCATGGCACGATCACTCACCAGCCATCGGCAAAATCGAATACATCATGATCGGCGATCCATCGCATACGATTTCAATCGGATTTGATGTATTGGACGATGAAGGCTTGGCTCAACGTGGAACGTTCATCATTGATCCGGATGGCATCGTGCAGGCAGTGGAAATCAACGCTGACGGCATCGGCCGTGACGCAAGCGGTTTGATCGACAAAATCCGTGCAGGCCAATATGTCCGCACCCATCCAGGCGAAGTTTGCCCTGCGAAATGGAAAGAAGGCGCGGAAACATTGAAACCTAGCTTGGACTTGGTAGGTAAAATTTAAGGAGGATTCCCATGGCATTAGATACAGAAATCAAAGGGCAACTCGGCCAATATCTAGAACTGTTGGAATCGGATGTGGTTTTCAAAGCCAGTCTGGGCGAGGATGAAAATTCCGGCAAAGTCAGCGAGTTTTTGCAGGAAATCGCCGGTATGTCGGAGAAGATTACTTTCGAAAAAGCAACTTTGACCCGTACGCCCAGTTTTGCGATCACACGTCCGGAAATGGAAAGCGGCATCACGTTCGCCGGTCTTCCTTTGGGTCATGAGTTCACTTCGTTTATCCTGGCTTTGCTGCAGGTAAGTGGCCGTGCACCAAAAGTGGATGACAGCATCATCAAACGCATCAAAGCGATCGACAAAGAGCTCCATTTCGAAACCTATGTCAGCTTGACTTGCCATAACTGCCCGGATGTTGTCCAAGCATTGAACATCATGTCCGTGCTGAACCCGAAAATCTCCCACGTTATGATCGAGGGCGGTATGTTCAAGGAAGAAATCGAAGCGAAGAAGATAATGGCTGTACCGACTGTTTTCCTTAACGGAGAAGAGTTTGCCAACGGGCGCATGACGATCGAGCAATTGATCGATAAAGCCGCCGGTCCGACAAATGCGGATGAGTTCTCCGATAAGGACATTTTCGACGTCCTCGTTGTAGGTGGAGGCCCCGCAGGCAACAGCGCGGCCATCTACGCTGCGCGTAAAGGCATCAACACCGGCATGGTCGTCGAGACCTACGGCGGACAAGTGATGGACACTGTCGGCATCGAAAATATGATCGGGACGCCTTACACGGAAGGACCGAAACTTATGGCGCAAGTGGAAGCACATGTGAATCAGTACAAGGTCGACATCATGAAAGGCCAACGCGCTAAAAGTATCCGCAAAAATGACCTGATCGAAGTCGAATTGGAGAATGGGGCAGTGCTTAAAGCGAAAACCGCTATCCTTTCGGTCGGAGCGCATTGGCGCAATGTCAACGTTCCCGGAGAGGAAGAGTTCCGCACGAAAGGCGTCACCAACTGCCCGCATTGCGATGGCCCGTTGTTTGAAGGCAAAGACGTTGCCGTCATCGGCGGCGGTAATTCCGGTATTGAAGCGGCGATCGATCTGGCCGGTCTGGCGAAACATGTTACTGTGCTGGAGTTCTTGCCGGAATTGAAGGCTGACCAAGTGTTGCAGGACCGCATCAAATCCTTGCAGAACGTAACAGTTATCACGAACGCGGCGACGAAAGCGATCACCGGTACAGAGCAAGTGGAAGCGATCTCCTACTTGGACCGCGCCACGAATGAAGAGCATACCATCGCTCTTGAAGGTGTTTTCGTTCAGATCGGTTTGGTTCCGAATACGGCCTGGCTGAAGGATTCCGGCGTCGTCTTGAATGAACGTGGCGAAATCATCATCGATAATCATGGTTCAACCAGTCTGGAAGGCGTCTTCGCTGCCGGAGATTGCACAAATAGTGCCTACAAACAAATCATCATCTCGATGGGAGCCGGAGCGACTGCTGCTTTGGGCGCGTTCGACCATCTGATCCGTCAATAAGCCCAAATCCGGAAAGGGATTTCAAGTGAAATTCATTTCCGGATTTTTGCGTTTCACGAAAATGTAAGCAGTTTTATCAAGCGGATGGCCATAAAACACGTTCTTTCTTCAGGTCTATGTGCTAAAATGTATGTAAATATGAAGAATTTGGAGTGATGGTTTTGAAGACGGATATCGAGATAGCTCAAGCAAATGAGATGCTTCCGATCAAAGAAGTAGCAGCAACCCTTTCCCTGACAGAGGACGATCTGAAACTGTACGGCAAATACAAAGCAAAAGTGGACATCAAGAAAATCAATTCCTTGAGTGGAGAGACGGACGGCAAGCTGATCCTTGTTACTGCAATCAATCCTACCCCGGCAGGAGAAGGCAAATCAACCGTTACAGTCGGCTTGGGCGATGCCCTGACACGCATCGGCAAGAAAGCGATGATCGCGATGCGCGAACCTTCATTAGGACCGACGATGGGCGTCAAAGGCGGAGCAGCTGGCGGCGGTTATGCACAAGTGCAGCCGATGCAGGACATCAATCTGCATTTCACTGGCGATATGCATGCCATCACAGCGACGAACAATACGTTATCAGCCTTGATCGATAACCATATCCAACAAGGCAATGCTCTGAACATCGATCAGCGCCGGATCACCTGGAAGCGCGTATTGGACATCAACGACCGGGCTTTGCGCAACATCGTCATCGGATTGGGCGGACCGATCCAAGGTGTTCCACGCCAAGACGGCTTCGATATCACGGTAGCGAGCGAAATCATGGCGATCCTTTGCTTATCGACTTCGCTGACGGATCTGAAGAACCGCATCGGGAATATTGTCATCGGCTATACGTTTGACAGGGCACCTGTCACTGTCAGAGACTTGAAAGTGGAAGGCGCATTGACTTTATTGATGAAGGATGCATTGGAGCCGAATCTGGTCCAAACGCTCTATCATACCCCAGCATTTGTGCATGGCGGACCTTTCGCCAACATCGCGCATGGCTGCAACAGCGTGCTGGCAACCAAAACAGCCTTGAAATTAGCTGATTACGTCATCACGGAAGCCGGTTTCGGAGCTGACTTGGGTGCTGAGAAGTTCATGGACATCAAAGTACCGCAGCTGGGCAAGAGCCCGGATGCAGTCGTGATTGTGGCGACCGTTCGCTCATTGAAGATGCACGGCGGCGTATCGGTGAAAGACCTCAACAACGGCGAAAATGTCCAAGCGGTTAAGGCGGGTTTTGCAAATCTGCAGAAACATATTGAAAATATGCAACAATATGGTGTGCCCGTTGTTGTCGCGCTCAATGAATTCACGAACGATACAGCGGCCGAAATCGAAGCGGTCGTCAGCCTATGTGCGGCACAGGATGTCGAATGTGTCCAGACAGCCGTTTGGGCAAAAGGAGCTGAAGGTGGAGAAGCGTTGGCGAATGCTGTCGTCAAATCGATCGACGAAAACACGAAGGCTTTCGCTCCGCTTTATGTGGCGGAAGACGGCGGCATCGAAGAAAAAATCGAAACGATCGTCACCAAAATCTATGGCGGAACAAGTGTCGTCTATTCTAAAGAAGCCAAAAATCAACTGCGTCAGTACAAGAAGAACGGCTGGGACCGTTTGCCGGTATGCATGGCAAAAACGCAATATTCCTTGTCCGATGACCAAAAAGCGATCGGCCGTCCGGAAAACTTCGACATCACCATCCGCTCCTTTGTTCCGAAAATCGGAGCCGGGTTTATCGTTGCGTTGACGGGGGATATCCTGACCATGCCGGGTCTGCCGAAAGAACCGGCTGCCCTAAGGATGGATGTCACCGAAGACGGTGTCGTTACAGGCTTGTTCTAATTTCATAGAAACTTCAGAAAGAGAGGGTTTATCCCTCTCTTTTCTTCTGCGTAGAGTGTCCCGATATGTTACAATGTCAAGAGACTATCAAGATCCCTGAACATAAAACGACATGGATTGAAAACAAAGGATGATTGCCACATATGAAAGATTTTAATGCCATCGAGTTAGAAAAATCCTACGGGATGAAGAAACTCTTCAATAAAATATCCTTCACGATCCGCGAAGGTGAACATATCGGTCTGATCGGCCAGAACGGAACCGGCAAAAGTTCCTTGCTGGAGATCATCGCGGGAATCGAAGCCCCGGATGCCGGCAGCCTGGACGTGCCCAGTGATTATCGTGTCGGTTACTTGGCGCAGGAGCCTCAACTGAACAAAGAATCGACCGTTTTTGAAGCGGTCTATGAAGGGGAAGCGCCCATCATCAAGACGGTCCGCGCCTACGAGGAAGCTTTGGAATTGTTGGAGAAAGACAGTCTGAATCCGGATTATCAGAACCGGTACAGTAAGGCTGAAGCCGACATGAATGCGCAAGAGGCTTGGCAGACGGAGGTTCAGATCAAATCAATCCTGAACAGGTTGGGTTTGGACGACATCACGAAAAAAGTGGGCGAGTTGTCCGGTGGGCAACGGAAACGCGTTGGCTTGGCGCAGGTGCTGATCCAAGCGCCGGATCTATTGTTGCTGGATGAACCGACCAACCATCTTGACATGGACTCGATCACTTGGCTGGAAAACTATCTTGCCCAGTACAAAGGCTCCGTCCTGTTGGTGACCCATGACCGCTATTTCCTGGAGAATGCCGTCACGAAAATCATCGAACTGAAAAACGGCGGGTTGGAAGTCTACACAGGAAACTACGAAGACTATTTGGTCCAAAAGAGCGAACGTGAAGCCATCCAACAAAAAATGGATGAGAAGCAGCTGAAACTCTACAAGAGCGAACTGCAATGGATGCGCAAAGGTGCCAAAGCGAGAACGACAAAGCAGCAAGCACGGATCCACCGATTTGAGGATTTGGAAAAGGTCACGCAACAAAGCACGACCGATGCCAAACTCGAAATCCAATTGGATGGTTCCCGATTGGGCAAACGCGTCTTCAATCTGGAGCACATCTCGTTGTTTGCGGGAGAAAAACAGATCCTCAACGATTTTTCCTATATATTCCAGTCGAACGATCGCATCGGTATCGTCGGCAAGAATGGGGCAGGCAAGACAACCTTTCTGAATATGTTGGCAGGTGAAATAGCGATTTCCGGCGGGAATCTGATCATCGGAGAGACCGTCAAAATAGCCTATTACAAACAGCTTTCCGAAGTGCTTCCTGACGATAAGCGCGTCATCAATTATCTGCAGGAAATCGCGGAAGAGGTGAAATTAAGCGACGGCATCGTCGTCAGCGTCACGGAGATGCTGGAGACCTTCCTCTTCCCGCGCGAAACGCACGGCAGCCTGATCAGCTCCTTATCGGGAGGGGAAAAGCGACGCCTTTACTTATTGAAATTGCTGATGACGAAACCGAATGTGCTGTTGATGGATGAGCCGACGAACGACTTGGACATCGATACGTTGACGGTATTGGAGGATTACTTGAACAGCTTCGGCGGAGCCGTCATCACCGTTTCGCATGACCGCTATTTCCTGGATAAAGTGGCCGATAAGCTGTTGATTCTGAATGATGAGGGCAAACCGGGCGTATTCTTTGGCGATATGAGTGAATATTTGCTGGTTTCGAGACAAAAAGAGAGTGAGACCGCTAAACAGGAAATCAAAAAAGCGGCAGCGCCTGTCCCGGCTCAGGATGCGGTCAAAGAAAAGACCAAATGGACCTACATGGAGCAGAAGGAATGGGAGACGATCGAGGACGACATTGCCGAACTTGAGGAAAAAGGTCAGACATTGCAGAGCGCGATGGCTGAAAATGCTTCTGACTTCGAAAAGCTGACCCAATTGCAGCAAGAATTGGACGACGCAGAAGCAGCGCTTGCCGAAAAATGGGAACGCTGGGAATATCTCAGCCAGTTCGCCAAAGATTAATGTATATAGGAGAACAAAGATGACAAAACAATATTTGGATTTAGCAAGAGCCGTCCTGGAAACAGGCGCAACGAAACACGACCGTACCGGCACAGGCACGAAAAGCATCTTCGGATACCAAATGCGTTTCGACCTCGCTGAAGGCTTCCCGATCCTGACGACAAAGAAAGTCGCTTTCGGCCTCATCAAGAGCGAACTGCTGTGGTTCCTGAAGGGTGACACGAACATCAAATACTTGTTGGAAAACAACAACCACATCTGGGATGAGTGGGCATTCGAACGCTATGTGAAATCAGCAGATTACACAGGACCGAATATGGATGATTTCGGACATCGGGTACTGAAGGAAGAAGGCTTCAAAGCAATCTACGATGCCGAAATGGCCAAATTCCGCGAAGCGATTTTGACGGATGAAGCCTTCGCAGCCAAACACGGTGAGTTAGGCAACATTTACGGGTCCCAATGGCGCCGCTGGAGAACGACGCAAGGGGAATTCATCGACCAGATCAGCGATGTCATCGAAATGATCAAAAAGAACCCGGATTCCAGAAGACTGATGGTTTCCGCCTGGAATCCGGAAGACGTCCCTTCGATGGCTTTGCCGCCCTGCCATACTCTGTTCCAATTCTATGTCACTGACGGGAAGCTCAGCTGCCAATTGTACCAGAGGAGCGCGGATATCTTTTTGGGGGTGCCGTTCAACATAGCCAGCTACGCTTTATTGACGCATCTGATCGCAAATGAAACAGGTCTTGAAGTCGGGGAATTCATCCATACGTTCGGGGACGCCCATCTTTATCTGAATCATATCGAACAGATCGAACTGCAACTTTCCAGAGAGCCTTTCGCTTTGCCAAAGTTGGTGCTGAAGCATCCGGAGAAATCCATTTTTGAAATGGATAAAGAGGATATCGTCCTGGAAGGCTACAAGAGCCACCCAGGCATCAAAGCGCCGATTGCTGTATAAGAACTTACCAAAATGAGGAAAAGGAGGTTGCCGCCATCAGGGCCATCAAGGTGCCTGATCGGTCCGGGCATTGGCTTGGCTATGCGGCAAAAAACGAGATGATCGCATTATTATGGGCTGAAGACGACAATGGAATAATCGGAAAGGGCGGCACACTCCCGTGGCACCTGCCGAATGATCTGAAATATTTCAAGGAAATGACACTGAACCACAAAATTGTGATGGGCAGAAAAACGTTTGAGGGGATGGGTTCACGCCCGCTGCCGAGAAGGGAAAACATTATTCTGACGAGACAAACCGATTACACCCATGCGGGAGTTACCATCCTGCATGAAGTGGATGAGGTATTGGCTTTGGATAACGAAGCGGATACGTTGTTCATTATCGGAGGCAGTGAAATTTTTGAGCTGTTCCTGCCGTTCGCGGACATCCTTTACCAGACCGTCATTCATGCCGATTTTGACGGGGACACCTACTTCCCTACATTCGACTGGAACGAGTGGGAACTGGATTCGTCAACTTTAGGTGTTGTCGATGACAAAAACAGCTACGAACATGAATTCAAAGTCTTCAAACGGGTGAAATAAGAAAAGGGCTGACTCCAATTAAAGAGTCAGCCCAATTTTTGCTTTCTGATCATTCTTAAACATACAAGAAGATGCCGAAGAACATGAAGGCAGCGCCTGCCATAACAAAGAGATGCCAAATGACATGCATAAAACCGTATTTTTTGTTCGAGTAAAAAATAGTTCCCAAACTGTAACTCAACCCGCCCAAACCGATAAGCACAATGCCGTTCAGACCGAGTGTCTGGTACATCGGTTGAATGATGAACAGCGCCATCCATCCCATACCCAAGTACAAGATGGTGGAAATTCCATTGAATTTTCCGACGAAAAAGATCTTCAGGATAATACCGATGATTGCGATTGCCCAAACGGCAATGAACAAGGCTCTGCTTTGGCCGTTACGCACCGCGATCAAACAAAACGGTGTATACGTCCCTGCAATCAACAAATAGATGGCTGCGTGATCGATGTAGCGGAAAATTTTCTGAAAGCGGGTCAAACTGAAACTGTGATAGAGAGTCGACGAAAGGAAAAGCAAAATCATTGAAGCACCATAAATGGCATAAGCAACGACTTCGGTAACGTTTCCTGATCGGGATCCCTTCAAAATGAGTAAGACGCATCCTGCGATGCTTAGCAAGGTTCCGATTCCATGGGTTACGGCATTCAACACTTCATTGATGATGACTTTGCGTCTACCATCTGTTTGTGGAAAAGTTGTCACGTTCATTCCTCCTTATTGCCTGTCAGCAATTTTTTTGGCCAAAGAAAAAAACAATCTCCAACAACGTCCTTCTGAATGCATTATATCACATTAAATGGTAAGATTTAGAAAATAATATTATCCCTTCCACCCGAAACCGATAGTGGTTTTCAGGAAAACATTTCGAAAGGAGCGAATAGAATGGGTAAAAATCAACAAAGAAGTGCAAAAAAAAGCCCGAATCCATGGAAAATTGCTTTCATCACCTTGTCGCTCATACTGGTCATCGCGGTAGGTTGGCTGTTCTCAAAAATCACGATGGAACTGCCGGGTCAATCTGCGGAAGATACTCAAGTCATCGTTCAATCAAATGATCAGCTTTCGGTCGGATTATCCTTGAACAATACCGAATTGGCGGTCATCGCCAATGAATATATGAAATCCGAGCAGAGACCGGCCGGTTATTCGCTGGAAATCACGGATGTAGCAACTTTAAAGGGTGAAACCGTACTGCTGGGGTTTTCGATCCCGTTTGCTTTATCCGGGGAGCCGCATGCGACAACGGACGGCAATCTGCAACTGAAAGTGACGGATATTTCCCTGGGCGGTTTGTCATTGCCCGAAAAAGAAGCCTTGAGTCTTTTGGCCCAATTTTTGACGTTGCCTGCCTTCGTTAGCTTGGATGCGGACTCGGAAACGGTGCTGGTGAACTTGTCCGGCATCGACCTTCCGAAAGAAAGTGCCATCCGTCTGCTTTCGATCGATAAAGAGACGAAAGAATATTCGTTTGAAGTAAGCATCCCAGCAGAAAATTTGATAGAATAGAAAGAGGCTTAATTTATGAGACAATCTTTTTACCTGTTCATCCTCACGTATCGAGACCCATACAAAAAGGACGACAAAACAGCATTTGCGAACCGGGTTTCCGAGGATATCGGTTTTCCGAAGCAAATGACCGACTACCACGAACTTGCTGATTACCTGGAGTTGAGCGGTGAGTATACGGAGTTCATGTCCGTCTTTGATGAGTTGTTCGAAATATACGTCGAGAGAAACCGAAATTAGATAAAGAAAGAAGGAAATGAAATGAGTACACATATCGCAGCAAAACCGGGGCAAATCGCGGATACAGTCTTATTGCCGGGCGATCCATTGAGAGCGAAGTACATTGCCGAGACGTACCTGGAGGATGTCGAACAGTATAATTCGGTAAGGAATATGTTTGGATACACCGGGACGTACAAAGGCAAACGTGTTTCTGTCCAAGGAACCGGTATGGGTTTGCCCTCCATCATGATCTACGCCAACGAATTGATCACTGAGTACAACGTGCAGAATCTGATCCGTGTCGGTTCGGCAGGGGCGATCCAAAAAGACATCCATGTCCGCGACATCGTCATTGCCCAAGGTGCAACCACGGATTCCAGTGTCGTCAGCAATACGTTCCATGGTCAAGTCAACTTTGCGCCGATCTGCAACTTTGAACTGATGCATAATGCCTATACGGTCGCGAAGGAACGGAATCTATCCGTCCACGTCGGCAACGTCCTGTCCTCGGACCGCTTCTACAACGAAGAGCTGGACAAACAGAAATTGGCCGACTATGGTGTTCTGGCCGTAGAAATGGAAGCTGCCGGGCTGTACCTGTTGGCCGCCAAATACAACCGTAAAGCGCTGGCTTTGTTGACGATCAGTGATCATATCCTGACCGGGGAAGAGACGACTGCCGAAGAGCGTGAAACGACATTCGACGACATGATGCTCGTTGCATTGGAATCTATCTTATAATTTTAAAGAGGTGTACTGTGAATGGGCAACAATGGGCATAAACTAAAAAAACGCGGAGTTAAACTCTCCTTTTATTTCCTTTCCCTGCTTATCGTCGCGGTTGTGGCGATCGGTGGGACGTATGCGTGGATCGGTAGGAGCGTCACTCTCCCGTCAACTGGAGAGATCATCCAAGGAACAAACAGTTCGACGTTGGATGCAGCTGCAGCGGACCGCATCGGAGCCGTCTATCAGACATTGCTTAACAACTATGTCGAAGGTGTCGATGAAGAAGCTTTGATCGAAGGCGCCTTGAGCGGCATGGTGGAAGCGGTCGGCGATCCCTACAGTCAATACTTGAATACAGAAGCGAGCGACAACTTGGATGAGACGATTTCCGCCTCATTCGAAGGGATCGGAGCTGAAATCATGTCCTTGAATCAGCAAATCGTCATTGTTTCGCCGATCAAAGGCTCTCCAGCCGAAAAAGCGGGATTGTTGCCGAATGACATCATCCTCAGTTCGGATGGCCAAGCCTTGCAAGGTATGACAGCCAGCGAAGCAGTTGCGCTGATAAGGGGCGAAAAGGGCAGCGAAGTTGTTCTGGAAATAGCGCGTGGAGATCAGACTTTCAAGGTGAATATCATCAGGGATACGATTCCGATCGAAACAGTGACGTTTGAATTGGATGAAGAACATCCGGAAATCGGCCTTGTCCATGTTTCCAGTTTCTCCACGCCGACCTATGATGATATCGTCAGCGCTGTGACGGATCTGCGTACACAGGGAGCCACAGCCTTTGTGTTTGATTTCAGGCAGAATCCAGGCGGTTTACTAGATCAAGCCCTGAAGATCAGCAATATGTTCCTCAACGATGGGGACATCATCATGCAGACGCAAGAGAAGAATGCCGAGCCTAATAAAATCGTAGCCAGCGAAAGTGAGTTCGGAGATTTCAAGATAACGGAACCAACCGTCCTGCTTGTCGATGAAGGAAGCGCCAGTGCGTCAGAAATCGTTGCGGGGGCACTGCAGGAATCATCGGAGATACCGTTGGTTGGGACGACAACCTTCGGCAAGGGGACTGTGCAGACAGTGTATCCGTTGACCGAAAGCAGCGAGTTGAAATTGACGGTCGCCAAATGGCTGACACCGAACGGCAACTGGATCCACGAAAAAGGCATTTCGGTCGACTACGAAGTCGCGCTTCCGGAGTACGCCACGTTGACGATCATCGATTCCACAGAAATCTATGAACAAGGAACTGTCTCGGAAGCGGTCAAAAATGTGGAAGCGATGCTGAACGCCATCGGTTATGCAGTCGAAGCAGATGGTTATTACGATGAAGATACTGCCGGACAGGTAGCTTCATTCCAAGCTGCGAATGAGCTGGACACAACAGGAATCGTAACGGGCGACACTGCCTTGGCGCTTGTCGAAAAATTGCGCGAAGCCCTTACGGAGAACGATACACAGTACGCTAAAGCTGTGGAAATATTGGTGGGGAACGAATAATCCGAAAGGTTTGGCAGCTCTTGCGACGTGCCAAACCTTTTTGGTGTTGCTCGGAAGATTCTTTTTTGCACCTGTTGCGATTCTTTTTATGCGTAAAATGTGCTAAACTATGAGTGTTGTTTTAGCACATACTATAACCAAAAAGGTTGATACCGATGAAAGTAGATAAAAAGATGCAGGATGGTCTCTGGGATTGGATGAAGGCGATCATTTTTGCCCTGCTGTTGGTGATCATCATCCGTTTTTTTGTGTTCATTCCGCTGAAAGTTGAAGGCGACTCCATGAGCCCGACACTCGCGCAGGGCAACTATATCTTATATGAGACATTTTCGGACATTGACCGCTTTGACATCATCATCTTCAGCAATGAAGAAGGCGAAACGCTGATTAAGCGGGTCATCGGCTTGCCGGGCGACTCCGTTGCTTATAGCGAGGATCGCCTGCACCTGAATGGCGAGCCCATCGAAGAACCGTTTCTGGGGACCGAGAAGCAACAGGGGATGGATGTTTTCACTTCGGATTTTGATTTGCTGTCCTTGACAGGGATGGAGACGGTGCCGCAAGGCAGCTATTTTGTGTTGGGAGACAATCGTGTCCGTAGCAGGGATAGCCGGATATTCGGCTTTGTCGCGCAGGCCGATATAGCCGGAAAAGCTGCAATGGTGTATTATCCACTTGAGGATTTCGGCTTTATCGAAAATTAAGTGTCGGCTGTATTTATAAGAAAGGGTGATTCGATGTCATTTGGCAATAAAGATCATTACGACCAGGATTCTGGCTTTGTTTCAAGGAACGAAAGATTCGGAGTCGATCAAAAGAAAGAAATCCAACCGGAAAACCGAGGCGGTTTTTTGCGGGAAGCGCTGAATCTTATCCTTTCGGTGGCGATCGCCTTTGTGTTGTTCGTTGTCATCCGGACTTATCTGTTTTATCCGTTTCAGGTTGTCGGTGATTCGATGGTACCCACTTTGGAGACGGGAGATCGGCTGATCCTGAACAAATTGGCCGAAGTTGATCGTTTTGATATCGTCGTGTTTCCTGCTCCTGACGGGACGGATGAAGAATATGTGAAACGCGTCATCGGGCTGCCGGGTGACGAAATCACTTATTTCCAGGATGAACTGTACATCAACGGCGAAAAAATCGAGGAGCACTATCTGGAGCCGCTGAGAGAGGATTCAGGACAAATGCTGATGTTGGATGAAACCTTATTTGACATGACTGGGGAAACGTCCGTTCCTGAAGATACGTATTTCGTCTTGGGGGACAACCGTGCACTTTCTAAAGATAGTCGCGAATTCGGGTTCATCCCGGCAGCACAGATCGAGGGAACAGCTGATTTAAGGTTGTGGCCGCTGAACAAAATCGGCATCATCGATGATAATGGTGCAGAAGAATAAAGGGACAACCGCACACAAGTGTATTTGCACTTGTGTTTTGTCTTGAATAGAAGCAAAAGGATCTACTCAGAAAAGGAAGTGTCAATATGTTAATACAATGGTTCCCAGGCCACATGGCAAAAGCGAAACGTGAAGCATTGGAAAAGTTGAAGATGGTCGATCTAGTGATCGAATTGCTGGATGCGCGCATACCGGAATCAAGCCGGAATCCTTTGATCGATGACATCATCGGAAACAAACCAAGATTGATTGTACTGAACAAGGCCGATCTTGCAGATAATACAGCCACAAAAGAGTGGGTTGAATACTTTAAACAGGACAATAAAGCGCAGCGTGCCGTTTCGATTTCGACGCTGAACAATAAAGATGTAGAGAACATCAAAAAAGAACTGAAGGCGATGATGGCACACAAAACGCAGGCGATGATCGATAAAGGCGTCAAACCCCGCGCCATCCGCTTGATGATCCTCGGTATCCCGAATGTCGGGAAATCAACCTTGATCAACAAGCTGATGCAGAAGAACCGCGCTCAGACAGGCAATCGCCCCGGCGTTACCAAAGGACAACAATGGTTGAAAATCGGCGGCGATTTTGAATTGCTGGACACGCCGGGAATTCTGTGGCCCAAATTTGAGGATCAGCTGATCGGGCAAAAGCTTGCCCTGACTGGGGCGATCAAGGATACCGTTTTCCATAAGGATGACGTCGCTTTGTTTGCGTTGCGTCATTTTATGCAGTATTATCCGGGTAGATTGCAGTCATTCTACAAGGTCGATGAAAAAGATTTTGAAGGCGCCGTTCCGGACCTGTTGATGGAGTTGACCGCAAAACTGCGTTTTGGCGAGGATTACAGCCGAGCCAGCGAAAAAATTATTTTTGACATCCGCGGCGGTAAATTGGGTCCGTATACTTTGGATCAGGTTCCCGTAAAGGCAGCGGAGGCTGGAGAGGGTTTTTCGGAATGAATAAACCATTGAGCATCGCTGCCATCAAGGAACAGTTGCAGGAAATCCAATCGCCGGAAGATCCACGTTGGGCAATGATCCGAGCCGACTCCCGTAAAGGGGTCCAAGCTGCAGTTAAATCGTGGGAGCGGAATTATCAACTAAATCTCGCCTTAAAAGAGCGGCAAATCCAGATGATGGCCTTCGAAGAGGAACTGAAGTCGAAAGGCCGGCTTGCCATCGCAGGAATCGATGAAGTCGGCAGAGGCCCGTTAGCCGGCCCGGTGGTCGCTGCTGCTGTCATTTTGCCGGCAGAGCTTCCTTTCTTTCCGGTCAACGATTCGAAACAGCTCTCTGCAAAAAAAAGGGAGCAACTTTACGATCAGATCATGGCCATTGCCGATGTCGGGATCGGTTTGATTTCACCAGAAACAATCGACGCCGTGAATATTTATGAAGCCACGAAACTGGCGATGATGCAGGCGATCGCCAATCTGAAGCAAGAACCGGACAGTCTGCTGATCGATGCCATGAAGCTGCCGTTGCCGGTGGAACAGCAATCCATCATCAAGGGCGACGCCAAATCCGTCTCCATCGCTGCCGCCAGCATTGTCGCGAAAGTATACCGGGATCGCCTGATGTCCGAGTATGCCCTGCAATATCCGCATTACGGATTTGAAAAAAATGCCGGTTACGGAACCCAACTGCATTTGTCGGGATTGGCAAATCATGGCATCACCCCCATCCACCGGAAGACATTCGATCCGATCAAAAGCATGCTGAGAGGACAATGAAGATTGTCGTTGCTGGTGAAGCAGAAGGTGTCTTCACCGGATGACGTGCGCCAGTTCATCAAATTTACGCAATTAAAAAGCAATAGCCCACTCCTTTCGTATTATCTTAACAGATGGTACGCAAAGGAGTTTTTTTTATGGAATTGAATCGTGAGGATCTAGCGGTCCGGGATAAGTTGATTTATCATGCAATGTTGGGAGTGTGCACACCGCATTTTATGAAGCACCTGCACTTGGCTTGGTCCGAGAATCCGTTGTGTTCAATGGAAGGGATCGTAAACAGTTATGTGCCGATGAGCAGTGAAAGTAAACAGCATAAATTGAAGGCAGCACTGGGAGCAGCGTACAGCAAGATGTCTTACGAAGAGCTTAAGGATGTGTATCGGAACAAGGATATCCAGATTTTGACCATCCTGGACAAAGACTATCCAGTAGGCTGGCTGAACAGTTATCTTCCTCCGATTGTAGTGTTCTGTGCGGGCAATATCGGTTTGTTGGAGCAGCCATGTTTGAGCGTTGTCGGCAGCCGAAGTCCCACAGACTATGGGAAGTCGGTCTTAAGCGAAATGATTCCAACGTTGGTTGCGGAAGGCGTCACGCTGGTGAGCGGACTCGCAAAAGGAATTGATCAAATGGTTCATTCCTGTGCAATTGGTAACAGCGGAACCACAATCGGCATCATCGGAACTGGGCTGGATGTCAGCTACCCAAGGGAAAATGCTTCCCTGCAGCGGAAAATGATGGCAGAACAGCTCGTCATCAGTGAATATCCCTTAGGCGCGAAACCGGAACGTTTTCATTTCCCGATGCGCAATCGATTGATTGCCAACCTCTCGCAGGCAACACTGGTGATCGAGGCAACCGAAAAGAGCGGCAGCCTCATTACCGCGAATTTGGCGCTGCAGGAAAACAGGGATGTTTTTGCGGTTCCCGGAAATATTACCAGTCGGCTGAGCGTCGGTACCAATCAATTGATAAAGGCCGGTGCTGCTTGCGTTTTGAGTGCGAGTGACGTGCTGGAAGAAATGAAAATGGAGTGGAAGTGAAGCATCTGCGAAATAACTTCCATTTGACAAACACCTAGTTTATGGCATAAGATGAGAAACGATTTAGATGACAGAAATATACATACAAAATATTTCGTTGAGAGGAGTCGTTTCTTTGGCTTATAAATATTTAATCATCGTGGAATCACCTACAAAAGCCAAGACGATAGAAAAGTATCTTGGCAGAAACTATAAAGTGGTAGCCAGCAAGGGCCACTTGCGCGATTTACCCAAGAGTCGGATGGCCGTTGATATTGAAAATGATTACCAACCGGATTACATTTCCATACGCGGTAAGGGCGATCTGATTAAAGAATTAAAAAAATATGCTCATAAGGCAGAAAAAATCTACCTAGCTTCCGACCCGGATAGAGAAGGGGAAGCTATTTCGTGGCACCTCGCACACTTATTGGGATTGGACCCCGCTGACAATATCCGCGTTGTTTATAATGAAGTAACCAAAGATGCAGTCAGAGAAGCGTTAAAAAACCCGAGACCGATCAACATGGATCTTGTTTCGGCCCAACAGGCAAGAAGAATCTTGGATCGTTTGGTCGGATACTCCATTTCGCCAATACTATGGAAGAAAGTCAAAAAAGGTTTAAGCGCTGGACGGGTTCAATCCGTTGCGCTTAAGCTGATCATCAATCGCGAAGAGGAGATTGCCGGTTTCGAGCCCGTAGAATCCTGGACAATTGATGGCACTTTCCAGAAGGACAAACATGTTTTTCAGGCAGCGTTTTACGGATTGGACGGGAAAAAATTGAAGTTGAAGACCAAAGAGGAAGCAGATGCGGTTTTCGAGAAGATTACGTCAAATGTCTTTGAAATCAGTGATGTAACGAAGAAACAGCAGAAACGCAATCCGGCTCAGCCGTTTACGACTTCCAGCCTACAACAGGAAGCTGCCAACAAATTGAATTTCCGCACGCGGAAAACGATGATGGTCGCGCAGGAACTCTACGAAGGGATCGCTCTCGGCAAAGAAGGATCAGTTGGTTTGATCACCTACATGCGGACGGATTCCACCCGTGTATCCGCCGGTTCGATCGAGGAAGCGCATGAGTACATCACAGACACATACGGTCCGGAATATGCCATCGAGAAACAACGGGAGAATAAAAAAGCCCAATCGTCACAGGATGCGCATGAAGCCATCCGCCCTTCCAGCGTATTAAGGGTACCAAGCGAAATCGAAGCTTTCTTGACGAAGGACCAGTTCAAACTATACCAATTAATCTGGTCGCGCTTTTTGGCGAGTCAAATGATGCCGGCGATCTTCGATACGATGAAGGTCGATCTTAAGCATGATGATGTCATGTTCCGGGCGACAGGGTCGAAAGAGAACTTTGCCGGTTACCGCAAAGTATACGTGGAAGGCAATGCCAAGGAAAAAGACAACCTCCTGCCGGAAATGGCTGTCGGCGATACTGTATTCTCGAAGGACATTGAACCGAACCAGCATTTCTCACAACCGCCGGCCCGTTATTCGGAAGCGACGCTCATCAAGGCTTTGGAGGAGAATGGTGTCGGAAGACCTTCGACTTACGCTCCGACGATCGAAACGATCCAGAAACGTTACTACGTGAAAGTGACGGCAAAACGTTTCGAACCGACTGAATTGGGTACAATCGTCAACGGATTGATTTCCACCTATTTTCCGGATATCGTGAATATTTCTTTCACCGCCGGGATGGAAAAGGATCTTGACAGTGTCGAAGAAGGCAAGATGGAATGGGTCAAAGTCGTTGATCGTTTTTATAAACCTTTTGCCGACGAGTTGTCGAAAGCGGAAGTGGAAATCGAAAAAATCGAGATCAAGGATGAACCTGCCGGATTCGACTGCGAATTATGCGGACATCCGATGGTCATCAAAATCGGCAGATTCGGGAAATTTTATGCGTGCAGCAATTTCCCGGAATGCCGTAACACTAAACCAATCGTGAAAAAAATCAACGTGACGTGCCCTGTTTGCCACAAAGGCGAGGTCATCGAACGAAAGTCCAAGAAGAACCGGATATTCTATGGCTGCGATCAGTACCCAGAGTGCGAATTCATCTCATGGGACAAACCAATCGGCCGCGACTGCCCGGTATGTCAACATTATCTTGTCGAGAAGAAGGTCAAAGGCGGCATCCAAGTGAAATGCAGTCATTGTGAATATGAGGAAGATATACAGAAATAACGTTATGGAGGCATACTATGACACACAAAACAGTTACCGTAATCGGAGCCGGTCTGGCCGGAAGCGAAGCGGCTTTTCAAATAGCGGAGCAGGGCATCCATGTCGATCTCTATGAGATGAGACCCAAAAAGATGACGCCTGCCCACCACACTTCAGGTTTCGCGGAATTGGTCTGCACCAATTCTTTGCGCGCGAATCAAGTCACGAACGCCGCTGGATTGATAAAGGAAGAAATGCGCCATCTGAATTCCCTGATCATCAAAGCAGCCGATGCGACCGCGCTTCCGGCTGGGGGCGCTTTGGCCGTCGATCGCGATACCTTTTCAGCATATGTGACGAAAACATTGGAGGACCATCCCAATATCACGATCCATCTGGATGAACTGACGGAATTGCCTGAAGGGCTTACGGTGGTAGCGACAGGACCCTTGACTTCGGAACCTTTGAGCCAATCAATCCAAGATTTCATCGAAACGGAAGGTTTGTACTTTTATGATGCCGCCGCACCGGTATTGGAAAAAGACAGCATCGATATGGAGAAGGTTTACTTGAAGTCGCGTTACGACAAAGGCGAAGCTGCCTACCTGAACTGCCCGATGACCAAAGAGGAATTCGAAACTTTCTATCGCGAACTGATTGCGGCTGAAGTCGCACCACTGAAGGAATTCGAGGAGGAAAAGTACTTCGATGGCTGCATGCCTTTCGAAGTGATGGCCTCAAGAGGCGAAAAAACGTTGCTGTTCGGGCCGATGAAACCGGTCGGGCTGGAAGATCCGAAGACCGGAAAGATACCGTATGCAGTTGTGCAACTCCGTCAGGACAATGCTGCTGGATCCTTGTACAACATCGTCGGTTTCCAGACCCATCTGAAATGGGGAGAACAGAAGCGCATCCTGCGAATGATTCCGGGTTTGGAAAATGTTGAAATCGTGCGTTACGGCGTCATGCACCGGAATACATTCCTGAACTCTCCGAAAATCCTGCGCTCGACCTATCAGAGCCAAAAACGCGACGACCTGTTCTTTGCCGGCCAGATGACCGGGGTTGAAGGCTATGTCGAGAGTGCCGCAAGCGGCTTGTTGGCGGGCCTCAATGCCGCCAGATTGGCAAAAGGACAGGAATGCGTTGTATTCCCGAAAGAGACGATGATCGGTGCCATGTCGCACTACATAACGAATACGGACAGCAAACATTTTCAACCGATGAATGCCAATTTCGGCATCATAGAACCGTTGGGCGGCAAGAAAATCCGTGATAAACAACTCAAAAACCAAATGATAGCCGACAAAGCATTGGCTTCTCTGGACGAATTCGTGCAAACGATTTAAGTTCGCCGCCTTACATTGAAATCTCTCCAACATTGTGATAAATTTAGTCATAAGATGTTGGAGGGATTTTTTTGTATAATCAAGAATTAATCGATCGTTTCATAAACTATTTGGCCATTGAGAGGCGCTATTCCGATGAAACGGTCAAGGCCTACCTTTTTGACCTGAAAAAATTCGAATCCTTTCTTGAAGAAAGTGGGACCAGCGATTTGGTGACGGTGCACTTGTATGATGTCCGCCTATATTTGAGTTTTTTGGACGAGCAAAAACTGAGCCGAAACACCATTTCGCGCACATTGTCCAGCCTGAGGGGGTTCTATCACTTCCTGATCCGCAATGACCTCCTTGATGAAAACCCTTTATCCTACATCTCTTTCAAGAAAAAGCAGCTGCGTTTGCCGCAATACCTTTACGAAGAAGAATTGGAAAAATTATTGCGTGCAGCCGAAGGGACTGGGATACTGGATTACCGGAATCGGGCGTTGGTGGAATTGCTGTATGCGACAGGCATCCGTGTCAGCGAATGCAAGAATATCAAACTGCAGGATATTTCCTTCGAGCTGGGCGTCATATTGATTTTCGGAAAAGGGAACAAAGAGCGGTATGTGCCGTTCGGGCATTATGCTGCCGCAGCCATCCAGGAGTATCTGGAGATGACCCGATCGGAATTGATGAAAAAACACCAGCGCAGTCATGACTTTCTCTTTGTGAATCGCTTAGGCGATCCGCTCACGGCAGGCGGCATTGAGTATATACTGAAACAGATCATGAAAAAAACCGGATTGACAGGGACGCTGCATCCGCATATGCTGCGGCATACATTTGCGACAGACATGCTCAATAACGGAGCGGACATGCGGACCGTTCAGGAACTGCTGGGACATGCCAGCCTGTCATCCACTCAAATATATACACACGTAACGAAAGATGCCCTGCAAAGGAATTACAACCAATACCATCCAAGGGCGAAACGGGACAGCAAAAAATAGGAGGAATATCAAATGACAACAATCTGTGCAGTGCAGCACAACGGACGGTCAGCCATGGCGGGGGACGGCCAGGTGACGATGGGCCAATCCGTCATCATGAAAGGGACCGCGAAAAAAATCAGACGCATCTATCATGATGAAGTCATTGTCGGTTTCGCAGGCGGCGTAGCGGACGCGTTCACCTTAGAGGATAAGTTTGAAGAGAAACTCAATCAACACAAAGGGAACCTGCTGCGCGCCTCCATCGAGGTCGCCAAGGAATGGCGGGGCGATCGCGCCCTTCAAAAGCTGGAGGCTTTATTGATCGTCATGAACAAGGAGCAGATGCTGCTTGTTTCCGGGAGTGGCGAAGTCATCGAACCCGATGATGGGATCTTGACGATCGGATCGGGCGGGAATTACGCCTTGGCCGCAGCAAGAGCCTTAAAAAGAAAGGGCTCCGATCTTTCCGCAAAAGAAATCGCCCACGAAAGCCTTAAGATCGCCTCAGAAATCTGCGTATTTACTAACGACAACATTATTGTTGAAGAATTTTAGATAGGTGGCTAACATAATGAAGGCACAGCAAAACAGAACACCCAGAGAAATCGTCAAAGAGCTTGATCGTTACATTATTGGCCAGGATGCGGCAAAAAAAGCGATTGCTGTCGCTTTGCGGAATCGCTACCGGAGACAAAAATTGGATGTGGACATGCAAAAAGAAGTGACTCCGAAAAACATTCTGATGATCGGCCCGACTGGAGTAGGGAAGACGGAGCTGGCGAGACGCTTGGCATTGTTGGTCGAAGCACCCTTCGTCAAAGTCGAGGCAACTAAATTCACGGAAGTCGGCTATGTAGGCCGTGATGTCGAATCGATGGTCCGCGATCTGATGGAGAACGCTATCCAGATTGTTGAAAAACAAAAGCGCGGCGATGTGTATGCCAAAGCCTATGAAGCGGCTTTGCAACGACTTGCCAAAGTCATGAAGCCGGGAACCAAAAAAGCGAAGCCAAAACAGGAAGGCATGAATGACTGGCAAAACATGTTCAAAAACCTGGGGATGCCTCTGTCGGAAAGTCAGGAAGAGGAAGCCGAAGAAGTGACTGCCGAAATCGCCAAAAGCAGAGCTGAAATCATCGAGCAATTGCGGAAAGGCCTTCTGAATAAACATGAAGTCTCCATAAAAGTGGAGGAAAAACCAACCAATCCATTAGGTGCAGGCGGGAACAACGAACAAATGATGATGCTTCAGTCAGCTTTTGAATCCATGACCCCGAAAAAGAAAATCCAACGGACACTTTTGGTCGAAGATGCCATTGAGGTGCTCGTGCAGGAAGAGACTGACAAGCTCGTCAATAAAGATGATGTCTCGCAGGAGGCTCTGAAGTTGGCCGAAACCAATGGTATCATCTTTATTGATGAAATCGACAAAGTCACCTCCAAATCACAAAACTCAGGCGAAGTTTCGCGGGAAGGTGTCCAAAGGGATATCCTTCCGATTGTCGAAGGCAGCCAGGTTTCCACCAAATATGGGGCCATCCAAACGGATCACATCCTCTTTATAGCATCCGGGGCGTTCCACGTCTCCAAACCGAGCGATCTGATCCCTGAACTGCAAGGTCGTTTCCCGATCCGCGTGGAATTGAATGACCTGACGGAAGATGATTTCGTCCGTATCCTTACCGAACCCAATAATGCGATGCTGAAGCAGTACACCGCGTTGTTGGCAACGGAAGACGTCGACATCACCTTCACCCAGGAAGCCATCCGGAAAATGGCTATCATAGCGACTGAAGTCAATCAGGAAACCGATAACATCGGTGCCAGAAGACTGCACACAATCATGGAAAAATTATTGGAGGATCTGTTGTTCGAAGCTTCCGAAATACCGGGGACAGAGATCACGATAACGGAACATTACGTCGATGAAAAACTTGAGAAAATTGTCGAGAATAAAGATTTAAGAAGATATATCCTATAAGCATAAAAAATCCCCTTTTAGGCCGGGTGAGCCTTGCGGATATTTTCTGATGGATGATCTTATGGGGGGAAACATGGACGAATTATTAGAAAAGTTGAGGAAAATCAACTATATGCTCCAAAAAGAAGGCGGCTTTGTTGCCGTTACTGGTGATGGGACAGCACTGCCCTTTACGGAAATGGCAAGCGTGCTGGCAGATATTTTAAGAGCCAATACGTATCTGATCGATCTGTCCGGTAATCTCTTGGGCTACAGCGAGGCGACCGATATCAACAATGCCCGCATCAAACAAATGCTTGAGGACAAGAAATTTCCGGAGCAGTATGCCCATAATCTGTCCGCGCTATTCCAGACGACCGCTAATATTGGCATTGAATCTGATTTCACTGCCTTTCCGATCGAGAGCAGAGATTTGTTCATTACCGGTGTCACAACAATCGTTCCGATTTTCGCTTCCGGCAAGCGCTTGGGTAGTTTGATATTGGCGCGGATGTTTCCGGCCTTTGACAGTAGCGACTTGATACTTGCCGAACACGGTGCCACAGTTATCGGCATTGAGTTGCTGCATACCATCAATTTGCGCATGGAAGAGGCGACACGGGTGACCACACTGATCCAGATTGCCATAAAATCACTGTCTTTCAGCGAAATGGAGGCGGTAAAAGCGATCTTTGAGACTTTTCCATCCTTAGAGGAACGCATCACTGCGTCAAAAATTGCGGCAGAAAAAAATATAACACGCTCCGTCATAGTGAATGCTCTAAGAAAACTGGAATCAGCCGGTATTCTCGAGACGAGATCGCTTGGTATGAAAGGAACGTTCATCAGAGTCGTTTCTGCAGAATTGCTTGATGCTTTAAGGCAGGCTTTGTATCCAAAGAACGATCAGTAAGCAAAATGGTGTAAAGCCAAAATAGGGGGAAATGTAATGGAGTTTGTAATCGAAAACCAGCACCTTACGGTAACCGTAAAAGATATGGGTGCAGAAATCACCAGTGTCATCTCAAAAAAAACCGGTATCGAATATATTTGGCAGGCTGATGAAAAAGTATGGAACAGACATGCACCCATCCTTTTTCCGTTCGTCGGACGCCTGAAGGATGATGCTTTTCATCATAACGACAAAACTTACACCATGGGGCAGCACGGTTTTGCGCGTGATTCAAAATTTTCGGTTCATGAGCGTTTGTCCGACAGTATCACGTTCATCCTTGCGCCGAACGGTGATTTCAAACATGTTTATCCATTTTTGTTCGAACTGCAGTTGACTTATCAACTGTTTGAGAACCAATTGTCAGTCAGCTATAAAGTTAAGAACCTTGATGAGGACAAGATGTATTTCTCGATCGGAGGGCATCCAGGCTTTAATGTGCCGTTGACAAAAGGAGAAGCATTCGAGGACTATTACATCAAACTGACTCCTGAAACTTCCCGTCAGCGCTTGTTCCTGGAGGGGCCGTACTTAGCCGCGGACAAAACGGGTGAAGTGGAACAGAGCCAATTCCCGTTGCAAAGGAATCTCTTCCTGAATGATGCCATTATTTTCAAAACGCCAGAACCGACAAGTGTGACATTGGCATCCAATAAAGGCGAACATGGGGTCACGATGTCCTATGAAGATTTTGACTACTTGGGCATCTGGACGAAGCCTCAGAAAGACGCCACTTATGTCTGCTTGGAACCTTGGTGCGGACTGGCTGACCGGTCTGATTCGGACGGGATACTGGAACGGAAAACAGCCATCCAATCGCTTGAGCCGGGAAATAAACGTTATTATGTTCATCGGGTCGAGTTCTTCTAGATTATTCGCCAGGATAACCCAACAGCGTTTGTATGTGGGCCTGAATAAGGCGGGGCCGTAAATCAGAAACGATTTACGGCCCCGCCTTATTCTGTTATTTTTCTTTAGCGCTCTTCGATTTGTAGCCGAAAGGCACTTTGCTTTCCGTCCCGTTTTTGATCCGGTAAATGTTGGAACGGTGGCGATAGATGATGAAGATCGTCAAAAGGACCGTAACGATCGTCAATGGCCAATCCTCAAAAAAGAAAGAAAGGAAGACTGCCGTAAAACAAACCAGTATGCTGGACAGGCTGACCATTCTGGAGAAATAAAGATAGATGACGAAAGCGATGATGGCTTCTGTAAAAAAAAGGGGGTTATAAGCCAAAATGATGCCGCCGCTTGTAGCGACTGCCTTGCCACCTTTGAAACCTGCAAAAAGTGGATAGGTATGCCCTAATGCTGCAACAACACCGGCCAACAACGGATGAATTTCAGTTCCTAGCCAAATCGGCAATAGGGTCGCCGCCGAGCCTTTCAGCATGTCCATGATCAGGACGATGATGCCGGCTTTTTTGCCCAACACGCGGAAGGTATTGGTTGTTCCGCTGTTCCCGCTGCCGTATTTGCGGATGTCTGTATGATAAAAATATTTTCCGATCCAAATGCCTGAAGGGATGGAACCCAAAAGATAGGCCAGGACGATGACGACTGCTGTCATACTCACTTCACTCCTAAGTTGAAACTCCAATATAAAACAATTCCAGTTCATTTTACCATTTAATCCGCATTTTTCCTATAGGGGGCAGAATTCTGTCTCATTTTTTATACTTTTCAAAGTGAAAGTTATACAGTATGATAGAATAGATGTTCTATCGTATATCAAAAAAGAAGCTTTAGAAAACGCCGTACAAAGCGTTTCTTAAGCTTCTTTATTTATTTAGTGGCAGAATCAGTGGCAGAAGCTCACTTTTTCATGACGTTTCCGAAAATTTCCGCAGTTATTCGCTTCTTCTCCTCGTTCGTATGCGTGTAAATTGATGCCGTGGTATTAATATTTTTGTGGCCCAACATATTTTGGATCTCTTTCAATGCCACACCCTGATTATACAAGTACGATGCCGAGGTGTGCCGCAGGTCGTGGAATCGTATTTCGCGCAGATTGTGTTTCTTTACGAAGTTCCGGAAGACGTTCCCGACAATAGCGGCCGACAAGAATTCTCCGAATAGGTAGCCGTCCCGATCGCCCAGACTCCTGGACAAATTTCCGGAGTGCATTTGTGCATCGAAGGCTTGCAGCAGGTCAAGCACCGAATCGGGCAGATACATTTCCTTGACCGTGTTCGTTTTCGTTTCGCTTTGGATTCGATAACCTTCGCCGTGTGTGTTTACGACTGTCTGCTCAAAGGTTATCTTCCTGTCTGCGTAATTGATATGTTTATTCTGCAGGGCGCCGATTTCCCCGGCCCGCCCTCCGGTCACGATAGCAAGCGTGATAATAACCCGTGTGCGGATGCGTTCATCTTCTAATTTCTCGAAGATATCAATCAATTCGATTTCGGAGTACGGTTCATTCTGCTTGGCTGCCGGCTTACCTTTGCCAATCTTGGCGCGGTCGCACGGGTTCCGATCCACCAGTTCCCAATCCAATGCCGCATCAAACACGCTCTTGATGGCCGACTTGATGATAACCTTACTTCGTTGCGTCAATTCTTCGCCAGTACGCAGATTCCGCGCCGCGCTGATGATTTTTTGAATATCCAAAGGAGTTATCTCATTTAGTCGTTTGCCTCCCAAAATGGGCAAATAACGCCCGTTCAATACTTCGACATATCGCGCGACGGTCTGTATCTTCAGGACTTCGTGTGCATATTTGTGCAACCATTCATCCACAAATTCGGATAGGGTGGGCAATTCCTCTTTGATGCTCGTTTCGCTTTCCAAAGCGATTTCCCACAAGGCTAATTCCTTCGTAGCATCACGCTTATTTGTAGCAGCTGCCGTCTTGCTTTTGCGGATTGGGTTGCCGTTCGACTTGTATCCAACCACCGTCCGCATGATGTATTTTTTTCCGCGTTTCTCTATACTTCCCATGTCCATACCCTCTTTTTATGTTAAAATAGGGCATACAGGTACAAAAAAAGACGTTGAGTTATTCAACGTTTCGTACTCTGTTGCCACACCTCGCTTCTCGGTCGCCAAACTGGGGGAGCAAGGTGTTTTTTTACTTTTCAATCATTGCAAATTTATCAAGCCTTTTTCAGTTCCCCATACTCCGGTCTGAACTTGTAATTGTTTCGTTTGGGAATCAACGATCGCTTGAGTTACGTCAAACGCAACATTACTTGTCAGAGATAAGTCGGGGTTTATTGAGTTAACAAAGAATGATTGCCCGGATTCGTTTGCGTACAAGGAAGCGGCGCTATCTGAATCATATTGCTTCTCTCCGTCCACTAGCGTAAAAAACGTATTCGAAACATCTAAAGACTCATTTCCTTTATTGATAACAGTAACGTTTACAACCAAAAATATACCTTGCGCAGTTTTGTTTAAATATTCCCCACCCAGCGTTTCAGCGGAAGATACACCATTAACCACGTACGAAACGTCTCCGACGGTGACTTCTTCGCCAATTGAAAAAGATTCTACCTCTACTGGCGCGGTTTCTTCAACGACTTCGCTTTCCGGATCATTAAGAATAATTTCCGAACTAGCTTCTTCTTGCGCGATAGCGACACTATCTTCTGGTTGCGGTTCCGGAGACGGGATCATTAACCCTACGATGAATAAAACTATCCCAGCTAACACAATGTACTTTGAATTCTTCCTTTTCTCCGGTTTTTTAAAATAAAAGAAAAACGATAAAACTCCGAATATAAAAACAAAGAAACCACCAACACCAACTAATGCACTCATTTCATTTTCCTCATTTCTACAATATCGTGAGTATTAAAATAAAAGACTTTCATAATACTCGGAATATTGTTATATTTTATTTGGATAGAAACACATTCTCTAGCGCTGTTGGTAGCAGTGTTAGAGTTTTTTTATTTCATAATTCGCGAAACGAACATCTGAACCCATGCCGATTTTGAACTCTTCGATCAATTGGGTGTAGTTGTAAACTCCATCGTTATCTTCGATTATCTGTTCGACGGCATAATTAATTGCCTCTTGTTCCATCTTTAGATGAGGAACGCTCATTTTATACAGAATTGAATATTCGGAATGTAATTTAAAATGAGCTAGCTCATGGATCAAAACCTCAATAGCTTTTTCTTCGTGAAGATCTTGATTAATAAATATCATTTTTAACTCTATCAAGGAGTAGCCGTCCTTTTTTAATTCTATAAAATGGACATCTATCCCAAGCTCTTTTGCTTCAGATAAAACACGCTGCATTTACTCACCTTCTAACCAACTCCGTATTTTCCTTTCAAGAAAGCCAAAATAACCTCTCTGTCGTGTTCATCAATCGGCTTTCCATCAAAACTCATCGCATTGTCAACCATTTTAGCTAAATCCGTTTCGACGAATCGAGACTGATGGCCTCCGTTTATCAAATAGTCCACTGACACTCCAAAGTAATCAGCTACCAACTTCACTTTGTCCAAACCGGGAGTAGAAGTATCCCACTTTCTTATTTGCCCATTCGAGATACCAACTCTTCTTTCTAATTCCGCAATTGTAATACCTCTTCCGCTACAAAGTTGTTTTATATTTCCAACTAAACTCACTTATATCAACCTTTCGAAGCCCATGGAAAATAAAGATATCAAATAAACTATTTAATTCGTTGACAAATATCATATTTGATAATATACTATGTCCATAAGCTAATTAGTTAGCTAAAGGCAACTTGATAGACCTAATTAAATTAAATCCAAATGACGTTGGGGAACGTAATCAAAGGTTGAATTATCAGGTTTTATAAGTCTTATTTAACTATGTCCTGATAATATCATATAAGTTATTCAAGGTCAATTATCATTAGCCGATTAGATAACTTTTTAGCTTATTTTTTAAACGAATTAAGGAGGAGAGAGGAAATGCCAGAAACATTACCGCTACGAAACAAGATTTTAGAGCACTTGCAAGAGAAGGAAATTAGTCAACGTAATTTGGCGCTGCTAATTAATGTGAACCCTCAATATTTGAGTGAGGTTCTGAGCGGAAAGAAAACAGGTCCTAAGGCAAATGAAATGCTGCTGACAATTGTGAAAGTATTGGGGATCAAATAGAAGGGAGCGGCTACATGCGTTTGAAAGTGCTAGTAAAACTACGAGAAAAATATAGTTTAACTCAGGTCGAAATGGCAAAACGGATAAAAGTCTCTATTTCCGATTACACAAAAACAGAAGGCGGCTTTAAGACTCCGAGTTTTAATTTTATCCAGAAAGTTAAGAATACTTTTCCGGAAGTGGATGCTAATGATTTCTTTAAATAAAAAAAGTGCTTCCCCTGCTACGGGAAACACTTTTACGAAATTTTAATTTGCAAGCAAGTAGCAGTTACCTTTTTTCATTTCTGGTATCGCGCCCAGTACTGCGAAAAAAATAAATCACCAATCACTACTTTCTAGGATCATACGAGTCATTCTACGCTTTCAGCCGAGTTTGCGATTGTGTCGATGCGGCTAACATCAGACACGCGAATGCCAAATATAATCTTCACATTTTTATTCCTGCTGTCCAGGTCGGGATCGAAAGTGAAATCCATTGTGATTGCCTAACTTACTGCAAAACAGCACCCTTCAAAAACTCTGACAAATTACATCAGCTCCAACACCTGCATGGATTTGGGTGAAACGTGCAGGTAAGACCATTATACGGAACTTTCATCATTTATGAAAGAAGATTTTAAAAGGGAGGAAATTTAGTTATGGATAATTTAGTAGTTATGAAAGAACAGCAGGCTGTAACGACTAGTCTTCAAATAGCAGATGTTTTCGAAAAGGAGCACCGCGTTGTTTTGAAAGCAGTCGATGACCTGAAAGAGGGGCTTGCACAAAAATATGCAGACCTATTCTGGGAAGATACCTACATTCATCCGCAGAATAAACAACCATACCGAATGATTTATATGAATCGGGATGGATTCACGTTAGCGGTATTGGGCTTCAGCAATACAGGGAAAGTTCTTGAATTCAAATTGAAATATATCGAAGCCTTCAACGCCATGGAAAATCACATCAAACAGCAGATGGACATGTCAAGCCTCAGTCCTGAATTACAGCTGATGGCAAATCTAGTAAATAACATGGCCAAACAGGAGTTAGCTCAGAAGCAGCTTGAAACAAAGATCGACAACATTTCTGACATCGTATCTCTCAACACGACCGATTGGCGCAAGGATGCCAACGCGCTGATCAACAAAGTCGTCCGCGTTATGGGCAATACTCCAGAAGCGCACAAGGAAATAAGGTCCGCAATCTTCAAAGAGGTCGATCGTCGAGGTGGCGTCCAATTGGAAACACGACTCACGAACAAGCGCCGCCGGATGGCTGACGAAGGTGTCAGCAAGTCCAAGCGTGACAACCTAACGAAAGTGGATGTCATTTCCGATGACAAGAAGATCGTTGAAATATACGTGGCTGTAGTGAAGGAATTTGCGATTAAGTACGGCGTATACAAGAGAGAAATGGAGGTTTAGCTATGGAGCACGATGTTCTAACCGCGAAGGAAGCGGCTGCCTTCCTTCGGATATCTAGAAATAGCTTGTATGCCTATGCTAAATCAAAAGACGAGGAAATGCGCATACCGGGTAGGAGAATTGGTAATGATTGGCGGTTCCATAAACAAGCGTTGGAGCAATGGCTGATAAAGGGGATGAAGATATGAGGATCGTTTGGCTAACTGTGTATTTCTACCTTTGTTTTTGCTTTGGCGAATTGCTGTGGGTACTAAATTTCTGAGGAGGTAACTGCATGAAAATCTTCACGAACGAATTTGAAGAAAAATTGGTCAACTTTATAGGTACTACGGTAGTGGTTAGTATCGCATTACTAATCATCGGCATCGTGGGTGGCATCGAACAAGGGCTTTTATTTTAGAAACGGAGGAATAGAAGATGGAAATTGAAGAAGGAACGTTTATCAAAGCAAGTGTTGGAGAAGGCGGAGGCATCCACTTTGAATTAGAGGGTCAGTCGACGGCTATTATTTTTCTGCTGTGCGAAATGACGAATCAAATAAAAAAATATCTTGTGCAAGCTGGGATAGATGAAGCGTTGGCCAAACAAGGACTTATGAAAAGTTTGGAAAATGCCTTAGAAACATTTGAATAGAAGTAGACATGTAATGGAGGTTTCGAATTGAAAGCTAATCAATTAAATAAACACTTAAAAAAGGCTGTCAGCAAATTCTCTACCCGGCCAATGCTGCAATGCATCAATTATTCAAATGACGGAAATCTATATGCTACAGATTCTCGTGTTGCGGTTAAGGTTTCTGAATTTCATACCAACCCAACTGATTTCGTCTTAAATATTTTTACGATGATGCCGCCGGAAGATGGAAAGTACCCTGAAGTCTGGAAATTTTTCGAATTCGAAAATATCAGCTGTGAAATGAACGTCCATGTCGGAACGCTTTTGAAGTCTGTGAGGCCATTCATGGAGAAAACACACTTCAACAATCTGATAAAGATGGATATCAAAAACAAAGCGGTCGTGCTCACTAAAGACGGATGGCCCGATTACGAAATAAAAATGCCTTTAGAGGATTGCGAAGGCGAAATGCTTCTGTCGGTAAATGTTGAATATCTCATAAATGCGCTGGAATTTATGAATGATGCCATAAACGAGAAAAAGTTTAACAACGGCTGCGCGACTGTTAAGTTCACCACAAAAAACAAGCCATTCAAATTGGTTTTCGAAAAATACGAATACCTAATAACGCCAGTAAGAACGGATTTCTAGGAGGTTGAAGTGATAAATGAATAAACGCATCAGAAAGAAGTATCTAACCGAGGATGAAAAGAAAGTCCTGGAACTATATCGCGAATGTGACAATGTGAAATTTTACAAATTGGATGAAGCGAATGCACTCGATTGTTTTGCTTTTACTGATCTGGTGAAAGTGACGAGCGAAGTGCACCGGGTAGACACTCACGTTTGGACAACGGCGGCAAAGGGGAAAATCGAAGCTACTGCATTTTTGAAATAAAAAAGCCACCTACAGCAATAGGCGGCATGAACAAACATTCTACTGTCATTTTACCATAAAGGAGAATCCAAATGAACAACAATCAAGCGTTATCAGCGGCTCATTCCTCCTACTTGCAAGAAATGGAGCAGGAACCAGTAGCTGAAACATGGGATGGCGAACCCGTCTATGAGAACGAGGAATATTTCGATATAGACGGCGAGTTTGTTATCAATGAGATAGATGCCTTGCGCGATTATTTGAACGAACATTACACACTGAAAACGGCAGGAAGAGGGTGAGCGCTGATGGCTGAAAAAATATTAAATGTGTATCAACGGCTTGCAGAAGTCAGGAAGGCCGTTCCTTACCTAAAAAAAGAACAACAAGGAAAGCAGTATAACTATGTCGGTTCATCCGATGTGTTGGGTTCCTTACACGAAAAAATCAACGAAGTTGGCCTGATGTTGGTTCCGGAAGTAGTGGGTCACCACTTGACGACGTTTGAGCGCATGAATGCGAAAGGAACACCTTCAAACGAATACTTTACCGAACTGGATATGACGATGACGTGGGTCAATGTCGATGATCCAAACGATGCCGTGAAAGTTTCCTGGTATGCGCAGGGAGTTGATCTTGCGGGGGAAAAAGGGGTAGGAAAAGCGCTGACTTACGGCGAAAAATATTTCTTGCTGAAATTCTTTAACATTGCAACCGACAAGGACGATCCAGATACTTTCCAAGACAAAATCGATTCCAAGAAACCTATAGCCAAAATTTCACGGGATCAAAACAAGAAGCTGTTTGACCTTGCTGAAGAATACGCTGAATTGCGAGGAATGCACGGCGAGGACGCCACCAACCAAGCCCTGAAGTGGGCGGCGGAACAACTGGAACTAAACAGCCTCGATGATGCCAGCGCTGAGCAAGCGGACGAAGCCATTAAAGCGTTTCGGAATTTGATTTCAAATCACAGCAAAAAAAATGGATCGGCAGAGAAACAAACTGCACAACAAGAACCGCAACATGAGAAAGTGCAGCAGATTCCGAGCACGGACGACGCAATCGACAAATATGCTTCTGCCATTCAAAATGCCGGATTGGATATCGATCATTTATATGCTGAAATCGCCCGAATGGAAGGCGTCAGCGAAATTCGCGATGCCGACAAGATTAGGGTGCTTGGCCACTTAAAAGCGCGCTATACGAAACTTAAAAACGATGAAAATAAACGCCAGAACAAACGGCAACAAGAGCCGCAAAAGGCGCAGCAAGAAAACCTTCTTGAAGGCAGAACAACACAACCAGTGAATTGGGGGACAATATGATGTCAAACGAACTAGAAATTATCCAAGAAAGCACTTTGGGAACGATTTACGAACCCGCCACGCTTGAAATGCACAAATTCGAAGAAATGAAGCAACTTGTTCAGGGGCTTGCTGATAAATATAAGGGGCTTGCTTTTACACGCGCAGACAAAAAGGGCGCGGAAGAGGTCCGTTCGAAACTATTGGAAGTTATAGCCAAGTTCGAGAAAGAAAGAAAAATAATCAAGAAAGCCTATAACGAACCGTTGATTGCTTATGAATCAGATCTCAAGGAACTGAAAAGTCTGATTGAAGTGCCGCTAAACGAGATCCGCGACGGATTGAAGGAAATCGAAGAGGCTGAGCGCGAAGAACGCGTGGAGGCGCTCAACAAAGTTTTGGGAATCAAACTGGAAGGAATCGGCATAGAAATAGTGACTCCGGCTAATTGGTTAAACAAAACGATGTGGACCAGCAAGTTGAACCCGTCAACAAAATTGAACGAGGAAATCGACAAGGCAATCGCCGATGCTGTTAAGGAAAAGAAAACACGCGAGATGCAAGTGGATATTCTGACTGAGTTCTGCAATGCGCAGGATATCGATCCGGCCGGATGGGTTTCACAGCTGGACCACCGCAATGCAATGGAAGTCATTGAACTGATCAATATGGACAAGGAGCGCAAAGCCCGCCTTGCCGCAGAGCAGGAAAAGCGAGCCGCTGAGCACGAAGCCATGCTTGCAAAAAAAGCCGAAGAATTAGCGGCGATAAAAGAAGCGGAATTTGTTGAGGTTCCGAAATTAGAACCTGCTAACCCTCCTGCCGAAGAAACTGCGTTACCAGAAATAGAGCCAATCGTTACAACGCTTATCCGAGTCAGCGGAACCATGGCGCAGATGGTTAGCTTGAAAAACTTCATCGCAGCCAACGGTATAAAAACCGAAGCGGTAGATATCCCTTTGGACATAGAAGAACCTGTGCATGTAGGTTTTGAAGAGCCGGAGCCGGGTTACATGGAAGATGATTTTGACTGGGCATACGCAGACGAACTTCCGTTCTGAAGGTCGAAAAAATGGAATATGAAGGGAAATTAATTAAGGCGCGTGGGGATGAAGTTACCTTCAAATTAGATCGTGACTTCGACCTTGCGGAAGCAAATCGGCTATCCGTTTCGGGTTATCCGCGTGTCGTTATCAAACCGATTGACGACAGAGCCATCACAAAGGCTCAATTTGGCATGATTTATGGCCTGTTTAAAGATATTTCTATTTATACGGGTTATCCGCCGGATTACATCAAAGAACTCATGAAGGCTATGTTTTCGGCTTATAAGAGCATCGAGGATTTCAGCATGGAGGGTTACGGCATCAGCCAAGTTTTTGCCGGAGAGTTTATTGAGTACATGATCGAATTCTGCTTTGAGCAAGAAATACCGTTCAAGTACCAGAAATTCCACCTTAGTAGCGATATCACCCGCGTGCTGTTCCTGTACATGAAACACGGCGCTTGCTTCTGTTGCGGAAAGCCAAAATCAGATGCAGCGCACTATGAAGCTGTCGGGATGGGGCGCGACAGAGGTTCGATAGACCACAGTAAACACCGCTATATGCGCCTTTGCCGTAAGCACCACCAAGAGCAGCATCAGATAGGCTTACAAACATTCATGAAGAAATATGTAATCGTACCGATCAAGTTATCTCCGCAACAAATAAAAGAATTCAAGATAGGAGCGTGAGCGTGTGGCTCAAAGAAGAATGTTCAGCAAAAAAATAACGGAAACAGATTTATTTCTGGACATGCCGATGTCAACGCAATGCTTGTACTTCCACCTGAATATGAATGCAGACGACGACGGATTCATAGGTAACGTGAAGACAGCCAAGCGAATGATAGGTGCGAGTGACGACGATCTAAAGCTATTGATGGCCAAAGAGTTCGTCATTCCTTTTGAAAGCGGCGTTGTCGTCATTAAGGATTGGAAAATTCACAACTACATTCGGTCAGATAGATATGCAGAAACGGTGTACCTAGAGGAGAAAAAGCAACTTTCGGTTAGTGATAACGGCCGTTATGTGTTCGGTCCGCAAAATGTCATACCAAATGTCATACCAAATGTCATACCAGATGACACACCAAAGGTAGACGGATGGGATACACAGGTTAGGTTAGGTAAGGATAGGTTAGGTAAGGGTAATAAAGAGATATTGTCCGGCGATGCCGAACCCTCCATCCCTTTCTCGGAAATCATCTCTTACCTGAACGAAAAAACAGAGCGGTCATTCAAGCCTGTTGAGTCCCACAAGAAGAACATCAGAGCAAGATGGAATGAAGGATACAGAGTGGACGATTTTAAAAAAGTCATTGACAACAAGTGCGCTGATTGGTTGCAAGACGAAAAAATGAACAAATACCTGCAGCCTAGCACCTTGTTCGGAACAAAATTCGATCAATATCTCAACCAAGGACCGCCAAAACCACGAAAGGGGCCGGACAACTATGGAGGAATCGTTTACTAGCAGTATGGGCTTATTGGGGAATCTCCTCCTCGAGAGTGACCAAGTTTGCGAAGTTCACAACGAACCGATGCATCAATATCGAGGCCATATCGCTTGTCAGAAGTGCCAACGGGAGAAAGTTCAGAAGGAAGACGAAGAATTGATTCAAAACCTCACAAAAAGACACCATAAGCGCATTACGTTCGACAGGCTATACAAAGACTCCATCGTAGGCGACCACACGCTTAGAGAGGCAAAATTTGATAATTTCGTGGTAGATGACGAAGAGTCGGAAAGAAACAAGTTGGCGGCAAGGTTCATTGCAGGCAGGTATATGAGAGGCGAAGTTTTCAACACGCTGCTTACGGGAACCGCAGGAGCAGGAAAGAGCCATTTGGCCATGAGCATCCTGAAGGCTGTAAACGAACATGCGGATCCGTACATGAGTTGTTTATTCCTTTCTTTGGACGAATTTCTTCTGGATATCCGCAGCACCTACAACGACAAAATTACGCAGGAAGATGAACGCTCACTAATCGATCGTGTCGCGGTAGTTGACTTGCTTGTTATTGATGACCTGGGCGCCGAAACCGGACCCATCGGAACGGACAAGAGTGCAACAAACTTCACACAACGGATGTTGTACACGCTGATGAACCGCAGGCAAGACAAATCGACGATAATCACAACAAACTTAAGCAGCGACCAGGTTTCTGCTATGTACGATAGCAAGGTAATCAGCAGGCTTTATAAGAACTTAGGCGGGAACATTCTGAAGTTCAAAGCCGATAGGGATAGACGCATTAAATTCTAGGAGGCACACCATGACGACGGCTGAAAAAAACGAAATCAACGAACGGATTGCAAATCTGCGGTCAAGCCGGAAAGATATCGGATGCGAGAATTGCGATAAAGGGTTCATCTACATCGAGACGGATTCTTGGGGCATAACCTTCAAGGCTTGCCCGCATTGCAGCGGGGAGGCATCAAAATGAAGTACGAATTAGGCGATAGAGTGCGAATCAAAAAATATTGGAAAAGGCAAAACCAGACAGAGCAGCTGGAACGGATGGGAATTTCGGATCTGGAAGACCATTTGATGTCAGATGAAATGGCAGGCGACTGCATGCACCTCAACAAATTCAAAAAGGAGCCAATCGAAGAAGTTGGTTATATCTGCGGAATGAGGGAATTCAAGGTCAATTACGGCGTGACTTACGTTTTCGATGAAGGCACCCTCGATGTTGGCATCAGGCAGATGGATGAAAAAACGGTAAAAGCATACCTCGTAGCGACACGCATGAATTGTTTGAGACGCGTAAGTTTCGAAGACATCGAATATATCAATGAGTAACCAGGAGGAAGCGAATGGCTAAAAAATACGATTGCATCCTGTTTGACATCGCGCGCAACAAAGCTGTAGGCAGATTCAAAACGATGCAAGATGCGCTGAATTATGCGCGTGAGGAGCAACTGAAAACAGTCACTTGGGAATTTGTGAAGGAGTGATAGCGGTGAATGATATTAAGTTTAGGGGCAATGGTTTAAAAGGTGAATGGAAGTACGGGCTGCTAACTTTTATGTTTAGCCAATATGCCATCGTTGATCCGATCGACGAAAACTCCGTTCACCTAATTGATAAAAAAACGGTTGGACAATACACCAGGATAAAAGGAGCGGGTGACCGCAGAATTTATGACGGAGATATCGTGCGTTTGAGAGAGAGAACGATAAACGGCACAGATATAACGCACATCTGCAGAGTGTACCAAAAGGGAAATGGCATGTGGATGGCGGAAGGGCACCCCGAACACAATCGTAGCTACCGAACGAGATTGCCCCTCTTTCCCTATCGACACAAGGCGGAAGTGATCGGAAACGTGTACGACAACCCTGAATTGTTGGAGGTGTGTCGTTGAAAAGGATTTACTATTACATCGATGAAACGGGGATGGAGCATTTTTTCTCCTACCCCTTAACAAAAGAAGAGCTTATTGCAAATGGATATAGATTTTTGAGAAGCGAAAAAATCGATCACTATCACCAGGAGGTGTAGAAGATGAACATAAAAAAACAGGCACACGCCAAGATGCTGAAAGAGATGAATAGTGAGCACACCGGTGCTGAAGATGCCATTCATAACTGGTTATGCGAGCAAGATGATGAAAGGCTATTGCAAGGAATATTAGAAGAGGGGCGCACCATCAAAGGCGCTATGCAACATTGTGTATCGCTAGCAAGAAAGCAGAAAACAGGGAATGCTGCCATGGTTGATGATCAAACGGTTTTTTCTTGGGTGAGAAGTTATTTTGTGTCTGACGAGAAAATCGAAACCAAAGAGACCAGCGCGGTTGTTACTGTTGGCCCTAAACCGGAACCGAAAGCGAAAAAAGAACGCAAACGCAAAGAAACCGCAGTCAATCCGAAGGAGCAAGAGCAGCTGAGTCTGCTTGATTTCTTATGACTAATAAGGAGCCGAGATATTACATTGACAACAAATTGAAGCCACCTAAAGCATTCTTTGATTGGTGCTATTCTCAAATATCGACGTTCAAATGGTCCAACAAGCAAAAAACCATCCTAGCATCTGAAAGGTCGGATTGCTTCGTTATCGAGAGGCGGCTGACAAAGCAATCCAACCTGACTTTCTTTGACAAGTTTTACTCTTTCGCAATCGTGCTGGTCACATCAAAGCGGATTGAAATACAGTCCTATGGCTTTTGGTCAAGGGTTACAGAAGGCAAGCAAACGATCGAATGCGAGTTGACGAACTTCGAGCAATTCGTGGGCGGCAAGCACGTCATGGTGACGCGTTTAGATAATGGGCGCCCCGTCTTCGGATTAACCCCAAACAAGCCGTTTGGCGGCCCGTATGCCGGCGTTAAGCTGTATGCGAACGGGTGGGCGGATAAGATTGGCAACATATCGGAATTGCGCTATCTAAGAATCGAACAGCTTTCCGCTTTCGATATCGAGAACATTTATAAATACAGAAAAGAAATAGAGTTCCTGCAGAAAATAAACGCGAACGCTTTGGCCAACCAGGTGATGTTCCCGGAATACGCAAGTAATCCTTTTGGCCAGTTCCGAAAAAGTGTGGACATGCGGACGATCAACGAGAATTGGCTCAGGAAAAACAAGCAGTTTTTCAAAAACTCCGATCGCACTTTCCTCGAGTATGAACTTGAGAAAAGAATCAAGGAGCGGAATGGCAAAATCGTGCCGGGGATTGAAAGATACCTTGATTACCGGGATATCAACAAAGTGCCTAAGGGCGTAGGAATCATTAGGTTCCAAAATTGGATGATAAAAAATAAGGTGAATTTCAAGTATTACCTTGATTATTTATCCTTGTTGAAGGATTTGGGGATCGAGTTGGATGAAAACCTCATACTCCCTAAAGATCTGAAGAAGGCGCATGACAACGCGGTGGACCTTCTGAATCAGATGCAGCGCGAAGTGAATGAAAAAATGTACGAAAAACGCCTGAAGGCTATTTTGAAATACGAAACCGTCGTAGGAGATTGCGCATTCTTGGTCCCGAAAGACCTGAACGAATTGGTGGCAGAAGGCAAGGCGCTTCATCACTGCGTAGGCGGCAGCAGTTACATCGATAAGCACAAACAAGGAAAAACAACCATCGTCTTCATTCGCCAGAAAGAAGCTATCGCAAATCCGTTTTACACCTTGGAGCTGAAGAACGAAACTATTATCCAGCTGAGAGGGAAGCACAATCAAGTTGCGCCGCCTGAAGTGAAGGAGGCTGCCGATAGTTGGTTAGGTTGGTTGAAAAAACAAAAATCATGATGGAGGTAGAGGCATGAAAAACAAGAAAAGAACGGTCGAAGTCGTGCTAACGGTTGAAATCCCCGATAATGAGGACTTTCAGAACGAAATAGTCACAACGTTTTTCAACTGGGAAATATGCCACAGAGTCAGCGAGGAAACCGAAGGCGATATGGTAGTTCAAAAAATTGACGTAAGGGAGAAATCAGAATGATAACAGCGCTAACGACATTAATCGAAGAATGGGCAAAAGAGAGGAACCTGCACACAGCAGATCCGGATAAGCAAATGCTGAAACTAGGCGAGGAATTCGGGGAATTATGCCAAGGCATGGCTAAGAACAAACCTGATCAGATTGAGGACTCAATCGGGGATATGTACGTTGTGATGACGATACTGTCCATGCAGCTTAGGTTAGATATCGAGGACTGCGTATTCAAGGCTTATCAGGAAATAAAAGACCGCAAAGGCAAGATGATTAACGGCGTATTCGTGAAGGAAAGCGATTTGAAGGAGGCAGAGGGATGACACCTAGAGAAGCGGCAATCGTAACATCCTATACAACTTATCTTTGTGGGAGTTTTGATAGCTTCCATGCGTACACAGAAGAAAAACTTGGTCGTCCCGTTTATTCGCATGAGATGGCAGAACCTGCGTTTTGGTTAGTTTTAGCGGACGCTTCGAAAGAGGACTTCCTGAATTTGAAAGTAGACGAAAAATGCGAATGGTCAAGAGAATCAGATGATGTTTGGAGATCCGACTGCGGTTTGCTGTGGGAATTTGACAACGAAGAAACGCCAAAAGCAAATAACATGAATTATTGTCCTCAATGCGGAAAAATCTTGGAGGAAGCACCGGAATGCTGGGAGGAAGCGGAATGAGCAACATAACAGTAGGTACACAAGAATACAACGTTTGGCTTGCGCGTAAAGATGGTTGGAAAAAAGCGGGCGGGTTCATCGTTACGATTCAAGGTGTCAAATTTTCTTTTGTCCCGTACGACCCAAAGCATCCAAAAGTACTAATTTCCGAATTGAGTAGTGGGGCTAAATTTACTGAAATAAGCTTAACTCCTAGGGATCTCATGCTGAGCAGCACAAAAGAAGGAACGCTATTACTATTTTCTGAATACGCTGCAAAGGTTGCGGAAGTTGTTTATCCAGGCGAATGGGACCGCGTAGCAGCACGTCGCAAGTCTGAGCATGAAATGAAATTCGGGAAAATGCCTGAATTTGTTCCGTTCAGCATTGATAAATAGATGGGGGAAGCAGAATGAAAATGAGAATAGTTCCGAAAGTGAAGTTAATTTCAAGTGTGCAGCCGTATTTCCAAAAGATGGTGAATGATTTCATCGATGACCCAAGGAAAAACATAACTGATATTAAGGTCAATACAACGTTGCTCGATAACGAAAGAGCAGAACACCATGCCTATATATTTTACGAAGAATTCAAGCCGGAGGAGGAAGCGAAATGAACAAACGACAGTTGTGGAAAAAAATCAAACAGCGCGGCCCAATTCTTTGGGACAACACGGATGGCATAATGCGTTACGCGGGACCGTTGTACGCAGCGGATGAAAATGGCGAATTAACTGACGAGATAGTCGATTACATGCCACAGACCTACACTTTCAAGGGTATACCGACATATAACTCTTATTCGGCTATGGTGCCATGTGGAAGTAAAAAGGACCCGTATGAATTTATGTATTACGATTTTGATGAGGATGAGGGAACCGGTGAGGGTTGGACGGGAATCGATTTGTATAATCCTTTGCGGTTTCAGACGGAAAAAGAGTTTTTGGAACGAATTGGAGGACAAGCGACATGAACAAAACAGAGTTAATCACGCATTTCATGGACGAGTACAAAGCAGCGTTGCAGGCGTACGAAGCTGAAAAGGTGTGGAAAGAAGCGTACTACCAGCGAGCGGAGCAACTTCGGATTGAAGATAAAAAGGATGGCGGCGATAGGCTCAGAAGATACTACGATTATTATCGCGGCCGCCGCGTTCCAAAAGCTGAACTGAATCGCATCCGCTTGATGTTGCAAAAAGAAATGTTGGAGGTGGAGAGGTGAATGAAACCAAAGAGCAGCGAATGGAAACGGTTAATAAATTAATAACTAAAATATCATCAGTAGGCAGAAGGTTTTTCTACAACGAAAATAATGGATTTGTTGCCTGTTTTAAATTGAAAAAGAACCGCATCTATTTTGTAGATGACTACACTAGGCAATCTATTTATGCCTATGGCCCAAAATATTTCGAAAACGGTTTTTCCCACGGAGGGACGATGCAGTCTCTAATCTTGGAATTCAGCGAATTTATACGTACAGGCAGATGTGTCAATGGGAAAAATGGTTATGGCGGTTTGTATTGCAAGCATTGGGGATATCTAGCATCTGAAATGGTGGAAATAAGATCGTTTGCAGCTGATATCGGTTATCTGAAAGGGGTCCAATAATGAATAAGCGTCAGATAAAAAAGAGGGTAAAGCGCGCAAAGCTTAAGAAAGAGAACGGTCGATTCATGAGTCTGGAAGACAGGCATTACATGCGTCACTACGGTGGGTACTACCATACGAAGAAAGAGGTTGACGGTTTTAATAGCTTCTTTGCTGGGATGCCCAAAATAATCGAAGCAGCAGTTAACGGGGTGAGGAACGAGCTTGCCGACTTTTTTCAGGACTTGTCCGATGCTTTTAGACATAAGGAGGAAGCGGAATGATCTACGGAAGAAAAAGCGCCATGCGGTTATTCGTTGCTTACACATTTAAAAACGGTTCAGGATACATAACAATCCGGCTGAAAAACTATAAAGGTGTGAACTCACGGGTTTTGAGTGAAATTGCATCACACATACATAAAAATACGCCTAATGTAGAAGGAGAAATCATCATTACAAATTGGAAGGAGCTGCGACCATGAAAGCCAAAGTAAACACAATAGATTTATTCTCCGGTCTGGAAGATGTCCGAAAGTATCTCAATGTCGATATGAGGGACGAGGACAAGAAGTGGGTTGGTGATGAGTACGGACTGACGGAACACGAGATGGAAGAGGTTTTGAAAAACGCGAGGATTTTCGTTCAAATGGATAAGTTGCCGGAAACCATCGGAGTGGAGGTATCGGAATGATCAACAATGTTGTCCTTGTGGGCAGACTTACGAAAGATTGCGATTTAAAGTACACATCAAGCGGCACGGCGGTGGGGACATTTACCCTTGCCGTCAATCGACAATTCACGAATCAAGCAGGGGAACGGGAAGCGGACTTCATCAACTGCGTAATTTGGAGAAAGTCAGCCGAGAACTTCGCGAACTTCACACGCAGAGGTGCGCTGGTTGGTATCACTGGAAGAATCCAGACGCGGAACTATGAAGGTAATGACGGAAAACGCGTATACGTGACAGAAGTCGTTGCGGACAACTTCACTTTACTAGAGCCGAAGCAAACAACAGAACAGCGGCCAAGGGAAAGCACGCGGGAACGCCAACAGGAGCAGAAGCGGAATAACTTCAATGATTTCAACAATACGCCGGATCCATTTAGTGGCCATGGCGAGTCTATTGATATTAGTGATGATGACCTGCCGTTCTGATAAGGGGGAAACGAAATGAATGAGGATACTATGTTTGAAATAGAAACAAGCTTGAAAAACGTATACGCATGGAAGGTAGTTGGCAGTGAAGCAACTCCTCCAGAAATGATTATGCCGCAGTGCGCAAAAGATCGAATCGCTCACTTTTGGGAATTTCAAGAGTACGGACTATCGTTTCTCGGGTGCCTGAAGTTCATACTTGCTGATGACGAAGAAGAGTGTAAAAAAGAATTCGAGTGGGGTATGGGCGACGACTGGCTTCCGCCTTCAGAAGATTTTAAATTGTGGAGGAATCGCCTGCGCAATATGCGAGAGTTGGAAGTTGCGGCATACCTGCTTTATGGACCGCTTTCGGAGAAAGAGGAAACGAAATGAAAAACGACTTTCTTGTTTGGTTCGAAGTTCCTGGCGAACCAGTGCCGCAAGGACGCCCAATCTTCAGCAGCAAAACAAAAACGGCCCGAGATCCTGACAAGTCCCGCAACTATAAAAAGTTGGTGCGCTTCTACGCGAGAAGAAGCAAACCGCCGGATATGCTGAAAGGCGCTTTAATCGTCCATATCGACATTTTCAAGAATCCGCCTAAATCTATATCGGACAGAGTAAAAAACCGCGCATCGCTTAAAAATGAGACGATGCGCCCCATTACAAAGCCCGATGCAGACAACTACGTCAAGAGCGTGACAGATGCATGCACCGGAATCATCTGGAAGGATGACAGTCAAGTGGTTGAGTTGCTATTGCGGAAGTTCTACAGCATGAACCCGCGCGCAGTCGTGAAAGTGAGGGAAATCGATGGCATTTAATTTCTTTAAACGCAAGAATCCGGAAGTTCTGGAAGTGGTCGAGCCGGCGAAACCGGATAACCGGATCGATGCGGATCTGTTGCTGATGCAAATACAGCTGATGCACGAAAATCATTATAGCGTTGCGAAACACAAGAGCGGCAAAGGCGAGCCGAGAGGGTACTGTCGAGCGCTGAAGGATATCGAAGGCATTGTCAGGGGCATGAAGCAGGAAGGGGTAACGGAATGAAATACAGTGAGTTTAATAAAAAAATGGCTGACTTTGAATTGCAGTATACAGAAAGTGACGTCTTTATTTATTACGATGGGGTTACGATCGGAAAAGTCGATAGATTACAACGCTACACGATGTCAACTTACTACGAAGGGTTAAGTCAATTCCCGGATGTTTATGTTGCTAAAGCGTTTGAGGCTATGGCGATGCTTGCAGAAACACCGCTCGCAGACCGCGAGAAGCAGTATCGGTTGCGATTGGTCGTGCCACCATTATTGAGAACAGTACAAGCAAAACCATCATACGTTGTCATTAGGCGCATCGACGGAAGTCCAGATACGTCATATAGTCCAATGGAGTATGAAGGGTTCAAAAAAATCTTCACCGAATCAGAAATCGCAGAAATGGACATCACGGGGTTTGAAAAGGAACCAGTAGAATGAGAATTCTCGAACAACTGAAATTGGAATGGACGGGCGCTGATGTACAAGCGTTCCGATCCATGTGGATGTCGCGGATGCCGATTCCGGATATAGCGGAGCGGCTTGGATGCAGTGCCGCAGAGGTGGCATTGTTGGTTATTGACCAGGCGGAAAAAGAACTAATCGGAGAGTGGGGAAAAGAATTGGCGGATGTAATTGAAACGGTAAGTATATACGGCGAAAAAATCAAGGGTCGCATCATCAAGGAAAACATCAACACGGTAATCGTCGAGGGAACGGATGGCAGGCAGCACGTTGTAAGAAATGAGCGCATCGGTAAGAAGATTGCCAAACGGGACAAAAAACACGCACAGGGCTTCAATCGGTCGCAGGTTGAGGGTTATGGTCAGGCGCCGGATAAACGCGCTGTGCACCACTACGGGAGAGGGCCAAGAGTTTCCGGAGGTGCGGGATGACAGAAACGATTTTCAGCGAGGTTGCAGCTGCGTTGCTGATAATCCTTCTCGTGGCTTTCAGGAGGGGCACGCCATGAAGTGGATCTATTACTATGCGACACAGGTAGGCGATGCGCAAGAACTGGCGTTCGAAAGTCCGTTGCAGGAGCAAGAATTGATAGTAAACGGTTACAGGTATCTGAGGAGCGAAAAAGTGGAGCGGTATCCGTGGGAGGTAATTGAATGATGGCTGTTCGAGTTTATGTAATTTTGCTTATGGTTTCATTTGTTTTTTTAGGCATGGCAGGAGGATCGGGAAAATGAAAAAGCTTGTTTTAACCAAAAAAATTGTTGAATATGTGGATCAGCTAGGCTGGAACAGTTACACGCAAAAAGAGCCTAGTTTTGAAGAAAAGGCAAAGAGAACGTTAGAGGGTTTTCATTCTTCTAGATGGAACTCCGGTTACATCAAGTTCATAGCGGAAAACTTAGAAAAAATAGAAAGGGCTGCTCAAGGTGAAGAGGCGGTATACCCGGTTATGACGATTTATAAAAATGTGAAAACAGGAGAATTGGAGGCAGAAGAATGAAACCTAAATATCTGGAGTTTCGCGAAATCGGTCAAAGCGCAAGCGGGAAGACCAAAATTATAAGTGTTGTAAACGAGGCGACCGGATCCGCACTAGGTCAGATCAGATGGTTTGCATCTTTGAGGAAATACACATTTCACACAAATTTTGGAAATGTTTTTGACGGTGCCTGCCTGCTGGAAATCGTTGCAGAATTAGACAGGTTAAATCGCGAACATAAGGAGGAACCAACATGCTAGTGACAAATATCCTGCTAGGCATCGTCATCGTTGTACTATTCGCCATTCTAGATCGTTTGGGAGATATGTACTATTCAGATGAACCGGAGCATATACAAATGACAAAAGAAGAACTGAAAGCATGGCTCAAGGAAAAGGAGTGATTGCATGTATCATATCTATCGGGAGCGAAAGAAAAAACTATACCACAGTCAATTAGATTGGATATTCTGCCACAGTATAGCTGATGCAAAATTCTACGGCTTTGTAAATGAATTGGATTACCAAACGTTGGACAAGTCGGTAGAACTGGAATACATCGGGTACATGAGCCGGGAAGACTTCGAAAGGGTGGTTGCATGACGCGTGACGAACTAGAGTTCCCAATCGGGTAGATGCCCTTACGAGAAAGACCATTAAAACAGTCCGAAAAAGGGCATGAATCAGGAGGGACAGGGTGAAGAACTACACGAGAGATTATTTGAAGGGTGTCTTACGAGAATACCCATCGTTGAGCAACGAAATCAAGAAGAGGAAAGAAGCTATTTTAAACCCTGACAACCAAAGCGCGGACGAAAACACTGGAGGTATACGCGGAAGCGAAGTGGGGAGGCCCGTTGAGGCCGTTGCTGTAAAGATTGCTGACGATGAGGAGATTAACAATTTATTAAATCATAAAAATGCGATCGACTTAACGTTGAGCCACTTTAACAAAGAGGTGCAAGACGTCGTGAGGTTGAGATACTTTGAGCAGCTTTGTCAAGCGGATGTTTCAAAGCAGTTGGGGCTGACCGTTGCTGCGATAAGAGTAAGCGAGAATGCATTTTTGAAACGATTGGCGCGAAAATTAAAATTGATGGGCTGATCGTTGCCGTTGTTGCGGTGTTGCCGTTGCTGGCGGTTGTTGCAACAACATAAAATAAAAAATGATTTAGGAACATAAAAAAATACGCACGCAAAAAAGCCCCACTCTTAATCGAGCGAGGGTTTTTTGTTCTTATCTTGCAAAGCTTTTATGTAAGGCTCAAAATATTGTGCTTCTGCGGCTTTTCTGGCAGCAACGGCATCATCAATGTCTTTGTAAGATCCCAGGTAGATGCGCTTACCTTTGACCGTTATGCTGACTTCGTACCTGGTAACGCCTTTCCGCACGCGTTTGGCCACGCCTTTATGACCCGTAACGCTGTCCGAACGTGTCTTTTTGGTGAGCAGTGGCACCATGACGCCATCGATGGTCATATCATCTATTAGCACCTGGCGCGCGTGATCAATTCGCTCTTTTTTGCTGCAGCCGCATGAAATAATGTCCCCGACGCGTAAGCTGGTAGCGTTGGCTATTGTGGTATTGCCGCAGTCGCATTGGCAAAGCCATAACGCGTTGTCTTTTTTCGTCTTCCCTGCACGCTCGATGGCTACCAGCTTGCCGAATCTCTTTCCGGCCAAATCAAGCACGTTGGGCGGTGTTTTGTGCCGCCCGTCCATCAGAATACCTTAACCATTACTTTTGCATCTGTGATGACGATTTCGCCGTCATCCAATAACTCGACTGACTCGTCGGCGTGATCCGATGCAACAATGTAGCAGTGCGCTTGTCGATAATAGGTCGTGACATCTTCGATTTCGCTTGTGTCGTAGCGGTAACAGTTCAGGTTCCACGCAGATGATCCATTCACTTCGTCCATCTCTTCGTATTCAGGAGTGTTAAAATCAGGAAATTCGCGTTCGTCTTCGCGATCGATGTTATTGCGGCTGTTGTTACAGATGTCGCCAACCTCGCGATCGGCATCCTCAAACCTCAAACCCACAAACCAGTATTCTTCTTTCAGTTCCTCGTATGCTGCTGCGATCAATTCGTTCATTTCTGCCATGTTCATGTTGACCACTCCTTATCCTGGGTGCTATGACCTCTTATTTACACCTTTATTATATAACGTACTTTATACAAAGTCAACGAATAACACCGATTTATCCGCAAATAAATAAAAAAACCGCCCAGAAGGACGGCTAAAGCACGAGCTTTATAGATGATCATGATTTTTCTAGCTTTTGCTGATAAGCTGCCATTTTTTCGGCTGTAGCAAGAGAAATGTTGTCAACATCACGTTTGCCGTTTCTGAGATTCAAGATGATGGCTGTCGCTATGTCGGCTTCTTTACCGATTCGGTACGCGCTGACATCGCTATCCAAAAGTTTTTTGATCAATTCCCGCATTGTTTCGCTTTCCATGTTCGCCATTCCTCTCTGATGCAAAAAGAGGGCAAAGCCCCCTTGCTTGCTATTTCTGATCTATGTACTCGTCAATCGCCTTGAATTCGTGAGCGTGGAATTTCTCAGGAAGGCCATTGCCGAGATTGACCTCAATGATTTTTTCATCATCCTCAAAATCTGAGTAGGCATCCGCTACGTATTCCGCCCAGGTCGGGCCGTCAACTTCCTCGCCATTTGCTTCAAGCGTCTTGAGTACCTCGGCTTTGTTTTCCCAGATCGTAATGGCAGGGAATCCGCGGCGGCTGCGGTCAAGCAATTCCTTCAGTTCGATGATTTGTTCCAAACTTTGATTTTCGTTTAACATTGTAGCTTCCTCCTCTTCGATCTGCACTGTCCACCAGCTGTAGTCATAATCCTTCAAAATTCGTTCAACTTGATCCAATGTGGAGGCTTCCGAGAAATCTGGTAAAACCGCATCCGGTTCGTTCTCCAGGATCCATCCAAAAAGCTCTTCCGTGTTCTCGTTCAGGTAAGTAATAATGCCAGCAGTGGCCGCGAATTCCTTTTCGAAATCGACTTCCCCATGATTTACAACGCTTAATTTCAACATTTTATTTTCCTCCTCAATGTGTGCGCCGGTTTCCCGGCGGCTTACTTCGTTTCTTTATCTTAATTACATTATATACCGTTCTTTATATATACGCAAGTGATTTACTTAGATTTTTTCAATTCTTTGTAAATTACCTTCAGATCATCGAAGTTGGCCCGAGCGTATTCCTTCATCTCTTCTATATTGACATGCAAGCCGTGGTGGCCCTCGATGTAGATGGCTGTCAGCAACTCGTTTTGAACCAAGTAGTTGAGCACGTCGATGGTCATCTTGATCCGGTTGGCTGAAAAGAAGGACGGTTTCATATTCTCGATGCATACATAATCAGATAAGGGCAGCGGCGCCATGTCGTAATGGAAAAGATCCTGCTGGGATAGCGGGTGATCATAAGCCACCTTTCCGAACGGGAAACCACTGCGATTAAGGTGGTCCCGATCGATATCGGTGTAGCCGGATGGTTGGGTGTGCAGGTCGATGGGTCTGTGAATCAATTCATACCAGTATTTCATTTCAAAATCCTCCTTAATGACGTTCTGCGAAAATTTGCAACATGAGTTTTAAAGTAAGAGCCTCATCACGGATGCCGCTTGCGAGGGAAAACCATTGGTATTTCTCGATCATTCGCTTTTCTGAGTCAACCAAACTGAATTCGCGAATCATTTTTTCAAGTGTGTTCTTTTCTTTGGTATGCATGTCAGGTACCTCCTTGATTTAAAACGAAAGGGCGGACGAGCCGCCCAGGCGTCTTATTGAAATGGGTTTGTGTATTGTACAGATAAAACATAGTGATTGATCAAGGGGAATTCATCGTAAAACTTGATGCCCGTGATGCGGTAATCTCTTTTGATGGTCATTAAATCAGCGAAAAGCTTGTTCATGTCTGCGGATTGCTCTAAACGGGACTTCAGTTCCTCGCTGATCAAGATTTCCTCATATACGTTCGCGCCATTCCAATCACGTTTGATGCATTCTGTTTTAATCATTTTAATTTCCCCTCTCTCTTAACTTGATTAAAGTATATCACGTACTTTATATAATGTAAAGTACTTTATATAAAGAAATAAATATAAAAAGAGACGAGCCAAACACAAGCAATCGGCGGGATATTATGGCAACGCTGTTATCCTTGACATAATCGCATCTGTCAAGGATAATATGTGGTATAGTAGCCAAAAGTACGCAAGCGGCTAACAAAAATTAATAAGCAAATGCCCACCTCATGACTATCGACGTCGCGGGGTGGTTTTTTTGCGTCCAAAATGTAAAAGCATGTGAGGTGGTGAGGTTGATTGATTGGGATGGCTTAAAGCGAGAATTTGAGGAGACAGATGCAACGCTCAAGGATCTGGCCGAAAAGTATGGCGTCAAGTATGCCACCGCCCGCAGCCGGAAGAGCCGCGAGGGATGGGAGAAAGAAAAGAAGAAGAGTTCTACCAAAAAGGAACGGGCTGCAACGCCGATCAAAAAGGATGCAACACCAAAGAAAAATGTTGCAACACGCAACACGCAACAACCCAGAAATGTTGCAACAAAAAAAGCAGTCGAAGAACTCGAAGAGAACGAAACGCTCAGTGAGCAGCAAAAGCAATTCTGCCTTGAGTATTCGAGATATCCAAATGCCACGAAGGCATATTTAAAAGCGTACGGTTGTAGCTGGCAGACAGCAAATGCCCACGCTTGGGAACTCGTGGGAAAACGTGGGATACAAGAAGAGTTGAAACGCATCAGGGAAGCCCGCAGCAAAGACTGGTTAATAGATGATGGCACGATCATCCAAGAATGGCTAAAGATGGCCTTCAGCGACATCACTGATTATGTTGAGTTCAGACCCGTGTTTGTGGATTACGCCAAAGACGACGAAGGTATGCCGAAACTTGACGAGTTCGGAGAAATGATCCCCATTTATCGCAACGAGGTGCATTTCAAGGACTCGAACCAAGTGGATGGAACAATTATCCAAGAGGTAAAAAAAGGTAAAGACGGCGTATCAATTAAGCTTTACGACAAGCAGCGTGCGCTGGATACTCTTCTTAAACTGATGTCAGGCGGCGACGCTCACAAAGCGGACATGTTGCAAATCCAAATCGAAAAAGCGCGCCTTGAACTAGCAGAGGCGAAAGCCAACGCGCTGGGCGGTGATGATGGGGTGGATGATGATGGATTCCTGAGCGCCATCGATCAATCGCTTGATGCCGTCTGGGGTGAACTGGATGAGTAGGGTCGGACGCTCTAAGGTATCGTTTAAATTCACTCCTTTTAGCAACAAACAAATGCAGGTGCTCACCTGGTGGCGGCATCCAAAACTAAAGGAACTAGAAGCCATTATCTGTGATGGATCGGTACGGGCCGGGAAGACACTCATCATGTCGCTCAGCTATATCCTGTGGGCGATGACGGAGTTCGATGGTCAGCAATTCGGTATGGCCGGGAAAACAATCGGATCATTCCGCCGGAACGTGCTGCGGACGCTCAAAATCATCCTATGGGGCCGCGGCTACAAAGTGCATGATAATCGATCGGATAATATCTTGACCATCTCCAAAGGCGGGAAAACGAACTATTTCTTCGTTTTTGGCGGGAAAGATGAGAGTTCCCAAGACCTGGTGCAAGGGATCACGCTGGCAGGCTTCTTCTTCGACGAGGCTGCCTTAATGCCGCAGTCGTTTGTCAATCAAGCAACGGCACGGTGTAGCGTGGACGGTTCGAAACTGTGGTTTAATATGAACCCGGAAGGACCCTATCACTGGTTTAAGACTGAGTGGATAGACAAAGCCGCCGAAAAACTGGCATTGCATATCCATTTTACGATGGACGACAATCCGAGCTTGACGGAAAAGGTCAAGAATCGTTACAAGCGGATGTATTCAGGAGTCTTCTTCAAGCGGTTTATCCTGGGCTTATGGGTGATGTCCGAGGGGATTATCTATGATAACTTCGATCCGGAAACCATGGTGCTGGACATACCGGATGACATGCTGTTTGACAAGCACTATATATCTGTCGACTACGGGACACTGAACCCGACCGCCTTCCTCCTGTGGGGCAGGAACTTAAAAACCTGGTACGCGCGGGATGAGTATTACTACTCGGGCCGGAAGACGCAGAGGCAGAAGACAGACGCGGAATATGTGGAAGAAATGAACAAGTTTGTAGAAAAGCACGGCTTGGACAAGAAATCTGTCACTATCATCGTGGATCCGTCTGCAGCATCCTTCATCACAGCCCTCAAAAACGAGGGATACACGGTGGACAAGGCTAAAAATGACGTGATAGACGGCATACGCGCAACCGCTGCAGCCATGAACGAGGGTGCTATCAAGTTTAGCCGGACATGCAAAAACTTGATACAAGAGTTTGGATCTTACACATGGGACGCTAAAGCCTCTTTAAAAGGGGAAGATAAGCCGATCAAGGAGCACGACCACGCAATGGATGCATTGAGATACTTCGTGTTCAAGGTCATCTACAGAAAGCAGACAACTTTATCAAAAAAACCAAGCTGGCTATCATAGCCGGCTATTTTTGTGCCAAAAACAAGAGAGGAGGAACAACATGGCAATAGCAATCGACCGAGAAGAGGCGGGAGATATCTCTAATCCCTCGTTTGAGGTAATCAACTGGTGTGTGCAAGAGCATCAGAAAGAGCTGTCTAGGCTGCAGATGCTCAGCGACTACTACGACGGGCGACCGCACAAGCCGAACGAGCTTGCTGACATGCGCACGCCGCACGAGAAAGACGAAATCTATGTGAATAATGCTAAATATGTCACGGATATGATGGTGGGGTTTGCCGTAGGTGCTCCGATATCATACGCGCCGCCAAAAGCCGGGAACATCGATCCGATTATAGACGCATTGGATGCCATGCGCATCCGGAAGCATGACAAGGAGCTGGCCAAAGACATATCAGTCTACGGCATCGGTCTGGAACTGCAGTATCTATCACGACATCCGGACAATCCGCTTAAGACGGTGCCGAAAATAGCGGCAATCGACCCGAGAGGGATGTTTGTAGTCGTGGATGACACTGTAGAGCGCGAAAAGCTGTTTGCAGTACGCTACAAGGAGCGACAGAGCATCAAGGGTGTGCGTACATGGGAATTCAATATCTATACCAAAAAAGCAGTGATCACATACCGCAGCAAGGAAATGCGACTGACACAAAGTAGCTTGATGGATGACAGGCCAAAGGTGGTACTTCACTACTACAAAGACGTGCCGGTTACCGAATACCGCAACAACGAAGAAAAACAGGGGGACTTTGAGCAACAAATCCCGCAGATCGATGGATACAACAAGTTAATGACTGACCGGATCCGGGACAAAGAGAATTTCATTAAGGCCGTCATGGTCCTGTACGGGTTCTCATTGCCGGATGAACGACCCGAAGAACTGAACGGCAACATGGTGCTTAATGCGCCCGCTAAAGAAGACGGCGGCGATGCTGAGTTTCTTGTGAACACCTTCGACGAAAACGGCGTGCAGGTGCTAGCGGATGCCTTGATAGATGATTTCCACAAGACTTCCTACGTACCGAACTTAAATGATGAGAATTTCAGCGGCAATGTTTCGGGTGAAGCGATGAAATACAAGCTGTTTGGTCTGCTGTTAGTTCTGGCCACAAAGATCGGATACATGGAGGACGGACTGATTGAGCGCCTGCGACTGCTTGCGAATATCGTGAGCCTGAAGGGTGAAACGGTGGATGTGGAAGGCGTCAAGATTACCTTTAAACCAAATCTTCCAATCAACCGCAGCGACATCATTAAACAAATCAGCGACAGCCAGGAGTTCATCCCGCTGCTGGTATCACTAGGATGGCTAGATGATATAGATGATCCGGAGGAAATACTTGAAATGCTACGGGCGCAAAAAGAAGAGGAGATCAAGCTGAATCAAAAGGCTATGGGCACGGCGAATAGCCATAGCGATGTGGAGATGGAAGAGGAGGACGATGCAGATGATCAGAGTGAGAATCAAGAAAGATTTGATGCATAACATCCAATCCATCCGAGTGTCTGGCCATGCGAACTATGCGCCGAGGGGTCAAGACATCGTTTGTGCCGCTGTCAGCACGCTTCTGCAAACGGTAGGCTATTCCCTTATCGGAAGAGAAGAAACGATGACACAAGTCGATTTTGAATACTACGGTGTCGGATCTATCGAAATAGGCAACCCAACCCGAGAAAGCCATTTGATAACAGGTGTGTTCGAGCTGGGGGCTACCACATTGGCGGAACAGTATCCGGAGCATGTCAGTGTAGAGATGGAGTGATGAGATGGCAGCTGAAAGCTACTTCCTTAAACGCAACATCGAAAACGAGGAAGCCATGCATCGCAATTTGGATGCAAAAGAGGCGGTTATGCTTGAATCATACATACAAGCCCAAGACTATTTAAACAAGCAAGTAAAAAAAATATACGATCGTTATCTGAATAAGTCGGGGTTGGATGAAGCGGAAGTCAGGAAAATCCTCAATACTTCAGCTAGCTTAACAGACCTCGCAGAACTGCAGCGCCTATCCAAAAGTTTGACGGATAAGGAGATCCAAAGTGATGTCAAAGCGTATTTAAACGGGTTAGCTGCAAAGCACCGTATTAGCCTATTAGAGACATTGAAAGCCAAAGCCTACCTAGTAGCCAAACAAATCGCAAACGTTCAACTGGACACACAGACAGACTTCTATATCGATACAATCCGCGAAGCCTACGAAGAAGCGGCAACTGAGGCGATTGTGGGACAAACGGAGCAGAAAATTACAATTAAAGAGGGTCAGTACCCTAAGTTCGTAGCCACAAAATCCCAAGAAGTATTACAGATCAGGGATATTCAAACGGAAAAAGTGGTTAAAAAAGTCGTATTACAGCCCGATCCCGAGGTGCCTGAATTCAAAGAGATGTCAACCACGTACGTGAAGAACATTCTTGAAAGCGAATGGAAAGGGTCGAACTACTCCAAGCGTATTTGGGGCGATACAGACTTATTGGCCAAGCGTTTAGAAGAACTTTTCACCGTAAAAAACTTAACGGGAATGTCAGAGAGCGAGATGGCAAAGATTCTGGCCAACGAATTCGATACATCCATGTACGTGGCTAGGCGGCTAGTTCGCACGGAAGCAAACTACATGGCCGGACAAGCAAAGTTGAGATCCTGGAAGGCGCATGGGGTTGATAAGTACATCCTTATTGCCGTATTGGACTTTCGGACATCCGCCATATGCCGCTCCATCGACGGGAAGATTTACGATGTCGAAAAGGCTGTGTGCAATGGCAAGGACGGGAATTATCCTCCGTTCCATCCGTGGTGCAGGACAATACCTGCTGCTTACTTCGGGGAGCGCACTCTTGACGGCAAACGAACCGCTAACGATCCTCTGGCCAAGAAGACTTTTGAGATTGATCAGCGAACGAATTACAAAGAATGGGAAGAAATGCTAACAAAGCGGCACGGAAAAGAGGAAATTGAAGCTTTCCGCAAGAAGGTGAAGAACCTGACTGCGGATATCAAGCAATTTAATCGCTATAAAGCCGCACTGGGTGATGAATTCACGTATAAGACAGTGGATGATTTCCAAAACGTAAAGTATGCCGATCCGAGCGTTTATGAAAAGCTGAAGGATTTATATGCCAAAGCAATACGGAAGTAGAGGGGGTTCGGGATGTTTCCGAGAACAATAAAAATAGGTGGCCTTGTTTATGGCGTCGAAGTCACAAAAGATTTGCAAGGGAAGGAAGGGAATTGGGGGCATATCGCGTATAAAGAAACCAAAATACGCATAGATGACAACCTGAATCCACAACTCACCAACCAAACGCTTATTCACGAAATGACACACGCTATATTGATAGAGGCAGGATACAACGAACACGAAGAAGAAATGGCCGACAGAGTAGGTAAAGTGCTTTATCAGGTTTTAAAGGATAATGATTTCTTTTTTATTCAGGAGGGAGCTGCATAATGAATTTCGGGCAAGCTATCGAGGCATTAAAAGAAGGTAAAAAAGTAGCGCGCAAAGGTTGGAACGGCAAAGGGCAGTTCGTGTATTTAATTACCGGCGAACAACTTCAAAGAGGTCTCCAATACGGTTACGGCGAGTATGAAGGGGAGCCTACCATTGTAGATGTCCTCGCTATAAAGACCACAAGCAACCATATCCAAATCGGATGGTTGGCCTCTCAATCTGACATGCTATCAAATGATTGGGAAATCATCTAAACAATTAATTAAATTGTCAACCACTGTCCTCGAACGACACTAAACTTATCGCGGTGCCTCCGAAATCGGCAATTAAACGCACTCTCTTGGCTTTTTGAAACAACTGGATAGCGACACATGGAGTTGTACTCGTTTGGGCTTAGGCACTTACTTGGATGGCTTATTTTGCGTGATTTCAGTTCGAGTAGGCGGGACTTGATTGGGCAAAGGAGAAATGAAAATGAATTTATCGGAAAACGCTAAATACGATTATCTGCTTCAGGCTAAAAAAGCGCTCAATTTACAGATGTTCGCTGAAGGCGATGGAGGAGAGGGCGGAGAAGGTGGCAACCCTCCGGAATTTACAGGTCCGCAATCGCAATCAGAATTAGATAGCTTGATCGGAAAAGCTGTAAATACTGCTTTGGCAAACGCTAAGAAGGATTGGGAAACACAAACGAAAGAGCAAATCGAAACCGCTAAGACACAAGCTGAGAAACTTGGACAAATGTCTGCAGAGGAAAAGGCAGCCGAAGCTGAAAGGCAACGTTTGGCAGAACTCGACGAAAAAGAGAGGCGCCTAAACCAACGCGAATTGAAATTCACTGCGAGTGACATTCTTTCGGAGAAGGGTCTTCCCACTAAACTGGCTGACATCCTCAATTATTCCGATGAAAACACAGTTAAAGCGCACATCGATGTAGTATCAGAAGCGTTTTCCGAAGCTGTGCAAGCAGAGGTGGACAAGCGTTTAGCCGCATCTATTGACATCCCTGCCGGCGGAACGACCGCAAAACCTACAACAAAAAGCGAGCAATTCGCAAAAGAAATGAACCAACGAAGCGAAAACAAAAAATCTCTTTGGGGTAAATAGGAGGAATAAACATGTATTTTGAAAAGCAAAAATATGAAGAAATCAATTTTCTGGCAAGTGCTAAATTCCAAGCGTTCACGGAACAAGTCGCCTCTACTCACGCGCAAACGGTAACCACTAATGGCATCAAGGTAGTGCCTGCAGGTGCTATTTGGCCGGCGAATGATGCAACAGCCAAGGGAATCTTGCTGAATGGTGTCGATGTAACACATGGACCACAACCAGCCTCCGTGATCGTAGAAGGCTATATCATCGCTGAGCGTTTGCCTGCACAACCGATTGCAGCCGCTAAGACGGCAATGACCGGCATCAAATACCGTTAATAACACAACAGGAGGAATAGACATATGTTAAAAAATGAAATGAAATTACAAATGTTCGCAGGCACATCGATCCTTGACTTATTCAGCCATAAAGAAGTGCTTAACTACTTAAGAAACCGGAATCTTCCAACATTATTGGGCGATGAATTGTTCCCATCTCGCAAAACGACATCCCTGGAATTAGAGCAAATTACCGGTGGTGGCGGCATCCCTGTCATCGCAAGCATCCACGCATTTGACACTGAATCTGAAATTGGATCTCGTCAAGCTGCAAAAGCGACGCTTGAATTGGCATTTATCAAGCGTAAGATGCAGTTGAAAGAAAAAGATATCATGGCTTTGGAAAACCCTAGAACTCCTGAAGAGCAAACGTATTTGACGGAGCAAGTCTACAACGATATCGAAGTTCTGGTCAGAGGTGTAATGGCCCGTGTTGAGAAGATGCGTATGGATGTTCTTGCTAATGGCCAAGTTACCATCAACGAGAACGGACTTAACGCCACAGTGGACTACCAAGTTCCAGCCGACCACAAAGAAGCGCTAAGTGGAACGGACCTATGGACAGATCCGACATCAGATCCATTAGGGGATATCGACCGCTGGATCGAAGCGATGAGCATTACGCCGACACGCGCTCTGACATCTAAAAAGATTCTCAATGCATTGTTGCGCCATCCGCAAGTGAAGGCTTCTGTTTTCGGTAGCGACACCGGCAAGGTTCTGACTCGTAACGAATTGGATGCCTTCATGCAGTCTAATGGCTTGCCGATCATCCGAACGTACGACGATAAGTACAAAGAGCAACAAAAGAACGGTACCTACACAACGAAGCGTTATTTCCCTGAAAACAAATTCGTCATGTTTGATGATGAGATTCTGGGTGAAACAGTATTCGGGCCAACTCCGGAAGAACGTTTAGTACGCCGCGCCGCTGTGGACATCTCCATGGTCGGTAACGTGTTGGCGATGGTTTACGAGGAAAACCTTGACCCTGTCGGAACATGGGAAAAAGCAGTCGCTACGGCGCTACCTTCCTTCGCTGCCGCAGACGAAGTTTTCCAAGCGCAACCAATCGCTTAATTTGCCGGGCGCTGACTATTGTCGGCGCCTATTATTTTTGGAGGTGTAGAAATGAAAGTAAGAGTCAAGGAAATGCCTGTGCGATATAGCGGCAAGCGTTATGTTGAAAATGAAACACTAACCATCAAAAAAGAAGCTTATGATGAAAAGTTATTCGAGATCTTGGAAGATGATTCGAAAAAAGACGGAGAAGATGGCGAATAGGCGCCGAGGAGGTTAAATCATGGCTTATTTAACAAAAAGAGACTACGTTGACGCGGAATCCAAAGAAATTGTAAAAAAAGGTACCGTTATCAATGGCGATAAAGAAAAACTAGAAAGACTTTTGGAACTAGGTATAGTGTCAGAAGTTCACATAGGCTCAGAGCTTCCGAAAGAGAAAGTCACTCGCAAAGCAAGCGCAAATAAAAGCGACGCGTTAAAGGCATCGGACAGCGCAGATTGAGGGGTTGGTGATTGTGTTGCAATCGTATGATCGCACAATAGAGATTGAAAAGTTCGTCCGATTTCTTGGCAAGTCGAGCATGGATGCTGCTGAACAGAAGCTTTTAGAGGACATCTATGATGATGCCGTAATGGAGGCCCTGGGCTATTGCAACCGGGATGATATTCACTTCGGTATGACAACATGCATCCGCGACCTGGCCAAAATAAGGTACAACCAGCAAGGTTCTGAAGGTGAGTTATCCAGATCAGAAGGCGGCGTATCTCAGACGTTTGAAGATGGGATCCCGAGAAAGATACGCTCTCAGCTAAACAAATACCGCGTGGCGGGAATGGGGCGTGTCAGATGAGGTTACGCGAAAGGGATCTAAAGACAGTTTACCTGAAGAAGCGAATTGTCACACGCGACGAAGAGGGGGATAAAACCATCTCTTACAGCAGGGACGCCGAACTGTTACGCATGAATGTGCAATCTGCAGGCGGTGTGGTTAATGCTCAGATATACGGTGGACGTTTGCCCTATATCAAGACTTGCAAGTATCAAGGCGAAAGCCTTATTCCTGGCAAAAACGAAAAGGATGGCATTTGCCTCTACGTAGATCCTGGGGCGGATCCTGATTATGAAATTTTGTCAATCGAACCCTTCTCAGACCACCTCAATGTAAAACTTGAAAAGTTGATTAAGGAGACTTGATATGAAGGTAACGATAACTGGATTGGATAGGCTTAACGCAAAATTAAAAAAACTGCCAACGACCCTTGAAGATGCGGTTTTCGATGCGACATTCGAGATAGTCGAAGATATTCAAGGAAGAGTAGAAAGTAAGCTGAATTCAAGCATTTACTACAATCGTGGCGGTTTGGCTGGCAGCAATAAGAACGAAGTCGTGAAGGACAGCGAAGGAAAAATAGTGGGTCGCGTGTGGAATGACGATCCCGTTTCGGTGTTTCGCGAATTTGGTACTGGTCCGGTCGGTGAAGCTTCTCCGAAGGATCTGCCTGAAGGCGTTAACCCAGTTTACACGAAAGAGGCTTGGTTTTTCCCTGTCGATGCTGTCGATATCGATCTTACGGCGATATACGGCATGCGGAAAATAACGATTCAAGGCAAGGAGTTCTATCGTACGAGCGGACAACCTGCTAGACCGTTCATGTATCCGGCATTCAAAGAAGGTATCGATAAAGCTGAAGAAGTATACAAAGAGCACGTTCAGAAGAATTTGCGGAAGGGGTTGGGTCAATGAGGTTCAATATGAAACAAGAAATTGCATATCTCTTAAGTTCGGTTGATGGCCTTGAAGACTTCAGCACCGATTATCCGCAAGAAATGGCTACTTTTCCTTGTGCGATATATCGTACCGCCGCAGAAGGGCATGCAATCGACGCGTACAGAAATGAGCTGCAAACAAAATGGACAGTCGTTATCGAAGTTTACGGAATAAAGAGCGTTTCTGATCTTGCTGCAAATATTGCTGACGGCATGAGAAAACTTGGGTTCAAGGTATCCGATAAGGATGCCAACGTGGCCGGGTTAAAGCGCATCGTGCTTGAGTGCAGGGCAATCGTGGACAACAAAACAAAAATAGTTTTTTTATAGGAGGAAAAGGAATATGGAGAAATTGGAATTACAACAATTCGCCGGTGAAATCGTGGGGTTGTTAACAAAAGGTACAGTTCTTTCGTACAAAAAATTAGCCGAATTCGTAGAATTAGCCGGTGTCAAAGGGATCCCTCAATTAGGTGGAGATCCGGAACGTGTAGATGTCACTACGCTAGCCGATGCAAAAAGAAAATATATCGCTGGTATCGAAGATACTGATAACTTAGAATTCGCGATTGTATACCAAACCGCAAACTTCACAGATGTGCACACATTGGTCGAAACCGGAGTGGAAACGGAATTCAAAGTGGTTTATCCGGATGGTATGGCAGTCACTTTCAAAGGTGTGCCAAAATTCAAGTTCAGCGCCGCTGAAATCAACGGAGCACTTGAATTCACATTGGTTATCGTAGTTTCTGACGGTCCGGACTTCGCGCCGGTAGTGTAACTAAAATGAAGGGCAGTCCAAGCGATTGCCCTTTTTTCTTTTCATAAAAAAATCGGAGGTTTATATACATGGGACAAATTACAAAAATGCCTACTACAAAAACGGTCAACTTCGGAGGGCTTACGCTTGAATGCCGCCTTACCGGAAGGGCTATCTTGAATATCGAGAAACGTTTGGACGAGTCCTTGATGGGTCTTTTCATTAAAAATGAAGGCGAGATGAAACTTCCACCTGCCAACAAAGTTCTGATCGTTCTGCATCTGTCAAATACCGTTCATGGCGTGAAAGAAGCAGATGTCGTTAAAGCTTTTGAGAACTTTATCGATGATGGCGGCAATTCTATGGAATTGTTCGGAATCGTTCAAGATCTTCTGGGCGAGGCAGGTTTTTTCGGGAAATCGAAAGACAAGGCAGAAAGCGAAGACCTGACCCTGGACAACGCGACGGAAGAGGAATCAATCTTGTAAATCGGAAAGAATACACAACTCTTACCGAACTCTTGAACGATATGTATCTTCCGGCAGTTCAAAATGGAATCCCTTCGGATGAGTATTGGTCAAAAACATTTGAAGAAATTATCGTGCAAGTGGATGCGAACCAACGCATCAAAGAAGAAGATATCAAGCAAGAAGCTAACCTAAACTATCGCCTAGCTCAACTAATGGCTTACGCGATGAATGAGCCATCTAAGATGCCAAGCTTCGAATCAGCCTATCCATTCGCTGGGAAAGTGGAGGAAATCACAGAAGAGGAACGACTTGTGAAGGAAATGGAAGAAGATCAACAACGCATGATGATAATGGCGCAAGCCATAAAAGCTACAAGGGCTAGGAAGGCGAAAAAACAGGAGGTGAAATAAATGGAGTTAGAAAAACTGGAGGTTCTGCTCGAGGTAAACACGAAGAACGTCCAAGAGTCTATCAACCGTGTTTTACCGCAAATTAACGGTCTTTTGAAAAAAATCGAAAGCGCCACTGGTCAGAGTGGTGAAAAAATCGAGCAGAATCTGGATATGAGCGATGCTACGAAAAAAGTAGAAAACACACTCGGCGATTTCATCAAGAAGTTCAGCCAACAAATGGACCGGATGGAAGAGTTATCCAAAAGCAAGACTGATGCAACATCCCGCAATCTGGAGCAAGGGTTTAAACAGACGCGCGCTAGGGCTGGCAAAGAGATCGATTTGATGGTCAAGGATATCAACTCGAAAATGGGTCAAGCTAGAGCGGCTCAGAACAAGATTGCCCATCTGGCGGCTAAGCGTACATCAGCTGTAAAAGACAACGACACAGGTGCTGTGGTGAAGTACGACGAGCAAATTGCTAGCGCTGAACAAAAAATGACGAGTTACCGAAACAAAGCGCGCGAAATGGCCCGGACAATGAAGGCTGAGTTCGATGCCGTTCCTGCTAGCCTGAAGAGAATAGCGACTACAATGGAGCAAAATGAAAGCAAACTCGAAACGTTGCGTTCCAAGATTGCAAATATGCAGAAGGTGTATGAGTCACAGAGAAAAACGGTCGGTTCATTCGACTCCGGCTTTAGTACAGTAGATTCCGACAAATCAGTAGACACCATGCAAAAGATACAAGTGCAAACGGCTAAAATGAACAAATTAATAAGTTCTAACGACGCTTTGCAACAGGCTTATGCAACGACGGAAGACAGGGCAAAGGCTCTCAGAACTGCTCTTTTTGGGCTTGGAGACACGCTTGATAAGTCTAGTATTCAAACGGGGAATGCGGCTTCTGGGGTAAAGAGTATTTCAAATGCATCTGCAAAAGCGGGTAATACCTGGTCGCGATTCGGTGGCCTGTTCAACCGCGTTTCCAATAATATTGCACACGGCACTAAGTCGGTTGGTAAAAAATTGGGCAGCTTCTTCTCTATGTTCAACCAATCGGGCAGCCGCATGAATAAAGGGTTGTCACAAAGCAACAGCGCTTTAGGTAAGTATGTAGGCGGATGGCGCAAAACAATCTGGATGTTGGGGAATCAGCTGATTGTGTTCACTTTCCTGTATCGCGGAATAATGGCTTTAGGGCAAGGTCTATGGAACTCGCTCAAAACTAACCAAGAATTCGCAAACTCGCTGAATCAGATAAAAGTGAATCTGTTGACTGCCTTCTATCCAATCTATCAAGCCGCGCTACCAGCTATAAACGCGCTTATGAGCGCATTGGCGAAGGCTACAGGCTATATCGCTTCATTTATAGCCAATATCTTCGGATCGACGTACGAGGCGGCAAAACAAGGTGCAAGCGGATTGTATGACAACGTGAAAGCCTTGGAAGATACGGGAACAGGCGCAACGGATGCGAAAGACAAAATCAAAGAGTTACAACGTTCTTTGATGGGCTTCGACGAGATCAACAGGATAGGTCTGGATGTCAATTCGGATGCTGACGCAGGAGCGGGTTCTGGATCGGGAGCCGGTACCCCTGGCATCGATTTCAATACTCCTGACTATTCGACGCCGGCATGGTTATCTAAATTTGCGGATAATGCACGGAATATTCTTTCGCAATTATTCGAACCAGTTCAAGCTGCCTGGAATAAATACGGAAAATCCGTAATGGATGCCGCCAAATTCGCTTTAACCGAAGTTTGGGAGCTGACCAAATCAATCGGTCGATCTTTCATGGAAGTGTGGACGGGCGGAAGTGGCGAACGAATATTAGGAAACATCCTTCAGATTATAGCGAGCATCCTTACTTCGGTCGGAAACCTCGCAAACGGACTTAGAGAAGCTTGGGAAACGAACGACTTAGGAGTAAGCATCTTCACAACGATCTTAGGGATCATCGAAATATTGACGGGACACTTCAGAGATATGGCAAAGGCCACAGAGGATTGGACGGAATCCCTTGATTTTACACCTCTGATGACTTCCATAGACACACTGTTGAAAGCCTTAGCCCCTCTGACGGACAACATCGGAGCCGGCTTATCTTGGCTCTATCGAGAAGTTTTGCTGCCTTTGGCTGGTTGGGCGATCGAGGATGCTTTACCTGCATTTCTAGATGCTCTTTCCGGTGCGTTGAAATTTCTGAATGAAATAACAGAGGCTCTACAACCGACTTTCCAATGGTTATGGGATGATTTCTTGGCACCAATAGCAGCATGGACAGGCGGCGTAATCGTTAGCATTTTGGAAGGTTTGGCCTCATCGTTAAGCGGTATTGGTGATTTCGTATCGGAGCACCAAGTGGGATTCAGTAATTTTGTAGTTGCGTTCGCCTCGTTTGCCGGAGCACTTAAAGTCATTAGCGGACTCAAAACACTAACAGGGATTTTATCAGGCGTGTTTGGTTGGTTATCTTCCATAGGTGGTCTGAGCGGGGTTCTAGGTGGCATTGGAACAGCAGTAGGAGGCGTCGTTACTTTCCTAGGCGGACCATGGGCCATAGCAATCGGAGCTGCCATCGCTGTAGGTGTATTGCTTTGGAAAAATTGGGATACGATCAAGGAGAAGGCTAGTCAATTAGGTGGCTGGATATCTGAGAAGTGGTCCGGAATAAAAACCGCTACGTCTGAAGCGTGGGGAAATGTTTCAACGAAAGTGTCCACCAAAGCTAACGAAGCCAAAAACGGAGCTATTAATGCCTTTTCTACCATGAAAACCAAGGTAGGCGAATACTTGTCGAGTATCCAATCAACTGCAAGTACAACATTCGACAAAGTTACTGGATGGGCTACCGGTTTGGGTTCGAAAATTGCTGAAGGGCTACGAAAGGGGCTTGATTCTGTTAAATCGGCAGCGGCATCAATCGCTAACGGCATAGTCGGCGTTATTGGTAAAGCTGTTAACGGCGTAATTGGCGGGATTAACTGGATATTGGATAAAGTCGGAGCGGGTGGCAACAAACTATCTACTTGGGCTGTACCGACATATGCGCAAGGGACAAATGCGCATCCGGGCGGCTTGGCAATGGTCAATGACGGCAGCGGTAAGAATTATCGCGAAGCTTTCCAACTACCTGGTGGCCAAGTCGGCTTATTCCCGAACCAAAGAAACATGTTGGTTAATCTACCGAGAGGCGCGAAAGTGCTTGACGGAGAAAGAACAAACAGCATGTACGGAGGTGTTCCTCGTTATGCGAATGGGATCGGTGATTGGTTTAGCAAAGCTTATAACGGAGCGAAAGAAATGGCCGGAACAGTCTGGGATTATCTATCGAACCCAAGCGAATTGCTGGATATCGCAATCAGCAAATTTGTTAACTTGTCAGGCGCGGTAAACCCGGCTCTGGCTATTGCCAAGGGTGGAATTAGTACGGTTGCAGGAAGTGCGACGAACTTTATCAAAGGGATGCTCGAAAAAGGCTCAGAGTCTCCTGTCGGAACCGGCGTAGAAAGATGGAGACCTACCGTCATCAGGGCGCTATCCATGAATGGACTGCCAACGACAGACTCTTATGTAAATGCTTGGTTGCGTCAAATTCAGTCTGAATCAGGCGGTAACGAGAAAGCAATCCAAGGGAACATCGGCGATATCAATAACAAGACGGGGGATTTGGCCAAAGGTTTGGTCCAAGTCATCGGAGCAACTTTCAATGCGTATAAATTCCCTGGCCACGACAACCGGTTAAACGGTCTGGACAGTTTGTTAGCTGGTATCAATTACGCCAAGAGCCGATATGGCGCAACTGGCATGCTGAGTGTCATCGGAAACGGCCATGGTTACGAAAATGGTGGCGTAGTGTCAAATGAGGGCTACTACAGACTCGCGGAAGGAAACAAGAAGGAAATGGTCATCCCTCTTGAAAAACGCAACAGAGCACTTGAATTGCTTGAAATAGCAAAAGACTATTTAGGCGTCTCCGATACTAGCTCGCTACAAATGCCTGATCTATTTTTAGAAACGCCTATGCAGCGATTGGATATGCCAATATCTACGAGAGAGGCGGGCGGAGGACTTACGGGTATGTCGGAATCGATTTCGAACGCGTTAGCTATGTATGCTGCGTCGGGTAATAAAGCGAGCGGTCCGATGGAGGTAACGCTAGTAATGGATGGTCAGAAGATCGGAAAAATCGTAATCAACGAAATCAACGAGATTATCGATCGTACGGGAGCAATCCCTATAAATATCTAGGAGGGGTCCGAATGGATGAATTACTGTTAGTGGGTGGGCGTTACGTAAAGGCCCCCCAAGAGTTTAGCGTGGGATACCAAACGATCGATGCCGACACAAGCGGAAGAAATGCTAGTGGCACAATGGTGCGGGATATCATATCGGAAAAAGTGAAATTGGAAATCAAGTGGGGTCCGCTGAGCGATGGAGAGATATTCGACATCCTGAACGCGGTGGATTCCGCTTTTTTTGATGTTACTTACCCTAACCCAAAAACCGGAGGTATGGCCACAAAAACATTCTATGTAGGGGACCGGACGGCACCATTGTATTCGTGGAACGAAAAATTCGGAGCGATAAAATGGCAAGGTCTGTCTATGAATTTTATAGAGAAGTAGGTGAAACATTTGCTAAAAAACAGCTCTTTGTTTATCGATGCGATGAAATCAAGCTTAAGGGACATTCGCGCGAGAGTAAAAATTAATAACATTATTTATGATGACGAAACCCTTGTATCTATTAATGCAGATTTGGGGAGTATGGCTGGTGAAGAGTACGCAATCGGATCTGCCATAACCAATGCGGCCACGATTGTATTTTCCGAAATCATTGAAACCGTAGTATCCCTAGACCGCGTGACTATCGAAATCGGTGTAGTTAGGGGGGATTTATCTCCCGAGTTAAGAAAAATGCTAAATACGAAAGTCGGAACAGCTAGGGTTGGCGGAACGAGGTTAAACTCATGGAATCCGGATAGCGACATCGAGTATGTGCCGCTGGGTGAATTCTATATATCCGATCATGTTGATATCGACTATAACGAAAAGAAAACAACTATCGTTTGCAAAGATCAAATGATTTTTTTAGAAAATGACTACAACTCGCAATTAAAATACCCTGCAGATATAAGGGATGTCGTTACGGAAATAGCTAACCAAGCGGGCGTGGAAATAGATTATAAGTACATCGGGAACCTGAGCGCCACTACAATCGAAGAGCCAAAAGGGTACACGCATCGTCAAGCGCTGGGGTTAATTGCACAAATTGAAGCCGGATTCGTCACTTTTAGCCGAACGGGTAAATTGCAAATAAGAACCCTCCAAGACTCCGATTACAACATTTCGATGGATGAATACTATTCGAAAGGATTAGTTAAAAAGGGGATTCGTTACAGGGTTGGAGGCATTACTTGTACGGTCAACAAAGACGAAGAGACACTGACTCTTAAGGTCGGTAGGGATACCGGACCTCAAATCAATTTGGAAAACGACGTAATGACACAAGAGATATTAAACGATGTGTACGAAAAGTTGGCAGATGTGGATTTTTATCCATACGCGTTGGAGTGGAGGGGTAATCCATCGTTGGAGGCTGGCGACTTATTCACGATACAAGACGCTTCAGGATCTCCTTTGAAGGTTCCTAACTTGGGTTACAAATTGGTGTATAACGGTGGTCTAAAGGCTACGAGCGAAGCTGAAACAAAGAGCAGGACCGACGTGAAACCTTCCGGAAGACCAACGCTGCAACAGCAGATAAACAAAACTCTGTCAAAGATAAAAGAAGAAAGCAGTAGCTTGAAAGATGCATTCGAAGAAGCTAATGAAAAAATAACCGGAAATCGAGGCGGTTACCTAACGGCTCGTTACGACGAAAACGGCAAACCTTATGAATTCCTGGTAATGGACACGGAAGATATCAATTCGGCCACAAATGTTATCAGGTTGAATCAAGAGGGAATCGGCTTTTCCCAAAACGGTTATAACGGACCTTTTGGGGTAGCGATAACGATCGATGGGCATATTGTAGCTGATTTTATCGACACAGGGATATTGAACGCCGGAATTATACAAGCGGGATTTAACGGTATTGCGCAAGGCGTAAGTATGACTCCAAATGGATTGAAGGCAGTCGCCGCAAGTGGAGAATACTCTGTTGTAGAAGAAGGAGGCATGCGATTTTTCACAAAAACCGGATCGCGTACCGGGTCGATTGAGTCAGGGTACGTAGTGTCAGAAGGGTCATATGGAGTTGCGGTTTTCGTAGAACCCGGAAAATCTTTCAGCATTTCAAGAAAGAACGAGTCAACCGGAATTTATGAAACATTTTTGAAAATACCTTTCAACGAAGATGTTATTGAAATCCCGAGAATTTTAAACATGAAACACCAAGAAATTAGGTACGTCAATAATATTTGGATGCAAGGAACGTCTACATCTCCTGGCGGAAGGATATTTGATAATAATGGCATCTTGGCATTGGGCGGATATAACAGCACCAGTCTAGGATGGTTAGACACAAATGGTGTAATCACAACTGTTTTGCAATTGCTATATCGAGAACTAAGGGCGTTTGGAACGCTGAACATGAACGGGAATGTCATCACGAATCAGTCAGATATTCGCCTGAAAGACAAAGTTGTGGATGCGGTTGTGGATCCTTTTTCCGTCATTGAGAAAATGCGTTTTATCAATTTTGAATGGGATGCAACAAATCCTTACAACGACAAAAAACCGACTGGCGAGCAGTTCGGGATGGAAGCACAATATGCGCCATTTTTGGCTGTTAAAGACCAGGGTTCGAATTATCTGAGCATCGACATGGGAAAACAAGTAAATATCAATAGCATGGCGCTACAAAAGATGCTTCAAACTATTGATGAATTAAAAGCGGAAAACACTAATATGAATAGGCGCCTGAGCGCTTTGGAAAAATTAGTAGCCGATAACGGCGCCGCGGCCGGAGGAGATGTTTAATAATGGCATATATAAAGCAAAGTTGGGGAGATTACGATGATACGAAGTCAGAGGCGCAGAACGCAGCTGATGGAGCTGTAGTTACGGCGGACAGAATGAATCACATGGAAAACGGTATCGCTAATGCAGTTGATAAATTAACCTTCGATAAATTGGAGACTGATTCAATAGCGATTGGAGTGCAGCTTTCCGAAAGGGCCATCGTTGAAAGCGGAGGTAATGAAACGGACGGTTATTACACCAAGTATGGGAATGGAGATATAGAATTTTGGGGGAAAATAGACCTAAACGGAACATTTTCAACCGGCAGCGTTGCGACATTCACAAAGACTCTCCCGTTCTCTTGCGTCAACCCTGTCCAAGTTGTATTGACAGGCTCCATGTACGACGGATCCGGAGCTTTTAGCGATTTCAGAGCGGGTGCGTATCGCAACGGTTCAAATGTTAATGGCTTTTTCGGCCATGTGCGATGTGAATTTGCGGCATCAACACAGAGTTATATGGGCGTGCACTACCAAGGTAAAGGAAGATGGAAATAAGCATGTCAAACAAACGAATTAAAAGGAGTGATTAGATGGCAACGCCGAAAATTATACCGTATCAAGTAAAACTTCGATCAACAACTATAGAAAGAAGTCTAGTTAGACCTATTGTATACACGAATGACTTAAGGTCGGCCGAATTTCAGTTCCAAGTAACGGACATGCAGGCTGGCGAACTTTCAGGCGCAACGGCTACAACGCTGCTATACATGCGGGATGGTTCTTTCTTCCAAAATCCGAAAGAGGATGTTGAATTAACAGGAACTACATTTAGTTATTTGTTAAAAGAGGACGAGGGTAATCATGCCGGGATTGCGAGAATACAACTTGTTGTTCGCTTTAATGAAGGTTTGGAAGATGAGCAAAACTTCCCTAGTCAACTTTATGACTTCGAGATCGTTAACGGACTGGAAACACAAGTAGCGCAACAGATCATGATACACGACTGGACCACGCTCACAAGAGAGGCGCGCGCGTACATCGACGAGTTCGCGGCTAACGAAATACTCAGGGAAGCCGAGTTCGATAACAACGAATTTGACCGGAACGTCGCGTTTCTGGCCGGGCAAACAGGCCGAACAGATGCGTTTAACGCAGATCAAACAAGTCGGACACAGAATTTTAACACAGATCAAACGAACCGAACGAAGGCGTTTAGCGATGCGCAAACCGCTAGGCAGAACGCCTATACTGCCGCGGAATCCGCTAGGGATACCGACTTTGGTGCAGCGGAGGCCCTGAGGCAATCCGGTTACGATGAGGATCATTCCCGCGCAGACACCGACCACGCTAGGGCTGACACCGATCATACGCTAGCTGGCCAAGACCGCACAAAGGCGGCGGAAGACCGAACGGCTGCAGCGAGTGACAGGACGGCCGCTTCAAACGACCGCACGCGTGCAGAGGCTGACCATACGCGCGCAGAAGCAGACAGCGCGATTGTCACAACATTCGATGGCCGCGTGAAGAAATTGGAATCAAACGATGAACCGATGCACTACGATAAAGCGCTAGGCGAATATGTCAATGTCGGGAAGTATTGGGATGCTTATCGTGACGGAAAGATTTACACGACCGAGTTCAATAATTACGAAGTCTCCCCATCCCCAACGGGAACGAAAAAGGATGCTAACGCCGGATTGGTAGCCGTGCCATCAACGAATCTAGTGGCCGGACAAGACGATTACGCGAACATCGGGTTATTCAAACCGGTGGAAGTCAACGCTTATGTGGACGCAAACGACGATTATCATATCACCGCCATCAAGGGTGATGCCCGTTTCAAGCGCGACGGAACCAACGGCGACGTGTATATCATGAATATGCTTGGCTATATCAAGCGATTTGACACGCCAACTACATGGGGATACTCGTATTCCGACACATTGCATGCCGGTTTCACCGTGCTGCCTGAGGCAGTCAAACCGGACGGCACCGTTCGTCCGTTCTTGCTACACGCGAAATACATCGCCGGAGTGGGCGGTGATGGCAAGTTAGCCTCCATCAGCGGCGTTAATCCCGAATCCAACAGCATGTCGCATGATGGCCAAATCACAAAATTCAAGGCAAAAGGGGAGCAATATTCCGGGAAAACAACCCACGACGACTTTTGGACGAAGTTGATGCTATTCCTGAAATACGCAACAACCAACTCCGAAGCTGTGATGAGAGGGTGTATTTCATATTACTTGCAATACCAACCATCCATTTACGAGTCGGGCGTGAGCCGTGTCGTACTTACCAACGCGCAAGCAAATGCACTGGTAGTCGGATCTCGTGTTTCGATCGGTAACTATGCCGGCGGCACGAAAACGGATGATCGCGGAAACGCGCTAGTCCATAACGTTGCTAACCGTGTCAAAATCACAAGCATCGTGGCGCTTCCGGACGGGTTAAACTCAGCCGTAAACGTGGATGCGCCTGCTTTTGATACAAATGCCACGACGACAATCACAACGGTACCGTGGGGCAGCGGAGCGTGTGATAACGTACTTGGGAACGATGGTTCGCCGATCAGTAACACATCCGGAAAAGAGCCGCTTATCATCAACGGCATCGAAACGATGGTCGGTGGATATGAAGTCATCCAAAACCTGATGATCTACAACGACAATACCGACCCGCTTGATTACAAAATCAAGGTATACGTTTGCTATGATGCCAAACAGTACAAAGCCGGAAGTCCTTCTGCGGACTACAAGCTATTAAGCGTGCTGATGGCGCAAACAAACAATACGTGGCAGTACATCAGCAAGCTAGGCGTCGACCCGAATCATCCGACCGCGCTAATTCCTGTTGCCGCAGCTGCATCAAGTACAACAGGCTTTGCCGACGGAGTTTATACAAACGCACCAACAACGGGTTATCGCGTCTGGCTTTCGCTCGGTAGCCTGGGCAGTGGCTCCGTGTACGGTTTCTTCTGCGTCCTTGGCGGCCATGGCCTTGGTTACTCGAGCTGGCTCATCCTGGGGCGCCTTTCTGCAACCGGGCGCAGCCGGGGTGAATTGGCGTAAGCCAAGAGGGGCATAGCCCATCATGTTTTAAAAAGGATTTACGACACAGCTCCTTGGCATTCGCTCGGTAACCTGAACAATGGCTCCATGTACGGTTTCTTCTACGTCAATGGCAACAATGGCCTTGGTAACTCGAACTGGAACATCCTGGGGCGCACTTCTGATAAAAGAACATCACATTTGTGTCGTATCTCCCCGCTTCGAGCGGGCATCGCTTACTCTCATGAGTGAAATTATATCGAACCGGAATCCGGTCCGGTTATCGGATCGGAAAGAATAGCGGAAGGCTATTCTTGTGGCTAGTAGAAAACCGAACGTCATTTAGATATCAGAAAGTTATAAACACCGAAAGGGTGATTATCATAAAGCGTTATTGTCAAAACGCAGATTTTACTAACCTCACATTCATCGAGATGTGTTGTTACGAATACCTTGACGAGAAGTGGGAAAGAAACGACGTATCCAATATGTTTGCGACGTATTTGAAGATCCCGCTTAAACGCGTCAAGGAAATGCAAAGAGAGGAGCTGATACCGGCTATCCCCAAAATAGCCCTGGATATAAAAGCCCGCATCGAAAGCGGACGATTGAGGCTTCGGCCCATCAAGTATTTCCAAAAGGTTGACGGCATGAATGGGAAATTACGAACGCTTGGCATCGAGGAACCTATTCACCAGATCATGAATTACGTTTGTGTGAATGCGATGAAACCGATGCTGAATGCAAAAATCGGCGTATTCCAATGCGCCTCATTGCCCGGTAGGGGTCAGGCGTACGGGAAGAAATACATCGAACGTTGGAGAAGTGATATTCGCTATTTTGTGAAAGGTGATATTCAAAAATGTTTCCCTTCCATCCCGATTCCGAGGTTGAAAGAACTTTTGGAAAGGGATATCAAAAACGATAGTCTTGTCCAATTCGCACACGCGCTACTGGATATGTTCCAAGACGGCCTTTCCATCGGATCTTACCTGTCTCAATACTTGTGCAACTATTACCTATCCTATGCATATCACTACGCTTCGGAGCAGTTGTTCAAGGTCAGGAAATCAAAACGCAACGGAAACAAACGGGTGCGCCTGGTCAATCACGTATTGTTCTACATGGACGATTTTCTATTGACCGGGACATCGAAAAAGGATTTGCGCAAAGGAATGCGGATGCTGATTACTTACATCAATCAATTTTTACAGCTGACCGTAAAGCCCGATTGGAAGATATCGAAGTTTTCGGATGGCGAACCGATCGACATGATGGGATTTGTTTTCCGGAAGTCGAGAACCACCATCCGGGCCAAAATCTTTATTAAAACACGCCGTCAATTCTTGCGGGCGAAAAAGAAGATGAAGAAGGGGTTCCCCATCGATGTGAGTCACGCGAGGCGTGTAGTATCTGCGTATGGTTGGTATAAACACACGAATACATACACCGTTCGCGCTAGACTCAAAGTGGATGACCTGGTCAAAGAATGCAAAAGAATAATAGGCCGACAGGCAAGGGAAGAGAGGTTGCAGCATGCTATCTTATAGCACGACTTTAAAAAATGAAGTAGATTACTACCCGTTGCCCAACGGCACGGTAGATGTATTTTTGCGCAAGAGACTGCCGGACGAGGTGGACAGCGAGGGAAACGAAACATTTGTGTACGACGAAGTTTCCATCAACACCACCTTGCCGCGTGAAATAGTCGAAGAGTATTTTGATTTATTATTCGAAGACCCTACATCGTTGGATGTTGTCACGCCTGCAGAGCCGTCCGAAGCCGATGGCTTGATGTTGGCAATCGCAGAACTGGATGCACAACGAGAGATCGACAAGACGGAGACGGAAATGGCAATCGCAGAACTTGCTGAAGCGTTAATGGGGGGTGTATGAGCATGGCGAAACTATATTACAACCTGATCACAAAAGGACTCAAAACAATCGATGACGTGCCAATGGTTTGGCGAGATGCGGTATTAGTTTTACTCGAACAAGAATAAAACGGCGGGCTGTCCATCTGGGCGGCCTTTTATTATGAATAAGGAGCGTGGGATATGGAGTGGCTATCCGCAATAATCGCAAGCGCCGTCACGGGCGTGGTCACATACTCAGTCGCGAATAAGCAGACAAACGGGTCGGTAGAACAGCAGTATACGGAAAACATCACAAAACTGTTCACGTTTTACAAAGAGCAAGTGGACGCCTTAAGCGACGAAGTGAAGCAACTGAAATCACAGATCAAAGACATTGAGCAAAAATATGTCAAAGATATCAACGGGTACAAGGTCATTGTAGAGAAACTGGAAGATGAAATCGAAGTTCTCCGGGAAGAAAACGAAGAGCTGAAAATCGAGAACGCACTGCTGAAGGGAGAGGAACAAAATGGAATTTAATCTATTCATTATCCCGATGACGTTGATCATCGTCGAACTCGCAAAAGGTTTGGAAATCAACAAGAAGTACCTGCCACTGCTCAGCGTGGTGCTGGGGGCAATTCTGGGGGCGGCTTTTAGCTTTTATTACGGAGCTGACCCTTTCATCCACATCGTCCAAGGCATCGTGTACGGGGCTGCGTCGTCCGGTATTTACGATATGGCAAAAATCGCGAAAGAAGGTAAATAATTATGGACTTTATCCAATTTATGAAAAACAACGGCATCAACTACCGCGACCGTCGTGGTATCGCTCCGTATAACAACGGCAGCCGAACAATGGCCATTAGCGCTATCGCTATCCATCACAGCGGAGCAAACGTGGACCAACCCTCCGAGGTTTTGGAGGGCTATTGGGGCGGATCGCTTGGATGGGGAACAGGTGGTTATCATGTTGTCATCCGTCGCAACGCAGAGGCTACCGTAGAGTTTAACTATGACCCGGCCCGCATCTCCAACGGCGTCGGCAATCACAATGGCTATATTTTCAACATTAGTGTGGAGGGTAGTTCGAACTTTACAGACCGCCAAAACGAAGTGCTGAAGCTTGTCACACGCTTCTGGAAAGATCAATTAGGCTTGCCATACACCGCTATCCTTGGACACAACGAATTCAGCGGACACTACACAAATACGTGTCCTGGGCGCAATATGGCGAACTTCCGCGCGCAAATCAACGCTATGCCTGCAGCTGATCAGATTACCGGCAATCTACAACCTGTAGCGCAACCGGAAGTGGTACTACCATACCGCCGACCAGTCAGCTATGACGCTACCATCGCAAGTGGCGGCTACTCGATCGACAGCAAACCATGGGGCGAAGACGGCCGCGAAAACTGGGGCTACACCGACGATCATATCGGCAAGACGTTTTATTTTTACGAAGAGAACTACTCCGGTGAGTACGCCAATGCGAAAGGTGTCGGTTGGATCGATAAGCGCGCCTTGGCCAAAGAAAAAACAGTCGTCGCATCTATCTTGTATCTGCCTGACGGCCGAAACTGGACCGTGTACGACGAAGGCAGTGAATACAAGGTTGGCAACGTGGTCAGCACGGAAGCACCAGGAGAAGATGACGGCTTGTATCTGACAGTGCTTGGCGACAAAGGCAACAACATTTTGATCGTTGACCTGCCGGACATCGGGAAAAAAGCGATTTACTTTGACCCGGACAAAGGGGCAACCATTACACAAAAATTCGCATGATCTAAGTTGCTGTTAAGTTGCAAAAAAGGTGATAATTGACTTGCCGGCATCGGTAAAGCGCTTTGCACCAACGTTTATTCATCAACTTTTCTTAATTTTAAATTGCTTATAATTCGAGTTACCCTATACTACTCTAAATTAATCTACAAAAATCCCTCTACTCATTGCGAGCGGAGGGCTTTTTTTGTTGCGTGTATGGTATAATAAAGGCAGATATATCACTCAGTAAGCGCCGGGGCGTTTCGATTCACCACTTAACGTTCTTTGCGAATAAAGCTTATACTTTTTGTCTACACCGGCAGCCACGAGTATCCGAGGTGCGAACGACCTGACACAAACAACGAGAGCAGCGCGCGGGATCTGAACAACGCAAAAGGATATTTATAAGGCAACTTACAACTCCCATCTGATCAGTGGGAGTTTTTTTGTTTAGTGGCATAAAAATTGGCAGTACACTGCATGCAGATTCATGATAGTATGGTTAAAGGTTATTTTTATGTTCTGAAAAACATGCGGTATATGTGGTAATATATGCTAGTATGGGTTATTATGGTTTCTGTTCAAGCGAATAGATGTTCGGTTCAGAACAGAGATGAAGGAGTTTTTTTATGGCACAAAACAAAGAGAATAAATACAATGATGACTCCATCCAAGTGTTGGAAGGACTTGAAGCAGTCAGGAAACGGCCCGGAATGTACATCGGTTCGACGGATGCGCGCGGGTTACATCATTTAGTATATGAGATAGTCGATAATGCGGTTGATGAAGCCCTTTCCGGTTATGCAGACCGGATCGACATAACAATCCATGAAGATCAGAGCATCAGCGTCAAAGATAATGGACGCGGCATGCCGACGGGATTGCATGCATCAGGTGTGCCTACAATCCAAGTCATTTTCACCGTGCTGCACGCCGGAGGAAAGTTCGGACAAGGCGGCTACAAAACTTCAGGAGGGCTGCACGGTGTAGGGGCGAGTGTCGTCAATGCCCTGTCCGAGTGGCTGGAAGTGTCTGTCATCCGCGAGAGCACGATCTATACCATGAAATTCAAGGATGGCGGAAAACCAGCAAGCAAATTGATCAAAGCAAAAAGTGCCGCTAAAGGATCAGGCTCTTCGATCCATTTTTTGCCGGACAAAGAAATTTTCGGGACAGCGCAACTCTCCTATGAGGTTTTGGCGGAGCGGTTCCGGGAATCCGCTTTCTTGTTGAAAGGCCTGACCATCACATTGAAAGATGAACGGACTGAACAAAGCGATACTTTTTTCTTCGAAGAAGGGATCAAGGAATTTGTTGCTTACTTAAACGAAGAAAAGGATACGCTGCACGATGTCGTGTACTTCAGCGGCGAAGCCGATGGCATCGAGATCGAGTTTTCGTTCCAGTACAACGACGGTTATTCGGAGACGATCCTTTCATTCGTCAACAATGTCCGTACGAAGGATGGCGGTACACACGAAACCGGCGCAAAAACCGCCATCACCAAAGCGTTCAATGAATACGCCCGGAAGATGAATCTGATCAAAGAAAAGGAAAAGAATCTCGAAGGCAGCGATGTGCGGGAGGGGCTTTCGGCGGTGTTGTCGCTGCGCGTACCGGAGAACCTGCTCCAATTCGAAGGCCAGACGAAGGAAAAATTAGGCACACCACAAGCACGGGCAGCCGTTGATGGCCTCATCAGCGAAAAACTGAGCATCTATCTGACCGAAAATGGCGAAACAGCTCAAATGCTTGCCAGGAAATCCCTGAAAGCCAGAGAAGCCAGAAATGCAGCACGTAAAGCCCGTGAAGAGACGCGCAACGGCAAAAAAAGGCAGAAAAACGAATCGCTGTTGTCCGGCAAGCTGACGCCTGCACAAAGCAAAAATCCGAAAAAGAACGAACTGTATCTGGTCGAGGGTGATTCCGCCGGCGGATCCGCTAAACAAGGGCGCGACCGCAAGTTCCAAGCGATCCTGCCGCTGCGCGGGAAAGTCATCAATACCGAACGCGCGAGCATGCAGGATATACTGAAGAACGAGGAAATCAACACGATCATCTATACGGTCGGCGCAGGGGTCGGAGCGGATTTCGAACTAGAGGATTGCAATTACGACAAGATCATCATCATGACGGATGCGGACACGGATGGTGCGCACATTCAGATCCTGTTGCTGACTTTCTTCTATCGGTACATGAAGCCGTTGCTGGAAGCCGGAAAAATTTATCTGGCACAGCCGCCCCTGTACAAAGTATCCAAGGGCTTCGGCAAAAACGAAAAGATTGAGTATGCATGGACCGAAAAAGAGTTGCAGGAAAAAATCGACATCATCGGCAAGGGCTATATTCTGCAACGCTACAAAGGGCTCGGGGAAATGAACGCGGATCAACTATGGGATACCACAATGGACCCTGAAACCAGGACGTTGATCCGGGTACTCATCGATGACAAAGCCCAAGCTGAGCGCCGGGTCACGACACTGATGGGGAACAAAGTCGAACCGCGAAGGAAATGGATCGAGAAGCATGTCGAATTTTCGATGGCCAACGATAAGAGCATCCTGGAGCAGGACTTGGCACCGACGCCCGATAACGGGCAGGCACATCTGCAGGAGAAAGTGAAGAAGGAAGCTTCTGATCAGCAGAACGCTCATGACATGGAGCAAATTTCGTTAGATTTTGAAAGTGGTGAACAATAGTGGGTAATCTGGAAATTAAAGAGCTGATGCTTGAAAACGTAATGGGTGACCGCTTCGGCCGATACTCGAAATACATTATCCAGGATCGTGCTTTGCCTGATATCCGCGATGGATTGAAGCCTGTTCAGCGACGGATTCTGTACGCGATGGATGTTGCCGGGAATACTTCGGATAAAGGGTTCCGTAAATCGGCCAAAACGGTCGGGAATGTAATCGGTAATTACCATCCGCATGGTGATTCCAGTGTCTATGAAGCAATGGTCCGGCTGAGCCAGGACTGGAAGATGCGGGAAGTATTGGTCGAAATGCACGGCAACAACGGGAGCATGGATGGAGACTCAGCCGCTGCGATGCGGTATACCGAGGCTAGACTCTCGAAAATTTCGGCGGAATTGTTGCGTGACATCGACAAAGAAACGGTAGACTTTGTGCTTAACTTCGACGATACCGATCAGGAGCCCACAGTGTTGCCGGCTCGCTACCCGAACCTTTTGGTGAACGGCGCCACCGGTATTTCCGCCGGTTATGCGACCGACATTCCGCCGCATAATTTAGGGGAGGTCATCGATGCGACATTGCATCTGATCGATCACCCGGATGCAGATCTCAAAGCGCTCATGAAATATGTTAAAGGGCCCGATTTCCCTACCGGGGCGATCATTCAGGGTCTGGATGGCCTTAAGGACGCCTACCGGACCGGAAAAGGCAAAGTTGTTGTACGATCGCGCACGTCCATAGAGAGCATTCGTGGCGGCAAACAGCAGATTGTCATTTCGGAGATTCCTTATGACGTCAACAAAGCGACACTTGTGAAGCGGATGGATGAAATCCGCATCAACCGCAAGATCGAAGGAATCGCTGAAGTGCGGGATGAATCGGACCGCTCGGGGCTGCAGATTGTCGTTGAGCTGAAAAAGGAAGCCAACGCAGAAGGGATCCTAAACTACCTGCTCAAAAATACGGATCTGCAAGTGAACTACAACTTCAATATGGTCGCAATCGATGAACGCCGCCCGATGCAGGTCGGTTTGCACCAAATTCTGAAGGCTTATATCCGTCACCAGAAAGTCGTCATCACCCGCCGGACGAATTACAGTCTGAAGAAGGCAGAGACGCGCCTGCATATCGTGGATGCATTGATAAGAGTCATTTCGATTCTTGATGAAGTCATCCAATTGATCCGTGACAGCAAGGACAAGAAGGACTCAAAGCAGAACCTGATGAAGCAATACGCTTTTTCGGAAGCACAGGCGGAAGCCATCGTTTCGTTGCAACTGTATCGGTTGTCCAATACGGATATCACCGCCCTCCAGAATGAGAAGTTGGAACTGAACGAACAGATTGCGACTTACCACGAAATCCTGAAACAGGAAAAAACGTTGTACGCTGTGATGAAGACAGAACTCGCCGCAGTCAAAAAACAATACGCGAACCCTCGCCGGACCACAATCCAGCACGAAATCGAGGAAATCAAAATCGATACGGAAGTTTTGGTGCCAGTGGAAGAAGTCGTTGTCGTGATCACGAAAGAAGGCTACTATAAGCGCACCAGCCTCCGTTCTTTTGGGGCGTCGACAGTAGAGGAAATCGGATTGCGCGAAGGTGATACGCCGCTTTTTGTAGGAAAAGCATCGACCCTTGATGCCGTTGTGATGTTCACCAGCAAAGGAGACTACCTTCATTTCCCGGTACATGAGTTGCCGGAATTGAAGTGGAAAGATACGGGGCATCACATCTCTCAAAACATTCCTTTCGCTCCGGAAGAAAAAATCATCAGCGTAGAAATTCTCCCGAACAACAGTGAGCCGGCCGGGACAATGCTGTTCGTATCAAAAGAAGGGTACATCAAACAGACGATGATGAGCGATTTCCGGACTTTCCGTGGCTACAGAAATAAAAAAGCGATCGCCATGAAGTTGAAGAGCGAAACGGATGCGATCGTTTCTATCCAACGCTTGGAGGATAAACAAAATTATGATGTATTGCTTGTGACTCATTTCGGATTCAGCCTACGTTATGCTGTGAATGAAGTGGGCATCATCGGAACACGCGCTAGCGGAGTCAAGTCCATCAACCTGAAAGATGGAGATTTTGTGGTCGGAGGTTCCGCCTTCAAAGAAGGTGATGAAGAATTCCCGCTCCTTGTGATTACGCAAAGGGGGAACATCAAAAAATTTAAATCTGGAGAAGTCCCGATTTTGGGTAGAGCGAAACGAGGATTGATGCTGCTGAAAGAATTGAAGGCCAAGCCTCATCGCATCATCTTCATGGATTGCGATCTATCGATGCCTAACCGTTATGCAATCCGCACAACAACTGATAACCGCATAGTTGCGGAAAGCAAGGAAATACCTTTCAGTCCTAGGTACTCCAACGGTAGCTTCGCGATCAACGAGAAGACGGATGGCGAAGTTTCGGACATTGAAAAAGAGTTTGATTTTTCACAAATTAGAATTTTCTAATTAACTGTTATAAACAAAATACAAAAACGGGAACTGTGTAATAGCACAGTTCCCGTTTTTGTTATGAAACAGATTTCTTGTCAAAATAAGCGTTTCACTAACTAAACGGAAGTTAAATGCGTTTTGAAACATTTAAAAAACGCTGATATAAAAGCTTTTTTCAAATTATTCCATAATGATACAAAAAGTCCACAGAAAAAGATTGATAGTTGTTGCACTTTTATCTATACGTGTTATAATGTTCGTGTAGAAACCTGTTACACATATCACAATGTGAGGGCACTTTATAGGAGGAACATATAATGGAACAATGGCAAGGTTTTAATGGTAAAACTTGGAAAGAAGAAGTCGACGTAAGAGACTTCATCATCAACAACTTCTCTGAATACACAGGCGACGAAAGTTTCTTGGCTGGTCCTACTGAAACCACTACTCAATTATGGGATCAAGTAATGGATCTTACAAAGCAAGAAAGAGAAGCTGGCGGCGTATTGGATATGGATACAAAAGTTGTCTCTTCCATCACATCACATGCAGCAGGTTACTTGAATAAAGAAAAAGAGCAAATCGTTGGTTTCCAAACTGAAAAACCACTTAAACGCAGCTTGATGCCTTTCGGCGGTATCCGTATGAGCGAACAGGCTTGTGAAGAAGCTGGCTACAAAGTTGATCCAGAAGTTTCAATGATCTTCCGCGATTACAGAAAAACACATAACCAAGGCGTATTTGACGCGTACACTCCAGAAATGCGCGCAGCAAGAACAACCGGCGTCATCACTGGCTTGCCGGATGCTTATGGCCGCGGACGCATCATCGGCGATTACCGTCGTGTAGCTTTATACGGTGTCGACTACCTGATGCAAGACAAATTGAATGAATTCGCTAAAATCGGCGATGGCACGATGACTGAAGAAATCATCCGCTTGAGAGAAGAATTCAGCGAACAATACAGAGCTTTGAAAGAATTGAAAGAATTAGGAAATATCTATGGTTTCGATATTTCAAAACCAGCCGCAAACGCTAAAGAAGCTTTCCAATGGTTATACTTCGGTTATTTGGCTGCAGTTAAACAACAAAATGGTGCTGCGATGTCATTAGGCCGTACTTCAACTTTCTTGGATATCTACATCCAACGTGATCTGGAAAACGGAACATTGACTGAAGAAGAAGCACAAGAAATCGTTGACCACTTCGTAATGAAGTTACGTATGATCAAATTTGCGCGTACGCCAGAATATCAAGAATTGTACTCAGGGGATCCTCAATGGGTTACTGAAGCAATCGCAGGTATGGCACATGACGGACGCTCAATGGTTACAAAATCAAGCTTCCGTTTCTTGAACACACTGACTAACTTGGGAGCTGCTCCAGAACCTAACTTGACAGTCCTTTGGTCAACTAAATTGCCTGAAGGATTCAAGAAATACTGTGCTAAAATGTCAATTGAAACAAGCGCAATCCAATACGAAAATGATGACATGATGAGCCTTGAATGGGGCGACGACTACGGCATCGCTTGCTGTGTTTCCGCGATGAGAATCGGGAAACAAATGCAATTCTTTGGAGCGCGTGCCAACTTGGCCAAAACATTGCTTTACGCTATCAACGGTGGGGTTGACGAAACGAAGAAAAAACAAGTCGGACCTAAATTGCAACCAATCACTTCAGAGTACCTTGATTACGATGAAGTTGCCGAAAAATTCGATGTTATGATGGACTGGATTGTAGCTTTGTATGTGAATACATTGAACGTTATCCACTACATGCACGACAAATATTCATACGAATCATTGGAAATGGCTTTGCATGATACAAACGTTGTCCGCACATTGGCAACTGGTGTCGCTGGTTTCTCCGTTACAATCGATTCACTTTCCGCTATCAAATATGCGAAAGTTAAGCCGATCCGTGACGAAAACGGCATTGCTGTCGACTTCGAAATCGAAGGCGATTTCCCTAAATATGGTAACAACGATGATCGCGCTGATCAAATCGGTATCGACTTGTTGAAACAATACATGGGTAAAGTTAAGAAACACCAAACATACCGCAACTCTATCCCGACAACTTCTATCCTTACAATCACTTCAAACGTGGTTTACGGTAAGAAAACTGGTAGCACGCCAGACGGACGTAAAGCCGGCGAGCCATTCGCACCTGGTGCTAACCCAATGCACGGAAGAGATACGCACGGCGCTTTGGCAAGCTTGTCTTCAGTTGCTAAGATTCCTTACAAATATTCATTGGACGGCATCTCCAATACATTCTCGATCATCCCTAAAGCATTGGGACGTGAAGAGGAAGTACAAAAAGATAACCTTGCAACAATGTTGGATGGATACATCGCTAAAGGCGGCCACCACTTGAACGTCAACGTATTCAACCGTGAAACATTGCTTGACGCTATGGATCACCCGGAAAACTACCCACAATTGACGATCCGTGTTTCCGGATACGCTGTTAACTTCATCAAGTTGACTCGCGAACAACAAATGGACGTAATCAATCGTACAATGCACGAAATGATGTAATTTGCTTCAACCTGCATATTAATCGTATAAAATTAAACGGATGGATCATTTGATTCATCCGTTTTCTATCAAAGGGAGCGAAAAATCGCTCTTTTTGATAGGAAATATTCCTTATGCAAGATACAATAAGGTTAAGAAATAAACGATAGAGGAGTTTTCGAAATGACTGAACCTTTAAAAGGATTTGTGCATTCAACAGAGAGTTTCGGTTCCGTTGATGGACCCGGAATCCGTTTTATTATATTTATGCAAGGCTGCCGCATGCGGTGCCAATTCTGCCATAACCCGGACACATGGAATATTGGCGGCGGCACCGAGATGACAACGGATGAATTGTTGGATCTAGCCCTGCAATATAAGCCGTTCTGGGGACAAAAAGGCGGCATCACCGTCAGCGGCGGCGAACCGTTGCTGCAAATCGACTTTTTGATCGAATTGTTCACGAAAGCCAAAGCCCAAGGCGTGCATACAACGTTGGATACCTGCGGCTTGCCGTTCACTTATGATGAACCTTTCTTCAGTCAGTTCAACAAATTGTTGGCAGTGACTGATCTGATCCTGCTGGACATCAAACACATCGACAGCCAGAAGCATAAAGAATTGACAATGTGGCCGAACGAAAGCATCATCGAATTGGCAAAATATTTGTCGGAAATCAATAAGCCGGTTTGGATTCGCCACGTGCTGATCCCAGAGCGGACAGACTATGATGATTTCTTGATTCGTCTCGATGCTTTCCTGAAAACGCTGAAAAACATCGTCAAAGTAGAGATTCTGCCGTACCATAAAATGGGCGTCTACAAGTGGGAGACGCTGGGCATCCCTTATCAGTTGGAAGGAATCGATCCACCTACCGCCGAGCGCGTCGAAAATGCCAGAAAACTGCTGCATACAGAAGACTATAAAGGCTACTTGGATCTGTAAAATAATACTATTTTTCAAGGAGGAAAAGAGAATTGCAGTTGCTCTTTTCTTCCTTTTTTATTATGATAATTTTAGACAATGGAAGAGAGAGTGAATTGAATGAACAAACTGTTAGTTTTTGGGCACCAAAATCCGGATACGGATGCGATCACATCAGCAATCGCCTACGCCTACTATCTGAATCAAAACGGAATCGAAGCCGAAGCTGTGGCGCTTGGCTTGCCGAGTGAAGAAACAGTCTATGCACTGAATCAATTCAAGACAGACACCCCACGCGTCATCGAGACGGCAGCTAACGAAACGGATACCGTCGCTTTGGTCGACCACAACGAAGCGCAACAGAGCGTCAGCGATATCAAGGATGTTGAAGTGTACGCTGTCGTGGATCACCACCGCATCGCCAACTTCGAAACGGCCAACCCGTTGTATTACCGTGCAGAGCCTGTCGGGTGCACAAATACGATTCTTTATAAAATGTTCAAGGAAAAGAATATCGCGATTCCTGCCGACATCGCCGGATTGATGCTGTCTGCCATCATTTCCGATACGTTACTGTTCAAATCTCCGACTTGCACGCCGGAAGATGAAGAAGCGGCAGCGGCCTTGACGGAAATCGCCGGTGTTTCCTTGAACGAATACGGTCTGGCAATGCTGAAGGCGGGAACGAATTTGGACGACAAGTCGATTGCGGAACTGTTGAATTTGGACGCGAAATCATTTCCGATGGGCGATACAAACGTCCGTATTTCTCAGGTGAATACCGTCGATGTACAAGATGTACTGAAAAGACAAGCTGAACTGGTTTCCGCTATGGAAGCGGAAAATGCCGCTCAAGGTTACGATGTATTCTTGTTGGTGATCACAAACATCATCGACAGCGATTCTGCTTTATTAGCTGTAGGGTCACATTTGGACACAGTCGCGTCCGCGTTCGGTGTCTCATTGAATGAAAATGTTGCCTTGCTGCCGGGCGTTGTTTCACGCAAAAAACAAGTAGTGCCGCCATTGACGGAAGCATTTTCAAAATAATTTTTATGTAGGGGCGGAGATCCAACTCAGTTAATCTGATGTGAATCTCTGCCTTTTTTTCACATCTGAAACAAAGTAAAAAAGGGGGTTGATGACGTGAAAATTGGCTTATTGTCGGATCTGCATATCGACTCGAACGCAAAAAAACTGGCGCCGGGTCAAACGTATGATCATCTCTTGGCTGAGCTGCTCTATAATCAAGAAATCGACTTGCTTTTGTTGGCTGGGGATGTGTCTTCCGATTACCACGATACCTTCGCTTTCCTGGATCGGATGCAGGACCACAACGTTTCGAAAATCCAATTCGTACCCGGTAATCATGATTTCTGGTCCATCCGCAATCACGAAGAGGATACGGATCGCATCTATCGGTTGTTCAAGGAGCGGGATGAAAATCCTGTCGGAAATCCGTATCTGATCGGAAAGGATTGGGCGGTGGTGGGGAATCCCGGTTGGTATGACTATGGATTCGCCAGTACACGCTACACAATAGAAGAGTTTGCCAGGAAAAAGTTGAAAGTCGGCGGTTGGAATGACCGCCATTATGTTCATTGGCAACAGGATGATCGTGCGGTTGCTGAAGCGATGCAAGTTGAACTGGAATGTGATCTGAAAGAAGTCAGCGATCGGAAAATAATCATGATGACACATGTTGTGACCCATCCGCAATTCGTTATCCCGCTGCCGCATCAGGTGTATGATTATTATAACGCTTTCCTCGGTAACAAAAGTTATATGCAGATGTACGAGCGCTATCCGATTACGCACAGCATCATGGGACATGTCCACTTCCGAAAAATATTTCATGAGAATGATACAACCTTCTACTGCGCATGCCTAGGCAGTGCGCGGCATTGGTATACGGAAGACCCCTACATCGAAATGGCCTATACTATGGAAGAATTCAAAGTTGACAGCTGAATGACAGCTTTTCATTGATGGGTTTTATGGTTGGACTGGGCTCAACTTCCGCAGAGGGTTATTACTTCCTTTTTGGTAAAAATAAGTTATGCTTATCTTGTGGGTTGGCGTATTTTGACAAAAATAGGTTAGAGGTGTATTCGAATGAGAGCGTTCGATTTGTCGGATAAAGGGGTATATACGCGTACGAGCAATTGGAGAGCGGCTGATTGGATTCACGTGGAGAACCCGAGCAGCGAGGACGTTGAAGATCTGATGACCATTTTCGGCATACCGAAGGACTACATCATGGATTCATTGGACGAATATGAAATTCCGCGACAAGAAAAAGTCAAAAATGGTACCGGGGAAGATATTGATCTGCTGATTGTTCTCTTCCCTAAAATGCGTTCGGTGCAGGAAAAATATATCGAATACCATACCTATCCTTTGTCGATCATAACGATCAATGGAACGTTGATTACAGTCTGCAAAGAGACGCCCTCTTTTTTGACGCGCATAACGGAGAACGAATCCTTCAAAAATGAACCGGCTACAACGCAGCATCACATTGTTTTATATATACTATGGGAATTGACGAAGAGTTTTGTTCATCACCTGAGGGAAATTGATGGCACAATCGAGGATCTGCAAATACAGATAACCAGTGCTACCCGGAATGAATATTTTTACAAGCTGATCGCTCTCCATAAGAGCTTGGTCTATTTTGAAACATCCATCACTAAGAATCATCCGTTGATAACAGAATCCATTCATGAAGCTGTATTGGGGGATGATCTGCAAAGCCAAGAATTGCTGCATGATATCCTCGATATTTCAAACCAAGCAGAAGTGATGGTAACCGAATCAAGCAAGATGATCGATCAGCTTAGCGAAGTGTTTTCGAGCGTCATCGCGAACAATTTGAACAATATCATGAAAGTGTTGACTTCGATCACCATCGTCTTGACGATTCCCACCATCATAGCCGGCTTCTGGGGCATGAATGTTGGTTTGCCTTTCGAGAATCATCCATGGGCTTTCGGTATCACCAGTCTGCTCACTATCTTCATCTGCTTCATTACGGTCTATTGGCTGAAAAAGAAAGATTACTTCTGACATGGAATATGAAAAGAAGCAGTTGACATCACTGTGAAGCGTAATCGGCAATCATTTCTGGCGGTTACGCTTTTTACTGTGCCTTTTGAGTACAGGAAGTCGCTCTTGCTTGGTATACTATTTGTGGGAGGTGTGATGAGCTATGGTGGAGGATTTCCAGAATTGGTTGGAGAGCTATGATTTAGAAAAACTCTTCAGCGATAAGCGGGATAAAGAAACAATCGACAAGGAAATGTTTTTGTTCGTCAGATCGGATGATTTTGACGATTACTTCTCCTATGACGGAGATCTGGGAGCGCTCTACGAAAAAGAAGGGACGCTATTGAGGGTTTGGACACCTACTGCCAAATCTGTGGAAGTTTGGACGTACGAAGATGATTCGATCAGAAGGCCGTCCCAAAAAATAGCGATGGTGCAGAAACCCAGAGGAATTTTTGAAGCTTATCTACCCGGCGATCAGCATGGAACCATTTATGTTTATAAAATTCTTTTCCTCAACAATCGTGAGTCCGTCACGGTTGATCCCTATGCCCGTGCAACGACAGTGAACGGCACAAAATCGGTCATTACGGACTTGCTCAGGACGAATCCTGACGGATGGGCAGAGCGATTGCCGGCATTCGGGCTTCCCGAAGAGGCAATCATCTACGAACTTCATATCAGAGATTTTTCCATATCCGAAACGAGTGGGATAGTGAACAAAGGGAAATTCCTTGGTTTGACTGAAAAGAATACTAAAAACCCCAGTGGCCTAAGCACCGGGCTGGATTACCTGATCAATATGGGTATCACCCACGTGCAGATTTTGCCGATGTTCGACTATGCTACAGTAGACGAAGCGAATCTGACGGAGCCACAGTACAATTGGGGATATGATCCGCTGAATTATAATGTCCCGGAAGGTTCCTATTCAAGCGATCCCTTTGATCCATTCAACAGAATCATCGAACTGAAACAAATGATCCAAACGTTGCATGACAACGGTTTGAGGGTTATTATGGATGTCGTCTATAACCACGTTTACGACCCAAAAGATCAGGCTTTGGAGAGAACGGTCCCAGGTTATTTTTACCGCTACAATGCTGACGGATCTCTGGCAAACGGTACGGGAGTCGGAAATGACACGGCCTCGGAAAGGCACATGATGCGCAAATATATCATTGACAGCGTGAAGTATTGGGCAAAGGAATATCATCTCGATGGCTTTCGCTTCGATCTGATGGGTATACATGATTCGGTTACGATGAACGCAATAAGGGAGGCGTTGGATAAAATCGATCCGTCCATCGTCATTATCGGTGAAGGGTGGGAAATGAGCACACCACTACCGGAGGACTTGAAAGCTTCCCAGAAAAATGCGCAGGCAATGCCAAGAATCGCCCACTTCAATGATTCGATCCGAATAGCGTTGAAGGGGAGTGATTTTGGGGACGAAAAGGATAAGGGCTTCATCAGTGGTAAAAATTATCAGGAAGACCTGTTGATCCGGAATATAAAAGGGGGTATGCATCTTTCCAGCCACAGCAGTTATGTCGACCCTGAACAAGTCATCCAATATGTGGAAGCACATGATAATTTGACGCTCTACGACAAATTATTGCGTTCCAATCCGAACGACAGTGAAGAGGTACGCATAAAAATGCATACACTGGCAACGAGCATCATCTTGTTGTCGCAAGGTGTCCCCTTCATCCATGGCGGACAGGAATTTTTGCGGTCAAAGGCAGGCGTGGCGAACAGCTACAAGTCATCCGACGAAATCAATCAGTTTGAATGGGAACGGGTGACGACGTTTCAGCAAGCAGTGGTCTACACCAAAGGTCTGATCGCTCTGCGCAAAGCTGAATACCTTTTTCGCTTGCATACCCATGATGAAATTGACGCCCATTTCACTGCGCTCAGTGAAAATTTCAACATCGTAGCCTTTTCCTTGCAAAACAAAGACAAAAAGTACATTGTTGTTTTCAACGCGAACCGAAACGATACGATTTTCCGGATGGAAAAGGGAAAGTACGCCATTCTTGTTGAAGACAACCAAGTCTTCCTGGAGCGAAAGGCAAAAACTGCCGTTATGGAAAAAGTTCTGGTAAAAGCTCACACAACTTGCGTGTTGTACGCGGAAAGGCGAAATTAAAAATGATGTTTGATCAGAATAGGGTGAGTATTTTCTGTGAAAACGATTGAATATCTGTTTATCATGGAAATAAAACAATATCAAATCATTAATTATTTGTTTATGTATAAACAAAAGTTTAAAAAGGGTTTTTGCCGTCTTTTCAACGTTTGGATACGCTTACGTGTTTTTTTCGAAGTTCTGACATGCCGTGTTAGATTCTCAATATACAAACAATGTAAATTTATTATTGCTATAAATTGATAAATATGAATATGTTAATCTAATTTTAATCAATTTATTAAAATCACAAACTTGATTTTAATAACAGTCAGAACTATAATTAATCTTACTATAGAAATTATAGAAACAGAGGGAACGGGGGAAAAGAAATATGGGCAACAAGAAACTTTCATCTTTAGTGTTATTATCTTTAAGCTCCGCACTTGTATTGGCTGCATGCGGTGGAGAGGGAAGCACGGCCGATTCATCAGAGTCTGCAGGTGCGAGCGGTAGTGATCAGGTGTTAAATCTGATTGAAAGCGCTGAAATCCCTACAATGGATTCTGTGCAAGCTACAGATACGGTTGCGTTTACTGCTTTGAGCAACGTAAACGAAGGTCTGTATCGTCAAGGTTTGGACGGAACGGTTGAATTGGGAATCGCAGTAGAAGATCCTACAGTCAGCGAAGACGGTTTAGTCTATACTTTTACTATCCGCGAAGATGCGAACTGGTCAAATGGAGAGCCTGTAACGGCGGAAGACTTCGTTTATGCATGGCGCAAATTGGTGGATCCTGCATCGGCTGCTTCTTATTCTTACATGATGGCAGGTGTTGTTGCCAACGCAACTGAAATTATCGATGGTGCAGTTGCTCCTGAAGAATTGGGCGTCAAAGCAGTCGATGAAAAAACGCTGGAAATCACATTGGCTTCTCCAGTGCCATACTTCAAAGATTTGTTGACATTGGCTATGTTCTTCCCTCAAAATCAAGCATTTGTTGAAGAACAAGGCGACCAATATGCGTTAAGCAGTGATGCTTTATTGTATAACGGACCATTTGTATTAGCTAACTGGGATGCAGCCAGCTTGTCATGGTCGTATGAGCCCAATGCTGATTATTGGGATAAAGAAGCTGTAAAATTGCAAGCAATCAACGTGGAAGTCATCAAAGAAACTTCGACTGCTTTGAATCTGTATGACACAGACGCAATCGACCGCATGATTTTGACTGGTGAATACGTATCGCAAAGAGCCGGTGATGCTGAAATGCACACAATGCCGACTTCTACAGTATTTTACTTGAAATTCAACCAACAAAGAGAAAACACACCTTTACTGAATGCTAATATCCGTAAAGCTTTAGCTATGGCTTTCGACAAACAAGCTTATGCTGATGTTGTCTTGCAGAACGGTTCCATCCCTGCAAACGGATTGGTTCCTGAAGGACTTGCTTTGGATCCTTCAACAGGCGAAGATTACCGTGAACAAAATGGCGATCTTTTGACTTTCAATGCTGAAGAAGCTAAAACATACTTCGAACAAGGCTTGGCTGAATTAGGTGTTGAATCCATCACATTGGAATTATTGAGCGATGACACAGAAAATGCGAAACGTTCTTCTGAATTCCTGCAAAGCCAATTAGAGACAAATCTTCCCGGCTTGACTGTAACGTTGCGTAACGTACCTTTCAAAGTCCGTCTTGATGCAGATACTTCCGGCGAATACGATATCCAATTATCTGGGTGGGGAGCTGATTATGCTGACCCGATCAACTTCCTGGAATTGTTCCAGACAGACAACGGCAACAATAAATCTGGTTACTCGAATGCCGAATACGACGCTCTGATCGAAGAAGCGCGCACAAACGTGACCGACCTTGATGCAAGATGGGCTAGCCTGCTTGCTGCTGAAAAGATCTTGATGGAAGATGCGGGTATCGCACCACTGTATCAACGTTCTTACGCAGTTCTGCAAAAACCGTATGTCACAGATTTGGGCGAGCACTTGGTTGGTGCTGACTACTCATACAAATGGGCCTCAAATTCTGGAGCACAGAACGTGGATTAATTAAGGCAATAAAAAATCCATCTGGCATACATTCATGCCAGATGGATGTTTTATTTATAAAATATAATCCCAGAGACAGACAATGCTGATCCCCAACAACAACAGGCCGATAGTCAGGACATTTTGATAACTTTTCCCGACGGAAGATGATAAAGCATGTGGATTCAATGGTTCCTTGAAGCCATTTTCCTTTGGCTCTCTTCTGAGCGTCTTTCGGATGCTGTAGTGAAAAAAGTCGAAACTCCCGGAAGCCAGTACGAGGCCGGACAACCCGATGATCAATAATACACCCGCTATCATAAAAAGGATGTTGGATGTTTCGATCCAATTTAAGGATCCATATTTAATCAGTTGATAGATTAATGCGCACATTAAAATAAACAAAGAAACGAGTGCGTTTTTTTTTGTGAAGTTCACTTATTTTGGCCCCTTTTTGTTTTATCAATTTTAAATGTACAAAAAAAAGAAAGAAAACTCAATTAAAATATGATTTGATTTTGTGTTCATTTTCTTTTTTGTATATTTAAATATGATATACTATCAGGTGCTATTTACAAAATAATTAAATAATGGAGGATGACAAACGATGAAAAGTTATGCAAAGTACATCGGCAAGCGTATTTTATATATGGCAGTTACGTTGTTTTTGATTGCATCGATAACTTTTTTTCTGATGAAAGCTTTGCCGGGTACACCATACAGTAACCAAGACAAGTTATCTGAAGAACAAATTTTTATCATGAATGAGAAGTATGGACTGAATAAACCGATTTTGGTCCAATACGCTGTTTATATTTTTGGGCTAGTACGTGGAGATCTGGGTGTTTCGTTCCAGTTCAACAATACCCCGGTTACGGATTTGCTGAGCAGCCGGATAGGACCCTCGATGCAACTGGGATTGCAAGCCGTCATTATAGGGACAATCTTAGGGATTGTTCTTGGTGTGATCGCAGCGATGAGACAGGGGACTTGGGTGGATACAGTAGCCACCTTGACAGCCATCGTCGGCCGTTCGATCCCTAACTTCGTTTTTGCCGTAATTCTTCAGTTGGTATTTGGAGTATGGCTGAAAGTGTTGCCGATTGCCTTGTGGAATGACGGTTTCCGTTCTTCCATTCTGCCTACGATAGCGTTGAGCATTTCGCCGCTGGCCGATTCGGCCCGATTCATGCGAACCGAAATGGTGGACGTATTGGGAAGCGACTATGTCGAACTCGCAAGGGCAAAAGGGCTAAGCCGTTGGGAAGTCGCATTCAAACACGGTATCCGTAATGCACTGATTCCTTTAGTTACCATCATAGGCCCGATGACAGTCGGTTTGATGACCGGTTCGATGGTTGTTGAAAATATTTTTGCCATCCCAGGTATCGGGGAACAATTCGTAAAATCCATCTTGACGAATGACTATCCGACAATTATGGGTGTCACTATGATGTATTCGACCATGTTGGTGATCGTCATTTTGTTGGTTGACATCCTATATGGTATCATCGACCCTCGTATCCGAGTCGCTACAGAAGGAGGGGAATAAGCATGAGTGAAAATGAATTACGCAATACAACAGCGATGCCGACAATAACGAAAGATCTTTTCGAATCGGCATCCGAATCAAGCATGCAGGACAAAGAAAAGATTTCGGCGCCTTCCCTGAGCTTTATGGCAGATTCTTGGCGCCGTCTGAAGAAAAATAAAGTTGCGATGGTCAGTTTGATCCTTTTGATCATCATCAGCATGTCCAGTCTGTTGGCTCCAGTCATCGCACCGCATGACCCGAATGCGCAAACGGTCCAGTACGCCAATATGCCGCCGAAGATTCCCGGCATCGACATCAATGGCCTGAACGGAACCGTGAAGCAGAATGGCGTAGTCATCGATAAGTACGAGGCATCCAACGTTCCTGAAGATGTATACTATTATCTCGGTACGGACAGCTTGGGACGCGATTTGTTATCGCGGATCCTGTACGGTACCCGCGTCTCCCTATTCATCGCCTTCATGGCAGCCTTGTTCAACTTGACACTCGGAGTTGTCTACGGCTTGACATCTGGTTGGCTGGGTGGAAAAATCGACAATATCATGCAACGTATTCTGGAGATCCTTTCCGGTGTGCCTAACTTGGTAGTCGTTATTTTGATGCTTCTAGTACTGAAACCCGGCATCAGTTCCATCATCATCGCTTTGGCTTTGACTGAATGGCTTTCAATGGCGCGTGTCGTCCGTGCACAGACATTGAAACTGAAAAATCAGGAATACATCTTGGCTGCCCGCACGTTGGGTCAATCACCGATGAAAATCGCGTTCAGACACATCCTGCCTAACTTGGCTGGTGTCATCATCATTCAAGTTATGTTCTCCATTCCATCGGCCATCTTCTTCGAGGCATTCCTGAGCTTTATCGGTATCGGTATCCCTGCTCCGAATGCATCGCTTGGTACATTAATCAACGATGGCTACAAAACATTCCGTTTCTTGCCGCATCTGATGTGGTATCCAGCCGGAATCATGAGCGTCATCATGATTTGTTTCAACTTATTGGCTGATGGACTTCGTGACGCGTTCGATCCAAAAATGAGAGATTAGGAGGTAACCAGATGGAAAATATATTGGAAGTAAAAGACCTACAAATTACTTTTGATACCTATGCAGGTAAAGTAAAAGCTATCCGTGGCGTCAGTTTTGACCTGAAGCCGGGTGAAACATTAGCCATCGTTGGTGAATCCGGCTCTGGTAAATCAGTGACTAGCCGTAGTATCATGCGTCTGTTGGCAAACAACGCCAACATCGAACACGGAGAGATCTTGTTCAAAGGCGAAGATTTAGTCCACAAAACCGAGAAAGAAATGCAAAAAATCCGCGGTTCGGAAATCGCAATGATTTTCCAGGATCCGATGACTTCTTTGAACCCGACTCAAAAAATCGGCAAGCAAATCGCTGAACCGATCATCAAGCACCAAAACATCAGCAAGGAAGAAGCCTACAAAAAAGCTGAAGAATTGTTGCAACTTGTGGGTATCCCGAACCCTGCCAAAAGAATGAAACAGTATCCGCACCAATTTTCGGGCGGGCAGCGCCAACGGATTGTCATCGCAATCGCCTTGGGCTGCAACCCTGACGTTTTGATTGCGGATGAACCGACTACAGCGCTAGACGTTACCATCCAAGCGCAGATCCTGGAGTTGATGAAGGATCTGCAACAAAAAATCAAGACATCAATCATTTTCATTACCCACGACTTGGGTGTAGTGGCAAACGTTGCAGACCGTGTAGCCGTCATGTACGCCGGCAAAATCGTCGAAGTAGGGACTGTCGATGAAATTTTCTACAATCCGCAGCATCCGTACACATGGGGACTGCTAAGTTCGATGCCCACATTGGATACACAAGGAACGCTGTATGCAATCCCCGGAACACCACCGGATTTGTTGGATCCGCCTACTGGTGATGCTTTTGCGCCCCGGAGTGAGTATGCGATGAAGATCGATACCTTGTACGATCCGCCGTTCTTTAAGGTATCCGATACCCATGCGGCTGCTACCTGGTTGTTGCATCCCGACGCACCGTCCGTGAATCCTCCAGAGGGCATCATGAATCGACGGGCGACTTTCTCCAAAATGAATCTCGCACCATCCGATGAATTGAAAGTGATGGATACAGCTGATAAAGAGCCGGCTGTTTTGCCTCATGGCAAAGGCCCGGACATCGATTCAAAACTCACTGAGAAAGGAGGCCTGCTGTAATGTATGACTCAACAGGACAGAAAAAGATTCTGGAAGTAAAGAATTTGAAGCAGTATTTCAATGTCGGCACAAAGAATGAAGTCCGAGCTGTTGATGATGTTTCCTTTGACATATATGAAGGTGAAACACTTGGGTTAGTAGGGGAGTCCGGTTGCGGAAAAACGACGACCGGTCGTGCAATCATCCGTTTGTACAACCCGACTTCCGGAGAAATCTTTTTTGACGGCACCGAAATCCATACGCTGCACGAAAGAAAAGAGCAACTGGCTTTCCGTAAAGACATGCAGATGATTTTTCAGGATCCTTATGCATCCTTGAATCCGCGCATGAAGGTACGCGATATCATTGCAGAAGGACTGAAGATACACGGACTTGCGACTACCGATAAGGAAGTCGATGACCGGGTTGCGGAATTGCTGGATCTGGTCGGACTGAACAAAGACCATTCCTCCCGTTATCCGCATGAGTTTTCCGGTGGCCAAAGACAGCGTATCGGAATCGCCAGAGCGTTAGCGGTGAATCCAAAACTTATCATTGCCGATGAGCCCATATCCGCTCTGGACGTATCCATCCAAGCGCAAGTGGTAAACTTGCTGATGGAATTGCAGCAAAAACAAAAACTGACTTTCTTGTTCATCGCGCATGATCTGTCGATGGTCAAGTACATCAGCAACCGCATCGGTGTTATGTACTTCGGAAAATTGGTCGAATTAGCGCCAGCAGACGAGGTTTACAACAAACCTTTACATCCATATACGGAAAGCCTGTTATCGGCCATACCGTTGCCGGATCCGGTTTATGAACGCAACCGCACACGCTTCACCTATGTTCCCCGTGAAGAGAATGGGGAGCCGGAAGCAATGCGAGAAATCGTTCCGGGGCACTTTGTTTATTGCCGTGAGTCCGATGTTCCCGCGTTGAAAGAAAAATACGAAAATTACTGATATAAAAAGTCCGGAACTTGTTCCGGACTTTTTTGCCATAGAAAATTAATGAAATGAAAAAATTATGAATTTTGTATGATAAAAATCCCCATATTTTATGGAATATCCCGATTGTTTGTAGTATGATATTAGAATACGAAGAGAAAAAGGGGAGATTTACATGAGGAGATTGAAAAGTTCTTTCATTTTGGCTACTACAGCTGTCATCTTAGCAGCTTGCGGGGGCGACGGCGCAACAGACGACAGCGCAGCAAATACAGCAAGTGAAGGTGCCAGCGGACAAGTAGTCAATTATACGGCGCCGACCGAATTGGCGACGTTGGATACAACGCTGATGACGGACATCAACAGTTCGAACTACATCAGCCATGCCATCGAAGGCTTATTGAAAATCAATGAAGACGGAAAGCCCGTTCCGGCAATTGCAGCGGAGGTCGGCACTGTTTCTGAGGATGGCTTGACTTACACCTATAAACTCCGCGAGGATGCTGTCTGGTCAAACGGAGAGCCTGTGACAGCGAACGATTTCGTCTTCGCTTGGCAACGATTGGTGGATCCGGAAGCAGGGGCATCCTACGCTTACTTGGCTGAGACCATCAAGAACGCCACTGAGATTATGGCCGGAGAAATGGACCCTGCAGAGTTGGGCGTAACGGCAGTCAGTGACACTGAAATCACCATCGAGTTGACGCAGCCGACGCCATACTTCGAATCGTTATTGGCATTCAGCGCGTTCTTCCCGCAAAATGAGGCATTTGTGACTGAAAAAGGCGATAAGTACGGAACCAGCAGTGAAAATATATTGGCAAACGGACCTTTCACAATCGAGAACTGGGATGGCACTGGCCTGACTTGGGATCTGGTGAAGAACGCAGATTACTATGCTGCTGACGAAGTACAGTTGGAAGAAATCAATGTTCAAGTAATCAAAGAAACGAGTACGGTGGTTAATCTGTTCCAACAAGAATCAGTAGATAACGCACAAGTGACCGGCGAATTGGTTAAACAATTGGCGACTGATCCTAACGTAGTCGTTCAGAAAAAAGCCCGCACGGCATATATCGAATTCAACCACGATAACGTCTACCTGCAAAATGCGAAGCTGCGAGCAGCCATCGGACTTGTAATCAATCGCGATGAATTGGTCGATAGCGTCATCGGTGACGGTTCGACAGCCATCGGCGGCTTCCTGCCAGCTGATTTTGTCAGCAACCCGACGACGGGTGAAGATTTTGCTGCTGAAGCCGGCTCTTACCTGGATTACAATTTAGAACAAGCAAAAACGCTTTTGGCTGAAGCTAAAGCTGAATTAGGCGTAGAAGAAATCACTTTCTCTTTAGTTGGGGATGATGATGAAAAGAACAAAAAAATCAGCCAATATATCCAAGGCCAAATCCAAAACAACTTGGAAGGCATCACTGTAGAATTGCGCAATGTACCGAAGAAAAACCGTTTGGAATTAGCGAACCAAGACGAGTTCGACTTGTTGCAGACCGGTTGGGGAGCGGATTTCGCCGACGCAATCAACTACATGGACTTGTTGTACAGCACATCCGCCTATAACGAAGGTCAATATGCGAATGCTGCATTTGATGCTTTGATCGATTCTTCAAAAACAACAAATGCAAACGACCCTGAAGCGCGCTGGGCTGACTTGATGGCTGCTCACAAGCTTATCATGGAAGATGCAGCAATCATCCCGCTTTACCAAGAAGCAGAAACACAACTCAGAAATCCTAATCTGAAGGGCATCATCTTCAATTCAGTGGGAAATGAATTTGATCTGAGCAGAGCGTACATTGAAGAATAAGAATAGTTAGAATCCTAAGAAGGGCCAACTCTCAAACGAGTAGGCTCTTTTTTTGGGTTTCGTGTTCAAGCGCGCCATGCCATCGCCAGCTGACATACCCCAACAAAAAAGACTGACGTAAGCCTCTTAATTGGGCTCGCGTCAGTCTCTTTGTAAATCTGTGAAATTGGTTGTTATCAGATCAAGAAGGAATAAAGCTTGGAATTTTCGTTCACCGAAATGTAATGCGGATCAAATTTCTCAAGCCTGCTGAGAAGGCCTTCGATATCGTCCTTATTTTTCAACAAGATTCCAATCAGTACGGGTCCTTCGCTGCGATGGACCTTTTTCGTATATTCGAACTTGGTGATGTCATCGTCGCCGCCCAGTATGTCATTCACGAATTCTTTCAGTGCACCGGCCCGCTGAGGGAAGTTCACGATGAAATAGTGCTTCAGACCTTGATAGAGCAGTGAGCGCTCATCAATTTCGGCCATTCGGTTGATGTCGTTATTCCCGCCGCTGACGATGCAGACGACCGTTTTGCCTTTGATTTCCTCTTTGTATTGTTCCAAGGCAGAAACCGAAAGTGCTCCGGATGGTTCCGCTACGATAGCTTGTTTAGTGTATAAATCGATGATGGTTCCGCAAACTTGTCCCTCAGGTACGACCAGAATGTCATCGACATTTTGTTGGCAGTGTCTGAAAGTCAAATCACCGACAGTCGCTACAGCTGTCCCATCACAGAATTTATCAATATCAGTCAAAGTCATCACTTTATTCGCATCAAGCGAAGCTTTCATGCCCGGGGCACCCAAGGACTCCACACCGATGATCTTAGTTTCTGGCATAGCTTCCTTCATGTAACTGCTGACGCCTGAAATCAGACCGCCGCCGCCAATTGCGGCGAATACCATGTCGGCCGTTTCTCCTTCGGCAACGAGATCCTGGTGGATTTCCACTGCCAAACTTCCTTGTCCGGCGATCACATTGCGATCGTTGAAAGGTTCAATGAAAGTCAGGTTGTGTTCATCCGCATAAGCATGAGCAGCCTCATTCGACTCGTCGAAGGTATCGCCGATCAGCTTGATCTCAACGTAGTCCTTTCCGAAATATCGAACTTGGTCAATTTTTTGGGAAGGGGTTGTCGACGGCATGAAGATAGTAGCTTTGATGCCCAAATGATTGCAAGTGTAAGCCACTCCTTGCGCATGATTGCCGGCTGAGGCACAGGTTACCCCGGTCTCCGTTTCGGCTTCGCTCAGCTGCGAAATGGCATAGTAAGCGCCTCTCAATTTGAAGGAGCGGACAATCTGAAGGTCCTCCCGCTTCAAAAAGATGTTGGCATGATACTTCTGCGACAGATACGAATCATGCTGCATGGGTGTCTGTTTGACCACGTTGCGCAGCACTTTATATGCTTTAAGCACGTCTTCCTTGTTCACTAACTCATCCGTCATTCTATCTGCTCCTAATCTATTGAATACAATGATGAAGAGAGAAGGCTTAAAATTAAGGATGCTCTCAACCTACATCTGATTCATTATTGTTGTTCATTCACGAAAGGCATCATTTTACGCAATTCAGCACCGACTGCTTCGATTTGGTGGCCTTGTTGCTCAGCGCGCATTGCGTGGAAGTCAGGGAAGCCAGCTTTGTAGTCGTCAGTGAAGCGTTTAGCGAATGCGCCAGTTTGGATGTCCGTCAAAACATCCTTCATGCGGTCTTTAACATCTGGAGTGATGACTCGTGGTCCAGAAACATAATCACCGAATTCAGCGGTGTTTGAGATGGAGTAGCGCATTTTTTCCATACCGCCCTCATACATCAAGTCAACGATCAGTTTCAATTCGTGCAATACTTCGAAATAGGCGATTTCTGGTTGGTAGCCAGCTTCGACCAATGTTTCGAAACCTGCTTGAACCAAGTGCGTTGTTCCGCCGCACAATACAGCTTGCTCACCGAACAAGTCAGTTTCAGTTTCCTCTTTGAATGTTGTTTCCAGAACGCCTACGCGTGTAGCGCCGACTCCTTGAGTCCAAGCAAGAGCGAGGTTTCTTGCGTTGCCTGTAGCATCTTGGTAGACTGCGAACAAAGCAGGTACTGCAGAGCCTTTAGCGAATTGACGGCGAACCATGTGGCCTGGGCCTTTTGGAGCAACCATGAATACATCGATATCAGCAGCAGGTGTGATTGTGCCGAAATGGATGTTGAATCCATGACCGAATGCGATGGCATTTCCAGCTTCCAGGTTAGGAGCGATCTCAGCTGCATATACCTCAGCTTGCTGCTCATCAGGGATAAGGATCATTACTACGTCAGCTTGTTTTGTTGCTTCAGCAACAGAGAATACTTCGAATCCGTCTTCTTTAGCTTTGTCTGCAGATTTGCCTGCACGGATTCCGATGATGACATCATTACCGTTGTCGCGTAGGTTTTGTGAATGTGCATGTCCTTGAGAACCGTATCCGATAACGGCGATTTTTTTGCCCTCTAGTGCTTTTACTGTTACGTCTTGATCGTAGTATACTTTAGTCATATTGAAATGACCTCCTTATTTTTTTTATATTCTCAATGCTTTTTAAGCAATTTGATTCGGTCGGTAGGGTGGTGCGGTTGTTTTGGTTTAAGCTCTAAGGCCCAAACGCTTTTCGGTGATGTCGGTTGCGCTGATGACGTCGACTTGTTTTTCCAACTGTTTCGTCAAAAGCTCAGCAGCATCCAAGGTATCGAAGTTGATGCCGACTGTGATCAAGGATACGTCATAATCTTCCGTACCGGTCAGCGTCAAAGTATCGATATTGTATTGCGGCTTCAGGATAACTTGCGTAATGCGGTTCAACACGCCGGGTTTATTCACGACTTTGGTTTGGATTAATCTCAGCACCATTCTAAACACCTTCCATTTCGTTATTTGGCCTGCCACTGGCGACCATAGGGAGTACCAACTCATCTTTGGAGATCAGGATATCCAAGACATAAGGGCCTGGATAATTCAAGGCTGTCTGGATTGCTTCATCCACTTTATCGGGATCGGATACTCTCGCAGCTGTGATGCCGTAAGCATCAGCAAGTTTAACGAAATCAGGCGAATCCGGAATCTCGGAATGAGAGAAGCGGCCTTCATAAAATGTATTCTGCCACTGATGAACCATGCCCAGTACTTCGTTGTTCAGAATAAAGTACTTCACATTCAGCCTGTTGGCGTTCAGAATCGCCAATTCTTGGTTGGTCATCTGGAAGCCGCCGTCTCCGACGAAGCAGACAACCGTTTTATCAGGGTAAGCCATTTTAGCACCGATAGCTGCCGGAATACCGAAGCCCATCGTTCCCAAGCCGCCGCTGGTCAGCAATTGTTTACCATGCGTGAAAGGATAATATTGAGCCGCCCACATTTGGTGCTGGCCAACGTCCGTTACGACAATGGCTTCACCATTCGTCAATTCGCCGATATACTCGACTACATGTTGCGGTTTGATGAACGTATCGGATTTTTCATAACGGAAAGGGTGTTGCTTTTTGTTGTCCATAACGTGATTGAACCAAACCGAGTGATCAGGCACTTCTGCCAGCTTCGTGTCATTCAGCATCAGCAACGCCAATTTGGCATCGGACAATACCGGGATATGTGTGTGCATGATTTTGCCGATTTCGGCGTTGTCGATATCGACATGGACAATCGTTGCTTCCGGGGCGAAGTTGGTTGGGTCGCTTGCGACACGGTCGTCGAAGCGTGCGCCGAAGTTGAGAAGCAAGTCGCATTCCATCAAGGCCATATTTGCAGCATAGGAGCCGTGCATACCACCCATGCTTAATGCTAGCTCATGTTTGATAGGGAAGCTGCCAAGACCCAACAATGTGTTCACAACGGGAATTTGGTAGTATTCCGCAAAAGCCAACAGTTCTTTCTCAGCTTCTGCATGGATTACGCCTTGACCGGCCAAAATCAGTGGTTTTTTGCTTGCTGCAATCGCTTCGTTCACTTTTGCGATCTGTTCCGGCACAGGCAGACATTCCGGATTGTAGCCCGGCAGATTTCTTACTGGACCGATATTTTCTGTGCAGTCTTCACATTCCACTTCCTGGACACCGATATTTTTCGGGATATCGATGACAACCGGTCCTTTTCTTCCTGTATTCGCCAGGTAGAAAGCTTCATGGATGATACGCGGAATATCTTTGGCATCACGCACTTGATAGTTGTATTTCGTCACAGGTGTGGTCATACCGATCATGTCCGTTTCCTGGAAAGCGTCTTTACCGATACCGGCTTCATGCACTTGCCCAGTTATTACGATCAATGGAATGGAATCCATTTGCGCAGTTGCGATGCCGGTCAACACATTTGTAGCACCAGGGCCGCTGGTCACGATACAGACGCCAGGCTTGCCTGTTGTACGGGCATAGCCGTCAGCCGCGTGGACTGCACCTTGTTCATGCCTCGTCAAAACATGATTCGATTCGGATTTGTAGAATTCATCGTAGATGTGCAGAACAGCGCCGCCTGGGTAACCAAACAGAACTTCAACCCCTTCATTTTTCAGCGCTTCAACAAGAAGGGTTACGCCTTTTTTTGTTTTAGTTTTCATTTCGGATTCCATTTTAATCTCCCCATTTCTCGTTTTTCGTATGTCCGTTTGCAACATGGATAAAAAAAAGCATCCTCATCAGTCAATGATGGGATGCTTCATCCCATTTGATTACCACAAATAGGACTTAAACAATCTGTAAAAAATTTCTACAGTGTTTAACTCCTAGATCATTAAGACGATAATAATGTTTAGTGGATTCGATGTTTTCATATGGGATACCTGATTTCTATATGGATTTGTTATTGCTTAAGTGATTGATATAATCATATAAGATTTACATGAGAGTGTCAACGTTAATTTTCATATTATTTTCACTTATTTCTAATGTTTGTCACAAATGAACATGCCGGATAAGATTTCTGTTCGAATCAGTGACTTGACAAAAAGGCCAACAACTCAGGCAGCTGTCTTTCCGCGGCGCGTTCTGCGTACTGATAGTATGCATCCAGACGCTGCACGTTCCGTTCCATCCTGCCTATAGAAAGCTGATCGGGTGCAATCACAAAAGCCTTGTTCTCCCGTTCCAATTGCCTAATCAATGCCATCGAGCTGTTGTAATTGATGTGCCGCTGTTCTATGGCCGCTATGATTTCGGGATAGGCCCGTAGATGCCGTCGGATGATGGCATTGAACCGCTGCTTTTCTTTGATGTAGCCGCGTGGGCGTGTCAGGATGATCACGTGTTTGTGATTGCCGTCCTCAATCGCTTTTTCAATCGGAAGCGAGTCGACGATGCCACCGTCCAGATAGTATTTGCCATTGATTTGGGTAGGCGGCATCAGCAGCGGAACAGTGGAAGATGCCCTGATTTTGAGTGCCAATTCTTCGGTGGTTGCGATATCTTCTTTATCGAAATAAACAGGCTTTGCGGTTTCCATGTCTGTTGCAACGATTTTCATGGAAGTTTGATTGTGCTTGAAGGAATCGAATTCGAAGGGAACATCGGTTGTGATTGCATCTTCATAGATGTATTTGGTGTTGAAGTATCCTTGGCCGTTTATGAGATACTTCATTCCGGAAAAAGCTGGATTTGCGGCGATATCCACAAATGAAGCTTTTGTTCGGGGGAGGTCCCGGCTGACATAATTGATGCCATTAACCGACCCGGAAGACACACCGATGACATAATCCAAATAGATTTCTTGACGCAACAGGGTGCTGATGACTCCTGCGCAAAACACGCCCCGCATGGCACCGCCTTCGATAATCAGCGATACTTTTTCTATATTTTGGTCCATATATTTTTCACCTCTTTCCATAGTATAGATGACATTGTGGTGTGATGCGATGCTTTTCTCATTTTTTGTTGTGTCAGGCGCAGGTTAGTGAAAGCCTTTTCCGGAAAGGGTAAATGTGGTATATTCGCATTACATGATACCCGATGACAACAATACTTTAGATGAGGTGATGGTATGATCAGATTCGATCACGTGAATGTCATTCGTGAAAAACGAAAAATTTTGAATGACATTAATTGGCACGTAAATAAAGGGGAACATTGGGCCATACTCGGCTTAAACGGGTCCGGAAAGACAACCTTGCTGCAGCTTTTGAATGGCTATCTGTGGCCCAGCAGCGGCAAACTGGTTGTTTTGGGAGAGACTTTCGGACAAACGGCCATACCGGATTTGCGCAAACGGATAGGCTGGGTCAGCTCGGCGCTGCAGCAACAGCTGAATCCCAATGATATTGCCGAACATATCGTGCTGAGCGGCAAATTTGCTACGATAGGCGTCTGGACTATCCCTACAGAGGCCGAAAAACAGCAGGCGCTGGATCTGTTGATCAAATGCGGCGGCAAAGAATTGATCGGGTTTCGCTACGGCATCCTGTCCCAAGGGCAGCAACAGATCATTTTGATTGCCCGAGCTCTGATGGCGAAACCGGAAATCCTGATTTTGGACGAGCCTTGCAACGGCTTGGACCTGTTCGCAAAAGAGCAGCTTTTGGAGGATATTCAGCGGATCGCGGACGAGCCTGGAGGGCCGACGATGATCTATGTGAGTCACCACACCGAGGAGATCCTGCCTTGCTTCAAGAAACTGCTGCTGTTGAAGAATGGTTCCATCCACAAAATCGGCAAGACTGTCGACTTGCTGAAGGAGGAAGTCCTGAATGATTTCTACGAAAAGCCGGTGCAGACGATCCGCATGTCCAAAAACAGGCTAGCGGTTTTTCCGAAAGGACGCAACTAATCTCATCCCCAAGGAAAGGCTCTCTCACTCGGAGATGGCCTTTTTTTGAATATATGAATTGCGTAAATGAATACTCGATTTCGTTATTGACATATGCCGGGAATGAGGTAATATTGAAGGCATACAGTTTGCATTAAAAGGAGGTTAAAAAATGATAATCAAAACTTTGGTAGAAAACACGTCACATGATGCCCGATTTGAAACGGAACACGGACTCAGTCTCTACATTGAAACAAGTAGGCACAAGCTTCTCTTTGACGTGGGTGCGAGTGATCTCTTTGCGAAAAATGCCGCCAAGATGGGTGTCGACCTGACTGCGGTCGATACAGTGGTCATTTCGCACGGTCATGCGGATCATGGGGGCGGGTTACGCACTTTTTTGGATATGAATAAGAAGGCTAAAGTCTATGTGAACCAAAACGCTTTTGACGAACACTATTCGAATAGACCAAGCGGCATCGCCAATATCGGATTGGATCGGCAGCTCTTGGTTGGTGACCGGTTTGTATTTGCCGGAGATTACTTGAAATTAGATGAAGAGCTGGAACTTTTTGCCGATGTAAAAGTGACGAGATACTATCCCTCCGGCAATGAGACGCTTCTCATGAAAAAGGGATCGGACTTGACGCAAGATGATTTTTCTCATGAGCAGAATCTGATCATAAACGATGCAGGGAAAACGGTTTTGATAGCCGGTTGCGCCCATAGAGGGATAGTGAACATCGTGGAGCACTTCAATACGCTGAAAAACAGTTACCCGGACGTTGTTATCGGAGGATTCCATTTGTACAACCGATCGAAAAAACAGCAGGAAGATCCTGAAACGATCAAAGAAATCGCTGAATGGTTGTTGAAAACGCAATCGGATTATTATACGTGCCATTGCACCGGCCTTGCACCGTATGCGTTATTGAAAGAACAAATGAAAGAGAAGATTGGCTATTTGGCCACGGGAAACCAGTTGATTCTGACGAATTAAAAATCCAATTACAATGAATAGCTCATCAGCAAAATTATTGAAAAAAGGTTTAAATATTGCGGGAAAAATAGTAGGAGGTCAAAGATGGAATTATATTTAGATTGCTTGCCTTGCATGCTGAAGCAAGTACTGGAAGCAGCCAGATTGGTGACGGATGACGAAGAGCTTCAAGAAACGATCATGTGCGAGGCATTCGAGGAATATTCCAGAAACAAGCCTCACCGCTATGCGCCCGAAGTGTGTGAGGATATGCATGCAGTCGTGAAGCAATATACGGGTTCGGCCGATCCATACGCTGAAGTGAAAATGAGGGATATTCAAATTGCATTAAGCCTTGAGCAATCTCTATCAACAGCCCTTTCAGATGCAAGTGATCCTGTAGTCACAGCGTTGAAAATTGCTGCCACCGGGAATGTGATGGATTCGGCAATATACAGCGGTCGCTACATCGAATCATTCCTTAAAGAGGAGCTGGATATGCCCTTTGCGATCTGCGATGACGTTTCTTTCAAAGTAGAATTGGAAAAGTCAAAAAGCATTTTGATCATAGGGGACAATGCCGGCGAAGCGGTTTTCGACAAAATGTTGGCGCGCCATTTGTCTGCTGAGCATGAGGTCATCTATGCAGTCAGGGATGAAGCCATCATAAACGATGTAACCATGATGGATGCGCTTTGTGTCGGGATGGATAATTTTGCTACAATAGTATCGACAGGATGCGGTGCTCCTGGTGCAGTATTGGAAATATGCAGCGAGGAATTTCTGAAGCTATTTCAGGATGCTGATATTGTCATCAGCAAGGGGCAAGGGAACTATGAAGCGTTATCGGATGCATCACGCAGCATCTTCTTTTTGCTGAAAGCCAAATGCCCGAAAATAGCTAAGTCAATAGGGGTCACCGTCAATGACTATGTATTCAAGAAACATGAAACAGCTACAACGAAAGGAGGTATCTGAAAAATGGCGAGACCAAGAAAATGGAGAAAAGTATGTTGTTTGCCAAGAAGCGATCAGTTTGGCCCTCTTAATGAAAAAGTAGATCCAGAGCACATCGTCACAATGAGTATAGACGAATACGAAACCATCCGTTTGATCGATCTGGAAGGTTTTACGCAGGAACAATGCGCGGAACAAATGGCTATCGCCCGGACTACTGTGCAGGGGATGTACAACAATGCTCGCAAAAAAATGGCAGAATTGATTGTGAATGGTAAAGGATTGAGGATCGAAGGCGGTGATTACAAACTGTGTAACGAGTTCGAAGGGAATTGTGGGAAGGGTTGCCGGAGACGCAGGTGCGGAAATGGCCCCAAAAGATGCAAGGGCAGGGAGAAATTACCTGAGGAATCAACTGTTTCAGGCCAATAACACTTGACGAGTCAGCATTCCAGTCGCCATCGGTTCATTTTGCGGAAGTAAACAGAATTTGATCAGCATAAAAGGGGTGTGCTTGTTGATGGAAAGCATGAAGTATATTTATGGACCAGTACCATCCAGACGTCTCGGAATTTCTTTAGGCGTCAGCCCGATTCCGAAAAAAACCTGCAACTATTCCTGCATCTACTGTCAACTGGGAAAGACGGACCATTTTATGAACACGCGGGAGATGTTTTTTCCTGTCGCGGAAATACTGATGGAATTTGATGCATTCCTGAAAAGTGCCGTACCGTTCGATGTTGTGACGATAGTCGGCGAGGGGGAGCCGACCCTGTATTTGGGCCTGGGGGAACTCATTCTTGGCATAAAGGAAAGGACCGATAAACCGGTCGCTGTGATCACAAACGGCGCCTTGCTTTATGATGCGGCTTTGCGTGCGGAATTGGGGTTGGCCGACATTGTGCTTCCAACGTTGGACGCATACGATACCGTTTCATTCAGGAAAATCAACCGTCCGCATCGATCCATTGACTTCGAGAAAGTGAACGAGGGATTGATTACGTTCTCGAAAGAGTACACCGGATCGCTGTGGATCGAAATCATGTTGATCGACGGAATCAATGACGATGACGAATCCCTCAGGAAGTATGCGGAGGCGCTGGAGAAAATAAAGTATGACCGTGTTTACATCAACACGCCAGTCCGGCCGCCCGCAGAGACTTACGCCAAAGAAATCAGCCCGGAAAGGATGAACCGCGCAGTCGAGATTTTGGGCGGCATCCCGATCAATTTTTTGGATACGGAAGGCTTCCACAGCGAAATCCCGGATGATTACGAAGCCATCATGAGCATCATCAAACGGCACCCGATGAACCAATTTGAAGTCGACATTTTTTTGGCCTCCAGGGGCTGCGATAAACTTGCCATAGAAGATATCTGTTCCAGAATGAGAGCGGACGATAAAGTCACCGGCATCGATTATATGGGCATTGTGACCTACAGGTTGCGTTGAGCCTAGTTCATTTTAATCGAAATGAGTGTGGAATAACTGAGTCATCTATCAAAAACAAGAAAGGCAACCACGTAGGGTTGCCTTTCTTGTTTTTTGTCATATGTTTGACTGATTTTTTGTCTAGGGTTCGAGTTCGTGGCGGAATTCCCCGCCAAAGTGGTTTTCGCGGGAAATCTCGTGTAGTCCGCGGACATTTTCCCCCGCCAAGATCGTTTTGGCGGTTTTTCTGACTGGAATTTGGACTGATTTTCCCCGCCAAAGTGGTTTCGGCGGGTTATTTTTGGGCATGAATTCAATTCCCGAACAGAAGGAGCTCTATCCCTATTGGTCGATCCCCAAGAACTGGGCCTCATAGAGGCGCCGGTAGGTTCCGTCCTGAGCCAGCAATTCCTTGTGTGATCCCTGTTCGGAAATCCCTTGTTCATCGACGACGATGATTCTGTCGGCATGCTTGATGGTCGTCAAACGGTGCGCGATGATCAATGTCGTCCGACCTTTAGACAAGTTATCCAACGATTCCTGGATGACTTGTTCGGTCTCGGTATCCAGCGCGGAAGTCGCCTCATCCAGAATCAGGATCGGAGGATTTTTCAGGAACATGCGCGCAATCGAAAGCCGCTGCTTTTGCCCGCCGGATAATTTGACCCCGCGTTCCCCGATCAACGTATCGAATCCAAGTGGCATCTCTGCGATAACCTTGTCGAGATTGGCCATCTGTGCTGCCTGCTCAATCTCGGAATCGGTAGCGTCCAGTTTCCCGTAGGCGATGTTTTCTCTGACGGTTCCTGGGAATAGGAAGACATCCTGCTGCACGACACCGATTTGATTGCGCAAGGACTGCAAGGTCAAATCCTGGATGTTGTTGCCGTCGACGGTGATCGTCCCTTCTGTCGCTTCGTAAAAGCGGGGAAGGAGGTTGCACAAAGTTGTTTTCCCCGCGCCGCTTGGACCGACGAAAGCGACTGTCTCACCAGCGCGGATCTTCAGATTGATCCTGTCCAATACTTTTTTGGAACCGTCATAGCCGAACGATACTTGGCTATAGACGATGTCGCCATTAAGATGGCTCACTTCGATGGCGCCCGGTTTGTCCAGAATATCCGGTGTGCGGTCCAACTCTTCGGTGAAGCGCCGGAAGCCGGCGATGCCTTTCGGATAACTTTCGATCATCGTATTCACTTTTTCGATCGGACGCACAAAGATATTGGACAAGAGGATGAACCCGACGAACTCGCCGTAGGAAAGCTGGCCCTGGATCGTGTAATAAGCTCCGAAGAACAGCGCGAACAGGTTGATCAGCCGGATCAGCAGATAGTTATAGGACGAACTGATGCCCATCATTTTGTAGAAGGCAATTTTGGAACGGCGATAAGCTTGGTTCAATCCTTCGAACCGTTTCGCTTCATAAGCTTCGTTTGCGAATGCCTGCACGACGCGGATACCGCTGACCGAAGCTTCAATCCCCGCGCTGAATTCACCCAGATCTTCAAAAATGCGGGTGTTGATTTTGGTCATTTTCTTATTGAAAAAAACGAGCGCAATCGTAATGAAGGGAATCATGACAAAAGTGGCAATCGCCAACGCCACATGGATCTGCAGCATCAACAGAAACGATCCCAACAGCGTGATGATGGTGATGAAGATATCCTCAGGTCCGTGATGCGCCACTTCGGAAATCTCGAACAGATCCGTCGTCAGCCGCGCCATCAATTTTCCGGTCTTTTGGTCATCGTAGTAACTGAAGGGCTGCTTCTGCATGTGGCCGTAGAGTTCCCGGCGCATATCGGTCTCGATGTTGGTGCCCAGCACGTGCCCGAAATAGACGACGATGTACTGCAGCGCTGTGTTGACGATGTACAACATTAACAGGCCCAGCGAAACCATGAGGATCAAATTCCACTGCCCGGAAGGCAAAATGGAATCAATGACGCTGTTGACGACGATCGGGAAAGAAAGTTCCAGGACAGCCGCCAAAATAGCACAACAAAAATCAAGCAAAAACAGATGCTTGTAGGGTTTATAATAGCCGAAAAAACGTTTAAGCATAGGTACCTCCTCCAAAAAAAATCATTCAAATATAGTTATAACATAGATTCATGGAATGAGGTATCGATACGCTCCTTTAAATTCTTGCGGACTTCTGGAAAAAGTATATTTGAATAATGTTGCTTAACATCCGCACAGTGGTACAATTATATTAAAATAAATATCCCTCTATTGGCAAGCGCCAGCATGCTTGTCTCTGGAGCAACCGGACATCAGATGCTAGCCTCAATCAATGGGTGATACTAATATGACAGAAATATTTGCTTATCAATTGGGTAATCCGTAGTTATTAATATAGGAGAATACTAAGCATCACAATTCGAAAATTGGAGGAGTAAGAGAATGAGAAAATGGAGAACAATCGCAGTATCGATGCTGTCACTAGCTTTATTGGCCGGCTGTAGTGGCGCAAAACCTGAATCAACAGTCGAGGCGTTTTTTACAGCAGGGCAACAACTTGACGCCGAAGCAATGATGGAGGCCACTTTGTCTTCGGTTCGTCCATTGTCAGCGAGAACGGTTGAGCTCCCACTGGATGAATCAAATACATATCTATTGGAATATTTCAAAAAAAGTGCCGATAAAATTTCCTTTGAAGTGACGAATACTGCAGTTGAGGATGATAGAGCAGTCGTTACGGTAGACGCGAAGTATATGGATGGCGCACCGTTGATCAAAGCAACTGTCAGTTCAGTGCTCTTGAAAATGTCATCTTCGGAGTTCAACGGTACGGAAGCGACAGAAGAAGTTAATCATATATTCGCTGATACGATAAAAGAGCAAATGGAAGCAGTTCCTGAAACGTACATCGAGAAAACTTTGAAAATTGATTTGGTCAAAGAAGAAAATAAGTGGTACATCTTAGAAATAACTGATGAAATGTTGGATGTAGTCATGGCAGGATTTACGTCACTCGGTACAAACCTATTTTATCATTTTCAGGTCGTAGGGAATTCTATGTTGCCCACCTTAGAGTCCGGGGACAGGCTGATGCTAATCAATTTGGAAAAAGTCAATCGGTTCGATATTGTTGTCTTCCCAGTGCCAGACGGAACAGAGCAGGAATATGTGAAGAGGGTCATCGGTCTTCCTGGAGATGAAATCAAATATTTCCAGGACGAGCTGTACATTAATGGCGAAAAAGTCGAGGAACACTATCTTGAGGAGTTTAAAGAGGACTCGAATCAGAGTTTGACTGGAGATTTCACACTTTTCAGCCTGACAGGGGAAGCAACCGTCCCAGAGAATATGTATTTCGTTCTGGGAGATAACCGCAACGTTTCAAAAGACAGTCGTGTTTTCGGGTTTATCCCGGCAGAGCAGATTAAAGGTTTCATACCAACAGAGCATCTTGAAAGTACAGTCGATTTTGAAGTCTGGCCATTAAATAAGATAGGAATCATCACGGATAATGGTGTAGCCGAATAAAAGCATCTCAGCGCTTAGCGTTTTTGCACTTTTGTCTTGAGGAAATACGTATGCTAAACATGAACATCACCCCGACAATATTTGAAGGTGGCGTTCATGTTTTATTAGGTTTATTTTCCTTTTTAATACGGTTCGCCTCCAATCAAAAATCTTTCTGACTGTAAAGTACCATATCCTACTGTTAAGAGGCAATCAGAGATTTTGACAGGATTGTTTCACTAATTCGAGGTTGAATGGAAGTGTATAGACAAATTTATTTCAACTGAAGCTTTTCGACTGTCATTTTTGGATGAATGGCATATACTAACGTTAGTTATCAAGGAGGTTATTAAATGAAAATAGAACATATCGGTCTTTGGACTTCAGATTTGGAAAAAATGAGAGAATTCTACTGTGATTATTTCAAAGCTACAGCGGGTGAAATGTACCATAACCAGAAAACGGGCTTCCAATCCTATTTCCTGTCCTTCGCGGATGGCACCAGATTGGAGATCATGCATCGCGAAGATGTGATCAAAGGTTCCCAAACCAATGAAATACTTGGCTTTGCGCATCTGGCCATCGCGGTCGGCAGCAAAGAAATTGTGGACTCCTTGACGCAAAAACTGGTGGATGCCGGCTATCCCCTGTTGAGCCCGTGCAGAGTGACCGGAGACGGCTACTACGAATCCGTCATCGGCGATCCGGAAGGAAACAGAATCGAAATCACGATCTAGGGAAAGCATGAGGTGAAGGGAATGGCAATCAAAGCGATTGTGCTGGACATCGATGGCACATTACTGAATGACCAGAAAGTAATCACGCCAAGGACGAGAGAATCATTATTGCGGGCTCAAGAAGCCGGCGTGAAACTTGTGCTGGCTTCCGGTAGGCCCTTGCCGGCGATGCTGAAATTCTCAAAAGAACTAAAGATGGAACACTATCATGGCTTGCTTCTTTCCAATAATGGGGCTTGTGTGACAGATTGTGCAACGGATGAGATGCTCTTCAGTCAAAGCATTTCCGAAGAAATAGGAGCAGCGCTGCTGACGCACTTGGAGCAATTCGAAGTCAAACCAATGATTGCGCACAAAGATTATATGTATGTGAATGACGTGTATGATTGCATGATCACCGTACCGCCGTATGGTTTGCGGAACATCATCGAATACGAATCGCGCAGCGGCAATTTCAAATTGTGCGAAGTGGAACATCTGGCGGACTTTGTCGATTTCCCCCTGCATAAAATTTTGATCGCGGGAGAACCGGATTACTTGGCGCAGCACTGGCAAGAAATCATGCGGCCATTTGAAGGGCGGATCAATGGCTTTTTCTCGGCGCCGTTCTATTTCGAGATTGCCGACAAAGGCATCGACAAAGCCTATGCGCTGAACAAGACACTGCGGTCATTGGGGATCAATGCCGAGCAGGTCATCTCATTCGGGGACGGGCAGAACGATGCGTCCATCATTGCCTATGCAGGAGTCGGCGTCGCGATGGGTAATGCGATTGACGCGCTGAAAGCGAGCGCGAACGAAATCACCTTGTCCAACAACGAAGACGGCATCGCCCATATGCTTGAGAGATATTTGTGAGAACAGAATATACCGAAAAGCCAGACCGCATCCTTAACTTTGGATGGTGGCTGGCTTTTTTGGATACAGGTATAATACCCGGTGAGGAGCGCTTCGCCGGGTATTATCCGGCAAATGAGGACCTGTTTCCCGGCGAAGGCGGCTTCACCGGGAATTATCAGCCAAATGAAGTCGGAATTACCGGCGAGGACTTCCTCGCCGGTAATTCGCGTCCATAGCGGTGGAGCACGTTCGTTAAGAATTGCTTAAAAGAATAAATATTTATTGTAAAACGATAAATGTAAAGCTACACTAACAGTAACAAATCCAAACGAGGTGTTGTAGACATGAAACGAGAAACATTCTTTTTGAAGGCGGTCGTCGTTCTGATGGGCCTTCCGGTAGTGGGGCTATGCATTTTTATTATCCCGGAAATTGCGGCTTTCCTGGTCGAACTGGTGCCGAGCCTGTCGTATTTGCAATATCCATTTATGATCGGACTGTACGCATCTGCGGGCATTTATTTCGTCGCTCTGCACCAAGTCTTTAAACTGCTGGGCTACATCGATAAGGACTTGGCTTTTTCCGATTTGACGGTGCAAGTCCTGAAGAACATCAAACTCTGTGCGGCAGCGATCGGTGGGCTGTTCATCCTGTTCATGCCGCTCATTTTCATGATGGGAGATATGGATGACGCTCCCGGTATCGTCCTGATCGGATTGATCATCATATTCGCCTGCATGGTGATTGCCGTATTTGCCGCTGTCCTTCAAAAACTCCTGCAAAATGCGATCGCAATCAAGCAAGAAAACGACTACACGATATGAGGTGTGCAAAATGGCAATAATCATCAATATAGACGTCATGTTGGCAAAAAGAAAGATGAGCGTCACGGAACTGTCGCAGCACGTCGGCATCACGATGGCTAATTTGTCCATCCTGAAAACCGGAAAAGCGAAGGCGATCCGCTTCTCGACCTTGGAAGCCATCTGCAAAGCCTTGGACTGCCAGCCCGGTGACATTCTGGAATACCGAGAGGACGCAGAAGAGGAGTAGCGGTTCTGCGCCGACATGACCTAAAAATACAGGGGAAACCCTTAGTTCAGCCATAGTGCGAACATTCACAATCCATGGTAAAATAGTAAGAAAAATGGAGGTTTTACCATGGCAAGATACGAGGAACAACGCAATTTTCTGAAGTCGGATTTCAAAACATTCAGCGCGATCGAAACGGATAAACAGAAAGGGATTCCGCAACCGCCGAACGTCAAAGCCTACGATGCTGAAGCAGAAATCGTGGACTTGCCTGCCGTCGACGGCGAGGTTGTGAAGAAGGAGAACATCTACGAAATCATCAAAGAAAGAAGAAGCGTGCGCCACTATGCGAAAGACGCGCTCACGATAGATGAACTTTCCTACTTATTGTGGAGCACGCAGGCCATCACGGGAACCAACCGATCGGGCATCACTTTCCGCACGGTCCCATGCAGCGGCGGAACGCACTCCTTTGAGACGTATTTGTTCATCCTCAATGTGGACGGTTTGGAAAAGGGTGTATACCGTTATTTGGCGGATTGCCACAAATTGCTATACCTGAGCGAAGTCAACGACATCGATGAACAAGTCGACAAAATGACGCTCGATCAACCATTCGTGCCGAACTTCGCCAAACGCGCATCGGTCATCTTCTCCTGGAGTTGCATCCCTTACCGCTCGGAGTGGAAATACGATATCACCGCCCACAAAAAGATCCTGATCGACATCGGCGCGGTTATGGAAAACCTGTACCTGACGAGCGAATCGATCGATGCCGGCACGTGCGCACTCGGTATCTACGACCAGGACATGGTTGACGAACTGCTGCATCTGGACGGCGAAGATGAATTCACGATCTTCCTGGCGGCTGTCGGCAAGAAAGTGGAGAAGAAAGAACGCAGATAAAGCAAACAGATATATACAATAGCGTCACAGAAGAAACTCTATAGATTGGGGTTTCTTTTTTTGTGGTGAGCAAAGGAAGTAGCATTGTAATTGAATCTATGATCAGAAATAGCCCGCCAAAAGCACTTTGGCGGGCTATTTCCTTTCAAATCACAGTCAGAAAAACCGCCAAAATAACCTTGGCGGGGAAAAACGTCCGCGGCCGATGCACAATTCCCCGCAAAAACCTTTTTGGCGGGGAATTCCGCCACGAACTTAAAGTCTAGAAGTCTGAGCAAAAAGCGGAACACTGTTTCAATACACAGTCATTCCGCTTTTTGATTCTATTCTATTCTATTACATCTGCGTAAAGTGAGCTGTTTTTTTCGAGCATGCCTTTGGCGAAAGGGCAGCGAGGTACGATTTTTTTGTTTTCCTCCCTGGCCATTTCCACCACGCGATCAACCAATTGCGCGGCAATTCCCTGGCCACGGTAATCATCATTCACAAAGGTACGGTCGATGACGATCATGCTGCTGTCTGCAATGGAATAGGTGATTTCACAGATTAAGTTTTCGTTTTCGTCTTTTTTGTAGAAACGTGATTCGCCGCTATCAAAGTTCATAGTGCAATCTCCTTTTTATTTTTTGATGTATTTCCAGCATTAAATATCCATTTTCCATTTCATATTATTCCTGCGGCTGATACCAGTCAAGCGATTCGTCTTGAAAAGATAGTTACGACGAAAGGAAAATTCTACTTGTAAACCATCAATGAAAAGGTATACAATGAAAAAATATTGTACTGGGAATTAAATGTTATAATTACTGAGACCTAATCTCAGCATAGCTCTATTTACAATTTCTTAATTTGTAGTGTAACCGACCATCCATGGTCGATTTTTTTATCAAGAAAGGGGAAATAATATGTTTTCGAAAAGATTTTATGCAGTCGTATTAACATCTTTGTTCATTTTTAGCTATACATCAATAACTACTGAGGCAATGGCATCTCAATCATCATCTGAGGCAGCGGCAATCCCGAATAACTCGGCCGATTTTCAGTATGTCATTGTAAGATTCAAAGACAAACCGGGTCAGGCGGAATTGCATGCGTTTAAAGGCCTGGGTGGCGATGTCAGCAATGTTTTCACCATTATTCCTGCGATTTCCGGAAGACTTCCGGCGAAAGCCATCGAAGCCCTGAAAAATAATCCTCAAGTGGAAGTAGTCGAATTGGATTATGTCGTGCAGGCACTTGAATATTCGTCAGAAAACGAGCTTGGCAACAGTTGGGGTGCCGATCATATCAACGCCGATGATGCTCTTGCAGCTGGTTATTCTGGTGAAGGGGTCAAGGTTGCCGTTTTGGACTCCGGAGTGAATTTCAATCACTCTGACCTTCGGGATAACTTTGACTTGTCCGCAAATGAATTAGGATACGATTTTGTTTCGGACGACCTCTTCCCCGAGGATGTTTATGGGCATGGCACCCATGTAGCAGGAATACTTGCTGCAGCGAGCAACGGCTTTGGGGTTGTCGGCGTTGCGCCAAACGCACAGATAGTGGCACTCAGAGTTCTGGATGACAATGGGGAAGGTACCGCAAGCAGGATCATCGAAGCGCTGCAATGGATTCAGAATTATAATGCCGCGCATCCCGATTCACCGATACGCATCACAAATAATAGCTACGGGACCGGATCCAATTCATCCCAGCTTGAGGCGGCATTTGATGTGTTGGCCAGCTCCGGGGTTCTGCACATAGGCTCAGCAGGCAACGAGGGGAGTGCTGCGGGCAACGGCAATAATGTCAGTTATCCTGCTAGATACGAATCGGTAGTAGCGGTTGCAGCTCTCGACAAAAACAATCTGCGGGCCAGTTTTTCCAGCACAGGCGCAGACGTTGAAATAGCTGCGCCAGGTGTAGCCGTTCTGTCGACATGGAAAGACGGCACCAACTTTGCGGGCCCTCAGCCATTTTCGTTCGCAGGTTACGCAGGCGAGTACTTCATTGAAGCGAACGGAACATCAATGGCTGCACCTCATGTCGCAGGTGTCGCGGCTTTGCTGATGGGATCCAATCCGGGCTATACCGCGGAGGCAGTCCGCAACAAAATGAATGAGAGGGCTTTGGATTTAGGGGAAACTGGTCGGGATAAATTATACGGTTACGGATTAGTGGACGCTTCCTCAGCGCTGGGTATTGTGCCTGTTACCAATAAGGCCCCTGTCGCGTATGGCCAGACCGTTGACACAACGCAAAACACCTCTATAGGAATCACGCTCATCGCTGCAGATCCAGACGGTGATCCACTGACATATACGATTGCATCAGCTCCGGCAAATGGAATTGTGAGTGGGATAGGACCTGATATCACCTACACACCAAACACTGACTTCACAGGCGCGGATACCTTCACGTATGAAGTGAAGGACAGCAAAGGCGCAACTGCCACTGCAACAGTGACCATTAATGTTGCGCCTACAGCTACACCTGCAAGGACAGTTGATGTGGTTGTACAGATGAGCGCTACGACCAGAAAAATAAACAAAATAAATCAGGTTTGGGCTACAGCCAAAGTGAAGGTCATGGAAGCCGGTGCCCAAGTAGCTGATGCAACTGTTACCGGCCATTGGGAAGAAGCAACTACAGGTACTGATTCTGGGAGCACCGGAAAAAGCGGTACGGTGTCATTCACATCCGAAAAATTGATCCAGTCAACTGAACAACAAACATTCACTTTTGTTGTCGATAGTGTGGTTATAGGAGATGTCAGCTGTACTCTTAGCGGCCAGACGACAAATTCGGTATTGAAATGATGGAACTCTAAGATATTCTCTTTATATTGTAAAAGGTCGGGACTTCGGTTCCGGCCTTTTATGGTTTTTTCAAATAATTAGTTGCTGCATGATATGGCAATTATAGAAACAATAGGGGATTGCATTGATGGGTATTATTGTGAAAACAGATTCATGTATTTATGAATATAAAAATGATAATATAGCGGATTATAATGAAAGTTATTTAAAAAACAATAAAAAGTTGAATTTCGGACAATATTACAGAAAAACACTATTATAGCAATACAGAAAGCGGATTCTGTGAAAATTTTCCCGTTTGACATGTCAGGTGAACAATCTATAATGAGTGATGTTGGTTTGGATGCATTTTGATAAAGAATCTATACAATCAACGTTAATCAGCCTGAGTCCGTTTGCTAGCTTCCCGAAAAATTGCATTCAAATGAAAACATATGTGAATCATGTCTCATAAATGAAAGCGATATTTCCGGTGTGGATAAATATAATTACAGTATAGATTAAACCTATTCCCTGTAAAAGAGTGTATCCAGTTACAAATGGTGGCTTAATTTTGAACGACACAAAAAAATCATTGTGAGGAGCGGTTTATTTTGTCGAAAAAATATATACGGATTATCATTGCAGGTATGCTGTTGATGCTTGGTGTGGGAATTCCAATGAATGGTTTGGCTTCATTTTTCAAACCGGTAACAGAAGCGACCGGATTTTCAGTATCTCAATTCAGTTTGGTGGGCAGCTTCCTTAATCTGACCGGTATTGTAGCGGTGCCTTTAGTCACCAAATTTTTGTTGCCTAAAATTGGCTTGCGAAAAACATCCATCCTGGGAGGAATTTTCGGAGCGATAGGTTTTTTCCTGTTGGCCAACGGTAAGTCCTTGTTTGCATTCTACTCGGCAGCAATCGTCATCGGCGTATTTATGATGTCCTCAACAGGAATCGTTGCCGTAACGCTTGTGAACAATTGGTTCCGCAAAAGCCATGGCTTGGTAATGGGGCTCGTTGCTGCAACAATCGGCTTAAGCACCGCTATCACGAGCGCAATTGTCCCTTCCTTCATCCAAAATTATGGTTGGGAAAAAGGGTTCTTATTATTGGGCGGCATGTACGCTGTTGCTTTGTTCCTGGGAGCGTTCCTGTTGATCGAAAAGCCCGCTGATGTCGGCATGTTGCCTTATGGCGTGACGGAAGATTCGCTTGCAGCAGAAGCAGAACAAGCAACGAATGATTCTTCGTCGGTTGGCACCAACCATAAAAATACGGATATGACCTATGCGCAAGCCTTGCGTTCGCCGGTATTCTACTTATTGGCCTTGTCATTCGTGTGTTTCGCGATGATTTCTACATTTACGCAACAAATCCCGATATTCTTTACGACAAAAGGTGCCACTGATGTCCAGGCCGGTATGGTTTTATCGATGGCGTCCATCGTTATGATCGCGTCCAAAATCATCATGGGCATCGTCACCGACAAGCTGGGTGCAACAAAAGCTTTGTACATCTTTACGACCATCTACATCCTTGCCTTCTGCATCTTTGCCGCAACGGATAACATCACGATCCTGATCGGCGCAGCGATGATCTATGCAATGAGCACCGGCGTTCCGGCCGTAATGAACCAATTAGTGACGTTTGAAGTTTTAGGAAAAAAAGAATTCACCGCTATTTGGGGCATCTTGTCGACAGCAGGCAGCCTGGGTCTAGCTTTGGGCGGCCCTCTGCTGGGCTACTTCTATGACGCAACCGGCAGCTACAACACGACAATCATCGTCAGCATCGTCTTCATGGTTGTGTGCTTAGCATCGTTCTTCTTCGCTGTAACGTTAAGAAAACGTGAGCTAAATAAGGCTTGATAGACGATAAATAATCAAAAATTGTTATCTGAACGAGAATATATTAAGCCGCTCTCCTGATCGAGAGCGGCTTTTTTGGTTTATACAGTAATTAAAATATCGCTATAAAAAATATTTTTTTATGCTTTTGAAGTGGTACAATTAAATTAAAATAACATTAATAATATTTTGTAAGGAGGGTAATTATGCAAGGTAATGTAATTCCATTATCACAGTTAATGCAAGGCGGTGGTGCTCGCTTCATTATCCCTGTTTATCAGAGAAATTATGATTGGAAGAAAGCTAACTGCAAAAAACTTTATGATGATTTGATCGATGTATCACAGACTGACAAGAAGAAGCATTTTTTCGGCAGCATCGTTTATAAGCCAAGCGGAATGATGAGTGAGGTAATCATCATAGATGGACAGCAACGGTTAACTACAGTTTCGTTATTGCTGTTGGCAATGATGAATCTGTTATTTGAAGGAAAAGTGACTTCCAACGAAGAAAGTAAGGCTGAAATGATCAAGGATTTATACTTGACCAACCCTTTTAAAAAAGGTGATGAAAAACTGAAACTGAAGCCAATAAAAAAAGATAATCTTGCTTTTCAAAAATTATTTAGCGATCCATATAAGTTGAATTGATGGTTTACATTTTGATGCATAAACGGTCAATCACTACATCCAGCATTTGATTGACACCTACAAGGAATACCTGAACATTTTTGCGGATTTCTGCGACTGACGAATAAAATACGTTAGCTATTACATCTGACTTCAACCATTTCCACAAGCCTTCGATTAGATTCAGGTTTGGACTATATGGTGGCAAAAAGACTAATGTCAGTCGCTTGTTTTCGCTTAAGAACGGTTGGATGAGCTTCGCATGATGAATCCTCGCATTATCCAAAATCATGGTGATTTTCCCGTCGGGATAATGCTCCAATATTTTTTGAAGGAAACGCAGAAAAGCTTCAGCATCATACTGTTCTTCCTCTACACAGAAGGTTTCACCGTTTTCATAATTCAATACGCCGATCAGTTTGACACCCTGATGTTTTCCATAAGTGGGGATAATTCTTTGTTGCCCTCTTAAAAACCAGGTACATTGAATGGCTTGATAATCACGAATCATGGTTTCGTCTTGAAACAGAAGGTAGTCAATCTCCTCATTCAGCAGTTTTTTTTAAGTATGGAAAGGTCTTTTCTCTGAATTCTTTCTGTTTTATTGGATCTGCCTTCGCCAACACGTAAGTAGGACGTGTGTAGCTTAGTCCTAATGCATGCAGAAGTTTGGATACACCCCGTTGCGTATAAGTTACGTTCCATTCCCGTTCAATGTAAGCAACGATGATTGCCAACGTCCAATTAAATTTTGCCGAAAAACCTACGTCAGTTGGAAGTTGTTCCACAATGACCTGAACTAACTCTGCTCGCTGTTGCGGTGTTAATTTATAAGAAGCACCATGTGCTTTTCCAGGTTTTAAGCCTTCTATTCCGTGCTCATTATAGGAATTCACATAATTATAGACGGTTTTTTCAGACCGACCAATGATTATGGCTATTTTCTCGGCAGAATAATCTTGCAAGAAAAGATACACGGCTTGATAGCGTTGGTACATTCGTTTGTCGTGCGTATTCTTCATCAACGTAAACAAAGTAGAAACAGCATCTTGGTGTATTGCATTCATTTTTCTCCGCTCCTTCGCGAGTCAGCTTCTTTAAGGTTATTATACTGCGAAGGTAATAGGAGGTGAAATAATTCAATTCAACTTATACAGATGAGTTTATTATGTCATCAAATATGACCGTAAATTATTTATATTTCTATAACCGTATCCAAGAAAAGAACATTAATATCGATGAACTATTCAGTGCCTTACAAAAACTGGAAATCATGCAGGTCAGCTTAGACTCCCCAGAAGATGATCCTCAGTTAATATTTGAAAGTTTAAACTCCACCGGATTGGATTTAAGCGAGGGCGACAAAATTCGGAACTTTATTCTGATGGGAGAAACTCCTTCTAACCAAGAGGAGTACTATGAGAAATATTGGAACCTTATCGAGGAAAAAACTGCATATGACGTTAGTGATTTTATACGTCACTATTTAACGCTAAAGCAAAATAAGATTCCAAATTTGTCGAATATCTATTTTGATTTTAAAGAATATGTAATAACCAACGGGATAGCTATTAAATCGCTTTTGATTGACCTTTTGGCTTACGCAAAGCGGTATGAGCATATAAAGGAAGCCTCCACAACAACAAAAGGCGTTAATGAGGTATTGAAGCGCATCAATGTATTGGAAATGAATGTCATGACGCCGTTCTTTCTTGAAATCCTGAATAATTACGAAGAAACGATCCTGAGTGAGGATGAGCTCCTTGACATTTTCAGAGTAACTGAAAACTTCATCGTTAGACGATCCATCTGTAATTTGCCGACGAATGCATTGAACAAAATATACTCAACGCTCAACAGAGATGTCTTAAAACTTAAAACAAATCAAGACAATTACGCTGACGTGATGAAATACATACTTCTCATTAAAGTCGGCAGTGCAAGATTGCCGAAAGATGATGAGTTCAGAGAGGCGATCAATTCAAAAGATTTTTATCATATCAATAACAAATGGAGAGCGTATATCTTTAACCGCTTAGAGAATAGAGAGAGTAAAGAAACAACGGAGATAATCGATGGCTTACTCAATGCAAAGAAATACAGCATTGAACATATCATGCCGCAAACATTATCTAAAGAATGGCAGAAAGATCTTGGAAAGAACTACAAAGAGGTTCATGAAATCTGGTTAAATCGATTAGCTAATCTTACTGTTACCGGATACAACTCCAATTATAGCAATCGAACTTTTTCCGTTAAAAGAGACATGCGGGATGGTTTCAAGGCCAGTCCGTTCAGGCTGAATGAATATGTGAAAAAAGCAGATCAATGGACAGAACATGAGCTTAAAGAGAGAGCAAAAGACATGGAAAAGAATGCATTGAATTTATGGAAATACCCAAGTACTGCATTTGAACCAATCATCATAGATGCGGGAACCGTTCCCTTTGATTCTGATCAAGATTATACCGGTATGACGGTTGCTGCTTTTGAATTTTTAGGGAGTGGAAGAATTTCGGTCAAGTATTGGAAGGAAATGATAATAAAAATTATCAAGATGTTATTTGATAAGGATCCCAGCGGGCTGTATCAATTGGCCGCATCTGAAGAGTCTGGCTTGGCCGCATCATTTATAGAAGAAAGACGAGACGGATACGTGGAAATTGCTGAGCGTTTATATTTCTACGGTGAGACAAGCACTTGGGCCAAAGAGAACAGTCTTAAAAAATTGTTTGAACTATACAAAATAGCTGAAGATGATCTCATGATAGAATTCAGAGATGGCGAAATTGGGGATCCCGAGGGAAAGAAGAAAATCCAAAATGCGGTTATGGATACTATCAAATCATTGCTGGATACAAATCCGGAAATAATCAGGGATAGTAAAGCCAACTTCAGATACATACGGTTTACAACCCAAACATTGGATGCTCTGATTGAGAAAACTGGGTCGGGTTGGACTGCCTCAAAAAGAGTCCTTTTATATGAGTGCGACATTAAAAGTGGGAAAATAGGTTTCACGCTGTATGTGGGACCCGGTGAGGAAAGCACAAGACAAAATATCTTGAAAATTGCCGAAAGAAACCAGACTAAAACAATTTTTTCTGAAATTAGAAGTGGGAAAAAATGGACTCAAATCTACAGAAAAGATATCTTGCCCAAAAACTACATTGAACAATACAAAGATAATGTAGAAGATTTAAAGAACGAAATCAAGGGGAAGATAGATGATTTTTTCAGTACTGACATGATTCACATAAATGAAATAATTGCGCGTGAGTATTAGATTTCGTAGCTACATTTGTTTCAATAATGTTTATGAAACAACAAGCTATCTTAATAATTCTTGCTAACTCAAAACTAACGGTAAATATTATCGCTTGTCAACCAAGTTAACATTGTAATGAGTTAGCTGATATTTATGGATTTACAAATTGAGTTAATTTTAAATAGTTGCATTGTTTTAACTTAAAAAAATTTATCTAAAAAAGGAGAGTTATGATGAAAGAAAAAAGTAAAAAAAACAAATTTGTTTTAGTAGGCTTGATTGGATTGGTGATTATGGTGTTTGCCGGAGGATATTGGTACACTCAATTTAAAGTGCCACATGATAAAGCGGTTTCGAAATTCAATGCTGCGCAACAAACAGTTCAATTGGAAAATCAAAAGTTAGATGATGCTGTTTTATCTGCTCAGGAAATACTTGATTCAAATGAAACGCCATATGAAAGTAGCGTTTTTACAGAATTACAAACTACTATTTCTTCTGCTAAAGAATCTAAAAGATCCGTTCCCACTTTACCTGAAAAAACAGTCGACATTATTGAAGCTACTGATAAATTAAATGAACCGCTGGATTATTCAGAGACCATCGCTGAATTAGAAATAAAACAACTAGAAGCAGAGAATAGTATTCAGCAGTATGCACAAATATTGAATCCTACGGGTGACTTTGTTGTTTTAAGATTGAATGACGTTCCTTCTATTCAGGAAATACAATCTGTAACTGAAGAGAATGATCCCAACGGGCAATTGAATAAACAAGGTGGATATACATCAGCTATCTTTTTTTCAAGCGTAAACGTAAATCAAAATGATTTGATCGGGAATAGTGTAATAGAGAAAGGAACAATCGCGGGAGGTTCAATTGAGGTATATAACACTATAGAGGATGCTGAAGCGAGGAATAATTATTTATCAGCTTTTGATGGAGGATTTCTTAGCGCAGGATCTCATAATATAGTCGGCACTGTTGTTGTCAGAACCTCCGATGAATTGACTGCTACACAACAAAAAGATTTAGAATCTGAAATTGTTAATAAATTGGTGGAATTGAGGTAGGAAATCAAGATAGAGTGATAGGGCAAATGCAGAGTATTTTATAAAGAGTTTTCAGAGAGGTTAATAAAATTATCAAAAATTCAGTGCATTGACCAGCTATAATCTTAAACTTATTATGTTTATTCGAATTTCAGGGGACTATAGGTGCCCTATAATTGTTTGAAAAGGAAATCAGGTGAAATAATATGGAGATTTTTAATGAGATAAATGAATTAGTGCAGGACACAATTAAGAACAACAAAACATTTGTAACTCCAACAACCAGTTGGAAAACGTCGGGTATATACATGATCTATATTGATACCAATTACCCTGATAAGTTGTTGCCGATATACGTTGGACAATCTAAAAATATCCAAGACAGATACAAAAAACACATGGAATCACTATTAGGTTTAAATCGTATCCACCCTGACGTTTATAAAGACCTATTTTTTGGAAAGCGTTCTTCTTATTATGAAGGAGCGTTTAAAACCTGCAAAATCCACAAATTCATGGTAGAAACAAGCGCATCGTTAGAAGATTTTCATATGATTGTTTTAGAAACATGTGATCCATCTGAGTTAAGCGAGAAAGAATCGAATTATATTGAAAAGTTTTACGCACCATATTTTGGTTTCAATCAGTTAAATAGCCTGACGTATATGTACAGTTCCGGAATGCGCTTTGAACCTCAACCTCAACCGGCACAAGTAGAGCGATTAATGAAGATATTAGAACAAGAGATGTCATTGTTGCCATGTTTTTTAGAGTATGGATTCACGCATTTCAATCTAAATCATTCTTTTATGTCATCATTGCCTGAGTCATACGCTCAAGTGCTTTCGACCCCTAGTAATTTGTTGGAACTTAACAGCCAGATAAAAGTGTTTAATCAAACTTACAAAGATATCTGGAAAAATGAGGAATATCGTAAATTGTTTGAAGAAAACAATAGTTATAAAATGAAAATTGAACCAATTAAGGTCCAAATAGATTCAATTGAGAAACTAGTAACGAGTGAAATTGAATCATATGCGATTACATCTATCAAGAAAGATATCTCAACGCGCCCTTATGACTTGAAACTGTATTTTCTTACACTTGCTCAAGGAATTAGAGTGAGCGATATTCCAGTTCAAGCACAGAAAAAATGGGCGAAAATGTTTCAAAATGAGCTGAAACAATACAGACTGTTACAAGAAGAAAAAAAATATTGGGAAGATCAAGCAGAGCCAATACGTGAAGGTTTGGAAAAGCTTCGCCTATTATACCAAAAGGATCGTTATCATGAGATTGTCCCAAACATTGAATACCCACCGTTTGCTTTGCAAGATAGGATAAGAGCAGTTGAAGCATATAAAGATATAGATTTACAAGAAAATTATTTGTACATTGACATGGTCTTTGCTTCAACAGGTAGGCGATTTGATAAGGAGCAAGTTCCGTATTTACTTAGCGTTGGAATGAAGTATTGTGACGACCAGTTAGAAGAAAAAGAGCATCGCTGGTATGTTAAAAATCAATGCACTGAATATACCAAAGAAGGCTTGGTTTATGTCGAAGAAGACTATTCCAAAATATTTGTGATGTCGAAGGATCGTTTTAGACCGTACGCATACACCAAGAATAATGAAGAATATCTTTCTTCAATTTCCGTGGGTTCTGAAATGAAATCAGGAATCAACGATTATACAATTCAATCGCATGATTTAACGCCGTTAAGGGAAATTTTAGAGGAAATTGAACTATATATCAATGATGAAACTACTATTACCGTGCTAACGAGCGAAGGACCGCAAGCGTACGAAAGGGCATTGTTGTGCGAAAATATAGCTGATAATAAGCTATTTCAAATGCTTTCGGATAAGAAGCCGAAAAGTAAGCGTATTGTTATTAAGCCTAGAAATAATATCATCAACGCTAGAAAGAAACAAGAAAAAACTATTTCGAAAAAGGTAGCTGTACAAAATCTTACTGAAGAAGAAGTAGCAGCAAAAAAGCAATTAAGGGATCAAGAAAAAATGAAAAAATACATTGATCGTGTGAGAGAAGTTACACATGGTAATATTTCGGTACTTGTATATCAAGGTAGTATGAAAGATGCATCATATCGCTGTTTATTGTGCGGTTACGAATGGTCGTTAAGAAGTGATCGCATTTTTTCCCGCTCTTATTGCTCAAACTGCAAAAAGAAACAGAAAAAATAATGTCATTCATTTATGTTGCGCAGATGCGTATCATAAATGAAATTTGTTAAATTTTACCAGTTGAAAAAGAGAACCAATGTCTATAGTTAATAAAGGAGTATAGGAATGAAACGAGTCTTTAACTATATGGCAGCGTTTGTAGCTGGCATTCTTTTAGGAGAAGTAGGGATAAAGTCCATTTTCAAAAAAGTTATGAAAGAAATAACTCTTTTGAAAATGGATTCAGTTATTGATGTTTTTTCTAGTCGTGAGATTGCAAGTGGAATCTGGATTATTGTATTTTCTCTCATTTTTCTTTCAAAACCCAAAGTCAGGAAATCTTTATTAAAAGTGGTACAAGCTGCTACTGTAAAGAAAATAATTATTCCGGTAGTTGTTATTCTCCTTTACACAGCAACTTTGATTATTGTAGCTTCATGGTTTACGTTCTGGGAATGGAAGTACATGAAAGATATTGCATTCTGGGTGATGTTTGTTGGAATCCCTATAAGTTTCGAGGCTACAAGCATTAAAGAAAATGATCATTACTTTGTTGATATAGTGAAAAATAATTTCAAATTCATTGTTATTGTTGAATTATTATTGAGTACAATTACATTTAATATTCTCATCGAATTAATCATATTACCGATTTTCATATTTCTAATTTTATCAGAAGCGGTTGTCGCTACTAAAGATGAGTATAAGCAGACTAAGAAGGCATTGTCATTTACCATAGCATCTATAAGTTTTGCGATTATTGTTCTAACTCTAAAAATAGCCATTGAGAATTATATAACATTTAATAGTTTGGATTTGCTAATTAGCTTCTCTACTCCAATAGTATTATCCTTATTTTTTACTCCTATTGCGTATATTTTTGCGATTTTTTCAGAATATGAACTATTATTTATTAAGATGAACTTTAAAGAACCAGAAAATCAGATGGTCAAAAGAAGGAATAAACGGGAAATTATAAAAGCATGTAAATTTTCACTTAAAAGAGTAGCACACTTCAAGAAGGTATATTTAAAAAAATTCTATGTAAATATGGATCAGGATGATTTCCACCAAATAATGGAACAGTTCAAAAAATATTCAAGTTAATCTGCAAATTAGTTAAAATTGGATATTCGTAATATAAAAGATTTAAGGGATAACCAAAGCGAGCGAGAGTAAGCGCCGGTTTGGCGCTTACAAATAAAAGTAATATTTCAAGTAATGGAACGAAATAGAATTAAAAACCACCATCACAGATTGAGCCACTACTCAAACTGTGATGGTGGTTTTTAATTCTATTATTGTGATTTTATTTTACTTTACCTTTTGTGACTATTCCAATAAATGCTGTTCCAGCTATACCAACTATGCTTAATACACCCTTGCCCACCTTTTTCCAAGTCTCGTTTGTACTTTTTTTGCAGTATTCACATTTCTTTTTATTTGCGAGTATTTCCTTACCACATTTTTTACACTGAGTAGTTTCCATATTGCGTCATCTCCTTCTTATCAGCTATCTCCAATAGATCCGGTATAAAGTGGACATCAAGTATTTCTTCGTTATTGTTAAGAAATTCAATTATTGAATTTGAAGCCTCCACGACATTGTTTGATAAAAACTTAAAAGGATTAGTTGAGACAGATAAGTGCTCATCAAGGAATAAAGCATCTTCACCAGAGAAGTCTAGAAGGATAACTTCCTTAAACTCGTATATGGTGTAATTAAGCGCATCAAACTCACCTAATTCAAACAAAGTTGCAATTTGAAAACCAAACGCATCTTTCATATAAGAGAGGTTATCCAAAGCAGTCATAGCTATCCTATCCCCATCGGCAGCAGTTAGGCTACTGCTAAACAGAGGAATCTTTCCATTCGATTTTGGGTGGGCCAATTGAACTTTTGTTTCAAGTAATTGATTTAGAAATAAATTTTTCGCGTTAGTCGCTTGAGTTAATGAGTCGAGCAACAAGACCTTTTTTGTATCAGAATCTTTGGTTAACATTGCCATTTCAAACTTTTCTTTTGCAGATTGAACTTCAGCGTATCGGTTCAAATCAAAATTTCTATTTACGCGGTCTACTTTTTCTCCAAGCACACCTAATTCATAGGTTATCTCTTGTAATTTCATAGATAAGCCTGCTGTAGCAATAGCTGGTCCAAGATTAACGGGTAATTCTTTGATGGGTATATTTTTAAATATTCGACCTGTTTCAGAATTAACAAACTGAGCATACTTCACGCCGGACTCAGTGTAAGTACCAAAAGTAATATCTCCGTTAGCTAATTTTTTTGCCATTTCTTGTGATATATCTAGAGCAATCTCGCCATGCCGCTTCAATTCATCAACAAAAGTAGGAATGTTAGGTAATTGAGAGGCTATTATTGCTAGTAATTTAGATTGTCTTTTTTCTTTATATCTTTCAAGTGGTCGTTTACGAATAGCGGTATTGGGTTCACGATTAGTATCTTTTTGAACGAGTTCTTGATCTTTTGTTTCAGAGAGTTGATTTGAATTTTCAGTATTTTCCATATCGTCCTCCTAAAAATTATTTTACTCAATTATACACCTGTGAATATATATTTGCTTAAAAACCTAATCATCAGAACCCCTTACAAATTTTTCAGAGCGCTCAGAATTACAGAGCATAAATTTAAATGGAACGCATGCATAGACGATATCTGAGAATGGTATGATTTTCATTAAGCAAATAATGGAATAGAAAAACCGCAGTTGGATATAATATGCAAATGAACATCGCTAAGGAGTTCAGGTTTCAAAAAATAATATTCAAAAGCGAAAATCTAATTAAGGATTTTTGCTTTTTTATTTACTATTAAACTAAATGTTTCCCAACTCCCGTATGGTAAAATAACCTTATTGACTTACACGAACAGGAGGCGATCCGATGGGGTTGCAGTTTATTTTAGGCAAGGAATCGGCGGATAAGAAACAAGCGATATATGAGCGGATTTCGCGGATTATGACGGAGGAGCCGGATGCTGAGGTATTCGTGCTGGTTCCGGAGCACGCGAAGTTCGAGGCGGAGATGTCGATCTTGGAAAAGCTTTGGCAATTCGAGGCTTTCCGCGATCAGGATATGATGGGCTCGATGAATCTGCAGACGTTCAGTTTCAGCCGGTTGGCGTGGTATCTGTTGAAGAAGTCACCGATTTTCCAACAGCAGCAATTGTCGGAAGCCGGCCTCAGCATGCTGGTGCGGAAGATTTTGATGGAGAAGGAGCAGGAACTGATCCTTTTCCGCCGGGAAGCCAACAAAGAAGGCTTCATTAAGCAGCTGACGGATCTGTTTCTGGAGCTGCGCAGCGGCCGCATCGAAGAGGAGGATCTGCAGGGGATTTTGGCGAACCATGCTGAATCCGGCAATGAGGCCGATTTCCAGCTGAAGCTGACCGAACTGAAGGAGCTTTACCAGGCCTTCAATGAAGCGCTACTGGACAAGTACCTCGAAAAGGAAGTCATCCTTGAGGCGTTGGCAGGGGTCATCGAAACGCTGGACATGCAGAACACCTATGTTTTCATCGACGGTTTTTACCGTTTCACGGCCCGCGAGCTGCAGATCGTTACGACGCTGCTGCGCTCCGCGAAACAAGTAACGATCACGTTGGCGCTGGACAAAGCCTATGTCAGCGAACCGCCGGCTATGCATCAGTTGTTCTATACCGCAGGATCGACCTACCACACGCTCTATCATTTGGCGCGCAGCCTGCGCATTCAGGTCATGAAGGACCACTGGGTTGCGAAAGACACGGACGGATGCAAGGGTGCGCTGTTGACCCTGGAGAATTATTGGATTGCCTCCACGGATGCGACCGCTAACAAAGTTCAAGGCTCATTCGAGCTGACTGCGGATCAGAAGGAAGCTATCCGGGTCTGGGGCTGCGAAACGAAACAGGCGGAAGTTTTCCATGTGGCCAACGAAATCAAAAAGCTGGTCGCCGAGGACGGTTACCGCTACAAAGACATCCTGATCCTGGCGCGGACGGTCGAAGAGTACGAAACGATGGTGAAGCCGGTCTTCGACAAGGACGGGATGGACGTCTTTTACGACAAAGCTGACGCCATGAAGCATCATCCGTTCATGGACTTCATCGACGCGCTGTTCCGCATCCGCCGCCATCATTGGCGCTATCCAGACATCATGCGCTTGCTGCGCACGGAACTGTTGACGCCGGCCAATCCTGACAATCCGCAGGAGCTTGAGGAAACGGCGGCAGCCGTGCTGCGATTCCGCGAACAGGTCGATGTGATCGAGAATGTCTTGCTTGCATACGGCTATGAGGGCAACAGCTGGCTTTCGAAGGATGATTGGTATTTTGCGACATTTTGGGACGAGAACGGCAACAACAACCAAAGCCCCGAGGACAGACGGATGCAGGACACTTCCAATGAGGTCCGCAATTATCTGAGGGATCTGCTGCTTCCGTTCTTCCAGAAGATGGCGAAGGCCAAGACCGGCCGGGAAGCCGCAAGGAACCTCTACAATTTCTTGATTGCCGCCAAAGTCGACAAACAGATGCTCTTCTGGCGCGACGAAGCGTTGGCGCAAGGGGACCTGATCCAAGCGCGGCAGCAGGAACAGATTTGGAAAGTTTTCCTGAACCTGTTGGACGAATACGTCGAAATTTTGGGGGACAGCCCTTTCCAGGCGGCAGCATTCCATGAGATCCTTTTGACCGGTTTCCAGAACGCAACCTTCAGCCTGGTGCCGCCGAGCATCGATCAGGTCGTCTTCTCGAGCATCGAAGGGGCGCGCTTCGAGCCGGCGAAGGTGGTCTTCCTGATGGGGATGACTCAGGACCATTTGCCTGCGCAGAAAGACAATAAATCATTGCTGACGGAAGAGGACCGCGAGCGTCTCAGCGGTTCGTTGAATAATAACGAAGAGAAGTACCTGCACCCGACGACGGCGGAATCGATGGCCGCCGAACCGTATGTGGCCTACCAGGCTTTCCTTTCGGGGACGGAGAAGGTCATCTTCAGCTATCCGATGAGTGCGGACGACAGCAAGAAATCGCCGAAGATTTCGCCTTATGTGTCGCGCGTAGCCAATGCGCTGCAGATCCCTGTCGAAATCAAACACCAGGACATTGCCGATGCGGAGGATACGACGGCCTTCCTTGGCAGCAAACAACAGAACATCAGCCAACTGGTCCACCTGCTGCGCCACCAGCGCGCGACGAATGAGCCGGTCCCGACGCTGTGGAAATACATCTTGGCGTACATCTCCAAGGATCCACAAGCCAAACGGATCATGCAGCAGGTATTCGCCAGCCTCTGGCACAAGAATGTCCCGAGCAAACTGACGGCGCCGGTTGCCGAACAGCTCTACGGGAAAGACCTGTATCTGTCGGTCTCGCAGCTTGAGCGCTATTTCGAAGATCCGTACAGTCACTTCCTGCAATACGGCCTGAAGCTCAAGGAACGGGCGAAATACGAGCTGTCCGCTGCCGGCACAGGCGAATTTTTCCATGAAGCCTTGGAAAAGATCGTTAACCAGCTGAAGAACAGGCTCATCGACACCGCTGATCTGAGCGAGGAGACGGTCAAGCAGATTGCCGATGCCGTCCTAGATGAGCTCTACGGGAGCAAAAAATTCGAAATTCTGAGGACCTCCAACCGGATGAATTTCATCCGGGACCAATTGGGCGAAACAATCCAAAAAATGGCTTGGGTCCTCAACCAGCACAGCCGACGGACAGCGCTGAAGAACATCCGCACCGAAGCGGTCTTCGGCCAAATGGGCGGCGAACAAATGCTGGACGGGTTGGATATGCCGCTGAATAACGGCGGCACCCTGCACATCCGCGGGAAGATCGACCGGATCGATCTGGTCAATGCCGGGGACTCGAATTACCTGACCATCCTCGACTACAAATCGAGCGCGCACAGTTTCGATTTCTCCGACGCCTACTACGGCTTGGCGATGCAGATGATCACCTATCTGGATGTGGCTTTGCTGAACGCCGACAAGTTGCTGGCCGGGAAAACCTTGCCGGCAGGGGCCTTCTACTTGCACGTCAAGAATCCGTTCATCAAGCAGAACAGCTTCATGACGCTCGAGGATTACCAGAAGACGATCATCACCGATTACAAGCTGAAAGGGCTGTTGTTGAACGAAACGGCCGTTTTGGACCTGATCGATCCGTCTGTCGAAAGCGGCCAGGCTTCGGAAATCTTCACCTTTAAAAAACTCAAGGCCGGCAATCTGGGCAAAAATGACGATTTGATCACACTGGATGATTTCAACCACTTGATCGCTAAGAATCGGGCAAACATGGTGGAAGCCGGCGAGAAGATCCTGTCCGGCGACCTGAAGCTCGATCCGATCAAGGAACGGCCGTATACGCCGACAGTCAGCGGTCCTTACCGCGCCATCTCGCAGTTCGACAACACATTGCCGGAGAACCGTTACCGCAAATACATCAAGTTGAGCAAGGAAGATGTCCTTTCGAAGATCAAGCAAGAAATCGACGAGAATAATCAAGAATCCAACGAGGAAGGGGAGGAGCAATGATGACGGGCATACCGGCACGCACACCCAATGAAAAATTCACGGAAACGCAATGGCAATCAATCTACCAGACCGGGGACAACATCCTCGTCTCCGCCTCGGCAGGCTCCGGCAAAACGACGGTCCTGATTCAGCGGATCATCGAAAAAGTGAAGGGCGGAACAAACGTCGATGAGCTGTTGGTCGTGACCTTCACCGAATCCGCCGCCAAGGAAATGAAGGAGCGGATGACGGGAGCCATCCAGACCGCCATCAACGAAGCGCAGTCGCAGGAGCAATACTTGCACCTGATCAAGCAGCTTTCGCTGATGCCGCAGGCGAACATCTCGACGATCCACGCCTTCTGCCTGAAGGTCATCCAGCGCTATTTCTATCTGATCGATCTGGATCCGGTCTTCCGCTTGTTGGCGGACACGATCGAAGTCGAACTGCTGAAGGAGGACGTCTGGGAGGAGGTCAAGGAGGAGCTTTACGGAGAGCCGGATACGCACTTCAAAAATCTGGCCAAGGCCTATTCGAAGGACCGCAGCGACGACGATCTGATGAAGCTGATCTTTTCGCTCTATGATTTTTCGCGCGCGAATCCGATCCCTTACCGATGGCTGGATTCCTTACCGTCTTTGTACAACACCGAAGACGGATTGACGAACAGCGTGCTTTATCAGGAATTGCTGAAGCCGCAGCTGCTGAGCCTGATCGAAGGCATCCGCTACGACATCGAACAAGCGCGGCATCTGGCCGGGCAAGATGTGGAGACGGCTGCCCAGCGCGAAATTTTTGAAACGGAACAGGGCTATTCCGACCGCCTGTTGGAAGCTGTCCGGCAGGATGACTACGAATTGGCCTACACGATCGCGAACGAACAAGTGCAGTTTGCGCGTTGGCCGAGCAGCAAGAAGGCCGACCCGGATGAAGTGAAGGATAAAAAAGCATTGCTGAAAGGCCTGCGCGACAAATACAAAAAGGATTTCGCCGCTTTGAGCGCGCAGTACCTCAATAGACCGCTTACGGAACAGGAGGAAGTGCTGCGGGGCATCCATCCCTATGCCGAAGAGATGGCCCGGGTGACGAAACGCTTTTCCGAAGCCTATTGGGAGCGGAAATTAGACGACAATGTGCTTGATTTCAATGACCTGGAGCACCTGACGCTGCAGATTCTGGCGCCGATCGCCGAGGATGGGGAGCGCAAGATGAGCGATGCGAGCGCCTATTACCGCAACAAATTCGAAGAAGTGCTGATCGACGAATACCAGGATGTGAACCAGTTGCAGGAGAGCATCCTCTATTGGGTGACACGGCACCAGCCGGAAACCGAGAACTTGTTCATGGTTGGGGATGTCAAACAGTCCATCTACGCCTTCCGCTTGGCCGATCCGAGCCTGTTCCTGCGTAAATATGCGGCCTTTGCCGATAAAAACGGTGGAGAACGGATCATTCTGGCGGAAAACTTCCGGTCGCGCGCAGAGGTCATCGATTTCACGAATTTCATCTTTGAGCAATTGATGGACGAAAAAGTCGGCCAGATGGACTACGACGAAGCCGCGAAGCTCCAGGCCGGCAACAAATCCTTTCCTGAGAGCGAGCGCAACCAGACGGAGCTGCTGATCTACCTGTCGGAGAATGCCGACAACGACGAAGAAGCCCTCACGCCGGAGAACGATCTTGAAGCCGACCTGACGATCGACGACAAGACAGCCGGGGAGGTCACGATGGTCGCGCAGAAAATCAAGGCGCTGATCGACGAGAAGTTCCTGATCTACGACAAGAAGACCAAGGAAGAACGGCCACTATCCTACCGGGACATCGTGCTGTTGACGCCGACGAAGAAGAACAACCTCGTCATCCTGGAGATCTTCAAGGATTTCCAGATTCCGGTCATCCTGAACGACACGGAAAGCTATTTCCAGCGCACCGAAGTTTCGATCATCCTCTCCTTGCTGAAGGTGATCGATAATCCGCGTCAGGATATCCCGCTTGCGGCAGTGCTGCGTTCGCCGATTGTCGGTTTGAACGAGAAGCAGTTAGCGCTGATCCGCATCCAGCAGAAGAACGGCGATTTCTACGAAGCTGTGCAGCATTTCATCAAAATATGCGAAGCTTCCGGAATCGAGCAGACTGCGGAAATAAAGGATGCGTACAGCAAACTGGCACTGTTCATGGGACGCTTGCACGAATGGCGCAACACGGCCAGACGGAGCAGCCTCGTCACGCTGATCTGGACCATCTACAACGATACCCACTTCCTCGACTACGTCGGCGGTATGGTCGCCGGCAAACAGCGGACGGCCAACCTGCACGCCCTCTATGAGCGGGCAAAGAAGTACGAGGAAACGAACTACAAAGGGCTGTTCCAATTCATCCGCTTCATCGAAAAGATCCAGCAGCGCGACAAAGATTTGGCTGAGCCGACTTCCTTCAGCGACGATGAGGATGCCGTAAGGGTCATGACCATCCACGCCAGCAAAGGCCTCGAGTTCCCGGTCGTCTTCCTGATGGATCTGTCGAAACGGTTCAACCTGAGCGATACGCAAAGCAAATACATCTTCTCGGAGACGCACGGGCTAGGAACCGATTATTTCGACGTCCAGCAACGGGTTCAGTATCCGTCCTTGGCGCGCCAAGCGTTGGCGATCGAAAAGAAAAAGAAATTGCTGGCGGAAGAGATGCGCAAACTGTATGTGGCCCTGACCCGCGCCGAACAGAAACTGTTCCTAGTCGGTTCCTACAAATCCGAAGAGAAACTTTGGGCCGATTGGCAAGTGGCCGACGGAACAAGCGGGAAACTGCTGCCGGATTACTTGCGGCTGCAAGCCAGTTCGATGATGAAATGGCTCGGCATGTGCCTGTACCGGCACGAGGATGCCGAGAATGACCATTTCCACAAGGAGTACCGGGGCGAACTGACGCACTATCCGGTACACTTCAGCATCCAGACTTTCCGTGAGGAAGACCTGCTGTCCTACATCCCGGTCGCCATGGAGGAAATCAACGAATCGCAGTGGAAAGACGAAATCGAGCAGATGGCGTCCGCCAACGTCGAAACGCATGAGCATTCTTTGGCGGAAGAGATGAAGCTAGCCGTTGCCCTGATGGAGGCGCAGTATCCCCACGAAGCGGCAACGATAACCACTAGCTACCAGTCCGTTTCCGAAATCAAGCGACTGTTCGAAGATCCGGACGAAAGCCATATGCTGAAGCTGGACCTTTCCGACACCAAACGGGTCTCCCGCTATGTGGAGCCCGAGTTCCCGCGTCCGCGTTTCATGCAAGAGACGGTGATGCCGAACAGCGCCGAAATCGGTACCGCGACCCATTTCGTGATGCAGTCCGTGGATCTGGAAAAGGAAATCACCGCAGCCTATGTGATGCAGCTGTTGCTTGAATTGGTAGGGGATGGGCTGCTGGAGCAGGCTGTCGCGGAGAAGCTCGATGCGGAACAGATCGCCAAATTCTTCGAAACCGAGTTGGGACAGGAAATCCAGGCGAACGCGGACAGGGTGAGACGGGAAATGCCGTTCTCATTGCTGATTCCGGCCAGTAGGATCTTCACTGAGGTACCGGAAGACTCAACCGACAATCTGCTGATCCACGGTATCATCGACGGCTTCATCGAGTACGACGATCACATCGTACTCTACGACTTCAAGACCGACTTCGTGGGTGACCGCGTGCCGGTATTGCCCGAGAATATCGTCGACAAGTACCGCGGCCAGATGAACCTGTACAAAAAGGGCCTCGAGACCATCCGGCAGAAACCCGTCAGCGCGGCATACATCGCGCTGCTTTCGAACCATACGAATGCGATCATCTGATCCCTGCGGTATGTTACTGAACGACAAATAGAAGGTGCAGCATCCTCGGTTTTCGCCAAGGGAGCTGTACCTTTTTCGATACTATCCTGTGTGAGGTGGGGTGCGGGGGAGCGATTTGTCGGATGTTCCTCCAACATTCGACAGGTTGGTCTTGCTGGTGGGCCAGATTGTCGGATGTTTTCCAACATTCGACAACTTCGCCGTTCCTCGCAATCAAACTGTCGAATATCCCGCTTGCATTCGACAATTTCTGCCTTATTGCTACCCGGCAGGGGGCTTTACCAACAACAAAAAAGGCAGGCATGCAAGGATCTGATCCCGGATGCTCCACCTTTTGATATTTTTTCACCAACTATGCGTTAAAGCTTATTCCAAAATAAGTTGACTATTGGCTTGGATTTTACCAAGAATTGTCCGGGAAACAGGCCCGACAATCAACAATTGTAACGGCAAAGCGACAATAACATTCATTCTCCAGGCTTCACTATACGCCGCCCATAAATTATCAGGGATGCCGCCTTCCATCAGAACGCCGAATAATGACATGAAAGTTACCATGCCTAAGACCATCAGACTGGAAATCGTCAAAATTAACTGCACCTTGCTTTTTTTATTGATCGGCAATTGAAAAGCAATCTTCTTTGCGATTACTCCCACAACGAATACGTCCAAACTAAACGCAACGACGAAACCTGGCACTAATCCTGCCATAAGCGGCACTAAACCAAAATTGTCATGCAGCAGCAGATTGTACATGCTCATTCCTAACACCATCATCGAGCACATTATCGTAGTAAAAATAATTCCTTCTTTTTTGTTTGTGGGCATATAAACACTCCTTCTATTTTTGTGCAACGTCAACCATGGTATCACAAAAATAAAATCTGTGTAAGAAGTATTTTCATAATTAAGTTAATTATTTTGAAATTCATTATATGGCTATTATATATGGAAGTGACACTAGAGAAAGACTCTTACTATTTATAGATATCTTTCCGGTGGCCGATTTCAAGAATTAATATAGTGATTGTATCATCATTGATGTCTGCAATCAGACGGTAATCACCAATCCGATAACGCCATTCACCAGAATGGTTCGCGACAAGTCCCTTTCCATGCTGTCTGGGATTCTCCGTATCCACTAGATTCTTTTTAATCCAAGATAAAATGATTTGCGCTTGATAGCGATCCATTTTCTTCAGTGTCTTTTGAGCGTTGCTTTCAAAGGCTACTTTAAATGCCACCATCAGAAATCTAATTCCTTCATCATTTCATCGAAAGAAAGAACTTGAGGGTTCTTAATGTGTTGTTTCATGGCAACATGGTAAAGATCTAAGTCAATTTCATCTTCAATTTTTTCTAATACTGCATTCCTAAAGAGAGCAGAAATCGTAATGTTTTTGGCTTTTGCATATTCTTTGATTAATTTTTCTTCTTCTTCATCCATACGTAATGATATAGTACTCATCATGACCACTCCTTTGTATGTACATTGTATTACAAGTTTAGCTATTATTCAAATTTTTTGAAAGCATATTTGGAGTTATTTCTGACGCATTGAAAAAGCAGAATGCGGAACGGCACCTTCCATAAGCTGCCACTTTCGTTTCTTTCGGGATTATGGTACTTTTATGGTGATGAAGTAAGAGGAGGAATCCGGGTGAAACGAATTGACAGAATCTATGAGTATATCAGAATCCGCTCACAGGAGTGGACAGAAGCTGCTTTTGAACAAGCGAACGAAGGCGTGACGACTCAGGAAGTCGTGATGGAACTCGACATCAAACGGCCCAATGCAAGCAGCGACTTGAACGAGCTCGTTCGTCAGGGAAAACTGATCAAATCCTCTGGACGGCCGGTCAGATATGCGGACCACTCTTTGCAAATCCAGAAACAACCACAAAAAAAGATGCACTCATATATAGAGGACCAACACAAGCCTACAGCAAGGCCAAAAAAACAAGCGGGCGTAACTGCTTCTAAAATTTCTGGCATATCCTCAATCCGAGAAGGAAGTAATGCGGGCAACCGCGAAACAAATAACGAAGGATTTGCAAATGTAGTAGGGTCGAATGACAGCATGCGGACTCAAGTTGATCAGGCTAAAGCAGCAATCCTCTATCCTCCTAAGGGTTTGAGTTGCTTGATAACTGGACCGACAGGAAGCGGGAAAACTTTTTTTGTTCATGCGATGTTTCGGTTCGCGCAAGCAAATCAAGTTTTTGCAGCTGATAAGGAGCTGGTTGTGTTCAACTGTGCCGACTATGCGCACAATCCCGAATTATTGATGGCTCATTTATTCGGCTATCGCAAGGGTGCCTTTACAGGAGCGACGGAAACGACGGACGGCTTGATCCAACGGGCAGACGGAGGCATGCTCTTTATGGATGAAGTGCACCGCCTGCCGCCGGAAGGACAAGAAATGATATTTTATCTGATGGATCACGGCACTTACAATCGCTTGGGCGAAACCGATAAAGCCAATAAAGTCAATGTCCGTCTTGTTTGTGCAACGACGGAAGATCCCGCTTCCAGTTTGCTGCAGACTTTTGTGCGACGTATCCCGATCGTCATCAAGTTGCCGCAATTTTCGGAGCGGCCGATTGCAGAACAGGTGGACTTGCTGAAACGGATGGTTGCGATCGAAGCCAATCGCATCCAAAGAAGTATCCATGTGAAACAGGATGCAGTGAAGGCTTTGATAGGCAGCGTCACCTATGGAAATGTCGGTCAGCTGAAATCGAATGTGCAGCTTGTCTGTGCGCGGGCTTTTTTGAACTACATGAATTCCAGTGACATATCGATTACGTTGGATGAGCTGACACCAGAAATCCAAAATGGTCTGATGAATCTGGCGAATAATCATCGTGAGCGCTTGAATGAACTCACTCGGATACTGGAGCCCGTGCTGACCTTGGTACCGAATGAAGGAACGGAAAGCCCAATGATAAGGGATTCCTACGATCTTCCTTATAACCTGTATGAGATAATCGGGAATAAGGCCGCGTTGCTGCGGGAGGAGGGGCTTGACCAGGAATCCATCAACCACTTCATTATGACCGACATCAATGTCCACCTGAAATCTTTTTATCGTGATACGGGTTTGACCTTCGATACAGAGAAGAAGCTTTCTGAAATCATTGATCAGCGGATCATTGGCTTTGCAAAAAATATGTTTGAGTATGCACAAAAACATCTGGATTATCACTTCCAGCGGAATTTCGTCTATGCGATGAGTCTGCATATCAGTTCGTTTTTAAAACGGATTCAATTGGGAGAAAGCAACCGCACGCTCCATGCAAGCATCAAAAATATGGTGGAAGATTACCCCAAAGAGTTTTCGGTTGCTAAATGGATGAAACAAGAGCTACAAAAAGAATACAACATCAACATCCCTGAAGTGGAGACCTATTACCTGACGTTGTTGTTGGTCTCACTAAAGCAAGACAATGTTACAGGCCGCGTGGGTGTTGTGATTGCAGCCCATGGCAGGAGCACAGCAACGAGCATGGCGGAGGTTGTGACGACATTATTGGGGGTCGACAATATCCGAGCTGTGGATATGCCGCTTGAGATGAAGCCCCAAGTAGCCCTCGAAAAAATTATTCATTGTGTCCAAGAAATAGATCGAGGGAGTGGCGTGATTTTGTTGGTGGATATGGGTTCGCTGACGACATTTTCGGAAAAAATCACTGAGAAAACAGGAATTGAGGTCAAAACCATCGACATGGTCACGACCCCGATCGTTTTGGAGACAGTGCGGAAGACGGACCTTGTAGAAACGACACTTGATGAAATTTATCGATCGCTTCAATCTTTTCGTGGTTATGCAGGCACCCACGTGACCACTAGGGAAGAGAACGGTCAATCATTAAAGCTCAAAAAGGCAATCGTTGCTATCTGCGCTTCGGGCGAAGGGACCGCGCAAAAGATGAAAGAGATGCTCGACAAACATCTGGAGAAGTATTTTGATGTGGACATCGAGGTGCTGCCGATTTCGGTGATCGATATGGACAAGCAGCTCGTAACCTTGCAACAGAAATATGACATCCTGGCGACAACAGGAATCGTCAAACCAAAAATCGATGCCGTTTACATTCCAATGGAACATTTTTTCAATGGGGATGCCGAAAAAGTATTGGACTATTTAATAGAAGAATCCGAATCCTTTGATGATAGTGAGTTGACATCGGAGAAGGCAAAACAGATATGCGTGGAATACATGACGCAAAGCTTTACTTTCTTGAATCCGCAAAAGCTGATCGAACCTTTATGGAAGTACAGCAGTTCCATATTAAAGAAGGAAGAAAATTATTCCCAATTAATCAATATTCTGATGCACCTGGCGGGAATGTTTGAGCGGGCCTTACGCCAGGATACATTGATTGCACCGCAAGAAGAACTGGAATTGACTGAACAGACAGAGAGGTTCCAGCAGTTGGAACAGTCCTTAAATCTCCTGAGCGGCACTTTCCAAATTGAAATGCCGAAAGATGAAGTATACTATCTGCAGCAGTTGTTGACCTATCAAGAGTGACGATACAGTAAACCATACACTAGCTTTCAGTGCGATCGATACACTAAAACACTAATTGTTTTAGTGTATTTTTTTGTTTCTCAATTCCTTATGATTAAGCCATACACTAAGTTGGCACGCTTTTTGCTAGTAGTATAATGACTGGTAAATCGCCTGCCAAGCTTTTTATCCAAACAGTCGCAAAATATATTCAATGGGAGGTATACAAATGGTAGGAATTATCCTAGCAAGTCACGGGAATTTCGCTGAAGGTATTCTGCAATCGGCTTCGATGATTTTCGGCGAACAAGAAAATGTCAAAGCAGTGACACTGGCGCCTAGTGAAGGACCGGACGATGTCAAAGCAAAGATGCAAGAGGCTATTGCATCCTTTGACAACCAAGATGAAGTACTGTTCTTAGTCGATTTATGGGGCGGCACGCCGTTCAACCAAGCCAACAGTCTTTTCGAAGCACATAAAGACACATGGGCGATAATCGCCGGAATGAACCTTCCGATGGTCATCGAAGCGTATGCTGCACGTCTGAGCATGGACTCAGCGCAAAAAATTGCTGCACAAATTCTTCCAGCAGCGAAGGACGGTGTGAGAGCTAAGCCAGAAACTTTAGAGCCGAAGAAAGTGGAAGCGGCTTCTACAGTGCAACAACCTAAAGGCAACCTTCCTGTAGGGACAGTCGTTGGGGATGGAAAGATCAAGTTAGCTTTAGTTCGATTGGATTCACGATTGCTTCACGGGCAAGTAGCAACAACGTGGGCGAAATCAGCTGGAACAAATCGGATCATTGTAGTTTCGGATGATGTCTCAAGGGATGAATTGCGGAAAAACCTGATCGTGCAAGCTGCACCTCCAGGAGTCAAAGCCAATGTGATTCCAATCAAAAAAATGATTGAAATCGCCAAGGATCCTCGTTTCGGAAATACCCATGCTCTCTTGCTTTTTGAAAATGTGCAAGATGTCGTTCGGGTAATTGATGGCGGCGTCAAGATTGAGGAATTGAATGTTGGGTCAATGGCTCACTCAGTCGGCAAGGTTGTCGTGAATAAGGTCTTGTCAATGGGGCCTGAAGATGTGAAAGCGTTTGAAACATTGAAAGAAAAAGGCGTTAAATTTGATGTCCGGAAAGTTCCGAATGATTCATCGGAAAAAATGGATACGTTGCTGAAAAAAGCTAAAGAAGAATTAGCTAAGGCATAACAAGAAAAGAGGAGGTATATTATGTCAGTCGTTTCTATTATTCTGGTTATCATCGTGGCATTCTTTGCCGGGATGGAAGGTATTTTGGATGAGTTCCAATTCCATCAACCACTCGTTGCATGTACATTGATCGGTCTGGTCACAGGAAATCTTGAAGCTGGTATTATTCTTGGCGGATCATTACAGATGATCGCATTGGGTTGGGCAAACATCGGAGCCGCTGTAGCACCTGACGCAGCACTAGCTTCTGTCGCATCTGCAATTATTTTGGTTTTAGGTGGTCAAGGCGTAGATGGTGTATCTTCCGCTATCGCCATTGCGATCCCTCTGGCTGTAGCTGGATTGGTCTTGACGATGTTCGTTCGTACACTAGCAGTTCCTGTGGTTCATATGATGGACGCAGCTGCAGAACAAGGCGATTATCGCAAAATCGAATGGCTTCAAATTGGAGCGATTGCCATGCAAGGGTTGCGGATTGCAATTCCTGCAGCATTGCTTCTGTTCATCCCTGCAGACGCAGTCCGTTCCGGATTGGAAGCAATGCCGGGCTGGCTGACTGATGGAATGGCAATTGGTGGCGGTATGGTAGTAGCTGTTGGTTATGCTATGGTAATCAATATGATGGCCACTAAAGAAGTATGGCCATTCTTCGTCATCGGTTTCGTTGTTGCTGCTGTATCTCAATTGACGTTGATCGCATTAGGAGCCCTAGGTGTTGCAATGGCCTTGATTTACTTGAACCTTTCTAAAATGGGCGGTTCCGGCAATGGCGGTTCCAGCAATACTGGCGATCCACTTGATTCGATACTCAACGACTATTAGGAAAGGAGACTGCAAACATGGCACAAAATACGGTAGATAAAAAGTTCGTATTAACTAAAAAAGATAGACTAGCTGTTGCTTGGCGTTCCACCTTCATTCAAGGATCATGGAACTACGAACGGATGCAAAATGGTGGCTGGGCTTTCGCAATGATTCCAGCAATCAAAAAGCTTTATCCAGCAAAAGAAGATCGCGTCCTGGCATTGAAACGTCATTTGGAATTTTTCAATACACATCCATATGTGGCATCTCCAGTATTAGGCGTAACGCTGGCTCTGGAAGAGGAACGCGCAAACGGAGCTCCAGTGGATGATGTTACGATTCAAGGTGTGAAGGTCGGAATGATGGGCCCTCTTGCCGGTGTCGGTGACCCTGTATTCTGGTTTACGGTCCGTCCGATTCTGGGGGCTTTAGGTGCATCCTTGGCCTTAACAGGAAACATCTTAGGACCCATCCTGTTCTTCGTTGCATGGAACGCTATCCGTTGGGGATTCATGTGGTATACCCAAGAATTCGGTTACAAGGCTGGATCAAAAATCACTGAGGATTTGTCCGGCGGGATACTGCAGGATTTGACAAAAGGTGCTTCCATTCTTGGGATGTTTGTATTGGCTGCCTTAGTGCAACGTTGGGTATCCATCTCGTTTGCTCCAACCGTTTCTTCAGTGAAATTGCAAGAAGGCGCATTTATCGATTGGGAAAACCTGCCAAGTGGCACTGCCGGCATCCAGCAAGCTCTGATGCAGTACACTTCAGGCTTGTCACTGACTGATACAAAAGTTACGACCTTGCAAAACAACTTGGATCAATTGATCCCTGGATTGGCAGCTTTGCTGTTGACATTGCTTTGCATGTGGTTGTTGAAGAAGAAAGTCTCCCCAATCGTGATCATTCTTGGCTTGTTCGTCGTCGGTATCGGCGGACGCTTGATTGGATTGCTGTAATATTCGGGTGCATCAAAAATAATGATTATGAGGCTCAGGCAAACCAGCCTGAGCCTTGTTTTTCTTGTAAAAAGCAAAGAGTGTATATTATACTCAAATCAGACGAAAAGAGAGAGGGGCATATGCAATGGTTGAATCCCTGAATGCAAAGGTTGATATGGTAGTGGATGGTACTTCATATATGGGGCTGACCGACTATGGCAAAATCATGATTGGAGATCAAGCATTTGAATTTTATCATCATCGTGATCCGCGAAAGTTCATTCAAATTCCTTGGGAAGAGGTCGATTATGTCCTTGCATCGGTGATGTTCAAAGGGAAATGGATTCCACGTTTTGCGCTTCAGACAAAGAAGGACGGTACATATACTTTTTCAGCAAAAAACCCCAAGGACGTTTTACGTGCGATCCGCATCTATGTGCAACCAGATCATATGGTTCAATCATTGGGTTTCTTCGATGTTTTGAAGAATGCCTTCAAGCATATGTTCAATAAGAAAGCATCCTGAATTGCGGAGGGAAATTAAGATGCATACGATTGGCGGTTGAGCGATTTAAGGAGGTTCTGATGTGGTAATGGATATTCGATTAGTCCGGATCGATGATCGTTTGATTCATGGACAGGTGGCGACCGTGTGGACAAAGCTCAGCAAAGCAGAGCGAATCCTTGTCGTCAGTGATGAGGTGGCGCAGGATCACCTGCGAAAGACGCTCTTGCGTCAGGTCGCTCCACCGGGTGTGAAGGTCAATGTGATTCCGGTAGATAAGTTTGTGGAAATCTACTTTGATGATGCGCACAACCAATTCCGGGCGATGCTCTTGTTCACGAATCCTACCGATGTAGCACGTATTGTGCAAAAGGGCGTTCAGATTGATTTCGTCAATATCGGCAGCATGAGTTATTCGGATGGTAAAAAGATGGTCACAAACGCAGTAGCGGTCGATAAACGTGATATACAGGCCTTTGAGTACTTGAACTATAAGGGCATCCACTTGGATATTCGGAAAGTCGTCGCTGACAATAAACTGAATCTCATGCAAGTGCTGAAAAAAGAAGGATTAGTTTAGGCGCTGAATAATCAGCTGATTCTCAGCAAGGATAATGCGATGAGGTGATAGAATGCTGAAAGAAGCATGTGTAGAAAATTTTACGAACGTGCCAGAGGTCATCGAGCGCGGAGCTAAACGGATCGAATTGTGCGATAACTTAGCCGTAGGGGGAACAACACCAAGCAGTGGTGTCATCAAAGTTGCAACGGAGTATTGTTCGGCCAAAGAGGTATCCGTTATCGTGATACTGCGGCCACGAGGTGGAGATTTTGTTTATTCCATTCTGGAAAAAGCGATCATGATGCGGGATTTAGAAGAAATTATTTCCTTGCATTCCAATGGTATAGCGGTAGGAGCTCTAACCGCAACTAACGAGTTGGATAAACCCTTTTTGGAAGAAATCGCCAAGTTGGCTGTCGCTAATGGAATCGAACTTGCTTTCCATATGGCATTTGATGAAATTCCGGAAGAGAAGCAAAGAGAGGCTTTATTATGGTTGAGAGAAATTGGCTTTTCACGGATTTTGACGCATGGCGGTCCGACCGAAAAAACAATTTTCGATAACGCAGCGCATATTGCCGAACTTGCGAAAATCAGTCAATCCATGACGATCATGCCGGGTGGCGGCATTACGAAAGACAATCTCGCAGACCTTGAAAAAATTTTGGGATTAACCGAAGTGCACGGGACACGAATTGTGTAGAAGTAAATATTACTGAATGGATTTCTATGGTTATTTCACCAGAATAGGCTATATTGGCGACAAAAAGCTCGACCGGGAGATTTTCCTGGCCGAGCTTTTCATTATGCTTTTCTTAGTAAGTATAGTTATTCAGAGCGTTCCACAACAGAAACTCGTTGATGCCTGCCTCTTTTAAAGCGCGTACTTGTGCGTCGACTTCCGCCTTGCCATAGGTCATATAGTTGCCTGATCCTAGATAAGATGCTGTAAAGTCCTGCAACCAAGGCCGACTAGTGGGCGGTGTTTCTAAAGTAGCCAACAACTCGTTTTCGACTTTGATATATTCGGTTACCAATTCATATGGATAAAGATCCGGTTGGTAAATACCGAAGTAGGAAATGCCCCAGTGGCTAGGATAGATCATGGATGAGATGACATCCACATTTTCGGAAATTTGCGGGAAGTTCTGCCCGATTCCGGGAGCTTCGATGACCGATGCGGTATAACCGAAAATATCTACTGATACCTCAACACCGTAAGGCATCAATTTTTCCTTCGCATAAGCAGTGAAGTCGGTGATGGCTTTCACACGTTTTGCGGTATCGTCCATATCCAGGTCTGCATATTCGCCCATGTCATAATTCAACTTGTCGCCCCAGACTTCAAAGCCTTCCGGGAAACGGACATAGTCGAACTGAACTTCCTTGAATCCTGCTTTGGCGGCTTCGATACCGACGTTGACAGCATAATCCCAAGTCTGCTTCAGGAATGGATTGATGAATGATTCGCCATTTGAAGCTTTCCAGACGGTGCCGTTGCTGTTCGTGAAGGACATTTCCGGCTGTTCGTTAGCCAACAAAGTGTCCTTGAAGGTCACGATACGGGCAATCGGATAGATCTGTTTTTCTTCCATCACGTCCATCAATTCCTTGATATCGGGAATGTATTCTTCCGTATTTTCTTGGATGTGCGAATCGGCGGAGTCGAAATCTGCTGTCACGACGCCCATATCATCCTTGATATCGATAACCATCGCGTTCAAATCATTCGAATCGACGTAGTCAACCAGTTTGTTGAATTTTTCTTCATAGCCGACCGAGTAGGCCGTCACGTAGATCCCTTTGACGCCGTCAGCCGGATAGGCAATTTCGACGCCGCTGTCGTAGAAGAATTTCTTCGGCAGTTCCTTGGCGGTGGGGGTCTTCAAAAGGGCGCCTTGACGCAGCATCAACGCGCTTGCTGCTGATTCCTGCGTTGAAATCACTACAGCGCTATCGCTGGCAGTAGGGCTTTCGGTTTCGCTGGCCGATGCCACTGTCGTACCTGACAGAAAAAACAATAGGCTGGATACAGCGAGTGTCTGTTTAAAATATGTCATCATTACATTTCCTCCCGTTCAGGCGATTCGATCACGTTTGGATCTACGATTGCGATGCCTTTCGCGCGCAGGCCATCGATGATGGCACCGATCGCATCGTTTGTCCATGGGCGGTCATGCATCAGCAAGTTTGCGCCGTCACCCAAGTACTTCGAGTTAACCATGACGTCCGCCAAAGCAGTGCCTTCCATGAATTCTTCCACCCAGTCGTAGCCATAGGTCCAGTTCATGATCGTCATGCCTTCCGCTTCGGCGATTGCGATTGTGTCCTCATTATACTGTCCGTATGGCGCGCGCAGGAAGCGCGGACGTTCGCCGGTGATCTCTTCAATCAGGTCGTTCGTTGTTTTGATCTCTTCCAGTTGCTCATCGTAGGTCAGAGATTGGAAATCGGGATGCGAATAGGAATGGTTACCGATTTCGAAGCCCATGTCATATACGGTCTTGATGTCTTCGCGAGCTTGCTCTACGGTAAGGAATTGTCCCATCACGAAGAAAATGGCGTTGGCATCCTTTGATTTGACAGTTTCTGCGATTTTCACTGTGTAGCTGTTCGGTTGTTGCGGCGCGTCATCGAAAGTCAGCAAAGCGACTTGCTTGTTGCCGTCGTCGGCGATCGGTTGGACAGTGGAAATCTGTGGATTGATGCGGTATTCGTAGTTGACGGGCTCAGCTTTTTTAGCTGGCTTTTCAACAGCGGCTGTTTCGGATGATTCCGCAGCACCGGCAGAAGAATCGGCTTCCGTGCTGCCTTCCGTGCCGATTGCAGCGATGGCTGCTTCCAATTCAACCAATTGCGCATCCAGAGTCGTCAAATTCTCAGCGACAGGGGAGAGGTTGGCTTGGTTCGTTTCAGCGTTCAGATTGATCGCTTCGATGCCCGCAAAAAATGTTTCAAAAGTGGCATCATCCGCTCCAAACCCAGCCAAGATTTCTTCTTCCTTATCCAGGGTGTCTCGATAAGCAGCAAGGTAGAACAATGAATTTTCGTTGAACAGATCCAACGTTTCACCGATGGCCTGCATCTGGTCCAGTGGCAAGGTTTCTTCGTCCAATGCAACGAAGTCGGCTTTTGTCTCGGACAAGCCTTCCAAAGCGCTTTCAATCGAATCGGCTAGAGTACGGCGTTCTTCAACGTTGGTGAACACAGCTGCCGAGCCGTCTTTGAAAGTTGTTAGCTCTTCATCGCTGGCCAACGATGCATCGAATGTTTCCTGTAACGCAGTCTCCAATTGTTGCAGCTCATTCATTTGGGAAACAATTTCGGTTTCCTCGGTTTTTATCTGGGTGATTGTCTCTGACGCTTCCTTCACTTGGTCTGTGCAGGCTGACAATACCAGAGCACCGGCAAAAACTATTGCAATCTTCTTACCTCTCAACATAAACAAGCTCCTTTATTACGTGATATGTAACAATACAACCTTCATTATACCGAAAATGGCGATTCTTAATCAAGGTAGTTTGCAGATTCTGCAAATAATTATTACATTTTCATTAAAAGGATTATGAAATAGTTCTGATTGCTACGCATGATAACTGAGCGGAATGACTATACAATTTGAAAAATTAGTTTACAATAGATAGAGGCAAAAGGTACCTAATGAGGTTAATTTCAGAATAAGTGAGGCTATCGGATGATTATCTATTATATATTGGCCGTCTTGCTGTTGGTCCTGGATCAGTGGAGCAAACTTGCCATCGTAAATAATTTTGCATTGCATGAGGTGAAGGAAGTGTTACCAGGTATCTTGTCTCTGTTCTATATCCAGAACAAGGGTGCTGCTTGGGGGATTTTTGAAGGAAGAATGTTCTTTTTCTTCATCATCACAGTAGTTGTCGTGGGTGCGATGGTCTATAATGCACATAAGCAAGGGTTCGACAAAAAAATTGTGGGCATCAGTTACGCTTTTCTTTTGAGCGGTGCCATCGGAAATTTCATCGACCGGATGCGTTTGGGTTATGTTGTCGATATGTTCCGGTTGGACTTTATCGATTTCCCGATTTTTAATGTGGCGGATGTCTGTTTGACGATAGGCGTCGTCCTGATGACGATCTATATCCTTTTCATGGAAGAGGAAGAGCAAAAAATAAGTTCAAAAAATAAGCTAAAGTAAAGTGGGATTCAAATGACAGAAAAAATTGTTTTTAACATTGATGGTCAAACCGGCAGGATCGATAAGATTTTGGCAGATTTCATGACCGGTACGAGCCGCTCGCAGATTCAGACATGGATCAAAGACGGCAACCTGATGGTGAATGACAAAGCCGTCAAATCGAACTATAAGGTCCAAGAAGGAGATCTATTGGAATTGACGATTCCGGAACCGGAACAAATCAACGTAACGCCAGAAGACATTGCATTGGATGTCATCTACGAAGACGATGCGCTGTTGGTCGTCAATAAGCCATCCGGTATGGTTGTCCATCCATCCAAAGGGCACCTTTCCGGCACCTTGGTCAACGGACTGTTGTTCCACGTGAACGCGCTATCCGACGGTACAGCCAATATCCGTCCTGGGATCGTGCACCGTATCGATATGGATACTTCCGGCTTATTGGTCGTCGCGAAGACGAACGAAGCACACCAGAAATTGGCCGAGCAGCTGGAGAACCATACGATGGAACGGGCCTATCTTGCATTGGTCCATGGCGTCATCCCACATGAAGACGGCACCATCGATGCGCCGATCGCCAGGATGATGGTCGACCGCAAGAAACGCACAGTGGCTGACGGCGGTAAAAAGGCGGTGACGCATTTTGAAGTCATCGAGCGTTTCCGCGATTTCACCTTGCTGAAATTGCGCCTTGAAACCGGCCGGACACATCAAATCCGTGTCCACATGAAGTATATCGGTCATCCGGTAGCTGGAGACCCTATGTACGGACCGGCTGAGACGCTCAGCGGCCACGGCCAATATTTGCATGCGGCCACATTGGGCTTTATCCATCCGACGACGGGTGAGAAAATGCACTTCGAAGCCCCTTTGCCCGATTTCTACAGCGGAAAATTGGCTGAACTGCGCAAAAATTGATTGACAGCAGCCGCTCTATTCGTTATCATTACAGTAATATTGAAGGAACCTTTAAAATAGTCCAGAGAGGCTAAAAGGTGCATCACATTTTGTATAGCGTCACGTGACTGTACCCTTATGCCCACATGCATAAGGGTATTTTTTCATTTTTGACGATGAAGGAGTAGTGGACATGACAGAAGAAATTGAAATCATGGATGCCCAGACGATGAAACGCGCGCTGACTCGCATCACACATGAAATATTGGAAAAGAACGATGGTACTAAGAACTTGATTTTGGTGGGCATCAAGACACGCGGCATCTACTTAGCCAAACGCATCGCGGAACGGATCAAAGATTTTGAAGGCATCGAGATTCCGGTGGGGGAGTTGGACATCACGCTTTACCGCGATGATGTGCATCGCGATACGAACGAGAACCCGGTGCTGCATGAAACGAACATTCCGTTTTCAGTTGCCGGCAAACATGTCGTTTTGGTGGATGACGTCCTGTTTACCGCCCGCACGATCAGGGCCGGTATGGATGCAGTGATGGATCTCGGGAGAGCGAAACGGATCACGGTCGCGGTCCTGATTGACAGAGGCCATCGGGAACTGCCGATCAAGGCAGATTACGTCGGCAAGAACATCCCGACATCCCAAGCGGAACAGATTTCCGTCCGTTTGAATGAAGTCGACGGCATCGAAGAAGTAACTTTGATCAGAGCGTGAATAAATAGGTCGGTGATTCTTTAACTGCGTCCAGAGAGACACAGAAGAATTTGCTTTGAAGCTTGCTCCATCGCATTTTTTGAGATCACCTTATTTTGTCAAAACTAAGGAGGAAAATAATTATGAGTCAAGCTATGATGACAGTCGTCAGTCAGACAGAAATCGCAAAAGATATCTTCGAATTGCGCCTGAAAGGTGCATTAGTGAATGAAATGGGCGCGCCGGATCAGTTTTTGCATATCCGCGTCCCTGGGGATGAATTGCTCTTGAGACGCCCCATCAGCATCGCAGCAATCGATGCCGAAAAAGAAGAGTGCGTCATTATCTACCGTACCGAAGGAAAAGGCACCACCATCATCAGTAAGCTTACAGCAGGCGATGAATTGGACATCCTGGGGCCGTTGGGCAACGGTTATCCGATCGATATGCTCGCAGCAGGGCAGAACGCTTTACTGATCGGGGGCGGTATCGGCGTTCCTCCGCTTTATGAATTGGCGAAACAATTGCATGCAAAAGGCGTTAACGTAGTCAGCTGCTTCGGTTTCAAAAACAAAGAGGAAGTTTTCTATGAGGAAGAATTCGCAGCGTTCGGCAAAGTGAACATCGCGACGGATGACGGCAGCTACGGCAAGCATGGCTTCGTGACACAATACTTCGATGAATTGGACGGCTTCGTGCCGGACGCAGTCTTCGCTTGCGGCCCGAAAGGTTTGTTGGTGGCTGTATCGAAGACATTCGACCCAAGCCTTACCTACCTGTCGCTGGAAGAACGGATGGCTTGCGGTATCGGAGCTTGCTACGGCTGTGTCTGCGACAAGAAAAACAGCACATCCGCTTACGATAATTACAGAGTCTGTGTCGAAGGACCGGTCTTCAGAGCAGAGGAGATAGTATTATGAATCGATTAGCAGTCAGTTTACCTGGTTTGGAATTAAAAAACCCGATCATCCCAGCGAGCGGATGTTTCGGCTTCGGTGAGGATTACGGCAAGTTTTACGACCTGAGCCTTTTGGGCGCCATCATGACGAAAGCGACGACGCTTGAGCCCCGCAAAGGTAATGCTACGCCGCGTTTGGCGGAAACACCATCCGGTATGTTGAATGCCATCGGATTGCAGAATCCCGGCGTTGAAGTCGTTGTCGCACAGAAGCACACAGCGCTTGAAAAATTCGATGTGCCTTTGATCTCGAACGTTGCCGGCAATACAGTCGACGACTATTACCAAGTCTGTAAGGCCGTTTCCCAATCGCCGAACGTCAAAGCAATCGAGTTGAACATCTCTTGCCCGAACGTCCACAAAGGCGGACTGCAGTTCGGTACGGATCCGGAGATGGCAGCTGCTGTCACACGTGCGGCCAAAGAAGGTGCAACGGTTCCTGTTTACGTCAAATTGTCGCCGAACGTGACGGATATCGTCGAGATCGCCAAAGCGGTTGAAGCGGCTGGAGCGGACGGCATTTCGATGATCAATACATTGGTGGGCATGCGCATCGATCTGCATACGCGCAAACCGGTCATCGCCAACAAGACGGGCGGCCTTTCCGGCCCTGCAATCAAACCGGTAGCGATCCGCATGATCTATCAAGTGGCGCGTGCAGTCGATATTCCGATCATCGGAATGGGCGGCGTCTATACGGTGGATGATGTGTTGGAGATGTTCATGGCTGGAGCAAGTGCAGTAGGCGTCGGCATGGCCAATTTCACCGATCCGTTCGTTTGCCCGAAACTGATCGAACAGCTTCCGCAACGTATGGACGAACTCGGCATCAACAGCCTACAGGAATTAATCAAAGAAGTGAGAGAAGGCATTCTGAATGAACGATAAACCGATAATAGCATTGGACTTTTCAACGAGCGAAGAAATCAAGGACTTTCTTCTGTTATTCGAAGACGAGTCACTTTACGTAAAAGTGGGAATGGAACTGTATTACCAACACGGTGCGGAAATCGTGAAATGGATAAAAGGACTGGGCCACGAAATTTTCCTGGACCTGAAGTTGCATGACATCCCGAACACTGTTCACCGCGCTATGAAAGGCTTGGCCGCTTTGGATATCGACATGGTCAATGTCCATGCAGCGGGCGGTTCGGAAATGATGAAAGCCGCCAAAGAAGGCTTGGTTGCCGGCACACCAGCAGGAAGTGCCGTTCCGAAACTGATTGCGGTCACGCAATTGACTTCCACATCCGAGGAAGCGATGCAGAATGAACAGTTGATCAAAGTCAGCCTGCAGGAGAGTGTCCTGCATTACGCAGACTTGACCTGCAAATCCGGACTTGACGGTGTCGTCTGCTCCGCATGGGAAGCGCGTATGATCAAGGATCACACGAATGAAGACTTCATCTGCTTGACACCGGGTATCCGGCCGGCCGGCAGTGCGGTGGGAGACCAGAAACGTGTCGCTACACCAAGTCGCGCCAGAGAAATCGGCTCAACCTTTATCGTAGTCGGTCGTCCGATCACCCAAGCAGCTGATCCGGTTGCAGCCTATCATGAAATCAAGAACCAATGGAATGGAGCAGAATAAAATGACGATAGCAAAAGAAGTAGCAAAATCATTATTGGACATTAAAGCAGTGAGCTTAAGCCCGCAGGACCCATATACTTGGGCATCAGGTCTCAGAAGCCCGATCTATTGCGACAATCGTGTCACCATGAGTTTCCCGGCTGTGCGTAAACAGATTGCGCAAGGTTTGGCTGACCTGATCAAAGAAAAATACCCGGATGCGGAAGTGATCGCCGGAACAGCGACTGCAGGCATCCCGCACGCAGCCTGGATCGCCGACATTTTGGACTTGCCGATGGTCTACATCCGCAGCAAAGCGAAAGACCACGGAACAGGACGAAAAATCGAAGGTAAAATCACCGAAGGCCAAAAAATGGTCGTAGTCGAAGACTTGATCTCCACAGGAGGAAGCGTCATCGAAGCCTCCAAAGCTGCTGAATTAGAAGGCGCAAATGTATTGGGTTGCGTCGCCATCTTCACTTACGAACTGGCTAAAGGAACGAAAAACTTCGCTGATGCCGGTCTTGCGATCAACACATTGTCCAACTACAGCACTTTGCTGGAAGTTGCCCATGAAACAAACTACATCTCCGAAGCTGAATTGGATTTGTTGAAGGACTGGAGCAAAGACCCTGAAAACTGGTTCAAGGGGTAAAAAGTTAACTTGTTCAGAATAGGCAAACGGGCTTCCTGTAGATGAGGTGGCCCATTTGTTTCGTTTATCGGACAAACTCAAGACAAAATAAAAAAATGCTGCCGGAATTTTTCCCGGCAGCATTTTTTTACGTATTTAAGAAAAAATCAATCAGCTTTCAAAGATCTGATCAAATCTTTGTCGGGTGTCACGTAGACCGTCCTCTGACCCTCGTAGATGACGAAGCCTGGTTTCGCGCCGTTCGGCTTCCTGATCTGTTTGACTGCGACGTAATCGACAGGGACATTAGCAGAGTTCTGGAATTTGGAATAATAAGCGGCGATTTTTGCAGCCTCCAGTAGCGTTCCCTCACTTGGGTTGTTGCTCTCGATGATGACATGAGATCCGGGGATATTTTTGGCGTGCAGCCATATATCCGACTTTTTGGCGGTTTTCAATGTCAATTGATCATTTTGGAGATTGTTTTTGCCGACTAGGATGCTTGTGCCGTCGGTGGATCTGAAACGATGGGGTTTGCTGGCTTTTTTCTTCTTGTGCTTCAGCGATTGCTTGCGCTTCAGGTAACCTGATTCGCTCAACTCATCCTTTATCTCCTCCAAATCTTGGGGATCGGATAATTGAATCTGCGTTTCGATCGTTTCAAGGTATTCGTTTTCCGCATGTGTCTGTCGGATCTGTTCATTCACATGGTTGACGGCGGTCGTCAGTTTCTGATACTTCGAAAAGTACTTCTGTGCATTCTGTGAAGGCGTAAGCGAAGGGTTCAGCGTGATGGCTATCGGTTGCTCGTCGTCGTAAAAATTGTTCAGCACCACTTCGTTTTGGCCTTTTTCGAACTGATGCAGATAGGCGGTCAAAATCTCGCCCTTGATCCGGTAAACATCCGCCTTTTCGGTTTCCAGCAACGTTTGATCGAGTTTCTGCAGCTTCAGTTGATTTTTCTTCCGTTCGGTACTGACGATCTGCAGCAAGTCGGAAGCGACTTGGTGGATGCGGTCGCGTGTTGCCTTTTCAGCATAATAAGCGTCCAGCAGTTGGCTTAGGCTGGCAAAAGATTGCTTTTCGCCGGGCAGAGTTTCGAAGGGGAAGGGGGTGAAATGCTGCTTCCTTTCGCTTTCGTTCGTCAAGGTCGGCGCCACCGCTCCCAGCCGTTCCTTGAAGAGTTGGATGCCAGTTGATACGGCATGCTCTTTGGTGGCATAATGCGCGATTTCCTGCGCTGAATCGCTCCCGAGACCTTGGAATGTTTTTTGCAGGGAGTTCCGCAAAGGCACTTCAGGATCGAACTGCGCAACGAGGTTTTCGATCTCTTGTGGTTCCAACGCAAACAGATCCGACCGGTCCTGATGCGGAGGCAGCTGATAAGTTACCCCTGGATGCAAGGGCCTGAAGCTGTTCTGGTAAAAAGGCACGTGCTTCAAGCAATCGATGATGACTCTGGATTCCTTATCGATCAAAAAGATGTTGCTGTGACGACCCATCAGTTCGATAATGAGCTCCAATTGCTGCTGGTCGCCAAGTTCATCGAAGTTCCGGAAAGAGAAAATGACGATCCGGTCATTGCCTAGTTGGCGAATCTCTTCAATGATGGCTCCTTCCAGTTTCTTCCGGAGCACCATGCAGAAGTTCGGAGCTGAGTCCGGATTGGATAAAGAATCCTCTATGACTTGCAGTCGCGCATACGAAGGATGCGCGGAAAGCAGCACGCGTTTATTTTTTCTGTTGGCACGCACCGTTAAAATAATTTCGTGCTGAAAAGGTTGATGAACTTTTCCGATTCTTCCATTTTCCAACTCCCGGTTGAGTTCATTTACCATCGCACGTGTAAAAACACCATCAAAAGACATAGATGCACCTCCTATAGGCATGTCTGAATATGCCTTAACATTATACCACAAATACCCGATCCAAAAAAACTGGCGTTCCGATTTCCCAACGGATAAGGAGTGGTCATTGGATTTCTGGTTATCCAAAAGAGGAAAGGGCGGGTGTGAAACAAAATGCTTATCAGTTCCGCACAGGTTAAATCAATATGATGATACTATATTTATTTTTAAGGGTTTTCCGCATTTTAATAAACACCATTGCAAATAGTGTCCGTTATCTCTTGCGGAAACAGGATACTTCTCATGGATGGAATGTAAGTATAGTATGGTTAAATGCTTATGAATAAGTATAAATGTTGATTCTGATGGAGTCTGAGGAGATCTGGTTGGGGTGTTTTAATTTTCCTGATCGCGGTTCAGAAAATTATTTTCCGGGCTGATAGACGGTCGGTTTTTCGATCCGGAATAAATTTTAGAACTTTATTTAAAATAAAGTTGCTTTTATCATGTGGATGCATTATACTGTAAAAGTAATCGAAACATGAAAACATTTGGTAGCGCTTTCCGTTTGATTCGTCTGAACCCGGCTTCGAGTTGGTGGGTTTCCCCCCTCCCATTATGGAGCGCAAATTGTTCCTTCGTGATCTTGAGCAAAGCCCAACCGATTGCTTGTCATGCCGTGTTGCAGGAAAGAAGGAATGTGATTTCCGAACCGAATCCATCGCGACAGCTAACTTGGGGACTGCTCGCTTATAAAAACTCTCATCGCTAGGATGACGAGAGATAACCTTGGGGGGATGGAGTACGTAATGGATGAATCAATTCAAACCGATGCAGGGTGATTTGCTCAGTTTATCGTAAACTGCATGTGCCAAATTCTACTGCCATTATCCAATGGATATCCATCTTTTTTTCTGCACGCCGATTACCGCCTCTTGCCGCAGTATAGGAAATTATTTTAAAATCCGACATCCATTTTTTACTCCAGAAAAATATCGGATATTTAGGGGAAGATGACAAATCAAGCTACAGGAATCCTCCTGCTGGCTTGATTTTTTCTTTTGACCCGAAGCATCCGGAAGGTTTCATTAGAAAACCTCATCTTTTTCTAATCCTAAGCTTGACTTTGTTTTTCGCATTGGTTACTATTGAATTATCAATCATAAAGGAGCAATCAAGCATGTCAGCATATACTCGCGTTTCCGAAATGAATTTTTTTGATTGGCAAAGCCACGTGGAGTAGGTTGTTCTTTGTGACGTATTGATTGTCCATAGATACAGCCTCAGATGAAACATCTGAACAGTATCTATGTGGATTACTAAAGATATTTAAGCCGCCACATAGACAATATCGGTCTGTGTGGCGTTTTCTGTATTCAGCCGCCATACTTGGTTCAAATGGCGGTTTTTTTTATCACCTTTTTACAGAATAAGAAGCAGAAAAATTGGAGGAATCAGAAATGAAAAAATTATTCAGAGCACGCGCAAGCATCTTGACCCTAATGGTAGCGACAGTATTGATGGCATGCGGCAATTCGGATGCCAATAATTCGGACACCTCTTCGGACGGTTCCGCGGCAAGCTCCACCGACAGCATCAATCCAGCTTTGCCTTACATCGGCATCATGCAATTGACGACCCACCCGGCACTCGATCAGATCGGGGAAGGCATCATCGACCAATTGGAAGAAGCCGGGTATGTGGATGGCGAAACAGCAACGATCGATTTCCAGAATGCACAGGGCGATCAGTCCAATATGCAATCGATAGCAGAGCGGTTCGTTTCTAATGATGCGGATATCATGATCGGCATCGCTACCCCTGCAGCACAAGCTTTGGCGAATGCTTCCAGCGATATTCCGATCATTTTGGGGGCCATCACGGATCCGGTAGCTGCCAGCCTTGTCGCTTCACTGGAAGAACCAGGCGGCAACATCACCGGTGTCAGCGATAAGACGCCGGCTCGCGACCAATTTGTTTTGATCCAACAATTGCTCCCTGAAGCTAAAACGATCGGAATCCTTTATTCGTCGGCTGAGGACAATTCAATCAGCTCCGCTGAAGAGGCTGAGGAAATCGCCGCTTCATTAGGGCTGAAGACAATTACAAAAACAGTCACTTCCACGAACGATATCGCGCAGGTTGCTGAAAGCCTTGCTTCCGAAGTGGATGCCATCTATGTGCCGACAGACAACACTATCGCAAGTGGTTTAGCAACACTTATCCCGGTAGCGGATGCCTACAATATTCCGGTGTTCCCTGCTGTGGACACTATGGTAGAAGAAGGCGGTTTGGCGACAATCGGGTTGAATCAATACGCCTTGGGTACGCAAACCGGCGCTGTGGCAGCGGACATTTTGGCCGGAGCCGATCCCTCCACTTATCCTGTGCAATACGCGACCGGGATCCAACTGGTCATCAATCAAGCAAAAGCCGATCAATTGGGCATCACGATTCCCGATGATATCGCGCAGAATGCCATTTTTGTAGGAGAAGGAGAGTAGACTGAATGAATATGATTATTTCCGCCGTCTCCCAGGGGTTGCTTTGGAGTATTCTGGCACTGGGTTTATTTGTAAGTTTCCGTATTCTGGATTTGGCCGACATGACTACCGAGGGTGCGTTTCCCCTCGGTGCGGCTGTGGCTGTCCAAGCTATCACTTTAGGGGCAAATCCTTATATCGCGATTATATTTGCCATCATTGCCGGCAGTTCAGCTGGCCTGATCACTGGATTTTTGATCACAAAACTGCAGATTCCCAGCCTTTTGGCAGGTATTTTGACGATGACCGGTCTCTATTCCATCAACCTGCGCGTGATGGGAAGAGCGAACATCAGCCTGTTGGGCAAAGATACGATTTTCACAGTTTTCAAAAACATGGATCTTCCCAGACATTTCGACACAATCACGTTGGGATTGGTTGTAGTCGTCCTGATCATTGGTCTCTACGTCATCTTTTTCAAAACGGAATTCGGTCAAGCCATCATTGCAACAGGTGACAACGAAGCGATGGCCCGTTCATTGGGCATTTCCACAAACACGATGAAAATCGTCGGCTTGATGATTTCGAACGGTATCGTCGCATTGGCTGGATCCATCATCGCACAGGACAATGGCTATGCCGACATCAGCATGGGTATCGGAACGATCGTCATCGGTCTTGCTTCCATTATCATCGGCGAAGTACTGTTCACGAATGTCTCTTTCAAAATGCGTCTGGTTTGCCTGATGTTAGGTTCGGTCCTATACCGCCTGATCATGGTGATGGTATTGGAAGCGGGCATGAATCCGAATGACTTCAAGTTGATTTCAGCTGTATTGTTGACGTTCTTCTTGGCATTGCCGAAAATCAAGGAAACTTACTACATGTACTCATTGCGGAAGAAGGTGAAGAGAAATGACTAATCAGGAAGCGATGTTGACGATGTCACATGTCTCCAAAACGTTCTACCCTGGTTCACCCAATCAGGTGAACGCCCTGCAGGATGTCAATCTGACAGTCAGGCAAGGTGATTTCATCACTTTGGTCGGAGGCAACGGAGCCGGCAAATCAACTTTGTTGAATGCCATTTCCGGAAACTTCCTGCCTGATACAGGCGATATCATCGTAAACGGACAAAATGTTACGTTCCTTAAAGAAGATAAACGCGCGCCTTACATCAGCCGAGTCTTCCAAGATCCGAAAATGGGCACAGCCCCACGGATGACGGTGCAGGAAAATTTATCCTTGGCATACCGCAGAGGCCAAAAACGGACGTTGCGTTTCGGGACTTCGCACGAAGAAAAAGCATTCTTCAAAGAGGAATTGAAAAAATTAGGCTTAGGCCTGGAAAACCGGATGGGCTCAGAAATCGGACTGTTGTCGGGCGGTCAAAGACAAGCCATCGCTTTGCTGATGGCAACGATGAAACGTCCGGATATCCTGCTGCTGGACGAACATACCGCAGCGCTGGATCCGAAAACGGCAAAATTGGTTCTGGAATTGACGAATCAACAAGTCATCGACAACAATCTGACCAGCATCATGATCACCCATAACCTGCAGGACGCCCTGCATTTCGGGAATCGCATGTTGGTGCTGCACCACGGTCAAATCATGAAGGATTATGACGCGGAGATGAAAAAATCATTGACGCCCGAAAAAATATTTGCTGAACTTCAGGAATTATCCATACAGGACACTTTGGTCTGACAGAAAGGTAGTGATCTTTATGTGGCATCCGGGAGATGCGATCGGCTTCATCAGCTGCTCGAACGGATTGACGAATAATGATCGCTCGTTGGAAATGGTTTCGTCACTCAGCCGGAAAATCAAGAATGATTTTGGCCTTGAGACCGTACTGAGTGACGTCCTTTTTCTGGATAAAGAGACACAGCAAAGCGAGGCCCCTGCATCCCGTGCGGGGGCTTTGTTGTCCCTTTACTCCGACGCGAGCGTAAAAGCGATATTTGATTTGTCCGGCGGGGATTTGGCCAACGAAATATTGCCTTATCTCGATTTCGGGATCATCAAAAGCAATCCCAAGCCCTATTTTGGCTACAGCGACAATACCGTGATCGTGAATGCCATCCAGGCCAAAACCGGCATCCAGAATATCCTCTATAATCCAAAGGTGCTCGTGAGCCGGGAGGAAGCCTCCCAGACTCACGCCATCCATGATTTGTTTACCCGAAACGATGCAGACTGGACCAGCACGTTCGCAATAGCCGGTGACAGCGCCTCTGAGCAATCTTCGGCAGTTTTTGCAGGCGGGAACATGCGCTGCTTGCTGAAGCTGGCAGGGACCCCATATTGGCCGGAATTAGAAAGCAAAGTGTTGGCCCTCGAATCGGCAGGCGGCAGATACGAAGCAATGTGCAGCGGTCTGGCACAACTGGAACAATTGGGCGCGTTCGAAAAGATCAACGGCATGCTGATCGGGCAATTCACGCAAATCGAGTTGGACGGAAAAAGAGCCGCTTTTCTGGCAGTGTGCCGCAACTACGCTTCACGGTACGGGTTCCCGCTATGGGAAACGGCCTTCATCGGACATGATGACCGTTCCAAACCGATGCGCATCGGTTAAAAAAGGGTTTTATCTGGCTTGAAGGATAAAAAACATAGCATCGGCTTTCTCAGCATTGACAAAAGTACTCATGCGCGTTATTATTTTAGCAACAGAATGAATTTCCTTTAACGAGAGTCCAGAGAGACTACTAAGGAGCATATCAGGCGTACTGCGCCTTCATCATGACTTTATGCCCATTGTCTCTTTGACCATGGGCTTTTTTTCTGGAGATTTATCCTAGCGCACAACTTAATAGCGAATGTGAGACTTTAAGGGGGTCCTGTGAGGCCCGCAAGGTCACTAGATGGTCGCCCTGTATCCAAATGCGGGGGCGTCTGGCCTAGAACCTGAAGAGCTTACAAATTCTTCGGGTTCTTTTTGCCTCCATTCACAAAAAAACTAATTGGAGGGCTTTAAAATGATGCAGACAACAAATCAAATCGCATTAAAAAACTTTGTAAGTGTCGAGGAACTCACGAATCTGGAAATCATGTCCCTGATCCTGAGGGCTTCCGAATTCAAAAGCGGTGTCAAACCTGACAAACAATTGACTGAGGGGATTTACGCTTCGAATTTGTTTTTCGAGAACAGTACACGCACACACAAAAGTTTCGAAATGGCGGAACACAAGTTGGGGATGAACGTCATCAGTTTTGACACTTCGACCAGTAGTGTCAGCAAAGGCGAAACGCTTTATGACACGGTCCTTACCTTATCGGCGATCGGCGTGGATGTGGTCGTTGTCCGCCACAGCGCAGAAGCCTACTACAAAGAGTTGATCGAAAGCCCGGGCATTACCGCATCCATCGTGAATGGCGGAGACGGCGCCGGCCAGCATCCGAGCCAGTGCTTGCTTGACCTATTGACGATCTACGAGGAGTTCCATTCTTTCAGCGGAGTCAAAGTGGCCATCTGCGGTGACTTATCGCACTCGCGCGTTGCCAAAACAAACATGCAGATGCTGCAGCGCCTAGGAGCTACTCTGTATTTCACGGGCCCTGAAGAGTGGTATGACTCTGGTTTCAATCAATACGGTACGCACAAGGAGATTGATGATATCATCGGAGAAGTCGATGTCATGATGCTGCTCCGCGTCCAGACGGAACGTCATGGTGGTAAAGCCATGCGCTACACAAAAGCAGAGTACTTGGATCAATTCGGACTGACTGTCGCTCGGGAAGCCCGCATGAAGGAGACAGCCATCATCATGCATCCCGCCCCCGTCAACCGCGACGTGGAATTGGCGGATAGTCTAGTGGAATGCCAACGCTCACGGATCGTGACGCAAATGAAAAATGGCGTCTTTGCGAGAATGGCCATTTTGGAAGCCATCATAAACGGAAGAACGACAAACATATAACCATAACAATTCACCAGTGGAGGGATAACATGTCAGTTTGGATAAAAAACGCGAAAATGTTGGGTCAGAAAGAGGAACTTATTCCTGTAGAAATATATGTGAAAGACGATAAAATTGCCGCAATCGGCCAGGATTTGCAGGTGGATGCTGACGCAACAGTCATCGATGCAAAAGGTGGTCTGGTCACTCCAGGACTCGTAGACGTGCACGTGCACTTGCGCGAACCAGGTTTCACGTATAAAGAGACCATCGAAACGGGAACACAGGCAGCTGCTCGCGGAGGATTCACTACGGTCTGTGCAATGCCAAACGTGAATCCCGTTCCCGATACGGCGGATAAATTCGCTGCAATCCAACAACTGATCAAAGATACCGCAATCATCAAAGTCAAACAGTACGCGCCCATCACCGAGAACTTGCGCAGTGACGTCCTGACCGATCAGAAGCAATTGTTGCAAGCCGGAGCTTTCGCATTCACCAACGACGGTGTCGGTGTCCAAACTGCCGGAACGATGTATTTGGCGATGCAGGAAGCTGCAAAGAACAATGCCGCGCTCGTTGCGCATACAGAGGACGATTCACTGTTGTTCGGAGGCGTTATGCATAAAGGCACACGTTCCGATGAATTGGATCTGCCGGGTATCTTGAGCGTGACGGAATCTACGCAAATCGCCCGCGACGTCCTTCTGGCAGAAGCGACTGGCTGTCATTACCATGTTTGCCATGTTTCAACGAAAGAGAGCGTACGCGTCATCCGCGATGCCAAACGAGCTGGTATCCATGTCACTGCCGAAGTCGCTCCGCATCACTTGATTCTGATAGATGGTTCCATCCCAACCGATACTGCTATCTACAAAATGAACCCACCACTGCGCGGCGCTGAAGACCGTGCAGCTCTGATCGAAGGTTTGTTGGATGGCACGATCGACTGCATCGCAACCGATCATGCTCCACACGGCGAAGAAGAAAAGCAAGGCGGCATGGTCGGTGCTCCGTTCGGCATTGTCGGTATCGAAACTGCTTTCCAACTGATGTATTCAAACTTTGTCTTGGGCGGCGTCTTCAGCTTGAAACAACTGGTCGATTGGATGACCATCAAGCCTGCGGCACTGTTCGGCATGGAGGTAGGAACACTGGATATCGGTTCCCAAGCGGACATCGCCATCTTCGATCTGGATACCGAATACGAAATCCGCAGCGAAGACTTCCTTTCGAAAGCGACAAATACGCCATTCACCGGTTGGAAAGTCAAAGGCGAAACGCTTTATACACTAGTGGACGGAAAAGTCGTCTACGCTAAGTAAACACAAGACCCGGAGTAAGCAACGAATTGCAATTCGTTGCTTATTTCTTTATAATGACAAAGCAGAATAATGAATGGATAGGTGAAAAAATGTCAAAACATTTAAAAAACATGCTACTTGTCATCATATCGGTTATCATTACCGCTATCGGAGCCAGCATTACGGTGAAAGCCAACGTCGGCGTGGGCGCGTATGAAGCCTTTAACATGAACATCAACCAACTTTCCGGCATCAAAATCGGTACGATCACGATCATATTGAACATCACATGTGTAGGCATCCAATGGCTTTTGATGAAAAAGGATTTTTCGCTTAGACAACTGTTTCAGATTCCGGTCACTTTGATAATCGGACAAGTGATGAACCTGATGCTCTATACGGTATTTTCCGGAGTAACGATTGCCCCTTATTGGATGAAGATCGCCATGGTCATTTTAGGCGGCATCATTGCCGCTTTCGGTGTCGGATCAATGATGGCTTTAAATTACATCAGTATGCCGTTGGAGGGTGCTTGTATGGCCTTCAGTAACCGTTTCGGTTTCAACTTCGGAAAAGTTCGCCAAATAGTCGATGTGCTTTTGATCGCAGCTGCGTTGTTGCTTGCTTTTTCAACTGGTACACCCATTACCGTGCGCGAAGGGACCATCATCAGTATGCTCTTATTCCCTCCAAGCATGAATTTCGTCTACGAAAAAATCAAGGATTCATCCGCTATACAGGAACTTTCCCTCGATCTTGACTGATTCAGTTCGTAGTAAAACACTATATATGCTTTGTTTTTTATCGGATAATACTGTATGATGTATCCATAAGCTTTATCCAAGAAGGAAATTATGATCGGATAATCAATGGAGGGAACCACCATGTCGAACAAAAATGTCACAGTATACACGAAACCAAATTGCATGCAGTGCAATTTCACAAAGAAATTTTTGGATGATAACAGCATCCGTTACGAAATCAAGGATATCCAAGAGTCCGAAGTTGCCTTGGCTGAAGTCAAAGAATTGGGCTTCCAATCTTTGCCGGTAGTCGTTTTTGACGGCGTTGAGCCTTTTTTCGGGTTCCGGCCTGATTTGCTTGAACAATTGATCACGGCATAGTCGCAGTTATCCGAACAGCACCAGATTTCCCTTCAGGGGAACATCCGGTGCTGTTTTTTTCTGCTAATTGTGGTAAATCATGTTAAGATAGAAGAAAGAAACAACGATGTGCAAAGAAAGGGGAATCAATTTTATGAAAAAATCATTATATCACACAGAGATCATCAATGGTGAGGGTTTGAACGGAATAGCCACTGTTTCTGATGGGACTTCTTTACGGACGTCAGATCCGCTGAAGGATTTGCCCGGGTTCAATCCGGAGCAATTATTCGGTCTCTCATGGTCTACTTGTCTGAACGCGACAATCGAAGCGCTACTGAAGGCGAGAGGAGCCCAGGCACGGAGCAAGGTGGAAGTACATGTCGATTTCTGCAGAGAAGAGGACGGAAAAGGCTTTTATTTCGATTTGAAGGCCTTTATTTCAGTCGAAGGCATGGAGTCCTCGGATGTAGAGAAACTTGCGCAATCAGCCCACAAGCGCTGTCCTGTTTCAAAAATCATCGGCGACTATAATCATGTCACGTTGGAAGTTGTTCCTTATACCGAATAACACCGAGAAAATCAGTTGCTTCAATTAACCGCTAATCCGTATAACTTTTCTAATAATATTTTTATGATAAAATAGTCAACAGCAGAAAAGGTGGCGTAGCATATGTTAACAGAATTCGATTTTGACAAAAAGGACACGACGTTATCCAGTATAAAAAGATCTGAACTCGGCAGTGAATTGGCCGCTTTGCAAAGAAAACTGTTTACCAGCGACTCCTCCATGCTGATCATTGTCGATGGATGGGAATCCTCAGGAAAAGGGCATGTATTGAAGGACCTGACAAGGGAATTGGATCCGCGCTATTTTGAAGTAAGTGTCTTTGATGATGCCTTGGACAACAATGATGAACATCCATTTTTGTGGCGCTTTGCGAGGGATTTGCCGGGCAAGGGCAGGATCGCTTTTTTTGACCGCAGTTTCTATTCTGAATTGATGAATGATCTGAAAATCAAGGATGAACGTTTGGAACATCATCTCGATTACATCAGCTTCTTGGAGCGCATGCTGGTAGCCGACAACACCATCGTGCTTAAACTATTTCTTCATCACTCGGAAAAAACAATGGAAAAACGGATCGAAAAACTGAAAGACGATCCGTACAGAGAGTTCCTGATTACGAAAGACGATGAAAAACAACTAAAAAAATACCCTAAATATTTGAAGCATTTCGACAAAATATTGGAAATGACAAATTTCGAGGCGTCACCATGGCACGTGATTTCTTCGGAGGACCTGAAGGATGCTTCCCGGAAAGCGCTGAACATCGCGAACAACACTTTAAAGACCCAGCTCGAGCAATATGCACAACAACCACCGGTGCCGATCCGTTCCGGCCTGAAGGAAAAGCCCTTGGGCAAAGTCGACCTGAAAGCTGCCATAACGGAAGAAGAATATGAAACACAGTTAGAGAAGCTGCAGCAAGATGCGGGTCAGTTGGTCTACGAAATGTGGCTGAAAAAGATTCCGTGTGTACTTGTGTTCGAAGGGACGGATGCAGCAGGCAAGGGTGGTGCAATCAGCCGATTGACAAGGTTGATTGATCCCCGCAGCTATGACGTGGCCACGACGGCAGCACCCACAGAAAATGAGAGCCGGTATAACTATCTTTGGCGCTTCTATCAGACTTTCCCGATCAAAGGGAAAATGACCATCTATGACAGAAGCTGGTACGGCCGCGTATTGGTGGAGCGGGTGGAAGGATTCACTCCTGAGCACCGTTGGGCTGCCGCCTACGAAGAAATCAATGAAATGGAACATAATTTGGTGCACGATGGCTTGTTGATCATCAAATTCCTGATCGTGATAGACAAAGACGAGCAAAAACGACGCTTCAAAGACCGGGAAAACGACCCGGAGAAGAACCACAAGCTGACCGACGAAGATTGGCGAAACCACGAAAAATTTGAGCAATACGAAGAGGCAATGAACGAAATGGTCGCCCGAACGGACACGAAAGATGCTCCGTGGGTCATTGTCGAAGGAAACCAAAAAGAATATGCCCGGATAAAAGTATTGAAGGAATTCATTAGCCGGGCGAGAGCCTTCATCGATAGCCATGAGGGCAAGGAGCAAGGAAAATAGTCGAATGTAAGCGGGGCGTATAATTTGTTAACAAACAAAAAAGTAACCATTTATGTAACCGGCGGCATCGCAGTCTATAAAGCAGCCGATCTCGTCAGAAAATTCATCAAAGCGGGCGCCGAAGTTAAAGTGGCGATGACCGCGTCCGCTCAGGAATTCGTCACGCCGTTGACATTTCAGGTATTGAGCAAGCACGATGTCTATACCGACACCTTCGACGAAAAGGATGCACAGTTCGTCAGCCATATCCACTTGGCAGACTGGACAGAACTTGCTGTCGTAGCACCGGCAACAGCCAACATTATCGCCAAAATGGCAAACGGTATTGCCGATGATTTTGTGTCGACAACACTCTTGGCGACAACGGCTCCACGGCTGATTGTGCCTGCCATGAACCAGCACATGTTGGAGAATCCGGCGACAGTCCGGAATATGGAAACGCTGAAAAGTTACGGCTATGAGATCATGGAACCTGATACGGGATTTCTGGCTGAAGGGTATGAAGGCAAAGGGCGCATGCCTGAACCGGAAAAAATTGTAGAGGCATCGCAGCTGGTCGTTTTGAATAATGCCAAAGAACTGCCTTTGAAAGGCAAAAAGGTGCTCATCACTGCTGGCGGAACAAAAGAGCGCATCGACCCGGTGAGATTCATAACCAATGATTCTTCCGGCAAAATGGGCTACAGTTTGGCGAAAGCCGCCCGTGATTTAGGCGCTGAAGTGACGTTGGTTAGCGCAACGAATCTGTTGCCGATTCCTTTTGGGGTCGAACCAATATACGTTCAATCGTCCAAAGAGATGGAAATGGAAGTTTTAGATAAATTTCACAAAATTGACATGGTCATCATGGCAGCTGCGGTATCTGACTACAGGCCGAAAACGCAAGCGACAGTCAAAATCAAGAAAACAAACGAAGATATGAGCTTGATTTTGGAGAAAACAACGGATATCTTGGCTGAACTGGGAAAAAGAAAAACAAGCCAATTTTTAATCGGCTTTGCTGCTGAAACAAATGAAGTCGAACATTATGCGTTAGAAAAGCTGAAACGCAAAAACGCGGACATGATCGTAGCAAATGACGTTTCAAAAGAATATGCAGGATTCAACAAAGATACAAACGAAGTGACCATTTACCAGGCCGACAAAGAACCGATCCAAATTTCGGTGCGGTCGAAAGATTTGATTGCTGAAGAAATCTTGTATGCAGCGATTGATTCGATGCATAATTAAGTTGGCGCGGAATAAGTTAAAATGACGAATAACTAACATAATATAGCAAAATTGCGATAAAGTTTATTATTTCGCAATTTTGCTATTTTTATGTGGTGCGGTCAGGATGAATTTGAATATTGCTGTTTCTTATCACTTTTATATTTAACTTGGTATAATATATATTATGTAAACTAGAATATAAAATTTTTCTGGATAGGATTTGATGTGGTCATAATCCCCCGTTTTTCACGTATTTGCAGGTCCAGAATCGCCTCAGGATATCTATTGATAATTATTGGCATCAAAAGCATCATTTTTTATGTTCATCCATTGGATTCGTTGCTTTAGCGTTAATCAAATTATAAATGCTGGCAGTCCAACAAAATAATTAGCTGGACGGTCAGCCATTGCAAGCATTAATGATTGGATGGACATAGTCAGATCGCTGCAGATAATTATTGTTGAAGGGCCGCTGATTAAGGTTATTGAACCGCGATTGAAGGAATCTAAGGAATCTTAAGGTACAGGCAGGTTTGCATTGGTATTTGGGTCATTTGACGCGACTGACGAAATTTTTCATATAAATAGGCTTATCTGAGCTGCATGGACGGGATTAAATCCTGATCGAATCACAGATAAGCCTAAGCACACTTTATAGTATAATTGTCAGTCGAAATACGCAAAAAGCTTCTCTTTGACTTCCTCAAGAAATTCCAAATCTGAAGCAGTAGGATTTTCGATTTCCAGCAATGTGAGATAATCATCCGTATCCACGCTGTTGAGGACCAGTTCGGCTAAAGAGCCATGGGAAAATTTGTTCATACGGATGTCGAGCCCAGCTTCCAGATAGGCACGATTGCAACCTGAACAGGACTGAACCTTCCTGATCAAATCATCATAATTCACGTTTTTTCTTTGCTCTGTCACGATTTCTTCCATGAAGGTAAGGATATCTTTTTCCGTTTGACTCTTGTATTCCGGAGCCACCCTTTCTTTCAGAACCAGCAAAAACTGCTCCAATTTCAATCTGTTGACTGTTACGTTTTTCATAGTACCATTCACTCCTCGCTCCAGACAGGCTACCAGTGTCGTTTACACTTATATATTACCACCTTAGGAGCTGATTGGACGAATGATACCATTTGTGGATAGGCAACAAAAAAACGGATGCGCCCTTTCCTTCTCTAGGGAAATGGCCGTATCCGCTACTTTTTTCTATTTTCAGCTTCTTACAGGCACAGCCTGCAGCATTTGGTACAATTCTGATGGAGATGGTACATCGCTGATATTTTCGGAGTAATGGCTCAAAACAACCTGCCCGTTTCTGTCCACGACGATTGTCGCCTGCAGTTGCAGTTCATTCCCCTCAAAACGTTGACATTCAATCCCATAGTATTCGAATTCCAGCAGTTTCTCTTCGGAAACACCGTAAACGAGATTACGCATCGAATCCGATGAAGGGATATCAAAATGCTGATACAACGTTTGCTCAGCATCCGCTATGACGGTAAATGGGATGTTCATTTTCGCCGTTCTTTCGGAAACAGCGGCTTCTGTCCCCTGTATCACCATCATGATTTCAAGCCCTTGTTCTTTAAGGAATTGATAGGCGTCACGGTATTTCAGCATATCCAGTTGGCTCATGCCGCACCCCAGATGTCTTAGGAAAATCACCGCTGTGAAATCGCGCTTCAGCTGAGATCGGAAACTTTCGGAATTTCCATTCTTCAAAAATAAAAAATCGTCTATTTCTGTTCCTTCAATCAACTTCACTTGGCCCACCCCTTCCGCATTTTGCCGCAACATTATGATTCTGATACAGTTTTCCGTTCAATTAAATCAATTTATTGAATTCATGTAAGCATATCTTACCGTTTCTTCCTGATTTTGTCGATGATATTGTTACATTATTCGTCAGAAAAAGTGACATAAAATTTTCTGATGGTTGTAAATGTTGTCATATTTGTTCAATCGCTATAAATTGACAGCGTTTGCAGGTTGTGATAGATTGACTTTGATGAGGAAAACAAGTACTCAAGGAGGTGTATATATGGCAAGAGGTGGCGGTGGTGGATCACGGGGAGGTGGTGGTTCTTTCGGCGGCAGCCGTGGTGGCGGAGGACGTAGTAGCGGCGGTCGCGGCAGTTCCTTCGGCGGAGGATCCTTCGGCAGCAGCAAAAGTGGTCGTGGTGGTGGAAGCAAAGGAAGTAGCGGATCTTTTGGGGGCGGCGGGTTTAATATTCCCCGTTCTTCCGGATCAAGCGGTCCGATTTTTCGGAGTGGCCCCATTATCAGAGGCCCATCTTCCGGCGGTCCCAATTATTCTGGTGGTAGCCCTAGAGGTGCTCCGGGCTGCGGTTTAGGCTGCGGTACGATCGCACTGGTTGTGATCATTCTGGCTATTGTTTTCGGTTTGGTTTTCTCCTTCAATACGGGATCTTCTCTTTCCGGTTCGGGCGGGAATAACGAAATCACCCTTTCTACAGTGGAACGGGCCCCCCTTCCGGATGGTTCGGTCACGGAAACGGATTATTACACAGATACAATCGGTTGGATCGGAAACCGTTCTGAATTGATTTCGGGAATGAAACATTTCTACGAAAAAACCGGCGTACAACCCTATCTGTACTTGACGGATGACATCAACGGTTCGACAAATCCCTCGATGGAGGATTTGGAAAACTTCGCGAACGAAAAATATGATGACCTTTTTACCGACGAGGCCCATCTGTTGTTGGTATTCTTCGAATATCAGTCCAGTATGTACATGGATTATTATGTGGTAGGCACTCAGGCGGCCACTGTCATCGATACCGAGGCCGGTGATGTTCTGCTTGATTACATCGATTCCTACTATTATGATGACAACAGAACGGACGAAGAGTTTTTCAGCGATGCATTCCGGGATTCCGCAGACCGCATCATGGAAGTGACGCGTTCCCCATGGATCGCTGTTCTGACCATATTCGGCGTCATCATCCTGCTCGCCCTCCTGTTCTTATGGTGGCGGCATGCCAAAAAACAAAAGAACCTGGAAGCCCAGCAAACGGAAGATATTCTGAAGACGCCGTTGGATACGTTCGGCAATACTGAGGCGGAAGAACTCACGAAAAAATATGATGCCGCTGTTTCGCAGCAAGTCGGTACCAGCCCTATCCCGCAGACAGAAGACGAAAAGCAGGAAGACACGAACCCATAAGGAGGAAACGGAAATGGCAATACTGGAAAGATTCTCGGATATCATCAGTGCGAACATCAATGCTTTGATCGACAAAATGGAAAATCCGGCAAAAATGATCGACCAATACCTGCGCGACATGATGGAAGATTTGGCTGAAGTCAAAAGAAGCACAGCTGGTGTTATGGCGGAAGAGACCCGGTCCAAGCGTTTGGTCGATGAAAATCAGGCGGAAGTCATCAAATACACCGATTATGCCAAAAAAGCTCTGGAAGCCGGCAACGAGAACGACGCCCGCATCTTCCTGACCAAAAAACAGGATTTGGAAAATGTAGGTGCAGGATTGGCGACTTCATACGCCTCGGCTCATGAAAATGCCGTCAAGATGCGCCAGATGCACGATAAACTGGCAACCGACATTGAAACGCTCAAATCCCGCCGCGAAATGATCAAATCCAAGATGGCGGTCGCCAAAACCCAGGAGACCCTGAACAAAGCGACGGATTCCATCGCCAGCACAAAAGGTGCCATGAGCTCCTTCGAACGCATGGAAGAAAAAGCCGACAAAATGTTGGATGAAGCAAATGCGATGTCCGAGCTGAACATGACGCCGATCGACGAAGCGAAAGCGCTGGAGAAAAAATATGCCAGCCAAGGTTCGGCATCTGTAGAAGATGAACTCGAGCAACTGAAAAAAGATATGGGCTTGTAAAATTGTTAGATACTTACAAAAAGTGCACCCTGCCGTTTTGGCAAGGTGCACTTTTTACTGTTTTTGCGGAAACGCATTTTGAGGCGATTTCAATCGGGAACGTGTACCCATCATCACGAAACTCTCTCAAAACGCGTTATTTTTAGAATAATAAAACGCATCACCCTAAGTGTTATACAAGTTGGCTAGCTTCACGGGTTAGCCCTTCGGAAATTAGATAAATCTGACCCATTGCGCTCTACGATGCTCATTTGCATGGGACTCTTAGGGATTTATCCCTTAGAGTCCTAGTATAAGGTGACCGTAGGGAACGTTGCGAAGCCAGATTTCCTAAATTTCTTTCAGGGCTGAACGAACCCGTTCCGCTTTTATGAGTTAAAATCCGAAATCGACCCGTTTGTATACGTTGTTGATGTTCTCCTGGGTGATGTCGATATAGCGGAGCGTGACCGCCTGCGAAGAGTGCTGAAAGATTGTCTGGAGCAAGGAAATATCGACGCCCTGCTTGTAGGAATGGTAGCCGAAGCTCTTCCGCAGCGAGTGGGCACTCAAGGTGATGCCGATCATATCCCCGGCATGTGCGATGATGCGGTGTGCCTGCGTTCGCTTGATGTGGCTGCTCTTGTCGGCATTGGAATAGAACAAATAGTCAGCAGCAGTCAGCCCTTCCCGTTCCACGTAATCCGTGATGGATTGCTTCAAGCGGTCATGGATGGCCAGCTCCTTCTTCTTGCCCGTTTTCATCTCGACGATCTGATACGACTCTTTCCCAAGCACTTGCCCTACCTTCACGTTCAGGATGTCGCTGATGCGCAACCCAGTACGGATGGCATACTCCAGCAACAGGCGATTTTTCGAATGAGGCGGATAAACGTCCATCAATGTTTGAATTTGGCTGATGTCTTTGATTGCATGAGTGGTATTCACTGAAATGTCCTCTTGTTTCCTCTATTTTATCCCCTCCGATATCCGGGGTTTTTCGGTTGATTTCGATAAAAAAAGCATACCATTTTGGCATTGATAAATCAACATTTCGCAGGGAACACAATTATACATGTGTTCCCCCTTTCGGTGCCAAAATCCATATTTTGACCGACTGCAGAAACGCCTTTTGAGACGATTTCGAACTTGAATGCGACCGACTGTGCACGAAACTGCACAGCAGGCTCTTTTCGGGGAATGCTTTGACTTCTCGTCGCAGAAGCTTCATAATTACTTAAAGAATTCATAATACATTTCGTAGGATATCTTTGATACAATTTTTGCAAGCTACGAAAGAAAGAAGGTTTAAACATGAAACTGAAAAAATTTATGACAACAAGTCTGGCTTCATTGGCTTTGTTGGGAATTACCGCTCCGGCAGCGTTTGCCGATAAAGTTGCAATCGAACCGATCTTCACTTACGGCGAAAGTCTGAATGCCGCCCAACTGGAGGAAACCAGAGAAACACTGGGAGTGGCCGATGGGACGAATGAGTTAGTTGTGGCCGTCAATGAACTGAACGGCTTGCTGCAGGATGATTATCCTTATAGCCAAGTCTATTCGAGCACGTACATCACGCCTGCCGACAGCGATGGTGCTGTTTCGGTGGAAATCCTGACTCCCGAAACAATCACCGCCATTACAGAGGCTCAATACAAGAATGCAGCCATCACTGCGGGCGCAGTGGATGTGGACATCAAGGTAGCATCCGCCGTCACCGTTGACGGGTCCGGTGCATTGGCCGGTGTCTACAAAGCTTTTGCTGATTCAGGGAATACATTGGACTCTGAAGCCGTAGGGGTAGCCCAAGAAGAATTGGCTGTCACTTCTGCAGTGACCGAGGAAAACGAATCCAACAGCGGCTATTCGGATGAATTGATGAACGCGGCTATCGTCGAAATGAAACAGGAAATCCAAGAAGCGAAGGATGCAAACAACGGTAGCCTCAGCGCAGATGAAATCCGTCAGATAGTCGAGGATGTGCTGAAAAATTACAACCTTGACACCATCCTGTCCGCGGACAACATCACGAACATCCAGAACTTGATGATCAATTTCGGCGACATCAATCTGACTACCGAGCAAAAAGAACAGATCGCCGCTTTCGGCGAAGAACTGCAGGCAACGGGCGGAGAATTGTTCGAGCAGGCAAAAACAGCCTGGAGCAAAGTCGATCAGCAACAACTGAAGGAAGACGGCATGGGCATCTGGGAATCCATCGTCCAATTCTTTACGAACCTTTTCGGCGGGAATGACAGCACTACAAGCGAAACCGAATAACCCAAGCTTCAACAACTGGATTATGAAGAAGCCTCCCTTTCTGTATACGTCGAAAGGAAGGCTTCTTGCTATTTAGTGATTCGTTTTGATTTAATCATGATAATTCCCTATCATCTTCATAAAAATAAAATTTGCATGCAATCCTCTTGAATGAGTACTGATGCATTTATCGAAAGGAGGATACTCGTATGATGGACCTTCCCGTATTGATTGTTCTCTTTGTTGCGATAGCTTACTTCACCTATTCCAGCCGTGGCAGGTTTGCGTATACGTTCGGCATTTATCTGGACCTCCCCAACGTCATCATCCATGAGTGTGGCCATGCTCTGACGGCGCGCTTATGGGGCGGAAGCATCCAGTCGATAAAATTCAATGTCCTGCCCGCAATCGTCAAAAATAGCGGCATCCTCGGATTGGCCGAAATCGGAAACCGCAGCGGATTGGGGATGTTCTTTAGCCTTTTGGGCGGCTATGTTTCGCAGGCATTGTTCTTTGTGGTCATGTCCTATCTCTATTTACAGGGACTGTTGCTTTGGATCATTCCGCTTTTTTTGGGCATCTATTTGCTAACGAATTTGTTGGCTCGGGAAAAGAGTTTTTGGCAGAATATGATCATCCTGATTGTGATTGGTATTTCTATTTTGATCTATCGGAACGACTCCAGCATTCTGATTAGGATTTATCAGTCAGTTGAGATCATCACAATCAGTTTCGTCGTCTGGTATATGCTTGGCTTGGCCCATCAATTTTTCATTGTTTTGCTTTTGAAAAATGACAGTCATTGGGACGGAACAGCTTTGGCGACTAAAACATATATCCCTACTATCATCTGGAAAGGCCTCTTTCTCCTTGCCATGATCGGGGCGTATTTCGCCCCCTATTGGCTGCAATTACTATTGGTTTAAATCAGACAATCCAAAAAGCTGAAGAAACGCCTCTATAATGGCATTCTTCAGCTTTTTTGCTGGTTTTATCGTTGGGCCAGATGCGCTTCAATTTTGGCGATGTCTGACAGATCTTTTTCCCGACCCAGCTGTTTCTTCATAACGATGACTGATTCCAGACTCGCGACCGGAACCCCCTCGATCATCGTGATATCCCCTTTGTGCCAATCTTCAAATATTTCCACATCATCGCTGTAGATCACTTTGCGGGTAAAGGCGCCTTGTTTGATCGGATATCCTTGAGCCTCTAAAGCTCGGAAAGCTTCCTTGGTGCAGCTGATGTCGATATCTTTTGTTTCCTCTTTTATGCCATGCATAACCAGTGCCGTTCCGGTGATGACACAATAGTCTTTCGGCTTCAACGGAAGCGCTGATACGCTCTCTTTGATTGTTTCTTTTTGGAACATGTCCTTCACCCCTCGTTTGTTCATTCAGAAAACATTATAGCATGAAGCCGGATCAAATTCTTGGAGTGATGCCAAAAAAGACGGACTCTCGAACAGTTACACCGCTCGAGGGTCCGTCTAAAAATTATTCTATTTTTATTTTACGTCTTTGAACAAGCCCGTGAAATCGAACGTTGCAAAGTAATCCGCTGGTGTTTCCGGGCGACGGATCATTTCTGTGCCGCCGTCTTCCTTCAACAGGATTTCGGCTGAGCGCAATTTCCCGTTGTAGTTGTAGCCCATCGAGAAGCCGTGCGCTCCTGTGTCATGGATCACGACCAAGTCACCAATGTCAATTTTAGGCAGCATCCGGTTGATGGCGAATTTGTCGTTGTTTTCGCACAATCCTCCGGTCACATCATACAGGTGATCCGCTGGCTGATCTTCTTTACCCATCACGGTGATGTGGTGATAAGCCCCATACATCGCCGGACGCAATAAATTGACTGCACTGGCATCCAGACCGATGTAATCTTTGTAGATGTGCTTTTCGTGGATGGCCGTTGCCACCAAACAACCGTATGGCCCGAGCATGTATCTGCCCAGCTCTGTATAGATTGCGACATCTCCAAGGCCGGCAGGTACCAAAATCTCTTCGAACGCCTTGCGGACCCCTTCACCGATTTTCGCCACGTCCGCAGCTTTTTGCTCCGGAAGGTAAGGGATGCCGATTCCGCCTGAAAGGTTGATGAAAGTGATATCCGCGCCGGTTTCTTCCTTCAGTTCGACGGCCGTCTGGAACAGGATGCCTGCCAAGATCGGATAATACTCATCCGCTACGTTATTGCTGGCCAAGAACGAGTGCAGACCGAAATGTTTCACTCCTTTTGCCATCAACTTTTTGAAGCCTTCAGTCAATTGCGGACGTGTGAAGCCATATTTTGCATCTTCGGGTTTGTCCATGATTTCATTATTGATCGTAAACTCGCCACCAGGATTGAATCTGCAGCTGACCGTTTCCGGCAGTCCGGCTGCTTCTTCCAGAAAATCGATGTGGGTAAAGTCATCCAAATTGATGGTCGCATTCAGTTTGCGGGCAAGTTGAAAATCTTCCTTAGGCGTCACGTTTGATGAAAACATGATTTCGTCGGCTTTGAAGCCTAGCGCATCGGCCATGATCAACTCTGTATAGGTCGAACAGTCAACGCCACAGCCTTCCTCCTTGAGAATCTGCAGAATGGCCGGTGTCGGGGTTGCCTTAACGGCGAAGTATTCCTTGAATCCTTTGTTCCAAGAGAAGGCCTCATTCAGTTTACGCGCATTCTCCCGAATGCCTTTTTCATCATATAAATGGAAGGGGGTCGGATACTGTTTTACGATTTCTTCCAATTGCTCTTTTTCAACAAATACTTTTTTTGTCATTTCGCTTCAAATCCTCTCATCATTTCGACTACTTTGATTTCGTTCTGCAACGATTCTTTCAATAAATCAACTACATTTTTCTTCCCGGAGTACAGACAAGTGGAAAACTCACCCTCATCGATATCACCGGTCAGAACGGTCGTGGAATCCACGATGATCCGCACTTGCTTCTTCGGTTTCTCCAAAACATGAACAGTCATGCCTTCCTGCGGGAAAGGCGTATCGGTTATGACGACCATTTTAATGCCGCGCTGATGCGCAGCCTGCATTTCCGACAAAAGTTCCGGCAGGATATTTCCGGACACGGACAAGTAGACGCGGGATTTCGATTCTGAAATCATATTGCGCATTTTGTCCATTATGCGGTGCTCGCCTGTGATGGTTATGTACCCCTCCGCATCTTCTCTTCTTTGCGGGATGTTCTTGATCAATTCCTGCTTGGATTCCTGAAGGGAACGGATTTTGTTCCCGCAGAATTCCTCCACAGGTACCGGCGTATAACGGGTCGTCTCCCCTTCGATGATGAAGGCCGCTCCTTTTTCAACCAACGAAGCCAATGATGCGTAGGCGTTCGAACGCGAAATACCGGTTATCTTCGATACTTCATAGCCGTTCAGATCCCCGTCCGCAAGCAAAGTCAGGTAGATGGTTGCTTCGTGTCTGGTCAAATTAAATCGCGTCAACAATTCTGTGTTATCCACTGAATAAATCCTCTCGTTTCAATGCGTGTTCTGCTTTTTTGTCAGTAGTATTACTGCATAGGAACACTATATACCATTTCCGTTTTCTTGTCTATTTCTAATGCTTTTTTCATGTAATGTTTTTTTGTCTATCTACTTGAAATGTACACTGTTTTAAACATGGTGATGGCTATAGTGTTCCACCAAGTCTCCCAGCATGTCGGTGGCGATGTCGTTCTGGCCCCCTCGCGGCACAATGATGTCGGCTTGAACTTTCGACGGCTCAATGAAGGCATCATGCATCGGTTTGACGGTCGTCAGATAGCGGGCGATCGTACTCTCGTAGGTACTGTTACGTTCCCGGATATCCCGATCGATCCTCCTGATCAAGCGGATATCCGGTTCAGCATCGACAAATATTTTGATATCGATCATCGTTACCAATTTGGGTATGGCTAAAATCAGGATCCCTTCCAGGATGACGACCGGTTTCGATGCGATCGTAGTCGTCTTTTTCGACCGCGCTTGCACACCGAAATCGTAGATCGGCGCCTCGATGTCTTGTCCGGAGCGGAGTGTCTCCAAATCGGCTATCAGGAGTTCGTTATCGAAGGCATTTGGGTGATCGAGATTCAGTTTTTCGCGCTCTTCTGCACTCAGATGCGTCTGATCTTTGTAGTACCAATCCTGCGATACATAGACGACATTGCCCTTGCCCAGTCTTTTTGCGATTGTTTTTGCTACGGTCGTTTTGCCGGCTCCCGACCCTCCGGTAATCCCGATGATGATCATCTTTATCGTCCCCTATCATAACGGATTGTTTTGCCACTTCTACATCCATTATAAGCTTTCGCGGGGTTATAGGCGAACCAGAGCGGACAAAAAAGGAAACAAGAATCTGCATCTGAGCAGACCCCGTTTCCTTAAATTGGTTTCAAATCAATAACAATGATTTCAGGACCGTTATGAACACGACCAGACTGAACATCGAAAAGATGGTGGTGAATACGACGATTTGGCTCGCCAAGTCCGGATCCCCGCCCATCTGTTGCGCCATCGTGTAGCTGGATACGGCTGTTGGACCACCCAGCATCGTCAGCATCGGCACCAAATTTTCTCCGGTCAATCCGTAGAGGACAGCCAGCGTCAGACCGAAAATCGGAATCAAAACCAACTTGAAGAATACCGTCAGTGCCAGTTGGATGCGGGCATTCTTCAATGCGTCAAAACTGAAAGTACCGCCCATGACAATCAATGCTAAAGGTGTGACCAGCCCTTTGATGCCGGTCAACGTATCGTCGAGAAATAGAGGGAATCTCAATTCGGAAAGGCTGATCAAGATCCCTGCAAGTGTACCGATGAACATCGGATTCTTAAGGATACCCAGGATGATCCGACCGGGTTGGATTTTATGGTCCGAATAGATGGAAAGCGCCACAACCGACAGAACATTGTTCAGAGGAACGATGACCGCAATCAGTATAGATGTCATCCCCAATTGGCTTTCCGACAGCAGCGAAGTAGCGATCGGCAACCCGAAGAGCACGAAGTTGGAGCGGAATGTCCCTTGCAGCATCACTCCGCGCTTGGCATTGTCCTTTTCAATCCGCGGAATGACCAATGCAAAAAAGCAGAAGACGCTCAAGGTGAGGCCGACAGCGAACAGGAGCACATCCACTCTGAAGGTGCTTCTGACATCGGCTTCGTAAACGTTCATCAGGAGATTGACCGGCAAAAAGAACCGGAAAATGGCGTTATTCAATTTTTGATAGGTCGTACCGTCCAACAGACGGGCCCTCAATAATACCTGTCCGATCAACATGTACAACAATAAAGGCATTACTGCGTTCAACGCAATCGAAAAATTCTCCAACTGATCCTCTCCGTTTCTGAAAGTAAAATTAATGTTACGCAGCCTGCTTTAGTGATAAACGGCTGATTCAAGCAACAGTATCAGTGTACCATACACAGTTGGAGAAGGTGTACTGATTGCAGGCCATGGACTTTCAAGTGATCTACGCTTTATTCTTTGCTCTCAACCTTATTTAAGCGCTATACTTGAGTAAAGTAGAGAACAGGAGTGGTCAAGATGATTTATGAATTCAGGATTGCTGTCCGCGACATCGGCGTGCCTATTTGGCGGGATATCCAGGTGAACAGCGAAGAGACTTTCTACGATTTCAACAGCATTATCCAAGCGGCATTCAGTTGGAGCGGTTTTTTCGAACACCGCTTTGAGATCACGCGCTCCGGAGGTACAGACCTCCTTCCCATCATCATCGAAGAGACACCATTGGATACTCTCGAAGATTACACGGACAACAGCGATTTTAGGGGATATTCCGATGAAGAACGTGAAGATGTGAATGAAATCGAAGAAAATGATTACGACTATTACGATCAAAACGACAGCGCGGAAAATGAGGACCAGCAGCTGCAGAAATTTTTTACTGACATCGATGATGCTGCGACCTACATCTATTTCACGGATGCCGTCTTGGAAGTGGATATCCAACTCACGGAGATGGCCGCGCCTCGAGAAGATTGCAGCTATCCGGTTTGTGTGGCCGCTGAAAATGCCAGTCCCGATGAAATGGAAGACCGTACCACGATTCTGCAGAATAGGGATAAATTGAAGCTGACGGACACACAAGAGTTGATCCGTTTGATCAACTTCGCATTATCACAGTTGGGCGACTCGGACATTTTCGACACGGAATATGAAGATTTTGGATCAGAATACGCGATCGATACTAGCTGGGATGATGTGCCGCTTGATGAGAGAGAAGATTCTCCGCCAGATTTCTGATTCATCCTTTAAATTACTGAGCATACCACTGATTTAGCAAGGGTATGCTTTTTTGATGGATCCTGGCAAAGCCCCCTCACTATCGGTTACTTTGGTTAACATTATTTTTCATGTTGCAGAACAGTACATACTTTCTTAACACAATAATCGTCATTCCGAAACAAATGCATCATAAAACTGTGTTATGATGCATTTGCATGCTCCAGAACTACAAAAACGGTCTCGTTCCACAAGCTGTTCAGAGCAAATAGACACACAAGGGGGATTAGGCATGACCTACCCAATCATCATCATTTTTATTCTTATCCTGACATTCATCCATATCAGTAACAAACGCAATGGCAAGGAATCCAGCTTTCCATTCACATCAGTATTTCTCGGCGTGCTGTTCGGATACCTGCAGCAGGCTACTGCTATCGGCAGCATCACCGGTATTCCGGACCTAGGCCTTTACCTTTCACTCGCATTTTTAGGCCTAGCAACTCTCAAGGTTCTGGTTGGAAAAAGCAAGCAGAAACGCGAAGCGAATGCCCGATTCCGCAGCGGCGTATCCGGCTTGATCCTGGGGACCGTTTTTCTCTATCTGCACACCCAAACAGCCAGCGATCAACTCATAGCTGCCAGAACAGGCATTTCCGATTTGATACTCTATTTGGCTATCGGTTGCTACGCACTGGCGTTCCTGTCCTTTTCGGCAAATTTGAATAAGCTGCTCAAGAAGCAAGGCACTCATTTCAGAAACGGCGTGCTCGGTGCGCTTTATGGCACAGTTTTCCTTTTCCTCGATACGAAAACGATTGCCGGCGACTTATTGGTGAACATCACGGGAGTGAACAGCCTGCTCCTGTATGCCGCACTCGTCAGTTACGCGATTGCCGTCTTCAGTATGCTTATGGAGGGCAACAAGCGCTTGAAACTGGCCAGCGGCAACACCAAACGAGCGATCCTGTGTGCAGGCTTGGGCGGATTATTGAGATTCATCCATCTTCGGACAACTTTGGATGACCTGTTGGGGGTTTCCGGTTGGGTTGGCACCCTCTCGCTTGGACTCTTTATCGCATCCGCAGTCTTCCTGACGCTGGATTTCCTCAAATCCAGCAAATTCAAAGGCAAGAAGCGTTCTGCTGCAAAATCTTCCAAACGAACGAAACCTGTCTTCACAGCGGAACAGCCCGTTGTCGAAAATGCGGAAGCAAACATTCTCTCACGGTCTGAATACAGACGTAAACAAAATAGGTAACCTCGGCAACTCGTTGCCAAAACAGCAAAAAGCAGCGGCCTCTCAGCATTTGAGAGCGCGCTGCTTTTTTAGTCCTCATCCTTGATGTCGGGATCCTCCGGCAAGGGGGTGTTCAGGTACGTCTCCAGTTCTTGCTTATACTTTTCCCTTTGTTCGATGAAAAGATTGAACTGATTGCGGTTCAGGAGTATGTCATCATCCACGCAAATTGTGCGGATTTGGCGCTCGCGGATCAAACGCTGGATTTCGCTGATCGGCACTTCCAGATAATCGGCCGTTTCTTGAATATTCAAATACATAATAACACCTTCCACGAAGCTCGTTTCGTTAAGTTTACACTAAGTTCAGCAATTTTGGGGGGATTTTTTCTGTCTTCTTAGCGCAGGAGGTTGATATCGGGATTGAAGTAGTTCTTCCGCTTGATCCAGACCGGGCCGTCCCCTTTCGTGATCAGGAGCACATCGATCGGACCACCGACCGTTTCCATGGAAAAGGATATTTTCCCTTTGAAGGAAGTGATGTTGACCAGCGTTTCTGCAATCAGAGCGAGTTCCTCCTTCGGCATCGAATCGATCGTCATCAAAACGGGGGTCAAATGCCGTTCCTGCTTCATATTGTCGAAGGCATCCAGTCCCGATTCGACCAACATAGACTTCAGTTTGTTGATTTCCGCAGCGTCGCTTTCCTTCAAGAGCTTTTTCTCCGTCAGTTCCGAAACGAACTTTTCCAAGGTTGCCCGGAGCAGTTCCCCGAGGTCGGCCTCCAAATCCGGCGATATGCCGTTTATTACCGTATGGACCATGTCCTGCTGTGCAAATGGCACAATGGCCGAGGAGCATCTGTCTTCGATGAAATCATTCATCACAATCTGACGAACGTTCAGTCTTTTCTTGATCACTCTATCGATGACGCCAGAAATGTCGTATTGATAGATACTGGGGAAAAGCTCATCGTAGCCAAATCCTGCAATCACAAGACCGGTATAGGTGTCGGGATAGTAGCTGTCGCTGTACAGGTAATTTCGCACAAGCTTATGAAGATCCGGCTTGAATTTATCGTAGAGATTCAAGCCGAGGAATACGGTATCGAAAAGATCCTTAAAAACATCGTCCATCTTTTCCCCAAATCGTTCAGAAAAAACTTTGATGGGGGCTTTTTTGGTGATGCTCTTCATTTTTTCACTTTCTTTCAGCAACGCCGGAATCTTTTCTTCGACAGCTTTTTGATAATCAGCTAAAGTAAATGCCCCAGGGGAAGGTGTGTAAGTCGTATTCTCCAAAATATTGCAGACATTCTCTGCGTAACCGATGACGAGCACTTCAGTAAAAATTGAAGAGTAGATTTCATCCACGCTCTCAAGATAATTGAAAAATTCCGTGCAGTAATCCCTGACTGAATCCAACGGGCGGGCACCTATTTTCTGGTGGAAGCCTTTTACGATGATTTCCCAAGGGATACCCATAAATTGAACGTTCCCGAACATCATGATGCCGATCGAGTGGGTCGGTCCGAGAGAAAAAATCTTATTGCCGGAATTAAAAATTTTCATTTGCTCGCTGTTTCCCATCGTCAAAGCCGAATCAGCCGCCAGGACCAATCCGTTAGCGTTCAATATCCCTACTTCTGCCGTCATGACGCTTCCTCGCTTTCTTTAGAAACCTATTTTTAAAAAGCGCTTCCTTATCTCCATTATAGACTTCCCTGGACCTTTTCTCAAAACATTCGCGATGCCATACTGCTTGCTGATCCGACAAAAAAGACCAGTCGCCACAATTAGGCGGCGACTGGTTCGGATTGAAGCTAGTCCGTGTAGGATTCCAAGCGTGCGTAGGACTGATAACGGTCTTTTGCCGCCAGGAGGCTTTCGTCAAAGATCGCCTGTACATGCTCGGCATCATACTGGTTGTACAACGAAGAGTAGCGGACCTCTTCCATCAGGAAATCCTGGAAACGTTCAAATTGCGGTTCCTTGGAATCCAGCTTGAACGGGTTTTTCCCTTTCAGTTTGTTTTCCGGCTGGAAACGGTAAAGATGCCAATAACCGACATCCACAGCATCTTTTTCGTGCTCCTGCGATACGGTCAAACCGCACTTGATGCCGTGGCTGATGCATGGGGAATAAGCGATGACGATGGAAGGCCCATCATAGGCCTCCGCCTCGGAGATGACTTTTAGGGTATGCCGCGGATTCGCGCCCATCGCGATCTGGGCGACATAGACGTACCCGTAATTCATCATCATCATCCCCAAGTCTTTCTTGCGGACCGGTTTACCGCCGGAAGCGAACTCAGCGATGGCACCCAAGTTGGATGATTTCGAAACCTGTCCGCCTGTGTTGGAATAGACTTCCGTATCCAACACGAGTATGTTCACATCTTCCCCGCTGGCGAGAACATGGTCGATACCGCCAAAACCGATATCATAGGCCCATCCATCGCCGCCGATCATCCAAGTGGAACGCTTCATCAGATAATCCTTATAGTCCGTCAGTTCATTGACCAGTTGGAGGATTTCTGGATCCGTTGTGTCCGTAGTTTCCAAAGCCTTTATGTAGGCTTCGGCTAATTTGCGGGCACCATTTTTGTCGTTGAATCCCTCAGTCCAAGCAGTTGCAGCCGACCTGAGCGCATCGTCGATCTTAAGATTCAAGAGTTCCCCGGTCAATTCCAGTGTGCGCAGGCGCAGCTGTTTTGTGGCATGGTGCATGCCTAAGCCGAATTCCGCATTGTCCTCCAACAAAGAATTTGCCCATGACGGTCCGCAGCCCGCTTCATTTGTCGTATACGGCGTGGAAGGAGCAGAGCCCCCATAGATTGATGAGCAGCCAGTCGCGTTCGCAATCTGCATGCGATCGCCCACCACTTGGGTGACCAATTTGATGTATGGCGTTTCGCCGCAACCAGCGCAGGCACCGGAAAATTCGAACAACGGTTGTTCGAACTGGCTGCCTTTCACCGTATTGATGCCGACAGGATTTTCCTTGTGCGGCAGACGGATCATGTAATCCCAGTTATTGTTTTCCTCCAGATGATCCTCACGGTTTTTCATCTCGATCGCTTTTTTGCGGGCTGGACAGGTCAGGACGCAGATGCCGCAGCCCGTGCAGTCGGCAGCGGACACTTGGATCCGGTATTTGTAGTCTTTGTAAGGACGCATCCCATCCAGGAATTCCACACCTTCAGGGGCATTGGCTGCCTCGTCTTCAGTAGCCAGGAACGGTCGGATAGCGGCATGCGGACAAACAAAGGAGCATTGATTGCACTGGATGCATTCCTCAGGGTTCCAGATCGGTATCTGGACGGCAATTTCGCGTTTTTCGTATTGCGTCGTCCCCTGCGGGAAAGTCCCGTCAGCCCGGTCCAGAAAGGCGCTGACAGGCAATTGGTTGCCTTCCATCCGCTCCATCATGCTGGCGATGTTGCGGATAAAATCCGGTTCGCCTTTCAACACTTCCGGCTCATCCTGCGCATCCTTCCAGCTGTCCGGAATGCTGATTTTTTGGACGCCTTCGATACCGGCGTCGATCGCTCTCTCGTTCATTGATACAATTGCTTCACCTTTATGCCCGTATGATTTGCGTGCCGCTTCCTTCATGTGGTGGATTGCTTCTTCCAGCGGGATGATCGGCAGTATTTTGAAGAACGCTGCTTGACAGATGGTGTTGATCCGTCCCCCCAGACCAATTTCCTTGGCTAGATTGATGGCGTCGATCGTATAGAAGTCAATCTTGTTATGGGCGATGTACCTTTTCATTTTGGCGGGCAAACGGGTTTCGAGATCCTCGGGTCGCCAATTGGTGTTCAGCAGGAAAGCGCCGCCCGGTTTCAGATTCTTCAGCATGTCGTATTTTTTTACATAGGCGTGGTTGTGGCAAGCCACGAAATCAGCCCTTTCGATCAGGTACGGCTCATGGATCGGCTCTTTGCCGAAGCGCAGGTCAGAAATGGTTACACCGCCCGATTTTTTTGAATCGTAGGAAAAATAGGCTTGGACATGCATATCGGTATGATCCCCAATGATTTTGATCGAATTTTTGTTGGCTCCGACAGTCCCGTCCGAACCGAAGCCCCAGAACTGCGCTTCGAACGTGCCCTCCTGATGGACATCGATCTGTTCAGCGATTGCAAGCGACAGGTGGGTGACGTCATCATTTATGCCGATCGTGAAGGGATGCTGCGGTTGCTCTTTTTTCAGATTTTTGAAGACCGCGAAAATTTGCTCCGGTGTCGTGTCCTTCGATCCCAAGCCATAACGTCCGCCGATGATCATCGGACGGTCAATTCGATTGTTGAAGGCCGCCACAACATCCAGAAAGAGCGGTTCGCCGATGGATCCGGCTTCTTTCGTGCGGTCTAGCACTGCGATCCGTTTTACGGAGTTCGGTAATGCCTTCAAAAAGTGCTCGACGCTGAATGGACGGTAAAGGTGCACATTGAGAACACCGACTTTTTCGCCTATACGATTCAGGTAATCCGCCGTCTCGCAGGCTGTTTCATACACGGAGCCCATGCAGATGATGACCCGTTCGGCATCCACGGCACCATGATAATTGAAGAGACGGTAGTCCCTGCCGGTCAACTGGTTCATTTTTTCCATATAACCTTCGACAATTTCCGGAACAGCATCGTGATATCTGTTTGCCGCTTCCTTAGTTTGGAAAAAGACGTCGGGATTCTGGGCCGTTCCCCGCAATGTCGGATGGTTCGGGCTGAGGCTGCGGTCACGGAATGCTTTCAAAGCATCCTGATCGAGCAGTTTCGCGAGGTCCTCATAAGCTTGAACCTCGATTTTTTGGATTTCATGCGAAGTCCGGAAACCGTCAAAAAAATGCAGGAATGGTACGCGCCCTTTGATGGCCGCCAAATGGGCGACCGCGGCCAAATCCGTGGTTTCCTGAACGCTGGAAGAAGCCAACATAGCATAGCCGGTCTGCCTGCAGGCCATCACATCCGAATGGTCCCCGAAGATGGAAAGCGCATGCCCCCCCACTGCCCGGGCGGCAACATGGATGACGGAAGGCAACAATTGTCCGGCCATTTTATACAGGTCTGGCATCATCAGCAATAATCCTTGCGAGGACGTATAGGAACACGCCAAAGCGCCTGCTTGCAGCGCTCCGTGCACAGTTCCTGCTGCTCCTGCCTCGGATTGCATCTGGGTTACTTTCACGGTTTGACCAAAAATATTCTTGCGGCCCTCCTGCGCCCAATGATCGACAGCATCGGCCATCGGGGAAGACGGTGTGATGGGATAGATCCCTGAAAGTTCTGTAAAAGCATAAGATGCATAGGCTGCGGCAGTATTGCCATCGACAGTCATATACATTTTTTCGTTGGACATAAAGGATTCCTTCTCTCAAATCGTATAGTTCACATACAGCGCTGTTCTTTCTGCTGTATTTCGACCAAAAGTCACAGAAAATGACGGACTGGTGCATTCGTGTGCTTTCATTATAGCAAAAAAGTAAGTGCTCCGGTACACAAAGACAGGCCTTTATTCCGGAATTCCCAATTTTGAGGATTCTTTTTCAAAGGATCGGGATTTGCCTTCTGACGGATGGGACCCGCTCGAGATCCACCGTTACAATTGCAATTCCTTCCTCAAACCCCAGTTGGGCCAAAACACAACCCCATGGATCCACTACAAGCGAATGACCATAAGCATGGTAGCTGAAATCAAGATCACGAGCGGGGCTGACCCCCACCATGAACAGCTGGTTGTCGACAGCACGCGCCCGGAACAGCAATTCCCAATGCGCCGGTCCGGTCGTCAGATTGAATGCGCCGGGCACAATGCAGACGAGCGCTCCTTGTTTTTGGAGCATCTGCCAGTCGTTTTGGAATCGGACGTCAAAGCAAATACCCAAGCCAAAGAGACCGAATTCGGTCTGAAACACACCCATTCCGTTTCCGGGGGTCAGCGTATCTGATTCCCGAAAGGATTGCCCGCCGTCGACCTGGATATCGAATAAATGGGTTTTGCTGTAGTCATGGATCTCGTTGCCTTGACGATCGAATGTATAGCTTGTGTTGTATATTTTGTTGTCCCTGATTTGCGGAATCGATCCGCCGACCACATAAATGGCATGTTCTTTCGCCATTTCCGAGAGTTTCCGGTAGGTTTCCCCGCCTTTCGGTTCTGCGTATTCTCGGAAAAAGGCGTTATCATAAGGACAGTTGAACATTTCCGGCAGCACTGCCATATCCGCTCCACCTCGTGCTGCTTTTTGGACTAACTCCTTTGCTCGGTTTAGGTTCATTTCCTTATCCGCTGTTACCATCATCTGCAGCAAGGCTATTTTCATCCCAATCACGCTCCTGTTCGTTTTCAACTGTATAACGCTTCATTGATGCAGTGTCATAAAAAACAGAGACGGCTGATTTGCTCGTCTCTGTTTTTGAAAATTTAATAGACCACAACTGGTGTACCGACCGGATAACTGTAATAAAGTGTCCGAACCGCTTCATATGGCGTGTTCACACAACCGTGCGAGCCGTAATAGAGGTAAACATCGCCGCCATAGCCATGCGTCTGCCAAGGCGAATCGTGCAAACCGATCATATTGCCCACAAACGGTATCCAGAAGCTGACGGGCGATGCATAATCCGCTCCGATCAGGACGGATGGCGACTGTTTGAAGGGTTGGATGTAGAACAACCCTCTCGGAGTGGCGTTATTGGCAGATGGTTTGCCGGTGATGACTGGAGCAGAAACGAGCATCGTTTCGCCTTTATAAGCCCAAACGCTTTGATGACTCAAACTGACGATGATATAGCTGTTGCCGATGTAGTAATTGACTCCCGAGTTGCTGCGGAAATATCCGTTGATCACTGTCCAGTCCGGCCCTTTGGCATAGGTAGGCAATCCCGACAGTGCCGCTTTGTCAACCCAACCGATGTAACTGCCGTTAAGCGAAATCAGGACGTAATGGCCGTCCGCGGATTCCTTGACCGCATCGACTTGTTGGCCTACATAGCTGTCCGTGCTTGTTCGCCATTGATAACCCGGATAGCCCCACGGTAAAGTATCGACGGAGAAACCGCCCTTCGCGATCGTTGGAGAGTAGCTCACGGCAATCCCACCGGAAATATTCTGTGCTTGTGCCCGGTAGCTGAATTCACCCAAAGCTTTCTTGTCGATCCATCCCATTTTTTTACCGTTCAGCGAAAGCAACACATACAATCCGTTGGCTGTCTCTTTCACTGCCTCAAACCGTTGTCCGAGGAAGTCCGTTGAAGCGGCCATCTGTTGATAGCCGGCGTAACCCCACGGCAGGCTGTCGATCGAATAGCCGGGTGAGGTGACGGCAGCCGTATAGGCAACAACAATTGCGGAAGCTACATCCTGGACTTTTGCCGGAAGCGTGACATCGGTCAGAGCGCGCTTGTCGACCCATCCCAAACGGGTCCCGTTGGAAGAAATAAGAACATACAATCCGTTCGGCGATTCTTGGGTAGCCTGGATGCGTTCCCCGATAAAGTTACTGGTCGTGTCGATTTGCCCGTATCCGGCGTAGCCCCAGGGCAGGCTGTCGATGGAAAAACCGCCGGAAGCTATCGTGGCTGTGTAATCGACCGTTATCGCTGTTGCGAGTTCCTGCACTTTAAGCTCGATTTGAATATCCGTCAATGCCCGTTTATCGATCCAGCCCAGTCTGTTGCCGTTCAAAATAATCAACGCATAGAGGCCGTTTGCGGTCTCCTTGACTGCTTGAACACCTTGATCCAAAAAGTCCGCACTCGTTGCCATCTGGGCATAACCGGCATAACCCCATGGCAGACTGTCGATGGAAAAGCCGGCTGACCCGATCCGGGCGGCATAGTCGACCGTCAGCGCTGATGCAACATCCTGCACTTTAGGCGGACTGTAAATGTCCGACAGGGCCCTTTTGTCGATCCAGCCCAACTTCTCTCCGTTTAATGAAATCAGGACATATTGACCATTGGCTGTTTCTTTTTCAGCCTGTATTTTCTGATCAAAATAAGCTGTGCTCGTTCCCATATACATGTAGCCGGCGTACCCCCAGGGCAGACTATCGATAGAATAATCTTTCCCGCTGATGCGTGCAGTATAATTAACGGCAATCGCTGAGGAAAGATCCTGTACTTTAGGGATGATGACGATATCTGACAAGGCTCGCTTATCGACCCATCCCAACTTTTCGCCATTCAGCACTGCCAAGGCGTAAAGACCGTTCTGCGACTCTCTGATCACCTCGATTTTTTGCCCTGTAAAATCGTTCGTCATGTAGCGAAAAGCATAGCCAGGATAGCCCCACGGCAGACTATCAAGCGTAAAATCACCTTTGGCAATGACGGCGGTGTACGAAACGACTGAATCCGAAGAGCTTTCCTTCACTTCGGGTAATACCGCAACAGCGGGAGCAGACTGAATCGTAGTAGTTTCATTAGGTTCAGGAACAACTTCGCTGGAAACTGGAATCTCAGCGTTCTCTGGGGGGATTCCTTCATTGCTTTCAGGAGCACTTTCTGTAGGGACTTCCGATGAGATGTCCGAAGCCGCTTCTTTTGGAACATCTGCTGATTCATTCGTTGGTTCTTCGGTCAGAACATCATCAACAACATTGTCCATATCCTCATCAAGGGCGGAGAATTGCTCGATGATATCCGTTCCCTCTGTTTCGGAAGGCTTGCTTTCGAGGGTGCTGCTAGCATTCGCTCCGCTAGTTTCCGCAAAAACTGAGGGTGCCGGAGCTACCATCAGCAAGGCTGCGGACAGACCGCAAACCGTAAGGACACACCATTGAGATTTAACTTTACGCAATTTTTTCATCACTTACCCCACCAATCCATTCGATTTTGTAAAGGCTTACAGATATTATTACGCAAAAACTGTGCTGACGCGCTGTGAAAATCCGCCTCATACTTTTATTATATCAATATATTTTATATCTTCAATATTTATAAGTTATTACCTGTGTCTTTAAAGGGATGTTAGCTGACAAACACATTTGTTGCACCGGTAAAATTCAAAAAAGAGCCGAGCTGAAACCGGTCGGGTCCCTGCTCAACTCTTCCTTTCATCTAAGGTAAACGAGGATGTTTTGGCAAGGTTGCATCATTCTAAGTCGTAGCCGCCACTACTGTATTTGCTGTAGGGATCATTCGCATTTTGAGTTGCTTCGATGCTCTTGTTGTATTTTTCCAGTTTTTGCTGGACTTTATGGAAGACGCTTCCTTCAGTGAAATTCCCGTCCGCTTCGCGTTTTCCGCAATTCAGCCCGGTCAGCAGCTCGATCCCTTCCGCAACCGTTTTGACGGAATAGATATGGAAGTTAGCAGCCTTCACAGCCTCGATGACCTCCTCTTTCAGCATGAGATCATCGACATTCTGTTCCGGAATGATGACGCCTTGCTCTCCGCTCAAGCCTTTCGCCTCACAAAGATCGAAAAAACTTTCAACTTTTTCTGTGGCTCCGCCGATAGGCTGGATTTCACCCTTCTGATTGATGGAACCCGTGACAGCGAGATTCTGCTTCAACGGCACATCAGCAAGACTGGACAGGAGCGCATACAGTTCAGCGCTGGAAGCACTGTCTCCGTCGACACCCCCGTAATTCTGTTCAAAAGTCAACTGGGCACTCACTGCCAACGGTTTTTCCTGTGCAAACTGCCATCCCAAAAAGCCTGCCAGCGTCAATACCCCTTTCGAGTGGCTGCTGCCGCTCATTTTGGTTTCACGCTCAATGTTCGTCACACCGTTCGAACCGATATAGGTGCGTGCGGTTATCCGTGTCGGGTGTCCAAAAGCATACTCTTCTGTCTGGATGACTGAAAGGCCGTTCACTTGGCCCACGACCGCATCCTGAACATCGATCATGATCTTGTTCTTCAATAACATTTCCTGGAATTTTTCTTCGATCATGTTGGCCCGGTATTTCCTCTCAGCCAAGGCTTTTTGCACGTGCACGTCTGAAACGATCGTTGCCCCCTCGTATTTGGCGATGGCGCCGGATTCATGGACAATTTCAGTGATTTCGTTGAATTGAGTGGACAATTTGGCCTGATTGCCGGCAAGGCGCGATCCGTATTCGATGACTTTTCCCAAGCCGGTGCGGTCAAAATGGAGGATTCCCGTTTCTTCACAGATCGAGCTTATGAACGAAACATACTTTCTGATATTCTCTTCATTCCGTTCCATATTGATGTCGAAATCGACTTTTACTTTGAACAGTTTCCTGAAATCCTCATCATAGGTCAGTACTTTGTAGAATATCGGACTACCGATCAAAATGATTTTGACGTTCAGTGGGATGGTCTCTGGTTTCAGCGTCAAGGTCGGCACGTAGCGGTATTGCTCGCCGATATTTTCGATCAGGGCTTGTTGGTGCTTTAACACTTTTTTCAGGGCATCCCACATGAATGGATCGAACAGGACATCTTTGGCCTGCAGCACCAGATACCCACCGTTTGCTTGATGGATGGCTCCGGCTTTTACCATAGTAAAGTCAGTCGTAGTGAACATGAATTGATTTTTATATTCGATTTTTCCGAAGATGTTGTAATAATTCGTAAATGGTTCGATGATCGCCGGGGCCCCTTTATTGTTTTCATTATTCACAAAGAGATTGACTTTGTATTTTATGAAGGGATCACCATCGTTTTCCGGCAGCTGAAATGGATTTTGAGCCTGCGGTGCATCAGCCAACCGGAAAATGAGATTGTTTTCAGTGATGTCCACCAACACTTTGTCGAGATAATCCTGGATTTTTTCCGAATAAGCATACTTTTCTTTTAATCTGGCGATGGCAGGTTCCGTCGCAAACTGGGTTATTTGCCTGTCCAACTCCTTGAGCTGTTTGTCGGCCTCCTTTTCGAGCGCACGGGAACCGCGGATAATTTCATCCAGCCTCTTTTCAAGCTTGTGGGTATTCTCATCAATGATTTTCCGTTCTTCCGCAGAAAGAGCTTTATATTCTTCCGGGGAAAGCTGCTTGCCGTCACGGATAGGAATCAAGGCCACTCGTCCAGGCGCTTGTCTGACGATGAATCCAGCCTTGAGCGCTTCCTGTTCGATGCTCCGGAAAACAGCATCCACCTTCTCCTGTACGACTTGGATAATGGTGCCTTTCTGTTGATCATAATCACTGCTCTCGAACGTTTTCGGGATGAGGCTGCGCATGTCCTCTATGAACTCGTTCATGTCATTGCGGAATATCTTACCTTGCCCTGCAGGAAGAGAGACTGCGATGGGTTTGTCCCGATCGGTAAAATTATAGATGTAGCACCAGTCATCAGGAGTATTGCCTTTTTCTGCCAACCTGGAGACTACAGTTTGGACGTAGGTACTCTTTCCGGTTCCCGGTGGACCGGAAACGAAAATATTGTAGCCGGGCACGGTCATTCCCAGCCCGAAGTCCATCGATTTAACGGCCCGATCCTGACCGATGATGCCCTGCAAGGGAGGGACATCCCTGGATGACTCGCAAAAATTCAGTTCACCCGTATGCAGATAACTCCAGCGCAGTTTCTCGACCGGAATACGGTATTTCTCTTCAAGCGACATGCAAAGGACCCCTTTACTGTTGGATTGCGCTGCTAGTTCCGTCATGGTTATCTCCGGATACCTTAAAGTAAGCGCTGACATTCTTCAACTCTATTGTATAACAATTTTGATGAGATGTGGAATTTTTTCTATTTTGAGTTGATTAATATACAGTTTATTATCGCCAAAAAATGATCATTAGCCACTTTTCAGGCAGCGATTGCTGCGCTATACTGATGCAATAGGAGGGATCCGCACGTATGCGTTATGCATTGAATACCAAATTAATAGTTTTATGTCTCTGGATGTGCGTCATTTTTCTCCTGTCGCACCAAAATGGTCAAGATTCATCCGAAACAAGCGGTATCCTATTGGATGTGCTGAAATTTATCGGCATCGGATCAGGCGGTTCGGTTCAGGGTGCACTCAGTTATTTGATCCGCAAGGCAGGCCACTTCACTGAATACTTGATTTTGGCTATTCTGTTTTTGCGTTATCAAAAGCAACGAGGAACTTCAGGGAAATCAGCTTTGTATACCTTGCTTTTTGTGTTCCTTTACGCCTCCTCTGACGAGTTCCATCAGTCTTTCGTTCCGGGGAGAGGTCCCGCCTTCTCTGATGTACTGATTGATACCGCAGGGGGACTGACCGGCATCATCCTGTATGAATGGAAACAGGGAAGGCTGGAGCGGCAAAAACCGATTTACTGCAAAAAATAAACAGGTATCCGTCTTTTGATGGATGCCTGTTTATTTTTTGCGAGCATGCAGCAGCTCAGCGCTAATTGACGGCGTCTTTGGGCTCGTTGAAGACATAGACGTTCAGATCGACTGAATCATCGTCGACACTCTTCGCCATGATATGCAGCCCTTCGCAAATCAACGCATCACCTTTAAAAATTGGCGTTACCCGATAACGGACTGTAGTGCCTGCTTGGATTGCTTCACTGACAATGAACTCCGCAGCAAAGTACATGGCCGGATAGTTCGCATTACGGTATAAGGTCACGAGATTTCGCCAATCCTCACCGCTTCCTCCCAGTACATCGGCCAGCAGATGTCCGCGGTTCAGCTGTTTGGGATTCGATTCATTCTGATTGCTTTTTGACCATCCTGTCGGCAAGATGCTGCTGTTTGCATCGGTGCCCGTCCGGTACATTTCCGGCGTAATCATGGCATCCATTGTCGTGACACGGTTCAATTCATCCAGATCGCCGTAAATGATCCAACCTTCCCCTTCAAAGTGCAATTCTGAAGGGGAAAAAGTGCTTCTTCCCCCGTTAATTCCGATGGTATCCGCACCTGTATATTGAGGCACATCATCGGCGGACAGGACAACTGAAGTGCTTGTCGAGCCGCCCTGATTTGAAGTCGGATCGACTCCTTCATGCATTTCGATCCAGGTAAGGATACCAAACCATGTAAGCAATAACAGCAGCCGCAATAGTTGGTGCTTGGCTGAAGTCTTTCTTTTTGCCATTTTTATCCCTCACTGTCAAAAACTAATAAAATTGCTCTATACTGGGTAAATTGATATAACCCGTTGCTAGCATTTCTTCATTTTATCAGTCAACGATTGGGAGTGCAAACCAATCTCGGTAAATTTGTCGAGCAAATGTCTTCCTGTTTTTACAGTCTTATTTCTTGAATACAAAAAGACTCTTCTCTATTTCAAGAAGAATCTTATGGGAAAGGTTACTAAGCTTCAAGGTCAGTTGTTAGGTCCGATCGGATATCGAACTTCCCGATTGGGTCAGGCCCGCGCATGACTTCGCGTTTGATTTGAAGCAAGCCATCCTCATTCACCCGCGTTTTCCATCTGACCAATTGGATCTGCCCACCGGTGATCTCGATGGCAGTGATGCTGGTCGGATAGATGCAACAGCCCGAATTAAAGTAAGGCAAATCTTTTGTCTTTGGGTATTTGAAACGGTGCGTATGGCCGCAGATAAGCATTTTTTCATGCTTCTGGATCCACTTCACGTAGTTTTTTTCGATTTTATGCCGTTTGTTCATATTTTTGACGGGACTTGTCGGACTTTTGACGCCGAAAGCGTGCAGGAACCGCCAAAAGTACTTTAAAGAAAGCATCGTCGGGTACCATAGTTGGTCGTTGGGGAGATCACCCTGCATACCGTGGACGACGAATATTTCCTGTTTCGTATTCCGGTCCTTCAATACCAACGCTTCGATCGGTCGGATGCCAGGAAGGAAATCATAGAAGAACTCGGTATACTCATCGTAGTTGCGGTAATAATTTTGTTTCACAAACCATTGGCTTTTAAGATAGATATTGTGGTTCCCGTAAATCATGATCAGACGTTTTTCGTCATAAAAACGTTTCAGGATAGCGAACACCTCTGGATGGGCATTCTTGATGTGCTTGAACTCATGGTGTTCCCACAGTTCATCGCCGTCCCCATTTTCAACGTATATGAATTCATTTTTGTAATAGTATTCCAACGCATGCAAAAAAATGTTTTTGTTCCGTGCGAATTCATCCGACAGGCTCCCGTCACCTCTATGGCAGTCACTCAAAAAAACATAATTGGATGTTTCGTCGATGTATTCGACCCTTGCTTTTTCATAGGCCTCCGTCAGTCGTTTATCCGTAAACATACACTACACCCCATCTCACTGAATCCGTTAACTTCATTATAATTGTCAAAGACCGGAAGTGCCAGTATTTAGGGTTTCAGGCAGAAACATTGGCCTGTGCCAACAAAATGCCCCAACCACAGGAACCGCTCCTGCTGTGGTTGGGGCACTATCACTTTTCGGAATGATGCTCAATTCTGAAACACAGGTGTGGAAAGGTATCTTTCACCGTTGTCAGGCGCAATCGTCACTACCGACTTGCCTGCACCAAGTTGACCGGCCAAGGCGATGGCTCCTGCCACTGCCGCACCGCTGGAGATACCTACAAGGATGCCTTCTTCTTTGGCTAATCTGCGAGTCATTTGGAACGCTTCTTCACTTGAAACCTGGAATACGCCATCAAAAACCTCTGTGTCCAATACTTGCGGAATGAAGCCCGTACCGATTCCCTGGATCTTATGCGGTCCTTTTTGGCCGCCGCTCAATACGGCAGATTCGGAAGGTTCCAGGGCGTAAATGCCCACATTCGGATTCACTTTCCGCAAGGCTCTGCCTACTCCTGTAATCGTACCTCCAGTTCCGACAGCCGACAGGAAGGCATCCGGTCCGACGCCATTGAAAGCTGCAACGATTTCTGGACCGGTTGTCGTTTCGTGGATAGCCGGATTGGCTGAATTTTCGAACTGCAAAGGCAGAAAATGGCCAGGTTGTTCCGCGATTTCTTTGGCTTTCGCGATTGCTGCAGGCATCCCCTCAGCACCGGGAGTCAAGACGAGTTCGGCTCCATAGGCTGAAAGCAACAGACGTCTCTCGATGCTCATCGTATCCGGCATCACAAAGATGGATTTATAGCCTTTCGCCGCCGCCAACATCGCTAAGCCTACACCGGTGTTGCCGCTTGTCGGTTCAATAATCGTGTCGCCCGGCTTCAAGATGCCCTCTTCCTCCGCTACCGCAATCATATTCAAGGCGATGCGATCCTTTATGCTTCCGCCTATATTGAAGGCCTCCAATTTCAGATAGACATCGGCGAAGCCTTCCGGTACGACATTGCTCAATTTGATGATCGGTGTATCGCCGATCAGTTCTGTAATAGATGATACTATCTTAGCCATGCTGATTCCCCCATTAAGTGTGTTATTCATGAATGTTTGTTCCAAAAATCGAGAGTAGTGATGCTTCTCTGACCTTGGGTGATAAGGGTAGCATAACACGCGAAACTTTCTATGAAAATCAGACATAAACGAACAAGGGTGATCGGTTATTCCGAACACCCTTGTTAATTATCGAAATGCTCAAAAGAAAATTAGCGCAAAAAAAAGCCGAAATTTCTTCGACGCCTTTCTTTGTTACTTCAGGTTATTTTTGATGAATTCCGCTTCTTCTTCCGGTGTCAACAATCGTTTTGCCTTGCCAACTGTACCCCCTTGCGCTTCCCAAATCATGTTGTGTACGTCCACCGCATTCGAGAAATCCCCATTCATCCACGCTTCCAGTGTTTCGCGATAGAACGTTTCCTGTTCATAATTGGCTTCGTCCAACACACGAAGCATTTCATCGATTGTTTCAACGGTCATTTGGATTGCGCCCCACTTCGCGAACGCATGAACCTTCTGATGTGTCATTTTATGGAGGGCGTTCATGTAGTCGTCTTCTTCTGGTAATCCGATGCCTTCGAAAACCCCTTTCGACAGAAACGGTTTTATAAATTCTCCATCCGATGCTAATTCGGAATATTCGAATTCTTGCGGTACTTCCGTCCGGGATTCTCGTATTGATGCTTCGCTAACTTGAACGGATTTTTCATTCAGTCCGTCTTCAACCACATTTTCCATCTCCAGCGTAATGAAACTAATTCCCAATATAAAAACCATCACAAGTGAGATGACAAGAAATAACCACTTATTTTTTTTTTGCCTCATGCACTATTTCCTCCAATTTCAATCTTCGCTTAAATTCTGTTAATTCGTGATTACGTCTAATTATACTTAATTTAACCTTAACGTACCGTTCAATTGACTGTCAATCATTTTTTTGATTAAATATGCTGATTTATTTTATCGTTTTTGATACAGTTTCACTTCTACGGCATTTTATTTATTCAGAATTATGCTATTCTGATGATATTAAAGTATATGATGTGACAGAAAAATGATAGACATAACTGCAATTGAGAAATTGGCTGCTTTTTCGAAATCGAGGATATTTCGGAAATTATCGGATATGAAATTATTACTGCTTAAGTTGAAGATTCGAAAGCTCTTGTTTCTGTATGCGAATATTTAATGACTAACGAAAAAAGGCATTGCGTTAAAAGAAGCGGTCTAGAATCCTCCAGGAATCCGGCCGCTTCTTTTTTTGCCTATCGTTATTTAGTTCCGATTATTTACACCAAATTCTCGGCGGTTGTCCGGTGTAGTTCGGTCATTTTAACAATGATTGTCTTTTTTTGTCAAAATTACCATCAAGATTATTGATGCCCCATCAACTTGTCTATCGCTTCTTTTGCTTGCTTATAGCGGGCATAATAACTGAATTCGTCCTTATCGCCGATTCCTTTCGCATCAAGCAAAACCACCTTATCCATGTTTCCGCTGCTTGCGATTTCCTCCAGCATCATCTCATGGATAGTCGTCAAAAAGGCATCCTCCGAAAATTCCATATTGCGGTAGCCGTCGTCGACATATTTCAGAGTCGGGGGCACAACCAAGATCAGATCCCATAATTGGCGGGCAATAAAGGCGTTGGCCGTCTGCTCCACTATCGCATATTCTGCTGGTGTGATCGCATAATCCTCGTCCTCAGCCCCCAAACGTGCGTATACTTTTGTGACCATCACATCCGTGTCCAAGATCGCCATCCCTTGGCTGGCGGGATCCGCAATCGTGTCACGGTTCAGCTGGAACTGGCCCGTGACCAACCGCTGATAGTCCATGCCATCCAGTTCGAAATCGTTCACATTCGACTCTTCTTGATACTGGCGTGAATACTCGAAGCTGAAAGGGCAGGAATACAGTTTGGCCAAATCCTTGACCAATGTCGTTTTCCCCCCGCTCGGAGCGCCCAATACCAGCACTTTTTTCGTGAATGCCCGGCGGAAAGGCAAGGCGATGGCATTAAAATGGCGCAGGGCGTCATTTCGGATATTCAGGCCGGTGATCGGGTACAGGCTGGTGTCAACCAAATGGACTTCGTCGGTGGATTCTTTTTCCAATGCTTCAGCCTGCAGCATTTTCCCGGTATACCAAATCTTTTGCGCATCGCTGTGCTGCAGCGAATCAGCTATCTTGAGGTTGACGATGTCCAACCAGGACTCCCACTCGCTTTCTTTCTGCGGAATGCCTTGGCCTGCCGCCATCACCACATAAATCTGGTTATCATCCGCAAATAATTCGCGCATATACCGGAATCTCCTGTAGACATCCAGACCGAACGGCTCGCCGCAATCTCCAACTTCTCCGCAGACGATCACGACGCAACCGTCATTCTCTTTCTTGGCCTTCAGGATGACTTCCAGATGCCCGATATGACAAGGCGCGAACGCCCCAAAAACGATGCCGATCCGGCTGCCGCTTAATTTGTCCTTGTACAGATTCCCCATCTCAATTCTCCCTTCTGCAGAACGTATTCTCTAGGGTACTCATCTTACCTATTACCTACATTCTACAACTTCCTCACCGCACCGTATAGCACGAAGGTCCCATCAAAGCATGGATATCAGGAAAAAGGCTGATGCCGCAAAAAAAGCAGATGCTCAGATCACGAGGATCTTTGCATCTGCTTCACCATGTTTTTTCCGGATTTCCTGCAGTTGTGCTTTCTTGTTTTCTCAACAGACGTGCCTTGTACCCGCTGTCGTTGATTGCTTTTTCTGTCGTCTTTCCGATGGCATAGAAAATCAAGGACTGCTTATCAGTCTTCTCATATACCGAAAGAAATCTGTGCCACGCCGATGGGCTGGCGAAGTGAACAGCGGACAGTTCACCCAAGTTGAGCAGCTTCGCCAATTCCGCTTTGCGTTCGTCCGGGAAGACGTTTTGGTAAAGGACCGAACCGATCACCTCGTTTTCGATCCCTAGGCGTTCCTCGATATAGTCATCGGCGAGTTGGCTCTTAGGGTAGAAAATCGAAGTCCCCGATGGAAAGCGTTCCTGCCAAGCGGAAACGAACTGTTTGTTTGTTTCCTGCGGGCTGATGAAAGCCACTTCAAATCCGCATGCTTGGACCACTGCGCCGGTTTTCTTACCGATCACGGCAATCGACGGGCGACGCCCTTTTTCAACAACACCCAAGACACTCTTCACAGGCGCTTGACTCGTAAAGAAAAACCATTCGGCCGCATTGATTTTGCTTTTGGTGGCTTCCGATACCGGTAACTGTTTGATTTCGCATAAGGGTATTTCGTAAAACCGTCCATACCCTTCCGCAAGGAAGCGGACCTGATCTTCGGCATTCATGGCTAGAGTTCTGGTCAACAATACCGCTTTCGTCATGGCAACAATTCGTCTGCAGCCATTTCTGCCAACTTCAGCGGATCATCTCCGACATATCGTTTCGTTACTCCAGGTTCGTCGATCGATCCGGCCAAGAACGCCAAAAATTCCCATTGCCCATCGTCCAATCGATGCGCATAGCCGCCTATAGGCAAGTCGCAGTTGCCATTGGCCCGATGCAGAAAGAAACATTCCGTACGACAGGCAATTGATGCAGCTTCATCATTGATTCCGCGCAGCAATTCCATCAATTCCGTGTCCCCCTCACGGCATTGGACAGCTATGATCCCTTGCCCGATTGCCGGAACACACACTTTCGGTTCGAGCATAAGCGTATGCAACCCCTTCAGATAGTCCATCCTTTCAAGCCCTGCTGCCGCCAGGACGATACCGTCCAAGCCTTCTTCCTTCATCTTCCGGAGTCGGGTCTCGATATTGCCGCGGATCGGTAATCTGTTGCTGATGGTGAACAATCCGCAACTCATCGCTCAAAATATGCAGCAGAGCCTGGCCGCCCCGAGTTTCTTCAAAGGGACCAGTGATTCATTCCTTTTGCAGCTGCCCTTCTTTATTTTCGCCATCACCGCATTCGGCGGATTGGACACGATCGCCAGCCTTGTAGACAAATCCGGCCAACAAAGAAAGAAATTTCCGAAAGCATTGATCATCAGCGCTGTGGTCATCGTCGTCCTTTATTTCGGCGGCATCATGCTATGGAGCGGTGCGAATGACCTGAATGTATTGCGTGAAACGGATCAGTTCCATCTCGGAAATTTGATGTACGGTTTGATGGGCAGTCTTGCCAACAACATCAGCATTTCCTTCGATCTGTCGGAATCCGCTCAGGCATTCCTATATCAAGCGTTCATACGCTATACTGCCTTCACCTTGTTTGTAGCCTATATCGGGTTGTTGTCGTCCATCACCTATACGCCATTAAAAAGTTTGATCCAGGGCACGCCAAAAGAAATCTGGCCGCAATTCCTGACAAAAATCAACCAAAAACAAATGCCTCAAACGGCACTTTGGATCCAGGCTTCGGTTGTTTCTGTGTGCATCATCGGATTGTCTTTAAATAGTACCATTTTAGGTGCATTATTCAACCAACTGACCTATATGACGAATGTAGCCCGTGCCATTCCGTATTTCGTCGTAGCCGCAAGTTATCCGTTCTATCGCATCAAGAACCCTGGGCTGCTGAAGCATTCATTGATTGCTTCGCACTGGCAAGGGTACCTTTGTTCACTGAGCGTCTGTACGGCTACCTTGATCGCCATCACCTTCCAAGTCTACCAGCCGTTCCATACCGGAGAATATGTCCAAGCGCTGTTGCTGATCATTGGACCGATTCTGTTCGGGCTTCTCGGCAGCAGCATATACCAAAGATTCGAGAAGAAGCGGACACAATTATTCCTTGAAGACAATCTGTAGATTATACTTTACAACGCAAAAAAAGGAACCGCTCAGGTGATTAGGCCTGAGCGGTTCTTTTTTTTGCGTCTGGAAGCCTGTTTCCCCGATGGCGGTCCTGGAAACCGCAGTCTCAAGAAACTCTTACTTAGCGCCACGCCTCAATGCATAGAAATATTGCACGATCGGATGCTTCATTTTCACTGATTGTTCCATGTCCATGATCCGCTTCTTGCCGACGCGCCTATCCAACAAGGCCAAGCAATTCAACAAAATGTCCCTGCTCGCGAGACTGTCTTCGATGGGTTGGCTCAAAAATACATTAGCGGTTCTGTTGAAATCGGATTTACTTAAGGCCACTTGGGCGGCCATCGTTCCCTTCGCATAGGCCAACAGTTTGCGGTCGCTTGCGATTACTGCCAACCGTTCTTCCGGCACTTTTCCGCCGGTTTCTTTCCTGATTTGCTCAATTTCGGCTTCGCTAAGCGGAATCATGACTGCAGGATCATTCTTGATGTCCTGTTCCGACAGGTACCACCTTATTCCTGTCGTTCCGTCCTTCATGTTGAAGATTTTTTTATTGTCTACGGCTATGCGGCACTGGCCGTTTTTATCGGGTGAATAACGGTAGCTAGTGGATAGGTACTCCACTCTACCCACCAACGCAGGCGCGAGGAAGTTCTTCAACTGCGGCTTCATTTTACTCCAAATCATAATATCCTCCATCAAGCAGCTTCAGTGCTGTCCATTTAGTCTACTTTACATTATGTTCAAAAATATCATGGTACGTCAATCTTTTTTAAACAAGCGAATCGTCTTTCTTAAGTTTGCCGTTGCCTTTTGTCAGCACATTTTCATCGGACCGTTTCAATCGTCCTGGATTAGAAGGAAATGCAGTCAACCGAATAGGGCTCAATGCTCACATCACTAAAATCAACCTCTAAACGATTATAACTAAATGTCAGACTCTGAGTCATTCTATTTGCACAAATTGCCTCTGGGTAGTTTAATTTAGGGATTTTTGCCATGTTCTTGATTACGAAGCAAAAAGGCAGACACAACGATCGCACGGATCATTGTGTCTGCCTTTTTTGCGCAAATATGGAATCTATTTTTTTTCGTCCTCGTGCATTTTTCGGATCAATTCATCGATCTTGCTTCCGTACGCCACCGATTCATCCCGTTTAAAGATCAATTCCGGTGTCTTGTAGAGAGTCAGACGCGTTCCAAGTTCCTTGCGGATAAGGCCAGTTGCCTTATCCAAACCTTGTTGCGTTTTTTCGCGATCGCTGGCAAGTTCCGACAATGTGCTGTAATAGATAGTTGCTTGCTGCAAGTCTCCGGTGATTTCCACATCGGTGATGTTAACATTCGCAACACGTGGATCTTTTACACGCTTAGCCAAAATATCATTCACTTCGCGTTGTATTTCTTGTCTTATTCTTCCGGCTCTGAAATTGGCCATTTCGATTCACCTCTCAATAAGTCGATTTCTTTATCGCTTTATTTCTTTATTTCCACCATATGATACGCTTCGATGACGTCATCGATGCGGATGTCATTGTAATCTTCGATCATCACGCCACATTCGAAGCCTTTTTTAACTTCTTTAGCATCATCCTTGAATCGCTTCAAGCTTGCAAGTTTCCCGTCGAAAATGACGATATTGTCACGGATGATACGGATACTGCTGTTTCTTCCGATGTAGCCATCCGTTACGAATGCACCGCCGATTGTGCCGACTTTGGATACTTTATAGGTCTCACGGATAAGCGCTTGACCGGTTACTTGCTCTTCGAATTCAGGATCCAGCATTCCTTTCATCGCTGTTTCAATTTCATCGATGGCATTATAGATGATGCGGTGCAGACGGATATCAACAGTTTCGCTCTCTGCTTGAATCTTCGCTTGAGGAGTCGGGCGAACGTTGAAACCAATGATGATGGCGTTGCTGGCTGCAGCCAAGGTAACGTCACTCTCGTTGATTGCGCCTGCTGCCGAGTGAACGATTTTGACGCGGACACCTTCGACCTCAATTTTTTGTAAGCTCGCTGCCAAGGCTTCAACCGAACCCTGCACATCAGCTTTGATGATGACATTGACTTCCTTCAGCTCTCCGTCTTTCAGACTGGAGAACAGGTTATCCAAGGTCACGCGGTTCTGCGATGAACGTTGTTCCATAAGGGCACGTTTCGCACGTTCTTCACCTGCTTGACGCGCAGTCTTCTCGTCTTCGAAGACGACAAAGTGATCGCCGGCTTGCGGTGCTGCATTCAAACCTGTGATCTCGACCGGCATAGCAGGTCCAGCCGTTTTTACGCGTCTGCCTTGATCATTGGTCATTACACGGACACGGCCATGCGTGTTGCCGACTACGATCGGATCGCCGATTTTCAAAGTACCTGCCTGCACCAAGACGGTAGCGATCGGGCCTTTGGATTTATCCAAACGGGCTTCGATGACGGAACCGATCGCTAAGCGATTCGGATTAGCTTTCAATTCCTGCACTTCAGCAACCAATAAGATCATTTCCAACAATTCATCGATCCCTTGTCCGAACTTAGCCGAGATGTTGACGAAAATCGTTTCGCCGCCCCAAGCTTCAGGAACCAAACCTTGATCGGACAGTTCCTGCATAACGCGATCAGGATTTGCTGTCGGTTTGTCGATTTTATTGACGGCAACAATGATAGGAACATCAGCCGCTTTCGCATGGTTGATGGCTTCGATTGTTTGCGGCATCACACCGTCGTCAGCTGCGACAACAATGATCGTGATATCTGTGACATCCGCTCCGCGGGCACGCATCGTCGTGAAGGCAGCATGTCCTGGTGTATCCAGGAAAGTGATCGGTTTGCCGTCGATTCTGACCTGATAAGCGCCGATATGCTGCGTGATTCCGCCTGCTTCAGTTTGGATCACGTTCGTGTTGCGCAGTGAATCCAAAAGTGTCGTTTTACCATGATCGACGTGACCCATGATTGTGACAACGGGTGGTCTTGAAACCAACTCATCCGGATTTTCTTCGATTTCGAAATAGCTGTCCAGATCGGAAATGTCCTGAACGATTTTTTCTTCAGCTTCGATGCCATAATCGGCAGCCAACAACTCCAAGGCGTCCTTGCCTAATGCCTGGTTTTGTGTGACCATGATGCCCATCAGGAATAACTTCTTGATGATTTCGGCTGGTTCACGGTGCAATTTTTTGGCAACTTCCATTACATTCATGCCATCTGTATAGACGAATGTTTCCGGTAACTCACGGAATTTGCGCGGAGGCACTGCCGGTCCTTGCTTGGTTGTGCCTTTTTTGAATTTCGAGCGTTTGTTTTTGTTGTAGGGATTGTTGCCTCTCCCTTGACTGCGCGGTCCACCTGAACTTTGCCCGTAAGAAGGACGGTTTGATTTGGCTGGAGTATTGGTAGTAGTGTTTGCAGTTTTCTGCACTGGTTTGTCATTTGATTTGTTTGGCGAAACAGAGTCAACTCGATTCATTTTAGTATTTGGACGGTTTTGTCCAGCTTGGCTTGTGGCTTGCGCCGGCCGTTTTGCATTTTTATCTGCAGTAGTTCTTGATTGTCCTTTATTTTCGGAACCGTTGTTTTGATTCGAAGAAGGATTCGATGGGTTATTTTTCATGTCTGTTTTTTTCCTCAGTTCACTCTTATCAGTAGTTTTATGTGTTCCTCTTGCAGGCGCCTTTTTGCTTTCTGCTGGTTGCTTCTTCTGTGTCGCATTGGACTGCGGTGCACTTGGCTTGGCAACCTGATTTTCAGCTGTGGAAGAAATGGATTGGTTCAACTTTTTGATGTCTCCGTCTTCCATGGTTGACATATGGCTATGATAATCGATCCCCAATTGTTTTGCTTTATCCAACACCGTTTTGCTTGATACCTTGTGTTCTTTTGCATATTCGTAGACACGTTTTTTTTCCATGTCATCACCTTCCTTATCTCATTACTTTGTTCCTTTCAGCCGCATGAAACTTTTGGCGAATCCTCTATCGGTCAAGGCGCAAATGGAACGGGACTTGCCTATTGCTTGACTGATTTGTTCCGAAGTGAAATGCACCAGGAACGGGACTTCATAATAGCGGCATTTGTTTTCTAATTTTTCTTTGGTGTTAGTGCTGCAGTCCGTCGCGCAAAGGACGAAGACTGCTTCATTTTTTTGGATGGACTTGACGGTCATTTCTTCACCTGTGATCAATTTGCCGGCGCGCAATGCCAAGCCCAGCAAATTCAACATCTTATCTTCAGGTGTCATAATAAGCTCCTTGCTTTTTGGTGTTCGACATAATCGAACAACTCCTGATAGAACGCATCACTGATGGCGATTTCAAGGTGTTTGTCCAAAATGTGCTGTTTCCATGCCTTCTGTACCAATGCAGGTTCCATAGAGACATAGGCACCTCGGCCATTCATGCGTCCGGTAGGGTCGATGGCTATTTCACCTGCTTGATTTTTCACGATGCGGACTAATTCTTTTTTTGGCTTCATCTCATTGGAGACGACACATTTCCGCATCGGAATTTTCCTTGTCTTCATAAACTTTCACCTCACTGATTAGTCTTGAAAGTCCTTTGTTAATTCATCGTAGCTTTCTTCCGGATCTGTCTCGACTTCCGAAATCAATTGCTCAACATCTTCAGGATCAAGGATTTTTTCATCATTTTCGTATTCTTCCGCGTAATCCGTATCTTCCGTTGGGATTGCAATGTCATCAGCGACTTCTTCAGCCGTGAAAACCTTGTCCAAGCCAGCGAAAGAATGAAGCGTATCAGCGTCTTCTTCATCGGACACCACTTTTTGAGCACCGGCTTCCATCAATAACTTATTATACTCCGTTTCGGACTTGATATCGATTTTATAGCCTGTCAATTTGGCCGCTAAGCGAGCATTTTGACCTTTTTTCCCGATTGCTAAGGACAACTGGTAATCAGGAACGATGACTGTGCAGCTGCCATCTGCTTGATGGAAATCCACATTCACGACTTGTGCCGGATTCAATGCATTTCCGATATAGATTGACGGATCTTCATTCCATTCGACGATATCCATATTTTCTCCGCGCAATTCGTTAACGATCGCTTGGACGCGTTGGCCTCTCGGACCTACGCAGGTTCCGACAGGATCGACATTCTTGTCGCGGGAACGCACGGCTACTTTTGAACGGTCCCCTGCTTCACGGGCGATCGAAACGATTTCGACTATACCGTCGAAGATTTCCGGAACCTCTTGTTCGAACAAGCGCTTCAGCAAGTCGGGATGGCTACGGCTTACAAAAACTTGCGGCCCTTTTGAAGTGTTTTCGACTTTTGTGACATATACTTTGATGCGGTCGTGCGGCTGGAACGTTTCATTCGGAATCTGCTCCTGCTTGGACAACACCGCTTCAATTTTTCCAAGGCTCACATAAATGTAACGGCTGTCCATTCTTTCGACAACGCCCGTCAAAATGTCATTCTCATACGCGATGAATTGATTGTAGACAATGCTGCGCTCCGCTTCACGGATACGTTGCATGATGACCTGTTTGGCCGTCTGAGCGGCAATCCGTCCAAAATCTTTAGGAGTGACCTCAAAACGGATTTTATCGCCTAATTCGTATGCCTTGTTGATCTGCAAAGCATCCTCCAGACTCACTTCCAAAGTTGAATCAAACACCATATCAACTACTTCTTTAACGGCGTAGACATGGATATCGCCTTTTTTCGTATCGAATTCGACTTCAACGTTTTGGGCCTGTCCGTAATTGCGTTTATATGCAGACACAAGCGCAGCTTCCAACGCACTGATGACAATCTCTTTTGAAATACCTTTGTCTTTTTCCAACACTTCAAGAGCACTCAACATTTCTTTGCTCATAATTACTTGTTCACTCCTATCTCAAAAAATGATTAAAATTGGATAGCCAATCTTGCATTTGCGATCTGTTTTCTTTCGATTTCGATGTCCTTTATCCGGGTTTTGATTCTGATCGTCAATACGACGGATTCATCGTTTACTTCCTTCAGCGTTCCTTCGTAGAATTTTTCCCCATCGATTGCCTGATAGAAGGAGAGATGCACGTATTTACCGATGGCATTCTGCATATCTGCTTCAGTCTTTAATGGACGCTCGGCGCCTGGTGAAGATACCTCCAGGAAGTAAGCTTGCGGAATCGGATCCGGATCGATGGCATCCAAAGCTTCACTGACTTTTTCGCTGATCAATGCGCACTCTTCGATATCGATGCCGCCTGGTTTGTCTATATAAATTCTGAGAAACCAGTTTTTCCCTTCCTTCAAAAACTCCATATCCACTAATTCTAAATTCTGTTCATCAACTATTGGTTGAACCACTACTCGAACTTCATCTACTACACGACTCACAGAAATCCTCCTTTATCAATCCTACACCAGTGTCCTACATTGGCTGACTGCGTAAAAAGAGTGAGCGTTTCCGCTCACTCCATCCGACGACTTATTCTTTTATAATCATACACCATTGTGTCAGTAAATGCAAGGACTTACCAATCTAAAGGCTTTGGAATAGCCTTCCCCTAAAAATCAAATAAAGAAAGTTGATTTTCGTCGGGTAAGTTTTTCAACACTCCGTTTTCATTCATGTAATCGATGATCGTCTTCGAAACCTTCCCTCTCGTAGCCAGATCCTCTTTGGACAGAAACGGTTGATTTCCCCTTGCTTGAACGATCTGGTTCGCCACGTTGCCGCCCAGTCCCGGGATGGCCCGGAACGGGGCAATCAGTGTGTCTCCCTCGATCACGAAATTATTGGCATGCGATTTATCAAGATCGACCATCTTAAAGGTAAAGCCGCGCTCCACCATCTCGTTGGCCAATTCCAGTACGGTCAGCAAACTTTTTTCCTTGACCGAGGCTTCTAAACCCTTATCCATGATTTCTTTCATGCGAGTTTTGATCATTTCTTTCCCTTGCGTCATTGCGACCAAATCGAAGTCCTGCGCACGCACAGAAAAGAAAGCACAGTAATAACGGATCGGCTGGTGCACTTTGAAATACGCAACACGCAAAGCCATCAGCACGTACGCTGCGGCATGGGCTTTCGGGAACATGTACTTGATTTTCAGACAAGATTGGATATACCATTCAGGTATTTCTTTTGCCCGCATCTCCGCCTGCCAATCGTCTGGGATCCCTTTCCCTTTCCGGACACTCTCCATGATTTTGAAGGCAAGTCCGTCGTCCATGCCGTGATGGATCAGGTATACCATTATGTCATCACGACAGCCGATAACGTCCGCCAACGGGATATTGTTCTCGCGGATAAGTGTTTCGGCATTGCCCAGATAGACGTCCGTACCATGGGACAGACCGGAAATCTGCAGCAGTTCCGCAAAGGTGTTCGGACTCGTTTGCTCCAACATCCCCCGGACAAAGCGCGTCCCGAATTCAGGTATTCCGAGTGTTCCGGTTTTACTGAATATCTGATCGGGCGTGACGCCCAATACATCGGTACCTCCGAAGATCTTCATGACATCCGGATCATTGGGCGGGATCGTCTGCGGGTCGATTCCGGACAGATCCTGCAGCATCCGGATGACGGTCGGATCATCGTGTCCGAGAATATCCAATTTCAGTACATTATCGTGGATGGAGTGGAAATCGAAGTGTGTCGTTTTCCACTCGGAATCCTGGGCATCGGCCGGAAACTGGATCGGTGTGAAATCATAAACATCCATATAGTCGGGAATAACGATGATGCCGCCGGGATGCTGTCCGGTCGTCCGTTTTACGCCGGTGCAGCCTTTCGCCAACCTGTCGATCTCAGCCGAGGAGAATCTGAAGTTGTGATCCCGTTCATAGGCTTTCACATAACCATAGGCGGTCTTGTCCGCAACTGTACCGATCGTTCCGGCCCGATACACGTATTCCTCACCAAAGAGCTCTTTCGTGTAGGCGTGGGCATGCGCTTGGTATTCCCCCGAGAAGTTCAAGTCGATATCGGGTACTTTGTCTCCATAGAAACCAAGGAAGGTTTCAAAAGGGATGTCATGCCCGTCGCGGTCCATATCCGTTCCGCACTTTGGACAATCCTTTTTCTCCAGATCGTATCCGGAACCGATCGATCCATCTTCATAGAAATAGGAATATTTGCATTCGGGACAGCGGTAATGCGGCGGCAAAGGGTTGACTTCCGTTATGCCGGTCATCGTGGCAACAAAACTCGAACCGACCGATCCCCGGGATCCAACCAGATAGCCGTCCTGGTTGCTTTTCAGTACCAGTTTTTGGGAAATCAGATAGATCACCGAGAAGCCGTTGCCGATGATCGAGTTGAGCTCTTTCTCCAGCCTTTTTTCGACCAGTTCAGGGAGTTCTTCGCCGTAGAGACGTTTGGCTTCATCATAGGAAAGTCTCGTGACCTCCTCGTTCGCCCCCTCCATGTTCGGCGTGTACAGCTGATCCTTGATCGGGATGATTTCGCCAATGCTGTCGGCAATTTTCTGGGAATTATAGATGACGATTTCCTTAGCTTTTTCTTTTCCGAGGAAGGAAAAACAGTCCAGCATCTCATCTGTCGTCCGGAAATGTGCTTCCGGCAAATGCAGAACCTTACCTTGGTTCACCTTCAAAGAACCGATCAATATTTCCCGGTAGATGGCGTCCTCCTTGTTCAGGTAATGGACATTCCCGGTTGCCACGACCGTTTTGCCCAGTTCATCCCCGATGGCAACAATCTGGGTGATGATCTCTTCCAGATCGCTTTCATTCTTCACCAGTTCTTTCGTGATGAGCGGCGCATAGACCTCTTTCGGCATGACCTCGATGTAATCATAGAACTTGGCTTTCGCTTTCGCTGCTTCCGCCCCTTTTTGCATCATCGCCTCAAAAATTTCACCCTCGCTGCAGGCAGAACCGATCAATAAGTTTTCCCGGGACGCTTGCAGAACACTGCGCGGAAGGCGCGGTGTCCGGTAATAATAATCGATGTTAGAAGCAGAAATGATTTTGAACAGATCCTTCAGACCATCTTGATTTTTCGCCAGAATTGTTGCATGGAAAGGCCTGGCCCGTTTATATGAATCACCGCCGCCGATGAATTTGTTGAGTTCATCATGAAACAGGATGTTGTGCTCCTCTCGGGCTTCCTTCAGGAATATCCAGCAGAGCGCTCCGGTCGTTTCGGAATCATAAACGGCCCGGTGATGCTGTTCCAAGCCGACACCATAGCGTTTCGCCAACGTATTCAAACGATGGGATTTCAATTGGGGATGCAAGAAACGGGACATCTCCAAGGTATCGATCACCGGTTGTGGCGCCTCGGCCATACCGTAACGTTCATAACTGTTGTTCAGGAAGCCCATGTCAAAGCTGGCATTGTGGGCTACGAGAATGGTTCCCTCGGCGAATGCGGCGAATTCCTCGAGCACCGTTTTTTCCGGTTTGGAATCGCGCACCATGTCATCGGTTATGCCGGTCAATTGGATGGTAGTCTGCGATAATGGATGGCCCGGATTGATGAATTCTTCGAATGTCTCGATGACATTTCCTTTGTACATTTTAACGGCAGCCAACTCGATGATTGTGTCGTAAACTGCCGATAATCCCGTTGTTTCCACGTCGAATACGACATAGGTCGCTTCGCTGAGATCTTCATGGACCGGGTTATAGGCTATCGGAACACCATCATCGACGACGTATGCTTCAATTCCGTACAATATTTTTACGTTATTCGCTTTTCCGGCTGCGTGGGCATCGGGATAGCCTTGCGCAGCTGCATGGTCAGTCAGAGCGATGGCTTTGTGTCCCCATTTCGCTGCCTGTTTGACAAAATCACCGATGCCATTGGTGGCATCCATCTGGCTCATATTTGAATGCAGATGCAATTCCACCCTTTTTTCGTCTTCGGGCGCACGGTCTTTCCGTTCCGCATGAGCCACCTCATTCACGTCCCTGCCATTCACGACCAGATCACGCATGAATGTGTCTTCTTGGACGCTCCCGCGCACGCGCACCCAGATGCCTTTTTTGACCAGTTCGAAGTTCTGTTCATCTGTTTCGTTCGACGAGAACAGCTTCACCGAAAAGGAGGAAGTGTAATCCGTCATTTTGAACACGAGCAGTTTCCGGCCGGAACGCAGCTCGCGGATTTCGCTGTCGAAAATATAGCCTTCGATGACTACGGAACGCTCTTCTTCAGTGATCGAAGCCATCTGCTTGATTTCTTCCTTGCCGGAAATCTGTCTGCCGATCAGCAAGGGACCACTGTTGCCGCCTTTTGATTGCGGACCGTCACCGCGCTGTCTGTCCTGTTGGTTTTGTTTGATGGCTTCCTCTGCTTGTTTGACCAACATTTCATCCTGTTCTTGTTTCCTTGCCAGATATTCGGACATTCTGGCTTCTGAGGCTGCCTCGTCCACTTCGATCGTAAGCTGGAAACTCGGAAATCCCAAGACCAGGTAGTTCTGTTGGATCAAGGATAAGTAGTTATCCGCCAAATGATTTTTGGTGATTTCGTTTTCGACATTGATTACGACTTTGTTGTCCATGACAACGGGCGTGTGCTTAGCAAAAAGGCTCTGAACCAGTGGAGAAGATATGTTACTGCGCTGGACGACCGTTTCCCAATAATCAAGAATACTCTCGTTCGTCAAAACAGGTTTCCTTGTTTTGATCTGAAAATCGATTTTGGCGATGGTTTGGAATTTTATTTTCATATGGTTCATCAAAGCATTGAATACTTCGAAAGGCAGGACGTTATCAAAAACGAACTGGAAGGACCATAATTTCGATTTTTTATGCACAATGACCCGTTCGATTTCTCCGTTTTCAAAATACGGCAAATACTCAGGTTGGTGATGCAGATTTATCTGTTCCAGCATCTGCTGGAACAATTCATGTTTCGATAATGCCATTTGATCTCTCCTTCTCGACTAACAAACAAAAAGATCCAAAGAATGAACTTTCCTTTCTTTGAATCTTTCTATTTTCTTTTTATCATTGGCCAAAGAAAAATCTTTGAATATCATTCCACGTTACAATGACCATCAGCAGGAGCAACAGTCCCATTCCGACAGCAGTGATGATTCCTTCCTTCTCCGGATCCAATGGCTTACCCCTGACTCCTTCGACTACATTAAGCAACAGTTTTCCGCCATCCAAAGCCGGAATAGGCAATAGATTCACAACGCCGAGATTGATGCTCAAGTAGGCCAAGAAACCGAGTACGCTCAGAAAACCATAATCAACGACTTGTTCGGTAGCTGCATAGATGGCGACCGGACCGCCGAATGAATCAGCCTGGAAGCCGGTCCTGAACATCGCGAAGACCAATCCGAATATGGAAGTGGCTATCAACCAGAATTGCTCGAACCCGTAACTGATTTTGGCCATCAAGGTGCGATCAATCGGGGCAGCGACGCCGATCAAGCCATATTCATTGCCTTGTTCATCGGTTTTTATTGCAGGCGTAACCAGGACAGTTCGGGCTTCTTGGCCGTCCGTCAAAACTGTCAGTGTAATTTCGCTGCCCGGATTGGCTTGGATGGAAGCAACCAATTCCGTCCAATCGGCGATTGTAGCGCCATTCACAGCCGCCACCTCGTCACCCTCCCGTAATCCGGCTGTTTCTGCCGGGCTTCCCGGCTGGATTTCCCCCAAACGGTTATCGTTGACCGTAACGCCGCCTTGCACGAATGCAATCGAAATGAACACGGCGATACCCAAAATGAAATTATTCATCGGTCCGGCAAAGTTCGTCATCATCCGTTTCAGTAAAGGAGCTGATTGGTATTGCACATCGATGGGAGCGATCTGGAGTTCCGTTCCATCCGATTCGATGATTGTCGCATCGCGTTTGACTATATAGGTAATGGGTTCCGAACTTCCCGGAATCACCCCTTTTATAAAGAGCGCGTGTTCCAGATCAGCTTCCAGCAATTCTATCGGAACAGCCCGCAAATGCTGTTTGTTGCTCAAATCTATTTGAGTGACCTGTTCAGCCTCGTCTAGGATGATGTTAAGCGGCATACCGGGTTTCAAGTCAGTGTCTTCGTCCCCGATACCGGCCATCCGCACGTAACCGCCGATAGGCAGCATCCGGATCGTGTAGGTTGTTCCGTTTTTGCGATGAGAGAAGATTTTTGGGCCCATACCGATTGCGAATTCACGAACCAAAATGCCAGCTTTTTTCGCAAAATAGAAATGACCGAATTCATGGATGATCACTAAAATGCTGAACACGATAATAAACGTTATGATTGTCTGAAACATGTAATCCCTCCCTTTCTTTATCTTGTCTTCGCTTCTTTAAAAAATGAAATTCAGAAAAATATGGAACACCGGCATCACAAAAAGCGTACTGTCGAAACGATCGAGCATGCCGCCGTGTCCGGGCAATATCTTCCCGGCATCCTTGACGCCAAAATAACGTTTGAATGCCGATTCGACTAAATCACCCATCTGGCCACAGACCGAAAGCAGGGCTGCCAGCATGATCTGGAGGCCCATCGATAATTCCAAAGGATTGTAGTAATGGAAAAATACGATGGCGATCAGGACAGCAGCGATCGAACCGCCGACGGATCCTTCGATTGTTTTGTTGGGGCTGATTGCCGGAGCCAATTTGTTCTTGCCTATTTTTCTCCCGATCATGTAAGCGCCGATATCCGTTCCCCAAATGATGAACAACACTAAGAGCACCATCCAAAAACCGATGTCCCTTGTCTGCATGAAGTAATAAAATCCTCTCCCGACATAAAGGGAAGTCAGCACTGATGCAGCTGCATCGTCGAAAGTAAAATCATTCCGCGAAAATACTGTAAATACGAACAGTATCAATGCCTCCAGATAAATCAAAAGCATCGCATCGATGCCATCGGGGATGAAATGAAGATAGGATTCCGGCAACATCAATAATACGGTCGCCAAAGCAGTGATGATCCCTTCCACACTGAAGATGGACAGTTTTTTCATCTTCAATAGTTCTTGAACAGCGATCAAGCCGATCGCTGTCACCAGCAGTTGCAGCGGCAGTCCCCCAAGCCATAAGAATGGGATGAACACGGCGGCAGCCACTAAGCCTGTGATTACTCTTTGCTTCATAATATCCTCCCTATATGCCGCCGAAACGACGATTTCGATGCTGATATTCTGCTAAAGCCGCCCGCAAGCTGGCTATCGAAAAATCAGGCCAAAATTCTTCCGTAAAGTACATTTCACTGTACGCCGCCTGCCACAGCAAAAAGTTGCTGAGACGGATTTCCCCACTGGTGCGGATCAGCAAGTCGGGATCTTGCCATTCACCAAGCCCACTTGTGAATAGATATCCAGCGAATATCTCATCGGTGATTCCGTCTGTCGAGAGTTTTCCTGACGCGACATCGCGCGCAATCATTGTCGTAGCTTGAAGGATTTCCGCCCTGGACCCATAATTCAGCGCAAAATTCAAAACAAGACCTGTGTTGTCCTTTGTTTTATCAATCGCATTTTGCACGACCTTCAGCGTCTTCTCTGGCAATTGATCGATCCAGCCGATGGTCGTCACTTTGATGTTGTTCTGCATCAATTCCGGCATGAACACATCAAAAAAATCGATGGGCAAACCCATCAAAAAATTGACTTCGTCAGTCGGACGTTTCCAGTTTTCTGTCGAAAAGGCATATAGCGTCAAAACCTTGATGTTCAGGCGACTTGCTTCAATGGCAATCCTTTTCACGGTGTTCATGCCTTCTTTGTGTCCGTAAACACGCGGCATCATTTTTTTCTTTGCCCAACGGCCATTTCCGTCCATGATGATGGCCACATGGGCCGGAACGATTCCGTTCTCATCAAACGGTAATTCTGTTTTTGGATTCTCACTCTTGAATAGAGCCATGCTTTATCCCTCACTTTTTCATAACTCTTTTTATTTTAACAAAATCCCGCCTGAATTCCTATGATTAACGGGAAATTATGAAATATTTAAAGAGACTAGCTGCCTTGAAAGGAAAAGCCAGGGCACAAATCATTCGGAATGATTTGTGCCCTGGCTCCTTTCCAACGGATGAAATTTTATACGTCCAAAATTTCTTTTTCTTTGTCCGCTGTTATTTTGTCGATTTCTTTGGAAGATTTGTCGGTGAATTCTTGCACTTTCTTCTCATATGTGTGCAACTCATCTTCTGTGATTTCTTTGTTCTTTTCTGCTTTTTTCAACGCTTCGATGGCATCGCGGCGAATATTACGGATTGAAATCTTAGCCGCTTCGTTTTCTTTGCCTACGGTTTTCGCCAACTCTTTGCGTCGTTCTGAAGTCAGTGCCGGAATCACCAACCGGATGACGTTCCCGTCATTGGCTGGGTTGATGCCAAGGTCGCTTTGGTAAATCGCGCGTTCGATATCACCGATACTGGATTTATCGTAAGGTGTTACCAACAACATGCGTCCTTCAGGAATCGTGATGGAAGCCAATTGATTCACTGGCGTGCTCGTTCCGTAGTATTCCACTTCGATGCGGTCCAACAAACTCGCATTCGCGCGGCCTGCCCGAATCGATCCAAGTTCGCGGATCAATGCAGCTTCCGTTTTTTTCATTCTGTCGATCGCATTATCCAGGATTTCTTTAACCATGATTATTTCCCCCTAACAGTCGTTCCGATATCTTCTCCCATTATAACACGGCGAATATTCCCTTGTCTGTTTAAGTTAAAGACAACCAACGGGATGTCGTTATCCATGCTTAATGAGCTTGCTGTAGTATCCATTACTTGCAATCCTTTGGAAATAACATCCAAATGAGTCAATTCAGAGAATTTTGTTGCGCTCAAATCCTTCATCGGATCGGATGAATAGACCCCATCAACATTATTCTTAGCCATCAAAATAACATCAGCATTGATTTCAGCGGCACGAAGGGCTGCCGTCGTGTCAGTAGAGAAGTAAGGATTGCCTGTACCGGCGGCAAAGATCACTACGCGTCCTTTTTCAAGATGACGGACAGCTCTTCTGCGGATATACGGTTCGGCAATTTGTCTCATTTCGATGGAAGTCTGCACACGGGTCGGAACCCCTTCATTCTCCAAGGCATCCTGAAGAGCCAGAGAATTCATGACAGTCGCAAGCATGCCCATATAGTCGGCTTGCGCTCTCTCCATGCCCATTTCAGCGCCTGTCGTGCCGCGCCAAATATTGCCGCCCCCCACAACGATAGCTATTTCCACGCCCAAGTCATGTACTTCTTTGATTTCTTTTACGATTTCTTCAATCGTCGGTGGGTTTATTCCGAAACCGGTGTCGCCCGCTAAAGCTTCACCACTTAATTTTAAAACAACGCGTTTGTATTTTGGTTCACTCATTCTATATTTCCCTCCGTAATTGGCTGACCCCTGATTAATCAGGCTTATGACTATGATAAAAAAGCCCCAATTAAGGGGCAAGTTTCATTATTTTTTGACTTGGCTCATAACTTCTTCTGCAAAGTCCACAGAACGTTTTTCGATACCTTCGCCTACAGCGTAGCGAACGAAAGATTTAACAGTGCCGCCTTTGGAAGCAGCATATTGTGAAACTGTTTGATCTGGATCTTTAACGAATGGTTGGTCGTTCAATGAAATTTCGCTCAAGAATTTGTTCAAACGGCCTACGATCATTTTTTCAACGATGTTTGCTGGTTTGCCTTCGTTCAATGCTTGTTCAGTCAGAACTTTCTTTTCATGCTCAAGTTCTTCGGCAGAAACTTCGTCGCGAGAAACATATTTAGGATTGATGGCAGCGATGTGCATAGAAATATCTTTAGCAGCGTCTGCATCAGTGGATCCTTCGACTACTGTCAATACAGCGATACGTCCGCCTTGGTGCAGGTAAGCGCCGAAAGCATCAGCATCCGTTTTTTCAACGATAGTGAAACGACGCAAAGTGATTTTTTCGCCGATTACTGTAGTAGCGTTCAAGATAACATCGTTCAATGTACCGTCAGCAGTTTCGATTGCTAAAGCAGCTTCAACTGTTTCTGGCTTGTTTTTAGCGATGAGCGCTGTGATGTCGGCTACCAAGTTTTGGAATTTGTCGTTTTTCGCAACAAAGTCCGTCTCTGCATTGATTTCAGCGATAACAGCTGTATTTCCGTCGACATATACGTTTGCAAGTCCTTCAGCAGCGATGCGGTCAGCTTTTTTAGCTGCTTTTGCCATACCTTTTTCTCTTAGGTAGTCAACCGCTTTGTCCATGTCGCCATCGACTTCTACTAGAGCTCTTTTAGCATCCATCATGCCTACGCCTGTCATGTCGCGTAATTCTTTAACCATTTTTGCTGTTACTTGTGCCATTCTATGATTCCTCCTGAATATTCTTTTTCATAAAAAAAGCTGTCCCAAAGAGATAGAAAAGATGTCGGCTACCTAATTGGCTATATCTTTCTTCTTTTCTGAGACAGCTCATTGCTTCAAACTAAATAGGAAATATTATTCGTTGTCGCCTTCAACGACTTCAACGATTTCTTCTAATGAAGTTGCTTCATCAGCTCCAGCTGCGAAAGTTTCTTCAACAGAAATTTCAACTTGATCTTTTCCTTGGTTGCCTTCGATGAAAGCATCAGCCATTTTAGCAGTGATCAATTTAACTGCGCGGATAGCATCGTCATTTGAAGGGATTACTACGTCGATTTCATCTGGATCACAGTTTGTGTCAACCATAGCTACGATAGGAATGTTCAATTTGTGAGCTTCTTGAACAGCGATTCTTTCTTTTCTTGGGTCAACGATGAACATTACATCCGGGATTCTAGGCATATCTTTGATACCGCCCAAGAATTTTTCCAAACGTTCTTGTTCTTTTTTCAAGATAGAAACTTCTTTTTTAGGAAGTAGTTCGAAAGTGCCGTCTTCAGACATTGCTTCGATTGATTTCAAACGTTTGATACGTTTTTGGATAGTATCCCAGTTAGTCAAAGTACCACCTAACCAACGGTGATTTACGAAGAACTGTCCTGAACGGATAGCTTCGTCTTTGATTGAATCTTGCGCTTGTTTTTTAGTCCCTACGAATAGTGCTACGCCGCCTTCTTCAGCAACGTTAAGCATATATTTGTATGCTTCGTCGACTAATTTCACGGTTTTTTGCAAGTCGATGATGTAGATACCGTTTCTTTCTGTAAAGATGTATCTCTTCATTTTTGGGTTCCAACGACGAGTCTGGTGACCGAAGTGTACGCCTGCTTCCAATAATTGTTTCATTGAAATTACTGCCATGTTTATTTCCTCCAAGTTTGTTTTTATTTTCCTCCCCTGATTTCTTCTACAGCAGAAACTCATCTTACGATAAGCAACGTCCGCCGTATCGATCAAGGTGTGAAATGTGGTTTTGCACCGTTGATAATTATATCGAATTACACTGAAAGAAGCAAGTGTTTTTTCTAAAAATGAAAAGTGGAAACATCTTCATCGGATGTTTCAGGATTGGATCCCCAGAATCTGCTTGATGTCATCGTTGGTCAGCCGTTGTCGGCTGAGCGCTTCTTCCCCTTCCGATACGATCAATTGATCAAAGAGCATCTTTTTGTCTTGCTGCAGTTGATTGATTTTTTCTTCGATGGTTCCCTCCGCTATGAAACGGTACACTTGAACATTTTTCTTTTGGCCGATGCGATGCGCTCGCCCTGCCGCTTGCTCTTCGACTGCTGGGTTCCACCAAAGATCGAAAAGGATGACCGTATCCGCACCGGTCAGATTCAAGCCGGTACCACCCGCTTTCAAAGAAATCAAAAAGACATCCGTCTCGCCTTCATTGAATTGGTTTACCAGCGTAATCCTTTCGGCGGGTGGGGTTTTGCCGCTGAGGTAGAGATGACTCAAGTTTTCCTTGGTCAGCTCCGCTTCGATGAGCTTCAGCATGGACGTGAACTGTGAAAATACCAAAACATGCTGGTTGTTCTCTTGCGCGTTTTTCAATATTTCGACCAGTTGCTCCAATTTACCCGACCCGCCTTCGTAGGCTGGATCCACAAGGCGGGGATCGCAGCAGATTTGACGCAAACGGGTCAGACCGGCCAAAATCTCCATGCGGTTCCGTTGGAAATCTTCACTGTCATAATCGGAAACCTTTTCCTGCAATTGCTGCAGGTAAGCCAAATACATGATTTTCTGTTCACGGTTGAGGCTGCTGTAGATATCCGCTTCCGATTTTTCGGGAAGGTCACCCAAAACATCCACCTTTAAACGGCGCAACATAAAGGGCTTGGCTGTTTTCGAAATGCCCTCGAGCGACATTTTTTTGAATTCCTGCAGTTTCGGGAATAATCCCGGCAAGATCAATTGGAATATCGCCCAAAATTCCGTCACGCTGTTCTCGATTGGTGTGCCGCTCAACGCGATATTGACCCGGGCATTCATCTTGGCTATCGCCCGGAAGGTCTTCGTATTATAGTTGTTCACGTACTGGGATTCATCCAGAATCATCGCATAAAAATCACATTTTTGATAAGATTCGATATCCTGCCGGAAACTTTGATAGGAGGTGACCGCAATAGCGTTTTTCGGCAATTGCGCCAACTGCTCTTCCCGTTCTTTTTTTACGCCACTGATGACACGTATGTCAAGCAAGGGCGCAAATTTTTGGAATTCGTACTTCCAATTGTAGATCAGCGAAGCCGGCGCAATCACCAGAGCGGGTTTTTCTTCATTTTTCCCTTCCTCGACTTCACTGAGAAGGAATGTAATCAGTTGCAGTGTTTTTCCGAGCCCCATTTCATCAGCCAAAATACCGCCTAAGCCATATTTGGCAAGGAATTTCAGCCATTTGAAGCCGGTTACTTGATACGGCCGCAAATCCGCCTGCAACGTTTTCGGCAGTTCGGCCGGAAACTCATCCGGGTGTTTGATGAAATGATACAGTTCATTAAGGAAAGCTTGGCTGCCGATTTCAGGGTTCAGATCATTGATTTCTTTTTCAAGCGTCATGCTCTTGATCATCGGCATAGAAAGCGTCCCATCATGAAGTTGGGACTCATCCTTGATCAACGAAAGGAAACGATTCATCTCTCTCATTATTTCCGTTTCCAAAGACAAGATACGGCCGTCTTCAGTCTTGTAATAAGCATCATTTTTTTTGAGACTGTTCAATAATTTGTCTATTTCATTTTCCGAAATGCCGCCGACATCAAAACGGATGTCCAAAAAGGAATCCCTTGTTCTGCGTTGGACCGAAGTTGACACAGCTGTGTCCTCCACGATCAGATTCTGCAGATCCGGACTTAATTCGACCTCAGCATAGCGGCGCATAACTGGTATTTTTCTGTAAAGAAAACTGAACAGATCGACATCTTTCGTGGCCAAAAAGGATATTTGATTTTCGATGATGTTGAACTCCAGGTTTTCCAATACCTGTAAGATCCTTTCTTCACCAATAGTATCCCTGATCAGGAATTGGGACTCCGCTTTGGAGGTACGGTTCTGCCGGAAGACAGTTTCCCCGTACTTGAAGAAAATTTCACCTTTTATGCGCTTGGCAGGACCACGGAAACGGATCGAGACAGTCAACGGCTCATCGATGATGTTGCGCTCCAATTCCTCGCTGAAGTGCACCGATCCGATTTGTTTCAGCAACGGGATGACATAAGTAAGCAAATCGGATACATCGGATTCTTCGATTCCGATCACATTTGAGTCATCAAAACGTTTTTCAAAGAACGAGAGGTACCCCAACAATTTATGTTGCTGCACACTCAGCGGATGGATGATGTTGTCCTCTATCAGCCAGTCATAATCCAACAAATGAATGATGTTGTCGCGCTGGATACGAAGTTCTATTCCTTTACCCTTCTTTCCCAGCAGAAATTGGTAGCCTGGTTTTTCCGCGCTGATCTGCACATCCGGATATGTTTGATCGCCGGAGATCCACTCGACCCGGCCGGTTTGGATCAGATCCTCCAAAAGGGAGTGCGCTGCACTTGGCGGCAGAATCAGATAAGAATCCAATTTTCTGGCTGTAACATTCAACAATTGCTTGTTCAACGCAGCGGGTTGCTCTTCCAGCAATTTATGCAACCGGTAGATGATGGGCTGGTCCATTTCCTGTATCCGCACTGAACGGAAATCAATCACATCACCGATACGGTACTCCCATTTTTCTCGTTTGATGAATTGTTCCGTAAATTGTTCGATATTGGTGACCATGTATGGCTTATCGACCCCTGCACGCAAGGATATGCCCAATACATACTCACCTGTATTTTGCATCAGATTGTTCGGCTTTATGCGCAGAGCCTGCAGCGTATACTGCACAAAAAAATCTGATTGTGCATGCAAGTCCTGAGAGCCTTTGTTTTCTTGAAAAAAAATCTGCGTCAAATCATTCACAAATTCTTGACCGGCAGTTTCCGCATCTACCTGAAACTGTTCTGCGCTTTTTTCCGTCAAAATACGGGTACCGCATTTATCTTTCAGATACAATTCAACAGCGATCGTATGCTTGCAGTACTGATGATTTCTCCAGTATTTGCACTGACACACATCCTGTTCCTTGGCTGTACCGTCTAAGGTGACGTGATACATTTTACTTCCGAGAACCTCACAATGCCAAACCTGGCCGTGGAAATCCGGTTGTATGGATAGCACGCGATCCTCATTCACATATTCGCGTCCCTCTTGTATCAACTTGTCCGGCATACTCCATTTCACGCTATCACTTCCTCTGCTTCTTGCTGTCCATCCTTTATTGTACTGCAATTCCGTCGAAAAATATACCTTCTTCCCCTTTATCGCCGGCCAGATGGGAATATTTAACTTGAAATATTCCGTAAATTATCCCATACTGATTAGCATAATGCCAAAGCAAAAGGAGCCCTGTCATGTTTTTTAAAACAGTCGTAATCATCGTCAGATTTCTGGTCCGGATCCTGAACGGCAAGACCGAAATCCAAAACAAAGAGTATATTCCGAAGGACACAGTTTTCATCCTTGCAGCACCGCACAGAAGCCTGCTGGATCCGGTTTTCATTTCGTTTGGCGTGTATCCGCATGTCTTTTCCTCAATGGCTAAACAAGAGCTTTTCAAGGGAAAATTCATTACCTGGGTGCTCACCCATATGAACGCATTCCCTGTAAACCGTGAAAATCCGGGTCCGAGCGCCCTGAAACAGCCTGTTTCGATCCTGAAGGAAGGTAAAACCAATCTGCTGATTTTCCCGACCGGATCGAGACATTCCGCAGAAATCAAAGGAGGAACTTCATCGATAGCTAAGTTGGCCAATGTACCGATCCTTCCGGTTGTCTATCAGGGTCCTCTCACATTCAAGGATCTCCTGAAGCGAAAAAAGGCGACCGTCCGCTTCGGCAAGCCCATCTACCTGCCGAAGGAAAAGCGGATATCCAGAGAAGAACTGGCTGCTTATGACGAATTGCTAGGAACCACCTTCCGCCAATTGGATCAGGAAATCGATCCGAATTTCGTGTATGTAGCGAAATAATGCCCCGGCATTATCCAGAATCAGCCATTCAATAATATGCAAAAAACAGCACCGGAAATTTTCCGGTGCTGTTTTTTGCATTACTGCCGTTGCGATCGATCAATCGTTCATCGATTGCAGCATATACATATCATAATAGGTTCCCCGTTTAGCGATCAGTTTTTCATGTGTGCCTCTTTCGATGACACGTCCTTTATCCAGCACCAGGATCAAATGGGCATCCCGAATGGTGGACAAACGATGCGCAATCGCAATCGTCGTTCTGCCTTCCCGCATCTTTCGCATGCTTTCTTGGATCAGGAGCTCCGTCTCGGTATCGATATTGGCAGTCGCCTCATCAAGGATGAGCACTTTCGGATCCCGCAATATCGTCCGGGCAAACGAAATCAGTTGCCGTTCACCGCTTGAGTAGCTTGCCCCGCGCTCGATCACTTTTGCATGGTAACCTCCCGGAAGCGACTCGATGAACGAATCGGCATGCACAAATGCAGCCGCAGCTTCAACATCGCGGTCGCTGTAGTCCTTGTTCATCAATCGGATGTTATGCGAGATATCGCCATAAAAAAGGAACGAATCCTGCAGTACCAAGCCTATTTTTGAACGAATTTCATTTATCGGATAAGTCTTGATCGATTTCCCATCAATCAATATATCGCCTTTTTCGAATTCGTAAAAACGCAGCAACACATTAATGATTGAACTTTTGCCGCTGCCGGTATGCCCGACCAAGGCAACCGTCTCACCCGGATTCGCTGTAAAGCTGATGTCTTTCAGCACGTCCTGCTTCCCGTCATATGAGAAGGAAACATTTTTGAACTCGATTCTGCCTTGGATGATCTCCAATTTTGAATCTTTGGGTTGATTTGGCGCCAATTCGGCATTATCCAATACACTCAGGACCCTGGAACTGGAGACGATACCGTCCTGCAGGGCGCTGAGGTTATCCATCATCATCCCCATCGGACGGAAGAAATTTTGGATATAGGTAGTGAATGCGTAGATGACCCCCAACTCCACGACGCCGTTCAGAGTCTGGTAGCCAAACAACCAAAGGACAATCGCCAAAGCAATTGCCTGCAACAGATTGACGACTGGCATCAACATCAAAGCGTTCATTTGAACCATCGCTACGCGACCTTTGCTGTAGTCGTCATTGATTTCGTCAAACTCCGCACGCAGCCGTTTTTCCTGGCGGAACTGCTGGATGATCGCCATGCCGGAAATCGATTCATTCAATTTCGTGTTCAGCTGGCTCAACCTTTCGCGCATCGTGCGGTAAACGCGGGTGCTGTACTTTTGGTAATACCAAATCAGGCCGGCCATGATCGGAACAAAAATGAGGAAGAGCAAGGAAATCTGTTTGTCCAATGTCCACATAGCGATGAACACCGTCACGATGCTGAAGATCCCTTCGGCCAAAGCCAAAAATACATTCCAGAATTCCTTGATGGTCTCTGTATCATTGGTGACGCGCGAAACGATCGATCCTGCCGGTGTCGTGTCATAGTAGCGCATCCCCAATTGATTGATCTTGCGGAAAATGGTATTGCGGATATTCTCCACGGTTTGTTCAGACGCCATGCTGAATATATAACGTTGCAGATACGTGACCAACATCTTCAACAGGATAGTGCCCAGATAGGCCATCGCAAAAAATACACTGATGTTGGTCGTGACATTGCCAACAGCCAAATAATCATCCATATAAACTTGGATGATGCGCGGTGCCACCACATTGACCAACGACAATGCGATACTGAAAAGCAAAGCGATCAAAAATTGATGGCGGAAGGGATGGGCAAATCGGAAGATTCGTTTAATTACCCGGAGTTGTTCCTTCAATGGGATTGTCTTAGACCATGCTGATCCACTCATACTTCATCCTTCCCTTCCAATTTGGTTTCGAGTTGTTGTTTTTCATACATCCTGCGGTACCAGCCGTTCAGTTCCATCAACTCGTAGTGGGTTCCCCGTTCGACTATGCGCCCTTCATCAAGTACGATGATTTCATTCGCATGCATCACGCTGCTGATCCTGTGGGCAGCGATAATCGTTGTCTGATCGGCTCTTTTTTCCTTAAGGCCCGTCAGAATCGCTTCTTCTGTCTTTGCGTCCACAGCCGATAAGGAATCATCCAGGATGAGCAGCTCCGGTTCAGTCACCAAAGCCCGCGCAATCGCTATCCGTTGCTTTTGTCCACCGGATAAGGAAACGCCCCTTTCACCGACCAACGTCTCGTACCCATCCGGAAAACCGAGAATATCCTGATGGATGGCAGTCAAACGTGCTGACTCTTCAACCTTTTGAAGACTGATTGATGGATCAGCGAAACGGATGTTTTCCCTGACATCAGAGGAGAATAAAAAGTTGTCTTGAGGAACATAGCCGATGCCGCTCAACAATGCATCCAATGAATAATCGCGGATATCAATCCCGTTATATTGGATGCTGCCGGCATATTGATCGTACTCCCGCAACAGCAGCCGGAAAATAGTGCTTTTCCCCGATCCGGTTCTGCCGACAATACCTAACGTTTGTCCCCGCTTCAAACGGAAGTTGACATCCTGGAGGCTGATTTCTTCGCTGTTTGGGTAACTGAATGAGGATACTTGAAAATCCAAATCGCCTGTAACCGGAATCCGGATAGCCTCCTTCTGCTCCTTAATCGTTGATTTTTCCTTCAGAAGCTCATCGATCCTGCTGTAACTGGCGCTGCCTCGTTCCAGCACATTGAACAATCTGCCCACTGCCAACATCGGCCATGCCATCATTCCGATATAACTGATGAACGAAACCAGCTGACCAATGCTGATGCTGCCCTCCACGACAAAACGGCCACCAAAGATGATCGTCAATGCAAATGAAAGCCCCAAAATAAGTTGGATGGCCGGATCAAACAAGGCATCGACCAAATAGACAGCTTTATTTTTAGCCACGACATCCTTCGTCATCGCCTCGAAATCCTGGATATCCTCTTCTTCTTCACCGAACGTCTTGATGACTTTTACGCCGGATACGCTCTCTTGGGTTTTGTCGTTCATGCTCGAGAAAGCGGCTTGCGCTTTGCGGAATCGTCTATGCATTTTTTTTCCGAGGATCCGCGAAACCAGCGTCAACGCCGGCAAAGGTATCATGGCGATGAGCGTCAGACGCCAATCGATCAAGAAGAACATTGTGAATAGCGTGATTCCGCCGGATGAAATCGAATCCGCCAGCGTCAGGATACCTGCACCTGCGACCATCCTGATCGCATTCAAGTCATTCGTCGCATGAGCCATCAGATCGCCGGTTCTGTATTTTTGGAAAAAGACAGCATCCATTTCGGTAAAATGCTTGAACAATCTTGAACGAAGTATTTTTTCCAACTCTGCCGAAGTCCCCCAAATCTTCATCCGCCAAATATAACGGAAGAGGTACTGCAGGACACCCGCAATCAATATGATTGCTGTCCACTTCCACAAAGAGGACAGCGTTAAAGTGCCAAGCGCTATTTCATCAATGATGATTCCGACAATCCGAGGCGATACGACTTGAAGTATCGCGACAACGATCAAGAAGAAGACGCCAACAAAATAAGCTTTCCATTCCTGACGGAAAAACCAACTTAATTTTTTGAAAATACTCACGGATATTACCCCTTTCTTACCTGTATTCAGACAAAATAAAAATGTGGAACCGTAAAGATCCACATTTTGTATATTATTTCATTAGTCTATTTCTTTTTCTTTGTTGATTGTGCTTTCATAGAAGCCATGATCTGTTTCACTTTTCTTTCGGATGGTTTTTGACCCATCTGCATCATCATAGAGCGCAACATTTCTTCGTTGATCGGTGGATTTTCTTCAAAATATTTTACCATATAACGTCTTGCAAGGAAAAATCCGCCAACCGCGCCTATCACTGTTCCTAAAATGACCATCATTACCCATGCTGTTGTTGACACGTATTCATCCCCCTTTCCAAAGCATTCATTCATCAATTGTACTAAAGATTATAAGAAAAAGAAATAGCAATCACGGATAAATTCAGCAATTATTCGAAAGGCTTTTTTAAATTGCCTCAGCCGCTCCTGAGAACAGGACAATTCTGGCATCCCCTCCGAATAAACGCGAACATCTGTTTGATTTATTTGACTATTAGTGGTATCCTAATCTTATAAATTTAGGATTATGGAGATGATGATCTCATGGTTAAAAATAAAGATTCACGCCAAATGGAAGTGCTTCAATACATTTATGAAGAAGTCCAGGAAAAAGGCTACCCACCGACCGTAAGGGAAATCGGGAATGCAGTAAAACTGTCTTCCACATCAACTGTGCATGGACATTTGTCGCGTCTCGAAAAAAATGGCTTTATCCAACGCGACCCCACAAAACCCCGTGCGATCGAACTGACTCAAGCAGGTTTGGATAAACTCGGGATCATGTCGGACAAAATGCCGTTGTTGGGTACCGTCACAGCAGGTGCACCCATCCTGGCCGTAGAGGAAGCAACCGATTATTTTCCGGTTCCCCCTGATCTGAAAGCCAATTCCGGTTCTCTGTTCATGCTGAAGATCCGTGGAGACAGCATGATCGATGCGGGCATATTTGATGGCGATTCAGTCATCATCAGAAAACAATCAACGGCTGAAAATGGCGATATCGTCATAGCCATGACAGATGATGATGAAGCGACCTGTAAACGATTCTACAAAGAGAACAACTACTACCGTCTGCAACCGGAGAACGCGAGCATGGATCCGATCATCCTGGATTCTGTCCTCATTTTGGGAAAAGTAGTCGGTCTGTACCGGAATCACATCCTTTAACGGACAATCCTCCGACTGACGCAAAAAGGCTGCCAACTATCGGCAGCCTTTTTGCGTGTCTGTTTTTATTTGGGTTGTTTCTTGTGATCAGTATTCCATCAGCGTAAAGATGTCATAGCCTTGAACCAGGTCACGGCCTTTCAAATCCAACAACTCAATCAGGAATGCCAAACCAACGACTTCTCCACCCAATTTTTCCACCAATTCGATGGTTGCGGCTGTAGTACCTCCAGTCGCCAATAAATCATCACAAACCAGCACTTTATCACCAGGCAGGATGGCATCTTGATGCAGTTGTAACGTCGCCTTGCCGTATTCCAGTCCGTAGGATACTTCTACTGTTTCGCGCGGCAATTTGCCTTTTTTACGGGCCATAGCGAATCCGCAGCCTAGTTCCACAGCGACCGGACAGCCGACCATAAACCCACGTGCTTCGGGTCCTACTACTTTATCGACATTCAAGTCCTGGGCATATTTTACGATCTCTTTGATTGAGTAGCGGTAAGCTTCTCCATTCGCCATCAATGGTGAAATATCACGAAAAATGATGCCTTCTTCCGGGAAATCTTTGACATCAGCAATATATTGTTTCAAATCCATTTTATGTTCCTCCTAATTATTGTGCCTTCATCTGTTCATTCAACCATTTCGACAACTGAGAAAATGGACTGTAGATGAATAACTTCTCAGCTTCCATTTTCTGAAGGCGATCTTTGTATACTTGTGTATCGCCTAAAGCCCTTTTGACAGGGTTTTTGACCTCATTGATGAAACCATTGTCTATTGTAACAAATCCCGCCTCCAAAAACACTTGAATCATAAAAATGACAATATTTTTTTTGATTTTTAAGTATCCCGCTAGCGCATCTAACCGATTTCTAACGTCGATGTCCTTATGGGAACGGATATATTGGTAGAACTTCGCAAACTGATCTTTAGGAGGGAGTCCATCTGCGTAAACGCCGTTCGTTTCATGAGAGACGACATAAACATTTTCAAACTGATTGATCTTCAAAAAATCAGCCAACAAGTCCATCTTCAAAGGGCATTCGAAGAGCACCAGGTTGCTGGCGCTGACATTCTCCAAGGCAGCAGCTGTATTGTCAGTGAGCAAGGCGGCATTCGAGCTGTTCGGAATTAGCTCATGAAATTGTTTCATGATACCGGAAGTGGAAAATAGGTATAAGGCATCTTCCACAGCCAATACTGATTCCTGTATGACCGAACTCCTTTTGTCAAAAAACTGAATATGTTTGTTTTTGATGTCCTTCAGCTGCAGTTGCGGCTTCGCGCTGTCCCGCCAAACGTTGATTGAAAGCTCCCCGATCAGGGAAACGACATCCGACTCATTCAAGTGGTCACTGATGCTGCCTTTGTTGAAGCCGATCACGTCCAGAAAGAGATTGTTATCCTTCAGCTTGAATTTCAGATGCTTGTTATCGGCACCGATCTGCCTGATGTCCGTCAACGGTACATTTTTGAATCCGAATATAGGCTTCGGATTATCGGTTCCGTAAGGTTTAAGCAATTCCAACTCCTTCAAAAAAGGTAAGGTGACAGCCGCAAGCGGCAGTATTGCGTCTATGCAGATGGACTCGCCCAATACGATTGCATCATGATAAAGGGACGCATAGCTGTTGATTTTTTCAGTGAATGCGGATAAATCGACAGCGGGAAGACTCATGCCTGCGGCCATTTTGTGCCCTCCGAACTTCGTCAGAAAGTCCTTTGCATCAGTCAACGCAGCATAGATATCCAACGCTTCTGTGCTTCGGGCCGAGCCTTTCGCGATGCCGGTTCTTTCATCGATGCGGAACAAAATCGTCGGGCGCCCGAATTCTTCGACCAATTTGCTTGCCACTATGCCAAGAACGCCCTCGTGCCAATTCTTGCTGCCCAACACAATAATATCCGGCAAGCTCGCGTTCTTCGCCATTTGGGCGCTGGCTTCGTCATGGATGGATTGGACGATGCCTTGTCTCTCGACATTTTTTTCTTGTATATAGGCAACCAGTTCAGCAATTTTTTCTTCGTCGAATGACAGCATCAGTTCAGCGCCTGGACCAGCATCCTCCAACCGACCGACAGCATTCAGACGCGGGCCGATGACGAAGCCGATGCTTTCCTCATCCAAATTGGCTGCATCTATTCCCGCGGCCTCCATCAACGCAGCCAAACCGAGCCGATGCGTTTGTTTCATGACCTGCAGGCCCTGCTTCACGATCCACCGATTCTCGCCTGTCAAACTTACAAGGTCCGCAACGGTACCGATGGCGGCCAGATCGAGCGATTCGTAAGGCATTTCCCCCAGAAGGGCAGCAGCAATCTTCAGGGCTACGCCGGCTCCGGAAAGATCCGGGAAAGGATAGGCTCCTGCGGGATGTTTCGGGTGGATGATGGCATACGCATCCGGCAAAGTAGCGGGCAATTCGTGATGGTCGGAAACAATGACATCGACCCCCATTTTCTTGGCCATCGCTATCGGTTCATGTCCGGAAACTCCATTATCGCAAGTCAGGATCAGTTGCGCACCGTTTTCGATCAATTTCTTGAATGCCGCAGCATTCGGGCCATAACCATCCGTGAAGCGATTCGGCAAATAGTAGCCGACATTGCCGCCCAGCACTTCGATCGTTTCCACAAGAATGCTTGTACTTGTGATGCCGTCCGCGTCATAATCCCCATAAACGACGATTTCTTCTCCAGCTTCAATCGCTTCAGTCAACCGAAGGATCGCTTTTTCCATATCATGTAAAAGATACGGGTCATGGAATTCCATTTTGGCTCCATCAATGAAAGCCGTAATCTGTTCTTTTGTTTCCAATCCTCGCAGCATGCAAAGCATCACGAATTTCTCTGATAAGCCTGTTGCCTGACTGATTTCCTTGCACACTGAATCATCACTGTCTGATTTGCGTATTTTCCAGTTCATCTTTGACGATAACAATATACCGACTCCTTACTTTATAAACTTTATGGTGCACTGGGCCCCAGTAATCCAAAAAAGACTAGAAGCTGAAATCGTTCTAGTCTTTTCTTTGTAACTTAAAATGGCTATCCGATGAATTTTCAACTCTGTTTTCATCAAACTTTATTCGTCTGATTCGGGTCAGCCACTGTGTATTTTTTTATCAACTCTTCCTCAAGCGAATTGATTTTGCTGTCTCTCTGGGTCAATTCTGCCCTCAGATCGGCGAGTTTCTGTTCATACCCGGCTTTCGTCGCATCGACTGCTTTTTGTATTTCTTTCCCTTTAGCATCGATTTCTGTGCGCATCTGTTTGAATTCTTTGTTCTTCTTCGTTGCACTGCCTGTCGCAACCAACAGAGTGATGAGAGAGCCCATCAGAAGAGAGACCAAAATGACGATGATAAGAGGTCCATCCACGACAGCGAAACCGAAATTGACCGGTACAGTATCGACATTGAAAACAGCAAACAACACAATGATGATGATCAAAATAATGCCCGCAACTAATCTCCATTGGTTTTTCATAATAATCGCCCCACTCGTTTTTGATGTTTTTATACTCTTATTATCATCTTTTTGAAGTTCCCTAGTCAACTTATAGCGCTTGGATGCGATCCGATTGTCAAATCAACTTAAATTTTTACGCTTATTTCGTCAAGGCTATCTCGAATTCATCATAATCATTGACAAGTTTCGTATTCGGAAAGACTTTTCGGGCATCGCGCTGCAACTGATGCGCATTGCCGTTCAGGTAACGCGCGCTGATGTGGGTCAAATAGAGTTGCTTGACGTTTGCCTCTTTGGCAACATTGGCCGCATCGATGCACGTTGAATGGAAATAATCCGACGCGATCGCTTGGTCTTCTTTCCCGAAGGTGCTCTCATGAACCAGCACATCGGCATTTTTTGCCAGAACGACCGTATTTTTCGTTCTTCTAGTGTCGCCTAGAATCGTTACAACGCGTCCCTTAGTCGTTTTCCCGATAAAGTCCAGCCCGTTGATCGTTCTCCCGTCAGGCAAAACAACGGTCTCTCCATTTTTCAATTTCCCATAAAGAGGTCCCGCGGGAACAGCCATCTCCTTCAGCTTATCGGCCTGCAATTCGCCTGGATAGTCGGCCTCTTCGACGCGGTACCCATAGGACGTGATGCCGTGATTGAGTTTTGCACAACTTACGCGGAACTGCTCATCTTCAAACACCACGCCATCCCCAGTTATTTCATGAAAAAAGATCGGATAACGCAGGTGGGACTGGGATATGCGCAAGCTGGTCAGCACAAATTCCTTGATTCCGACAGGACCATAGATGTTCAATGGCGTGTTTCCGCCTTGGAAAGCCCTGCTGCTCAAGAAACCGGGCAACCCGAATATATGATCTCCATGCAGATGGGTGATGAAGATCTTTTCAACTTTCCTCGGTCGGATCGTTGTTTTGAGCACACGTTGCTGTGTCCCCTCCCCGCAGTCAAAAAGCCAGATGGCATTGCGTTCATCCAGCAATTTCAACGCGATGCTGGAAAGGTTTCTGCTGGTGGAAGGAACACCGGCTCCGGTGCCTAAAAATTGAATTTTCATAATCAGTTGCTCCCATTTTCATCATTTAATTCTTGATAGATTTCCTCTGCCACAAAAAGGGCTAATTGTTGCGCTCCAGTCGGATTCGGATGCACTTGATCCGCCAGAAGCCACTCGTCATGACCGCTGCTGTAGGCATTCCAATCCAGAATGTGGACGTTGGAATGGTTGCTTTCGGCGAGCGCCAACTGCTCGTTCACGCTGTCCTTCCAGATTCTCGGTACATTCGTCGTCAGGAAAAACAGCTCTCTGGATGTCCCGATTTCCTTGATGAATGTTTCCATTTGCGTCTGAGTGAAAGTCCCATTGGAACCCAGGAAGACCACGACCGTATCATGCAGCTGTTCCCGCTTTTCCAAAGCAGCAATCACAACCGAGGTTTGGTAAAGTTGTCTGCTGACGGCACCATCCACAACCGCTTGACCGAATATCGTCACTAGTTGATCGGCGACGGAGAGCAATACGGAGTCGCCTATGAAGGTAATATCCGCGTCATGAGCAAACAACACAGTCTCTCTTTCCAATCCTTCGATATTGTTGATGGCCCTGCTGCGGAGAGATTCATCCCGATTGATTTGTTCCATCTTGATTTGGCTGGCTGCGATCTGCTCTCGCAATTCCAGTACTTCGGAATTCTGGCCGGATGGCGCTTGTGCAAATCCGGTCAGAGCAGCCAACAACAGGCATAAACTGATTACTGCGGTAAGTTTTTCCGGAAAATTCGCGGCTAAACCGCGTAGTCCTGAAGCTTTCATTCGGACAATCGCATCTCCGGGTCGCCAAGACTGAACAAACGGAACCATCCAACGCTCTTTTTCGAATAGCTGATACCCCAGTTCGGAAAGGCCAAGAATGATTGCCAGTTGGATCAAAATATGGCGCCCGGGTTCAACGCTCGTATCGACTACTTTCGCTTGATAAAGGGAAATGACAGGATAGTACCAAAGATACAACAGGAAACTCCGCCGACTTAACCACTGAATCGGTTTGAACCGCATCATTTTTGAAATGCCCGTGGCCGGATTTGCTGTTAAAGCGACCGCAATGCCGATGATGATGCTGTTGAGATACATCCCGCCTCTGTAAGTGAACGTCTGGCTATCCAACATCCTACTGAACATCACACCGAGAACAGCGTAACTCGACAAGCCGGCAAACGTCAATCTTCGGCCAGTCCGCTTCTTTACCGGTTCGTTCAACCTCTCTAAAGGCCAAACAACCGAAAGCGCACTGCCGACCATAAACGAAAATAAGCGTGTATCTGTCCCGTAATAAGCGCGCGAAGCGTCCTCTCCCGGTACATACAGCATCGCCATAGCAAGGGCAGAGAACAAAGAAAGTCCAATCGCTGTGTAGAGGATTATCCTTTTATCTTTGTAAAATGCCAACAGTACCAACACGAGCAACGGCCAGATGACATAGAATTGGCTCACAACCGAAAGGAACCAGAGATGCATGAATGGCGACTGCACATAAAATTGTTCAAAATAAGAACCGCCAACAGAAATTTGCCACCAGTTGTTGAACATTCCCAATGACGAAAGGAGCCATGGCCGGATATTCAGCAAGAGGTCCCTTTGGAATAAAGTGATATAGGCTGTCACCGATATCAACATCCATAGCAACGGAAGGAACAACCTGTGGAACCTTCGGGACAAGTAGCGCTTATAAGCCAACTTTCCCTTTTGGCCGTATTCTTCAATCACCGACGATGTGATGAAAAAACCGGTCAGGACGAAAAAGATGTTTACAGCCAAGTAGCCACCCGGCAAGACATGAGGCATCAAATGATAGAAAATGATGGCAAGAATCGCAAGCGCCCGCATCCCATCCAATGGGACGGAGCGTGTCCGTAATGTCACGATAATTCCCCCCATTTATTGATACTGGTGATGCTTTTTAATCGACGAACTCAAAATGGTAGGTCATGATGCGGACCATGTCGCCATCTTTTGCTCCCTTAGCCCTCAGTTTTTCATCCACACCCATTTGACGCAATTGACGCGCAAAACGCATGATGCTTTCATCATGAGCAAAATTGGTCATGTTGAATAATTTTTCCAGTCTTTCGCCGCCCAATACCCATGTGGAATCAGGATCGCGTCCGATGGTGAACTGTTCTTGATTTTCCTCGAATTTGTAAAGGACGGATGATTCGACTTCTTCTTCATCGAATAATGGGAACTCAGGCGTTTCCTTCAGGACTTCAGCAGTGTAATCCAACAATTCGGCTACGCCGGTAGTTGACCAGGCTGAAATCGGGAAAATTCTTGGGGCTTCGTCCTCACCGAATTTTTCGGCGATTTTCTGTTTGAAGATTTCCAGGTTTTCTTCCGCTTCCGCCACATCCATTTTGTTGGCTACAATGACTGTCGGTCTTTCCAGCAAACGCAATTGGTAACTTTCCAGTTCCTTGTTGATTTTTTCATAGTCATCGAAAGGATCTCTGCCTTCCGTACCGCCCATATCGATGACATGCAGGATGACTCTTGTGCGTTCGATATGGCGCAAAAATTGGATCCCCAGGCCGACGCCTTGGGACGCGCCCTCGATCAATCCCGGCAAATCGGCCATGACAAACTCTTCTCCACTGCGAGTCTGTACCATACCTAAATTAGGCACAAGGGTAGTGAAGTGATAGGCTGCGATTTTTGGCTTCGCTTTTGATACGATCGACAGCAATGTCGATTTACCTACTGACGGGAAGCCTACCAAACCGACGTCCGCGATAACTTTCAGCTCAAGCTCCAACTCCAGCTCTTGCCCAGGTTCACCATTTTCGGCAATTTCGGGTGCAGGGTTTCTTGCAGTGGCAAAACGGTTATTCCCGCGTCCGCCACGTCCGCCTTTTGCAACCACAGCCTGTTGTCCAGCTTCGGTCAAATCGGCGATGAGTTCTTTTGTTTCCGCATTGCGTACGATCGTACCCGGCGGAACCCTTACTATTGTATCTTTTGCACCGCGGCCGAACATGCTTTTGCTCATGCCGTTTTCACCGGGCTTACCTCTGAAATTCCGATTGTAGCGGAAATCCAACAACGTGCGCAGACCTGGGTCCACTTCAAATATGATGCTTCCCCCACGGCCGCCATCGCCACCTGCAGGGCCCCCATCGGGAACATACTTTTCGCGACGGAACGCTACCATTCCATCGCCGCCTTTACCGGCTTTTACATGCACTTTTGCATGATCCAAAAACATTGACATCTTTTTTCCCCCTTGGAAAACTGTTCGGCACTCTGCACGCCGAACAAAATGATTCGATTGGCCCAACTTTTCAATGCGCATGCGCAATGAAAAGATCGGACAGTTATCTTTAACAAATAATTTGCGTTTCGTTCTTCTGAACCGCTCATTCTTCCCTCTTAATTTACCATATTAACCAAAAAACGAAAAGAAAATACAGTATGGAAGGTATTGATCCAGCCGGCACTTGGCGGAAGACAAAATGATGGAGCCGGGAGTAAACAATGTTAGCCCCGCCTCCATCACTTCACTATTTAAGGATCAATTTTCTGACATCAGCAAACTGCAGAATGCTCAAGGTCAGGTTGCCGAGCGTATTCAATCGGTTGCTGCGGATCGCAATGTCCTCGACCATGACCATATTTTCATCGAAATAAGCTTCGATGTACGGCGCAATCGCAGCCAGTGCAGCGTAATCCGCCTCCGGATCACCGTGGGACAGAGCCAAGTCGAGATGGTTGATCTGCACGTACAGATTCTTCTCGCTGGCTGTCTCCAACAGCTCTTTCTGGACGGGAATCGATTCTTCAGGATTCCCGGAAATGTTTACGACGCGCGCGAGAGCCTCCATGATCGCCTTGAATGAATCATCTTCACTGTGCGCCTGCAAGACTTTGGCGTTTGCGAACAAGGTGTTGACATCCTTTTCGCCGGATTGCAGCACAGCTTCCACTATATCATATCGGATGCCGTAGGTCTGAAGTTTCTGTTGGATCCGGGCATTTGCGAAAACGGCAAGTTCAGTCATCGTTTTATCGAACGATTCTGCATCTCCAACCGCATAGACATCTGTCAACAAGTTTGACAGCAACTCTTCCAACGAAAACGACCATTGGTATTTTTCGATGATCTGGATGACCCCGATCATTTGACGGCGCAAAGCATAAGGATCATTCGATCCTGTCGGAACCATTCCCTGCAGGAAGAAACTGATGATGCTGTCCAGTTTGTCCGCCATTGCCAGTACTGCTCCGACTTGGGTTTCCGGCAATTCACCTTCACTGGATACCGGCAGATAGTGTTCGCGGATCGCTGCAGCTACCGCAGCCGGTTCGCCTTGTTGCAAGGCGTAGACTTCACCCATGATTCCTTGCAGTTCCGTGAATTCGGAAACCATGTTCGTAACCAAATCAAATTTATAGATGGCAGCCGCCCGCAACAATAGCGTTTTGTCGCCCTCTGCCAAATCAAGCAGATCAGAAAGATGGGCAGCGATTTTCGCTGTGTTTTCCATCTTATCATGAACGGAGCCGATTTTCGAATGGAATGTGACTTTCTTCAATTTTTCGACCGATTGCGCGATGGTGATGCGTTGGTCCTCATTGAAGAAGAACAGGCCATCCTCAAGCCTTGCTGTCAGGACTTTTTCGTTCCCTTTTTTGACGTTATCGATGAAGTTGCCATTCCCGTTGCGTACGGATATGAAGTACGGCAACAGTTCCCCTGATTTGTCCTTCACTTCGAAATAGCGTTGGTGGTCCTTCATGGATGTGATCAATACATCTGCCGGCAACGTCAAATATTTGCTGTCGTATTCGCCGAAGAAGGCAGTCGGATATTCAACCAATGAAGTGACTTCTTCCAATAAGGTTTCATCGTTAGGGATGATCCATCCATTTTCAGCTTCAATCTCCTGGAATTGGGCCCGGATCATGTTTTTTCTTTTGTCCTGGTCGGCGATGACATGTTGTTCCGCCAATTTCTCCGCGTACTCCTCTGCATGCGCGAGCGTCACTTCTTTGCCCAAGAACCGGTGTCCGCGCGTGGTCCGGCCTGAAACGACATCCAACACCTGGAACGGGATGACTTCATCATCAGCCATTGCCGCAATCCAATGGATCGGACGGATGTACTTGAAGTGGTGGTTACCCCAGTGCATCGAAACAGGGAAAGTCATCGACTCAACGACTTCATTCAATTCCTTCAGCACTTCCGAGGCAGCTTTTCCGATCGTTTCCTTTTTGACGAAAACATACTCCACACCATTCAGTTCATCAAAGAAGATGTCTTCAGGCGTCAAACCTTGCCCGCGGACAAAGCCCAGGGCGGCTTTTGACCAGCTGCCGTCCGCCTGCAAAGCGATTTTTTTTGCGGGTCCTTTGACGACTTCTGCCAAATCCGCCTGTTTATCATTGACCCCGCTGGCGATGACCGCCAATCGTCTCGGTGTCGCATACATTTCGATCGCATCAAAGTTGATGCGGTTATCTTCCAAAAACGCAGTCATCTTTTCTTTCAGTTGGATGCTGCTGCTGCGTACGTATTTAGCAGGCATTTCCTCAAGTCCGATTTCTAATAATACAGTTTGACTCATCACATTAGTCCTCCTTCAAGGCAAGTTCTTTTTGATCATCCGAAAGTAAAGGGAAACCCAGTTCTTTTCTCTTTTGGACAAAAGCTTTCGCCAATTGGCGCGCCATATTGCGGATTCGTGCGAGATAACCCGCGCGGTCAGTCGCAGAAATGACACCTCTTGCATCCAACAGGTTAAAGGCATGCGAACTCTTCAGGACATAGTCATAGGCCGGATGCACAAGACCGTTCTCGATTTGTTTCGTCGCTTCCGCTTCAAATGAATCGAACAGTTGGAACAACAGATCAACGTTGCTCTCCTCAAACGAATATTTGGAATGTTCGTATTCCGGCTGGCCAAATATTTCGCCGTATTTCACGCCCTCGGTCCATTCAAGGTCATAGACGCTGTTCACATCTTGGATATAAGAGGCCAATCGTTCCAAACCGTAGGTGATTTCGCTCGTGACAGGACTGCATTCCAAACCGCCCACTTGCTGGAAATAGGTGAACTGGGTGACTTCCATCCCATCCAACCAAACCTCCCATCCCAAGCCGGCACAACCCAATGAAGGGTTTTCCCAGTTGTCTTCGACGAAACGGATATCGTGTTCAATCGGATCGATGCCCAAAACCTTCAAACTCTCCAGGTAAAGTTCCTGAATATTTTCCGGGGATGGCTTCATGACCACCTGGAATTGGTGATGTTGGTAAAGGCGGTTCGGGTTTTCACCATAACGGCCATCTGCCGGACGGCGGGAAGGCTCCACATAGGCAGCATTCCATGGTTCCGGGCCGATTGCACGCAAGAAAGTGTATGGACTCATTGTTCCGGCACCCTTTTCAGTATCGTAGGACTGCATCAGTAGGCAGCCTTGGTCTGCCCAAAAAGTTTGCAGCGCTTGGATCATTTTTTGCACAGTTAATTTGTTTTCCATCATAAATCTCCTCCACCTGAAATAATACATAAGAAAAGCTGAACGGGTTCGCTCAGCCCTGAAAGAAATTTAGGAAATCGTGCCGACTGAGCATCGTAGAGCGCAATAGGTACGATTTATCTAATTTCCGAAGGGCTTACCCGTGAAGCTAGCCATTATAATTGGATGCATAAAATATTAAGAAAACCTATGAAATACATTTGATGATGCAGTTTTCACTTCAAAACATTTTATACTTGAATATAAAATAAAAAAGTCCCTATGCATCAAGTCTCCTTGAAACATAGGGACGAATATTCTCGCGGTTCCACCCTAATTCCGGCTGATGCCGGCACTTCGTTACAGGACTCGGATACGCCTTTCCGCAATAGTCTCCCGCTTTGGCTCACACTATCCCAAATTCGCTTTTCGGTACTGACCAGAGGTACTTTTATCTTCAACATCCAGTATTTAGTTCTTCTCAATATTAGCCTTGTTCATGCATAATGTCAAGAATTACTTGGTTCGGACTGCCCGGTTCCCTCAAGTTTGTTTGGACTTGCTTCAGAAGCGGAACGGAACGGAATCTCTACCTTTGTTTCCCAAGCGTACATCTGATCGATGAAGCTCTTGCTTTTCAGGCGGATCCCGACATATTCTTCATACAATTCGTCGATGAAGGCTCTGAGCGCCTGTTTCGTCTCGGTTTTTATTTTTATGTTCCCGACTTGCTTTGGCGTTACCAATTGGAAGATCCGTGCAAAATGGACAGCCGCCGGGCTTGCATGAGATCTTCTGGGATCCTCATCGTAATGTTTCTGGCATAGCGCGCCGGAATATTTGACCGAAAAATCGAAAGGTTCCTGTTTGCTGTGACAGACAACGCATTCCTGCAGTTGCGGCGCTGCTCCAAAATATTTCAATACCCGCATCTCGAAAATGTTCACTACGATTTCCGCATCCATCCCGTTCTGCATGGCGACCAGAGATTCCTCCAGCAGATCGTAGAGGTCGGCTGCCTTGATGGCATCGTTGATGGCCGCATCGGCCAGGTTGTTCAAATAAGTCGCATAGGCATTCAGGTGGATGTCCGTTTGCATGTTGGAAAAGTGGATAATTTCGCGACTATCCTGAAGGAAGCTGAGTCCGTCATCTTTGATGCGGCCAAGATAAATCGCTTTCGTGAAGGGCAAGAGCGCTGCTTTCAAGGAATGGTTCGGATTTTTGATGTTCTTTACAAAAAACATCCGTTTTCCATGTTCACGCGTAAATATTTTTACCAAAGCATCCTTTTCCCTGTGTTTTCGGATTGATAAGACGATGCCATCAAATTGCTGATATGTCTCCATGTCGCACCCTTTCGAAAAGAGAAGAGTCCGGAAGGCAACCTCCCAAACTCTTCCTGATTACTATTCACGTATCTTCAGCGAATCAACTGATCAATCATAGTCTTTTTGGCGATATCCGTAGTCCTGCAAGTAGTTCTGCTTGTCACGCCAATCTTTTTGAACCTTCACCCATAGTTCCAGGTAAATTTTGTCACCAAGCATCGCTTCGATATCGCGACGCGCCCGGACACCAACTTCTTTCAGCATTTTCCCGCCTTTGCCTATGATGATACCTTTCTGGCTGGCACGATCGACGATGATGGTTGCATGGACATGCACTTTGTCGTCTTCGTTGCGTAGCATCGACTCCACGACAACCGCCACCGAATGCGGCACTTCTTCTTTGGTCAACTGAAGTATTTTTTCTCGGATGAACTCGGAGACAACAAAGTATTCAGGATGGTCCGTCACTTGATCGTCCGGATAAAATTTTGGTCCCTCCGGCATGTATTTTTTGATGGTAGCCATCATTTCATCGACATTGTTCCCTTGAATCGCAGAAATCGGTATCACTTCATTGAATTCATTATCGGAAGTATAGTCCATGATGATTTTCAACAATTCTTCTGGTTTGACCTGATCGATTTTGTTGATGATCAAGAATTTCGGCGTGCGCAGGTTCTTGAGTTTCTCAAGAATGAAATTGTCGCCCGCTCCTCTTTTTTCTGCCGCATTGACCATGAACAGAACCAAATCCACTTCATTGAAGGTGCTGTATGCGCTCTTCAGCATGAAATCGTTCAAGCGCGTCTGCGGTTTGTGGATTCCGGGTGTGTCGATGAAGACGATCTGGGAATCATCCGAAGTGACAACGCCTTGGATCTTATTGCGGGTAGTCTGCGGGACATCGCTCATGATGGCGACCTTTTGACCGACGATGCGGTTCAACAGTGTCGATTTCCCAACGTTCGGTCTCCCGATGATGGAGACGAATCCTGATTTGAAACCTTCTTTTTTATTCATAAAAAACTCCTCAAATTAACTTATAATATAATTCCACGAACTTGGGCAAAAATATGATGGCAGCAATAAGGACGGCAAAGAATGCCGTAACCAAGACCGCTCCGGCAGCAATGTCCTTTGCTTTCTTTGCGAGAGGATGATATTCGTAATCCGTCACCAAATCGACCACATTTTCAAATATCGTGTTCAGAAACTCCATGATGATGACCAGAAATATGCAGAAAATGATGACGATCCATTCCATTGGACTCGATTCGAAGAACCACGCCAGCAGTAGCGGTATCAAACCGAATAAGGCATGACTGCGCATGTTTTTTTCTTCTTTGAGGATAATGCCGATGCCGTCCAACGCATGCTTCACTGAAGCAAAAAAATTTGGATTCTTCCCGATTTTCCCCATACTTTCCCTACTCGTCCCTTTTAAGTCCATAAGCATCCAGTATCTCTTTCTGAAGACCAAACATTTCCTTTTCGTCTTCCTCCGTCATGTGATCATAACCATTCAAATGCAGAAAACCATGCAAAGCAAGGAAACCCAGTTCCCTTTCGAAACTGTGGCCATATGACTGAGCTTGTTCGGCTGTCTTATCGGTCGAGATGATGATATCGCCGATATTAGTCGGAAAAACGCCAGTTATGCTGTCCATATTGATCGGGAAGTCGTCATCCATATCATCGTTCAGCGCAAAACTGATGACATCCGTGGCCTGGTCTTTATTGCGGTATTCACGGTTGATTTCCTTGATGCGTTCGTTGTCCACAAAGGTGATCGACAATTCAGTTTCGGGCGGCAACTTCAGAAACTCCCCCGCAAAAGAAATCAAGGAATGGACCAATTCGGTGTGCTCATTCTGTACAGATTCTGTTTCATCAAAAATATCTATTTCCATATTATCGCTCACTTTTCTATGTTGTGTTTTGTTCCCTATTTGGCATCGTATGCTTTGATGATGCTCGCAACGACCGGGTGGCGCACGACATCATAAGTGTCAAAGGTGACAAAAGTGATATCCGGGATACCCCGTAGTTTTTTCTCGGCATCGATCAAGCCTGAAACGGCACCTTTCGGCAAGTCAATTTGGGTCTTGTCGCCGTTGACGATCATTTTTGACCCGAAACCGAGACGCGTCAAGAACATCTTCATTTGTGCGACAGTCGTGTTCTGAGCTTCATCAAGTATGATGAAGGCATCTTCCAAGGTCCGTCCGCGCATGTACGCAAGCGGTGCAATTTCGATGACACCCCTGTCCATCAAGCGGGTCGTGTGCTCGACTCCGTAGATGGCATAAAGCGCATCATAGACCGGCCGCAGATAAGGGTCAACTTTTTCCTTCAGATCACCAGGCAGGAAACCGAGATTTTCGCCGGCCTCAACAGCCGGACGGGTAAGGATAATCTTTTTTACTTTGCCGTTCTTCAGAGCTTCAACGGCCATCACCACGGCCAAGAATGTTTTCCCGGTCCCGGCAGGCCCTATTCCGAAGACGACATCTTTTTTCTTGACGGCCTGTACGTACTGTCTTTGACCGAAATTCTTCGCCCGGATTGGCTTGCCTGCGTATGTTCTGCCGATTTCTTCCTCATAAAGGTTGATGAAGAAGTCGAGGCTTCCGCGTTCCGACATTTTTATAGCTGTGACGATATCTGTTTGTGAAATAGGGATGCCGCGCGCTAATAATTCCAATAGTTGCTTCAATAAGGAACGGGCCTTGTCGACAGCCTGTTCTTCGCCACTGATTTCGATTTTCATGCCACGGCTGGTAATGGTCACATGCATAGCATCTTCCAGCATCTTCAGATGTTTATCCTGCGATCCAAATAATTGAGGCAAAACGGATGCGTCCATCACTTCAATTTTCTCTGTTTTATTCACTTGATCGGTCAAACAAGCTACACTCCTCTTTTTGGGGATTTTTTTCACTGCTAGTTGCTAACAGTATAACATAAAGCGGCATGGCTGATGAAAATATTTATCCCGCTCACCTTGAAGGCAATTTTGTGGGACGACAAAAAAATGGAATGATACGGAGATCATCCCATTCTTTATCGATTAGTCTCTGAGAATTTCAGAAAGTGCGAACCCGGCTGTTAGAATTTACGTTTTCTGGCAGCTTCAGATTTTTTCTTGCGTCTCACACTTGGCTTTTCATAAAATTCATGTTTACGAGCGTCTTGTAGAGTTCCAGTTTTTGAAACAGTACGTTTAAAGCGACGAAGAGCATCATCAAGAGATTCGTTTTTACGAACAACTGTTTTTGACATTAAATATTCCCTCCCTCCGAGCATTAAAAGTAACGTTTCCTTTTGAAAGTACATAATCAAAATGAAATTGTTCTTTTGATATTATATCATAGGCAAAAGCAATTGCAACGTTTTATTGCAAAACAAAAACAGGAAATGTATTTGTTTTGTGTCCCTGAACAAAAACTTATGGTCGCGGAACGGCATATTGACCTATCCAGCAGCTAGGCAGTTCTTGCAAACACCGAATATTTCGAAGCGATGGGAAGAAATTTGGCATCCTTCCCGACTTTGACAGTTTATAAAAGAAAAATCAGTTAAAAACACTGCTATAAAGCGGTTTTTAGCTGATTTTTCTTATTTTGAAATTGTTGTGAACACAGATTATTTTGCGTAAGTCCGAAGGACTTCTAACGGAACAAATTGATGGCTCCATTTTTTACCGAGAAGTTCGTTTATTTTCAGGAAATCCTCGTTTCCAAAGACTTCCCAATATCCCTTTTCCAACGGACGGCACTGTGCGCTGAGTAGGGCACTCTGTATTCTTTCTGGGCTAAGTTGCCATTCCAGCTTATGTTCCAGCAGCCGCATGATCGTCAGAGAGATGAAGCAAATCAAAAAATGTGCTTCGATATGGGGTTGGGTCCAGACATAAATTGGACGCGCATCAAAGTTCGTCTTGAGTACTTTGAAACAATCCTCAATGCGACTCAATGAGCGATAGCTGTCCAACATCTCTTGATCGCTCATTTCCGTCTCGCTGGTGATCAGTACGTTGATGCCATCAAACTGCTCATCAAATGCAATTTTCTCCTCATCGATGGAGATGTGTGGCACGAGCCTCTTGATTTCTCCAGTCTCTTCATCGACAGTTTCTACATCCAAGTATCGTTTGCCACCTTTTTTCATGGTCATCCGGAATCTCTCACCAGCAGTTAACTTCTCTGCATACTCCACCGATTTCTCACGACGGATTTTTTCTCGGAAGTCATACTTCTGATTCCAGGTTACGAGGATTTTTTCTGTAATTTCCTTTTTATCAACTTTTCTTTTTCGAATCATCGATTTTTTTGCGAAGGTCTCCTGTTCATTGATGATCCAATCTTCAGAATCAAGCGCGAATTTTTGAATGTCCTTTGGAGCACCTCTGGTGCCACGAACTTTTTGACTGAAAAGGTATCCGTCCTTATTTTTGAGTGTCTCAATGATATTGTTCTTACTGTTCATCCCTTTGTCAGCTACGACAACGATTCGCTCAATCCCGAACTGTTTTTTTATTTGCTCCACTGCGGGTAGGTAGGTTTTAACATCCACGCAGTTCCCAGGAAACAACCGGAATGCAATGGGAATCCCATTGGTGTCCATGAACAAACCCATCTGTACTATAGGATTGGGCCGCTTCTCCTTGCTGGGGCCCCGTTTCCGAAAAGCAGGGAGCGTCTCCCCATCCACCTCAATAGGCTCGTCATCCAAATCGGTTTCAAAGTAGTAGTTCGTGACATCATAAAAGACCAATGCTCCCGTGCGCCCGACGCTTTTTGAGATGACATGGTGCATCTGCAACTGAATCTGTTCGCTCAGTAGGCTGAAAGTATCCAACGATCGGTAGACATCCTGAGGAGATAGATTAAAATCCCCAAACAAGTCCCCTTGGGACTGAACGCTTTTCCATTTGCTTTGGGGATCTAAAATCCTTTTCACCGTCAGTAGACGCAACGATTCATTCAAATCGATTTTTGAATTCGTTCCTTTTTGATGTACTCGCAAAACCTTTGCGAGCCCAAGGCTCCTGAATATTTCATCCAAAAGGAGCCAACCGTAGTTTTGGAGTGGATTTGATATTTTTTTATTCAAATCGAGGGTGAGAGAAAGGGTTTCCGGTTCCGGTTGAAACTTACCTGCCTTTACGTCCTCCTTTAATTCCGATAAATAATTAGGATTCCCGGCTTCCAGTTCTTTCAACTTTCCCAAAGATTTGATGGTACGTTGTTTTACTTTATCTTTGTCGCGATAGCCTTCCACAATTGAAACATACTGCGTGCCTTCGCGGTTCTTAGTCACTTTTACAAACATACCTCATTATACCATGCACAACCGTTCACAACAACATAAAAAATAAAAAACTTGCGTTTTTTCCAATAACCGCAAGCTTTTCATTTGAATTTTACTATTTTAACTGTCAAAGTCGGGATTATATCATAGGCAAAAGCAATTGCAACGTTTTATTGCAAAACAAAAACAGGAAATGTATTTGTTTTGTGTCCCTGAACAAAAACTTATGGTCGCGGAACGGCATATTGACCTATCCAGCAGCTAGGCAGTTCTTGCAAACACCGAATATTTCGAAGCGATGGGAAGAAATTTGGCATCCTTCCAACTGTTGCTCGAAGAAATCCATTGGACACATCTGCAAAGCAATCGTCATTCCGCATTGTTGACAAATAAAGTGATGATGGTGGTGCCCCTCATGCAAACAAGTGATCTGGAATAGTTTTTCGTTGTTCAATTCTGTTTCTTCCAAAATCCCAACTTCAACAAAAGTATACAGATTTCGGTAAATCGTATCATAGCTGAGTGTCGGATATTCATCCTCCAAGGCATGCAGGACAGCTTTTGCAGACAAATAGCGGTTAGCTTCCACAAAAACTGTAATGATATCTTCTCTTTTTTGAGTATATTTATAACCGTGTTTTTTTAATCTCTGCAGTGCAATTGTTACAGTATCTACCGGCATCATTTTCCCTCCCGACTCTATCAATTTCAAATTGACTATAGTATATTATTAATGAGATTGCAATGATTAAGTTTCAGGAAGGATGATTTTATATGGAACAACAAGAGCAACAGGACTTACATTTTATCATCATATCCGACTCAGTAGGGGATACCGCCAGGAAAGTCCTCCAGGCTGTCTTAGCACAATTCCCATCGATAACGGTTCATATGTATCATTATCCATTCATCAGGAAAATGAAGGATCTGGAGCCTGTATTGGAAGAGGCCAAAGAGCTGAAAGCATTCGTCATCCATACTTTGGTCGTAGAGAACTTGAGCGAATTCACAGACGATTTCTGTGCTGCTGAAAAGTTGCCTTGCTATAACATACTGAAGGATCTGGTCAGGGATATTTCCGAAAAAACCGGGCAACAACCACTCAAGAGAGCGGGCGCCCTGCATCGTTTGGACGACGAATATTTCAACCGGATCAGCGCCATCGAATTTGCCGTCAAATATGATGACGGTAAAGATCCAAAAGGTTTCTTGGATGCTGACCTTGTTCTGCTCGGCGTTTCCCGCACTTCAAAGACGCCGCTCTCCATGTTTTTGGCCAATAAGAACATCAAAGTAGCCAACCTGCCGATTATGCCGGAAGCTTCGGTTCCAGATGAAATCTGGCACGTGGATCCTAAGAAAATCGTCGGATTGACCAATGATGCTGAAGTATTGAATAGTTTCCGCAAGGAGCGTATGATTGCCTACGGATTATCACCAGAAACCATCTATTCGGATATGGACCGTATCCGCGCCGAGCTGGAATACGCCTATGAACTTTACAACAAATTGGGTTGCATCGTCATCAACGTATCCAAGCGCTCTATAGAAGAAACAGCCGCCATCATCATGAGCAGCCTCGAAATTTCAGACACGACCATTATTCCCTGACATTGAAAGAAGAGGACCCGATTTTAATCCGGGTCCTCTTCTTGTATCTTGATATTCATTGGCACAGCAACTAAATCAGAAACCTCTGCTTGACCCGCCGCCTCCGGAAGATCCACCGCCTCCGAAGCCGCCTCCCCCGCCAAAGCCGCCGCCTCCGAAACCGCCGCCATATCCGCCACGATGATTGCTGCCGCGGTAACTACCCCCGCCGCCGCTCAGCAGCAGCCACCACAATGGGTTCATTCCGCCGCCGCGTCCACCGCGTCCACCGCGTCCGCCTCTGCCGCCGAAAAAGAAGGACAGCAGCAACAGGATGAACAGGAATTGGACCAGTGACGCGAAGAACGATGAATCGCCATCGGAGTATTGCGTTGTATCGACAGGATAACCGGAGAAAATCACTTCATCATCGTATTGGTATTCCTCATTGACGACAACAGCGGCCTCCGTAAAGATTTCTTTCAGTCCGCCATCGAAATCATTGGCCGAAAGATAGTCCAAATGATTGTCCAGGATTCTGCCGGTTCGGCTGTCCGTCAAGGCTCCTTCCAGACCGTATCCGATTTCGAAGCGGATTTCCCTTTCCTCCAGAGCCAACAAAATCAGTACACCGTTATCGGCATCGGCCTGGCCAATTCCCCACTTTTCAAACAGGTCGACGGAATACTCCTCGATAGTCCCTCCCTGCAGTGAATCGACCACCGCCACAACAACTTGGGGCTTCTCTTCCGTCAATTCGTATTGTTCATTCACACTCATGATGAATGTTTTCGTTTCTTCGGAGAGCGTGCCGCTTGGATCATAGACATAAAAATCGTTTGTCGGATCAGGCAACGACTGCGCATGTTTGGGCGGCGCGAACGCCATTGAAAAGAAAAATGCTCCCAAAACCACAAGCAGTTGCCAACGCGCCTTTTTCTTCATTTGAAACAAAGCATCATCAGCCCCTCAATTATTCATCATCTGTGTTCAAATCTACACTAGGAGCGGTCTCGGCGCCGCTTGCCGCTTCAAAATAAGATTTTTCGTCAAATCCGAAAAGTCCTGCCATGAGCGATCCCGGGAACCGTTTGACTTTGTTGTTGTATTGTTGAACCGCTTCGTTGTAACGATCCCTTTCGACTGAAATCCTGTTTTCCGTGCCTGCCAGTTCATCCATCAGAGCAGTCACTTGTTCGTTCGATTTCAGTTCCGGATAGTTCTCAACAATCACCAACAATCGCGAGAGTGCCGATTCCATCTCGTTGCTGGCGGCAACCTGTTCTTCCGTCGTCTGGGCACTGCTGATTCTTGCACGGGCGTCAGCGATTGCACCGAAAACTTCCTGTTCCTGTTCCATGGCGCCTTTTACCGATTCCACCAAGTTGGGGATCAAGTCATAACGTCTTTGGAGCTTGCTTTCCACATTCGCCCATTGCACATCGACGTTGCTCTCCTCCGTCACCAACCCGTTATAGGAGCTGACCAACGGCACGCCCAATAGCAACACCGCAATAAACACACCGATTAAGCCCTTCAGCCAACCTTTCATCTTCCCATCTCCTTTATTCTTCATTCTGTGCTTGAATAATATTATCCCTGATTTAGGCCGAAACGGCATCCATCCAAAGACGTATTTCTTACTGTTTCAGTATATCTTCCAACAATCTCGGATTGAATGTCTGTGCCTTCAGCATATCCAGTTCGAACCGGTAAGGCGCCTTCTTGTTCTTTTTGTCCTCGCCCACAAACGGCGTCTCCAATATTTTCGGCAAATCCTGCAGTTGCGGATGGTGAACAATTTTGTTCAAAGTTTCAAAGCCGATGGTGCCGAACCCGATGTTCGCATGCCTGTCCTTGTGGGCCCCTCTCTCGTTTTTCGAGTCGTTGACATGGACCATTTTCAGACGCTCCAGACCGATGACGCGGTCGAATTCCTCCAAAACACCGTCGAAGTCCTCTTTGACGTTATATCCCGCATCGTTCGTATGGCACGTATCCAACGTTACGGACAACTTATCGTTGTGGACGACGCCGTCCATGATGGCTGCCAACTCTTCAAACGTCCGGCCGATTTCCGTGCCTTTTCCGGCCATCGTTTCCAACGCTATCTGCGCAGTCTGACGAGGCTCCAGCACTTCATTCAGGCCCTTGATGATCTGCTTGATGCCTATTTCAGGGCCAGCGCCGACATGCGAACCAGGATGCAGCGTGATTTGTTTTGCGCCGAGCGCTTGGGCCCGCACGATTTCATCGCGCAAAAATCCGATTGCGAATTCAAAATGATCCGGTTTTGTTGTATTCGCCAAGTTGATGATGTAGGGAGCATGCACGACCAGTTCGACCAAACCGTGCTTCGCCATATAATCCGTGCCTTCCGGAATATTCATCTCATCGACGCTTTTTCTCCGGGTATTCTGCGGAGCGCCTGTGTAGATCATAAATACCGAAGAACCGTAAGACGCAGCCTCTTCAGCTGATCCAAGCAACATTTTTTTGCCGCCCATAGAAACATGTGAACCTATCTTTAACATATCTTCACCCTTTTATTGTGTATTATCCTAAAAAGCAATTCCGTCTTCCACAAAACAAGAGACGAAAAAAACAGCCTTATGATACGATTATTGTATCATAAGGGCTGTTTTACTTTCCATCGGATGCTCTTTTTAGTGTAATTGTTAGTCCAAGGTTAGTCCAATGAGGCGATTTTCAGGCTCAATTCTTTCAACTGAGCTGCGCTAACTTCGCTTGGTGCGTTTGTCATCGGGTCAAAAGCTTTTCCGTTTTTAGGGAAAGCGATCACTTCGCGGATATTCGATTCGCCTGTCAACAGCATGACCAGACGATCCAATCCTAAAGCGATACCGCCATGCGGTGGGAAGCCGTAGTCGAAAGCATCCAGCAAGAAACCGAACTCCTCTTCGGCATCTTCTTTACTGAAGCCAAGCGCCGCAAACATCTGCTCCTGTACTTCTCGTGTATGGATACGCAAGGATCCACCGCCGATTTCATAGCCATTCAGGACGATATCATAAGCTTGTGCATAGACTTCTTCCGGATGATCGGCTAGTTTGGCAAGGTCCTCATCATTAGGACGAGTGAACGGATGATGCATGGCAGTATAACGTTTTGCATCCGCATCGTACTCGAGCAATGGCCAATCCACAACCCAAACGAAAGCAAACTGGGATTTGTCGATCAGATCAAGGTCGCGACCGAACTTCAGACGGAGCTCACCTAAAGCTTGATAGACGATTTCTTTTTTGTCAGCAACAAACACAAGCAAGTCGCCAGGCTCCGCATCCATCAGTCTGATCAATTCTTCGCTGTCTTCCGTGAAGAATTTCGCCACGGCGCCTTTCAGTCCGTCCTCTTCGACTTTCATCCAAGCCATGCCTTTTGCGCCGTATTGTTTGGCGTATTCGATCAGATTATCCATGTCTTTGCGTGAATAAGCATCAGCCTTGCCTTTGACATTCAATCCACGGACTTGGCCGCCGTTTTCACTTGTTGCTTTGAAAACGTTGAATGAAGATGTTTTCGCGAATTCATTCATGTCGATCAGTTCCAAAGCGAAACGGGTATCAGGCTTATCGCTACCGAAACGGTTCATCGCTTCATCGTAGGAGATGCGAGGGAACGGAGCCGGAATGTCTTTGCCCAGAACGTCCTTCATGACTTTTTGAAGCATGTTTTCGGTGATTTCCTGGATCTCCTCCGCGGACAGGAAACTGGTTTCGATGTCCACTTGCGTGAATTCAGGCTGTCTGTCACCGCGCAGATCTTCATCGCGGAAGCAACGGACAATCTGGTAATAGCGGTCAAAGCCTGCGCCCATCAGCATTTGTTTGAACAGTTGCGGCGATTGCGGTAACGCATAGAATTCGCCTTGGTGGACACGGGATGGAACGATGTAGTCACGAGCACCTTCCGGGGTCGATTTCGTCAAATAAGGTGTTTCGATGTCCATAAAATTCAAGTCGTCCAAATAGTTGCGAACAGTGCGCGTCGTTTGATGGCGAATTTTCATGTTGTTCATCATTTTGTCTCTTCTCAAATCGATGTAACGGTATTTCATACGCAATTCATCGGACACGTTCACATCACCTTCGATATAGAACGGCGGTGTTTTCGCTTTCGCTAAAATTTCCACGGATTCCGCTTCGATTTCGATCGTTCCTGTACCGATATTCGGATTGATTTGATTTGCTTCACGCAAGACCACTTTACCTTTGACCTGCAGGACATATTCCCCACGGATCGTTTCCGCAATGCGGAAGGCTTCTTCGCTGAATTCTGTATTGAATACGACTTGGACGATGCCTTCACGATCACGCAGATGGATAAAGATCAATCCGCCTAAGTCTCTTCTTTTGTTTACCCAACCATTGGCGACGACAGTCTGCCCGACGGATGCTTCCGTCAATAATCCGCAATACTCTGTTCTTCTCTCCATTTTCACTACCCTTTTCTGTATGTTCTAGTCTTCTTTTCCGAAAAACTCATTAAAAGCCGTCATATCGGCAGTCTGCAATTTGTACACCTTATCAAAATCCGCGTAGATTTCAGTCAACGGCACTGTCTTTTCTTTGCCGGTCGACATCACTTTGAATTGCACTTTTTTGCTGTTCAATTCGTCTTCGCCTATGGTCAGCACTACTTTGGCTCCATTTTTCGTGGCGGTTTTGAATTGCGCTTTGGCTTTGCGGTCATGGAAGTCCCGATCCGCCGAATACCCTGCTTGGCGCGCATTTTGTACCAATTTTAGGGTTTCGATGTTCGTAGCTTCTCCCAGTCCGACGACGTAGACATCCAACTCGGATAGTTTCGGCACATCGACTTGTTGATCCTTGATCAAAAGAATCAGTCTTTCCAAGCCCATCCCGAAGCCAAATCCAGGAACTTCCGGCCCACCGATTTCCTGGACCAAGCCGTCATAACGGCCACCGCCGCAGATGGTCGTTTCCGCCCCGAAGACAGCCGATGATGTCATGATTTCAAAAATGGTGTCTTGATAGTAATCGAGTCCCCGGACCATGTTGCTGTTGATCGTGAAGGGGATTTCCAATGCCTGAAGCATTTCCTGAACCGATTCAAAGTGCTTCTTCGATTCTTCCGACAGGAACTCCAAGATGCTCGGTGCTTGGGCAACAATTTCCTTGTCGCGCTTGTCTTTGCTGTCCAGCACGCGCAACGGATTTTTGTGCAGACGCGTCTGCGAATCTTTGCTCAATTCATCGTGGAAAGGCTCCAAATAGGCGATCAGTGCTTCGCGATATCTGATCCGGTCTTCGGTCTTACCCAATGAATTGATGACCAATTTCAGATCGCTCAATTCCAGTTCCTTCAATATGTCCCATGCCAATGCCATCGTTTCGACATCAGTCGCCGGATTGATGCTTCCGAAAACTTCAACACCCAGTTGGTGGAATTGACGCATTCTTCCCCCTTGTGGTCTTTCATAGCGGAACATCGGGCTGATGTAATAGACTTTCAGGGGTTTCGGGTGTTCAGGTCCGAACAGTTTGTTTTCAACATAGGCCCGAACCACCGGAGCCGTCCCTTCCGGCTTCAATGCGATGTGTCGATCGCCTTTGTCGTAGAAGTCGTACATTTCCTTTGATACGATATCACTCGTATCGCCGACCCCCCTGGAGAACAATTCATAACTTTCAAACATCGGGGTGCGGATTTCTGAAAATTGATAGTCATGCAGTAAGATCCGGGCTGTTTCTTCCACGTATTGCCAAATTTCTGCTTCCCGCAAAAATATATCGGCAGTCCCTTTTGGTTTTTGTATCATTTTGGTAACCATTCCTTTCGCTTCATATTGTTTTCTGTCTGAAAAAAAGCAAAAAAATAGCCCTCTTTCCATCATGGAAAAGGACGATTAGTCAGACGTGGTGCCACCTTTATTCGAAAGCATAGCTTTCCTTTAACGAGTAACGTTCGTGGCGTAATAGCTTTTCACTATTAATCCTCCAACCTGTCTTTCGAATAAACGTTTGGGAGTGCTCTCAGCCGCGGCAATCCTCTCTGAATCAAACCAATCTATTCTACTTCGATCTTCACTGGACATTTATAATTTCCTTAACGATACAAGATAAGCACCGAATTGTCAATACTGTTTTCATCAAACTTTCACTTTCACAATTTCTGAAAAGGCTTTGCATTGGATAGCGTATCTTTGCTATAATGATAGAAGAATTGAACAATTTTTGTAAATTTTATGCATCCCAAACCAGAAAGGAGACAGTCAGTGAAGAATATCGCAAAAAACAAACATCTGTTCTTCTTGACGCTTGTTTTGCTATTTGTCGGATTAGGCTCCTTCGGTACGGTAGCATTAGCCAACTATACTACAGTCAGCATCTCCGCCAGCATCGTAAATGTCCGATCCGGTCCAGGCTTATCCTACGATATTATGACGCAAATACAAGGCGGGTCCACAGTCAATGTTTTAGCCGAAAAAAACGAATGGTATAAAGTTCGGCTTTCGGATGGAAGAATCGGTTGGGTGGCCAGTTGGCTGATCAACAATACTGAAATCGCAGCAACATCCGAATTGCTGGCAACAGTCCTGGTGGCTTCCGCCAACGTACGGCAAGAGAACAATGAAACATCTGAAGTCGTCGGAACAGCCAGTGCTGGCGAAAAATTCGCTCTGTTATACGAAGAGAACGGCTGGAGTCAAATTCAATACAACAATAAAGTTGCTTGGATTTTGTCTGAACTCATCGAAATTTCACCAGGCAGCATCCAGTTGGCTCCGGAAACAGTCGATACCGCAGCAATTGTTGCAGACGAAGCCATCCCTAAAGTCATCATCATGATGGATGGCGTAAATGTCCGCAGCGGTCCTTCGACCGGCACTGATATCCTGTTCATTGCTGAAAAAGATGAAGAGTACGAACTGATCAGCCAATCCGGTGATTTCTATAAGATTCTTTACCAAGGAAACAAGGAAGGATATGTGGCCTCCTGGTTGGTGGAAACATCCGAGTCGCTCACTGCGTCCATTACTGCTTCATCCACCACAACTCTCGCCGAAGCGACCATAGTGATCGATCCGGGCCACGGAGGAGAAGATCCAGGTGCGGAAGGCACTTACATTTACGAGAAGGAAGTCACACTAAAAACTGCTCAAGCAGTAGCGGACAAATTGCGTAGTGCCGGAGCCAACGTAATATTGACGCGCACCTCCGACGTCTATGTGACCTTGGAAGATCGGGCAGAAATGAGCAATGTCAACAATGCAGATCTGTTCATCAGCCTGCATTATGACTCCACAGCAAGCGGCACTTCCGCGACTGGCTTCACGACTTATTACTACGCGGATAAGGATATTCCGTTGGCAAATCTCGTTGATGATCACCTGGCCGACAATTTGCCGTTGCAGGATAATGGTTCCAAATTTGGCGATTTCTTGGTAACACGCGAAAACGATCAGCCCGCCTTGTTGTTGGAGCTTGGTTACATGAACAATGATTCCGATGTCAAGACCTTCAATTCCGATTACTATCGCTCGCTGGTCGCCGAAAGCATCTACCAAGCTTTGACCGAATATTTCCAATAAGAAAGAAAAGCGGAATAAAAAAAGAGTCGGCAGTTTGAACCATTCGAGGTTCAAACTGCCGACTCTTTTATTTGTTTTTGGAATCGATGAGGATGGTTACTGGGCCATCGTTGATCAGACTAACCGCCATGTGCGCACCGAACTTACCCGATGCCACAAGAAAACCTTCCGCTCTCAACGACTCGTTGAACGTTTGATAAAGCGCCTCCCCCAGTTCCGGAGGAGCAGCATTGATGAAGCTAGGACGGTTGCCTTTTTTGGTATCAGCGAATAGGGTGAACTGGGATATCGAAAGGATGGCTCCGTCCACGTCCTTCAAGGAGCGGTTCATTCTTCCCTCTTCATCTTCGAAAACCCTGAGATTCGAAACTTTACGGGCAAGGTAATGCACATCTTCTTGTGCATCGTCCTTGCCGATTCCTACCAATAGCATGAAGCCCATCCCTATTTTCCCGATGGTTTCTCCATCAACCGATACGGATGCTTCCGTCACTTTCTGTACAACTACACGCATATATTCCCTCTATTCGTTTTTGTTAATTAAGATATTACCCTTCTGACTGTGTAGACATCCGGGATATTTTTGATTTTATCGACGATTTTGTCCAATTGGCTCAAATTTTGGATCCCGATCTTCAACGTAATGACCGCTATTTTATTGCTGTCGACTTTCCCGTTGATGCTGCTGAGATTTTTGGTCATCGTGTTCACGACATGCAAAATCTCGTTCAACAGACCGGAACGATTGTAACCCTCGACCGTCAATTCGGTTTCGTAATCGATATTTGACAATCCGGTATCTTCCCATTCGACATCAATCAACCGGTCGCCGTGTTCTCCGGAAACTTGCACATTCGGGCAATCTTTCCGATGGACCGAGATACCGCGCCCTTTTGTGATGTAGCCGACAATTTCATCCCCCGGAACCGGGTTGCAGCAATGGCTGATGCGGATGAGCAGATTATCCACTCCTTGGATGACTACGCCGCCTTCATGACGGATCTTCATCTTCGGATTATCTTTTTTTGTTTTTTGCTCGATCGTGTCCAGCTGTTGTTCCGCTTTGTGCTTATCCCGCTCTCGTCGGGCTTTTTCGGTCAAACGATTGGAAACGATGAAGGCAGACAGTTCACCGAACCCGATTGCGGCATAGAGGTCATCTTCAGAGTTGACATTGAAACGATTCAACAAATCTTTGATCCCTAGTTTTGTCAGGAATTCCTTTGGCGGAAACTCCATTTCCACCAGTTGTTTTTCCAGCATATCCCGGCCTTTGATGACGTGTTCATCGCGGTCCTGCAGCTTGAAATAGCGTTTGATTTTGTTTTTTGCTTTGCTGGTGGAAACCAGGTTGACCCAGTCCCTGCTTGGACCGAATGAGTTCGGTGATGTCATCACTTCGATGATGTCGCCGTTCTGAAGCTTGTAATTCAAAGGGACGATTTTCCCGTTGACTTTAGCGCCGATGGTTTTGTGCCCAATTTCGGTATGGATGTTATAGGCGAAATCCAAAGGACCGGCACCCGATGGTAATTCAACGACATCGCCTTTCGGAGTGAAGACATACACTTTGTCCTTGAAAATATCCTCTTTGACGCTTTCGACGAACTCGCTGGCGTTCTTGGAATCATCCTGCAAATCGATCAGGTCACGGAACCAATCGATCTGATGGGGCATCTTTTCCGGATCGATTTTTTTGGTGATGCCCTCTTTGTATGCCCAGTGAGCCGCAACCCCATACTCCGCGACCTGGTGCATTTCGATTGTCCGGATCTGGATTTCGACAGGCGTTCCTTGCGTCCCGATGACGGTCGTATGCAGCGACTGATACATATTCGCCTTGGGCATGGCGATATAATCTTTGAAACGTCCCGGCATCGGCTTCCATTTTGTATGGATAGCACCCAAAACGGCATAACAGTCTTTGATGGAATGGACGATGACACGGATAGCCAACAGATCGTAGATTTCCGTGAATTGTTTCTTTTGGTCCTTCATTTTCCGGTAAATGGAGTTGATGTGCTTCGGCCTGCCGTAGATGTCGGCCTCAATCTCCAACTCGTCAATCGACTCTTTGATTTTGTTGATTGTATCCTTGATGTAGAGCTCACGTTCATCGCGCTTGCTGTTCATCAAATGAACAATCCGGTAATATTGCTGTGGATTCAGATACCTGAGCGATGTATCCTCCAATTCCCATTTGATCCGGTTCATCCCTAATCGGTGGGCTAAGGGGGCATAGATTTCCAACGTCTCATTGGATATGATCCGTTGTTTTTCCGGCTTATGGTATTTCAACGTGCGCATATTGTGCAATCGGTCCGCCAATTTCACCATAATGATCCGCAGGTCCTTCGCCATGGCCATCAACATCTTGCGGTGGTTTTCGGCCTGTTGCTCTTCATGCGATTTGTATTCGATTTTACCCAACTTGGTGACACCATCGACCAAAATGGCTACGGTTTTGGAAAATTCGCGTTCGATATCCTCCAAAGTGTATTCTGTATCTTCCACAACATCATGCAAAAATCCCGTTGCAATCGTTTCAGGATCTAATTTCAAATCTGCCAATATCGCTGCGACTTGGGTCGGATGAACAAAGTACTCCTCACCGGACTTTCGCATCTGCCCGCTATGAGCTTCCCTGGCAAAATCACACGCTTTTTGGACAAATGCCACATGGGTTTCATTCATATATTCCGCGCATAGCTGCACAACCTCTTCAGGTGAATAGGTTTTGATTTTCGGCATGTTGTCACTCCTGACTTTTAAGATTATGTATTTACTTACTGCGATTTCCGATTCCGTCCGCAATCGGAACAGTGGCTCTATATATCCTATTCTGCAAACAAAAAGTGAATATATTTCCCTTTATTATACTGTAAATCGGAACGATGCGCCATCAACAATTATTATCTATTTTCAACCTTGAGACATCAGAAAAACCTTGAAGGACTGTCTCCTGAAAAGAAGTCCCTCAAGGTTTACTAGCTTGGTTCACATTTTTTTGAATGCGAACAGAGCATCCCTTGCATTTATTTTGCCGAAAGCCAACCTTCGACGATTCTCTTGCCGCTGGAGGTGCCCAAGCGCGTTGCGCCGGCTGCGATGAAAGCCAGTGCATCTTCATACGTGCGCACGCCGCCGCTTGCTTTTACGTCCATTTCAGGTCCGACTGTCTTGCGCATCAGTGCGACATCTTCCAATGTTGCGCCACCTGTTGAAAAACCGGTGGATGTCTTGACAAAGTCGGCCCCCGCCTTTTGGGCCAACTGGCAAGCGACCACTTTTTCATCATCGGTCAACAGACAAGTCTCGATGATGACCTTCAGGATCGCCTTGCCTTTGACTGCTTCGACCAAAGCTGCGATTTCATGTTCGACAGTCTGGTAATCGCCATCCTTCAAGGCTCCGATGTTGATGACCATATCGACTTCATCGGCACCGTTCTGAACCGCCTGTTTCGTTTCGAAAGTTTTCACTTCTGCCGTATTGGCGCCATGCGGAAAACCAACGACAGTGCAGACAAGGACATTCGAACCGGTCAGGAAGGCTTCAACCTTTTTGACCCAGTAAGGTTGTACGCAGACGGATTTGAAGTCATACTTCTTCGCTTCTTCACAAAGGGCTTTAATTTCCGCCTCTGTCGCATCTTGTCTTAATAAAGTGTGATCGATGTATTTGTTTATTTTTTCAACCATTTTTATCCGCTCCTTTTCTTAATTCCATTTCATAGGATACTGCCGCCAATGCATACAAGGGCGCTGTCTCTGCCCGTAGAATCCTCGGTCCCAACGCACAGCTCTTGTGGCCGGCTTGTCTGAAAGCCGTCAGCTCTTCCGGCGCCAACCCGCCTTCAGGCCCGAACACCAACAATAGCGAATCGCCTGCTTCGAGATTTTCCAGAGTGTTCACCAAGATGCTGCCTTCTCCAGCCTTCGCATCCTCTTCATAAGCAACCAACACTTTGCTGTATTTTATCGCTTCCGCCAGCAACTCTTTAAGGTTGTGGACAGGATGCACAAACGGTTCCTTTTGGCGGTGCGATTGCTCGGCTGCCTCTTTCGCAATTTTCTGCAGACGCTGCTGTTTTTTTGCGCTTTTATCAGCTGTCCACTTTACAACCGCATTCTTGGCCGCGAAAGGGATGAAGGCTGCCGCGCCCAACTCAGTGCCCTTCTGTACGATGTATTCCAGCTTGTCCCCCTTCGGCAGTCCACAAGCGATCGCAATCTTGACCGGCAGTTCCGTGGAGCGGTCTTCGTCGGCCACCCACTTCAAACTGACGGTACTTGCTGATATATCGGTGATTTCCGCAACGAATGAAATGCCGGAGTTGTCGGCCAAATAGACCCGATCCCCCGGCTTCATGCGCATCACATGCACCATATGGTGATGGAAATCATCCGACAAAACAATCGGCTGGGTTTGATAATTTTTTGCTAGAGGCGGAATGATGTATCGCTGCATGCTTCAATCCTCCAATTTTTTTTTGCAGATCAGGCAAACCCAATCTTTCATTTGCTTTTCTTGCTCGATCTCAAAGCCGTTGCTGATCAAGGCTGCAGTCAGTTCCTCTTTCTTTGAATCGATGATGCCCGAAAGGATGAAACAGCCATCGTCCTTGAGGTTATTGTAGGCATCGGGAAGCAACAGCAGAAGGATTTCGGCCAGGATATTCGCGACGATGATGTCCGCTTCCTGATCAGCGATGCCTACCAATAGATTATTCTCTTTGACGATGACATCGGAAGCGTACGCATTATAAGCGATGTTCTCTTTGGAAACGCGTGTAGCGATTTCATCGATATCGTAGGCATAGACCGTTTCCGCGCCCATGGCTTTGGCTGCGATGCTCAACACGCCCGACCCGGTTCCGACATCGATCACTTTTTCGCCACCGCGCATGACTGCTTCGAGCGCTTCGATGGACAGACGCGTCGTCGGATGCGTGCCAGTGCCGAAGGCCATCCCCGGATCCAATTGAATCAGCATCTCTTTTTCATCTTCAGGCGTGTAGTTTTCCCAATAAGGTACGATCGTCAAAAAACGCGTCAAGCGGATCGGATGGAAATATTCTTTCCAGGAGTTTTCCCAATCCTCTTCTTTCACTTGGTTGATCTGCAGCTCATTTTTTCCGATCTTCAGATCAATTTTTTCCAGCTGTGCCAGCTGGTCTTTGATGAACAACACGGTATCCTGGAAACCTTCGTTATTCGGATAATAAGCCATGATATATACGGCGTGCCCTTCCTCAGGCAAAGCCCGTTCCTCCTTGATCTGACCGAAACCATCATCCTGCAGATTGACGAAGTCCAATTCGTCATCTATGGCGACGCCTTTCGCACCGGCTTCCATCAATATATTCGATACAGCTTCAACCGCTTCGGTAGCAGTCACAACCTTCACTTCATTCCATTCCATTTACAATCACCTTTCCTATCATCAAGGATAACGATAATACGTTTCATCAAATCTTCCTAATTCCTTCAGTGTTCCGATTGTCTGCATAAAATTCAGCTCATTCCAATGCAATTCGAAACTGGAGTCCCCTTCATTGTTCAGAAAGTCCCTGAGTTTGCTGTTTGCTTCCCCGACCGTCAGACGGATGTTCTTGACAACCGCTTCGGCCAATCCGCCTTGAATCCCCTTTTTCCGATCGAAAGGGATACCTGCCAAATATTCCTCCGCCCGTATTTTGGAGGATGCACGATCATAGAACAAAACAGAATCTTCAAAAATGAACCGATCTTCGTGATTGGAGTGGCCAAATACATCAGAAATACTATTGTCTGAAGGATAACTGACTTCTAATAATAACACAATTTCGACTGTATGGAAGGGTTTATGCCACTCCAATCGCCACTCGCAAGGCAAGTGCTGTTCTTCCAATTCCTCGTGGATCTTGTCGATCATACTTTTGTCCATTTTCTTACACCTCGTATCTTTTTTTCGGCAGTGCCGCACTGACTGTGCACAACCTCGGGATGACGTTCTCAACCTATTGTAGCAAATTACGGGAAAAAGAGATATTCCGGACTATGCATCAGCACATTAATTCCCGAAAAACGGCCCGCCACAAAGAAGGAACGATTTATAAAAGGGACGGTTTGTGATATATTTAGGTCAGGAAAAAAGTTGGAGGGATATTTCATGACAGAACAAGCAGAGATCAGACAATCCATCGATTACTTAGTCACGCGCATAGCCCGCGATTACCAGAAAGAAGAATTCAAAGACAGCTTGAAAGTCCAGATTCCGTTCGGCCGAAGGGCTGAAATAGTATTGGAAGATGATTACCTCACTCCCGAAGAAAAAATCATTTTTGAGGATAGAATCGATCCGGAAGTGAAAAGTGACCTCTTCAAAGAGGCCCTGCAGTCCAAGACGGATAAGGTCTTCAAGAGCTTTTTGTTGGAGATATTCGGTAAGCAGCCGGTTCTTAATGAAAATTTATCCATCACGACCACTAAATCAGGCGACAAGCAATACATCATCATCAATTTTCAAGGAGCCTTGCCCTACTAGGCTTTCTTTCCCTTCCTTATTGTTATGTGCATCATCAGGCGCAATAAAAATTTAAGTTGAGTTTTACCGAAAAGCCTGATATGATGTTGATTAGAATATTTGCTTATTAATATTACTGTTTTATGCTATACTGTTTAGGTAACAAGGACAACTAACGAGGTGTGCAAATATGGCAGATAAAAATCTAACAACTAAAGATATTCTGCAAAAAGAATTCAAAAGCGCTATGAGAGGCTATAACGTTGCAGAAGTCGATGAATTCCTGGATATGATCATAAGGGATTATGAATCTTACCAAAAAGACCTTTCTTATCTTCAAAGCGAAAATGAACGTTTGATGAGCCGTGTTGACGAGTTGACGAAGCAAGCAGTTTTAGCTAAGCCGACGCAATCGAATGTATCTTCAGTCGGCAGTGGCGTAACGAACTTTGACATTTTGAAACGCCTTTCCAACTTGGAGAAACATGTATTCGGTTCAAAACTGGATGAAACAAACGAAGAAGCAAACTAGCATCAAAAGACATTTGTAAATTTCGGGTAATTGCGGTCTCCTTTATGGAGGCTGAGGAAAGTCCATGCTCGCACAAGCTGAGATGCTTGTAGTGTTCGTGCTTAGCGAAACAATAAGCTAAGGCAATCGATAGATTGACGGCAGAAAAAAAGGCTAAGGGCTCTGCCTATGCCTGAGTATTCTTGAAAGTGCCACAGTGACGAAGCAGACGGGGAAACCTTTCTGGTGGAACGCGGTAAACCCCTCGAGCGAGCAACCCAAACTTTGGTAGGGGCACTCTTTCCAAGGAAATGAACGAGGGAAAGAGGCAGAAATGCAGATAGATAATTACCTCCGCCATCAGAGGCCTGGCTCCGATGGCGCGACAGAACATGGCTTACAGAAATTTACAAATCAGGCTTTTTTTCTTCAAAAGAATACGATCGAGGATGGGACAAGCTAATTTTTGTCCCATTTTTCGTGCATTATCCGGCAATTTCTAAGGCAAAACAAATAAGGAGTTATCAATGAGAACATATCAATTAGTGGCTACGGCCGCAAGCGGCATCGAAGCCATCACCGGCAATGAGCTGAAAAAAATGGGCTACAACGTCCAGGTAGAGAACGGCAAAGCCTACTTCACCGGTACGGAAGCGGACATCATCACAACCAACCTGTGGCTGCGCACCGCTGACCGCATCAAAATCGTGTTCGGCAAATTTGAAGCCAAAACTTTCGATGACCTTTTCGAGCAAACGAAAGCTTTGCCATGGGAACAAATCCTTCCGATGGATGCGGAATTCCCGGTTTCCGGCAAATCGCAAAAATCGACTTTGTACAGTGTCCCCGATTGCCAAGCGATCGTCAAAAAGGCCATCGTCAACCGCCTGAGCGAATACTATCACCGCCGTACCCGTTTGCCTGAATCCGGCGCACTCTATCCGATTGAAGTCGCCATCAACAAGGATGAAGTGATCCTGACGATCGACACGAGCGGTTCCAGCCTTTTCAAACGCGGTTACCGTTCCGAAAAAGGTGGCGCACCATTGAAGGAAAATATGGCAGCCGCTTTGGTGATGCTGACCAATTGGTTCCCTGACCGCCCCTTCTATGACCCGACTTGCGGCTCCGGCACGATTCCGATCGAAGCGGCTCTGATCGGCCTCAACATCGCTCCGGGATTGAAACGCTCTTTCCCTTCCGAAGAATGGAACATTTTTGAAGAAGGCATGTGGGATCGCATCCGCAATGAAGCCAAAGCTGCCGCGAACTTCGATGTGAAATTGGATATCGGCGGATCCGATATCGATCCGCACGTCATCGCCATCGCGAAAAGCAATGCTGAAAAAGCAGGCGTTGCGGACTATGTTACTTTCAGACAGTTGGCTTTGGCCGACTTCACGACAACCAAGGAATACGGCACAATCGTCTGCAACCCGCCATACGGCGAGCGCCTCTCCGATCAGGAAGAGATCGAGATACTCTACAAAGAGATGGGTCAGGTTTTCCGTCCGTTGAAGACATGGAGCAAATACATCCTGACGAGCGAGTTGCTTTTCGAAGAATTCTACGGCGAAAAAGCAACGAAAAAACGCAAACTCTACAACGGCAGACTGCGTACTGATCTGTTCCAATATTGGGGTACGCGCCCTCCTAGAGTCAAAAAAGAGTCTGATGCCATCGAAAGCAAAGGAAAATAAACCTAATTGAACGAATAAAAGCAGTCTGTACGCCCCGCTGAAGCGGAATTGTGCAGACTGCTTTTTTGATAAGAAAGTAGCGTCAGCGTGAAGTCGAGAGTCTAAATGGCGCTAATAAGATTGCTTTTCTTGGTAGCTCCGATGATCGGTGCAACGACTTGATTCGCTTCGAAGCGTTTTTTTTAATTACGGAATATTTTCTTCGTATTTATTCAAGTACTAATCCATGATCATTTGTTCTTTTTGGTAAGCTGATGGAGCGCATTTCTGGCGAGATTATCAGCTCCTCTGTTTTCCCTTTCCGGAATCCATTTCAAATAAAGATTTGAGAACACTGCCAATTCCTGCAATGCCTCCTCCAGCAAAAGCTTAAGCTCCGCTTTTTTTGTGTACTTTTTCCTGATCGATTCGGCGACTAGTTTGCTGTCCGTGTAACAAAAAACGAGCTGGTCTTGTTTTTTGTGCGCTTTCAGGTGGCGCAACCCATACAGGAGCGCTTCGAATTCAGCTCGATGATTGTCCATTTGCTCCTCTAAAGGCAAGCCAATCTGCTTTTGTCTCCCGTCCTCAACGATCAAAATCCCGATGGCCGCATAACCTTCTTTTCCCGTAGCCGCCCCATCCACGAATAATTTTATCAATTGATCCACATCCTAAAAAACAAAGGTGAAAGAAAATCCTAAAAGGATCTCCTTCACCTTTGCGGTTTGCTAGTGCTTTTTTTATGCTTCAGCCAATACGATGACATTAGTGGCCTGTGGTCCCCTGATGCCTTCAGCGATATCGAACTGAACGCGTTGCCCTTCTTCGAGTCTTTTGAAGCCTTCTCCAGCTATGCCGGTAAAATGTACGAAAATGTCGTCATCCTGTTGATCGAGTTCAATAAAACCATACCCTTTATCATTATTGAACCACTTTACTTTGCCAAATTCCATTGTACATCCTCCTTCAACACTCAATTCTTTGGAACTGCTTTCACAAAGACGGGTTACCTTCATTATAGAGAGGAAACCCAATAGAGTCAATTAATCCGGCAGCCTTATTCAAAAAATCCAAAAAAATCGGCCAGCTTATTTTCCAATTGTTCGATTTTATCGCGGATGCTCTTTTCGCTCGGTTCACCCGTCGATCCGGTCCCATTGTAAATGCGGTACAGCACTTCCAGCCATTCCGGCACGGATGCGATCGTCCTGTCTTCGAACGGATAAAGGAGGGATAATTGCATGAAGAAGGCATTTTCAATCGCATCAGCCAAAGTCGGATTTGCATTGGCAATTTCTTCACGGATGTAAGCCATTCCTTCTTCGTAAGTTTTCGACTCGATCAATGGGACCAGCCCAGTCAAATCCAGTTTTTCTTCGCTTCCGTCCAATCTGACCGTCACTATTGGGTGGAGTCCGCGCGCAAGAAATTGATGGATGATTTCTGTCTTGAGCATCCGATGGAGATTGTTGTTCATGAGCAAGCGTCGTGCTATCTTAAGGAATTGGTCATCCTCCAATTCCTTCAATTGTTGCGCGTAAAGTTGCTGCTTGTGGAACGGTTGCGCATCGATGTTTTTTTCGGCTTGAAGGATTTCCGAACTTTTTTTCAGCTTCTTCTCCAAATTCTTCAGTTCAATTTTTTCGACTTCAGCTTCCAATTGCTCCAAAGCTAATTGATGTTCCATCGATAAGCCGTACGTATTTTTCCGCGCTTCGATTTGTTCGCGGGCTGAATCGAAGGCTTCAGACTGTAGCAAGCCTTTCAAATACAGAAAATCAATGTCATCGACTGAAACGGAGGCGGCTATGTCCGGCCGCATTTCGTTTATCATGGCCAGACTTTTCTCTGCTTGATCGGTCTCCTGCAGCAACATGAGGTAAAGCGGGAGGATATCGTCCGCCTTCTTGATGGCTACGGCTTTGCCGATCCATTCTTCCGCAAGCTGCAGATTTCCCTCTTCGAATGCCAATAGTCCCTTTTTCAAGTATCCCTCGTAATTTAATGGAAAAACAATTTTTTCTCCCATTTCCATCACCCCAATCTAAACTGATTTTCCTGTTAGGTCATTATAACACAAAAATGAACACGAAAAAAACCGCCCGCACAGCATCAGCCGTGCGGGCGGTCCATAACCGTTCTTGAATCAATAGTTCCGGAATCGTTTTTGCCGTTGCTCGACCAATTCCGCTGGAGTCAGTTGCTTCAGCTCTTTCAGCTTGGCGCTTAGCTCACGCTTCAATTCAAGCATGACATCGTCCGATTTGCGGGCCACTTTCCTGCGGGTTTCCATGATGATTTTGTCGATGACGTCCAATGCAAAAAGATCATCAGGCGTCAACTTCATTACTTTGGCCGCTTCATCCGATCGCGAGGAATCTTTCCATAAAATGGATGCAAAACCTTCCGGGGATAGGACAGAATACATGGTATTCTCCAACATCCAAACCTCGTTGCCCATCGCCAACGCCAAAGCGCCGCCACTGCCTCCCTCGCCGATGAAGATAGCGATGAAAGGGACCGTCAGTTGACTCATCACCAAAAGCGATTCAGCGATTGCTTCACCGATGCCTCGGTCCTCAGAGTCGACATCGCAAAAAGCGCCTGAAGTATTGATGAACGTAACGATCGGACGATCGAATTTCTCCGCCTGTTTCATCAAGCGGATCGCTTTCCGGTAGCCTTCCGGATGAGGTGATCCGAAATTTCGAAAGACATTTTCAGTCACATCATGACCTTTTTGCGTTCCGATTACGGTTACCGGCATGTCATCCAGCAACGCGATCCCACCGACGATAGCAGGGTCATCCCCGAACTTTCGGTCGCCGTGGAATTCAACAAAACCATCGCAGATGGCATGGATCATTTCCGTTGCCGTCAGACGGGAGATGCTTCTGGCAGCGGTGATAATTTCTTTGACATCCTTCACTGCGCTTCACCCGCCTTTTCTGCAGGAGCATGCAACAGCAAAAGATGCTGCAATGCTCTCTTTAAATCTTTTCTGGCTACAATTTTGTCGATAAAGCCATTTTCCAGCACCTTTTCGGCCGTCTGGAAACCTTCAGGCAATTTCGCTTTGATTGTCTGTTCTATGACGCGCTTACCGGCGAACCCGACAGTCGCCCCTGTTTCCGCAAGGATAATATCCCCTTGCATCGCAAAGCTGGCCGTCACGCCCCCAGTAGTCGGATCGGTCAGGACTGTGATGTACAACAGCCCTGCTTTACTGTGGTTGGAGACTGCAACGCTGACTTTTGCCATCTGCATTAAGGACATGATGCCCTCTTGCATTCTGGCGCCGCCGGAAGCAGTGAAGACAATGATCGGGAGCTTTTCAACCGTTGCGCGTTCAAATGCGAGCGTCAGTTTCTCGCCGACCACTTTTCCCATGCTTGCCATGATAAAGTTCGAATCCATCACACACAAAGCAACTTTATGCTTATTGATGAATGCCGCGCCGGTTACAACCGCTTCGTCAAGTCCCGTTTTTTCTTTGGCGATCTTCAATTTGTTCTCATACCCCGGAAAAGCCAATGGATTTTCTTCGGGCATAAGGGCGTTCCATTCATCAAAAGAACCTTCATCAACGATATTGGAAATGCGTTCGTATGCCGATATTCTGAAATTATAGGCACAATGCGGGCATACTTTATCTTTCCCTAAATCCTTGCTGTAGATCGTCTTTTGACAATTCGGGCATTTTTCCCATAAGCCTTCAGGAACGATCGGTTTCTGATCGTCTGCTTTTGAAGCGGGAACTTGGGCTATCGGAATGTAAGGACGCTTACGAAATAATTTCATTTCCTCACCTCTAGTGTGACTTCTTGACTAATTGTTTTATACACTTTCCTCTTCTTCAGGTGCCCACGTTTTCAGGAACACATTCTGAAGATATTCCGTATCGTAATCTCCGGAAATGAAATTAGGATCCTGCAGAATATCTTCCTGGAAGAATTGGTTCGTGTCGACTCCCTCGATGACCAGTTCCTGCAGCGCACGCCTCATTTTGGCGATTGCTTCACTTCTGTCGTCACCTTTTGTGATGATTTTGGCGATCATCGAGTCATAGAATGGCGGAATCATGTATCCGCCGTACATGGCGCTTTCGACACGCAGGCCATTTCCGCCGCTAGGCAAGAACAGGTAGTCGATTTTTCCGGATGAAGGGCGGAATCCCAAAGCCGGATTTTCAGCGTTGATGCGGCACTCGATCGTATGACCAGTGATGGCAACCTCATCTTGCGTAAAGGACAACGGTTCACCGCTCGCAATGCGCAATTGTTCCTTGACGATATCGATGCCAGTCGCCATTTCGGTTACCGGATGCTCCACTTGGATACGTGTGTTCATTTCCATGAAATAGAAACGTTGTTCGGTATCGACGAGGAACTCGATCGTACCTGCATTTGTATAGCCGACGTGTTTGGCCGCTCGGATGGCGACATCCCCCATGGCTTTGCGTGTTTCTTCTGAAATGAATGTGGATGGACTTTCTTCCAATACTTTCTGATGGTTGCGCTGCAGGGAACAATCGCGCTCGCCCAGATGGACGACATTTCCGAACGAATCGCCCAAAATCTGTACTTCGATATGACGGGCTGGTGTGATGATCTTTTCAAGGTACATACGATCGTCACCGAAGGCAGCTTTGGCTTCCGCTTTCGCTTGGCTGAAGGCTGCCTCCAGACCGTTTTCTTGGTAGACTTTTCGCATCCCTTTACCGCCACCACCAGCGGCCGCTTTCAGGATGACCGGATAACCGATCTTCTCTGCTTGTGCCACTGCCTCTTCATATGAAGAGATGTAGCCTTCGCTTCCCGGAGTGACAGGTACGCCTGCTGCAATCATCGTCTTGCGGGCATTTGCTTTGTTGCCCATCAAGTCAATGATGGTGGAAGAAGGTCCGATGAATCGGATATTCATTTCTTCGCACATTGTGGCGAATGCACTGTTTTCCGAGAGGAACCCGAAGCCTGGATGAATGGCTTGGGCTCCTGTAACGACTGCTGCGCTCAAGATGCTTGTCATATTCAGATAGGAATCGCTCGCTTTTGCAGGACCGATACAGATAGCCTGAGTGGCCAGCTGCGTATGCAATGCTTCGCGGTCAGCTTCGGAATAGACCGCTACCGTTTGGATTCCTAACTCATGACAAGCACGAATGATCCTGACAGCAATTTCTCCTCTGTTTGCGATCAATACCTTCGTAAACATATTATCTACCAATGATGAATGTCATTTCAACTTCACACACTTTTTTGTCTCCGACAAAAGCTTGTCCATAACCGATACCTGCAAATTTCTTCAATTTGACGATATCAACTTGAAGGCGAACAACATCGCCGGGAACAACTTTTTGACGGAATTTGACTTTGTTCAATCCGCCTAAGTAAGCTGTTTGTCCCTTGAAATCAGGTAATGTCAACAAAGGAATAGAGCCCGCTTGAGCCAACGCTTCAACGATCAATACGCCTGGCATTACTGGTTCTCCAGGGAAATGACCTTGGAAGAAAGGTTCGTTGATTGTTACATTTTTATAGCAGACGATATGTTCGCCTGGTGTCAATTCTTCAACTTTGTCGATGAAGAAAATCGGGTAGCGGTTTGGGATGATATCCATTACTTCTTGTGCGCTTAATAAACTCATTTTATTAGTCTCCTTTTATTAGACGATGCGGAACAGCGGTTGGTTGTATTCAACGATTTGTTCATTTTCAACCAACACTTCAACGATTTCCCCATCGAATTCGCTTTTGATTTCATTCATAAGTTTCATTGCTTCCACCAAACAGACGACGTCGCCTTTTGCGATGCTTTGGCCTTTAATCGCGTAAGGTTTTGCATCAGGAGTCGGTGCCAAGTAAACAACGCCGACAATCGGAGAAGTGATGATTTTCCCTTCTTTTGCAGCAGCCGCTTCAGAAACGGCTTCCTTGATGTTTTGGACAGGAGCCGTCACTGCTGGAGTTGGAGCGGCTGCCGGAATGCTGTCGCTTGGCTGTTGGTTCGATTGGACCAACTTGTTCTTGGACAACAAGAGTTGAAAGTCGCCTGTCTGATAATGCAACTCAGTCAAGGTCGATTCATCGATCAAGGAAATCAGGCTTTTTACATCTTCAATATTCACGTATTAAGCCTCCCATTTTTTGAAACATAGTACGGCATTGTGGCCGCCGAAGCCCAAAGAGTTGCTCAATGTGTAAGTGACTTCTTTTTCACGCCCAACATTCGGGATGTAATCCAAATCGCAGCCTTCATCAGCCACTTGCAAGCCGATTGTAGGCGGCAGAAAATCATCCTGAATGGCTTTAACGCAGGCAACAGCTTCAATACCGCCGGCAGCGCCCAATAGGTGCCCAGTCATGCTCTTTGTGCTAGAGATTGCGACGTTGTATGCTTCTTCGCCGAATGCATACTTGATCGCAGCCGTTTCGCCTGAATCATTTGCAGGCGTACTTGTTCCGTGAGCGTTGATGTAATCGACTTGCGCCGGAGTGATACCTGCTTCTTTAATGGCTTGAAGCATCGCTTTGCCGGCACCGCTTCCGTCAGCGGATGGAGCCGTCATATGATAAGCATCACAGGTGACGCCGTATCCGACCACTTCAGCCAAGATGTTTGCGCCGCGTGCCAGTGCGTGATCAAGATTTTCAAGCATCAAGATGCCCGCGCCTTCGCCCATGACAAAACCATCTCTTTCTTTATCGAAAGGAATGGATGCACGGTCCGGATCAGTGTTTGTGGATAAAGCCGTCAAAGCCGCAAAACCAGCGATGCCGATTTCGCAGACTGTGGCTTCCGATCCGCCTGCAAGCATCAGGTCTGCATAACCATGTTTGATGCTACGGAAGGCTTCTCCAATTGAGTTTGTCGCGGAAGCACAAGCAGTAACGATGTCCATGCTTGGTCCTTTAGCACCGAATTTGATGGCAGTGTTACCTGCCGCCATGTTTCCGATTGCCATCGGTACGAACATCGGCGGTACGCGTTTCGGTCCTTTTTCGTGCATTTTGATGATACCGGATTCCATAGTCATGAATCCGCCGACACCAGATCCGATCGTAACGCCAAAGCGATCCGCATCGATTTTGTCCATGTCGATACCACTTTGTTCGACTGCCTGGGCTGAGGCTGCTACCGCATATTGCGAAAACAGATCCATACGCTTGTATTCTTTACGGTCCATGTATAAGGTCGCATCGAAGTCCTTGACTTCGCCTGCGACAGAAATGCCCGTTTCGCTTGCATCAAATTTAGTGATGGCAGTAATACCGTTTTTACCGTTTTTGATGCCGTCCCAATATTCAGAGACTGTATTTCCTAAAGGTGTGATAGCACCCATACCTGTAATAACAACGCGATTCATAATTATCCTCCTGTCTTACATATGCATGCCGCCATTGACACTGATGGTCTGGCCGGTAATGTAAGTATTCTCACTCAAGAAGACAGCAGTGTTTGCCACTTCTTCGGCTTTTCCAAATCGTTTCAATGGGATTTGCGTCAACATCTGTTCCTGAATCTTTTCTGAAAGAACATCCGTCATTTCCGTTTCGATGAATCCTGGAGCAATGGCATTACAAGTAATGCCTCTTGTTGCTGCTTCACGGGCGACAGATTTCGTCAATCCGATGATGCCGGCTTTGCTGGCAGCGTAGTTGGCCTGCCCTGTATTTCCTGTTTCGCCGACGACGCTTGAAATATTGATGATGCTGCCGGCTCTTTGCTTCAGCATCAGCGGCAAAGCGTGGCGGATCATATTGAAGGTACCCTTCAGATTCACTTGATAAGTGGCATCAAAGTCCTCCTCATCCATGCGCATGATCAATTTGTCGCGGGTGATCCCAGCGTTGTTTACCAAAACATCAACGGAACCGAACAGTTCTTTGGCCTGGCTGACGATTTCTTTGGCAGTCTCAAAATCGCTGACATCGCCTAGGAGCGTTTTTACAGTTACGCCGTAGGATTCCAGATGCGCAACTTTTTCTTCAGCAATCGGTTTACGTGCATTCAGAACGATATTGGCTCCACGTTTCGCATAAGCTTCAGCGATTGCTTCGCCGATTCCTCTTGAACTACCAGTGACGATGACCGTCTTTCCTTTTAAATCCAAGACTATCCCTCATTTCTTGTCTGATCTTCTTATTTTTGTAATGCTTCAAGGGTCTTGTTGAGGGATTTCAAATCCTCCACATTGTACACGGCGACCTCTTTGTTGATTTTTTTGATGAATTTGCTCAAAGTCGTGCCCGGGCCGACTTCCACGAAGGTGTCCACACCCAGTTCAACCAGCTTGCGGACGCTGTCTTCCCAAAGTACCGGCGATTCGATCTGACGCACTAAAAGACCCTTGATGGCGTCTCTTGCTACGATGGTCGCTTCGGTATTGCCTACAACAGGTATCCTCGGTTCATCGACAGGCACTTCAGACAAGGCTACTTCCAACTTTTCCGCTGCAGGATGCAACAGAGCCGTATGGAAAGGACCGCTGACGTTCAATGGGATGATGCGTTTCACGCCTTTGGACTCAAGGATTTCGATGGCTTTGTCCACACCTTCGATTTCCCCGCCGATAACGATCTGTGTCGGCATATTGTAGTTGGCAGGCGCGACATATGCCGTCTCGCTTGCTTCCCGGCAAGATTCTTCGATGACAGAACGTTCCGCATTCATGACGGCAGCCATTTTCCCACGGCCTGCCGGCACAGCTTCGCTCATGTATTTTCCGCGTTTCGCTACGAGCGAAATAGCCTCATTAAAAGAAAAAGCATTGGCTTTCACCAGTGCTGTATATTCTCCGAGGCTCAATCCTGCAACAAAATCTGGCTGAATTCCCTTTTCAGCTAGTAATTGATCAAGGGCGTAGCTAACCGTTAAGATTGCTGGTTGTGTATATTCAGTTAAATGAAGCTTGTCATTCTCTTGGAAACATAATTCTGCAACATCGTAACCAAGCGTTGCTGAGGCTTCTTCAAAAACAGCGCGCACAACGGCATACTCATTATAAAGTTCTTGACCCATACCGAAATATTGTGCACCCTGACCACTATAGACAAAAGCTGTTGCCATTATTTCACCTCTATAAATTTGTTACTCAGCCCACAATTTAGCCTGGGCCAAAATAACTTCTTTGCATTCCGTCATATACTCTTGTATGATATCATGACACGTTTGTTCCTTCGAAATCAAACCGGCGATTTGTCCGGCCATCATCGAACCGTAGTCTTTATCACCATCGACAGTCGCTCTTCTCAGCGCGCCTTTGCCCATTTCTTCAAGTTTTGCCAAGTCCGGATTTTCCTTGCTTGTCTCTTCTTTTTCGACTTGCAGATATTCTCTGGTCAACTTATTGCGCAACACACGAACAGGATGGCCGGTAATCTGACCGGTAATGACTGTATCGATGTCTTTCGCCCTGAGGATGGCATTCTTGAAATTTTGATGTGCATTGGATTCTTTGGCGACTACAAAACGGGTACCCACTTGAACAGCAGATGCGCCCAACATGAAAGCAGCTGCCATCCCGCGTCCATCTCCGATACCGCCGGCAGCGATGACTGGAATCGAAACGGCATCGACAACCTGAGGAACCAGGGCAAGTGTCGTTGTTTTTCCGATGTGTCCACCGGATTCCATGCCTTCGACGACGACAGCGTGTGCGCCATCTTTCTCCATTCTTCTCGCTAAAGCTACGGAAGCCACTACCGGAATAACGGTGATGCCTGCTTCTTTGAATTGGTTCATATAACGGGCTGGACTTCCGGCGCCGGTTGTTACAACCTTAACGCCGGCAGCAATCACTGCTTCAACAATAGCATCGACATGCGGATTCAAAAGCATGATGTTTACCCCAAAAGGCTTATCCGTCAATGCTTTCATTTTCGAAATTTTTTCATTCGCTACATCTACACTATCATGTCCAGTCCCGATAAGACCCAAACCACCAGCATTGGAAACGGCACTTGCCAAATCAGCATCCGCTACCCACGCCATTGCCCCTTGAATGATGGGATATTGAATACCTAATAATTCACATAATTCTGATTTCATACAAGGCCTACTTTCCTTCTACTGCTTATTCTGCTAATTGAGCGTCAACGTATTTAACTAAATCTTCAACAGTGTTGATGCCTTCGTCTGATTCGATTTTGATGTCGAATTCGTCTTCGATGTCGTTGATGATTTGGAACAAGTCCAGGCTGTCTGCATCCAAGTCTTCTCTGAAGTTAGTTGCTAATTGTACTTCTTCTACTTCTTTGTCCAATTGGTCCACGATAATAGCTTGAATTTTTTCGAATGTCATAATAAATTCCTCCAAATATGTTTTTTTTAGTTTAATGATACTACGATGGCTCCCCAAGTGAGGCCGCCACCAAATCCTGTCATCAGCACCTTATCTTTGGTGCCGAGTTGAATTTCCTTAGTTTGAACAAGCTGATCCAACAAAATCGGAATGCTTGCTGCTGAGGTGTTGCCCGTCTCCGCAATGTTTGTGGCAAACAATGAAAATGGCAGTTTCACTTTTTTGCTGATTGCCTCGAGTAAGCGTACATTCGCTTGATGAGCCAAAATCTTCTTCAGATCTCCATCAGAAAGATTTCCTTTCTCCATCACTTCGCGTATGACGCTTGGTACACTGCGGATTGCGAAATCGAAGATGGCTCTGCCATCCATCGTAAGGAAAGCTTGTTCCTCCTGAGAGGAGTTTCCATACGGATTTTCTACTTTCATTGTGTTCGCCACTAATGCCATATGGCGTCCACCATCAGAATGAATCGCTTCTGCAACGAAGCAATCATCTTCCGTTCGTTCCAACAACACACCGCCAGCGCCATCCCCAAACAGGACAGCCGTAGCACGGTCTTCCCAGTTGACGACTTTTGACATTGTCTCAGCACCTATGATCATGCCATATTGATATAGACCGCTCTGCATCATGTGGAGACCGGTGGACAATGCGTAAACAAAGCCGGAACAAGCTGCATTGATATCGAAACAGAAAGCATTTACTGCGCCTATCTTTTCTTGCACTAAGCAAGCAGTCGAAGGGCTGAGAGCATCTGGGGTCATTGTTGCCACTATAATGAAGTCCAGTTGGTCTGCAGTTATCTTACCGTTTTGCAAAATTTTGACGGCCGCTTTGCTTGACAGATCAGAAGTATTTTCATCCTTCGAAATGTGTCGGCTACGGATGCCTGTCCTTTTGCTGATCCACTCATCACTTGTGTCCATGATTTTAGACAGATCATCGTTTGAGATGACCTGTTCAGGAAGATAGTGACCTGTTGCGCTTATCTTTGAACCCAATTTCATCAACCCTGTTCCTTGATATTTTGAACTAACCCAAATAAGAAACCGTGAAGATTGTTTAGGCCTTTCAGCAAAACTTTCACTTCCTGATCTTCCATGTCGCGAATAGTATTTTTTACCATCTCTCTATGGAACTTATCATGAAGACGATACAGTAAGCGTCCTTTTTTGGTTAATCCTAGTTTTACGACTCTGCGGTCTTTCTCCATCCGAATGCGTTCAACATACCCTTTTTTTACCAGCGTGTTTATGGCCACCGTTAAAGTTCCCGCAGTTATGTTCAATTTTTTTGCTACTTCAGAAGTTGTGTGTTCTTGATACATGCCGATTGCCTCGACTGTATGCATCTCCTTGATGGATAGATCTGAAAAGGTACTGACACGCAATGCACGCTCTTCGATATCCAGCACTTCGTTGAAGACAGCTACGAGATATGAGTTAATTTTATCTATGGAATGATCCAAAGATATCACTCCCCCCTTTCGATGCCCAATCAAACAGCGTTCGTTTGAAGGTCAAAATAGTTTGATGTTCAAACCTTTCGACTTTCAAACTATATAAAATTTTGTACAACCTGTCAAGCATTTCGATAATAAATTTTCTCTTGCCTCAAGCGGTGCTGCAAGATTCATTAATTCCTTACTCTTTTAAAACGCTTGCGTTAAACTGGGGTGTACATCGTCTGATTGGGACGGCTTGGCGCAACAAAAAGAAGCGACGATGAATGCCGCTCCTTCTTATAAATGTATTAGTCAACTTTAACAAATTCCTCAATGTCTTTGAAATTCACAATCGTTTTATCCTCGCAAATGTCCTTCATCGTGCCGGAGGATAAATCCCAGTAAATCTCTACGACGGCGCTATTTGTCAATAATTTCCGGATTACTCCCACCATTTCCTGCTTGCGGAATGTAAATTTTATTTCATCACCGATTTCAGGCCGTATAGATTCCTTGATGGCATCGACGACCTCCAAAGCCTGCTCATACGATACACCAAGCAGATTCGCAATACGTGAGTTACTCGTACCTTTACGTAATTCGCTCTCAATCATGGTTTTCGTTTCGTTAGTAATATTTCGTACCATTTCCATTATCGCCTCACTTTTAAGAACCAGGAACTCCAACAGACTTACAACTAGTATTATACCACACTTTTGATGATTTAGCCCAAATATCAATTATTGCCTTTAACATCTAAATATTTCTTTCAAATTAATGCCTTTTGTCCGCAATTTCATTTAAAAAATGTGTTAATTATCTGCCAGCTATGATGTATAATGAGGATGTGAAGAGTTTAACATTCTTTTTAGGAGGGATTTATGATGTTGAATGACCTTATTACGATACTGAAATATGAATACACGGTTCATCCAGGTGAGTATTTCAATGTGGATACTTACTGGGTTAAGAGCATGTCTGAAGTGAAGACTGTCATCATCAACCAGGACCATGTATTTACGAAAATGGTAAGTTTTTACCCCAAAAATTTTGTCATTTATTTGGAGCAGTTCCCTGATCAAAGCGTTTACCGCACAAATTTACCTTTGAAGAAGATCGAAAACAGCGATTCGCATGAAGTAGTTTTCGATGAAGCGACAAAAAACGTCTATGAGTATCTGGATTGAATTCACGAAATTTCAACGTTATTGCCACAGAAAAAGCCCGTTGCAAGGACCTAATCCTTACGGTGGGCTTTTTCTTTGTTTTTATACGTCTCAAGAGGACTTATTATCGCCTTGATACATCGGTCTTTTTGCCATTTTCGTGCAAAATCAGTGCAAAAACATTCGTTCTTTCTTATTCATTTATATACATTCATATTCTTTCTTCTATAATATAGGAGCTTTAATTGGATTGCAAGGATAAATTAAAAAATCCCCACCCGCTTAGAGTGAGGATATACATGAAGACGTCTCATGCGGGACCAACGATGGGATATAAAGCCTCCGTCAGGCTATGCGTATTTCTTTTCAACAAAAGCGCCTTTGTCCTCGTCGTAGTATAGGCCGACCGGGCCAAAGTTTTCCAGTTCCACCACAAAGACTTTTCCGCCATTGCGCTCGCCCAGGACTGTGTACGCTGATTCGCCATTAGCACCTTCCAGAGAAATCACATCACCCGCCGTGTACGGACCTTCCACTGGATAGATCGTCCAGTTCTTCCCGTTTGGCAGATGAACGATCGATGCCACCACTTGCTTTTCGCGTGTGATGGCGCGCTTATCAATCCAACCTACTTGATATGCATTGACATACTCGCCACTTTCGGACTCCTCGTAGACATAGATGCTATTCCCCAAAATGTCATCCGTCATGCCCCATTGCGTGAAGCCTAGTTCGCCCCATGGAGCGCTGTCGATCGAATATCCTCCAACTGTAACTTTAGCATCATAAGTCATAGGTACTCTTGTCCTAACAACCTGCGAAACGGAAGGTGCCGGAGAACTAGAGACTGACAGCCCGAAATAGTTTTGGACGCCAGCAACGACCGCGTGCGCATAATCTTTTTTGAATTGAGGATTTTTAAGCAGCATTGCATCGTTTGTGTTATCCAAAAATCCAGCTTCCAACAAGATTGCCGGCATATACGTTTCCCGCAATACAGCGTAATTGGCGCGTTTCATCCCGCGGTCTTTTAATCCGTAGGCCCCGGTTACTTTTACGACGGCAGCGTGGATCGCTCTCTGCAGACCAGGAGTGTTTCCGTCACTTGCCAAAACACCGTCATAGATAAAGTCTTCGTAGCCGGTACCGCCGCCAGCATTAACATGGCAGCTGATAAAGATATCCGCTCCCCAGTTGTTGGCCATGATCGCCCGATCGGATAACCCAACGTAAACATCCGTGTTCCTGGTACTCGTAATTTGATGGCCGAGCGCCAATAATTCTGATTCAATCAGCGCACACACCTCTAAATTCCACGCGTCTTCCAGGATTCCGTTTCCAGTCGCTCCATTGTCGCTCCCGCCGTGTCCAGCATCAATAAAAATCTTCTTCCCCACGATAGTTCCTCCTTCGTCCCATGCATCCAGACCGTTATTTTCGATTATCGCAATGAGTTTATTGCCGTAGCTTGAGTCGGTAGCGTATGTTTTTGCCAAAGCGGTGCACACCTTCTTGTAGTCCGTCTCACCGATTGCAGCTGCATAATGTTCCTTCCGGAAAGCGGTGCTTACAAAGAAATCACTATGGTCCTGCACCGACTCTTGCCAGGATCCGTATTTTCGGAACTTTGAAACACGCGGCACGAGTTTGCCGTATACCTCCTCGTTTGAGGTGATCGTTTCAACAGGACCAGCCCAGGGCACACTTGCCTTAATCCCGAAGAAATTATTAGCCGCTTTGGCCAAAGTGCTTGTTCCGGATGCGGATTCTAAAATGAATTGAGCTGCAGTTACAGACGGCAGGATGATACGATCGTCCTGCCATACCTGGATAACCTTTGCTTTGATATCGTTTAGAGTGACCATGATCACTCACTCCTTGTTGTGTGGCTCGCTGCATCGTACACGCCAGAAGAAGCGGCACCGTACAGCAATCCTTCGAACGCATTGACGAATACATCCCCTTTATAAACGAAGCCATAAAGAGCGCCGAATAACACTCCTAGGATGACGGCCACAAATGCCAGGTACTTGCTTTCCAGGCCGGCGCGTTTGGCCATTTCCACGGCAATCATTGTGATCGGAGCGATAAAAACATTTAATTCCATATTAGTTTTCCCCTTTCAAGAGCGCATTTTCGACCTTCAATCCTTCGTTTTCTTCGCGGAGGACTTCAATTTCATCTTCCAACTTCTCGACGATGACCTTGTACCCATTGATATCTTTTACATATTTGTTTTCGATTTCTTTGATCTGTGATTTCAGCTGCCTTACTTCATCGCTTAATGCATCCACCTGCTCTTTATAAAAAGTAAATAGCTTTGTGATGTTTTCTGTGTACTGTTGTTCTACCGTTCCGCTTGTCTCCTTGTTTGCGACCGAGTACGTCACCAAACCTGTGATTGCACTCGCTACGATTGCGGATATCCACTCCATGTTCCACGCTCCCCTCAGATTAACCCCAGTATTTTTGCCATTGTTTCCAGCAAGGCGTCCTTTTCTTTGGCCGTCAGCTTCGAAAATGACTTCTCCTTCAGCTCCGCTTTTTTGGCTTCTTTGACGGATTTAATCGCATCTAGTCGTTCCTTTTTCATCAGCTCGCACCTCCAAAAAGAACATCGATCGTTTCTTCGATCGTGACCACCTTGTTTTCCGTCTCTTGCATGCGGTCCTCTAACGATTTCGGAAGCGGGATGGGCGTTTCTGCGTCCTTTGCCTTTTGAAGCCACACGGCTGTATTTTGGGCTAAATCAGCGCCTAAATCTTCCGTGTATTCAATCGCTAACGAATAGGCATCATATTCATAACGCGGGCCGTCTTCCGTTTCTGTTTGAATGACATTTTCACAAAAACGGATGTCCGCCATCGTTCCTACTTTTTCGACTGCGTATGGCGCAATCGGCATTTTATCGTTCTGTGCTTTCATAACTACACCTCCAGTAGTGAGTCGATAAAGTTCTTTTGCTCAACATTTTCACGTCGCAGTTCTTCGATTTCACGATTTTGATTTTCGATAATTTCCAACAGTTCGCTTAGCGTCATCAGATCATGCCTTCTTCCGGATCGTCCACCTGCAGGACGCCGATTCCGACGCCAATCACAATCTCATCTGCCGTTTCTACCAGATCCAACTCATACACATATTGCGTCTGCTGATCGAAACCTTCCGGAATCGGATCATGCCGTAACGGTTTGTAACCGTCTAGCTGGACTGAGCTGCATTGCATAACCCCGTCCACCAGTTTTCCGTATTTTTGCATTTGTGCTAACCACCTTCCGCGCCATTGCGATCGTTGCATATGGCTGCATATTTTTATGATAAAAGTGATAACTGTCGCTTCGTTTGATCCATCCCCAATAAGAGATAAACGCGGAAGCGTCTTGCTCATTCAGATAACCTTTCCGGCTTATCTTCCCCATCCTGCGTTTGATCCGCAGTGCGTTCCGTTTCCGGAGAATCGTTTTATTTTTGAAAAAGCGAATGCCGAGGAAATCAATGTCGCGTTTCTTTGTTGGCCAGACTTGCCATGTGTTTTTCAAGGTCAATCCAATCTTGGCCAGGAATTTCTGAACCTCTTTTCGTGCGGCGTGCAGCTTCTTTTTGTTCGGCCCCAGCAATACGAGATCATCGACATAGCGGATGTAATACTTGATCCCCAACTTTTCTTTTATGAAATGATCCAAGTCCTGCAGGAAGAAATTCGCGAACCATTGACTCGTATAAAAGCCGATTGGTTGCCCGTCTTCCGTTCCGATGATCTTATCGATCAACCACAAGCATTTCTGGTCTTTAATCTTCTTCCGGAAAGCCTCTTTCAAATACTTCGCTTTAATCGATGGATAAAATTTCTTCACATCCATTTTCAGGCAGTACTTCGTGTTCTTAGGATCGTTATCTAACCATTTCCGCAGCGTTTTTTGTCCGTATGAGGTGCCGCGCCCAGGAATGCTTCCGCAGTTGTACTGGTACATGCCTTTCATGAAGATCGGTTCCAATTGCAGCATGGTTGCCCAATGGATAATCTGATCCGGATAGAAATTCGGCTTATGGATCGTGCGCGATTTCCCCACAACTCCGTCTTGAATCGTTTTGATGTACGGCTTCGTCGGCCGGTATGTTTGATTAATCAGCATTTTTCGGATCTGATGGGCGTACCAGTCGCTGTTTTCCAATATTGTACGGACGCGCAACTGATCACGTTTTCCGATCGCCGCTTTATGCATAGCATGTTTTATATTTTCTATTTCGCAAACTTTTTCGTATATATAGCCGTAGCGTTTCAAGAGATTCCAACTTTCTTATTAGCCTCACGGTCTTTCGAGAGACCTACTAAACCATGCTCTTTGTGGCGTATTTTTGGCAAGCGCCACGGATAGTGAGATGCAATGAATAAAAACCCTAATAAGTAGACGGCCCCCGATGTTGGCGTTCGCGTTCGTCGAAGAATTGTTCAGGTTCCAGTACGACAGCCCATCGTTCGAGCCATTGTTCCAGTTACCACCAACATGCGCGAGCACGCACCTCAAAACCCTCATGATACAATCTCTAAAAGAAGCGGGGGAAAGATCCCCCGGTCCCCCTTAAAGAGCCTTTTTAAGAAGACGGCCCCCGATGTAGGCGCCCGCGTACGTCGAAGAACTGTTCAGGTTCCAGCACGACAGCCCACCGAGCGAGCCAGAGCTCCAGAGACCACCAACAAGCGCGATGCACTGTCCGGTTGCTTGATAGTAATAATCGGCGTAATAAGTAGCAGAGTCCCCACCGACTTCTTTCGGCAATTCAGCGAACGGGAACAACTTATCGAAGCCTTTATATTTCAGATATCCATTTGTGTTTCCATTGACATATCCGACCTTTTCGTAAGGAGCTGCGAACACATTTGAAGCGTATTGCTCCGCATCCCGGCAGACCCACGCCTGCAGATCCGTGATATTTAATCCATCCACAAATTGCCACATATCGCCCCAAGGAGACTCAATCCCACGGTAAACGCATGGATATTTTCCATCATTTGCGATCGGTGTTCCGCTTGCCGCGTTGACATCCGCGCTGAATCCGGATTTCGCGCCGGTGTTATACAGCATATTCCCGATAGCCGCATTAAATACAGCGCCGTCAACAGTGATTACCTTGTTTGATCCGTCATAAACGGCGATTGATACGATTTTACGGCCATAGAAGATTTGGTGTCCGCCTTGTGACGTACCGAGAGAGACTGTTTGGCCAACTTTATAAAGGTCGGCCGTAGCGTTAGCTACGATGATTGTATTTGCGGCGGTTGAAGCTACCGTTACCAAGTCAGTCGCGGTATATCGTCCTGTAGAGAACCCCTGCATAATAGATTGCGAGTTCAATGTCGCGAACTCAACTGTAAATAAGCAATAAAGCACGTCCTGCGCGTGTATATCCAGCTGCTGATAGCCTTTTAAAGCCGCTCCGACGTTATTGTTTGCCTTCGCGTAATTACGGAAATCAACGATGTTTTTTGACTGTAGCGGGTACGTGTCCGGCTTGCTCTCCAGTTTCGTATTGTCCACGCTCAAGTTCGCTTTGTATTTACCATGCAGATAATAGTCCAGTTCTTTGCCGTTCGTAAAATCCCAAAATACAGCTGGCAGGTAAAAGCCCGGATATTGTGTTTTTGAAATCTTGATTGTTTTGAAGCCGGGTCCGTCCGTCTTTTTGATGTAGAACTTCGGAATTTTGATAAAAACATTCCCGTAAGCATCCGTTACTTCAATCATTTCGCGATAGATCGGCATGCGGTCAAAGTCGTTCGTGACCAGGGCGCCATCGACACCGGCGGCCGCCACCTTCCCGATTGCGTCGTCCGTGCGCGTGAGCGTCGGGCTGCTTGTTTTGTTCCAGTAGACCCCCATCACCAGTTTATCTGTAGGGTCGGCAGTGAGGTTACTGATAATTCGATCTAGTTTACCAGCTGGATCTCCTGGTATTTTGTTAATTATTTCGTTCAGTTGATCGGATGGTACAAACGTCATTTAAAAACACCCCTCATACATTTTTTATTGAATCACTTTCCAATCACGTTCAACGCACTACTGTTATTTCCACTTGGCATGAGCTTCGTAGTGTACACCTATAAAGTTTTGCGCGACAGCTGCATAATCTACCTTCACGTGACCGTAGAAGCCGCTCAAACTTGTACCGTTCAGCTTTGGCGACGCTCCGTACGCGTCAAACGATCCCGAACCATCATACATAGACGCCGCCATCGTGACGATTGGTAACTTTGTCAGAGGTACCCCTAAATTTTTTGTGAAAGAAGCGGTCGACCCAGTTGCGAATGAACCAGTAAGGTCAATCCTTCCCCAGAATACGATAGTACCGTCGCCATACTTAATGTAGTATCCATCGATATCATTACCGCCACTCTCGACAATCGAGCGATTATCCAATGCCGCCGCCAACGAAGCCGCATTCCCGATCAGGCTAGCAATCGGCTCAATCGTAGTTATCGTTACGCCGTCCAATTTAACTCTATACAGCGCTTCTTGGCACGTTACGCCGGCCGCATTAACGTCCTGTTGCGTTAACGTAGGATCTACAGGTATTCCGCTTGTAGACGTTCCTTTTAATATCTTGAACTGCAGCGTATCAACGCCGGATCCACCTCCGTTTTTGACGAGTTCCGCCATAATTAGATCATTTCGCTTTTGACCAGCCGTCCCGCTGTCTATCGTCAGGTTAACTGTCGTTCCTGGTTCGACGTGCAGCAAGAAACCGCGCAATGAGTAAACGCCGCTATCTAGCCGGACGCTATTGTCCGTTATTTTGGTGCATGCCAGGTTGTTAAACCGATTCAGTATCCCGGAGGAACCAATCATCGCATGAAACGCAGCAGCCATATTCGCGGCCGAAACGTCAGCTATCGTAGAATTTCTGATAATTCCCTTCTGTGCCATTTATTCACCCGCTTTGTAATTTATTTTTCTTCCGCTTTTGTCGATTTTGAGTATCTTTTGAGTGATAGGTTTGCTGATTTTGAGCCCGGTCACGTTATCCTTTCCGCCGACGACGTCTCCTAGCTTGAAATCCGTTTCGATTTCGTCCAGATTGATCGCTATCGATTCTTCCGGAGCGTTCTCGATCAACTTGACAGTTGCGTTATTGGCCAACTCTTCCGCCGATTCCGCATTCGGATAATCGAGCACGAACTGTTTGTCTTTCGGTCCGACAGGCTGCGGCATTGTGGTGATTGTACCGTCATCAAGCCGCCACAGCTCCACCACTTCGCGGTCAACCAACTCGCCTCTGCCGAGCGCAATCACATGGTTATAGGCCTTGCCGTGAGCTACAGACGATTCCAGCGGCGCGTCGTAGTCCTGAGACAGCTCTGTCTCCGTGTAATCGACAGACGAGACGACCGATAAAACTACCTGTGTGCCGTCAAAAATAATTTCCAAACGCGCGCCGTATTGCTGCAGCATGGAATGGATAGCGGCCAACAGGTTTGTGTATCTGAATGATCCGCTCACGGTAATCCCGGAATTTGCCGTGCTCACGGTAAACAATGAGCCGAGAGACGAGCCGACAAGCGCTGCAATGGCCTGGTTTGCTTCCATCGTCGTGATTGTCCGATAAGCTTGTCCGGAAGGAGGAGAAATGATCTTTCTGGCCAACATGCCGCGCCAGGTAGGTCCTCCGACTTTCACAGTCGTTCCGACATGATTGACATCTTCCAGCATGCCGCCCCATTCCGTTCCGACTTCATAGAGATAATGGCCGCTTTGCATCGGGATTTTTTCCCACGCTGCTTCCTTGACCTGCAGTTCAAAATCATTATCGGCGTACTTAAACCCAAGCCCACTGACGGCTTCGTACTGCTCGAACTCCGTGAGCATCTGCAGCTCAATCAGGTTCTCATCCGCATGAATTATTTCCACTTTGGTTCACCTCGCTCATAGAAAAGAGTAATACTGATCGGGAACTCACCGGAATAATTCATGATGCTTTCCCCGGCAGGGATCGGATCAAAAACGGAATACTCCTTGTTCCTGTAATTAAAACTGTTTATCACTTCGCCACTGTTCGTGATTTTGTGGACCGTCTTGTTAATTTGGTTGATCACGTACCGTTCCCCGGCCGACAAGGTGCCGAATACCTGATAGATATGCGACCCGATCGAAAAGGACGGCGACGTAACTGGTCCGAACAAGGAAATTTCAGCGAATACGGAAGTATAATGATCGATATTCAGCTGCCGTGAGCCTGCGCTCGACGTGAAGCCGAACGGAATAGCGGTCGGTAGCTTGAATCCGGTAGTAGAGCTTGCTTCGAACGTGTCGAAGGTTTGCAATTCCTCTTTCACCCATATCGGCTTTTCGGCGAAAATGGTTAATTCGACGGCTACGCCATTTCCTGGCAACGTCCAATTTTTGACATCACTGCCGACTATGTAGCACTGCAGGTATTCGTCGTTCACGAATAATTTACCTGGTACTTTTTCGGCAACGTCACGATCAAAAATATCGGTCATCCAATTAAGCGTGTCGTACATGTCATCACGCCAAACAGATAGGATAATCTTGTATTCCCTCGATTCCTTTTGAAAACGTGTCAATCTCCCGCCGATTCCACTCAGAAGCTGCGTGACTTCATATCCGTGGGTTCTTTTCATGAAATCATGTTCCTGGTATAGGATTGGCGCGGAAGACATATCGACAGTTCCGCCAGCGCCAACATACTTGACATCAAACCTCATAAACTTCCGTCACCAACCTTCCGAATTGCCGTTTATCCACTTCGATTTTGAAACCGTAACTGATCAGTGCTTGCAAGATAGCATCAGCCATCATGCCATAATCGATCGTTTCTCTGCCACCCAAGGCTTTTACAATACCTCTGGCCATACCTTCGTATGTTTTGTCGTTAAGTGGCAGTATCGCCTCCGGTCCGGCTTCTCCGACTCCTTGCAATCCGCTAGCCGTGTCGAAAATTGTTGGTCGCGTGAAAACACCACCGTCAGCATTCCACGAAATCCCCAAACTAGGAATGCTGCCCTTTAACAAATCTCCGATTTTCCACCCAGACGGGCTGACAGAGAAACTCGGGACAGGAATATGCGGCCATGAAATATCGAAGCTGAAAAATCCTTTGATTGCGTCTATTGCATTGCCGACAGCTTTTTTTGCAGCATCCATTTTTTCGGATATTATAGAGCCTATCTTCCCGAAAACGTTTGAAATCGTAGACCACAAATTACCTGCCGTCTCCTTCACGGTGTCCCAGTTCATGTATAAGGCTACACCAGCAGCAATCAACAACCCGATAGCCAAAGCAAGTGCTCCCATAGGATTAGCGGCCATGACTGCATTTAAACCCGCCATCGTAATAGTTGACGTTCCGGTAATGGCTGTATATGCGGCCATGAGCCCTCTTCCGGCAGCTATTAGTGTATTGACGGTCCCGATTATTTGCAGAGCGACATAACCAGCTGCCAGTCCTGCGATTACTGGTATTAAAATATTCGCATTATCCGTCGTCCATTGCAGTGCATCCTTGAATCCGTTAAAAACATCCACGGCAACAGCAATGCCTGTTTCGACATATCCTTGAATTTGTGGCATTTTTTCAGCAAACGAATCTGTCAATTCAGCTAATTTAGGTAATAATTTTTCGCTTATCGGTAATAAAATGCCGGTTTGCAACTGCCTGCCGACGCCTTCCAACGCTTCTCCGAAAGTATTGTATTTCGTTTCGTTCAGGTCCATTAGGGATAGGTTTTCTGATGTTTGTTGAATCGATCCGTCGACGTTTGTTAAAGCTTGCACACCAGTAGCTCCAAGGTCTTCCCACTGCGTTCCGTATAGGGCTACACCAAGCCTGTTCTGTTCGAGAGGGTCCGTCATGCCCATTAGCCGTTCATTGACTAATTCAAATGCCGCTTTCCCTGTTTCTCCACCTGCCGCAAAATTAGCAAACATTTCATCGGCGTTTAACCCAAGAGTGTCGAAGGCCTCCCTGCTTGTGTCAGATCCATCCTTCGTGCGTATGCTGAATTCTTTAACGGCATCGCCGAGTTTATCTACCGAAAAGGTACCTGATTCAGCTCCGTTCAATAACATGTTGAACATCTCTTCCGCGCTGAATCCCATCCCGGAGAATTGCCCGGAATACTCATTGATTGTATCTAATAGATCTCCATTCTTATCCAGGCCCTTCTGCGCTCCTTGAGCGATGAGGTCATAAGCAGTATCTCCACTCACGCCAAACTGATCCATCATCATGCTTGCGGCACGGACGGAATCTGCCACTTCAAATCCGAATGCATCGCGCATGAGTAATGCGCTCTCGGTTGCCCATTGGAGTTCTTCATCAGCTAATCCGGTTTGCTTGGCGACTTCGGCCATCGCCACTCCGATATCCTCGAAACTTTCTCCGAAATTGTTGTTATAAATATCAATCATCGTACCCTTCATACTACCCATTTGTTCATCTGTTAGCCCGGCGCTTGACTGAACACCATTTAGAGCCTTTTGGAGACCGTCTCCGAAATTAACGGCGAATGTAGCAGCTCCGACAGCCGCCGTTACCGCAGTCGTCCCAACTGCGATTAGCGTTTTTGCAGCTGCTCCGGCTTTGTCCTGAACTGTTTCTAAAGCTTTTGCCGATTCTCTCGCTTTTTCATCCGCTTTTTTTAATGATCCTATCGCTTTTTGGTCATCGATTAATATCGAACCAAATAATCTAAAAAGTTCCGTATGTCATACCCCCTTCCTACAAGAGTAATAGCTCTGCCATCAACTCATCTTTTGAACGCATGTCGTATTCTACTGCTGGTGGGAAAAATTTCTCGTAGAACTCGTCGAAAGACTCGTAGTTACTTGATGTGTATTGAGGATATCTCACTAACCACCACTTGTAATACGTCTCCCTCTTGTCCTCATCACTCGCTTTTTCAAGCAATTTGAGCGACTGCTTTAGCGGCATTCTTAAAACGTATTCTATATTCCCATACCTTTTCAGGAGTAAGTCCGTTATATTTATTCGGTCGCTTCTCCTGCTTGCGATAAAAAATCTTCGAAGCCTTCACGCTGCACGAGTTCCATGAAAAAACCCTTCATGTCTTTCATGCTCATCTTCCCAACGTTTTCCAATTCCAATCCAGTTAAATTAGAGATCAGTTGTTTTACTTCGCGCTTTGCTTTATGCAGTTTTCTGATGAGCTTTGTGGAAAGATCAATTCCAAGACTCATTAGTACATCTTTCCCAAGAGCGGAAGCATCTTTTTTTCCTGTCATTTTAGCAATTTTAGTCTTCTTGATAATGGCGTCGGTGTCCATTTCCAATTCCATTTTTTCTATGATTTCCGACATCAAAAACACGTCGTCGAGATCAAAATCCTTAATTATCATCCGTATTCCTCCTGTTTGCTACGAAAAATAGAAGGAGATTACTCCCCTTCTCATCAAACTGCGTAATCAACACTCCATGGAGCAGTATCACGAGCCGCTTCGTCGTAAGTTGCCGTGAACCCAATAGAAGGAACGACTTCATTTTTGTCTTCTAGCTTCCATTCTAAGTTGTCCATATTAATTGCATCTTTAACAATGATTGTTACGGCTTTTCCATCTTTCGTTTTTCCGACCCACTTAACATCATTGTAATCTCCTGAAACGATAGATAAAGTTGACGTCATTGTATGTTTCTTCGGGCTTTCTTCCACATCCAGCCCAACGCTCATACCTGGATAATATTTATTCATATCCGTCGCGTTAAACAACTCCAATGCATTGACGACCAATTTCGCACGCTCGGTGTCGATGACGATACGACCTTTCACAGGCCCTCTATCTCCGTCAGCTTGAATTTCCCTGTACTCACGTTCGACAGTGAATGCGGATCCACCACGCGTTAATCCGATCGGCGTTGTGCCGACCGTAACAATGCCGTACCCTAGCAAAATCTTTTCTGCTGTAGCCATGTTTATACCTCTCCCTTAAAGTAAATTCTTGTTGTGTATTGCATTTGGACCAAGTGAACGCCCATGAGTTCTTCTTCCGGAATGTATTGTCTGATCGTTCTCTCAAAATGCATATTAACTGCAGGTGTGTCTATAACTCCATGATTAAGCTCACCGTCAATCGCATCTGCAATACTTTCGATACCTCTGACACTCTTAGCTGCATCCTCATAAACATCGATTATTATTACGACGTCATCCGATGGGAAAGTGTCTGCGATAGTATCAATTCTGTAAACGACGTAAGGAAATTCCGGAGATTGCGGAGCTTTGATCCGATAAACTCTCTCATGTTTCGCTTCCAGGTAAATAGCTATCTCATCAGCTACCGCGTTTGCATCCATATCACTCACCTCTTATTTCGTCTAGCGCTTTACCGATTAATTGTTTTATTAATTCTGCATTTTTCAACACTATCGGTTTTATCGGATCGGGTTCGGCGCCTGTTATCATTTTTCCGACGATGCCAGGGATAGACATTTTAAATCCAATCTGAATGTCTTTCTCTTGCCTTCTGGCCCAATACCCAAGTGACCTCGAAAGTATTTTCTCACGCCTGAAGAAGGCGGACTTCATTGTATTTGCTTTGATTTCTCGTTTTAACTGCGATCCGATCTGATTCATTACCATGTGTGGTTTTTCTTGAATTTTTTCGATAATCTTATCAACGTTTGATTCCATTGTGAAAGCTTTTCTAACCATCGTTACCAACCCCTGTCAACGTAACACATACGAGTTCCCGCATTTCTCCACGTTTCGGAGCGCGAATGATCGTGTATACCGTTCCTGATACAGAAGGATAACGCAGATAATTTTCGTCACCATATTCGAAATCATTTATCTCGAAGGTTAATTCAGGCTTCAAGCCGACTGCAGCAGCCTTGTAAAACTCGGACATGTTGTCATCCAATTTGTTCGCGAGCCTATACGTCCAATTAATCGTTCGCGCAACCTCATTCTTAACGATCGTTTCAGCAACTTTACCTAGGTCGATATCGTAATTAAACATGTCATTCACCCCCGCTCAGCATAAGGTTATGCATGCGGAATTGAAGGTGCCTTGGCATTGCCGGGCTTTCGCGGTTTGAATAACGAAATTCTGCATAGTCAACGACGAACATCAAATGAGCTGGGATATTCTCATTCAGAACGATCCCTTGAATGCTTGACAACTCACTCACAACGCCACTGATTACGGCCTTCAGATAAACATCCCTAGCCGTCGACGTTATCCCTAACCTGGCCTTAACCAGATCTAATGCACCTTCAAACATTACGCATCATCCTTTGTTGTTTTTCTGCTCCTCTTAGGCTTTGCGGGTTCTACTGCAGGTTCTGCATCCACCACTTCGGTTTCTTCTTCTGCAGGTTCCTGTTCTTCAATTTCTTCGATCAATTCGACGAGTTTTCCGGCCATTAGTGCATAGCGTTCGGCAGAAGTCACGAATATTTCTTCGCGGTCCCGCGTCTTTTTAGCTTCCCCATCGATGAACATTGTTTTGGCTTTTACTTTAAATTTCATTTTGTCCCCACCTCTCAATTAGTGAAAACCAACGCTTAAGCGTTGGCTGTATCTGATACGAATGTCACTGCGTTGGCTACCGGTGCAGCGGCAAGGTCTGCTTGAGAAATATTGATTGCAACAAATGCTTGACCGAATACAGGACGTCCATCGTAACGCGCGCTTCCGCGGAAGACAGTGTTTTCTTGAATGAATTGAACGTGCTCGGATTGTGCCAGGGACGTTCCTTCACGTTCGGCAAGCAAGTACATCATTCCGTATCCACCAATGATCACGTTGTCCGGAATGAAGTTCAGCGCGACAGCATCTCCACCAACAACAGGGACGGTCGCATCGATCCCGGAAACGATTGTGCCTGCAGCATTGAATGATAGCCCGCGTGCTTTCAGTTCTGTCAGTGTTTTTTCTGACATTGCCCAGAATTTAGAGCCGGAAGCTTTGTCGTGTTTGGCAACGCCGAGCTTGCGAACCAAGTCTTGGAAGAAAATGCGATCCCCGACAGTCGGATCATCTTTCCCGACAGCTGTGATTACTAACAAGTTTGTTGTTCTTAGGTCAGCCCACGTTTCTGTGCTGCCGTAGTAAGCTGGTTTAGCGGCTTCAGCTAAACGCTTCACGATACCGACTGGCATTTTTGTACCTGTACCGTAAAGGATTGCTTTATCGATTGCCAACCCGATACCTTGTCCCATGCCGTCCAAGATTTCGTTTGCTAAAGCGATATCTGAATCTTCCAGGGTTGAGTTTGGAATCGCAATAAATCCACCGACCTTATAACCATCGACTTCGACTTGCGCGAACGTGAAGTTCAATTCGTTCAAGGTTCCGACCATTTCCGTCCATACGCCCTCAGGAACGACGCCAGTGATGTTTTGGCGGGCCTTGCCTTTAACTGGCTTCAAGTTTACTTTTGAGATCAATTTAGAATAGTTGTTGATTGTGTCTCGCAGGATGTCCAGCATAACTGTTGGAACGAGTAATTCTGCGCCTGATACGGAACGTTTTTCTGAGATGACCGTTCTTGCACGAGTCAAGAACTCTTGCACATCATCACGCTTGATCAATTCCTCCACTTGCGCACGTTGCATACCTTTGAATGCTTTGTATCTTGTTAACATGTTTGTTTGTCCCCCTCTGATTTGGCCTTTATTTTCTTTGGAACGTCCTTCAGTGCCTTCGCCTGGTTTCGGTTGATTGTCGTCCAGCTCTTTTAATTCGCCTTCCAATTTTCGAACTTCCTCCTCCAAGGAAGATTTCTTTTCTTCGAAAGCCGTCTTCTCTTCATCCAACTGTTTGATTTCATCTTCTACAGCTGCGATTTCTTCATCCGTTTCAGCCTCCGTGATAGCCGTTTCCAGATCAGTGCTGCGTTTTTCGAAGTTATCCGCTTTTAAATACTCCTCAAGCGCTGCTCTTGCCGAATTTATCTTTTTACGTAGCATTAGTTGTTTTAACATTTTCTAACCTCTCCCTTAATCTGAGTTTTTTCTCTTCTTTCATACGCTGCTTCATCTGCTCTAAATCTTTATGCCGTGCCTGCACACCTGTTTCTTCATAAGCTGGGAACGTAACGACGGAAACCTCATGGAGATCGATTTCTTTAATGATCCATTTAATCGACCCATCATCCCGGAACTCCGTTTCTTCTGCCAGAATATTAAAACCGAATGAACATTGATCCACGTCCCCGCGTTTCACGCGCTCGTATAGGTTCATTGCATCCACATCTTTTTCGTTTACCTTGACAGTGCCCCACAAGCCTCGGCTATCGATCCTCAAATCCAGCGTTCCGGATTTGTTTCGCCCGAGCACCAAACGTGCATCGTGATTGATCAGAGCGCGGATGTCATTGCTGATCGTCCCATCGAATGCGCCTGTTGCGATTGATTCGTATGCCCCTGGCCACAATTCGGTTTCGTTGTTAAACACCGAGAAGTAGCCCTCAATTACTTTTTCGGAGACGCCGTCTTGCTCTTCGCGTGTTTCTAACTCCGTGTGGAAAGTCCGCGTGTGCGTCATACCTAACCTATTCTCCATCTTCTGTTTCACCACCTTGTTTCAATTTCCCTTGATCTCCGATCATGCCTTTCGGAATGTAGTTTTCCAGAATGACCAGTTCATCCAGTCCTGGCTTCGGTCCGAATCCGCCGAGATCGCGCGCTTCATTTCCGTCCATAAGACCCATCTTGTACATATTCATGCCGATTTCAGTCAACTCTTTGATGTCATACGCATACAGCGACCGGGAGTTGAATTTCCAATAAAGGTCCGGGCTGTATAGAGTTTTCATCGTTAGTTCTTGTTGCAAGGTTTCTGCGATCGACTTGATCCGCGTGTTAATGAAATTGTTATGCTCCACTTTGTCGAATTTTCCAACGCCCAGGTAAAAGGCGGGAACGTCCATAATGCCGGCGACTGTTGTCTTGTCCAGTTGTACTGATTCGTTAATCGCAATATCTTCCAGCGTTAGCGGTTTGACTTGCTGCACTTCTAGCATCTCGGCTGGAATGATCCACGGCTTACCCGCTTCGCTACTTTCTAGATACTTGTTATAAACGCCGTCGCGTCCTTCTTCGCTGGATAATTCGGCTGTCAATGAGTCAACTTTGACGATCAGCGATGGCATGTACTTGCCGGACATAAAGCTATTCTTTGTAGCCGTCGCTTGCTTCAGGTTCTTGATGATATCCCTCAGCACAATGCGGTAGCCTGTTCCTAGCCAGGGCTTTTCGGGATCCGGGTTAATAGCAAAATGCAGTACCTCGTCCGGGCTATAAACAGTTTGGTGATTGTAAATGACGTTGTAATCAAATTCATCGCCCTTGAAAGACACTCTCGACGGCGGCAGCGGTACAAGATCCGCTATCAGCCCGCGATCATCAATCTTCGGGTAGACCACGCTATTTCCGTCACCCGTTAGAAGCATGCTGCTGACTATGTTGTAAACCCATTTCTTCCGGCTCATCGTCTTGTAGGGATTAATATCGATCTTCCTGGACAACTCGTTTTTAATTCGAATATCTCCGTCTTCCGTGTTTTGCATCAGATGGATTGTCATAGAAGACACCAGATCCGCAATCTTGTGCACGGCCATCCGGACCTCCGGATTGTCACTCAGACGCGTATAGCCTTTAACAACCAGCGTGTCATAAGCTTCCGTTGATAACATCCAGCTCACTGGTTCTGATCTGATTTGTTCTCGATTTTTTTTACCTTTTCTTGACAATAATTTCAGCTCCCGTCTGTTTTAGCACCTAGCCACTTGCTTGCGCTGGCACCTTTCGATAAATCTTCCAGCATCTGGACAGCCCCGAATACCGCTGCATCGAATAAGTCGATACGTTGCGTTCCGCCGTCTCCATCAATCTTTTCATACTGGATCATGTCATCCGTTTTTTCGATGGCTCGGACGTTTCCGACGCAATATTCAAATGCTTGGTTATGCACGTAGTAGAGTTCTGCATTCTTGGCTTTCGCCTCAATGCGCCGAAACCCTTCTGATTTCTTGTAAAAATACTGCGGCTGATCCACAATCCGGAAGCCGGAGCGTTTCATGCCGAGGAAAAACTCGCGGCCGAACTTTTTGTCGAATCCGACCAGTTTGATTTTGAATCCCATCTGTTTCATTTTTTTGAACCAGTCGATAATGTCGTCATAGCTGACAGTCGGCGTGTTACTCATTGTCAGCACGCCATCATCCTGCCAACCAAAGAGTGGGATGGCATCTTTTTCGGCTTTGTCATGTGCGGCCACGATCGGGAAGAACGCGTGTGTGATAACAATGTCGATTTGTTTGCCGTTGAAATTGTATCGACCGTAAAGCGCTGCAGCCGTTAAGTCATGCAGCTTCGACAAGTCGGCGCCGCCGTACCAATCGATTTTCAGTTTGGCCAACTCTTCCATTGACCAGTTATACAGCTGATCCGAATATCGGAACTCATTTGTGTCAAAGTAGGACTTGAGCGAGTTCGTGAAGACGTTCAGCGTTTTGTTCAAGAACTCCCCTCTCGTTTGAGGATCGTTCATGGCCAACTCTGCATCCCTAATCAGGTCTTCCAAGGAAACAGATACACCGCAGGAAGGGTTTGCCATTTCCAGTATGGCCGGATCTGTGTAGTTTAAAACTTGCCCTTTTTCATCCTGGTCCGCTTTGCAGATAAAGATAAAATACTCATCATCCACAATCGTTCCATTTAGCACGTTCTGACAATACTTGAGACGGTTGGCCAAAAATCCGTTCGGGATATCTCCGGCAGTAGAAATCGCAATGAGTAACTTGTTTCGATAGGCTTTCTGCGAGTTTTTCATCAGGATATACCGTTTGGCCGAAGCCCAGGTATGCACCTCATCCAGGATCAGCAAGTTACTGTTCAACGAGTCTAAACGTTTCGGATCCGATGCCAACGCCTGCAGAAAGAATGATCCGCCATCGCTGAAATCTTTCGCGATCGAGTGTTCCTGGTTGTTGTCCCTGATCCGGATTGTTGAATCTTTCAACGTGTTAATGTTGTACTTCAGGAATCCGAAGGACTCCATTGTTTGTTTCAAACTGTTGGCCAAGATATAAAGTTTTGATCCGCTCTTCCGTTCCAGGATAGACAAGGCCCATCCGAGCGCGGAAGCGAAGGCTGTCTTTCCGTTCTTCCGAGCGATCATCAGCAGTGACTCGTGGAATCGCCTCAGATTCGTCCCGGGCAGGAAAAATCCGAGCAAGTTGACTATGACGAATATTTGCCAGGGCTGCAGAATAAGCGGCTTACCCTGCAGCGGATTTCCCAAAAGGTCCTCGCCTTGCTGGTGCGTGATTGTATTTTCGATCAAGCCGATCACAAAATCGAATTGCTCCTGCCTGAATTCGAGATCATCGCGTTCCAAGTCTTTGATAAAACGTTCTGCAGCCTGTTTGTTTTCTTTACAAGCTACTTTTTTTCCATCAGTTATTGATTGCGCGTAATCCAGAGCCACCTCAAAATTACGGCTATCAATTTTTGTTAGGTACATCTATTCATTTTGTAGAGGCGAGATATCGATCAAGCGGTGAACCGGAAACATCTGATTTCGGTGGCTCTATATCTAATGATTTCGGGTTCAGCTTCAAGCGATCGGAATAGGTGATGATGTCTTTCCTCAAAGACTCCATCGCAGTGAGCAAAGGGACCTTCCTTTGGTTCGTCGCCCCCGCTTTATTGGTGTACTCCTCTGTGATCTTGTACTCCGACTCCTCAAATTCACTTTCAAAAAGCAAATATTCATGCATCATTCCGGCATAGATATCTATGATTTGGTCATACTCTTTTTTGTACGATCCAACTCCTTTCATATTGCGAACAATCGCGCTCTTTAGCTGTTTTTTTGTTTTTACGCCCGCCAATTTCTCACCTCTTTTCGATTGCTTTTTTGGTCCACACCCCCTTTTCTCTGAAGTTGTCCCGCGGAGGGAAAAATTTTTGACCGCCGGGAGTTTAGGTTTTGAAAAAAATAATTAAATGAGGGGGGGTTCTGTAAAATCTTCATGCCATTTGCGTATGATCTTGACCTGCAGATCCTTGTCATGACGGTCTGTATCGTTCATTGCTTGCTCTATGCAACGCTCTAAGCTCGAGGAGATGTGCACCATGTCATTAGGTCTAAGCCTTCTCCTTGTGTACTCTCTGTCCTCGTGCTTCGGCAGACCAGCAACGACCCACACCGTCTCGGTATGGATGATGTCACGCTTGCTGATCAGATCGTAGATGTGTTCGCGTATGTCTAGTGCCACTGGCATCAGGTTACTGATGGATGCAGTCTTTCCCTGCAGACTGATAGCCTGCTTGATGTAGTCCAGGTCTACCACCATGTCTCCCGCATGCATGTGCTTCTTGACATAGGTTGTCTTACCCGAACCAGGACTACCCCACACCACCACCACACGAAAGGTATCGATGATGTCTGCATCTGTTATGCCCAGGTCCAGCTTGATCTTGTCCTGCCAATACCTACCCATCTCGGTAATAGTATTGTTGTTACGGTCATGCATCTTTCCGTGGCATGAGTCGCATAGACTGATCAGGTTGATGTCTGTTAAGTTGTATTGCGGATAGTGTTCCAACGGGTAGATGTGATGCACCATCTGCGCCTCACTCGTCTTTCCGTACCTTAAACATTCCTTGCACTTATACTCATCACGCCTCATGACATTGGACCGCTTCCTTAGCCACTTCTTCGTATCGTAAAAGCCGTTCTTCACCTTGTACGCCAAAGCATCACCCCTTGTTTATGTACGATGGCCACCATGCCTGATGGCTAGGAGATTGACGGATCACCATGCCTTCCCTCTGCAAGCAGACTGAATTGATACATACGATCGCCCCTTCCGTTTCGTGCGCTTACATTGTGAATAACAAAAAGAGCACCCGCGTAAGCGGCTGCTCTCAAGTTATCTTCACAATATATATTAATATAACGTATGCAATAAGTGGTAACTATGAATATAAGTTATATTAATTCATATCCTCTATGAATTTTATTGTGCTTACAATAGCTGAATGCTTGTTGACTATATACTGATAGCTGTAGTTAAGCTCTTGTGCTATCTCTTTCAACGCCATCCCATCTATGTACTTCATTTTGATTATCTTGTTGTCCAGACCTTTGAAGCGGCTAACCATCTTTATTAGCCTCTTTTCGGATGCGACCAACGCTTCCAGGCATTCCTTCAGGGCTTGTATTTCTTCTTCAAGTCCACTAGACCTTGACCCACTTGTTATGCGAACGCTCGATAGGTCGCCACCAGCGAGCCACCTATTCAATTCTGACTCGCATCTCCTGATTTTCCATTGGATAGTTTCTATCTCCTCTTTCAACTCCTGGTATTCTTTGAGCCATTCGTACCTGATAGCGCATCGCCTTCCTTTCTGATGTGCTTCTCAAATTCGGCTCTTGACATTCGGCCGATGTACACCAGGCTCATAGCGTCTATTTCTCGCGGCTCAGCATCCCTCTCCATAGCAAACCATCTGAAGTTAATGGAGTAGATCGGTTTCGCCGGATGTTTCCCACTTAAGGTCTCGAACCAATACAGCACTTCATCCATCCGCAGCACCATCTTTTCTTAGATTATTAAATCGGATTCCTTGACATAAACCCCATTTACAAGCTTTCCTTTTCTGTCTTTGATTTCGCCATACGAATGCATCACGCAGTCTTCGATATCAAGCCCCAGCTGTAGCGACAGGATTGTGAGCACGACGTACATGTCGCCGATGGAGTCTTTTACTTGTTCCGGATGGTCTTTGGCCAACCCCTGACAGAGTTCGCCGTACTCCTCGCCTAGCTTAAGCATTTGCTTGTCAGGATTAGCAGTGTCCAACCCTCGTTCTCTTGCCCATTCTTCAATACGTGCTGTTAATTCCGTGATCATTTGCCGTTCTCCTTTTCTCTAACCCTATTTAATTTTTCGTTGATTTCTTTTTCTTCGTCCCATTTGCGTTCCAAACCGTTATACCCTGACCGCTTGAAGAGTTTTCCGTCCTCCAATTTGTACCAGCAACCTCTCGGCTCGTTCCTGCATCCACAAATGATGATTGTTTTTGGGCGTTCCTCTATGTGAAAAAGGTCAAACCCTTCACCTTTTAAATATTCGATCGCTTCTTCTTGTGTCATGAACAAACCTCCAACAACTCAGGATTTTCAATTTTATTGCCAATCACCTCTACGTCGTATGTAGCAATGCCTCTCATGTCAATGTACTTAGACATTCCGCTGAGTAATAACCTGGCTCCGTAACGTTTTGTTTCTCCGTTAATAGTCGGGCTTAACCATACATAAACGTGGCCTTCGATCACCTCGACAGTTGAATAACACTTATAATCGTCACCCAAAAATCTTTTAGTGTTAATAATTTTTACGATATCATATTCAAATATTTCTCTTCCCGTGCTATCTACCAGACCTGTGTACTGTCCTTCTGAACCTCTTTTTATAGACCACGTACAAGATGATTGATTACCGATAGGTGAAATTATATCGTGCAGGAACGGCTCTTCTCTCTTAACTAGGTATCCATACACCCATTCTCCGGTTTTTTCTCTAATCCCCCGAAATTTAATCTCTCTTGTTTGTTGCTCTTTCATGCCTCGTCCTCCATTGCCTTTAATTTACTTTTATAACGCATCTTAGTTGTGTATACGGCTATTAGCATCGTGATGAAAAGCAATGTCATCAAGGATAGAAGAAAGAACGTGAATTTGTTTGCCCAAAATAATACGATTAACGCGCAGACGCACAAAATAAATAACTGAGCCATTGTCAACCCTACCCAAACAGTGAATACTCTTCTTGCCGTTTCGACATCACCTATCCGTCTCATATTATCAAAATCAAATTCAAATCTATCCATAACGTCCTCCTAGTGTCCTGCGTTAATTAACTCAATATGGTCTGTTGCCATGTCCAGTTGGAATTTTGCATCATGCAGCTCCTGTCGCAGGTCTATGACTGCATGCTGGTATTCCGCTTGCTGTACTTCCAGTTGTTTCTCGTATTTCTGCTTAATGACCGTTTGTCGGATGCCGTGAACATTCACCAACATCGCAATCAGTGGTGTGAAGAAAATTAAAGTGATTGTTCTTTCGTATTTCATCACAGTTCCCGCCTTTCTCTTTCTCTCTGCGACAATTCAAATGATTCCGACTAATTATCCACCCTGACATTAAAAGTTGTCAGGATGGAAATATAGCCGTTATTTTTGATTACTTAGAATAGTCCCCTCGCAACGCTTTTAGAACTCCGTTTAATTCTTTTAGAATAGGAACTCTCGGACTCTTTCGAGATCCGATTTCCGTCAACTCAAGGATGGATGCAACCAACTTTCTGTCTAGCCTCTGCCTGAGTTCCAAACCGTCGTATGCGATCGCCATGAGTAGCTGTATTTCAGTTACGTTCAAATCACGCGGGTTTTTCGTTTTCAAGTGGTTGAAGGCTGCTCTGTCTTCCTGGTATACACGGCGTTTGAGTGTTCTCAATGCGCTCTGCGTTTCGTGATCAGTGACTTTCATGTTCATCTTCATGATGGATTCGCGGTTCTCTCTCATAGCGTGCCGCCTTATGCCAAAATCGTGATGTTTTCGACAGCTTCAGCGCCCTGCTCAACAATCAGGTTGTTGTGAAGATATTCAGCTATAAGCGCCTTTGCTTCCGCCCTCCAAATGCCACCATCCGCTTCGAACAAGGCGCATCCAGGAGCATCGTTGATTCGGAAGACAAATTTACTTTCCGGCTGATCTACTTCCTGGAATGTTCTATACGGCTTCAACGTTACAGGGTTCGGCGCTTTTGCGAGTTGCATGGTAGACACACCTGTTTTTATGGTTGTTACCTGAGAGATTCCGTTATCGGCTATCTCGGCCCCTTTGTCGATCTTGATGGCAGATGCATAATTAAGAACTACCTCGGAATCCCCGTTCGGAATGAAATTCGATTGCATCATGATATTAAATGATTCCACATCCATGAAGTGCTTGTATCTTATTTCTGGTGTGATGGCTTTTGCAACTGCCAACACTCGGCGCTTACTTTGATCATCAAGCTCCGTTTTGACTTCGACCGTGTCGTGATCAGTCACGTGAACGAGTAGGTTTTTATATGTTCCTGTTTCATCCAGTTGCTTCATGATGTATCCGACCAGGCTTGTGAGCGAGGAAAGTTTCAACGGTTCCGGATAACGACGCGGTTCCAATTCTCTTAAGTCGTGCGCTTTCGCATCGTAGTATTCTTTTCCGCTCTGTTCAAAGCTTCTGACGATCTTTTCTTCGTTATCTTTTAAATCAACCACATATTCCAAAGCATCTTTTAAGTTTTCCATTTATCTTCACCTGTCCTTTATTTGATTTTTCTTGCGTTGAAATCGATCACGCCATTGCCTTCTATTTCATCCACCGGAACGCCAATATCGGTTTTTAGCGTGCTGTCATTTGCATCGAAGAACATTTGCCCAGGTGCGGATGATTTGAGTTCTGCTGCATGGATGTAGCCTGAATCATCCCTACCCGCCATCATGAGTGCCGATACACTCTCAGATGGCTGCAGTTTACTCTTGATCGTCACATTGGTCTCGATGACTTGCCGAGTGGAATCAGAAGAAAACTCGACATCGATGATTAATTTCCGGCTTGGCTTGAATGCCGTATTCACATCCAGGATGTTGGCGACGATCTTTCTGACTTCCTGGTCTATCTTTTCTTGTACGGCACCATCGGCCAGATTGCTGATATTGAAATCTATATTACTCATGTGTAGTACCTCCTAAAATGGCAGATCATCATCATTGATGTCGTATGGTTCACTGTTTGTGAATGGATCCGGCGTGTTATTGAATTCATCGAAGGAGTTGTATTTGTAATCTCCTGTTTTGGATGCATCCAGCGGACCGTTGTTTTGTTGCTGGCTTTGCTGTGGTGGCGCCTGGTTCTGATAGGTGTTCTCCCGCGGCCGCTGCTCTGTGACTTGTTTTGACTCGAGGAGCGTGAAGTTTTCTACGACCACTTCTGTGATATAGACGCGCTGCCCTTGCTGATTATCATAATTCCTTGTTTGGATGCGGCCGGTAATGCCAACTAATGAGCCTTTTCTGGTGAAATTCGCCATGTTTTCAGCCGATTTTCTCCAAATAACGCAATTCACGAAATCAGACTTTTTCTCACCGTTCTGATCGGTGAAGTTCCGGTTAACCGCCAGGATGAATGACCCGACTGCCGTTCCGGAGGCTGTGTATTTTAGATCGATGTCCTTCGTCAGACGGCCGACAAGTACGACGTTGTTAATCATTCTAGTTCCTCCAGTTCTGCCCAGAAGCCCTTCCCTGAGCTTAACGGGATCTTCTTGTATAACTTCCCTTTATCCAGCTTAAACAGGTAAATGGCCCCCAGGAACTCCGCGTAAAGTGTGTACGCCTTGCGGAACAACTTTCTTCTTTCCACTTTTGCGACTGAGTATCCCAAACCTTCAACGAATACGATTGCTTCACCCAATTTCATTTATCTATCTCCTCTGTGTAGTGGATTTGAATTTTACTTTCGAAGCTGCATTCGCCGACCTGCATCTCCAACTCGGATAGCTGCTGATTTGTGGTAAATGTCAGGCCATCCGCCCATCTGTATTTGTACAACCAGTAATATTTCAACTCAACGTGTTCCATCATCCGCTTTACCCCATCTCACCAGTAGCTTTTCGATATCAGTTGCCGATTTGTTATTCCAGTTGATTTCAGGCATATCTGTATTCATAATGATTTTCACCGGCATGGATTCGATATCATCCCAGTTCCTTTCCTGGTATCCCCAGCATTCGTCCATCGTGTATCTTTTCGGTTTCATGGAGTAGACGCTTAACCAGTCCGATCCAAGGTCTCGCACGACGTACCGGAAACCATCTTCATATCGCTGCTTGAGCCATTCCATTACTTCGCTCTTGCTTTTCTTTCGCTGAAATTCCGAATACACCCCATCTACAAGCTTTGCGTAACTGCTCAATCGACTTCACCTCCTATCTTTTATTGCAGAAATTATAAATATACATAGCAGGACCGCGGCGGCAACCTCGCTGATGATCATGCCGCACCCCTATTCCTTGCTCAGTACGTCGATTGCAAATTGCAAGGCTGATAGGTACCCTTTCCAGTAGGCCCTGCCTTTTTTGGCACTACTCATCCAGACCACTCTTTTATACTCTTGCTCCAATTCTGCGACCTTTCCGACTGCCGATGGGTTCACTTCTTCCTCGACTTCAAACTCTTGGCGCCAGCGCTTATAATCGTTATTCAATGCTTATGCCTCCTTTTTTCTCTGATGTGATGCTGCAGCTCGCCGATCAAGAGACCAGCCGTACCGATTGCAGCGATGATGATTAATTCAGCGGTGCTCATTTTAAAACCCTCTATTCACGCTTATGTATTCGAACGGGATTCCTGCAACTACTTTTGTGCATGATCCGAAAAAAATGATTACCTTCGTATAAGACTTGTTATGCTCAACCTCAATCTTTTTGACGGTACCTTCAGGGGTTTCCCTGCCAACTTCATATGTTTCGTTATTTCTTTTCGGATAATAGAAAGTTATTTCTTTTATCATCTGCATCCAGCCTCCTGTTTTTGTTCACCCTTGAACGGCACACCGTTTTTGAACGTGTAGCCCATCCTTTCGGCCTTTCCCCTCACGCCTGCCTCGCTACGATCCAGAATGAAGGCTATTTCGATAAAGCTGTGCCCCTTATGCATCATGGTTTCGAGCGTTTCGATTTCTCCGGCTGTGTATTTATTGTGATTCGGCAGGTAGCTAGGCCGGAACTTGATGCCTTCCATTGCCATCCGCGTTTTGATAGCTCCGTGCGTCCGCTGCAGGATTTTACTCATCTTCGGATAGGTCATATCAGGCTCTTTGGTCAAACTAATCAGTTTGTTGATGTCTCCCGGAGTCCACGGTGTTTTATGCGTATTCTGGACAAGACGTTTCTTGTTGAAATCAGCTATCCTTTTCTCGTTCGCCCAGGCAGGCTCAATCCCAAGTGCGTATTTGTCGAATCGCGAGAAATCGATCATCTGTCGATTCTTGTCTGCCCATTCCCAAAAATCTGCATATCCTACATACAAGACGCGTCTCTCTTTTGCTAGTCGCTTCTTTTTCGCCGGGAAATTGTATTTCTCTATCCAATTCGCTACAAGGTGATAATCGATTCCGAGTTCCTTTGAAAGCCTGCTAATTGTGATTCCGTCCATGTGCGTTAATGGATCGCCAAGCCCTAGGATGCGCGCCTTGTTAATGATTGAGCTGTACGTTCTGCCGAGCTTTAAGGCAATGCCTTCAGTTTTCGTCTTCCCCCAGCTGTCTTGCAGGTATTCAAGTTCTGCTTTTGTCCACTTCTTTCCTCTCATGCAACTCACCGCCTTTGCAGGTCTCGAAGCTGACGACCTTTATATCCTCTTGCTTTGCATATTTCAGCGCCTCTGTCGTATTGGAGAAAACGCCGACGACTTTATTCCTGATCGAATCCGTCATGATTACCATTCATTTCCCTGCTCCCTTCACATAGATATAAGTCGCTATCGAAATTACCAAAGATGATATCGATAAAATATATTTAATAGATTCTGCACCCATGTCCTCACCCCTTGTAATTCAGTTTTTCGTACTGCTCTTGATTCATAATTACGCCCACAACATGATGTTTTCGCATAAAGGTTTGCTGACCTATCTTGTGTGATTCTTCATGACAGCCGATGCATAAGCACATCAAGTGATGCTTCGTGTGATCAATCTTCTTTCTATTACGCCCAGCCCCTACTGCATCCACATGGTGGACCTGACCTTTTTTCCCGCATAACGCACACTTTCTTGTCCATAGGCATTTGATCAGATAATGTTTGATGTCATCAACGTAATTGAGCGGAGATTCTGCCAAACCGATATCGTTGTCGAGGCAAAAATCGACGATATAAGAGATAAACTTGCTTGCTACCTCTACGGAGCAGTTCGCCTGCAGTTCCGATGTGCTGAAGTACGGGATCTGATGCAGTTCCATGAATTCCCGTTTCCGGTCCTCTCGCACCTGGTCTATGCTCTCGTCTCCGGTGTACTCTTTGATGTCCCGGCATAGAGCGTTTATGTATTTACGCTGCTTCGCGGTGATTACCCGGCTGTCGAATAGTCGGAACTCTCCGAACAAATCGCCATCTGCATCCACCAGTCGATCAAATAGATGTTCCGGGATGGATGCATCCATGCGTATGATCATTTCCGTTTGTCCAAAGGCGTTCGTCCTTCTGGCCAGAACTTCAGCAAGTCGATTAACACTTCCGTCGTCATTGGTTTGGGCCAGTCTGGATGCATCCTCGGCAATTTCTTTTTCGGCTTTGGCCAGAATTTTGTAGATAGCCTTCTTTTTTTGCCGTCTATTCATCAAAAACTCCCATATTTTGCATTTATCTCAGCATCGATGACATCTTCATAGCACTCATATCCAAGACGCATCCATTCCTGCAGCGTCACGTTTACATAATGATAAGATTTACCGCCCCTTAATCCCGCTCGACTTAATGCATGTAACACCACTTGTTCGTCGAATATTCCCAACCAGGAGACAATGCCTTGGTAGTTCTTCTTCGTCAGATTTGCTCCCAGGTTATCATCGAACTGTTTTTTCCAGTACATGTAATCTCTGGCTGTTTCCAGTTCATTTTTCTCTGATGGATTTTTTTCGCTATTAGTTAAATTATCTTTGTCGTCATCGTCGTCACTGTCTGGGCTGTTATTTTTCATGTTGTTATTATTAATACTGTTAATATTAAGACTGTTATTATTAGTGCCTTCAAATTCCATGCCTGGAATATCCATGCTTGGGTTATCCATGCATGGGATTTGAAGTGTTGGTACCATGCCTTCAAATTGAAGTGTTGGCGGGCTGACAGTTTGTTTGATTGTATAGACGTTTTTACCAAACGAACCGGCTTTATCTCGCACCCTTTTAACTTCAATGTACCCATAGTCAATCAGCAATTTCTTGTTTTTGTGGAACCTGTTTTCGCTTATGTTAAGGTCACCACAGATCAGATCAACGGATGGGAAAGCGGTCGTACCAGAACCGGCATAGGAAGCGATGTAAGCATAGATCCCTTTTGCCTCGATACTCAAAGATTTGTCTTTCATGATGAGCTTCGGAATGATTCCGTAGCCTTTCGAAAGAATCCCTTCGCCTTTCAACTCATCCACATTTAACACCTCTTTCCGCTGTGCTATAATTACTTTGTAAATGTTTTTTACTTTACAGGCTGATGTTGGCGCATCAGCTTTTTTTGCGTCTTGCTTTAAATCTGCGATGGTACTCCGCTTGTGCATCAGCAAGTTTGACCTTTGTTCTTGTGTCCAGCAATGGGTAGTGTTTCATTTCCAGAAACGAACCATCGACCAGGTTAACCTGCAGAACCGGAACTGATCGGCCGTCGATTATTTCCCATATGCGCGCCAGGTTTGGATCAGACTTGCTTTGTTTGTGAGTAAGGCCGCGCCTGGCCATAACCTGTGCCAAGATAAACAACGTCATCCATTCGCACCACCTAGCCACACGTCCCCGGATTCCACTACCATTTCCAATAACGCTGCATCCAGATATGTGTCAAGAGCCTCGTTTTTCGCCTTCTCTAACTGAGGCAAGCGACCGCTTTCTGCGAGTACCCGGCGATCTCCCTGGAACACGAATATCCTGTAGGTCCGTTTGTCCAAGAAGAAAATGCTGATGCAGGAGGTAAAGTGTTTCTTTTGGAAAGCCTTAGCCTTCTTTTTAGCGTATGCTGCTGTATAAGTTTTCATTTTAATTCTCCTTTCAGTTTTAATTTTTTTATCAAGACTCTATCTTCGCCTTTCAAATACATAATCCCTTCGCGGCAGCAGCATGTTCTTATATACCCATAATCCAGTACAACTTTTTCAGCTTCTTCAAACTCCGCATATGCATAATTCCCTAATTTGAAATGCTGGATGACGTGCACATTTTTGTTTTTCATGATTGCCCTCCTCCGGCATCAGGATCTCCCCAAAATCTTTCAATCCCGCCAATAAGCATCCGTTTTGCTTCGTCATCCGTGAATCCGGCTGCCAGATACTCTTTCCTGAGCGTGTTGATGATTATGACAGACATGAAGCCGCATTCTTCGACGGTTCCAACAAATTCGATACGGTGCAGCCCTTCGTCATATTTCAATTCGCAATTTATATAGCTTTTTTCACTCATGGTTTTCCCCCTTAAAATATAAGCCCTAATTCAATCCCGCCGACTAAGCCAAAGAATAGTAATGCGACACCAATGACGACTGCCGCTCCTATGAAATTCACCAATCTATCCTCAAATTCATCAGTAAAGATTTTCATCCAATCACCTCCCGACTACCTTGTCGAAGTTTTCATCGATCCATTTTTTTGTTTTTGCCTTATGGAATTTCCAATGGGCACCGTTGTTCTCCGGGTACTTCACGAACTTTTCAAGCTCCTTCCGGTACGGGTTGAGGATGCGCTCCTTCAGGAGAGACAAGTTCTCGATGCCTACCTGCTGCTTGAACCACTTCAGGTCCTCTATCTTGCCCTGGTCTCTCTCGTCCACAAGCTTTTGATATTCCGCCTTTTCGACCAGGACCAGCTCCTCAGGGATAGTGATCACTACTTTTGTTTCAAGTGAATTGATCACGGTAATCACTCCTCATCTTTTTCAAACTCCGATAACAACTCTCTGATTCTCACCTTTTCCGGAACCTTATTAAACAGCGCCCTCTCCTTGTGGATGTTATCGGTTATATAACAAAGTGTTTGAAATCCGTATTTTTCCACAAACGAATCGTATTTCACCACTTTACATAGTGATTTGAGCTCAAATTTATTGAAACTCAGTTGTAAGACGCTAATTTTATTGAAAAAATCTTGGAAAGATACAGCTGCTTTCAGTTCGTCGAAAATGGCTTTTTCTAGTTCGTTCATATCAATTCCTCCTTGGTTAGGTTCGTTCATTTGTATACCCCATACTTAATAGCGAATTCTTTCACGACAGCAACGTAAATCTCAACGAGCTTCTTGTCATCGGAAATTACATCAATCTTCGTAAGGCCGTCGCGCTTCGACTTGCTGGCACCTTCATCGGCCATACGACGACGCTTGTTTGTGAGCCTCGTTTCCAGCTGCACACCAGCGCGGCGGTCAACCTCTTTGAAGATAGCAGTCCTGGTCTCTTTGTGTGCTTCAGGAGTTCCGCCGGCGACTTTTACCACTCTATTGATCAGCGCGTTTGCATCCTTGCGCCAGTCAGTTGTATTGAGAGAGACGATATCGGATATATTATCGATCTTCGTTTCAAGTTGCTTCTGGGCCATTTCCTGCCTGGCCATGTTGTTCACCAGGTTAGCCATCAGCTGCAGTTCCGGGCTTAGGTTTGACATGTCCATCTGTTGCTTGATGTGACTCTCCATTGCGTTAAACGCCTGTATGTACTTCAACTTAAATTCATCTGCTCTATCACCCGTAAATCCGAAAGCGATGAAAGTGAATCCATCTCGATTCATGTAATACATTTTGTTCATTTTCCCGTTTGAAGCCTGATATACGTCTTCATAAAACATGCTTTTGAGTAGGGCCGAATTTTCGGCTGAACTCAATTTGTTCTCGATTGCCTCCAAAACATGTTTATGTTGTTTATTGAAATTTTCCGCCACCTGAAGACTTGTGGTAACTGCTTTGTGCTCTTTCATAATTACCAGGTTGTTCATTGTTATTTTGCCCCCTCGCCGTTGTCACCATTTTGGTGCTTCCTTGGCAAAAAAATAGAGTCTATGCTTTTGCCTAATAGTTTTGACAAAGCGAACATCTCGTCTTGAGTAAATTCGCTTTTCCCTTTTTCTTTGTTGCGATAAGACAATGTCGAAATACCAAGATGTGCAGCTATTTCTTCTTGGGTCATTTTCAATTTGTCTTTCCTCATCGCGTATAACTTCGATTGCATTTATCTCACCCCCATGAACAAAGTTTAGCACCATTTCGGTAACTTGTAAATAGTTTTTTATCTAAAAAGACAAAAATGTTTCCAATTCGGTGATTTAATGGTATTCTATTATCATCTAATGGATGCGAAGGCGGTGATGAAATGGAACTAAATAAATTCATTGGAATGAAGATAAAAAGCTTTAGAGAATCAAGGAGCATGACTCAGGATGAACTTGCAGAATTATTGAATACAACCAGGCAATCTATAAGTAGATATGAAAATGGAGAAAGAAAAGCTAATCAAGATTTACTTTTTGAGCTTGCATCGATTTTCAAGGTATCTTTAGATGATTTCTTTCCGGTGCGAAACTTGTATGAACAGACGAACATAACTAAGGTCACTCCGGAGAATATGGTGGCGATACCAATTATCGGTACAATTGCATGCGGAGATCCTATATTGGCAGACGAAAATATTATAGGGTATCGGTATCATTTGAAGGACCGACTGCCAAAAGGACAGACATTCTACTTAACGGCAAAAGGAGATAGTATGGAGCCTAAGATACCGAACGGATCAGATGTTTTGATCAGGCTTCAGGATGATGTCGAAGATGGGGAGATAGCAGCTGTACTTGTTAACGGAGATTCGGAAGCGACGCTCAAGCGCGTTAAAAAGCAAGGGGATATAGTGATGTTGGTAGCGGAGAATAGCGCATATGCACCGTACATAATCACAGAGAATAACCCCGCCAGGATACTTGGCAAGGCTGTCGGAGTTAGTTTTGACTTATAAGCACCATATTGTTAAATAGGAGTGATTATATGAACGCGAAAAAAACAATACTAATAATTTTAAGCAAGGCTTCAGCTGTTATTTCTGGTTTATTCGGCCTGCTATTTGCCCTCGCTGGCATAGACATGCTAAACGAGAATATGGTAGGCGCTATATTTTCTTTAGCGATAGCCGGAACTTTTGGATTTGTGGCAATCTCCCTTTTAAAATATTCCAAAAAAACAGTAATAGATAAATCTGCAAAAATAAATAAATCTGACGAACATGAATATGATATTCAGAAAATAATAGTTACTCAAGAGCAACGCATTCAAGAGGAAATACATGAACCGAACGAAAATGGAAATTATGAATACGATGCGCTTATGATCGACTTCGAAACTGCGACAGAGCAAAATAACAGCGCATGCTCAATCGGCCTAGCTTTAATAAACGGTACGGAAATAGTTAAAACTGAATCGTACCTCATCCAGCCGCCGAAAAACGAATATCGGACAGCGAATATAAACGTACACTCAATTACTCCAACAGATACAGAAAATGAACCATTTTTTGATGAAATATGGGAAAAAATCAAACATTACTTCCAATCATCGGAATACATCACAGCTTACAACGCTCGATTCGATATGTCTGTTCTAAAATGCACACTTGAGCTTTATGGTATAGATGATATCGATTTTGAATATTTCGATTCTATTCCGTTTTCTTCTAAAGTTTGTGGCGGAAGTAATAGAAAACTGAACCAGCGGTGCGAAACTTTGGGAATAGATTTGGACAACCATCACGACGCGTTGGCTGATACAGTAGCGGCGGCCGAAGTCATCATCAAGTGCATGGAATTGAAAAATGTTAAATCGGTTCAAAAGTATTTATCAAAGTACACAAGTATTTCGATTAAGTCGTTTTCTGATTTAGAGCCTACAAGGAACTTCGGTAAGAGTAAGTTCGCTAAATCGGATTTGAATATGATCAATGAAATTGAAAATGATGAAGACGCAGAGCAACATGAACTTTTTGGGAAGAACATTGTTTTTACGGGTAATTTCTCTGAGCATAAAGAGGTTCTGGAGGCTATGGCATCTAAAAAAGGCGCTATTGTCAAGGGGAATGTATCGGGTAAAACAGACATAGTTGTAACCGGTGAGGTTGATTTGAAAGTTTCTCCGTCAGGAATTACCACAAAAGAGAGAAAAGCCAGGGAATTAAACGAAAATGGAAAGAATATAACCTTAATTGATGAGTTAGGCTTTAGAAGTTTTTATTCGGAATAATAAAAAAGACCCCGCTCCCCTAGCTTGGCGGCATAGGAGCGAGGCTGAAATAAACAACCTGCAATAGGTCGTCTTGTGCCTATTGTACCACAGGAAAGGAATGGTAGGCATGGCAAGTTTTAAGAAATTAGCTACCGGATGGCAGTATCGGATCTCCTACAAAGATGGAGAGAAATATCGTACAAAATCAGGCAATGGTTATCCAACAAAAAAGGATGCTCAGATAGCGGCTGCTGAAATCGAGCAGAAGCTACAGAAGGGTCTGGACATCAAAGCCGGCGATACCCTCTTTTTGGATTACTATTCGAAATGGGTCGATACCTACAAGATGGGAAAGTTTAGCTTTGAGTCCGATCGGAATTATCAGACGGCCATCAACCTTGTCAAAGTACATTTCCCCGGCCTGCGGCTGAAGGACATCTCAAAACAAGTGTACCAGGCATTTATAAACGATTACGCGCAGACGCATTCCAAGGCCACTGTGCGCAAGATTCATAATAAGATAGCTCCTTGCCTACGTGAAGCTTTCCGGAGCGGAGACATCGCCAAGGATGTAGCCTATAAGATACAGATCACCGGAACCGATGGCAAAAAGGAAGTCGACAAGTATTTGAGTGAGGCTGAAACAATGAAGTTGCTGGATGCGCTGATGCAAGACCTGCACCTGTACTACTCGGCCCGATACATGTGTCTCCTGCAGCTTGCTACTGGTGCACGTGTCGGCGAGATCATGGCGCTGACATATGATTCGCTGGACTTCAAGAAAAACACGCTCACGATCAATAAATCATGGGATTACAAGAGCGCTCACGGGTTTAAACCGACTAAAAACAAAGAAAATAGAACGATTGGCGTCGATTCGAGAACGATGGCGCTGATTAAGCCCTATTATGACGAAGTGAAGAAGGCATCGCTCAAGAGTCGCTTTAACAATCCGCATCGGCTTGTCTTTGTCAGCATGAACGGAGATCCGATCACGGTAGACGCGGTGAACAAGAGTCTCCGGAAGGCATGCACCAGGGCCGGCATCCCGACCATCACCAGCCACGGTCTCAGGCATACGCACGCATCCATCCTCTTGCTGCATCATCTCGATCTGCATTATGTGTCGGAGCGTCTTGGCCATAAGTCACAGATTACCACCGCATCCATCTATGCGCACGTTCTGAAGGAGACGAAGGAACGCGGCGACGAACGCGCGGCAGAAATCACTGGCAGTTTATACGCCGATGCAAAATAAAATGCAGATGACAATGCAAAATCAATGCAAAAAAAATATATTTTCATGTCTGCTCTTATCCACTCTTGGAATCGAAAACCAAACAAAAAAGGCGATACACAAGGAAAGTTGATTTCCTAGGTATCGCCTTATTTTATGTTGATACGTCTCAAGAGAGATTCGAACTCCCGACCGTTCGCTTAGAAGGCGAATGCTCTATCCGGCTGAGCTATTGAGACAAAATTAATATTCTGATAAAAAATTTGAAGCAGTTTCAAACCGGTGTCACAAGAAATGATTATACAGCATAGCATTAAAATTGTCACCATTATTTTGACTATTTTCCCAAAAAATATTTCACCGTTGCAACAACCGGACAATTCTCCAGCTTTTCTCCATCCACCGGTCGGACCATAAGGCTGTCCTGAGAAAAAAAACGTCGCATCCGCTTCATGCGAATGCAACCGATTCTCTGTCATGGACTTATGATCCTGAAAACAGATATGACGTCTCAAGAGAGATTCGAACTCCCGACCGTTCGCTTAGAAGGCGAATGCTCTATCCGGCTGAGCTATTGAGACAAATTCACGAGTCATCCAACCGACTCACAACATTTAATAGTATAGGCGATAACCGACTTAAAGTCAACACTATTTCGCAGCCAGATTTTGAATTTTTGCTTATTTTGAGTCTGGAATTGTTCGAAAGAGTGATTTTCGGGCTGAGTTAAGTGTAAACTCAGCCCGAAATCACAATTAACTATGCGAAAAACGTATCCTTCACTGCTGCTGTTACTGCCAATTTGACATGCTCATAGGTCAGTCCGCCTTGGACGTAGAGCAGATAAGGTGGTCTTATCGGGCCATCTGCCGTCAATTCCAGGCTTGCGCCCTGAATGAAAGTTCCCGCAGCCATGATGACATCATCTTCGTAACCGGGCATATAGGCCGGAATAGGCTTGGCTGCTGCATTCACTGGGGAATATTTCTGTATCGTCTGAGCAAAAGCGATCATCGCTTCCTTGCTAGGCAGTGCTACCATCTGGATCAAATCAGTGCGGGGGCTGTCCCAAGTCGGGGTGGACGATACACCGCACTCTTCCAGCAGTCCGGCTGTATAAACAGCACCCTTCACCGCTTCACCGACAACATGGGGCGCCAAGAACAAGCCTTGGTACATCTCCAAAAGGCTGTATAAGGAAGCTCCCGCTTCCCGGCCGATACCTGGAGTTGTCAGGCGGTATGCGCACCGCTCAATCAAATCTTCCCTACCGGCGAGATAACCGCCCATCTTCACGATACCGCCGCCCGGATTTTTGATGAGGGAGCCGGCAATCAGGTCCGCTCCGACTTCGATAGGCTCCAACGTTTCGACAAATTCCCCGTAACAATTATCGACAAAAAAGATGGTTTCTGATCCTACATGCGGTCGGATCGCCGCAATCATCTCTTTGATTTCATTTATCGTAAAGGAGGGTCTTTCTGCGTAGCCGCGGGAGCGTTGAATCGCGATTATTTTTGTTTTGGGACTGATTTTTTCCAGTACCCTCGGAATGTCCACTTTGCCTTCTGCGCACAGCTCGATATGCTGATAAGCGATATTGTATTCTTTCAGAGAACCGATCCCATTCCCCGTCAGGCCAACAATGTCCAATAGCGTATCGTATGGTGTTCCGGTAACGTACATCAATTCATCTCCGGGACGCAGGACTCCGAAGAGCGCAGTGGCGATAGCGTGTGTTCCGGAAATGATTTGTGGCCTGACCAAAGCAGCCTCAGCCTGAAAAACCTCGGCATAAACTTTTTCGAGCGTGTCCCGTCCGTCATCGTCATAGCCATAGCCTGTGCTCGGGTTAAAATGGTAATCACTGACGCGGTGCTTCCGGAAAGCTTCCAGTACCTTGCCTTGATTAAATAGAGCCTTTTCCTGTATCTCTTTAAAAACGGGCTGGATTTTGTTGTCCACTTGTCCGACCAATCCGGCCAGCCTTGCTTCTTTATTCGTCGCTTGCATCTGTTGCTTTATCCCCCAACCATTTTGAATTGCTTTTAGCGTACCCTCTTAAGCGGTATGCATTAGTTTCTTCTATATATTCGATGGATTCCACAAAAGTTTCTTGCTGCATCTTATTCATCAAGCGGGCTTCAGGACCGCTTGCATCGATGTCTTTTGTGTATGGAACCAACATTTTGGCGATTTCTTCCCAGAGGAAGTCCTTCAACCGGTTGATGTCGGCATCATCAAGCGCTGATATGACGATGTTCGGAAAGAGCCGCGGCTGGAAATCCGGACCGGCAAGATCGCGTTTGTTGTAGATCGTCAGCATAGGTGTCTTATCCATATCCAAATCCTTCAATAGGTCCAATACAGTTTTTTCATGTTCATCGATGAAGGAAGTAGAAGCATCGACCACGTGCAAAAATACGTCCATGTTCCGGCTCTCTTCAAGCGTCGAATGGAAAGCATGGATCAACTGTGTCGGAAGATCCTGGATGAAACCTACAGTATCGGTAATCGTAGCCTGAAATTGATTCGGCAACGTCAGCTTTCTTGTCAAAGGATCCAGAGTCGCGAATAATTTATCCTCCTCCAAAGTTGCAGCATCGGTCAATCGATTGATGACCGTCGATTTCCCGGCATTCGTATAACCGATCAAACCGATCTGAAAGACTTCGCTGGCATGGCGTTTTTCTCGTGCCCTTTGGCGGTGCTGCTCTGTTTCTTCCAATGTTTTCTTTATTTCCTGCATCTGGCTGTGGATGTGTCTGCGATCGGTCTCGAGTTTTGTCTCACCAGGCCCTCTTGTGCCGATACCCCCGCCCAGACGGGATAAATTAACGCCTTGACCCATCAAACGCGGCAACAGATAACTCAATTGCGCCAAAGCTACCTGTAGTTTCCCTTCTTTACTGCGGGCACGCATCGCAAATATGTCCAATATCAACTGGACCCGGTCGATGACTTTGCAGTCGACAGTCTCCTGGATGTTGCGCACCTGCTTGGAAGAGAGTTCTTGTTGGAAAATGACGGTATCCGCCTCCAGTTCTGCACACAAATTCACGAGTTCTTCTACTTTCCCTTTGCCGATGACAGTCCGCGAATCTTTTCGTTCCCGCTTTTGGGTCAACACACCGACAACTTCGCCCAAAGCGGTTTCGGTCAATTCGGCAAGTTCCCTCAGTTGATATTCAAAGGCTTCATCCGATTGGTTCGTCTGAACGTTCACCAGAATTACTTTTTCTTTCGTATTTTCCATAGAATTTCCAACTTTCTTTTTTCGTTCTTTCTCATCCATCAGGCTAAGAACGACTCGACTAAATCTTCAATTTTCTGCATCTCATACTCGTCCTGAATCAGGTCAAACCAATGGATGCCGCTCATTCTGTTCCGGAACCAAGTCAACTGGCGTTTGGCATAGCGTCTTGAGTTTTGCTTCAACTGTTCTGCGGCTTCTTCAAATGTGACCTCACTATTAAAATAACCGAACCACTCTTTGTAGCCGATACCTCTTGTCGCTTGCGTCTTGGGAGGCAGCTGTCTATCAAAGAGTGCTTTTGCTTCCTCAACCAAGCCGCCCGCAACCATCAGATCCACGCGTCGGTTGATGCGATCGTAGAGGATGCTTCGCTCGGTATCAAGCCCGATCAGCAGCGCATCGTAATGAGGATCCGCTTCCCGATCAGCCTGATCCGAGAAGGGTTTCCCGCTGAAGTGGATCACTTCCAAAGCGCGGATCACCCTTCTGCTGTTGTTCGGATGGATCTGTTCAGCCGCTTTGGGGTCCTTTTCCTGCAATTGCTTCCATATATGCATGGCATCAGTCCGTTGTAGCTCAGCATCCAGTTGTTTCCGGTAGTCAGGATCTTCGGCAGCCACCCCGCCGAACTGCATATCAAACAATAGTCCTTCTATATACAGTCCCGAACCACCGACCACAATCGGCAGCTTGCCTCTTGCCAGAATCGACTCGATGGCCCCTCTCGCGTCCTTTTTGAAATCGGAAGCCGTGTAATCCTGCTCCACCGGAACGATATCCAACAAATGATGCGGGATGCCTTCCGCTTCTTCCTTGGTCACTTTCGCCGTGCCGATATCCAAACCTTCGTAAACTTGCATTGAATCCCCATTGATGATTTCGCCATTGTATTTTTTCGCCAGCCGGATACTCAGTGCGGTTTTACCCACAGCGGTCGGACCGACAATGACCATGATTTTCTCTAACTTTTTCTCTGTTGTTTCAGACACCCTGAATCACCTTTCTCATTTGCAGTGCGCGTTCCGGATAATCCGTGATCATCGAATCGATATTTTTGCGCAGACAGACTTGCATTTCGACCTTTCGGTTCACCGTCCACACGCGGAGCGGAATCTTGGATTGTTCAAAAGGCGGCAGACTGCGCAGAATCGAAAATTTTGGATGCCAACCTTCTACCGGAACCCCTTCGCCCAGTTCAAATTGCTGCTTGCCTTTTTTGCTGAAAAGCAGGGCAATTTTCGAATCCTTGCGCACGGTCTTGATTTTTTTCAAGGTTTCATAGTGGAAACTGGAGTAGATGACCGAAAACTGTTCAAGATAGGGCTCTGCCAAAGCAAGCACTTTTTCCTCGATTGCGGGATACTGGAATACATCCGTCTTCAATTCGATGTTGAGGACGCCTGTAAAATGATTATCCGCCAATAGGGTCAATACCTCTTGGAGTTTCGGGATGCGCGCGTCGCTGTATTTCGGATCGAACCAGCTGCCGGCATCCAATGCCTTCAACTGTTGCACGGTCATGTCTTTGACATAGCCTTTTCCGGATGTCGTGCGGTCCACGGTCTCGTCATGGATGACCACGACCTCACCATCTTTGCTCAAATGGACATCCAATTCTATACCGTCACTGGCGACTTTCAGCGCTTCCCGAAAGGCCTCCAGTGTGTTTTCCGGTCGTGTTCCGCGGCTGCCCCTGTGCGCGATGATTTTAGTGTATGCCAATCTCTCCAATCCTTCCGGTCTGCTCTACTGCGCAGTTTTTCTTTTACGCTTTATTTTTTTCGGTATCGGCCAATTCCAGCAATTCTTTTGCATGGGCCAGTGAAAGTTCCGTTATGTCGGTGCCCGCCAGCATGCGTGCGACTTCGTTGATCCGTTCAGCTCCGAACAGCGGTTTGATATGCGTCTTTGTCCGATCGGCGATGATTTCTTTTTGTATATAGAGATGCTGATCCGCCATCGCCGCTACTTGCGGAAGATGCGTGATGCAGAGCACCTGCGAATAGCTGGCCACCAAGTGGATCTTGTTGGCTATCGCTTGTGCTACCCTGCCCGACACACCGGTATCCACTTCATCAAAGATGATGCTGGTGATGCCTTGCGTTTTGGTGAAAATAGCTTTCATCGCCAACATCATCCGGGAAAGTTCGCCGCCGCTGGCCACCTTAGCCAAGGCTTTCAGCGGTTCGCCGACATTCGTCGCGATGTAAAATTCCACTTGATCCAGTCCGTTCTCCGTGATCGCGGTTTTCCCCGCTTGTTCATGAAAAACCGTCTTGAAAAGGACCTTGTCCATGTAAAGTTCCTTCAGTTGCAGTTGGATCTGTTCTTCCAAAACGACTGCTGCTTTCTTCCGGATAGCGGTCAATTGTCTGCCGATAGCCAGAACCTCTGCTTTTTCCTTATTATAGTCCGAGTTGAGTTTCTCAAGGTAGCTTTCCCGATTCTCGATCAGATCCAGTTCCCGGGAAATTTTTTTGTGATGCTCCAGCACTTCGCTGATTGTGTTCCCATATTTCCGCTTCAACTGGCGGATCAATTCCAATCTGTTTTCGATTTCATTCAAGCGGCCTTCATCGTAGGACAATTGATCGATCTCCGACAGGATGTCACCTGCGCATTCCTGCAGCTGGTAATACGCTGCCGATACCGAGGCTGCGATTGTTTGGTATATCGGATTGATGTCCTGCACTTTTTCCAGAGCCGCCATGCCGTGACCGATTTTGTCGATGCCGTTCTCTTCGCTGTTCTGAAGCGAATCGTACGCGCTCGTCAGAGCTTGCATGACTTTTTGGTAATTGACGAGCAGGTTCCTCTCTTCTTCCAGTTTTTCATCTTCAGCGGGATCCTTCAATTGTGCTTGTTCGATTTCCTGGATTTGGAAAGTCAACAAGTCGATTCTTTGGACCGTTTCTTTCTCGTCCGTCTTCAGTTTGATCAGTTGCTTGCGTGTATCCACATATTTGGCATAAGTATTGAGATAGGTCGTTTTGACTTCTCTCAGTTCATTCCCGGCAAACTGATCCAGCAGGTCGATATGTTTTTGCGGATCCATCAATTCTTGATGCTCGTTCTGCCCGTGGATATCGATCAAGGTTTCACCGACCTCGCGCAACGTCGCAACCGTTACGATTGTGCCGTTGACTCGGGAAATATTTTTGCCGTTGCGGGAAAGTTCCCGTTGCAGCAAAACTTGGTTCCCGTCCGCTTCGATTCCGTACGCTTCCAGAACGGCCGCTGTCTTGGCGTTTTCGGGGATACTGAAAAGCCCTTGGATGACCGTCTTGTTTTCGCCGTATCGAATCAAATCGTTGGATCCTCTTCCGCCTGCCAACAGACCTACGGCATCGATGATGATGGATTTCCCTGCGCCGGTTTCCCCAGTCAGCACGGTCATACCCTCGTCGAAACTCACTTGAAGATTTTCAATTATCGCAAAATTCTTTATGGACAACTCTTGTAACATTCCGTATTCCCCTTCGCAATGGTTCCTTAGTCACCTATTTATCGGAAATCGAGATTGATTTGCTCTTCAGCTGCAGATAAGCCTCTTTGACGACTTGCGGGCTGTCTATTTCCGGAGAAATGATCCCCGGAGCATGGTCATTCGCCTGCAAATGGACCAAAAATTCGATATTCCCGGTCCCGCCAGTGATGGGCGAATAACTCAGATTTTTCACATCGAACCCGGTCAATGACGCAAAATCCAAGATATCACGCAACACTTCATTATGGACTGCCGGATCACTGACGATCCCTTTTTTGCCGATTTTCCCTCTTCCTGCTTCAAATTGTGGTTTGATCAACGCGACGACATCTCCGCCGACTACGATGATTTCCTTGAGAACCGGCAAAATCAACTTCAACGAAATGAAGGATACGTCAATGGAAGCCATCTCCGGCCGACCTTTTTCAAAATCCTCCAATTTGCTGTAGCGAAAATTCACCCGTTCCATCACAACGACCCGTTCATCCTGGCGCAATTTCCAATCCAACTGATTGTAGCCGACATCCAGTGCATAACAAAGCTTCGCACCATTTTGCAGCGCGACATCCGTAAAGCCACCAGTTGAACTGCCGATATCCAAAAAGATTTTGTCCTTCGGGTCTACTTGGAACAATGCGATGGCTTTCTCAAGCTTCAATCCGCCTCGGCTTACGTATTTCAATGTTTCTCCCTTAATATGGAGGATTTTCTCGACGGAAATCTTTTCGCCCGGTTTGTCGTAACGCTGGTTGTTCTCGTCGTATATTTGCCCGGCCATGATCAATCTTTTGGCTTTTTCACGGGAATCAGTCAAGCCCTGTTGTACTACAAGTAAATCCAATCTTTCTTTTTCCATGGTAATCTCCCGTTATATTCTGACGTAATCCATTAATTGGCGGAACACCTCTATTTTGTCTTCCGCACTCGCGCAGGACAATGCCACACGGTCCAAACAACCTTCCGCTTGGCGGATGACGCTGTTCAGTTCCTGGATAGCTCCGTTTACCCCCAATAAGGATGGGTATGTATTTTTGTTCAATGCGGCATCGTGATGAATGGTTTTACCGGTCTCGGCCTCATCCAACACGACATCCTTCAGATCATTGTGGATCTGGTACGCCAAGCCCAAATGTCTGGAGAAACTTTCCATTTCAGTTGTGAATGGTTCATCCGCGTCCGCGATGAGGCACCCCGCCGCAACGGCATACCTGATCAATGCGCCGGTCTTTTTATCGTGCACTTGTTTCAACTCTTCTATTGTCAGTGACTTCTTTTCGCCCTCGACATCATCCATCTGTCCGGCTATCATTCCGTTCGGGCCAGAAGCTTTCGCCAATAAGGCAATCAGTCTTACTTTTTTGTCTGCTGAAATGGCTGCGGATTCCGCAAGTATCTCAAAGGCAGCCGTCAACAGCGCATCACCCGCAAGGATTGCGGTGGATTCTCCGAATACCTTGTGCGAAGTCAGGCGACCCCGTCTGTAATCATCATTGTCCATAGCCGGCAGATCATCGTGGATCAAAGAATAGGTATGGATATATTCCAATGCGGCCGCGGCGGCAAAGCCATCCGAAATTTCGCAGTCGGCCAGCGAAAGGGTCGCCAACAATAAAAGAGGACGAATTCTTTTTCCGCCCCCCATTAAAGAATACGCCATTGCTTTATGCAGATTTTCTTGCGAAGGCGCACTTGCATCCAATTCAGAGTTGAGGTAATCGTCGAATCGCGGCATCCACTCCGCTTGAAATTCGCTAAGATTCATGTGAGTCATTCCCCTTCGTTTTGGACTGCCGATTCTTCAAAATTCGCTTCCGAACCATCAGGGTTGACGATTTTCGTCAATGTTTTTTCGGCATTGTTCAAAGTATCTTGGCAATACTTGCTGAGATCCATACCGACCTTGAATTGCTCCAAAGCCTCTTCCAAGGGAACATCCCCTGCTTCCAGTCTTGTTACAATAGCTTCTAATTGGTTCATCGCTTCTTCAAAACTTACTTTCTTTTCGGATTTCATTATTTTTCCTCCACCACCTGTTTTACTTCTGCTTCGGCATAACCGTCCGAAAAATTCACTTTCAATTTGTCGCCGCTGCGCAACTCTTTGACGGATGCGATTATGTTCCCATCCTTGGTCGTATAAGTGTACCCTCGCGACATGATCTTCAGCGGACTCAACAAGTCCAACGATTGCATGGCCGATGTCATGCACATTTCCTTCTGTTTCAGATAGCGATCCATGGCTCTTTGCAGTTCATCGGTGAGTTGCTGTCTGCGGTTGCCGGCCAGTTGCACTTCCCTTGCAGGATTGCGGTTTTCAAGACGCAATTGCAGCCGCTGCAGTTCATTGGACCGCAAATGGAGTTGTTGCTGCATTTGATTGGCCAAGCGTTGTTGCACTTGGTCTGCTTTGATGGCATAGCCTTCATACATCCTTTCCGGTTGTCTGAAGATATAGGATTGCATAGCGCGATTCAATCGTTGTTGTTGCATCGTTTGCAGATGCCGCATCTTTTGATAGAGCCTATTGTCGATCTGATGGATATAACGGATGACATCGCTCAATACCGGCACGGATAATTCTGCTGCTGCCGTTGGAGTAGCGGCACGGACGTCCGCAACAAAGTCGGACAGTGTCGTATCCGTTTCATGCCCTACGGAAGAAATGACCGGAACAGTCATGGCCGCGATTTGGCGAACGACTGCCTCCTCGTTGAAGGACCAAAGATCCTCGATGGAACCGCCACCCCTTGCAACGATCGCCACATCAAAATCACCTTTTTGCTCGATTGCTTGGAGATTCTTGATGATGTCGGCAGCGGAATCCTTCCCTTGGACAATGGTCGGATAGAGCACGAGTTGGACAATCGGATATCTTCTTTTGACGGTCGTCATGATGTCACGGATGACTGCGCCGCTTGGACTGGTCACAATGGCGATGCGCTTCGGGAACACAGGAAGCTTTTTCTTCGGCAAGGAAAACAACCCTTCACGCGCCAGTTTCTCCTTGAGTTCCGAGAATGCTTGGTACAGAGCACCGATGCCATCCGGTTCCATATGTTCGACCATGATATTGTAGGTTCCGCCCGCTTCATAGACATTCACCCGTCCGATGAGCATCACCTTCATCCCTTCCTTGGGCTTGAAGGTCAACTTGTCGAATCTGCCTTTATACATCACTGCTGAGATGACGGCATGGTCATCCTTCAGGCTGAAGTATTGATGGCCCGGACGCGGACGATAGTTGGATATTTCACCTGTAAGGTATACGCGTTCGAGGTAAGGATCGGCATCGAATTTTCTTTTGATGTATTTGGTCAAAGCGGTGACGCTGAGATAGAGAGGTTCCAACTTTGTGCCTCCTTGGTTATTTTGCTTTATCGATTGTTTGTTGCAACAGCATCGTGATCGTCATCGGTCCGACACCGCCAGGAACTGGTGTGATATGGCTTGCGATACCCATTGCGGCAGCCGTATCCACGTCCCCGATCAATTTGCCTTCTGAACTGCGATTCATCCCCACATCGATGACGACTGCGCCTTGTTTGATGAAGTCAGCGGTGACGAAATGCCCTCTGCCGATCGCAGCTACCAGGATGTCAGCTTCTTTCGCCAATTCCTTCAGGTTTTTGGTGCGGGAATGGGCAATCGTGACTGTGGCATTTTCGTTCAGCAGCATGATGGACATCGGTTTGCCGACGATATTGCTCCGGCCGATCACCAATGCTTTTTTGCCCTCGATTTCGATGTTGTATTCTTCCAAAATTTTCATGATGCCATACGGGGTACATGGCAATGCTGATTCGTTACCCAGGAAGAAGTTCCCGACGTTCATCGGATGGAATCCATCCACATCCTTCTCATAACGGATAGCGCGCAGGACTTTTTGTTCATCTATGTGCTTCGGCAAAGGCAACTGCACCAGAATGCCATGCATGCTGTCATCTTGATTCTGTTTTTCGACTTCAGCCAGGAGAGCCGCTTCGGAGATGTCTGCCGCAAGGCGAACAACACGCGAATTCATACCCATTGCTTCGGATTGTTTCTCTTTATTGCGGACATAGACTTGGCTTGCTTTATCCTCACCGACCAGAATGACGCAAAGACCAGGGGTTTTCCCTTCCGCTGTCAATGCTGCTACCTGCTCTTTCATCTGATCCTGCATTTTTTTTGCTAAGCCTTTTCCATCCATAATAATCGTTTCCATTAATCAATCTCCTTCTTCTTAGTGTTACCGTCTATTTTAACATAATCTCTTTGGTTTCGGTTAGAAAAGCGGGCTTGTCATGCCCGGATTCAGCGGAAAAAAAAGAAAATCCTTAAGCCGAAGCATTAAGGATTTTCCGTTTCGGGAATGAGATTGGACAATACGCCGTTAATGAATTTACTCGATTGTTCATCACAATAAAGCTTTGAAATTTCGATGGCTTCATTCAACGCTACCCTTTGAGGTACTTGTTCCGTATCACCCAACAGCATTTCGTAGGCAGCGATCTGCATAATCAGAGCATCTGCTTTGGCCAATCTGCCTACCGTCCAGTTCTTCAGGTAAGGCCGGATCGCTTCATCAATCGTCGCTTGATTATCCAACACGCCATGCACTAGGGTGATCAAATAAGGATAGTTCTGGATTTCGACGTCCTCTTCGCTGTTCCATTCTTCTGAATCGCTCAACAGAGCTTGCTTGATGGCTTCTTCAGGGGTCAATTCTTCGTTCGTTTTCAACTGGAAAAGGGCTTGGAGCGCCTTTTCCCTGATTTCTCTTCTGGTTAGACGGGAAGTGCTCACGCATTCTCCCCCAATTCTGTATCCAAATCAAGATAAGTGTTGTCTTCGGATTTTGGCGCGACAAGGCCGACTACATGGACGTTCACTTGCGACACTTCAAGATTGCTCATGTAAAGGACTTGTTCCTTCACTTTTTCTTGCATATCCAAAGCGACTTTCGGTACGGAAGCTCCGTATTTGATATAGCAGTATACATCAACCGCCAATCCATCTTCATCCACCGTCAAATGTACACCTTTGTTGTGGGCGGTGCGTCCCAACAATTCATTGACGCCGGTCTTGAAAGACCCTTGCATCGCATAAACACCGTCTACTTCATTCGCTGCAATACCAGCGATCACTTCAATCACTTCAGGAGCAATTTCAATCTCTCCCAGCGGAGCCGGACCGTTTGCTAAAGGAATGTTTGTTTCTTCCATCATCTGTCATTCTCCTTTCTTGGGAAACATTATGCACGGGATACGTAAGAACCGTCCGTTGTGTTGACGATCAGCATATCATCCGCATTAACGAAGAATGGCACGTTCACCATCAAGCCTGTTTCCATTTTGGCAGGTTTTGATCCGCCTGAAGCTGTATCGCCCTTGATTCCTGGCTCAGTTTCTTCCACACGCAGGATTACTGTATTCGGTAGATCGACACCAAGTGTTTCTGATTCGTACATCAGGATATTGACTTCCATATTTTCCTTCAGATAGTTCAATTCATATTCGATTTGTCCTGCATTCAATTCGATTTGTTCATAGTTTTCAGTATCCATGAACACGTAAGCACCGGCACTTTCGTAAAGATACTGCATTTTGCGGTTAGCGATATGCGCTTTTCCGACTTTCTCACCCGCACGGAAAGTTTTTTCCTGCACAGCCCCTGTACGAAGATTTTTTAGTTTCGAACGGACGAATGCCGCGCCTTTACCCGGTTTTACGTGTTGAAAGTCGATTACTTTCCATAATCCTCCATCAATTTCGATCGTCAGGCCTGTCTTAAAATCATTTACTGAAATCATTTATAATTCCTCCTGTGGCAGCTCATTTTAACTAAGTTTACCATTATTTTAGTGCGGATTCTATTTTTTTATAAAATAATCAATTCTTTTGGAGAATGTGTCAAAATCTCGTTGCCTTCATCCCGGATCACAAGATCATCTTCAATCCGGACACCGCCCAGACCCGCAAGATAGATGCCCGGTTCATTTGTGATGACATTCCCCGGCACAAGCACTTTTCCGGCTTTTTGCGATGTATTCGGACCCTCATGTATCTCCAGTCCGATCCCATGCCCGTTGGAGTGTCCGAACGCTTCTCCATAACCCTGTTCCGTAATATAATCACGTGAGACACTGTCGACTTCGATTCCGGTCATGCCCGCTTTTGCTGCCTCATTCACGCGCAATTGGGCAGCCAGAACAATCTCGTAGATTTTCTTCAATTCAGCATCGGGTTGCCCAACTGATACCGTGCGGGTCATATCCGAAACATAGCCGTTGTAATAACAACCGAAATCCAGCGTTACAAAGTCGCCTTTTTGAATCAGCTTCGGACTGGCCACACCATGCGGCATGGCGGAACGGATGCCGCTGGCGACAATTGTTTCGAAAGAAACGCCGCTCGCACCCAATTCGCGCATGTGGAAATCCAGGCGGTTGGCGACTTCTATTTCCGAAACTCCCGGACGGATGTGGTCAAGGATGAACATGAAGCCCGCATCCGCTATTTCACAAGCCCTCTTGATAGTCTTGATTTCCTCTTCATCTTTGACTTCACGCAATTCCTCGATGATGCCTGAAGCAGGAACCAAATCGCACGTCACCAAATCCTCCAAGTCCTCGACACTGCGGAAGGACATGATAGCGTCTTCGAAACCTATTGATGCAAAGCCCTTTTCTTCCGCTATCTTTTTCACTTCTTCGAATATCGGCCCTTTATTCTGAATAATCTGAAAACCCTGTGCCTGTGAAGCAGCTTGTTGGGTATAACGGAAGTCAGTCACAAAAAAAGCTTCCTCTTGGGTGATGACCGCCAGACCGGTCGTGCCCGTAAAATTGGAAACATAACGTAAGTTATATTGACTTGTCACCAGCATTGCATCCATCTTCTTCGCTTTGATGGCATCCTGCAATTTTGAGACTCTACTCATTTCACATACTTCCTTCCAATAAAATATCCTGTTTGTTTACAAACATACCTATCAAGTATATCAAAAAATGGCCTGCATAGATAGGGGAAATTCGTGCATTTGAGCTTTGGGATCGGCATTCGATAGCAAATCCGATAAACCACCAAAAAACGCACAAGAAGTCCGACGAAATCTCGGGTTTCTTGTGCGTCTCGCTTGTTTGCTTACCTCTGGCCTCTTTCTACACAAGACCTTACTTTTTAGCGCATCACTCCGGGGACAGGATTTCCACTACCAAAGTTTCTCTGTAGTCATTTTGCAGCGTCACGGTGGCAGTGACTTTGCCGCCTGCATCCGCCACACAATGAACGACGCCTTCTTCGAAAGACAACATTGCAGGCAGAATGCGGTTTCCCGGGGTTGACGCTTTGTTATGATCCTGTATCCAGTAGTCTGTATAGGCCAACAAAGTCTGCGCTTTATAATGATTCTCCGTCAATCTGTAAAGATAGAGTTGATTCTCATATACCCGGATAAGCCCGAAAAGCATCATTTGCGAAAGGAACAGGTAGAAGATGGTGAGCGGCAAGATGGAGCCTCCCTTCCTCCTAAAACGGTGATTTTTAAATTGGGGCTTTCGGCAAGATAAGATGCGCTCTGCGCGTCTGGTCGTCCGAAAGCGTAGCCTGGATAGAAATCCCTTCATTGGTCACCTCGTATTTCAACGCTTTGACTTGCAGCAGCATCGGATGATAGCCTTCTCCGTTTTTGTAACGAAGCACTTTATTGATACGGAACTCATAGGTATAAACAGCAGTATCAGCCGGATTTTTTGATTTGGTGCGGATTGTCGTGCTTGTCTTTTGCACCATCAACTCGTCTTCCAACTCATGCTCAAGTTGGATCAGGAACAGATGCCATTCTGCTTCTTGTCTCTGCTCCAGCTGTACGTTCGCAGTGCGGATTACCCCCATGCCCCCAACTATCAGCAGGAGCACCATCGTATTGACAGTCAGCGCAAACGCCGCTTCCAATAAAGTGAATCCGGCTTGCGATTGTTCAGGGTTCTTTTGCATCGATTTCGTCGGCATGCACCGTCACCCTTTCTGACCCATCATCACCGCTCACTATAAGTTCTGAGGTTTCCGGATTCCAAGTAGTGGTGAACAGTATACCTCCGGAAGCCTGACTTTCGATTGGGTTTCCTCCTTTGGCGATGACCTGCATCTGGTCCTGCGCGACCCGCCAGTAGGCAACTTCCGCTCCCGCCGCTTTTAAAGTCGTGAAAAATTTAACGGAATGCGGCATCAGCACATAGATTGAGATGCTGACCATGGCCAAAGCGATCAGACTTTCGAAAAGCATATAACCACTGCTATCGTTTAGCTTTATTGACTTCATAACGACCGCTCCCCAATTGGATTGTGATGGTATAGCGATATCGGTCCGTTTCCATGATGATGGTATTCGGCTGCAGATATCCGCTTCCTCCTTTGATGAATCCGGTGTAGCCTTGAATCACTTTTGATCCTTCAGGCAAAAGTAACTTCCGATTGATATAACGGTCCGATCCGGTACCGTCTTTAAAAACAGCATAATGCGTTGCGCCGATTGGTCGCAGGACATCCATATTGACGCCATTCCCTGTGATGACCGCATAACTCTGAGCTGTGTGAAGTTCCGTCAAGAAATCGTCCAAAAACAGATTGAACGCGAGTTCATCCGTTGCGGTTTCCAATTGTGGGGTCAGCAGCAAAATCATGGAGGCGATCATCAGTACCAATAAGCTCTCCAATAATGTGAATCCGCTTTTATACATTATTCAAGCCTTCAATCAAATCACTCGATTATGGAAACATTACCGCCTGCTATTGTGAGCTTGGCGGTTGCTTGGGTCACTTGATTATCGTTTAGGTAACCACCATCCCCAAGGACGGTAAAGCTGGCCGCTTCCGTCCCTGTATCCAATTCATACATGTCAGCCTGTGTCTGCACCACAACCGCCAAAGCATCCGTGCCTTTAGTCTCTACACTAGTTTTCGTGTTCGCCACATTCGGGATGATCATCAGCATCAGCACAGAAATAATGAAAAGGACGAGTACCATTTCCATAAGTGTAAAGGCTTCTTTATTTTTTAGTGTTTTTTTTATTGATTTCATTAATACATTCCTCCTAATGAACTTAGCATCGGCATCAACAATATAAGATAGATCGCCATCACGATGACGGCGACCATGAGAAACAAGACAGGCTGCAGCCAGCCGATTTTCTGTTCGATATCCGCTATCAGCAGCCGGAAGCATTCTTCGCTGTACATGCTCAATTTGATCGGCAACTGGCTGGTGAGCTCGCCGTGATAGATCATCCAACCCATCTCCTCTTTGAAGATGGGATAACGTTTGATGATCGTCGTCAGACTGTCACCCTGCATCAGCCCTTCCTCCACCAATCCGGATATTTCCTTCATCCAGGCAGTTCCATCATCGCCGCGCATCAGTGAAACGATCTGGTTCAACTGCATGCCATTGCGGAAGAAATAGGCGTATTCCCGGCAGAAGAAAAAGGAATAGTAGAGTTGGACCCATTTGCTGAAGAGCGGGATCCGGCAAAACAGCAACGATTTTTGGAAAGCTGATTTCTTTTTTAAGTAACTTTTTGCCAAAAGGAAAAAGCTGGCGCCTAAAGCTAACGTACCCAATAGGATGAGCGGCAAATTCTCCAGGTAAAGCAAGATGATGCGGACCATCAGTCCGGCCGCCTCTTCCGAGGGTTCCAGCATCGTCTCCAAACTGGGAAGCAATACCTGTCTGATCGCAATCAACATCCCATTCGCGAACACCAGCAAAAATAACGGATAAATCAACACTTTTCTGAGTTTATGGAGCTGTTTGTCCTTTTCCGTCAAGAAGTCGGAACAAAAAAGCAAGGTTTCCGTCAATTTCCCGTGAAGAAAAGACAACCTTAGCTGCGAAACGACCTGCTCCGAAAAGCCACAGTCAGCCAAGACATCCGCTAGATTGATGCCCGTTTCCAATTTGCCTAGCATGCGCTGGATATCATCCGCGCGCTTCGGCTGCATCATCTTCAGAAAAGCCAGCCCTTCGGCCAAAGAAAAACCTTCCTTCAACAATTCACTCAGGCGCTTCAAGAAATAAGCCTGCTCTTTTCCCTGCCAACGTTTTTCAGACGAGGTTCTCCAGGTAATGCTTTTCCGTAATGTATCCACACGCATAGGCTTTGCGCAATTTATCATTCAGCGTGACAAACCGCTTTCTGTCCTCCTTATTCTGCAAATAATTCTGCAGTTCTTTACCAGCCAATATTTCGTAGATGGCAGCTGATTTTTCATTCACATGGTAGTGGGAGCAGTGAATCGTGCACTTCCCGGAGCACAACGGACAATATTTTGCGATCAGACGTTGGGAAACGACAGCCAGCAGCGTCTGCTTCATTTGTTCGGAAGAAATCGCCAGTTCCCGCAACCTTTCCAATACCCCGAAAGACTCTTTGGCATGGATCGTCGCGATCACCAAATGCCCCGTCAATGCGCTCCTCACGACCATTTTGGCCGTTTCTTCATCCCGGATTTCGCCAATGACGAGGATGTCCGGATGATGCCGAAGACACTGGCGGATGAGCAAGTCGTACGTGATACCCGCAGTTTCGTTCACCTCTGCCTGCAGAAACAGCGGTTCTTCAATCTCGACCGGATCCTCCATCGTAATGATCTGCAACGGTTCATCGGCATATTTTCTGCGCAGCAAATGATAGATGGTGGTCGTTTTCCCGGAACCGGTAGGCCCGGAAAACAGTACCAGCCCGCTCTTATGGTCCAACAATTCGAGTAGCTTCGCCTCCTGGTCCGGGAAAAATGCGTGCAGACCGTTTTCTGAAGTCGGATTGGCATACAGCATGCGGATCACGAGAGACTCCTGATAACGAAAATTCGCAATGGTGGATAGCCTCAGTTCTATTTTTTTGCCGTTCAATCGGTACCTGACCGCACCGGATTGCGGTTTCCGCCTTTCGCCCACGTTCATGTTCGACAGAAATTTGAAGTAAGAAATCAACCGTTCGCCTTTTTCGATTGAATACACGGCTACTTTCGACAATCCGGTACTCACTCGAAAAAAGAGTTCATAGTGGTCTTCATAGGGGAGCAGATGGATGTCGGAAACGCCCAAACGCATCGCATCCGCCAACAGGCTCTCTGCTTTTTCTTCCATATCATCACCTCATTTCTATTTTGCCGTCACCTATAACTTCTGCAAAATCCACGCGTCCGCTTTTTCTGCGGCGGGAAAATTATCTTAAAATATGTTATATTGGCTTAAATAGCGGTCTCATGCGATAAACATGCGGAATCACTTAATGAAGGAGAGGGGATTTTTTGAAAAAGAACGTTACTGCATCGATCCTTTGGACTGCGATCGGAACATTTCTGTTCGCGGTCGGCATCAATATGTTTTCCGTGGCGAACCATCTTGGCGAAGGCGGTGTGACCGGCATCAGTTTGTTGGCTTTCTATACGTTGGATATCCCTGTAGCCATCACGAGCTTCATCCTGAACGCCATCATTTTGACCATCGGATTCCGCTATCTGGAAAAATCGACCATGAGGCTGACACTCCTGGCTACACTATTGATGTCGTTTTTTCTGCATCTTACGGCTGGATGGCGCTATCCGATGGAAACAATCATCTTGGCGCCGCTTTGCTCCGGATTTTTGGTCGGCACAGGTTTGGGCCTCGTGATGCAGGCGGGCGGTTCCACGGCCGGGACCGATATCATCGCCTTGATTTTCAATAAATACCTCGGTTGGAGCACCAGTGTCGCACTGGTTGTATTGGACATTTTCGTGGTCGGACCCTCGATATTCGTTATCGGGCTGGAGAATGTCGTCTTGACTGCCGTTCATCTGTATGTGCAAACGAAAGTACTGGATTTCATCCTGGAAGGGTCCAACCCGAAGAAACAAGTGCTGATCATCTCGGATCGGCATCAGGAAATCGCTGATGCGATCGATAAAAAAATCGGACGCGGAATGACTTTTTTGTCAGGCGAAGGCTATTACTCCAAAAGCCAGAAGAAGGTGATCCTGATCGTCGTCAACCGACAGCAATTGATGCCGCTCAACCGGATTGTGACGGCCATCGACCCAAAAGCTTTCTTCACCATCAGCGAAGCCCAAAGCGTTATCGGAGAAGGTTTTTCTTATTTGATTTCGGATGAGCACCACCAACAAAAAACCAACAATTTCATCGACAATCAAACGGAATGATCACAAGACAACTGCAAAACGAAAAAGAACGGCAAGGACATTTTACATGTTCCCTTGCCGTTCTTTTTCGTTTTGATCGATTGATTGCCTTAAAATTATGTCTCCCTTTCAAGAAAGCAAAAAAACGACTGTTTTCATGATATCCATTTTTTCCACCGCAGCGGTGTAGTTCATCCGGGCAATCTTCAGTTTCTGCTCTTCCTCACGCAAGATGGCGAGGTTTTCGTCCGAATTGTCTTTGATCCATTCGCCTTTCACATCCGCTAGGGCTATTTCCTGAAGTTCCGCTGCTTTTTTTGCTTCCAACAGTTCGAACTTCAGCAAACCATATTCCCTTTCCAGGTCCTGCATTTTGACGGGATCCTGCTCCTTCAACACATCGATTCTGGCTTTCAGCTCTTCCATATCTTCTGACGCCTCCAATTCCACATCAACAGCTGCTTTTCCGCTTTACCCCGCTAAAAACTTGCAAATTTCCTGTCCAAACTGTTTCGCTTGCTGTGGACCGCTGGCAGTGATGATATTTCCGTCGACTGTCACATCGGACTCAGAATAAACTGCCTCTTTGGCTTCGATTGCCGCAATCTCAGATTCGAAGACAGTCGCATTTTTCTTCTTCAATAAACCCGCATTCGCTAAGATAACCGGAGCGATGCAGATTGCAGCAACCAATTTCCCCTGACCGTTCATCGCTTGAGCCAACATCCAGGCATGTGGATCTTCGAAGAAAACACGGCTTCCCTTGCCCCCAACAAACACCACACCATCAAAACTGTTCGTATCGACATCCTCAACCAAGAGATCCGACTGTGCAATTCCGCCATGCACTCCCATGCAGGTGCCGGTCTTGTGGCTGGAGATCCACATCTCATGTCCACATTTTGCAATTTCTTCTTGGGTCATGAATAACTCTTCATCACGGAAATCTTCAGGTGCAATCACAAATATTACTTTTGCCATATTGCTGTTCCCCCATTCCTTGTTTATCCCGATCGGATAATGATAGATTCGCTTTAGGGCCGCATTCGACAAGTCCGAAGACAGATCGACTTCGCTATCTAAATTATACTACAAGCCAACAAAGAAAGCGATTTCCCAACCGGTCCGTTTCTCACTTGCTGTGCCATTTCCAAAGAAAAAACCGGTCACCCTCCATTGTCTGCCGACAAGGAAAGCCCCCGGTTGATATTTTCTGCAATATGTTATTCTTCGTCGTCCAGATCCGCATTATGGAAAACCTCGGAGACGTCATCGTCTTCCTCCAGTTTTTCCAGCATCGTTCTGAATTGCGTTTCTTTGTCCGCTGCGATAGCCGACATAGTTTGCGGAACCATCGTGACTTCCGCTTCGGCCAACACGTAGCCTTCTGCCTTCAAAGCTTCGCAAACTGCATCAAAATCGGCAGGATCCGTGTAGATCTCGAATACCTCATCGCTCGTCTGCAACTCTTCCCCACCGGCTTCCAATACGCTCATCAACATTGTGTCTTCATCCACTTCCAAGTCTTCACGCTCGATTGCGATATAGCCTTTGCGGTCGAACATGTAGCTCACCGAACCGGATTCTCCCAAAGAGCCTCCATTTTTGTTGAATGCGACTCTGATGTTTGTGGCGGTACGGTTGCGGTTGTCGGTCAATGCATGGACCAAAACAGCCACGCCGTTCGGGCCGTAACCTTCATAAGTGATTTCTTCATAGTTTTCGCCTTCTCCAGCAGATGTTGCTTTTTTGATGGCGCGGGTGATGTTGTCGTTCGGCATGTTTGCTGCTTTCGCTTTGTCGATCATCAAGCGCAGGCTCGGGTTAGATGAGGGATCCGGACCGCTGTTTTTTGCAGCCATATAAATTTCTTTCGATAATCTCTGGAAAATTTTACCTCGTTTTTGATCTGCAGCGCCTTTTGCGCCTTTGATTTTACTCCATTTTGAATGTCCTGACATTCAGATCCCTCTTCTCATCTATTAATTTACTCAATCATTTTATCAAAAGTAACCGCTCATGGCAATTCACTTTCTGCCTTTTCTGACTGTCAGCAAGAACCAAGCGGTGATTATCGCCAAAATTGCCCCTGCGCCGGCCAAGATCACGTCCTCCTTCATCGCAAATGCCGGGGACACCAGCGATTGATGAAATTCATCCGCAGCCGCGTAACTGACGGAAAGCAGCAGCGCCACAACGATAGGAGTTACCGCGTCGCGCATCTTCCCGGAAAGTCCGCCATACCAAAGATAAGCGAGGATGAAATAGGAAAGGAACAACCATATCTTGCTGCCGAAGAATCCCAAAAATCCGAAATAACCCAACGACTCCATACTGATCACCTGCTCCCCGTATCGGAAGGTGAACGTTGCGAATAAGCCGGAGAGCGGTTGCGCCTGCAAAAGGTTCGCGATGATATTCGGCAAAGCATAAAAATTTGTTTCGAAAGTGGCCCGGTAATACAGATAACCCATGATCAGAACCGCACCCACCAGATATGAATTGCTTTTTTGTTCTCTTTGCATGTAGCTTTTTTCCTTTCCAGATGTGAATTCTTTTATTAATTTTTGTTGAAAATTGTTATAATGCATTTATGGCATTAAGCTGGTCAATTCAAATCGAGAGGATGAACAACATGAAATATAGCTTAACCTGGGATCTGGACTCCTTTTTCGAAGGCGGGAGCTCTTCACCTGCCTTACAAGAAAAGATACAGTCCATCCAAGACGGATTGAAGGAGTTTGAAAAAACAGCAAACGCTTGGGACCCTGAACACGATAAGCCGGACTATCCTGTCTTTAAAAATTTGCTGCATAACGAGGAGCTGTATGCAAAAGCCCTGATGCAGTGCAACAGTTTCATAACAGGTGTACAATCAGCCGATGCATCGGATTTGAATGCAAGCGCAATCCACGCGCGAATAATTCAATTGTACAGCAAATTAACGATTATTCAAACGACTCTGAAGAAAAAAATAACCGCCATCAAAGAAACCGATTGGGCGTTGTTAGTGGAAATGCCTGCTTTTTCACCGCTTGCATTCGCCCTGTCGGAATGGCGCCAGCAGGGCAGCCGCCTATTGTCCGACAACGAAGAGGCTTTGTTGGCGACTTTGCGTGTAGACGGCTTCAATGGTTGGAGCGCGCACTATAACACGCTCGTATCCTTCGTCAAGATCCCGTTCGAAGAGGCTGATGGCACTTCGAGCGAGCTCTCCGCCGGTCAAGCGATGAACCGGATGTATGCCGATCCCGATCCGAACGTCCGCAAAAAAATATTTGTCGAATGGGAAAAAGCCTGGGGGTCTCTTGCGCCGGCATTTGCCGATACATTGAACCACCTGCAAGGTTTCCGTTTGGCTGATTTTGAGGCGCACCGGGATGAGGATTTCTTGGTGGAACCTTTGCGCTACAACCGCATCAAACGCGAGACTTTGGATACGATGTGGCAGGCCATCAGTGCCAACAAACAACCGTTCCTTTCGTTTTTGGAGCGCAAAGCTGCTCTGATGGGAAAGGATAAGTTGGCTTGGTATGATGTCGATGCTCCTGTGTCGCTTGGCACTTTCCAGTCAAAAACCTTCAGCTTCGACGAAGCAGTCGATTACATCATTGAACACTTCGCCTCCTTCGGTCCCAAACTGGCAGACTTTTCCTTGGCTGCCGTCAAAAACCGCTGGATAGAAGCCGAGAACCGATCCGGCAAAAGGCCTGGAGGCTATTGCGAAGATTACCCGGAATCGAAAGAATCACGCATCTTCATGACCTTTACGGGTTCAGCAAGCGATATGAGCACGTTGGCACATGAGTTGGGACATGCTTTCCATTCCCACGTGATGCGCGACTTGCCGGATCTGAATACGCGCTATGCTATGAACGTCGCCGAAACGGCATCTACTTTTGCGGAAACCATCATCAGCGCGGCTACAGTCAGAGAAGCCAGCAGCGACGAAGAAAAAATTTCCTTGCTCAATACGAAGCTCGAAAATGCGACAGCCATGTTTCTGAATATCCATGCCCGTTACCTTTTCGAGAAGTCCTTCTACACAGAAAGGATGAACGGATTTGTCACTGCAGAACGACTGTCCGGAATGATGGAGGCTGCCCAGAAAGAGGCTTATCAAGATGCCTTGAGTGACTACCACCCCTTATTCTGGGCAAGCAAACTGCACTTTTTCATCGATGATGTGCCCTTCTACAATTTCCCTTACACGTTTGGCTTCTTGTTCAGTCTGGGAATCTATGCGCAATCGCTGCAGCAGACCGAAAATTTTGAAGAAATCTATATTTCATTGCTGCGGGATACCGGTTCTATGACGACGGAAGATTTAGTGATGAAACATCTTGGTGCCGATATCACAAAGCCGGACTTCTGGAACCAGGGCTTGGAAATCATGGCCGAAGACGTGAAGGAATTCCTGCGTCTGACCGAAAAATACATCTGAAAACAAAAAAATTCCCCACGACCTGCATTGGTCGTGGGGAATTTTTTTGCTCAAGAAGCTGCCGGTCCATACACTTTGATGAACGCAGGCAATATCCCGATTTCAAGCGGAAATGCCGGCCCTTTATCGCCGTCGACATTGGTGATCAAGTTTTCGTCATCCGCAACGCCTATTGTGGCGTGCTCAAAGGATTTATAGATGACGGTATCCGAATTCTTGATTTCGCCTCTGATGAGCTGCGGCAAGAGTTTCAGCGAATCCAGCAGATTGAATTCCTTGAACACGATCATCCGCATCTTGCCGTCATCGACTTTTGCTTGCGGCATAAAACTTTCGAAGCTGGCGATTGAATTCGTCAGCGCAATCAGGAGGAGAGGCGATTCTTGTGTAAAGGTCTCTCCATCCACCGTAAAACGGAATTGGTGCATCGTCTGGTTAGCTAGCGCCTTGCCTCCTTCAACGAAATACACCAAAGGACCATATTTTGTTTTTTGCTCCACGCTGACTTCTTCCACCGCTTCAGGAATAGCACCGGCGGCAACATTCGACACAAAATAGCGATCATTGACCTTGCCGATGTCCAAATTTACTAAGGTCGCATTTCCCAACATTCCAATGGCCTGCTCGGGGTCCAAAGGGATGCCGAGCGCTCTTGCGAGATCGTTGACGGTGCCCATAGGAACAAATCCGAAGGATACGTTTTTTCCGGCAGCCGCCAATCCGTTGATTGTTTCGTTGACTGTGCCGTCGCCGCCCATGCAGAAAACGGCTTCATGTCCGAGCATCGCCGCTTCATGCGCAAACCGCTTGGCATCGTCCCTTTTCTCGGTTTCTTTGACTGTCACCTCTTCGAACATTTTGCTTAACTGCGCCTTCATCAAATCCAGATAGCCTGGAGCCTTTTCGCCCCCCGACGACGGATTTACGATCAAAGTACAACTACCCATCTCATTCCCTCGCTTTCATTGTATCTCTAATTCCAGTGTAGCATGCATCCCCCACTTCCTTGAAGCGAGACGCCCTCTTTCGGCTCTCGAGCATATCCTTGGCTATTCACTTACAAAATGTGTATAATTTTATAACGTTCGAAGTAAAACACATTGATTTAGGGGGAGCAGTATGACAAAAGAATATCGTGTCTTACTCTATTATAAATATACACCGATAGAGGATGCAGAAACATTTGCGCAAGAACATCTACGATTCTGCAAAGAAATCGGCTTAAAAGGAAGAATTTTGGTCGCAGCAGAGGGGATCAACGGTACGGTTTCCGGGACCGTGGAACAAACGCAAGCGTACATCGAGCATATGAATACAGATGCTCGCTTCAACGACATCACCTATAAAATCGATGAAACGGACGGCCATGCCTTCAAGAAGATGTTTGTCCGTCATCGCCAGGAAATCGTCTCCTTGCACTTGGGTGGGGATGACCTCGACCCTAATGAAACAACTGGCGAATACTTGTCGCCGGAAGCTTTCCGCGAAGCCATCCGCGACGAGAACACAGTTGTCATCGATGCCCGCAATGACTATGAATTCGATCTCGGGCACTTCCGTGGCGCAGTCCGCCCGGATATCGCAAACTTCCGCGAATTGCCGCAATGGATCCGCGACAACAAAGAAAAATTCATGGAAAAACGCGTTGTCACGTACTGCACCGGCGGCATCCGCTGCGAAAAATTCTCAGGCTGGCTCGTTAAGGAAGGATTTAAGGATGTCGGCCAACTGCATGGCGGCATCGCAACCTACGGGAAAGATGAAACGGTCAAAGGTGACCTTTGGGATGGGAAAATGTATGTATTCGATGAGCGCATCGGCGTCGATGTCAATCGCATCGAACATGTCGTGGTCGGAAAAGACTGGTTCGATGGCACGCCTTGCGAACGCTACGCGAATTGCGCCAACCCGAGCTGCAACCGCAGAATGCTGTGTTCGGAAGAGAATGAACACAAGTATATGCGCAGCTGCTCGCATGAATGCCGCGTCCACCAACCGAACTATTATGTGCAACGCAATCATTTGACTCCGTCTGACGTAGCGGAGCGTTTGGCCGCCATCGGTGAGACATTTGAAAACTCTGCTGCCACAACAGTATAGCAGCAACGGTTTCAGCAAGGATTTCATTCCTTGCTGTTTTTTTTGGTTCCTCTGACTTAGTGATTGTTCATGCTATGTAATAGTCAGGGCAGAGCTTTTTTGTTATACTGATAAGTGACCACCTGAAAAGGAAAGAGGGAATTTATGGACAATCCAGATGGAAATAAAGCGGAAAAATGGCTGAAAAAGACCGAGGAATTCTTCAGACGTCTTGGGCAATCGATAAAAGGCAGCCTCCAGCGGATTTTCACGAAAGAAAATGCTGCAAGAACAAAAGAAAAAGCTTTGCTATGGGAGCAAAATACCCACAAGCGCATCGATCAAGGCAAAAGGTCTTGGCGAAGGATGAGACTCAAACTGGAAACAGAAACAAACATGAAGCCTCTTCTCTCAAAAGGAGCTTTCGGTTTCAATGTTTTTTTTGGTGTGATCCGGAATATATTTACCGGTAGCGTACTTTTGCTGGTTCTTTTGGGAATCTTTGGCGGTGGCGCAGGATTGGGTTACTTTGCTAATTTGATTTCAAAGGAGACTCCGCCTGCATACGAAAGCATGGCTGAAGACATAAGCAATGTCGAACTCGTTTCCACTATGTATTATGCGAATACCGAAGCCATTTCGGAAATCCGAACTGACTTGGTCAGGACCACCGTCGGATCGGAAAGCATTTCCCCGCTCATCAAAGAGGCACTCATCGCAACAGAGGATGAAAATTTTTATGAGCATGAAGGGATCGTACCGAAGGCCATTTTGAGGGCGTTGGTGACAGAATTGACCGGTTTCGGTAATCAATCCGGTGGTTCCACTTTGACGCAGCAACTCGTCAAACAGCAGATACTATCGAATGAAGTGACTTTTTCCCGCAAAGCCAACGAAATTTTATTGGCGATGCGGCTTGAAAATTTCTTTACGAAAGATGAGATACTGACTGCCTACCTGAACGTCTCTCCCTTTGGACGGAACAGCAGCGGTTCCAATATCGCAGGCATAGAGGAAGCTGCGAACGGTATTTTTGGCATTCACGCAACGGATGTTTCGTTGGCTCAGGCAGCATTTTTGGTGGGCATTCCACAGAACCCTTATACCTATACCCCTTTCACGCAATACGGCGAAAGAAAGGAAGATTTGACCGCTGCCTTGAACCGGAAAAATACCGTACTTTTCCGCATGCTCAGTGAAGGATACATCACCAAGGAAGAATATGATGCTGCAATTGCATACGATATCACCCAAGATTTTATCCCTGCTCATGCCACCCAAGAAAACAGGAATAGTTATCTTTATCAAGCTATCGAACGGGAAGCAATTCTGATCCTGATGGAACAGGCGGCTGCCGGTGACGACCTTACGATGGATGATTTGGCAGCAGATATCGAACTGTACAATGAGTATTATGCGAATGCAGACAATACATTGCGCTTATCCGGCTACAATGTGTACAGCACCATCGATAAAGACATCTACAACGGCATGCAGGAAATTGCCGCTGATTACGGTCACACTTTAGGAGATACATTCGTGGATACCTATGTTGATGCAGACGGAGTCACCCAAGAAGTGACGGAGCTTGCTCAGACAGGTAGTGTGCTTATCGAGAACCAAACCGGGAAAATCATCGGATTCATCGGAGGCCGGGATTTTTCAGTCAATCAGGTGGATCACGTGTTCAGCACCAACCGTTCCCCTGGTTCGACGATCAAGCCGTTGTTGGTCTATGCTCCGGCAATCGAAAAGAATCTGATCTACCCTGCTTCGATGGTGCCTGATACAAAAATCAGCATCAAACAGCCTGATGGCACACTTTGGGAGCCGACAAACTTCGGCGACACCATCTCCAATACATACATTACCGCTCGCCAAGCGCTCTACCAATCAAAAAACAACCCGACAATCAAGCTCTATGTCGCCATGAACGACGAAGGCATGAACCCGGGGCAATATCTGGAAAAAATGGGCATCACCTCGATCGACGAAACGGAATACGGTAATCCATCCTTGGCAATCGGAGCAACGAATGATGGCCCTACCGTCCTGGAACAAACCAGCGCCTTCACGACTTTCGCAACCGGAGGCGATCACGTTTCACCCTATCTGATCGAAACGATCACGGACAAGCACGGGGAAGTCGTTTATCAGCATGAATCCGAAACGACTGAAGTATTCTCGGAACAGACCGCTTATCTGACTTTGGATATCCTGCGCGACGTCATTACCGATGGCACAGGCCGATCGATCAACAATTACCTGAATTTCAGCGCCGATTGGGCAGGAAAGACCGGGACATCGGAAGCCAATAGAGACATCTGGTTCATCGCCAGCACCCCAACCGTCACACTCAGCTCTTGGATGGGGTATGACAATTACAAGGGCGAACATGTCTTCTATGACCCCAACAACCAAGGTCTTCCGACAGGGCGCAATCTGAATTACTGGTCGCAAATCGCCAACAAAATCTACAGCATCAATCCGGACATCCTCGGCACCGACCAGACCCACCCGCAGCCGGAAGGTATTGTCGAACAATCGGTATTGGAAACAACCGGAACATTGGCCGGAACCGTGTCGTTTGCCAACGGCTTATCCGTATCTTTTAACGGAAGCACAAGAACCGACCTTTTCAAGGCGGATTCGTTGCCGAAAACGATTTCTTATTTCTTCTCTCCGGGTGCTACCGATAAGGATCTGGAAGAATTTTGGGATAGTTACCTTGCTGCAGCTGAAGCTAAACGCGCAGCAGCAGCGGCTGCTGCGGCTGCTGCAGCCGACCGAAACAACTCCGCAGCGGATTCCGAAGAAGAAAATGAAGAAGCGGCAGAAGAAGATGCTGAAGCACCGATCGACGAAGAACCAACAGAGGAAGCCCCTCCTGGCGACGAAGCTCCAGCAACTGAATAATAAGCGAAAAGGCTGCCCCGACGGGCAGCCTTTATTTGTCGTTTTTTCTCGCCATCAAATCCGAAACCGTAGATTCCCGGTTTCTGTACTGAACATAAAAAGGCCCAACATCTGAGAGAATGCCGGGCCTTTTTGACTTGATTGGTTTTCGGAGGGAACGATTATTTTTTAGGTAACGTTGTTCCTCTGTTGACGATTTTGTATGGGAGAATGATGGATTTTTCATCAATTTCTTCCTTGTTCATGATTTTTGTCAACAAACGCATCGCAACAGCACCGATATCATATAGAGGCAACATAATGGACGTCAATTTTGGACGGGCCATTTCTGTAATGCGGGAATTGTTGCTGGCAGTGACTTCGAATGCTTCAGGAACACTGACATCGGAATTGATGATACCATTCAGCAGGCCGATGGCTAGTTCATCGCCAGCTACGTATGCTGCATCCACACCGGCTTCAAGTAATTGCTCAGCCAATAACTCTCCATTTTGAAGCGTAGGTTCGCATTCAAAGACAAGAGCCTCATCAAAGGCAATGTTTGCATTGACCAAAGCGTTCTTATAACCCTTCAAGCGATATTGTCCATTGATCGGATTTGAAAGTGATGCCGATACGAAAGCAATATGCTTCTTGCCGTTCGCGATCATGTTCGCTACGACTTCTTCGGTTGCAGCGATGTAATCAATATTGACGCTTCCTACTTGTTGCTCAGGATCGATTGTTCCAGCCAGCACGACCGGCGTTTTGGAACGTGAGAATTCTGCACGCAGCTCATCCGTAATCTTGTTGCCCATATAGATGATTCCATCCACTTGTTTAGCAAGCAACGTGTTCAGCACTTGGATCTCTTTCTGATCATTTTGATCGGAGTTCGCTAAAATAATATTATATTTATACATTGTAGCAATGTCATCGATTCCTCGTGCTAACGATGAAAAGAACAAGTTTGTGACATCAGGGACGATAACCCCTACAGTCGTTGTTTTCTTGCTCGCCAAACCACGGGCGACAGCATTCGGTCTATAATCCAAACGTTCGATAACTTCCAATACCTTTTTCCTTGTGGATGGTTTTACGTTGGGATTACCGTTCACTACGCGGGAAACAGTTGCCATGGAGACATTTGCTTCGCGAGCGACATCGTAAATTGTAATCGTTTGTTTTTCCATTTATGTTGCTCCTTATCTCAATTGTTTTCAATTTTTTATGATCCATTATTCAACATAATGTTGTAAATATTGACTGTTTTACAAGCTTATAATGAATTTAACATTGTTTCACGAGATATGCAAGCGTTTTATTGAAGTTTTCATGAAAATTTCACATTGCATTATTCTAAAATCGAACCCTAATTATATGCTATAATACTAAAGAAAGGAAGGTGTCATATTAAAAATGCCTTTAAATACAATTATTAATTTAATGACAAGACAAGATGTAGATATCGTATTTCTCAATGACCCAAAAAATGTTTTTTATGTTTCCTCCTACAGGAGCGATCCGCATGAACGGATTTTGGCGGCTGTACTGTTCAAGGATGCCAAACCTTTGCTGTTTGTCCCTGCCCTGGAAGAAAACGATGCACGGAAAACCGCTCCGGAATTTGAGGTGTTCAGCTACGAGGATACGCAAGATCCTTGGGCAATATTGGCAACAAGAATGAAAAAAAATCATTCAGCGCTTTCGAACTGGTCCATCGAAAAAGATTTTTTGACAGTGGAACGCATGGAAGCCCTGCGGACTCATTTTCCGACAGCAACTTTTGAACACAACATCAGTGAAACACTTCAAGAGATGCGCCTGATCAAAACTGAACAAGAGATCGAGTTCATGAAACAAGCAGGCTATTGGGCTGATGAAGCAATCAAGATAGGCGCTAAAACACTCCGCGAGGGCATCACTGAAATGGAAGTCGTTGCAGAAATAGAATACCAACTGAAAAAAAGAGGCGTAACCGAAATGAGCTTCACTACCATGGTACTATTCGGTGAAAATGCAGCCAGTCCACATGGTGTACCCGGAGAGACGAAACTTAGGAAAAATCAGTTTGTGCTGTTCGATTTAGGAACCATGCACGAGGGATACGCCAGTGATGTGACGCGGACACTCTTCTTTGGTGAAGAGCCATCTGAGCACCAAGAAAAGATCTACACTTTGGTGTTGGCAGCCCATGATGAAGCGATGGCTGCTGTCCATCCCGGAATCAAAGCCGGCGAATTGGATGACGTAGCACGGACAATCATTTCAGAAGCGGGATACGGCCGCTACTTTAACCATCGATTAGGTCACGGTTTGGGTCAAGGTGTGCACGAATACCCATCCATCATGGCAGGCAGTGAAATGCGCCTCAATGAAGGCATGTGCTTCTCAATCGAACCCGGCATCTACATTGAAGGGGACATCGGAGTCAGAGTCGAGGATTGCGGATTTGTGACTGCGGATGGCTTTGAATCCTTTACGCACACACCCACTGGCATAGATGCCTACTCGAAACTTATCAATTAGTCGGTCGTGTTCACACTGCGGAATAACCCGCTAAAACTATGCACAAAGCAACAAAAAAAACAGGCAACATGCCTGTTTTTTTGTTGCTCAGATATCTTCCACGCTATCTTTGATTGCTTCAACTTTTTCTTCCACCGCTGCTTTTTTCTCTTCCGTTACGGCAGCTGCTTCCTCTTTACCTTCCTCGGCAATGACAGAAGCAAATTCTTTTACATCTGTAGCTTTCTCTTTGATGTCGTCTTTCGCTTTCTTTAAGTCGTCACCGACATGTTTGGTCGTTTCAGTGAATTGTGTTTTGATCGATGTGGTAGTATCTTTTAAATTGATTTTGATGTCTTCTGAAGTTTCTTTTGCAACATCCATGAACTCATTGCCCTTCTCTACAGCGATATCCGCGTAATCACGTGCTGTATCGAGCAGATTATTTACTTCATCCGTGATGTCATCTCGCAATTCTTTACCCGGCTTTGGCGCAAACAATAAAGCTGTTATGGCTGCAGCTGCCCCGCCGATGATTGCCCCTAATACAAATCCGCCTTTATTTTTTGTCATAATCCCCAATCTCCTTCTTGTTTATGTTTTGGTTGACTCTTCAGTAAGTTTTGAACTTGGAGTCCTTCGTTTCTTTCTTAGCTTGCCGTTGACGGGCAATTGCCATTGCCGTCCTTCCAAGTTTTCCGACAGTGGAAGATCCCGAGGAACTTTTCGCGCCTTTTCCTCCGCCTTTAAGTGATACTGCCAAATTCCTGGTCGATTGGTTCACATCAGATACAGTCACACCCAAATCGCCGATTGCGGTGAATAAGGGATCTGTCTTGCTGATTTTGCCGTTCAGATCGTCCACCAACGTGTTGGCTTTATTCAGTAAGCCCTCCACTTCTATCGACAAGTGATCGACATCTTTGGTGATGACGGCCAGGCTTTTATTCGCTTCCTGGGTAACTTTTTCAACTTCGCCTAAGATGTCTGTGACCTTCCTTAATGCCATGATGATGAAAACCACCAATACCGCAAAAGCTAGCGCAGCTATCAAAGCTGCAATTTCACCATATCCCATTATTTGTACTCACTCCTTCTTAATCCATACTTAAACCTGTCAAAGCATTGTATGAATTGATATAAGATTTATACTATTTATAATAAAATGATACCATAGTCATTTCTTATATGCTATTGAAACCCCTTTAAACAATGCCGATTCACCAGGAAATGGATCCTAATGCCCAAGACATATTTTCTTCAAAAAACCGTAACCGTATCCTCATTTTCATAACTCAAGTTATTTGATACAATGGTAACAGTTGTTTTAGAAATGAGGGGATTTTTATGAATGATGCAAGCACACAAGACAGTGCTCTTGCGCAAGATTTGATAGAGGAAGTGGTGACAAATTCAAACATTTTCATCAAATGGTGGAACAGCATCGCTTGGGAAGAGATATTGGGCTTGTTTATCTCAAAAGGCATAACCTTGCTTTTTTTGTTGCTCATCTTTTTTATTTTAAAACGTTTATCCAACTATGTGTTGCATCGGACTTTCGAAAAGCAAATATTGACCAAGCATATTACGCAGAACCGCGCTACCACCATCTATAAAATAGCCGAGAATGGTTTGCGATATCTTCTGTTCTTCTTTTTGATCTACGGGGTGCTCTCGATTCTGGGTGTTCCGATTGCGACATTAGTGGCCGGTGCGGGTCTGGCGGGTCTGGCGATCGGTCTTGGCGCACAACAATTCATCAATGATATCGTCAATGGTTTCTTCATCATCCTGGAATCGCAATTTGATGTGGGGGACCATGTTGTCATCGGTGGCATCGACGGCACGGTCGTGAATGTCGGTCTAAGGACGACACAGATCAAGAGTTTTGATGGAACCCTGCATTTCTTGCCGAATCATACCATCACGACAATCAGCAACCTGTCCCGAAATGATATGCGGGCAATGATCGATATCCTCTTGTATCCGGATACCAATTTTGAAACGGTCAATCAGGTCATCCAAACCGTCAATGACCGTCTCGTGCCGGAACATCCGGAAATCGTCAAAGGCCCGAATGTCATCGGCATCACTGATAAAGGGAATGGCCAGCTTGCCTATCGGGTTATCTTTTATACATTGAACGGCCAGCAGTACAGCATCCAAAACCTATTCTTGGGAAGCTACCGTTCCGCACTGATGGAGGCTGGCATCCAAATTCCGGCTATGCCGTACACCGTGCCGAAAGCATAAGCTCCATACGAAAAAGTGCTTCGCCTCCAATTACATTGGAAGTGAAGCACTTTTTTGATTTATGAGGTTAGTCTTAAAGCAGAAATCCGCTTGCTATCTTTTGGATGCCACTTCTTCTTTCTCCTTTATTTCCTCTAATTTATAGATGCGGTGGATACCGTGCACCAAGTGATTCACTCTCGTCAGAATCTCTTTGCGCGTGATGATGCCGATAAACTTACCGTCATCCTCCGTCACGCACAGGAAATTGTGATCGATCAGGTAATTCAGGATGTCCTCAAGATCTGTCCATGGTCGGATCGTTTGGACATCGCTATCCATCACCTCTTCAACTGTTATCGTCTCCAGCTTATCATATCGGATCGCATCGGTTTCCGTGATGGCCTTGATGATCATCGGTATGGAGATCAGTCCTTTGATGCGGGACTTGGAATCCAACACAGGGATGACGGAATACTTCACTTGGGACAGCACCAGAAACGCATGGTTCAGGTTATTCGAACAATGCACATTGGCAACATTTTCGCTAAGGATCATCAGATCCCCACACGCGTCATTGTCCAGCAATAATCCGGCTACTTCGCTACTAATCATTACTATTTCCTCCTAAAAGGTGTCCATCCGGAGCCTATGCCGCCGGAAGCACCTTCTTTACATGTGATCAAAGCATTTGAAATCGTTTTTTCATGTCGGCCATCTCCTGATGGCGGTCATTGTAATAGGTAACTGTGGCGGTTTGCTCGTCCAATGTGACGATGCAATAGGTCTTTTCCATCAGCGTTCCGCGCGGTTGACTGATGCTGCCCGGATTGATGAATAAAATGCCATCCTCCTGCTCCGCTTTGGCAATATGGGTATGTCCATAAAACACCAACGAGGCATTCGCTTGTTGGGCTTCGTTTTTTAGACCGGCAACGGAGTCCCGCACAGAATGACGATGCCCGTGGACAACAAGTACATCCCGGTCGCCAGCCTGGAATCGGTATTCGTCGTTCATTTGAAAATCATAATCGCAATTCCCCATCACTGTGGACATGATCCCCCAAATCAGATCGGAACTGCTCAATTCCGAATCGCCACAGTGGACAAAGTAATCGACCTGATTCGTGTAGCGCAAAGCCAATTCGTTCAGAATATCTTTTTTGCCATGGCTATCGCTGACTGCAAGTATTTTGATCATCTAGTCCGCTTCCTTTTCCAGCCAAGCTGCCCAACTATTTTCCAGTTTTTTTAGGGCATTCGCGCGATGGCTGATCTGATTTTTTTCGGTGTCGCTCAACTCCGCCATCGTCTTGCCTAAGTGAGGCAAATAAAACAACGGATCGTATCCGAAACCATTGTCCCCGCTCGGGAAATCCGCGATTTCACCTTCGACATCCCCTTCGACCACCAGACTCTCCCGATCCGGATGAGCCAATACCAAGGTACAATGGAAGTGCGCTTTCCGGGACGGATCTTTCTGCGCCCCGAGCAACGCCAGCACCTTGGCATTGTTGGCGGCATCGCTTTTTGCCGCTCCAGCGAAACGGGCAGAAAACACCCCTGGTTGACCATCCAAAGCATCGATGCAAATACCCGAATCATCCGCCAAAACCGTCATGCCCAATAATTCGGCAATCGTTTCAGCTTTCTTGCGAGCATTGGCTTCAAATGTATAGCCGGTTTCCTCCACATCCTCAATTTCCGGATAATCCAATAATGTCACGACTTCGTAGCCTTTCGGTTCAAACAGAACAGCAAAATCCTTGGCTTTTCCTGGGTTTTTGGTCGCTATCACAATCTTCTTTTTTTCAGTTGCTGTCATTGTATCCCTCATTTCTCAATCATTGCTAATCAAATTTCCCAAATCAACTTTTTCTACCGAAAACTGGTTGTTTCCAAGCCAGTTCTCTGCGATATCCGAAAACAGCTTCGGCGAACCCGTCGTATAGAAATGGTATTCGGAGGCTTCCTTGTTGTGCGAACTTTCCGCCAAACGGAAATAATCCAATAAGGTGCTCACTTCCGATACCGTTTCGGCTCCGGAATCGATTAGCGTCACACAAGGCCCCATTACATTTTGGATGAGCGGTGTCAAAAGCGGATAATGCGTGCATCCCAGAATCAGGGTATCGATTGATTCCTTCAACAAAGGGGTCAGCGTTTCCGCAACTACTTTTTTCGCGATTGATCCGCTGTACTGATTGCTTTCAACAAGCGGCACAAACTTGGGACAGCTCATGCTGATTACTGAAATATCTTTGTCTTTGTCCTTGATCGTTTTTTTGTAAACGTCACTGTTGATGGTACCTTTTGTGCCGATTACAGCGATGCGTTCATTTTTCGAATGTTTGATGGCCGCGCGGCTGCCGGGGTTGATGACGCCGATCACCGGAATGTCCACGCGCTCCCGGATGATGTCCAAGGCGGCTGCAGTCGCCGTATTGCAGGCAATCACCAGCATTTTGATATCTTTCTTCAGCAGAAACTGCGTCATTTCCCAGGTATATTGAATCACTTCTTCTTTGGGTCTTGGTCCATAAGGGCATCTGGCGGAATCCCCCAGATAATAAATGGATTCGTTGGGCAGCTGTTTCATCGCTTGTTTCACAACGGTCAAGCCGCCGACGCCAGAGTCAATAAAACCGATTGCTTTTTTGCTCATGCAGTTACTTCCTTTATTTGTTTTCGTATCTCTATTTTACCTTAAAATGGACGTTTTTTGTAAAAATGAGGCAAATTTCATCTGAAGCTGCTTCACTTTTGCGGCAATTATAGTCAGCTATTTCTGAACTACAGGCGATTATTGGCCGTTCGATAATATGTATGCTACAATAGTTTCAATTTCAGCAACCAGGAACAGGAGTGGAAAAACAGATGAGTTATCAATCGATTGTAACAGTCGTCGACAAAGGAATGGTCGACCGCGTCTTCGAAAGCGCGCGCTGCGAAGAATCATACTGCGGCACAGTCGTTGCCGGCCGCGGATCCGGGATGCATGAGAACAAAAAGTTGTTCAATCTGGCGTTGGAACCGGAAAAAGAGATCCTGCTGGTGTTGACACAGGAAGAACATTCTGAAAAAATCATCAACCAAATCGAGGATGCTGTGAACATTACCGCACCCGGGAATGGCATCCTTTTTGGGATCAACCTCAAGAGAGTCCACGGAATCAGGTCCTAATCACAAAGGAAACTCGTTATACCGCGACAGGCGGCATAACGAGTTTTCCTTTTTTGTCCGGATGGGACAGGCCCGTTCAGCCCTTCAGCAAGTGGCGTTGTTCCTCTTCTTTTTTCCAGTCCGAAATATATTTGAAGACCGGAATCAACAGCAGGATCAAACCCAAAGCTTTCTTGGCAGTCCACATAATCATCTTCCTTTCTGATTGCATGCTGGATTTTCTTACCCCTATTATGCCTGATGTTGAAAAAAAACGCCATTGATAGGCATCGCCTTAAAAATGACTCTATCCACTGTATAAAATACGTGTATAATGAAGTGTAACTTTAAGGGGGGAACATCAATTGAATCCTGAAAACGAAAATGCCAATATTATCGATAACGAGCACTTCTCCTACTTATTGATAAGGGATTACCTTCTTGGGAACATCCTGGGCGAACATACTGATGAAATATTGTATTGGGCCGGCAAAGATTTGGCTCGGCAATTCCCATTAAAAAGTCAGGAAGACCTATATGAAGCGATGATCTATTGCGGTTTCGGCCAGCTCGAACTGCTGAAAAAGGAAAAAAATTCGCAACAATACCGCCTGGAAAGCGATCTGATCACCGTCCGAGCCCAAAACGAGCAGGCATCCTTCCAGCTGGAGGCCGGATTTTTGGCGCAACAGATCCAGATGACGACCGGACTCCCCTGTGAGGCAAAGGCAGAAATCATAGTCGGTAAAGACAAGAAAAAAGAAGTCATCATCACCCTGTTCATCGAATAAAACAATACGCCCAGGCCGCCGGGCTACTTTTAGACCAAAAAAAACGGCCAGCACCTCAGAATGCCACACAAAAAGAGTTGCCGGATAACCTGAAAAATGTCAGGAATCCGGCAACTCTTTCTTATTATTTAAATATATTTTTCAAGCTTTTCTTCAAGCATCTCTTTTGCGTGGTAGCCGACTAATTTCTCTACGACTTGGCCATCTTTTTTGATCAACAGCGTTGGAATGCCCATGATGCCGAATTGGCTAGGCGTTTGCGGATTAGAATCCACATCCATTTTAGCGAATGTTACTTTGTCGCCGATTTCTTCATCCAATTCATCGATGATCGGTGATTGCATGCGGCAAGGTCCGCACCAAGTTGCCCAAAAGTCTACCAATACGACCCCGTTTTTTGTTTCTGTCTCGAAATTTGCATCTGTTAATATTTTTACCATTGTATTTACTCCCTTCGCAATTCATCGTTATGTGTCAATTATAGCAGAGGTTTTGCTCAGTACCAATCAATCTGCTCAGCCGCGGAATGTCACGATCGTTGCGCCGTTTCCGCCGGCGTTCACCGGTGCATACTCGTAGGACAACACTTGCGGGTGACGCTTCAACAAATCGCCTACCCCTTTACGGAGGGCGCCGGTTCCTTTTCCGTGAACAATCGTTACTTGCGGATAGCCTGCCAACAAAGCAGCATCCAGATACTGATCGACTTCAGCCAAGGCTTCTTCATAGCGCTGGCCTCTAAGATCAAGCTGCGTCGCCACGTGACTGGACGAAGCAGATTTTACAGTGGCGATCTGCCTCTGCCTTCTTTGTTGTTGCGGCTCTTCTTTGATCAGCCTGAGTTCCGATTCCGGCAGCTTCATCTTCATGATCCCCATCTGCACGACCCATTCTCCGTTGCCTTTTTTCTCAACGAGCGTCCCTCGCTGGCCATATGTTTCCGAAATGACTTCGTCACCGGCTTTGAACATCTTCTTCTCTTTTTCTTTGCGAAGTACTTTGTTTTTGGCCAAAGACTCCTCTTGGCGCAAGTCATTGAATTGTCTGCGCAGATCGATCAGTTCATGCTCTTTGACACTGCCGGATTTACCCATGTTCATCTGCATTTCACGGATTTCCTGCAACAGGAATTCCGCTTCTTCTTTCGCGGTATCGACCAATTTATTGGCCTCTTTTTTGGCATCTTCGATGATTTTTTCCTTGTTGGTTTCCAGCTTCTCGTTGGCGCGCTTCAGATCAGCCAACAATTTATCGGATTCTTCCAACTGCGCTTGCAGCTGCGCGGATTCTTTTTCGGTGACGCGTCTTTTCTGTTCCAGATCCGCAATCATCTCGTTCAGGTTTTGGCTGTCCACATCAATGAAGCTACGGGCCTGATCGATGATGTTCGGGTTCAGTCCGAGCCGTTTCGAGATATCGAAGGCATTGCTTCGCCCGGGAACGCCTATTTGCAGCCGGTAAGTCGGAGCCAAAGTCTCTCCGTTGAATTCCATGCTGGCATTGATCGTTCCGGAGCGATTGTATCCGTAGGCTTTCAGTTCGGGATAATGGGTAGTGGCCATGACATAGCTGCCGATGCCGCCGATATAGTCCAAAATCGATATGGCCAACGATGCTCCTTCTTGAGGGTCTGTACCGGAACCCAATTCATCCAGGAGCACGAGACTTTTGTCGTCGATCTGGTTCAGGATTGAGACGATGTTGGTCATATGCGAAGAAAACGTACTCAAACTCTGTTCGATCGACTGCTCGTCACCGATATCCGCAAATATTTCCGTGAAAATGCCGATTTGGCTATCCTCATCCGCCGGAATCTGTAGCCCCGATTGGCCCATCAGTTGGATAATCCCGAGTGTTTTCAGCATGATCGTCTTTCCGCCCGTATTCGGACCGGTGATGACGATGGCCTGGTAAGCCTCACCGAGGATCAGATCGTTCGCGACTACGTCATTCTGATCGATGAGCGGGTGTCTGGCTTTCCAGATGGCGATATGGTTCTCTTTGCTGATGAGCGGGCGTGTCGCTTTCAGCGAATCTGCATAACGCGCTTTGGCGTTGATGAAATCCAGAGTCGCCAACACTTCACTGTTCCGGTACAATTCCTGCGTGAACGGTTCGATTTCCATCGACAATTCATACAAAATCCGTTCGATTTCCGCTTTTTCTTGTGCAGCCAGCTGTCGCAGATGATTGTTCAGGTCCAGGATGGCTTGCGGCTCGATGTAAAGCGTCTGGCCTGTTGAGCTTTGGTCATGGACAATGCCGCCGAATTGATTGCGGTATTCGACCTTGACCGGTACCACAAATCGGTCATTCCGGATCGTTATGATGGCATCGCTGAGGTAAGTTGCCTTGCTTCCTCTGATGATATCATCCAATTTGGCCCGGATATTCTGTTCGCCCTGCTTGATGCCCGTACGGATCCCTTTCAACGCAGGCGAAGCATCATTTTGGATCGTACCATCTTCATAAACGGTCGCTTGGATCCTTCTTGTGATTTCAGGCAATACGACCAGCCTGTCCACCAATTCATCCAGGACATGAAAGGGAATCTCATTGTCTTCGAACCATTGGAAAAACTGGATGATTTCTCTCGTCGTCGACAATACCCGGCCGATTTCGGCGATTTCCTTGCCGTTCAGGGTACCGCCTATCTCCAGACGCTTCAGATGGCTACGGATGGACTTCAGCCTTGGCATCGGTATTCCACCTTTCAGGCGCAGCACCTTTCTGCCGTCTTCCGTTTCATTCTGCAAAGCAACGACTTTTTCGGGATCGGTTTCGGGCCGCAATGCCTGGATTTTATCTATCCCTTGATCGGTTGCCGCAAAATTCTGGAGTTGTTGTTTTATTTTTTCGAACTCTAAGGTTTTGCTTATTTTATTATTCATTTTAATCTCCTAAAAAGTGCTTTCTTCAAAAAAAGCGGGACGATATAGTAACACTATACAGTCCCTTCTGTTTGACTACTGCCAATTGTCTTTACTGAACGATACCGACCCACCATTCGTAGATCAATCGTGAAAAGTATGGCGTTTCGGACACCATCCAAGCCGCGAGGTCGCTATCGACATAGAGCTGTTGTATGAAATCCAGCGGGATCATGGATGCGAGCGTCAGTAAAAGAAACATTCCGATGTAGTGCATCAGGAATCCGAGCACGCCGCCGCCCAGCTGATTCAGCTGTTTGATGATCGGGAAGAACGCCAGTGAGTTCAACATGCTGCCGACAAATCGCGTGACAAGCCAGCCCACGAACAACAATAATATGAATGCCAATCCGTTATAAAACGCTTGATCCAGAACGAAAGACACTTCTTCTGTGTAAAAAATCAATTCTTTGCCGAACTCGACCGATGGGTATGGCACCAATAGGTCGATTTTTTCCGCGACAACGGTGTAGTATTCTCCGGCGACCAAGAAAGAAATGAAATATCCCACGGTGTAGACAACCTGCAGAATAAGTCCTCTTCTGACGCCAGTGTAGATGCCCCACAGCAATGAGAGCACTATGATCAACGTAAGCATTTTTTCACCTGATTTCTACAGTCTTTTCACTATTTTTTCCCATCTTGTTCGTGATTTTTGGTGTAAGGGGGGCTGTCATTCTCTGCGTTCCTGTTGACTCCCAAAGCCGAACGCACTTGATTTCTGTGCTGAGCCCGCTTCAGCGCCGCCTCGGAAGCAGTTGTTGTCTTCGTCAATTTCGAATTCGATTTCCTGGCAGGCAGCTCATTGGCTTCTCGGGCAGCCTGCTGCAGTTCGCTGATTGTTGCAGGCGTTGAAGTCGCTGCTTGCCTGACTTTGTCGCGCTTTTTCCCGGAAAGGTCAGGCACGGCCTTCTTAGCGGCCGCATTACCGGTCATCTTTTCTGTATCGTGTTCCTTTTCAGGCGGTTCAACCGCTTCGGTTTCGGATTTCTCAGCTAACGTCTTCTCCGGCTCAACCTGCTCTGTTTCCTCAACGGAAGCAGATTGTGTAATACTTTGGCTTTCCTGCAAAGCCTTCTCCAGCTTCGCAACTTTCACCTGCAAATCTTCCAACTCAAGTTGTTTCGTTATCTGATCGGAAATCGCATTAACTGCCACGAGAATGCCGCGCTCCTCCCGACCAAGCGCCGGAGCGGCTTCTTTGATCTGCTCCAACTGCGCATTGACCAATTCCGATACCGCAGTCAAATGCTCAGGTGCTTTATTTCCCACAATCGTATAGGTCTTCCCTGCTATGATTGTTTTGAATCTTCTTTTGTTTTCCGTCATATCCAAAGACCTCCATTTAAAAACTGTCTAATATATTTTAACATAAATCCGACGAATTGCAGTATAAACCTCTCCATGTTCCCAATCCTGTTTTTTTCTCCAAAAATGGATCCCCCGCCTTCATCGCAATTCCACATGAAGAAGAGAACTTCCTGTGATAGAATAAGGAATGCTACTACCTAAAAACTGAACAGAAAAATTAAATTGAGCAAGGATGAGAATATGTCGAATGCCGTATTGAAAGTAACAACGGGCCAACTGAAAAAGATGGCCGTCTTTTATCAGGATTATGCTGTGAAACCAGTGCCGCACAGCCTTTTCACAGCCAAAAAGAACCAGACCACCATCACCGGTTACAATTCCGGTAAAGTGCTGTTCCAAGGCCAAAACGCCGAAAACGAAGTAGCGCAATGGCGATCGTCCAGCGAACAGGTCGGAGCCACGAAAGCCGCTACTGCAAAAAACAAGCTGAAAAAAGAGGCTACCAGCAAAACCGGCCTCCCTGCAGGCTTTTCCACCTGGTCCGTCATCGGCAGCGATGAAGTCGGCAACGGCAGTTATTTCGGGCCCTTGACGGTCTGTGCTGTCTACGCTTCCGCCGAACAATTGCCTTTGCTGAAAAAGTTGGGCGTCCAGGACTCCAAAGCGCTGACGGATGCCCGCATCATCACCATCGCGAAGCAGTTATTGCAGCATGTTCCGCACAGCGTCATCAACTTGATGCCAGAGAAATACAATGAGGTCCAACCAACGATGTCCCAAGGGAAAATGAAGGCGTTGCTGCACAACCAAGTGCTTGATCAGCTGTTGAAGAAAATCGCTCCGGAAAAGCCAAAAGCGATCCTGGTCGATCAGTTTGAATTGCCTTCCACGTATTTCAAACATATCTCCGATCAAAAAGTGCAAGTGAAGGAAAACATTCATTTCCAGACCAAAGGCGAATCCCATCATCTGGCGGTTGCGGCGGCTTCCATCATCTCCCGCTACTACTTCCTGAAGACCCTGGCAGACATGACCGCAGCCTCCGGTTATCCGATCCCTTCAGGCGCCGGCGCCAACGTCGACTTGATCGCTGCGGAAATGTACCGTGAAGGCGGCTTGGAACTGCTGGGCAAATACACGAAACTACACTTCGCAAACACCCAAAAAGCCATCCGATTAGCGAATACATAGTAAAAAAACGATTCGCCCAATAAACGGCGAATCGTTTTTTTGTTGTTCAGAAAAATGAAGCAAGCTGGCCCCTTAACGGATCACTGCTCCGCATTCCGTCTCCAATGCCGCAACCAGTTTGGAGAAGGCTTTGTTTATGTCCTCATCCACAAGCGTAGCTTCAGGATTCAGGAATGCCATGGAGTAAGCAACCGACTTCTTGCCGTCCTCGATGCCTTTGCCTTGATAGATGTCGAACAGGTGGACATCCTTCAGGAATTTCCCGCCGTTTTCCTTGATGGTCTTGACGATTTGTTGGTGTGTGACGGTTTCGTCCACCAACAGAGCCACATCGCGGGTCACGCCAGGGAATTTAGGGATCGGCTGTTGCGTGATCACTTCCTTCGGTGCAGCGATGATCGCTTCGAAGTCGATTTCGAAAGCATAAGTTTCCTTCAAATCATAAGCATTTGCCGTAGCCGGATGGACCTGACCAACATAACCGATATAGGCATCGCCCAGATAGACGGCAGCCGTTCTGCCTGGATGCATCCATTTCAGGTCTTTGGCAGCTTCAAATCGGATCTGATCGCTCAAACCCATCGTTTCGAAATACCCATCCAGTACCCCTTTGGCGTGGTAGAAATTGACGGGTTCAGCAGCCATTTGCCAATCTTTTTGATAGGCCATTCCTGTCAGCACACCGGCCAAACGTTCGGCTTCGATAGGCAATACGCTGTCATCTGAAGGAAAGAATACCCGTCCGATTTCGTAAAACTGGATATCCGTGCTTTTGCGGGCAACGTTGTAAGCGGCATTGTCCAAGAGCGTGCTCAGCAAGTTCATCCGTAGTGTGCTGCGGTCCTCGCTCATCGGCCAAGCCAAACGGATGCCTTCCTTGCCTTCGACCGCATATTCTCTCGCTTTTTCGTCGGTAGTCAAGACATAACTGATGTTCTGGGTCAGTCCCGCACCTTCCATGAATCTTCTGGTGATGCGCATCGTATGTTGTTTCGCCGTTAATGCGGTAGGCAAAGCCGGTGTGATCGGCAATGTTTCCGGAAGGTTGTCGTATCCGTAGATGCGTGCGACTTCTTCCAGGATATCCGCATAAATGGAAATATCCCATCTTCTAGGTGGTACAGAGACAGTGAAAGTTTCACCATCAAACGCCGATGCAAAGCCCAACTGATTGAAGATGGCAGTCACTTCGTCGCTGGAAATGGCAGTCCCCAATGAACGGTTGATTTTTTCCAAAGTGATGACCACTTCTGTGTCCTTCACTTCCACCGTATCAACAGATGCCGTGCCGGCAACGATTGTTCCTCCCGCTAGCTCATGGATCAGTTCTGCTGCATGTTGTCCGGCTGTGAGGATCGTAGCGACATTGATGCCTTTTTCAAAACGGGAACTGGATTCACTGCGCAAGTTGAATTTGCCTGCGGTTTTGCGGATCAAAACCGGATTGAACAATGCCGATTCCAATGCAACAGTCACTGTTCCATCAGTAATTTCTGAGTCCAGACCGCCCATGACACCCGCCAAGGCAATCGGTGCAGTGCCGTTCGTGATGACGAGGTTATCTGTGTCGAGCGTTCTTTCGACCCCATCAAGTGTCGTCATCGTTTCATTCGCTTTGGCACGGCGGACGATGATCTCTTTGGAACCGATTTGGTCATAGTCGAATGCATGCAGCGGCTGACCGTACTCCAAAAGGATATAGTTTGTGATGTCGACTACGTTGTTGATCGGACGGATTCCGCCGTTCATCAGCTTGTTCTGCAGCCAAAGCGGACTTTCCGCGATTTTTACGTTTTTGATCACTTGGATATGGTAAGCAGGAGCGTCGTTTGTATCCTCAACGGCTACTTTGATGTAATCCGCAACCGAACCCGTCTTTTCAGAAACAGGCGCAGCCGGGAATTCTAATTCTTTGTTGTAGATGGCCGCAACTTCATAGGCAGAGCCGCGCATGCTCAAGGCATCAGCACGGTTTGGCGTGATGTCAATATCCAGAATCGCATCATCCAATTCCAACAAGTCAACGACTTCGGTTCCGGGAACCGCATCAGCAGGCAGGACAAAAATCCCTTCCGCATATTTTTTTGGAACAACACTTTCCGAATAGCCCAATTCAGCCAATGAACAAATCATCCCGTTCGACTCTTGGCCGCGCATCTTGCCTTTTTTGATCTTCGCGTTGCCGGTAATCCGTGCACCATGCAAAGCCACGATGACTTTCTGTCCACCAGCCACGTTCGGCGCGCCGCAGACGATCTGGATCGGTTCCTCAGCCCCGATATTCACTTGGCAGACATGCAGATGATCCGAATCAGGATGGTCGATTACGGACAACGTTTCCCCGACGACGATCTTTGACAAACCTTTGCCCGGATAGATGACGTCATCCACTTCAATACCGGTACGTGACATTTTTTCCGCTAATTCATCTGGCGTTACATCGGATAGATCTAAATATTCTTTTAACCATTTATAGGATACTTTCATTATGTTACTCCTTTACATCGAATTGACTTAAGAATCGGATATCATTTTGGTAGAAGTGACGGATGTCATCAACACCGTATTTCAACATCGCTACACGTTCTTGGCCTAGACCAAATGCGAACCCGGAGTATTTCGTAGAGTCGATGCCGGACATTTCCAGAACATTGGGATGGACAATGCCAGATCCCAAAATTTCGATCCAGCCGGTTTGTTTGCAGACGTTGCAGCCGGATCCGCCGCACTTGAAGCAGCTGACATCGACTTCGACAGAAGGTTCCGTGAACGGGAAGTAGCTCGGACGCAAACGGATTTCGCGTTCTTCCCCGAACAATTTTTTGGCGAAGACGGCAAGTGTGCCTTTCAGATCAGCCAAAGTGATGCCTTCACCGATGACCAAGCCTTCAATCTGGTGGAACTGGTGCGAATGGGTCGCGTCATCGCTGTCGCGTCGGTAGACTTTCCCCGGGCTGATCATCTTCAATGGTCCTTTGGAGAAGTCATGCTTCTCCATCGTGCGTGCTTGTACCGGCGATGTATGCGTGCGCAGCAACAGTTCGTCGCTGATGTAGAAAGTATCCTGCATATCGCGGGCAGGATGATCCTTCGGTAAATTCATCTTTTCGAAATTGTAGCTGTCCTGTTCCACCTCTGGACCATCCACGATCTTGTAACCCATTCCAAGAAAGAGATCCTCGATTTCTTCGTTGATCTGCGTCAGGACATGTGTCGTGCCTTGCGCGATTTTTTTGCCGGGCAAAGTGACATCAATCGTTTCGGCTGCGATTTCGGCTTCCATTTTTTTGATTTCAAGCGCATCTTTTTTGGATTGGATGGCTGCTTCGATAGCATCGCGCAGTTCATTCGCCAACGTTCCGATGACGGGACGCTCTTCAGGGCTTAAATCCTTCATCCCTCTCAAAGCTTCTGTGATCGGCCCTTTTTTCCCCAAGTAGGAAATGCGGACTTGGTTCAACGCCTGCAGGTCCTCTGCAGATTCGACTTGCTGTAAGGCATCTATACGTAACGTTTGTAATTTTGCTTTCAATTCCATGTTCTGTCCCCTTTTCTTAAAAAATGCAAAAAAAAATCCCGTCCCCGGTAAGGGACGAGATTTTCGTGGTACCACCCTTGTTTCGCTGCAAGCAACGACACTTCATTTGTTTAACGGTAATAAACCGGAACTTTATTCATTGCACGTGGCAAATCCCAAAGTCAGCTCGGGGAGTGAAAAAACACAATCGGCTTCTATAAAGGCTTGCAGTCAATGGCCAATATTCCCTGAAAAAAGCTGGAGATCGTGAAGGTTCCCTTCAACGCTTTTCGTATTCATTTTACTTACTTTGCCAGTTTACCCGGAAATGCCGTTTCCGTCAAGTTCGGATTCAGACCCACGCATCCGACCAAGTTTGGATTTCCTGCATCACATTGTTCAATGCCTTCCCTTTTTCCGACAATCCGTACATCACTTTGATTGCCGCCGCAGGATTTTCGGTTCTTACTACAATTTTTTCATCTTCCAGCTCTTTTAAGCGTTCAACTAATACTCGATCACTGACATTAGGTATCTGCACGGCCAATTCCTTGAATCGTTTATCTCCGTCCATCAAGACTTCGATGATTAAGCCGGTCCATTTTTTCCCCAAAATAGAGAATGTTTTTTCAAACTTTGGACAAATACATTTTTTTACTTCCAGCATTTCATTCACAGCCTTCACCTCTTTGACCTATTATAAACACCCTCATTTCCCCTGTCAAAGGGAATGTGCCTTTTGTCACAAAATGTTTACAAAAAATAAGCATCCTGTTCCGCAATCTGCACTCACTGAAGCAGTTCCTCAGAAAAATGCTTCCAGGCGCCGATTCCTTCCATTAAAAAGATTAGATTCACGAATAATGTTCGTGAAAATTCGGCAGCCAGCTTGCAAAGCTGTACAAAAAGTTCATGTCTGTTTTCTATAATAGGATAGGAATTTCACAAAGGCAACACTTTTTCACATCTTAATGAAAAAATAGCGTTTTTTTCATGATTTCTTCAGCTTACGAAGTGATAAAGCAGGATACCGGCCGCAACTGCGACATTCAGTGACTCGGCTTCTCCGAAAATCGGGATGTACAAATTCTGATCCGTCAGTGCCAATACTTTTTCGGAAACCCCATTCCCTTCATTACCGAGTACTAAGGCAACCGTATCGGTCGGAGCAACGGTGCGGTAATCGACAGCCGCTTCGTTCAGTTCGGTTCCGTAGACCGGGATGCCGCTGCTCTTCATTTCGGGGATTATCTTTTGCAGATCGCCGCGATGAACCGGCAGATGGAAATGGCTTCCTTGCATGGAGCGGAGCACTTTGTCGTTGTACAGATCAACCGAACCCTCCCCTAAAATGACCCCGGAATACCCGGCAGCATCCGCAGTCCGGATGATGGTTCCGACATTCCCCGGATCCTGTACCTGATCCAAAAGGATATATTTGCCAGTGTAATCCAAAACCGGAGTGTCTTCAGGAATCTGCACGATCGCAACGACTCCTTGCGGGGTCTCGGTCTGGGCCAAGCTGGCGAGGATTTCCGGGGAAACGATGACGATGACTTCTTCAGCAATCTTCAGATCCGACTGCTGGAAAAAGGTTTCCGTCATCACGATTTCTTGGATGATCGCATTCGCTTTGATGGCCTCCTTCAGAAGGTGGGTCCCTTCGATCAGATAAGCTCTCGCCTCTTTCCGGCCTTTCGTGGTCTGCAGTTTCTTCCATTGTTTTACTTTTTGATTTTTCATCGATACTATCTTTTCCATTTTGTAACCCCTCAGTCAAAAATATTCCCTATTATATTATACAGCATCAGCGCCCTTAGCGTTGAAAAAAGAGGAGAGCTCAGGAAATCCTGATCTCTCCTCTGTATCTTATCTTGTTCTTATCCGCCGATGTAATTCAACGGGTTTACTACTGCACCATTTTCCTGTACTTCAAAGTGCAAGTGGACGCCGGTCGAGCTTCCTGTCGTACCCATCACACCAACTTGTTGCCCTTGGCTGACGGTTTGTCCTGGAGCCACCAACAAACCCGGTTGCATGTGGGCATATAGTGTTTTGACGTTCACTCCATTGATTGTGCCGTGGTTGATGACGACATAATAGCCGTAGCTGGCATGATAAGCAGCCGTTTCGACTGTACCGGATTGTGCAGCCGAAATCGCTCCGCTGCCCGCGATATCTATGCCACGATGGAATTCGATAGAGCCGCCGAATGGCGAAACGCGATTTCCGAAAGGAGAAGAGATATAGCCACTTGCCGGTCTCAAGAATCCGCTGGAATTTACGGAATAGCTTGGTGTTGAAGTTGTCTGTGAGACTGATGCTGTCAGGTTATTGGCAGCTGCAGCTGCAGCTGCTTCGGCTGCGGCGATGGCTGCAGCTTCTGCCTCGGCTGCAGCGACGGCTTCTGCCGTGATGCGCGCTTGTTCAGCTGCCATGTCATTGCTGATTGATTCTGTTTGCGCAGCCAAATCAGCTTTAGTGGATTCCAGGCCATTTTTCTCGGCTTCAGTCAATTCGTAGTTTTCGATGACCTGCGCGATTTGGACGTCAATTTCTGCTTTTTGGGCCACAACATTATTTTTTGAAATCAGTATTTCTTGTTTCAATGCTTCAGCAGCAATTTTTTCTTCCTCGACAGCTACTTTGCTGTCTTCGACTTTTTGCTGATCGGCTTCCTGTTGCTCCACGATATCCTTGTTGGCAGTCACAATCTTTGATACGACAGTGATTTTGCCGACAAGATCGGAGAAGTTCTCGGAAGACAGAAGGATTGATGCTATATTCGTAACGCCCGCATCCGTCTGGATATAACGAGCCTGCGTGTTCAATTTTTCGGTTCTTTGGTCGATGACCACTTGTAATGCTTCGATTTCAGCCTGCAATTCCAGAATTTTTGATTCGATGTCAGCTAATTTTTCCTCTTGATCCGCTAATCGGGTCATCAATTCGTCCAATTGCGATTGCAATTCATTCACTTTTGTTTCCAAATTTGCTTTTTCGGATTCCAAAGTATTCAATGAATTTGATTTTTCTTCTATCTGCGATTGAATCGTATTCGTTTCTAATTGCAAAGCATCTTTTTGTTGTTGTAATTCTTCCAATGTAGCCGCCTGAGCAGTAAACCCACCTGCAATCGGACTAAGCAATAAGATTGATGAGAACAACGCGATATGTTTTTTTCCCAATTATACTTCTCCTCCTGTTTCTTCTACGAGATGAAGTATATCAAAATTAAAATACCATTGCATGATAGAAATATGACAATTGTATTTCAATTTGTTACGTTCCGAGAAAAACCTGAAATGTTGCTCACGCGTGCACACTGTCTTCTGAAGACAGTCAACAGTTGATTGTTTGCGCTTTCAGGGATATAATTAACCTGTATGAAGCAGCTTCTCCGCCCGCCGCTCTTACGGAAAGAAAGGAGCAAAAAGCATGAGAATCGATCCAAAAGACTTGCACAAACCCGGTACGGATAATCTTCCTCCCGGCATCTACAAAGAAGTCGGCCCAAGAGGGGGCAAAATCACCGGCAGCAAGGAAGTCCACATCGCCGAAGGCCACAGACTGCCGCCTACCAACAAAGCCGGAAACAAATGGGTCAAAAAAGACTGATTATTCGCTTGTATCTATTGACTTGAACGTTTCGGGACGGAGAAAGCTTGGTTTTCAATTCAGAAAAGGACCGTGCAGCAAAGCGCCGCACAGTCCTTTTCTTATCAGATGCATCATTTTTCCAAGATTTCTTTGATGATTTTGGATACAAGCGCTTTGTCGGCTTTTCCGTCCAACACCTGCATCGAGAACTTCATCGCATCCTTCAGCGGCATCTCGGCCACCCCGTTTTCGGCCAAAAAGAAACGGACTTCCTGTTCATCCATCATTTTTGGCACATAAGCCTCCAGAATAGCTAATTTTGCCTGGTTCTCTTCGATCAGATCTGCGCGTCCGACTTGCCTTGCAAAAGTGATCGCTTCATTGGTCTTTTTGATGTCCTTCAGAAAAACATTGATTTGCTCAGCTTCGGTCATTTCACGCTTGTTGTCGATCAAGAAAGAGTCGTACTCCGTTTTGATGAGACGCAGGACATCCGCCTTCAATATGTCTTTGTCTTTTCTTGCTTGGATGAAATCCTTGTTTACTTTTTCTTTCAATGTCATGATTACAGGTCTCCTTTCGGTCCTTAAGTGTGGATTTGCTCAGTATTGATTTGTTGCAAGGACCAGCCTTTATCACTTATTCTAAGGAATAGCAACGGAATTGGCAAATCTATTGTCCCGGTTCCTGATATTGGTCTGAGCACAAGCCAGAAGACTACACTATCAAGTTTGCTGTGTATCGCATTTGATCTCCATGCGCGCTAAACTTGGGGAAAATAAGTAACCACGGGGAAATGAACGCTTTTTGTCAAGTGGAGCCAGGGGCTGCGTTCTGTCCCGCGTTTGCGCATACGATGTTCGGGTGCAAAAAGAGGCTGGGAGATTGTCCCAGCCTCTTTTCGTTTTTAAACTATCAGGCCGTTTGTTTATTTCAGCAGTTCGTACATGGCATCCGCATAGATCGCAGTCGCGCGGAAAAGATCATCCAGAGCCATGAATTCGTTCGCCTGGTGCATCGTGTCGATGCTGTCCGGGAACATCGCGCCATAAGCAACGCCGCGCTCCAAAAGGCGTCCGTAGGTTCCGCCGCCGATGGATTGTTCATGCCCCTTCAGGCCAGTGTGTTTTTCGTAGACAGCCAACAGTGTTTTAACCAACGGATCGTCGGCCGGCACATAATGCGGCAACTTGCCGTGTCCGCCTTTTGCGATCGTCACGCCGTAGGAAGCCAAAGCAGCTTCCAACTTGATTTCGATGCCTTCTTCGGAAACGCCTTGCGGGTAACGGAAGTTCAGTGCTACTTCACCCCCGGTTGTCGGCGTGAAAGTGAATATGCCGGCATTCATGGTCAATTCACCCATTACCGGATCCGTGTAGGCCAAGTTCAATTTCTGTGCATCATGCTGCAGATGGATGCGGTCCGCGATCAATTCGAGGAAGGTCGCGGCTTGGCCGCCGAAGTTGAATTTGTTCAGGAAAGTGGCAAGATAGGTACCTGCATTCACGCCTGCAGCCGGATTCATGCCGTGAGCGGCTTTTCCGATCAATTCGATTGTAACTTGTTCGCCTTCTACAGTAATCGTTCCTTTGACTGGATTATTTTCCAGGAAAGCAGCGAATGCCTGCTCAATTTTGTCGGCCTCCGGACTGATGAATACGGCAGTCGCATCCTGAGGGACCATGTTTTCGCGCAGACCGGCCTCAAAACTCAACAACTCGTTCTTGCCGCCTTTGTTGTCGCCTCTGAATTGGACCATGAAAGTCTGCATGCCTTTTTCACCATTGATGATCGGAAATTCAGCATCCGGAGAAAAACCGAAATCAGGTATCCGCTCGTTTTCAAGATAGTGGTCCATACATTTCCAGCCGCTCTCTTCATCCGTCCCGATGATGACGCGGACCTTTTTGGAAATCGGCAGCTTCAGGTCGCGGATGATCTTCAATGCATAATAGGCAGCCATCGTAGGCCCCTTATCATCGCTCGATCCGCGGGCGTAGATGCGGTCATCGATGATCACAGGTACGAAAGGATCCGTATCCCAACCGGTCCCGGTAGGCACAACATCGACGTGACCGAATACGCCCATCAATTCTTCACCTTCGCCAAATTCGATATGTCCGGCCAGATTGCCGACATTTTTCGTGGTGAAACCGTCCCGTTCACCGATAGCCAAGAAAGCTTCCAAAGCTTCTTTAGGACCCGGTCCGACCGGGGCATCAGGGGTTATTTTCGAATCGTCCCGCACACTGTCGATCCGCAATAATGTGAATAAGTCCTCCAACAGTTCCGTTTTTCTGATTTCCACTTCTTTTTTCCAATTGATTTCCATGAACGCACATCCTAACTTAAAATATCATGCTATCATCATATCACTTTTGGCAAAATATCCAAATAAAAGCTTGGTATTTTGGCCCTACTGAAGACAAAATCTTAGCCTTTTTTAATCGACTCCGGCAGATGTTCCCGCAATGCCGCAAGTTCCTCATCGCGCAACGGACGGTAATCGCCTTTTGCCAGTTGCTCATCCAAACGCAAAGGCCCCATCGTCAACCTTTTCAGGAAGGTGACCTCTTTTCCGCATGCCAGCACCATCCGCTTCACTTGATGGAACTTCCCTTCCTTGATCGTGATTTCTACCTCCGAACGGTTATTTTCTTCCTCATAGCTCAGTACCTCAAGTTTTGCCGGCAAACAACGGTACCCATCTTCGAGAACAAGTCCTTCGGCGAAGGCTCTTTTATCCTCTTCCGTCATCCATCCCGCTACTTCAGCGAAATAGACCTTGTCCACATGCCGTTTCGGCGAGAGCAGAAAATGCGCTAATTGGCCGTCGTTCGTCAGCAGCAACAGTCCTTCCGTATCCTTGTCGAGACGGCCTACCGGAAAGAGCTCTTGCTGATGCAGTTCGAAAGCCAACAGGTCGATGACCGTCTTTTGATGGTTATCCTCCGTTGCACTGAGGACGCCCTGCGGTTTGTTCATCATCAAGTACATAAATTCCTGATAGCTGACCGGTTCACCGCCGACCAGAACAGTGTCCTTTTCGCTGTCCACTTTGGCTTCGGCTTTTGTTTCAACTTTCCCGTTCACCGTCACGAGTTTCTTTTTCAATAATACTTTGACTTCTTTTCTGGATCCGAATCCAGAATTCGACAACAATTTATCCAAACGCATATTTTTTCTCCCTTATAAACCAAAAAGCACCCACTAAGGCTGCTTTTTAGGTTTCGTTTATTTTATTTGATGCGCATTTTTCTGCGCAGGCCGTTGGCTTTGGCGCCCAAAATATCATCAGCGATGCGCAATTTCAGGGTCAGGAACAAGTAGACGAATCCCCCGACTGCCGCTACGATGGCGACTACCACCAATGCCGTCAATTTGCGATCGATCGGAATGACCAGCATGCTGGCTTTCAAGGCGATGAACGCGCATACCGCCATGATCAATGCGACCGCCAAAATTTTCCCTGTTTTCCGCAGTGTATCAACCAGTCCAAAATGGGTCAGGTGATAGATTTTCCATCCGCTCAGGAGCACAGTCACGATGAAACCGATCGTCGTCGCAACCAATGCCCCTGCTGTATCGAACAAAGCCAACATCGGATACTGCATGATTGCTTTGACCGCAAGCCCCACCAGCAGATAGGAAATCATCGTCTTGTGACGGCTCAATGACTGCAAAATCGACCCGAGAACCGTGAACAGGCCCAAAACGATGCTCATCAGAGCCGACACCGCCAACAGCGTAGGCCCTACCGGGTGAAGCGGATAGAACACGTTGTAGATCGGTTCGGAAACGATCATCATCCCCAAAGATGCCGGAAGCATGATGAAGGCGAATAATTGGATGATTTCCCTCACCTGGCTCTGCAACACACGGAAGTTGCCTTTCGTGAACTCGGCGGCAATCAATGGCACCGCCGCTGTGGCCATACCGACCGCCAACGAAACGATGATCATGATCAATTTGTCGGCGTTGAAACTGAACAATCCGAACAGATCTTCAATTTCTTTGCCGGAATAGTTCGTCAAGTTCTCCATCATCGGCTTGAACGTCACCTGATCGATCAGCTTGGCGAAGGTGATCCCCGATCCGATCAGTATGAACGGAATCGATTCCTGCAGCATGCTCTTGATGGCCGCAGTCGTCTGGATGTTGCTGGAAGGTTCGCTGTTGGCGATCAACGGTTGATATTCAGCCATCTTCTTTTTGTAATAAAAAAGGAGGATGATGGCCGCAACAATCGCGCCCACAAATGCCGCGAAAGTGGAATGCGCAACCGCTGTGGCGATGTTGCCATCCAGCAGTTGCATCACGATGTAGGTGGCACCCAAAAGGTACACGACCCTGCCGATTTGTTCAAATACTTGCGAAATGGCTGAAGGCACCATATCCTGATAGCCCTGGAAAAAACCGCGCATCAAGCTCATGCCCGGCACCAGCAATAAGGCGGGAGCCAAGGCACGGATCACCAACGCCCCGTCTTCAGGTGAAGCAGCCGGACTGTTCTCGGCGATCATCGGTGCCAAACCGTACATCAACGCTGCACTGATCGCACCCGTCAAAAGCATAAAGAACATGCTCTTCTTGAAGATGTCGATGCCGGTACGGTATTGATTTTTTGCGTTGTATTGGGCTACCTGTTTGGACATCGCCGCCGGGAAGCCCGCTATCCCAATCGAAAGGAACAGCTGATAAGGCGTGTAGCCTATCGAATAAAGGGCATTGGCCGTATTGGCCGCATCAGTAGAACCCATCAAGGCGTTCCATGGGATGATGTAGAGTGCACCAATCAATCGGGAAAAAATGCTCCCGAAAGTCATCCAAAAAGTCCCCTGCACCATCTTGTTGTTTGTTGTTTCATTTTCTGCTTTGACTTTTCCATCTGTTGACATTTGCAACCTGCTTTCTTCCTGATGACTGAAAGAGAATAATATAATTTCATCACTCAAGTATTTTACCAAATATACGGTTTTTTTCAATCTATAGCAGTCTTATTTTGCAAAATCCTAATAATTTCAGAATAATTCCTGACATTTAAAGACTAACCACCCCATTCATTTGCATGCGTTTTCATACCCACACCATAACGTTTATGGTAAAATGTAAGTGTGGAACAGAATGAGTTCACTCCATTTTTCTGCAACAATCACAATCTTAGGCACTCGTCTTTCAATGCCGTCGCGTCAACCATGTCACATATACCGTAACAGAAAAGGGGAATAAAAATGAACACCTCAAGAAAGGCGTTCAGACGTTTATTCGGAGTCATCCTTTCGCTCCTGCTTCTCTTCACCCTTTCGGCAACACCTGCTTTGGCCGCTACCTCGCAGATTATTTACCAAGGTTCGACATCCAATAAGGTCGTTGCCTTAACGTTTGATGATGGATCGGACGGATTTAACATCCAATCAATTCTGAACACATTGTCAGCCAATAACATAAAAGCCACTTTCTTCCTCACCGGTCAAGGTGCTGAAAATCATCCGCAGGCAATCAAGAACATTGTCGCAGCTGGCCACGACATCGGAAACCACTCCTATAACCATCCGGACTTCACAACCGTATCAACGACCGAGATGACAAACCAACTCAGTCAAGCCGAAACGATCATCACAAACCTCACCGGAAAGAGTACAAAACCTTTCTTCCGCGCTCCATTCGGTTCCTATAACAATACCGTCCTGCAAACAGTCGGAAACGCTGGCTATACGTACACATTCCAGTGGACCATCGATACACTGGATTGGACGGGGAATTCAGCAACTGACATCTACAACCGCGTCATCAACAATATCGTTCCTGGAGCCATCGTGTTGATGCACACTGGTTACGGCGCCAACGGGACTCCTACCGCATTGCCGAACATGATCAATCAGCTGCGTGCGATGGGTTATTCGTTTGTGACCCTTTCCCAACTTATGAACACCACAAGCACTCCGGGAACAGGCACATCCTACACAGTCAAAGCTGGGGATACGCTCTATGCCATCGCTTTGCGGTATGGAGTGACAGTCCAAGCGATCGTTAACGCCAATGGCTTGACTAATGCCAACCTGATCCGCGTCGGTCAAGTGTTGACGATTCCGGGAACAGGCACGCCGACAACACCTACGACTCCTACAACGCCCACAACAGGCACATCCTACACAGTCAAAGCCGGGGATACGCTCTATGCTATCGCTTTGCGTTATGGAGTGACAGTCCAAGCGATCGTTAATGCAAATGGCATCACCAATGCTAATCTGATCCGTGTCGGTCAAGTGTTGACGATTCCCGGAACAAGTACTCCGACAGCGCCTACGACTCCTACAACCGGAACAACTTACACCGTTAAAGCAGGAGACACCCTCTATGCTATCGCTTTGCGTTATGGCGTGACAGTCCAACAGATCGTTAATGCCAATAACATCGCAAACGCCAACCTGATCAGTATCGGCCAAGTATTGACGATTCCGGGAACAAGCACGCCGACTACTCCTACGACGCCTACGACCGGAACAACCTACACCGTCAAAGCCGGGGATACGCTCTATGCCATCGCGCTTCGTTATGGCGTAACCATCACCCAACTCGTGAACGCGAACAGCATCGCCAACCCGAACTTGATCCGTGTCGGGCAAGTGTTGATCATCCCTTAAGCAAGTGCGTAAAATCCCTTTTCAAAAAAACACAAACATAAAAAGAACGAACATCCCGTCAGCAGGGTGTTCGTTCTTTTGTATACTTTTTCCGTTTAGTTCGCTACAACATTGACCAGTTTGCCTGGGATAGCGATGGTTTTTCTGACGGTTTTGCCTTCGATACCTTCCTTGATGATGCTGTTTTCCAATGCCATAGCAATCATGTCCTCGTTGGAAATAGCGGAGGGAACCATTTCTTTGGTTTTTACTTTACCGTTGATCTGGAACACGACCTCGATTTCGTCTTCGACAAGGAAAGCTTCATCGTACGTTGGCCACGCAACGTAGGAAATACCTTCTGGTTTGCCCAGTTTCACCCAAAGTTCTTCACTGAAGTGCGGTGCGATCGGCGCAAGCAATTGAACAAAGCCGGTAACGTATTCGAAAGGCAGTGCCTCCACTTTATAAGCCTCGTTGATGAAGATCATCATCTGCGAGATTGCCGTATTGAAGTGCAGATTATCGTAATCCTCGGTAACTTTCTTGACTGTCTGATGGTAAACCTTGTCCAGTTCATGGGTGTTGATGGTTGTGATGCGGTCCCGCATCTTGTCATTCTCATCCAGAAGCAGGCGCCAAATGCGATCCAGGAACTTGCGGCTGCCTTCGATGCCGCCTTCGCTCCATGTCGATGATGCATCCAAAGGTCCCATGAACATTTCGTACATGCGGAGCGTGTCTGCGCCATAGCGTTCCACAATGTCATCCGGATTGACGACATTCCCTTTTGATTTGGACATTTTTTCATTGTTTTCGCCCAAAATCATGCCCTGGTTGTACAATTTTTGGAACGGCTCTTTCGTCGGAACGATGCCGATATCATAAAGGAATTTGTGCCAGAAGCGCGCATACAGCAGATGAAGCACCGCATGCTCGGCACCCCCTATATACAGGTCGACGTTCTGCCAATAGTCCAGTCTTTCTTTAGAAGCAAGATCGTTGCGGTTATGCGGATCCATGAAGCGCAGGAAGTACCATGAGCTGCCCGCCCATTGCGGCATTGTGTTCGTTTCGCGTCTGCCTTTCATGCCTGTCGCAGGATCGACCACATTGACCCACTCATCGATGACGGCGAGCGGGGATTCCCCTGTTCCGCTCGGTTTTACCTGATCGGTCTTCGGCAACAGCAACGGCAGTTCATTCTCAGGAACTGTTGTCGATGTACCGTCTTCCCAGTGGATGACAGGGATCGGCTCGCCCCAGTATCTTTGTCTCGAGAACAACCAGTCACGCAGACGATAGGAAACCACTTTTTCACCCAGTCCGTTTTCGGACAACCAGTCATTCATCTTCGCGATTGCTGTCGCTTTATCCAATCCGTTCAAGAAGTCGGAGTTGATGTGTAAGCCATCTTCCGTATAGGCTTCTTCTTCGACGTTTCCGCCTTCAAGAACCGGAATGATCTCCAAGTCGAATTTTTTGGCAAATTCATAATCACGCGTATCATGGGCAGGAACAGCCATGATGGCGCCGGTTCCGTATGTCGCCAATACATAATCGGCGATCCAGATCGGGATTTCTTTGCCGTTGACCGGATTGATCGCATAAGCACCAGTGAATACACCGGTCTTTTCTTTTGCAAGTTCTGTACGGTCAAGATCGCTCTTCAGTGAAACGGAATCGATGTAAGCTTCGACGGCTTCGGCTTGTTGCTCGGACATGATTTCCTTCACCAACGGCAATTCAGGTGCCATAACCGCATAGGTCGCGCCGTACAACGTGTCCGGTCTGGTCGTGAAGACCGTGAAGTCTTTATCGGTATCTTTAATCTTGAAAGTGACGTTCGAGCCTTCCGAACGTCCGATCCAGTTCCGTTGCATCTCTTTGATGCTCTCAGGCCAGTCCACCAATTCCAGATCGTCCAGCAAACGTTCTGCATAAGCCGTGATTTTCAGCATCCACTGTCTCATCGGTTTGCGGTAGACCGGATGGCCGCCTCGTTCGCTGACACCGTCGACCACTTCTTCGTTGGCAAGTACCGTGCCCAAAGCCGGACACCAGTTGACGGAAACTTCCGCCTCATAAGCCAACCCTTGTTCGTACAATTTTGTGAAAATCCATTGCGTCCATTTGTAGTAGCTTGGATCCGTTGTATTGATTTCGCGGCTCCAATCATAGCTGAACCCTAGCGATTGGATCTGGCGCTTGAAAGTTTTGATGTTAAGCTCGGTAAAATCAGCCGGATCGTTACCGGTATCCAGCGCATATTGCTCAGCAGGCAATCCGAAAGCATCCCATCCCATCGGATGCAATACATTGAAACCTTGCGCGCGTTTAGCACGGGCAACGATATCCGTCGCCGTATAGCCTTCCGGATGGCCTACATGCAAGCCTTGTCCGGATGGGTAAGGGAACATATCCAGTACATAATATTTTGGTTTCCCGCCCCCTTCGGTCGTTTTGAAGGTGCGGTTGTCTGCCCAATATTTTTGCCATTTTTTCTCGATCGTTTTATGCGTATAACCCATTTCCAGCAACATCCTTTTCTTTTCATTCATCCAAACAGGCGATGGGCCATAAAAAAAGTCCTATAGGCAGCGTCCATCACTGGTTCTGCCTATAGGACGAGTTTTTCGTGGTACCACCTATATTGAATGTCTTTGCATTCCTTATCATGCCTGTAACGCAGCGATGCGGTCCCGCTTACTGATGCTTTCGGCGGAACAACTCAAAGGCGAGTTCAAGAGGCTCTTTGTGCATTTTCACCAGCCATGCACTCTCTTCAAAAAAGCTGCTCTCTACTATTCCTTCTCTAGGTCTGTTTCATTTATCAATTGACTCATCTGCTATTTTAACAAATAAAATTCATTTCATCAAGGTTTGATGCCTTCAAGAGTGATTCAGCTGATGACTTAAAAAGTGATGACTTGGCCGACATAAATGATGTTGGATGTGATGTCATTCGCTTCGATCAAAGCCGCTAAGCTGACACCCTTTTTCTTGGCGATGCTATACAAAGTATCGCCTTTTTGGACCGTATACGTATTGCCGGATGCCTCAGGCGCACTTGTGGTTGGCGCTGTTGTCTGCGTTGAACTCGTCGTTGCAGCCAACTTCAAGGATTGGTTCACAAAAATGATATCCGTGTTCAGGTTGTTCCAAGCCTTCAGCTCGGCAACCGAAACACCATTAGCGGAGGCGATTTTATAGAGCGTATCCCCCTTCTGGACTATGTACACTTTGTTTGTGACAGTCGGAACGGAAGGTTTCGTTACAGTTGGTGGTGTCACGCCTGTAGAATTATTCCCAGTCGTAACTGATTTCGTCACTTTCAAGGATTGACCCGGATAAATATAATCGGAACTCAGATTGTTCAGTGTTTTTAGTTCAGCTACGCTCAATCCGTGCGCACTCGCGATTTTCCAAAGCGTGTCGCCGGATGCCACAGTGATTGTGCTCTGAACTGAAGGTGCAGTCGGCACTGTTGGCGTCGTTGGTGGCGTCAGACTCGGCGGTGTCGTAGTTTGTTTAAGCAACAATGTTTGGCCTGGAACGATGACATCACTCGTCAGATTGTTCAGAGTCTTCAATTCAGCTACACTCAATCCGTGCGCATTCGCGATTTTCCAAAGCGTGTCGCCGGATGCCACCGTTATAGAAGTTGTTCCAGGGGTCACTGTCGGCGTTGAAGGTTTGTTTGGCGTATCTGTGCCTGCGCTCTTCAAAATCAGTACTTGGCCTGTCACAATCGCGTCACTTGTCAAGTTATTCAATTTTTTTAATTCCGCAACCGTCAGTCCGTTCGCATTCGCAATCTTCCACAAAGTATCTCCGGACACGACAACGACACTGTTTCCGGTGGATGGTGTAGTTGGCGTTGTCGCTCCAGGCGTTCCCGAAGTGATGCCGTTGATGTAGTTCATTGGGTTGACGACAGCCCCATTTTCCTGCACTTCGAAATGCAGATGGACGCCTGTCGAGCTGCCGGTTGTCCCCATCACACCGATTTTTTGTCCTTGGTTGACGGTCTGTCCTACGGATACCGATAGACCTGATTGCATATGCGCATACAACGTTTTGATGGTCACGCCGTTAATTTTGCCGTGGTTGATGACGACGTAGTTGCCGTAGCTGTAGTGATAAGTCGCGACTTCCACAACGCCCATCTGAGCCGCAGAAATATTACCACTCCCTGCGATATCAACACCTCGATGGAATTCCACCGCCCCATTGATCGGAGAAGTACGGTATCCGAACGGAGATGAAATATATCCGCTGGCCGGTTTGATGAAAGCTCCAGTGATTGTAGTTCCCGTAGTGCCTGTATCCGTTCCTGTAGTTGGTGCTGACGTGCCCGCAGTCTTCAGGACTTGACCCGGATAGATCGCATCGGAAGTCAGACTGTTAGCGGCCTTCAGTGCGGTAACGGTCATGTTGTTCGCATTCGCGATCGACCACAATGTATCACCCGATTTAACCGTGTATGATTGGGTAGTTGTTTGACCGGCATTGCTGTTTGATTCATTTTCGGTCTTATCTGGAGCAGTCGTTGTTGTTTTGCCCAGCAACAATTTTTGGCCCACGTAGATTGTGTCATTCGTCAACGTATTCAGACTTTTCAACTCACTGATTGTCAAGCCATTCGCAGCAGCGATTTTGTAAAGGGTATCGCCAGCGACCACCGTATAAACTCCGGTTGGCGCAGATGGTACGGTGGTTTCTTCTTCCACATCTTCTGCAGGCGTCTCATCTTCGACGACGACACTGTCAGGCAACACCAGACGGTCTCCCACATAGATCATATTGGAAGTCAGTTTATTCAGCGTCAACAGATCCACTAACGAAATTCCATACTTTTTAGCGATTGCGTAAAGCGTATCGCCGGGTTGAACGACATGGAAAGCCTCCCCCGCTTGAACCGGAGCATCCGGAGTTTCCGGAGTCTCGACTTCTTCGGTATCCTCTGCAGGTTCACTTGGTTTCTCTTGTTCTCCAGTATCTTCGTCCGTATTTTCCGGAAGCTCGACAGTCGGTAGGTCAGGACTATCAGTAGGCGTTTCAAAATCGACATTGCCTGCATCCGGGTTTTCGACTTCTTCGTCATCTACAAGTTGATAGTTATCATATTGATCTAAACCGTATTGTGCGATGATTCTGTTCAACTTGGCACTGTAGGCTGTGTCTGTCGCATAGCGACCGGTCAGGTAAGCTGTTGCGTCCTGATAAGAGGCTGTATTGCTTTTCCAAGCACCGGCATAATAATTCGGATTCCAACTCGTTCCATTCGCAAGAAGATTTGCATAATCCTGCAAGGATTCGGCATAGGAAGGATATTTCCTGAATTCAGCATTGATCGGATAATAATTCTGCCCACCGCTGTCCTCCAATGTCCCCATGTTGACGGATTCTCCGTTGTAATCCCCTTTGATCCCGAATAGGTTATAGTTGGGAGCCGACGCTAAAGCACTGGTACCCCATCCGCTTTCCAGGATGGCTTGGGCCATCATCACGGAAGCGTACAGATCATTTTTCGCAGCGATTACGGTCGCAGACGGGATGATCTGGTTCAAAAAGGGATTAGTGGAATATACTTGTTTATCCGTTGTTCCAAGCGTAGTCGTCTCTGCTGCCAAAACCAGTTGGACTGGCTTCACAACGGTTGTCATGAAGAACGATGTGCTTAATACTGCTACGCTGCGTTTCAGTCTTTTATTCGTGGTGATAAAAGAATTGATCAGTTGTTCTTTTTTCTTTTGGTTGATGCGTTCATTTCTGGATAACACCAAAATATACCACTCCCTATATCAAAATACTGCCGATTCGGCAGTGAAAACATCTGAATTTATAAAAATGATGGAATTTTTTTAAATTTCTTTTAAGAAACTAATCCAACATGTCTATTATATGTTTGTTTCTCAAATTTTTGAATGGCTTTCATAACCATATTTAATATTTAACAATTGAAATAAATCTGTAACAATCCTTTATACCGCTTAAATGTAACCCCTTTCCAACAATACCTTCCCATTAAACACAGAAAAGCTGTCAAATAGTCTACTGGCTGGCCAAAAATCATGATAAAATGGATGGTGAGGTGAAAGTATTGACAAATCAATTTTTATACAGTGACACAAATAAACGTTACCATACATGGAATTACCATCTGCAACAACACTTTGGCGAAAAGATTTTCAAAGTAGCCATCGATGGCGGTTTTGATTGCCCGAACCGCGACGGCACCGTCGCACGCGGTGGTTGCACCTTCTGCACCGTTTCCGGATCCGGCGATTTTGCTCAGGACCGGGTCGATCCGCTGCCTGTCCAATTACGCAAAGGCATCGATATGATGCACAAAAAATGGCCGAATGTAAAAAGCTACATCGCCTATTTCCAGAACTTCACCAATACGCACGCACCGGTGGATATTCTGCGCCATCGTTATGAACAGGTAGTCAACGAAGACGGTGTGGTCGGCATCATGATTGCGACGCGTCCGGATTGCCTGCCACCCGAAACGATCGCATATTTGGCGGAACTCAACAAACGTTACTACATATGGGTGGAGTTGGGGCTCCAGACCATCCATGAAGAAACAAGCAAAATCATCAACCGCGCGCATTCCTATGATACCTACCTGAAAGCAGTCGATGAACTGCGTGCGCACAATATCCCGGTGTGCACCCATCTAATCAATGGGCTTCCGGGAGAAACCCATGAAATGATGATGGAGAGTGTCAACCGTGTCATCCTTGATTCCGATATCCAAGGAATCAAGATCCATTTGCTCCATCTGATGAAGAACACAAAAATGCTTCGGGATTATCATCAAGATAGGCTACGTTTGTTGGAGAAAGACGAATATGTTGGACTTGTCTGCGATCAGCTCGAAGTCATTCCGGAAGAAATCGTCATCCACCGGATTACGGGAGATGCTCCGCGTGATACGCTTGTCGGCCCGATGTGGAGCCTCAAAAAGTGGGAAGTGCTGAACGCAATCGATCATGAGCTGGAGCGCCGCAATACCTATCAAGGAATCCACAATATCAGGAATAAGGGTGAGGAACATGTTGTTGTCCGCAGTGGGCTTCAGTCATAGTTTGCTGAAGGAAACAGTCTGCACAGGAGATTTAGTCATTGATGCCACTGTCGGAAACGGCAGCGATACCGTCCTTTTGGCTACACTGGTCGGTCCAACAGGCAAAGTGATCGGTTTTGACGTCCAGAAACAAGCCGTCGAAAACACTGCACAAAAACTATTGTTGGCAGGACTGACGGATCAGGTTACCCTTCTTCATCAAGGGCATGAAACCCTTGGGGATGTGTTGGCCGACAATGCAAAAATCGGCGGTGCCATCTTCAACTTAGGATACCTGCCAGGATCCGATAAAACGATCATCACCAAAAAAAATACGACCATCAGTGCCATCGATGCCCTGCTCCCGAAATTACGGATCGGCAGCTACATTCTCTTAGTCGTGTACAGTGGGCATCCTGGCGGCATGGAAGAGAGGAACGCCCTGCTTGATTACTGCAGTAGCTTGAATCAATCCTTATTCAAGGTACTGCAATACGGCTTCATCAACCAGATCAATCATCCGCCGTTCTTGATTGCCATCGAGAAAAAGAAAACTCCTTATATGAAATAGAAAAAAGGAAAGCGTTCCGGCAAATGACCGCAACGCTTTCCTTTTTTTGCTTGCTTTTATTTGTCCGCTTGAACATATGAAAGCAAAGCTTCTGTTTTGTCTGTCTTCTCCCAAGTGAAGTCAGCATCTTCACGGCCAAAATGTCCATAGGCTGCCGTCTTTTTAAAGATAGGACGACGCAGATCCAACATTTGAATGATGCCAGCTGGCGTCAAGTTGAAGTTTTTGCGTACTGCCTCTATCAAAGTGGCTTCGGGATACTCACTTGTGCCGAATGTATCGATCGCAATCGATACAGGTTCAGCAACTCCGATCGCATAGGCCAATTGGATTTCACATTTTGTTGCCAATCCAGCCGCAACAATGTTTTTCGCAATGTAACGGGCCGCATAGCTTGCAGAACGGTCAACTTTTGTAGCATCCTTACCTGAGAAAGCACCGCCACCATGACGCGCATAACCACCATAAGTATCAACGATGATTTTTCTCCCAGTCAGACCGGAATCGCCTTTAGGTCCTCCGATGACAAAGCGACCAGTAGGATTGATGAAGTATTTAGTATCAGCATCCAACAAGGCATCGTCGATGACCACATGGATGACATGCTCCAAAATATCTTTTTTCAATTGTTCCAACGTGACATTCTCATCATGTTGCGTACTCAAAACGATTGTGTCCACACGTTTCGGTTTGCCGTCTTCATCGTATTCCACGGTGACTTGTGTTTTTCCGTCCGGTCTTAAATATTCCAAAGTACCGTCTTTGCGGACTTCAGATAAACGTTTCGCTAACTTATGACTCAGCGAAATAGGTAACGGCATCAGTTCTTCCGTTTCGTTGATGGCAAAACCGAACATCAAACCTTGATCCCCTGCCCCGATTTCATTGTAATCCGTAGTCACCAGTTCTCTGCGTTCCAGTGATTCGTTTACGCCGATTGCGATATCGTCCGATTGTTCGTCCAAGGATACCATAACGGCCAAATTATCCGCATCGAAACCAAATTTGCCACGCGTATAACCAATTTCAGTCACAGTATCGCGGACGATCTGCTGGATGTTTACGTAAGCGCTTGTCGTGATTTCTCCAAAGACAACTACCAGTCCTGTCGTGACAATCGTTTCGCAAGCAACACGCGCATTTGGATCAGCAGCCAACAGCGTGTCCAAAATTGCATCGCTGATCTGATCAGCAATTTTATCCGGATGACCTTCCGTTACTGATTCTGAAGTAAATAATCTTTTTTCTACCATTTTTCATTCCCCCATTTTTTGGTTACAAGGCGTCTTCACATATTGTGAGTCCTATCGGGATATTGCAATTAGCCTTTGAAATGCAACATACCTAATATACGCTATGATCGTCAAAAAAGCAACAAAAAATAAGAGAATTTCATCTTTGTGCCATAGATGAGCACCAAAACAAACACATATCCAATCATTTTCATGCCGCTTGGTATCATTCCCGGGCTTGACATAGCAAAGACGTTAACCTATGATGAATTTGCGCAATATCTATAAGATGATACACTTAAAAATACCCATCAATGATGAAGGAAGAGATTATGCTGACAATCATTACACAATTCAAGCACCTGATGAACAATACCTTGTTGGCCATGCTGACAGCCCCTTTGACGCTACTGCTTTTTGGAGCATGCAGAGGAATGACCTTCAACGGACCCAACTATCTGTTGCTTTTTATTCTCTATCTAATTTTGCTGTTTACCCATGCCTTGGAACGTATACTTTCAAAAAGTGAACAACCCGACGCAAAACTTCCGTATAAAATAATTCTGGTTTTAGGAATTCTTTCGATTGGATCGTTGACCATCCTTTTCTATTTATCGAACCTAATTCTGACAGCCATTCTTGCACTGTATCTAATTTACTCGATCTTACAGTTTTATCCTTACAGTATGACGGATACTTTTTACGAAATACTGCTGAGGCCTTTCTTTAAGATATTCATTCTTTCATCCGTATCTTTTTTTTCACAGGCAAACTTTATTCCGCTGCAGCTGCAATACGAGTTGCTCCCATTGATCCTATTCCATATTTTTTGTTTGATACAGGTTCAGATAAAGAGTACTTCAGTCAGCCATCGACCTATGACACATTATCAAAAACTGCTTATGGCGCACTCAAAATTTTTGAAAACGACTTCTTTCCTGCTTGTATATCTGACAGCATTCCTCCAAATCATTAACCTCAACAGTTCTCTATGGTCCATCATCTTATTCGGATTGTCCACTCTGCTGGTCTTACCTTTGCTCAAAAAAAGATTTCAAAGAGACTTCAGAATTGATCAATATCTGACCAATTATGGTTTTATTCTCACGCTGGTTTATTCATTATTATTCTTTACCTGATAATAAAAGTTGAATTAGTTATACGAAAAAGGCAGCTGCACCAGTCACGTTGACTGGTGCAGCTGCCTTTTTTTGCATGAGATCAAAAAAGCACTCAAAAGAGTGCTCCGCAGTGATGACCCGTACGGGAATCGAACCCGTGTTACCGCCGTGAAAGGGCGGTGTCTTAACCGCTTGACCAACGGGCCATAAAAATAGTACCTATGGTTCTAAACGAACTCACATCAATAGTTCTTCACTTTTAAAAATCAATTGCGGGGACAGGACTTGAACCTGTGACCTCCGGGTTATGAGCCCGGCGAGCTGCCAACTGCTCCACCCCGCGATAATAAAAAGGAAACTCTGCGAGCTTACGCTCAAGTGTATCATGTCTGTGATGTCGCTGAAGCGCCAACAGCTATGACAAAGGAGGATAAGGGATTCGAACCCTTGCGCGCTTTTACACGCCTGACGGTTTTCAAGACCGTTCCCTTCAGCCGGACTTGGGTAATCCTCCAAAAATTGAATCACTATGAGCTGACGCTCAAGCTAGTGTAACAACTTGCCTATGATCCGTACGGGAATCGAACCCGTGTTACCGCCGTGAAAGGGCGGTGTCTTAACCGCTTGACCAACGGACCATGTTTTTTATTCTTTTGATAAAGCTACGGAGAAGGAGGGATTTGAACCCTCGCGCCGCGTTAACGACCTACACCCTTAGCAGGGGCGCCTCTTCAGCCACTTGAGTACTTCCCCATAACAAGAAATTTTCTGTTACTATTGTTGCTTTATCAATGGGCCTAAATGGACTCGAACCATCGACCTCACGCTTATCAGGCGTGCGCTCTAACCAGCTGAGCTATAGGCCCTTCTTAAAAAAAGCGGGTGAGGAGAATCGAACTCCCGACATCAGCTTGGAAGGCTGGGGTTTTACCACTAAACTACACCCGCATGGCGGCTCCGACGGGATTTGAACCCGCGATCTCCTGCGTGACAGGCAGGCATGTTGACCCCTACACCACGGAACCATGCGTAAAACTTTTTATAAGGTTACATTGTGGGCTTGCGCCCAAGTGTATCATGGCTTGCAAGCTGCTGAAGCAGCAACAATCATGACAATTGCGGGGACAGGACTTGAACCTGTGACCTCCGGGTTATGAGCCCGGCGAGCTGCCAACTGCTCCACCCCGCGATAATAATACTAGTAATGATACAATGGCCTGAGGCCACTAAAGGAGGATAAGGGATTCGAACCCTTGCGCGCTTTTACACGCCTGACGGTTTTCAAGACCGTTCCCTTCAGCCGGACTTGGGTAATCCTCCATAAGCTGATATTTTTTTCATGGACCTTGCAGGACTCGAACCTGCGACCGGACGGTTATGAGCCGTCTGCTCTAACCAACTGAGCTAAAGGTCCGAAGCAAGGCATTATAGCGGCGAAGGGGGTCGAACCCATGACCTCCCGGGTATGAACCGGACGCTCTAGCCATCTGAGCTACACCGCCAAAAAATAAAAAAAATGGAGCCTAGCGGGATCGAACCGCTGACCTCCTGCGTGCAAGGCAGGCGCTCTCCCAGCTGAGCTAAGGCCCCATAATTTTAGTTATCGGGAAGACAGGATTCGAACCTGCGACCCCTTGGTCCCAAACCAAGTGCTCTACCAAGCTGAGCTACTTCCCGTTGTATTTAATTAATGCACCCAACAGGAGTCGAACCTGTAACCGCTTGATTCGTAGTCAAGTACTCTATCCAATTGAGCTATGGGTGCCTAAATGCCGAGAATCGGAATCGAACCGATACGGTGATCACTCACCGCAGGATTTTAAGTCCTGTGCGTCTGCCAGTTCCGCCACCCCGGCATGTACCTATTTGTTGCTTTCATAAGATCTGGCATAGTCCTTATGAAAGCGGAAGACGGGGTTCGAACCCGCGACCCCCACCTTGGCAAGGTGATGTTCTACCACTGAACTACTTCCGCGAATGGTGCCGGCTAAAGGATTCGAACCCTCGACCCTCTGATTACAAATCAGATGCTCTACCAACTGAGCTAAGCCGGCGTATTCAATTATGCGGGTGAAGGGACTTGAACCCCCACGCCTTGCGGCGCTAGATCCTAAATCTAGTGCGTCTGCCAATTCCGCCACACCCGCAAATGAGTTATGCAGGGCTCGAACCTGCGACCCTCTGATTAAAAGTCAGATGCTCTACCAACTGAGCTAATAACTCATGGATGGAGGTTGACGGGATCGAACCGCCGACATCCTGCTTGTAAGGCAGACGCTCTCCCAGCTGAGCTAAACCTCCATGATATAAATATAAATGCGCGGCAACGTCCTAGTCTCACAAAGGGAAACCCTTCACTACAATCGGCGCTAAGAAGCTTAACTTCTGTGTTCGAGATGGGAACAGGTGTGACCTTCTTGCCATCGTCACCGCACATTTTTAATTAGAGAACGTTGTTCTCTCAAAACTGAATCTACAAAAGTAAAGGGAAGCCGAAAACACCGCTTGAGTTTTCTTCTTTTTAAAAATTGGTTAAGTCCTCGACCGATTAGTATTGGTCCGCTCCATACATCGCTGTACTTCCACTCCCAACCTATCTACCTGATCATCTCTCAGGGGTCTTACTCACTTAAAGTGATGGGAAATCTCATCTTGAGGGGGGCTTCACGCTTAGATGCTTTCAGCGTTTATCCCGTCCACACATAGCTACCCAGCGATGCTCTTGGCAGAACAACTGGTACACCAGCGGTGTGTCCATCCCGGTCCTCTCGTACTAAGGACAGCTCCTCTCAAATTTCCAACGCCCGCGACGGATAGGGACCGAACTGTCTCACGACGTTCTGAACCCAGCTCGCGTACCGCTTTAATGGGCGAACAGCCCAACCCTTGGGACCGACTACAGCCCCAGGATGCGATGAGCCGACATCGAGGTGCCAAACCTCCCCGTCGATGTGAACTCTTGGGGGAGATAAGCCTGTTATCCCCAGGGTAGCTTTTATCCGTTGAGCGATGGCCCTTCCATGCGGAACCACCGGATCACTAAGCCCGACTTTCGTCCCTGCTCGACTTGTAGGTCTCGCAGTCAAGCTCCCTTCTGCCTTTACACTCTACGAATGATTTCCAACCATTCTGAGGGAACCTTTGGGCGCCTCCGTTACATTTTTGGAGGCGACCGCCCCAGTCAAACTGCCCGTCTGACACTGTCTCCCTGCTCGCTAAGAGCAGCGGGTTAGAGTGGTCATATCACAAGGGTAGTATCCCACCGTTGCCTCCTCCGAGACTGGCGTCCCGGTATCTTCGGCTCCTACCTATCCTGTACATGTGATACAAACACGCAATATCAAACTGCAGTAAAGCTCCATGGGGTCTTTCCGTCCTGTCGCGGGTAACCAGCATCTTCACTGGTACTATAATTTCACCGAGTCTCTCGTTGAGACAGTGCCCAAATCGTTACGCCTTTCGTGCGGGTCGGAACTTACCCGACAAGGAATTTCGCTACCTTAGGACCGTTATAGTTACGGCCGCCGTTTACTGGGGCTTCAATTCAAAGCTTCGCTTGCGCTAACCTCTCCTCTTAACCTTCCAGCACCGGGCAGGCGTCAGCCCCTATACGTCATCTTTCGATTTTGCAGAGACCTGTGTTTTTGATAAACAGTCGCTTGGGCCTATTCACTGCGGCTGACCTTGCGGTCAGCACCCCTTCTCCCGAAGTTACGGGGTCATTTTGCCGAGTTCCTTAACGAGAGTTCTCTCGCACACCTTAGGATTCTCTCCTCAACTACCTGTGTCGGTTTGCGGTACGGGCAGTTACTTTCTCACTAGAAGCTTTTCTTGGCAGTGTGACATCAGGAACTTCGCTACTAAATTTCGCTCCCCATCACAGCTTGTCCTTGAGAGAAAAAGCATTTCACTCGTTCTCAGACTTGCTGCTTGGACACACATTTCCGATCGTGTGCATTCCTTAGCCTCCTGCGTCCCTCCATCGCTCAAACAAAAGCAACTGGTACAGGAATATCAACCTGTTGTCCATCGCCTACGCCTATCGGCCTCAGCTTAGGTCCCGACTAACCCTGGGAGGACGAGCCTTCCCCAGGAAACCTTAGTTATTCGGTGGACGGGATTCTCACCCGTCTTGCGCTACTCATACCGGCATTCTCACTTCTAAGCGCTCCACCAGTCCTCACGATCTGGCTTCGATGCCCTTAGAACGCTCTCCTACCACGGAACCCGAAGGTTCCATCCACAGCTTCGGTGATCTGTTTAGCCCCGGTAAATTTTCGGCGCAGGGTCACTCGACTAGTGAGCTATTACGCACTCTTTAAATGATGGCTGCTTCTGAGCCAACATCCTAGTTGTCTGTGCAACCCCACATCCTTTTCCACTTAACAGATACTTTGGGACCTTAGCTGGTGGTCTGGGCTGTTTCCCTTTTGACTACGGATCTTATCACTCGCAGTCTGACTCCCGGATCTAAATCAATGGCATTCGGAGTTTATCTGAATTCGGTAACCCGAGAAGGGCCCCTAGTCCAAACAGTGCTCTACCTCCATGATTCGCATATCCGAGGCTAGCCCTAAAGCTATTTCGGAGAGAACCAGCTATCTCCAAGTTCGATTGGAATTTCTCCGCTACCCACACCTCATCCCCGCACTTTTCAACGTGCGTGGGTTCGGTCCTCCAGTGCGTATTACCG